>JAACZV010000019.1 GCA_009996515.1 Comamonadaceae bacterium
GGCAACATCGGCCTGATGAAGGCGGTGGACAAGTTCGAATACCGCCGCGGCTACAAGTTCTCGACGTATGCGACGTGGTGGATCCGCCAGGCCATCACGCGCTCCATCGCCGACCAGGCCCGCACCATCCGCATCCCGGTTCACATGATCGAGACGATCAACAAGATGAACCGCATCTCGCGCCAGCACCTGCAGGAGTTCGGCTACGAGCCGGACGCCCCGACGCTGGCCGAGAAGATGGAGATCCCCGAGGACAAGATCCGCAAGATCATGAAGATCGCCAAGGAGCCGATCTCCATGGAGACGCCGATCGGCGACGACGACGACAGCCACCTGGGCGATTTCATCGAGGACACCAACAACACGGCGCCCATCGAGGCCGCGATGCAGGCCGGCCTGCGCGACGTGGTGAAGGACATCCTCGACTCGCTGACGCCGCGCGAGGCCAAGGTGCTGCGCATGCGCTTCGGCATCGAGATGCAGAGCGACCACACGCTGGAGGAAGTCGGCAAGCAGTTCGACGTCACGCGCGAGCGCATCCGCCAGATCGAGGCCAAGGCCATCCGCAAGCTCAAGCACCCGAGCCGTTCGGACAAGTTGCGCACCTATCTCGACAACCTCTGATCATGAGATCGATCAAGGCCGGCCCTGCCGGCCTTTTTTACGCCGATAAACTTTCGCCATGACCGCGATCCGCGAGCGCACTGTCCTTTTTGCCGATCTGCGCGGCAGCACCGGTCTGTACGAGTCCCTCGGCAATGCCGAGGCCAGCGCCATGATCACGCAGACCGTGGGCCAGGTCAGCGGCGCCGTGCTGGAGAGCGGCGGCCAGCTCATCAAGACGCTGGGCGACGGCCTGATGGCTGCCTTCGAGACGCCGCGCGACGGCGTGCGCGCGGCCCAGCGCATGCAGGAGATGCTGGACAAGACCGCCCAGCGCGCCCGCCGCCAGAACGACCCCGCGCTGCTGGCGCTGCGGCTGCAGGTGGCGCTGGCGCGCGGCGAGGTCGTGGAGCTCAATGGCGACTGCTTCGGCGACGCGGTCAACGTCGCCGCCCGCCTCATCGACCATGCCGGCGACGGCGAGACCCTCATCACGGCCGAGGTGCTGGCCGGCCTGCACCATGCCTCTAAGGGGCGCTTCCGCAGCCTGGACCGCATCTCCGTGCGTGGCCGCATCGAGCCCGTGCACGTCTACCGGCTGGACGCCGCGCCGCTGCCCGGCGCCGACGCCGCGGCCACGCAGTTCGGCGAGCCCATGCGCTCCACCGAGCCCGAGGGCATGCGCCTGATCTGGCGCGAGCTGGACCGCGTCTTCGACATCGCCGCCATGCCCATCGTGCTGGGCCGCAGCGTGCAGGCCACCTACTGCATCACCGATGCCCGGGTGTCGCGCTCGCATGCCCGCATCGACTGGCAGGGCAGCAGCTTCGAGCTGACCGACCTGTCCTACAACGGCACCTATGTGCGCTTCGGCGACTCGGGCGAACTGCTCAGCCTCAAGCGCGGCAGCTGCACGCTGCACGGCAGCGGCACCATAGGCCTGGGCGGCCCCCCGGGTGACGAGCAGTCGCCCAGCGTGCGCTTCGAGGTGCTGCACTTCTACGACACCGAACCCCAATCCCTGGGCCCGCGTTCGCGTCGATGAACCCCCTCGTCCAAGGAGTCCCTTGGCCGGCCCCCCGAGGGCACGGCGATGCTTGCCGGATTGACCGGCAAGCGCATCGCCATGGCGGGCCCGGCGCTCGCCCCGCAATCACCACCCGTCGCATCTGACATGGCCTTTCTTCCCGAACCGCCGCAGCGCCACGGCGCCGCGCCCGCCACCGACGTCGCCGTCCTGCTGTGCAACCTCGGCACGCCCGAGGCACCCACCGCGCCGGCGCTGCGCCGCTATCTGGCCCAGTTCCTGGCCGACCCGCGCGTCGTCGAGATCCCCAAGCTCGTCTGGGCGCTGATCCTGCACGGCATCATCCTGCGCGTGCGGCCGGCCAAGTCGGCCGCCAAGTACGCCAGCATCTGGACGCCCGAGGGCTCGCCGCTCAAGGTGTGGACGACGAAGCAGGCCAAGCTGCTGCAGGGCTACCTCGGTGAGCGTGGCCTGCGCGTGAAGGTCGCCATGGCCATGCGCTATGGCGAGCCGGCCATTGCCGCGCAGCTCTCCGCCCTCAAGCGCGACGGCGCCCGCCGCGTGCTGGTGCTGCCGGCCTACCCGCAATATTCAGGCGCGACCACGGCCAGCGTCATCGACGACGTGGCACGCTGGACCCTGCAGACCCGCCACCTGCCCGAGCTGCGCTTCGTCAACCGCTACCACGACGACTCGGGCTACATCGCCGCCCTGGCCCAGACCGTGCGCGAGCACTGGCAGCGCGAAGGCCGCGGCGACAGGCTCGTCATGAGCTTCCACGGCATGCCCGAACGCACGCTGCACCTGGGCGACCCCTACCACTGCGAATGCCTGAAGACCGGCCGCCTGCTCGCCGAGGCGCTGGGCCTGAAGGATGGCGAATGGCTGGTCACCTTCCAGAGCCGCTTCGGGCGGGCCAAGTGGCTGCAGCCCTACACCGAGCCCAGCCTGGTCAAGCTGGCCACGGGCGGCGTGAAGGCGGTGGACGTCATCTGCCCCGGCTTCGCGGCCGACTGCCTGGAGACGCTGGAGGAAATCAACCAGGAGGCGCGCGCCGCCTTCCTCGCCGCCGGCGGCGAGCGCTTTGGCTACATCCCCTGCCTGAACGACCACCCGGCCGGCATGCGGGCCCTCGCCGACCTCGCCGAGCGGCACCTGCAGGGTTGGCCGCCGGCCGCCCCGCACGCCGACACGCTGGCCCTGCAGCGTCAGCGCGCCTTGGCCGCCGGAGCCCGCGAATGAGCCAGGCCCCGGCGAGCATGCGCCTGGACAAATGGCTGTGGGCCGCACGCTTCTACAAAACCCGGGCCCTGGCCGTGGACGAGATCAACCTGGGCCGGGTGCGCATCGCCGGCCAGCCGGTCAAGCCGTCCCGGGACGTCAAGGTGGGCGACCTGCTGACCTTGCGCACGGGCGCCGTGACCCGCGAGGTGGCGGTGCTGGGCCTGTCTGCCCAGCGCGGCCCGGCACCGCAGGCCCAGGCGCTGTATGCCGAGACTCAGGCCAGCATCACCGCCCGCGAGGCCGCCGCCGAGGCCCGCCGCCTGGCGCCGGAACCGGCGGCCACCATCGTCCAGGGCCGGCCGACCAAGCAGGACCGCCGCCGCCTGGCGGACTGGGATCGCTGGTCGGCCTCGCTGGATGATGAAGATCCGGGTTAACCCGGATCATCCGTTTCGAATTCCCCTCTTGAAACCGGGACATTGCGCCCCATGTCGACGCGAACCCAATCCTGGATGCCATGACCAACGAGACCCCCCTACCCGAAGACGCCGCCGGCGCACCCGAACCCACGGCCGCCGAGCTGAACCCCGAGATCAAGATCGCCGAGCTGGAAGGGCGCCTCGCCGAGATGAGCGACGCCTATCTGCGCGCCAAGGCCGAGGTGGAGAACACCCGCCGCCGCAGCGAGGAAGAGCTCGCCAAGGCCCGCAAGTTCGCCATCGAGGGCTTTGCCGAATCCATGCTGCCGGTGATGGACAGCCTGGATGCCGCCATCGCGACCCCCGGCACCCAGGTCGAGGCCATGCTCGAAGGCGTGCACGCCACGCGCCGCCAGCTGGCCAGCGCGCTGGAACGCAACAAGGTCGTCGAGGTCAACCCGGGCCCGGGCAGCAAGTTCGACCCCCACCAGCACCAGGCCATCTCCGTGGTGCCGGCCGAGCAGGACGCCAACACGGTGGTCACCGTGCTGCAAAAAGGCTTCCTGATCGCCGACCGCGTGCTGCGCCCGGCCCTCGTGACGGTGGCCGCGCCTAAGTCATAAACAAGCTGCCGTGCCCTTGAAACGGCAAGACTTATCCACAACTCGAACACATCACCAAATCCTCAGGAGCACCCCATGGGAAAGATCATCGGCATTGACCTCGGCACCACCAACTCTTGCGTGGCGGTCATGGAGGGCAACACCACCCGCGTGATCGAGAACGCGGAAGGCGCGCGCACCACGCCGTCCATCATTGCCTACCAGGAAGACGGCGAGATCCTCGTCGGCGCCTCGGCCAAGCGCCAGTCGGTGACCAACCCCAAGAACACGCTGTACGCCGTCAAGCGCCTGATCGGCCGCAAGTTCTCCGAGAAGGAAGTGCAGAAGGACATCGACCTGATGCCCTACACCATCGCCGCCGCCGACAACGGCGACGCCTGGGTGGAGGTGCGCGGCAAGAAGTTCGCGCCTCCCCAGGTCAGCGCCGAGGTGCTGCGCAAGATGAAGAAGACGGCCGAGGACTATCTCGGCGAGGAAGTGACCGAGGCCGTCATCACGGTGCCGGCCTACTTCAACGACGCGCAGCGCCAGGCCACCAAGGACGCCGGCCGCATCGCCGGCCTGGACGTCAAGCGCATCATCAACGAGCCCACCGCCGCGGCCCTGGCCTTCGGCCTGGACAAGCATGGCAAGGGCGACCGCAAGATCGTCGTCTATGACCTGGGCGGCGGCACCTTCGACGTCTCCATCATCGAGATCGCGGACGTCGACGGCGAGAAGCAGTTCGAAGTGCTGTCGACCAACGGCGACACCTTCCTGGGCGGCGAGGACTTCGACCAGCGCATCATCGACTACATCGTCACCGAGTTCAAAAAGGAACAGGGCGTCGACCTGACCAAGGACGTGCTGGCCCTGCAGCGCCTGAAGGAAGCCGCCGAGAAGGCCAAGATCGAGCTGTCCAACTCGTCGCAGACCGACGTCAACCTGCCCTACATCACGGCCGACGCGTCGGGCCCCAAGCACCTGAACGTCAAGCTGACCCGCGCCAAGCTGGAAAGCCTGGTTGACGAGCTGATCGAGCGCACCATTGCCCCCTGCCGCATCGCCATCAAGGATGCCGGCGTGGCCGTGAGCGACATCGACGACGTCATCCTGGTGGGCGGCATGACCCGCATGCCCAAGGTGCAGGAGAAGGTCAAGGAGTTCTTCGGCAAGGAGCCGCGCAAGGACGTCAACCCCGACGAGGCCGTGGCCGTCGGCGCCGCCATCCAGGGCCAGGTGCTCTCGGGCGACCGCAAGGACGTGCTGCTGCTGGACGTGACCCCGCTGTCGCTCGGCATCGAGACCATGGGCGGCGTCATGACCAAGATGATCGCCAAGAACACCACCATCCCGACCAAGTTCTCGCAGGTGTTCTCCACCGCCGACGACAACCAGCCGGCCGTGACCATCAAGGTGTTCCAGGGCGAGCGCGAGATCGCCGCGGGCAACAAGCTGCTGGGCGAGTTCAACCTGGAAGGCATTCCCGCCGCGCCGCGCGGCCTGCCGCAGATCGAGGTGACCTTCGACATCGACGCCAACGGCATCCTGCACGTGGGCGCCAAGGACAAGGGCACCGGCAAGGAAAACAAGATCACCATCAAGGCGAACTCGGGCCTGTCCGAGGCCGAGATCGAGAAGATGGTGAAGGACGCCGAGGCCAACGCGGCTGAGGACAAGAAGAAGGTCGAGCTGGTGCAGGCCCGCAACCAGGCCGACGGCATGGTGCACAGCGTGCGCAAGTCGCTGGCCGAGCATGGCGACAAGCTGGACGCCGGCGAGAAGGACAAGATCGAGGCCGCCGTCAAGGAGCTGGAAGAAGCCATCAAGGGCGACGACCAGGCCGCGATCGAGGCCAAGACCGAGGCGCTGATGACGGCCAGCCAGAAGCTGGGCGAGAAGATCTATGCCGACCAGCAGGGCGCCCAGGCCGCGGCAGCCGCGGCGGCCGGTGCCGAGCAGCCGCAGGCTGCTCAGCAGGCCGAAGCCAAGCGCCCGGCCGACGACAACGTCGTGGATGCCGAGTTCAAGGAAGTCAAGGACGGCAAGTAATCCTTCGAATGACTTCGGCCCGGGAGCGCTTTGGGCGCCCCGGGCTTTCCCCTTGAAAGAGAAGCATGGCTTCCAAGCGCGATTACTACGAAGTCCTCGGCGTCGCCAAGAACGCGTCCGAAGACGACATCAAGAAGGCCTACCGCAAGCTGGCCATGAAGTACCACCCCGACCGCAACCAGGGCGAGGGTGCGAAGAAGGCCGAGGAACAGTTCAAGGAGGCCAAGGAGGCCTACGAGATGCTGTCGGACGGGCAGAAGCGCGCGGCCTATGACCAGTACGGCCATGCCGGCGTGGATCCCAACATGGGCGCCGGCCGCGGCGGCCCGGGCGCGGAAGGCTTTGGCGGCTTTGCCGAAGCCTTCGGCGACATCTTCGGCGACATCTTCGGCGGCCAGGGCGGCGGGCGGCGCGGCGGCGGCCAGCAGGTCTACCGCGGCAGCGATCTCAGCTACGCGATGGAGATCACGCTGGAAGAGGCCGCCCGCGGCAAGGAGACGCAGATCCGCATCCCCAGCTGGGAGAACTGCGAGACCTGTGGCGGCTCCGGCGCCAAGCCCGGCACCAGCGCCAAGACCTGCGGCTCCTGCGGCGGCTCGGGCACCGTGCACATGCGCCAGGGCTTCTTCAGCATCCAGCAGACCTGCCCGCACTGCCACGGCACCGGCAAGATCATTCCCGAGCCCTGCACCAGTTGCAACGGCCAGGGCAAGGTCAAGAAGCAGAAGACGCTGGAGGTCAAGATCCCGGCCGGCATCAACGAGGGCATGCGCATCCGCTCGGCGGGCAATGGCGAGCCCGGCGTGAACGGCGGCCCGAGCGGCGACCTCTACATCGAGATCCGCATCAAGCAGCACGACATCTTCGAGCGCGATGGTGACGACCTGCACTGCACGATGCCGGTGTCCATGATCACGGCGGCGCTGGGCGGCAGCATCGAGGTGCCGACGCTGGGCGGCAAGGCCGAGATCGAGCTGCCCGAGGGCACGCAGCACGGCAAGACCTTCCGCCTGCGCGGCAAGGGCATCAAGGGGGTGCGCTCCAGCTACCCCGGCGACCTCTACTGCCACATCGCCGTCGAGACGCCGGTCAAGCTGACCGAGCACCAGAAGAAGCTGCTCAAGGAGCTGGACGAGTCGTTGAAGAAGGGCGGCGAGCGCCACTCGCCCAATGCCAAGAGCTGGACGGACCGCGTCAAGGACTTGTTCAAATAGGCCTGAGCCCCAAGGTGCTCATCGCGTCAGGCCGCGCCACCCGCCAGGGTGACGCGGCCTTTTTCACGCCCGCCGCGCAAGTCACGGGCCTGTCCCGCCGGGCGCGCGAGAATGCGCGCCCCGGCCTCCACCGACCGTCAACCGAATGCTCCTGCTCAAGCGCCTGCTGGCCTGGTTCCAGCCCGACACCTCGCGTCCCCTGACCCAGACCTGGCTGGCCGCCCTGTGGATGGGGTTGCTGGCCAACTGGCCGCTGTGGAAACAGCTGCAGACCCTGTCCCTGGGCCTGGGCTTCACGCTGGCCTTCGCCGGCATGGTGACGGCCGCCACCGGCGCGGTGCTGAGCCTGCTGGCCTGGCCGCGGGTGATCAAGGGCGTGCTGGCCCTGCTGCTGCTCACCGGCGCCGCGCTGGCCTATTTCATCGGCACCTACGGCATCGTCTTCGACCCCTCCATGGTCGTGAACATGGTGCAGACCGACGCGCGCGAGACGCGCGACCTGCTGAGCTGGCGGCTGCTGGCCAGCCTGCTGGTGCTGGGCGCCCTGCCCGCCTGGTGGCTGCTGCGCCGCCCTCCGGCGCCCGCCCAGGGCCTGGGCAAGCGGCTGGGTGGCAATCTGGCGGCCTTCGCGCTGGGCCTGACGGTGATGGTGTTGCTGGCCTTGAGCGTGTTCGCGACGCTGTCTTCGACGATGCGCAACAACAAGAGCCTGCGCTATATGGTGACGCCGCTGAACGCGGTCTACTCCGTCAGCGCCGTGGCCGCGCGCAACCTCGCCGGCCCCAAGGGCCCGCCCGCCGTCATCGGCGCGGACGCCCGCCTGCTGCCGCGCGCCGAGGGCGCCAAGCCGCCGCTGCTGCTGCTGGTGGTCGGCGAGACGGCCCGGTCCATGAACTTCAGCCTCAACGGCTATGCGCGGCCCACCAACCCCGAGCTGTCCAGGCTGCCCGCGACCCAGCTCTTCAGCCTGCGCGACGTCACCTCCTGCGGCACGGCCACGGCGGCGTCGCTGCCCTGCATGTTCAGCCCGCTGGGCCGCGCCGACTTCGACCCTGGCACGCCGCAGGAGAACCTGCTGGACGTGCTGCAGCGCGCCGGCCTGGCCGTGCTGTGGGTGGACAACCAGAGCGGCTGCAAGGGCTTGTGCGACCGCGTGCCCAACAGCTTCACGACCCAGCTGCCCGCGGGCGCGGCACCGCTGCCGGCCGACCTGTGCAGCGGCGACGAGTGCTTCGACGAGGCCTTGCTGCACGCGCTGGACCAGCGCATCGCGGCGCTGGACCCCGAGCGGCTCAAGCGCGGCCTGGTGCTGGTCATGCACCAGATGGGCAGCCATGGCCCGGCCTACTTCAAGCGCTCGCCCCCCGACCTCAAGCCCTTCCAGCCCGAATGCCGCAGCAACGAGCTGCAGCAATGCCCGCGCGAACAGGTCGTCAACGGCTACGACAACACGCTGGCGACGACCGATCGCCTGCTGGCCCGTGCCGTCGCCTGGCTGCAAACGCAGCAGGCGCGCTTCGATGCCGGCATGCTCTACGTGTCCGACCATGGCGAGTCGCTGGGCGAGAACGGCCTGTACCTGCACGGCATGCCCTATGCCATCGCGCCGGACGAACAGACCCATGTACCCATGATCCTGTGGCTGCCCGAGGATGGCGCGCTGGCGGCATCGCTCAAGCCCGACTGCCTGGCCGGCCTGCGCGACAAGCCCGCCTCGCACGACAACCTCTTCCACACCGCCATGGGCTGGATGGGCGCACGGGCCGATGTCTACAAGGCCGAGCGGGACTTGCTGGCCGGCTGCCGCCGCTGACCCACGCCGGCTAGAAAAGCTCGCCCTGCGCCGAGGGCTTGCGCGGCGGCGTGAACAACGCCAGCTGCACCGGCCGCCGCTCGCTGCGCAGCCCCAGCCTGGCCGCGGCCCGGCGCAGCCGGGCGCGCAGCAGCTCGGCCCAGACGCCCTCGCCCGTGAAGCGGGTGCCGAAGCGGGCGTCGTTGTCCTTGCCGCCGCGCATCTCGCGGATGCGCGCCATCACGCGCTCGGCCCGGTCCGGGAAGTGGCGCGCCAGCCAGTCCTGGAACAGCGGGTTCACCTCCCAGGGCAGCCGCACCGGGATGCTGAAGGCGCTGCTGGCGCCGGCCCGGGCCGCGGCCTCCAGGATGTGCTCCAGCTCGGGTTCGTTGATGAAGGGAATGATGGGCGACACGCTGACGCCCACCGGCACGCCGGCCTCCGCCAGCGTCTGGATGGTGCGCAGCCGCCGCGCCGGCGCCGCGGCGCGCGGCTCCAGGATGCGCGCCAGCTCGTTGTCCAGCGTCGTCACCGACAGATAGACCGACACCAGGCCCTGGGCCGCCATCGGCGCGATCAGGTCCAGCTCGCGCTCTATGCCCGCGGACTTGGTGACCACCGAGAACGGATGCCGGGTCTCGGCCAGCACCTCGACGATGCGGCGCGTGATGCCCAGCCTGCGCTCGACGGGTTGGTAAGCATCGGTGGCCGTGCCCAGCACCAGCGAGCGCGGCTCGTATCTGGCGCCCGCCAGCGTCTCGCGCAGCCGCTCGGCCGCATTGACCTTGGCGACGATGCGGGTCTCGAAGTCCAGGCCCGGCGACAGGTTCAAGTAGCTGTGCGTGGGCCGCGCAAAGCAGTAGATGCAGCCATGCTCGCAGCCCCGGTAGGGGTTGATGGAGTAGTCGAACGAGATGTCGGGCGACTGGTTGCGGGTGACGATGCTCCTGGCCTGCTCCTCGATGATCTGCGTGGCCGGCGCCAGCCTCTCCTCGGCGGCGTCCTGGTCCAGCGAGCCCCAGCCGTCGTCCACCTGCTCCCGCTCATGCCGCTCGAAGCGGTGCGGCATGGCCGTGGCGCTGCCGCGCCCCTTGATGGAGGCCAGCGGCACGAGCGCGGGCTGGGCGGCGGCGATGCGGGTGGGAGCGGGCGACATGCTGTAAATATATACAGTCATTTGCCTGATGCCGGCAAAAACCCGCCGGGCGGCAGGATAAAGTGTCGCCCTCCCCCAAAGTTCAAGATGCTCGAGGCCTGGCATCGCGCAGGCCTCCCAACCCATGGAATATCCCGGCAATCTCTTCGTCGTCGCGGCCCCCAGCGGCGCGGGCAAATCCAGCCTCGTCAAGGCCCTGCTGGAGCTGGATGCCAAGCTGGCCGTCTCCATCTCCCACACCTCGCGTGCGCCGCGCGGCCAGGAACAGCATGGCCGCGAGTACTGGTTCATCTCGCCGGACGAGTTCCGCGCCATGGCCGGGCGCAGCGAGTTCTTCGAGTGGGCCGAGGTGCACGGCAATCTCTACGGCACCTCGCGCGCCGGCATCGAGGAGCGGCTGCAGCGCGGCGACGACGTGGTGCTGGAGATCGACTACCAGGGCGCGCTGCAGATCAAGCAGCTCTTCCCCTATGCGGTGCTGATCTTCATCCTGCCGCCCAGCTGGGATGAGCTGCGCCTGCGCCTGAACCGCCGCGGCGACACCGAGCCCGAGGTCATTGCCCAGCGCATGAACAACGCCCGCATCGAGGTGGCGCAGGCCCGGCATTTCGATTTCGTCGTCGTCAACGCGGTGTTCGACACCGCCGTCTTCGACCTGAAAACCATCGTCCACGCGCAGCGGCTAAAATACGCGGCTCAGCGGCGCAACCGCTCTGCCGTCTTTCAGGCGCTCGATCTGCCCTGATCGCGCTTCACACAAGGAACACCATGGCCCGCATCACCGTCGAAGACTGCCTGACCAAGATCCCCAACCGCTTCCAGCTCGTGCTGGCCGCCACCTACCGCGCGCGCATGCTGAGCCAGGGCCACAGCCCCCGCATCGAGAGCAAGAACAAGCCCGGCGTGACCGCACTGCGCGAGATCGCCGCCGGCGAGGTCGGCATCGAGATGCTGCGCAAGGTGCCGGTCTAAGCCGCCTTGCCGCCTCCAACGGGCGCCCAACGGGCGCCCGTTTGCATTTCGGGGCCGGCGCAGCTAGCCCTTGAACGCCGGGCCACCCGCGTTCATCAAGTAAATTCGGCGCATGGCCCAACGTTCCCTCACCGCGTGGTTCACGCTGCCCGGTCTGCGTGAGAAGGCTCCGCCGACGCCGGCGGAGGCTGCCTCCTTCGACGCGCTCGCCCCCAAGCTCGGCTACCTCAGCAAGGCCGAGGTCAAGCGGGTGCGCGAGGCCTACAAGTTCGCCGACGAGGCCCACCTGGGCCAGAAGCGGGCCACCGGCGAGCCCTACATCACCCACCCCATCGCCGTGGCGGGCATCTGCGCCGAATGGCGGCTGGACGCGCAGGCCCTGATGGCCGCGCTGATGCACGACGTGGTCGAAGACTGCGGCGTCTCCAAGGCCGAGCTGATCGAGAAGTTCGACGCCACCACCGCCGACCTCGTCGACGGCCTCACCAAGCTGGACAAGCTGCAGTTCTCCACCAAGGAGGAGTCGCAGGCCGAGTCCTTCCGCAAGATGCTGCTGGCGATGGCGCGCGACCTGCGCGTCATCCTCATCAAGCTGGCCGACCGGCTGCACAACATGCGCACCATGGGCGCGATGGCGCCGCACAAGGCGCGTCGCATCGCCCGCGAGACCTTCGACATCTATGCGCCCATCGCCCACCGCCTGGGCCTGAACCAGACCTTCCGCGAACTGCAGGACCTGTCCTTCCAGTACTTCCACCCCTGGCGCTACTCGGTGCTCAGCAAGGCCGTCGCCAAGGCGCGCGGCAACCGGCGCGACCTGGTGTCGCGCATCGAGGGTGAGATCCGCGCGGCCTTCGCCAAGGCCAGCCTGCGCGTGGAGGTGCAGGGGCGCGAGAAGACGGTGTACTCCATCTACAAGAAGATGCGCGAGAAGGGCGGGCTGTCCTTCGCCCAGGTCAGCGACATCTTCGGCTTTCGCATCCTCACCGAGGAGCCGCTGCAGTGCTACACCGCCCTGGGCGTGCTGCACCAGCTCTACCGGCCGCAGGCGGGCCGCTTCAAGGACTACATCGCCACGCCCAAGGACAACGGCTACCAGTCGCTGCACACGACGCTGATGGGGCCGCTGGCCACGCCGCTGGAGTTCCAGCTGCGCACCGAGGGCATGCACCAGATCGCCGAGCAGGGCGTGGCCGCGCACTGGATCTACAAGAGCCGCGGCAAGCAGGCCTCGGCGCTGATCGCGCAGCAGGCCAATGCGCGCTGGCTGCAGAGCCTGATCGACATCCAGGACGAGACGCGCGACGCCAACGAGTTCCTGGAGCACGTCAGGATCGACCTGTTCCCCGACTCCATCTACGTCTTCACGCCCAAGTCCAAGATCATGGCCCTGCCCAAGGGCGCGACGCCGGTGGACTTCGCCTACGCCATCCACTCCGACGTCGGCGACCACTGCGTGGCCGCGCAGGTCAACGGCGAGGCGGTGCCGCTGCGCGCCGAGCTCAAGAGCGGCGACATCGTCGAGATCATCACCGCGCCCGGCGCCAGCCCCAACCCGGCCTGGCTGAGCTTCGTGCGCACCGGCCGCGCGCGCTCCAAGATCCGCCACTACCTGAAGGACCTGGAGCAGGAGGAGTCGCGCGAACTGGGCGAGAAGATGCTGGCCCAGGCCATGCGCGGCGAGGGCCTGGCCCTGCCCAGCCTGGATCTGGACGACCCGGCCGCGCCGCTCTGGCAGGCGCTGGCCGCCTGGGCCGGCACCGCCAACACCGAGCAGCTCTTCATCGACATCGGTGCGGGCCGCAAGATCGCCACCATCATCGCCAAGAAGCTGGCGCGGCTGATGGCCGAGCAGGGCCAGAAGCCGGGCGCGCTGGAACTGACGCTGGGCCGCTTCGCCGCGGCGCCGGTCGAGCAGCATGGCATCACCATCGACGGCAGCGAAGGCGCCTCGGTGCAGCTCGCCAGCTGCTGTCGCCCCATCCCCGGCGACGAGGTGCGCGGCTATCTGGGCCGCGGCGAGGGCCTGGTGGTGCACACCTGCGAGTGCGCGGTCGGCAAGCGCCTGTACCAGCGTGACCGCGAACACTGGATTCCGGTCGAATGGGCCGAGGAGCCGGCACGCAGCTTCGAGGCCGGCATCGCGCTGCTGATGCGCAATGGCAAGGGCGTGCTGGCCCAGGTGGCCCAGGCCGTGGCCCAAGCCGAGGCCGACATCACCCACATCGCCATGGACGACGAGGCCCAGCTGCGCGAGACGGCGGAGATGACGCTGCTGATCGCCGTGCGCGACCGCCTGCACCTCGCCGACGTGCTGCGCGTGCTGCGCCGCACGCCGCCGGTGCAGCGGGTCTGGCGCGTCAAGCCCTAGCGCTCCCGTCGAGGGGACGCCGGCCGGCCGATCACGGCCGTGATTGTTTCTGCTCAAGTCCGCGGGTTAACCATTGTTTCTGGGCCCGCTATCCATTTTCGGGATAGCAAACCCGACAAAACGAATTTCTCCCGGTTGGGACGGCTGCTTAAGGTCGCACCGCGGCCCGGCAAGAGGCGATGCATGCCCTCTTCCAGGTCATTGACGACCCATCCATAGCAAGCCCGGCACAGCACCGAGCGGGAGAGAGACAGTGAGCAAATTCAGCAAGCCGGCGGTGGCCACCGCCGTTTCCATGGCCCTGGCCCTGTGGGCCCAGCAGGCCGCCATGGCCCAGGATGCCCGTGCCGCCGATGCGGCCAAGCCCGAGGACGCCAAGCCGGCCGCACGCAAGCCGGCGGCCCCGGTGCAGGAACTGGAGACCGTGCTGGTCGTGGGCACGCGCCAGTCGCAGCAGTCGGCCATCAACCGCAAGAAGAACGCCGCCACGGCCCAGGACTCCATCGTCGCGGAGGACGTGGGCGCCTTCCCCGACCGCAACATCGGCGAGGCCATCTCGCGCATCGCCGGCGTCGCGCTGGACCGCGGCGACTACGGCGAGGGCGTCAGCGTCTCCATCCGCGGCAACGGTCCGGAGCTGACCCGCGTGGAGCTGGACGGCATGGGCGTGCGCTCCGGCGCCGGCACCGACCTGCTGGGCGGCGGCGACGGCCGCGGCACCGAGTTCCGCGAGCTGTCCTCCGACCTGATCAAGAGCGTGGACGTCGTCAAGGGCTCCACCGCCGCGATGGTGGAAGGCTCGCTGGGCGGCGGCATCATCATCCAGACCCGCACCGGCCTGGACTTCGACAAGCCCTACTACTCGCTGCGCGCGGCCGCGACGCAGAGCTCGCTGAACAAGAAGACCACGCCCAACTACAACTTCGTGCTGGCCGACAAGTTCCTGGACAAGCGCCTGGGCGTCATCGCCAACCTGAACTACTCGCGCTACCAGAACGAGATGCACTCCATCACGCAGGGGGGCAGCAACAACCAGCAGGGCCTGGTGCGGCAGGCGGACTTCGACAACTCGCCCGAGAAGACCTTCACCTTCAACCCCGCCACGCTGTACGGCGACACCATCAACACGACGCTGCTGGCCTCGCCGCTGACGGGCGGCGGCTTCTTCAACGCCGCCACGCCCATGGAGCTGCTGACCAAGTCCGCCGCGGCCCAGACCAAGGCGGACTGCTTCGCCGCCTTCCCCGACCTGACGGCCGCGCAGACCGCCGCCATCAACGGCAGCACGGCGCGCAACGCCGCCTACACGCAGCGCCAGAACGAGCAGCTGACCTGCCTGAACCAGTGGAACGACTATGCGCCCTCACACTCGGCGGGCTTTCGCTACAACCTGCGCAAGCAGGACGACGAGCGCCGCGGCGGTGACATCCGCTTCGACTTCAAGGTCAACGACAAGCTGACGGTCTACGGCAAGTACAGCGGCGCCACCCGCCATGTGGACGACACGGTGGGCTTCCTGGGCGTGGGCAGCGCCGTGCTGGTCAACCCGGCCGGCAGCTTCGTCGACAACACCACCACCAACGTCCGCACGCTGGCCCCGGGCATGTCCGGCGTCGCCTCGCTGCTGCCCACCACCTACTCCTGGCGCGCCGCCAACGCGCCGCTGGTGCTGGGCACCACCACCAACGTGCTGCCCGGCTACACGGTGGATGCCAACCACCATGTGACCAGCTACTCGACCAACAACGGCTTCTACACCACCGACACCATCTTCAGCACCATCGACACCGACTCCAAGACGCTGGTCGCGGGCGGCGAGTACAACGACGGCCGGCTGAAGGCCCAGTTCATGGGCGGCTCGACCAAGTCCAGCGCGCTGCGCTATGACCGCCGCGCCTCGTTCGGCTACAACTACGGCGTCGGCAACTTCAAGCTGCAGCCCAACGGCTTCTGGTCCTTCACCCTGCCCGACGGCAGCAGCAACGACCAGCTGAACTTCCCGGCCTATGCGACGCTGAACCCCGCCGTCGCGTCCGCGGCCTTCCCGGCCTCGGCGGTGAACCCGGTCTCCGTGCCGGCCTACACGGCCGCGCAGCGCGCGCAGTACACCAACAACACGCTGCTGCAGGTCATCCGCTCCTTCGACACCGACAGCACCGAGAAGACCGGCAAGCTGGACCTGGCCTACAACCTGGTCGACAAAGTGCCGTTCTTCACCTCGCTCAAGGGCGGCCTGAACTTCCGCAACACCGGCGGCAATTTCTACAACGGCGCCGGCGGCACCATCAAGGAGCCCGTCGGCACCTATGGCCAGGCCGGCTTCGTGCCGGGCGTCTACATGCCGCAGGTCAACACGCGCTGGAACGTCATCGGCTGCGAGAACACGCCCGGCTCGCTGGCCCCGGGCGGCCAGCCCTGCGCGCCGGCCGGCTACGTGCCCAACAACCAGCTCAACACCGGCATCGGCGGCGTCGCCGCCGGCACCACGACGCTGACCCGCGCCCAGTACGAGGAGCTGGTGCGCCAGACCATGACCCTGCAGCCCGCCGGCCAGTTCTATGCCGGCGCCAAGGACCGCCCCGACACGCTGATCAACGGCTGGAACCAGATCGACGTCGACAAGCTGTTCCAGCTGGCCGGCGTGCCCGTGCGGCTGGACTGCTTCCGCCAGTGCACGGCCAGCGACGGCAAGGTCTACGACATGCCGGTCACCCGCTTCAGCGAGAAGTCCACGGCGGCCTATCTGATGACGGACTTCGAGACCGACCGCGTGCCGTTCACGGACTGGAACCTGCCCTTCGGGCTGGAGCTGACCGGCAACTTCGGCGTGCGCGTCGTGAAGACCGACGTCAAGGGCACGGGCTACATGACCTTCCGTTCCATCCGCAAGACCAGCAGCTTCAACCCGCTGGACCCCGCCAACGCCGCCGGCTTCGTGCTCACCACGCTGAGCCAGAACACCTCCATCGAGGACAGCAGCACCGACGTGCTGCCGTCGCTGAACCTGGCGCTGTGGCCCATCGCCGACAAGCTGGTGCTGCGCTACAGCGTGGGCAAGACGGTGGCCCGCCCGCCGGTGTCCAAGCTGCTGCCCTCGGGCACCTGCACGCTCAGCCAGATCACCGAGGAGGACACCGCGCCCGACGGCTCCACCAACGACCAGGGCTGCTCGGGCACCTTCGGCAACCCGGCGCTGAAGCCGCAGACCAACGTCAACCACAACCTGTCGGTGGAGTGGTTCCCCAACCGCGACACCATGTTCTCGCTGGCCTACTACCGCCAGCGCGGCCTGATCGGCGCGCCCACGCTGGTCCGCACGCTGCAGGACGTCAAGGTGTTCGGCAACAGCTCCGCCGTGGACCCGGCCACCGGCCGACCGCTGTCCGACGTCGAGTACACGCTCAACCAGTGGGACAACCAGCCCGCCTCCACGCGCCGTGGCTTCGAGTTCGGCATGAAGACGGCCTTCACCTTCCTGCCGTCCTTCCTGCGCTACACGGGCTTTGATGCCAACTTCACCAAGGCCAAGTCCACGCAAGGCCTGCCGACGCGGGACCTGATCTCCGGCGACGTGCTGCCGGTGGCCGGCGAGCCCAAGTACTCGTACAACGCCTCGCTGTGGTACGACGACGGCGGCTTCCAGGCCCGCGTGGCCATGCAGGTGGTGGCGCAGCGCTACTGGGCGTTCTCGCCCAACAGCGGCACCAGCGGCCTGGGCGTCAACAACTACCCGTCCGTCGGCACGCCCAACTGGCGCCTGCCGTACAACCCGGGCGCGCCCATCTTCGGCAACCGCACGGCCTTCGTCGACGCCAAGGTGTCCTACCGCTTCAAGAACGGCCTGGAGCTGTTCGCCGACGTGCGCAACCTGACCGGCGAGCGCACCATGTCCAGCACCGGCGGCTACCAGGACTACGCGGACGGCATTCCCAACATCTACGGCGACAACTACAACGGCCGCCGCTACATGGTGGGTTTCACGATCCGCAGCCCGCGTTGAGATGAGGCTGCTCGTCCCATCCCGGCCCGGCACCCTGTGGGTGACGGCCGGCCTGGCACTGGCGGTCCAGGCCGCCGGTGCGCAGCCGGCCCCGGCCGAGCCACCGGCGCCCACGCAGGCGCTGGATGCCGTCAAAGTGACCGGCCAGCGCAACGGCGGCGTGGACCCCTCCGTCGTCAGCGCGGCCAAGAGCAAGGTCTTGTCGCGCCAGTACGCCTCGTCCTGCGGCTTCATGAGCGGCTACTCGGCCGCCGAGGACGAGGTCACGCTGGCCTATATGCGCGACTTCGGCCTGCAGGACAGCCCCTCCAACGAGGCCGAGCGCTTCAGCGACCTCAGCCCCGAGGGCAACGCCAGGACCGCGACGGTGGGCAGCGCCGTGGCGGACAACCTCGGCAACATCGACGCCCGCGGCAGCGACCCGCTGGCGCCGTCGGTCGCCTGCGCGGGCGGCGACCGCCGCTTCGCCGCCGGCCGCAACTGGATCGCGCGCAAGGACAAGTCGCTGGTGCAGGCCTTCGAGGCCTACGAGGCCGGCCGGTTCACCGAGGCGCGCACGCGCTTCGAGGAAGGCTGGAACAAGCTGGGCTACGAGGAGGCGGCGCTGATGCTGGGCCGCCTGCACCTGCTGGGCCTGGGCACACCGGCCAGCACGCCGCGCGCCATCGAATGGCTGCGCCGCGTCATCGACGCGCGCTACGACCCTGTCGGCGACCGGCTCAAGTTCGATGCCAAGGCGCCCGACCTCATCAACACCCGCGTGGAGGCCGCGCTGCTGCTGGCGCGCATCCACCTCACCGGCCAGGGCACGGCGCGCAATCCGGCCGAAGCCTACAAGTGGTGGGCCCGCGCGCTGGACTACGGCTTCGAGCCCGCCGGCACGCTGCTGGCCCAGGCCCACCTGAGCGGCGTCGGCGCGGCCCAGGACGTCAGGCTAGCGCTGGCCTATCTGCAGGCGGCCGGCGAGGCCGGCCATGTGCCGGCGCTCTACATGCTGGGCCAGCTCTACCAGCACCGCCTGCCCGGGCAGCCCCAAGGCGTGCCGCTGGACCTGCAGCGCGCCGGTGCCTTCTACGCTGCCGCCGCCAAGGCCGGCCATCTGGAAGCCACCTACGCCGCCGCGCGCATGCTGGACCTGGGCGAAGGTATCGCGGCGCCCGCGCCCGAACGCGCCGTCGTGCTCTACAAGGATGCCGCGCTCAAGGGCCATGCCGACGCGCAGAACGCGCTGGCCACCTACTTCTATCGCGGCGAGGTCGTGCCGCAGAACCTCGCCACGGCGCGCCAGCTGTTCCAGGCCGCGGCCCAGCGCCGCCAGCCGGACGCCATGTTCAACCTCGCCGTCATGCTGGCCCAGGGCCAGGGTGGCGACAAGGATCTGGCCGCCGCCTATGCCTGGTGCACGCTGGCCCTGGGCCTGGGCCATGAGCAGGCCGCTACCGCCCTGCCCGCGCTGGCCGCCAGGCTCACGCCCGAGGAGAAGGCCCGCGCCGACGCGATGCTGAGGCCGGCACCCAAGAAGCCCTCCCGATAGCACAGGGCCGCCCGGCAGGGCCGCCGTTCATTCGCCGCCTGGCGCCGGGTAGCTGACCTCGACGACCTCGATCTTCTCCACGCCCACCGGCGTGACGAGGTTGAGCTCGTCGCCCACGCGCGCCTTCAGCAGCGTGCGCGCGATGGGCGAGATCCAGCTGACCTCGCCGGCCAGGCTGTCGGACTCGTCGATGCCCTTGATCGTGATCGTCTTCTCCTCGCCTTTCGCGTTGGCATAGGTGACCGTCGCGCCGAAGAAGATCTGCTCGCTGCCATGGTGGGCGCTGGGGTCCACCACCTCGGCGATGTCCAGCCGCTTGGTCAGGAAGCGCAGGCGGCGGTCGATCTCGCGCAGCCGCTTCTTGCCATAGAGGTAGTCGCCGTTCTCCGAGCGGTCGCCGTTCTTGGCCGCCCAGGACACCGTCTCCACCATCTTGGGCCGCTCCACGTCGATGAGCTGCATGAACTCCGCGCGCAGCCGCGCATAGCCGCCGGGCGTCATGTAGTTGCGCGTGCCGGCCGGCAAGGCGGGCAGCGCGGGGCCGTCGCCGTCGTCGTCGTCCGGCGCGTCGGATTCCCTGGTGAAGGCCTTGTTCATGAGAGCATTGTCCGATGCAAGCCACTCCTGCAGCCGGCCCGCTGACGGGTCTCCGGGTCATCGAGATGGCCGGCCTGGGCCCCTGCCCGCTGGCCGGCATGCTGCTGGCCGACCATGGCGCCGACGTCCTCGTCATCGAACGCCCGGGCGCCCCGGTGCTGGACACCGGCACCGGGCTGGAGCGCGGCAAGCGCCGCGTCACGCTGGACCTGAAGACGCCCGCGGGCCTGGCCGAGGCGCGCCGGCTCATCGAAGGGGCGGACGCGCTGATCGAGGGCTTCCGGCCCGGCGTCATGGAGCGCCTGGGCCTGGGCCCGGAGCATTTCGCCGCCCGCCATCCCCGCCTGGTCTACGGCCGCGTGACGGGCTGGGGCCAGAGCGGGCCGCTGGCCCAGGCGGCGGGGCATGACATCAACTACGTGGCGCTGACCGGCGTGCTGTCGGTGGCGGGGCGCGAGGGCGTCGCGCCCAGCATCCCGGCCACGCTGATCGCCGACATGGGCGGCGGCGCGATGTTGCTGGCCTTCGGGCTGATGGCGGCGCTGTGGGAGGCCCGACACAGCGGCCGCGGCCGGGTGGTGGACGCCGCCATGGTGGACGGCGTGGGCCTGCTGTCCAGCCTGCTGTACTCGCTGCGCGCGGCAGGGCGCTGGAGCGATGACCCGGCGCAGAACTACTTCCTGCACCGCTCGCCCTTCTACGACTGCTTCGAATGCGCCGATGGCCGCTTCGTGTCGCTGGGCGCTCTGGAGCCGCAGTTCTATGCCGAGCTGCTGCAGCGCCTGGGGCTCACCGACGTGGACCCCGCCGTCCAGCACGACCGCAGCCAGTGGCCGGCGCTGCGCGAGCGCGTGGCCGCCCGCATCCGCGCGAAGACCCGCGACGACTGGGTCGTGCTGCTGGAGGGCACCGACGTCTGCTTCGCACCGGTGCTGACGCTGGCCGAGGCGCCGCTGCATCCGCACGCCCAGGCGCGCGGCAGCTTCGTGCAGACCACCGACGGCCACTGGCAGCCGGCCGCCGCGCCGCGGTTCTCGCGCCCCTAGCACCGCGGTGCGTGTGCCGGCGGCGTTCTGAAATACTGAGGCGGTCATTCCCTGGAGAACTCCCGATGAGCCCTCTTCGCGCCATCGTCAGCGCCACCGATTTCTCGGCCCCCGCGCGCCACGCGGCCCAACGCGCCGCCCAGCTGGCCCGCGCGGGCGGCGCCACGCTGACACTGATGCACACGGTCGGCGGCTCGGCGCTGGACGACCTGCGTCGCTGGCTGGCCGACGACAGCCGCGCCGCCGGCGCCGTCGAGGCCCATGCACGCGAGCGCCTGCAGGCGCTGGCGGCCGAGCTGGGGGGCCACGAGGGCCTGGACGTCGGCACGCAGCTGAGCATAGGCCACCCGGTGGAACAGCTGACGCGGTATGCGGACGAGGTCGACGCGGGCCTGCTCGTCACCGGCACGCGCGGGGCCGGCTTCTTCCGCGGCGTCGTGGTCGGCTCCACGGCCGAGCGCATGGCCAGGCGCTCGGGCCGGCCGGTGCTGATGGTGCGCCAGCTGCCGCACGAGCCCTATCGCCGCATCCTGGTGCCGGTGGACTTCTCCGACTGGAGCCTGGCCGCCATCCGGCTGGCGCAGCAGGTCGCGCCACAGGCCCTGCTGGTGCTGATGCACGCCGTGGAGGTGCCGTTCGAGGGCAAGATGCGCCTGGCCGGCGTCGCCGACGACGTGATCGCCCATTACCGCGACGCCGCCCGGCAAGAGGCGCGGCAGCGGCTGGGCGAGCTCGCGACCCAGGCCGGGCTCGCCGCCGACCAGGTGCGCCTGAGCACGCCCGACGGCGCCGAGCCCTGGATGCTGATCGTGCAGGACGAGCAGGAGCACGACTGCGACCTCGTCGTCATCGGCCGGCAGGGGCGGCACGCCATCGACGAGTTCCTGCTCGGCAGCACGACGCGCATGGTCATCGCCGACGGCGCGGTCGACGTGCTGATCGCTTGCCGCAGCAGCGCCTGATTCGGGCCACGCCCGTCACGGGGAGGCGGGGGCGAAAGTAGACTCCCCGGCAATGTCCCTGCTCCTGCTGCTCACCCTGCCCTTCATCGGCAGCGCCGTCGCCGCGCTGCTGCCGACCAACGCCCGCAACGCCGAATCCCTGTGGGCCGCCGCCGTTGCGCTGGTGCTCGCGCTGCAACTGGCCTCGCTGTATCCGGACATCAGCGCCGGTGCCGTGGTGTCGGAGCGCCTGGACTGGATGCCCGGCCTGGGGCTGGACATCGTCGTGCGGCTGGACGGCTTCGCGTGGATGTTCGCGATGCTGGTCTGCGGCATGGGGCTGCTGGTCATCGTCTACGCCCGCTACTACCTGTCGGCCGACGACCCGGCCGCGCGCTTTTATTCGCTGCTGCTGGGCTTCATGGGCGCCATGCTGGGCGTCGTCGTGTCGGGCAACCTGGTGCAGATGGTGGTGTTCTGGGAGCTGACCAGCGTCTTCTCCTTCCTGCTGATCGGCTACTGGACGCACCGCAAAGACGCCCGCCGCGGCGCCCGCATGGCCTTCACGGTGACGGCGACGGGCGGCCTGGCGCTGCTGGCCGGCGTGCTGCTGCTGGGGCATGTCGTCGGCAGCTTCGAGCTGGACGCCGTGCTGGCCGCCGGCGACGCGGTGCGCGCCCATGCGCTGTATCCGCTGGCCCTGGGCCTGGTGCTGCTGGGCGCGCTGACCAAGAGCGCGCAGTTCCCCTTCCACTTCTGGCTGCCGCATGCGATGGCCGCGCCCACGCCGGTGTCGGCCTATCTGCATTCGGCGACCATGGTGAAGGCGGGCGTGTTCCTGCTGGCGCGGCTGTGGCCCGTGCTGTCGGGCACCGACGCCTGGTTCTGGATCGTCGGCGGCGCCGGCCTCGTCACGCTGCTCTTGGGCAGCTATGTGGCCATGTTCCAGAACGACCTGAAGGGGCTGCTGGCCTATTCCACGATCAGCCACCTGGGCCTGATCACGCTGCTGCTGGGCCTGAACAGCCCGCTGGCCGCCGTCGCCGCCGTCTTCCACATGATGAATCACGCGACCTTCAAGGCCTCGCTGTTCATGTCGGTGGGCATCATCGACCACGAGACCGGCACGCGCGACATGCGCCGGCTCGACGGCCTGTTCCGCTTCATGCCCGTCACCGGCACGCTGGCCATCGTGGCCTGCGCGGCCATGGCCGGCGTGCCGCTGCTCAACGGCTTCCTGTCCAAGGAAATGTTCTTTGCCGAGACGGTGTTCGTCAGCGCCCATCCGGCCATCGAATACGGCCTGCCGGCCCTGGCCACGCTGGCCGGCGTGTTCGCGGTGGTGTATTCGCTGCGCTTCGGCCATGACGTGTTCTTCGGCCCGCCGCCCACCGACTGCCCGCGCCGCCCGCACGAACCCACGCACTGGATGCGCGTGCCGGTGGAGTTGCTGGTACTGGCCTGCGTCATCGTCGGCACGCTGCCGGCCTGGTCCATAGGCCCGGTGCTGGCGCTGGCGGCGCAGCCGGTGGTGGGCGGACAGCTGCCCGAGTACAGCCTGGCCGTCTGGCACGGCTTCAACACGCCGCTGCTGATGAGCGCCGTCGCCACGCTGGGCGGGCTGCTGATCTATTTGCGCTTCGCCGAACGCTTCAAGCGGCGCCGGGAACGCAGCGCGCCGCTGCTGCGGGGGCTGGACGGCAAGCGCATGTTCGAGAACGCGCTGGCCCGGGCCTCGGCCTGCGCGCGCGGGCTGATCCGGCTGCTCGGCACGCGCCGGCTGCAGCCGCAGCTGTTCGCGATGCTGGCCATCGCCAGCCTGGCAGGCCTGGGCTCGGCCCTCATCGTGCCGCTGACCTGGGGCGACCGCGCCCGCGTGCCGGCCACGCCCGAGTTCGTGCTGCTGTGGGTGGTCGCCGGCGCCTGCGCCATTGGCGCGGCCCGGCAGGCCAAGTTCCACCGCCTCGCGGCGCTGATCATGCTGGGCATCGTGGGCCTGGCGCTGTGCATCACCTTCGCCTGGTTCTCGGCGCCCGACCTGGCGCTGACTCAGCTCACCGTGGAGGTGGTCACCCTGGTGCTGTTCCTGCTGGGCCTGCGCTGGATGCCCAAGCGCGTCGAGCAGGACGATCCGCGCACCGTGGCGCGCACCCGCTGGCGGCGCCGCCGCGACCTGGTGCTGGCGCTGGCCGTGGGCGTGGGCCTGGCCGCGCTGTCCTATGCGCTGCTGACGCGGCACGCGCCGCTGTCCATCTCGCCCTTCTTCCTCGAGAAGGCCTTGCCGGAGGGCGGTGGCACCAACGTCGTCAACGTGATGCTGGTGGACTTCCGCGCCTTCGACACGCTGGGCGAGATCACCGTGCTGGGCATCGTGGGCCTGACGGTCTACGCGCTGCTGCGGCGCTTCCGCCCGGCGCTGGAGGTGGTGGAGCCGACGCAGCAGCAGCGCGCGCCGGTGGACGCGGCCGGTGCCGACCTGATCGACCGCGACGGCGATGGCGACCAGCACCTGCCGCCCTATCTGGAGGTGCCGGCCGTGCTGGTGCGGCTGCTGCTGCCGCTGGCCGGGCTGTTCGCCTTCCACGTCTTCATGCGCGGCCACAACGAGCCCGGCGGCGGCTTCGTCGCCGGCCTGGTGGTGGCCATCGCCTTCATCGCGCAATACATGGTCAGCGGCACGCGCTGGGTGGAGGCGCGGCTGCTGCCGCGGCCCACGCGCTGGATCGCCGTGGGCCTGCTGGTGGCGCTGGCCACCGGGCTGGGCTCGCTGGCGCTGGGCTATCCCTTCCTGACCACGCACACGGCGCATGTGACCTGGCCGCTGGTGGGCGAGGTGCACCTGCCCACCGCGGCGCTGTTCGACGCGGGCGTGTTCGCGGTCGTGCTGGGCGCCACGCTGCTGCTGCTGATCGCCATCGCCCACCAGTCGCTGCGCGCACGCCGCCGCCAGGGTGCCGCCGAAGGGAGGGAGGCCTGATGGAAATCGTCATCTCCATCGCCATCGGCGTGATGGCCAGCGCCGGCGTCTGGCTGGTGCTGCGGCCGCGCACCTTCCAGGTGCTGATCGGCCTGTCGCTGCTGTCCTACGCCGTCAATCTCTTCATCTTCAGCGTCGGCAGCCTGTTCGTCACACGCGAGCCCATCGTGCAGCCCGGCGTGCCCGCCGACCTGGCGAACTACACCGACCCGCTGCCGCAGTCGCTGGTGCTGACGGCCATCGTCATCGGTTTCGCCACGACGGCGCTGTTCCTCGTCGTGCTGCTGGCGCTGCGCGGCCTCTCGGGCGGCGACCATGTGGACGGGCAGGAGGAGCAGCCATGACGGCCCTCACCCCCACGCTGCCCAACCATCTGCTGGTGGCGCCGGTGCTGCTGCCGCTGGCCACCGCGGCGCTGATGCTGCTGCTGGGCGAGGGCCGGCGCGGCCTGAAGGCGGCCTTCAACCTGCTGTCCACCTGCGCCGGGCTGGCGATCGCCATCTACCTGCTGATGGACGTGGCCCGGCGCGACGCCGCGGCGGCCTTCGGCGTCTACCTGCCCGGCAACTGGCCCGTGCCCTTCGGCATCGTGCTGGTCGCCGACCATCTGTCGGCGCTGATGGCCGTGTTGACCGGCTGCGTGGGCCTGGCCGCGTTGCTGTTCGCGCTGGCGCGCTGGCAGCATGCGGGGGCCTATTTCCACGTGCTGTTCCAGCTGCAGCTGATGGGCTTGTACGGCGCCTTCCTGACGGCCGACCTGTTCAACCTGTTCGTCTTCTTCGAGGTGCTGCTGGCGGCCAGCTATGGCCTGCTGCTGCATGGCGGCGGCGGCGAGCGGGTGCGCGCGGGCCTGCACTACATCGCCATCAACCTGGTCGCGTCGCTGCTGTTCCTGATCGGCGTGGCCGTGCTGTACGGCGTCACCGGCACGCTGAACATGGCCGACATCGCGCAGAAGCTGCCCGCCGTGCCGGCCAGCGACCGCGGCCTGCTGCACGCGGGCGCGGCCATCCTGGCCATCGCCTTCCTGGCCAAGGCCGGGCTGTGGCCGCTGAACTTCTGGCTGCCGCAGGCCTATGCGGCGGCCAGCGCGCCGGCGGCCGCCGTGTTCGCCATCCTGACCAAGGTGGGCGTCTATGCCGTGCTGCGGCTGTGGACGCTGTGCTTCCCGGCCGATGCCGGCGCGTCGGCGGGCTTCGGCGGCGAGGTGCTGGTCTGGGGCGGCATCGTCACGCTGGCCTTCGGCGCCCTGGGCATGCTGGCCTCGCAGCAGCTGGCGCGGCTGGCCGGCTACTCGGTCATCGCCTCCTCGGGCACGCTGGTGGCCACCATAGGCTTCGCCGCGCCGGCCCTGAGCGGCGGCGCGCTGTTCTACCTGGCCAGCTCCACGCTGGCGGGCTGCGCGATGTTCCTGCTGGTGGAGCTGCTGGAGCGGGCCCGGCAGGTCGAGGTCGGGCCTCAGCACATCGACGACGGCCAGCATGCGCTGCCGGCCTTCCTGGACGCCGAACCGCCCATAGGCACCAACCTGGACGACAACGAGGAAGCGCTGACCGGCCGCGCCATCCCGGCCGCGCTGGCCTTCCTGGGCGTGGCCTTCACGGTCTGCGCGCTGGTGACGGCCGGCCTGCCGCCGCTGTCGGGCTTCATCGCCAAGCTGGCCATGCTGACGGCGCTGCTGGAGCTGCACACGCCGGCCGCCTGGGTCTTGTTCGGGCTGCTGATTCTGTCCGGCCTGTGCGCCGCCATCGCGTTGATGCGCGTGGGCGTGAGGCATTTCTGGACCGCCCAGGACCGCCCCCCGCCGCGGCTGCGCGTCATCGAGACGCTGCCCATCGCCGGCCTGCTGGCCGCCGCCGTGGCGCTGGTGCTGCAGGGCGAGGCGGTGCTCGCCTATGCCCGCGCCACGGCCCAGTCGCTGCAGGCGCCCCATCTCTACATCGACGCCGTGATGGGCGCACGCCCGGTGGCTGGCGACACGGGGGGCGCGCCATGAAGCGGCTGCTGCCCTCGCCCTGGCTGTCGCTGGGCCTGTTGTGCGGCTGGCTGCTGCTGGCGCGCAGCTTCAGCATCGGCCAGCTGCTGTTAGGCCTTGCGGTGGCCGTGGCCATGCCGCTGCTGATGGCGCCGCTGCGGCCCAGGCCGGGCCCGCTGCGGCGCTGGTGGAAGCTGCCGCGGCTGATCCTGCGCGTCGGTGCCGACGTGGTGCGCTCCGGCGTGGTGGTGACGGCCGGCGTGCTGCGCTCGGGCTCGCGCCCGCCGCGTGGCAGCTTCGTCTTCGTGCCGCTGGAGCTGCGCGACGAGCACGCGCTCGCGGCGCTGGCCATGATCACCGCGGTGACGCCCGGCACGGTCTGGTCCGAGCTGGCGCCCGACCGCAGCGCGCTGCTCATCCATGTGTTCGACCTCGACGACGAGGCCGCCTTCATCCACCACTTCAAGACCGACTATGAGCGGCCACTGAAGGAGATCTTCGAATGAGCGACCTGCTGTCGCTGGCCATCAGCGCCACGCTGATCCTGTACGTGCTGGCCATGGGCATAGGCCTGGCGCGCCTGTTCCGCGGCCCCAGCGCCCAGGACCGGGTGCTGGCCATGGACTTCATCTACGTCGTGGGCATGCTGGTGATGCTGGCGCTGGCCATACGCTACGACAGCGAGATGTATTTCGAGGGCGCGCTGCTGATGGTGCTGTTCGGCTTCGTCGGCTCGGTGGCGCTGGCCAAGTTCCTGCTGCGCGGCGAGGTGATCTGATGCCGGCCCTGTCCGAACTCCTCGTCGCCACGCTGCTGCTGGCCAGCGGCATCATCGTGCTGGTGGCCGCGCTGGGCCTGTGGCGGCTGCCGGATTTCTTCCTGCGCATGCACGCGCCGGCCCTGGCCTCCACGCTGGCAGCCTGGCTGGTCAGCTTCGCGTCCATCGTCCACTTCAGCACGCGCGGCGCGGGCCTGGCGCTGCATGTGTGGCTGATCATCATCGTGCTGTCCATCACCGCACCGGTGACCACCGTCGTGCTGGCCCGGGCCGCGCTGTTCCGCCGCCGCCAGGCGGGTGACCCGCTGCCCGCGCCGCTGCAGCCGCGCCGTTGATGCGCTGCTAGGTCGTGTAGTCGCCGCTGGCCTCGGGCTGGAACAGCAGCGCCACCAGCTCGGCGGCCCCCTGCTCGCCGGCACGCGTGCGCCAGCGGGCGATGGAGCCCACGCGCCGGCCGATCAGGCTGGTGCCCACCGGCGACAGCACGGAGACAAAGCCGCGCGCGGGCTCGGCGTCCGACGGATAGCACAGCGTCAGGCGCTGGCGCTGGCCGCTGGCCAGGTCGGCGACTTCCACCTGCGAATACATGGTGACGATATCGGGCGAGACCGCGCGGGACGGCACCAGCTCGGCGGTGTCGAGGATGTCGTCGATGGCGGATTGGGACGCGGCTTCGCCGCCCCCCCGGACCAGCCGCGCGAGGCGGACATGGTCCAGTTCGGTGAGCGTGCGCTCGTCGAGGGTAGAGACTTCCATGGTGGCATTCCTGTGTGGAGGTGCCGCCTGCACCATGCGGGCGGGCACCGATGCGCCGGGCGAAGGGCCCGGCGATCGGTGGTGTGCGCTATGGGTGGAGGTTGATCGCCGGGCCTAGGAATGTGCGGCCGGCTGGAGCAGGCGCGCGAGGCCTCCGGTGCGGGCCACGGGGGCCGCACCGGCAGACACCGGGAAGGACGCGATCAAGCTCATGGCGCGCATGCTAACCGCGACGTGGCAGGACATGCAAAGCGGCGCGACCGCGCGGCCGCCTTTTCGGTGGCGACCCCGGGCCGATGAAACAATGGCAGTGATGAAACGCCGCCTTCTCCTCGCGCTGCTCGCGGCCGCCGCCGCTCTCGCTGCCTACCTCGCCTGGGCGTCGCTGCGCCCGCCGCTGGTACCCGCCAGCGTCGTGCAGGCGCGCCCGCTGCAGCGCACGCTGGTGTTCTCGGCCCGCGTGGCGAGCGCCTCGCGCGTGGAGCTGGGCAGCACCTTGACCGGCCGCGTCGAGCAGGTGGCCGTGCGCGAGGGCGACGGCGTGCGGCGCGGCGACGTGCTGCTGCGTCTGGAGAGCGAGGAGCTGCGCGCCGCCCTGGCGCAGGCGCTGGCCAACGAGCGCCAGGCCGCCGCCCGCCTGGCCGGGCTGCGCAGCACCGGCCGCAGCGCCGTGCAGGCCGGCGTGGCGCAGGCGGAGTCCGTGCTGCGCGCCGCGGCGGCCGACCTGCAGCGCACCCAGGACCTGGTGGCGCGCGACTTCCTGAGCCAGGCGCGGCTGGACGAGGCGCAGCGCGCGCTGGCCGTGGCCCGCGCCCAGCGCGACAGCGCCGTGGCCCAGGCCGGCGCCAACGCCGATGGCGGCACCGACATCGCCCAGGCCCAGGCCCAGCTGGCGCTGGCGCAGGCGGCTGCGGCCGCGGCGCGCACGCGGCTGGAGCAGGCGCAGATCGTCGCGCCGGCCGATGCCCGGGTGCTGCTGCGCCAGGCCGAGCCGGGGCAGATCGTGCAGCCCGGCCGCGCGCTGCTGACGCTGGCGCTGGCCAGCCCGGTGGAGCTGGTGGGCCAGGTGGACGAGCGCTACCTGGAGCAGCTGCAGCCCGGCCAGGCCGCCACGGTGCGCGCGGACGCGTTCCCGCAGTCGCCCTTCCCCGCCCGCGTGCGGCAGATCGCGCCGCTGGTGGATGCGCAGCGCGGCGCCGTCGAGATCAAGCTGGCGCTGCCGGGTGCGGCGCCGCCCTTTCTGCGCGAAGACATGACGCTGTCCGTCGAGGTGGCCACCGGGCGCCGCGAGCGGGCCCTGGTGCTGCCCATGGACGCGCTGGAGGGCGGCCGCGACGGCCCCGGCGCAACGGTGCGGCTGCTGCGCGACGGCCGCGTGGAGCGGCGCGCCGTGAAGCTGGGCCTGGCGACGCTGGACGCGGCGGAGGTCACCGAGGGCCTGGCCGCCGGCGACGTGGTGCTGCTGGGCGGCAACGTCGCGCCGGGTGCCCGCGCCCGCGCCGACCTGGCCGCCGGCGCCGCCAGCCGCGCGGCCGGCACCTCGCAGGACAACGCCGGCGGTGCGATGGCCACCGCGGCCGGCCGCTGACCCATGCTGCCCCGCCTCGGCTTCGAGTCGCGCGTGGCGCTGCGCTTCCTGCGCGAGGGGCGCATGCAGACGCTGCTCATCGTGGTCGGCGTGGCCGCCGGCGTCGCCGTGGTGGCCTACATCTCGGCGCTGATCAGCGGGCTGCAGCGCAACACGCTGGAGAAGACGCTGGGCGCGCAGGCCCATGTGACGCTGTCCGCGCCGGAGGACGCCGTGCTGCCGCCCGTGCCGCCCGCCTCCGGCACCGCCGGCCTGCTGCAGACGCAGCCGCGCGCGCAGCGGCCGCGCTCCATCGTCAACTGGCAGGCGCTGCTGCCGGTGCTGGAGAGCCAGCCCGGCGTGGTGGCCGTGTCGCCCATGGTGTCCGGTGCGGGCCTGGCGCTGCGCGGCGAGGCCGCACGGTCGATCGCGCTGGTGGGCGTGGAACTGGAGCGTTACGACCGCATCGTCGGCCTGCGCAACAAGGTGGTGCAGGGCCAGGCCCGGCTGGGCCCGGGCGAGGCCGTGCTGGGGCGGGAACTGGCCAGCGACCTGGGCGTGCGCGTGGGCGACCGCGTGGCCATCGTCGTCGCCGGGCCGCAGGGCAACGTGACGGACACGGCCCGCGTCACGGCGCTGGTGGACCTGGGCGTGCGCGAGCTCAACCGCCGCACGCTATACGTGCCGCTGCGCGCGGCGCAGAGCCTCGTGGGCCTGCCCGGCGGCGCGACGAATCTGGACCTGACGCTGGCCGACGTCTGGGCCGCCGACCCGCTGGCGGCCGAACTGGCGCGGCGCTACCCGTACAAGGTGGAGAGCTGGCAACAGCTCAATGCCCAGCTGGTGTCGGCGCTGAACGCGCAGTCGGTCAGCACCGCGGTGATCCGCAGCGTGGTGATGATCGTCGTGGTGCTGGGCATCGCCAGCGTGCTGGTGGTGTCGGTGGTGCAGAAGAGCCGCGAGATCGGCATCCTGCGCGCCATGGGTGCCACGCGGGCACAGGTGCTGCGCATCTTCCTGCTGCAGGGCGCGGTGGTGGGGGCGGTCGGCTCGGTGCTGGGCGTGCTGCTCGCGGTGCTGCTGATCTGGGCCTTCACCAGCTTCGTGCGCGGCTCCGACGGGCTGCCGCTGTTCGCCATCACGCTGGCGCCGGGGCTGGCGCTACGCATCGCGGCGCTGGCCACGGCCTGCGGCGTGCTGGCCGCGGTGGCGCCGGCCCGCCGCGCCGCGGCACTCGACCCGGCCCAGGCGATACGCCTATGAGCACCGAACCCCGCGCCATTGTGGAACTCGACGGCGTGCGCAAGCGCTACAACGTCGGCCGTCCTAACGAGGCCGAGGTGCTGCACGGCATCTCGCTGGTGCTGCGCGAGCGCGAGTTCGCCGCGCTGATCGGGCCCTCGGGCTCGGGCAAGAGCACGCTGCTGAACATCCTGGGCCTGCTGGAATCCATGAGCGAGGGCAGCTACCGGCTGCAGGGCGAGGAGGTGGGCGGGCTGGACGACGCCGGCCTGACGCTCAGGCGCCGCGCCACGCTGGGCTTCGTGTTCCAGTTCCACCACCTGCTGCCGGCCTTCAGCGCGCTGGAGAACGTGACGCTGCCGGCGCTGATGCGCGACGGCCGGGTCAGCGCCGCGCAGCGCGAGCATGCCCGCGAGGTGCTGGCCGCCGTGGGCCTGGCCGCGGCGATGGACAAGCGGCCCGGCGAACTCTCGGGCGGCATGCAGCAGCGCGTGGCCATCGCCCGGGCGCTGGTCATGCGGCCGCCGCTGGTGCTGGCCGACGAGCCCACCGGCAACCTCGACCGCGCCAGCTCGGACGAGGTGTTCGCGCTGATGCGGCGCATGCATGCGGAGCTGGGCACGTCCTTCCTCATCGTCACCCACGATGCGCGGCTGGCCGAGCGCTGCGACCGCATCGTGGAGCTGGTCGACGGCCGCATCGAGCGGGACGGACGTTAGCGCCCGGTCTCGTCCTCGTCCTCCTCGTCGCCGCCGGTGGCGCGGGGCAGGTTCCACCGGTAGCGCAGCGACAGCCAGCGCAGCGCAAAGCAGGCCAGCAGCGCGATCCAGGTCAGGCCGCTCGACGCCCATCCCAGGCGGTCGCCGGCCACCGCGATGCCGGCGCCGACCAGCGCCGCCGACGCGTAGATCTCGCGCTGCAGGATGACCGGCACGCGGTTGAGCAGCACGTCGCGCACGACGCCGCCGCCCACGGCCGTGACCAAGCCCAGCAGCACGGCCACCTCGGCGTTGTGGCCGTAGATCAAGGCCTTCTGCGCGCCCGTCACCGCGAACAGCCCCAGGCCCAGCGAGTCGAACAGCACCACCGGGTTGGCGATACGCTCGATCAGCCGGTTGGCGACCAGCGTCAGCCACGCCGCGGTCAGCGCGATGCCGAGGTAGCGCCAGTCGGCCAGGCCCGCCGGCGGCACGGCGCCTATGCACAGGTCCCGTATCACGCCGCCGCCGCAGGCGACCGCGAAGGCCACGACCATGACGCCCAACCAGTCGAGGCGGCGACGCCTCGCGGCCTCCGCGCCGCTGATGGCGAAGGCGAAGGTGCCGGACAGGTCGAGCGCGGTGAAGAGGCGGTGCGAGTCCAGGCCGGCGAGCACGACGTCATGGACGTTCATGACGCTGGCTCACGCCGCGGGCGTGGCAGGGCCAGGGGCTCGGAGCCCGCCTGCCCGCACAGATCGCGCGTCAAGCCGCGGCCTCGGCGCAGAGCCAGGCGCTGGCCGCGGTCAGCATCGCCGCCAGGCCGGTCTCCAGCGTCGGGTGGATCTGCGGCGCGAACTTCGGCGAGTGGTTGCTGGGGATGCGGTTGATGGCCTTGTCGCGCCGGGCCTGCTCGTACACCGCGGGGTCGGTGCCGCCGACGAACCAGAACACATAGGGCACGCCCCAGCTGCGTCCGAAGACGCTGAAGTCCTCGCTGGCGGACGCCGGCGCGGGTGCCAGCGACGCCTTGCCGGCGAACTGCCGCTCGAACGCCGCGGCCAGCTTCTGCGTGGCAGCCGCGTCGTTCTCGGTCAGCGGGTAGCTGTTGATGGTGGTGAACTCGGGCGGGCGTTCCGCGCCGGACGCATCGCACTCGGCGCAGCAGATGCGCCGTATGGACTTCAGCATGTACTCGCGGGTGTCCTCGTTGAAGGTACGCATGTTGAGCTTGATGGTGGCGTCGTCGGGAATGATGTTTTCCTTGGTGCCCGCCTGCAGCGAGCCTATGGTCAGCACCGCCGGCTCGGTGGGGGCGACCTCCCGCGACACGATGGTCTGCAGGCGCAGCGTGGTGGCGGCCGCCATGATGACGGGATCGATGGCGGTCTGCGGTTGCGAGCCGTGCGAGCCGCGTCCGAACAGCCTGATCTTCAGGCTGTCGCCGGCCGACAGCGTCACGCCCGGGCGGTAGCTGACGGTGCCGGCCTCGCCCACCATCACATGCTGGCCGAGGATGATGTCGGGCTTGGGGAAACGCCCCTCGCCCCAGTCCTGCACCATCGCGCTCGCGCCTTCGGCGGTCTCCTCGCCGGGCTGGAACACGACCAGCAGCGTGCCGCGCCAGTCGGCGCGGCGGGCGGCCAGGATGCGCGCGGCACCGATGAGCCAGGTCACGTGCATGTCGTGCCCGCAGGAGTGCGCCACGCCCACCTCGTCGCCATCGGGCCCGCGAACCCGTTCGGTGCTGGCATAGGCCAGGCCGGTGTTCTCGGCCATGGGCAGCGCGTCCATGTCGGCGCGCAGCATCACGACGGGGCCGGCGCCGTTGCGCAGAACGCAGACCACGCCGGTACGGCCGACGCCGCGCGTGACTTCGTAGCCCATGCCCTCCATCGCATCGGCCGCGATCTTGGCCGTGCGGAACTCCTGCATGGACAACTCCGGGTGCTGGTGGAGGTCTTTGTAGAACGCCTCGAGTTCGGCCATCAGGCCGGGGCCGGCCTCGCCGAGAGCATGGGTGAGCGCATTCATATCGACTCCAGTCTGACCCGGCTCATGGAGGGCGCCTGCGGCGCGCCGGGCCGACCTATCGTCTGCACATCGGACGTAAAGTGCAAGTGAGCTGGTCGTCAACAAGCCGTCTGTCCCGCCGGCGAGCCGTGGCAGGCCAGGGCCGCAACGGCGCTGTTCACAGCAGCGCTTGGGGATCTTCCGGCGCCGCCGCAGGTGTTGCCCGGGCCAGTGACAGCCATGTCGCAAAGTCGGGCTTGTGGGCGCGCCTGGGGGCCGGCCGTGCCAGTTCCAGGTGGGCCTCGTGGGCGATCAGCACGCCATGCTCGGCGGGCACTTCGTCGGGCTCGGCGATGCCGGCCTTCAGCACGAACCAGCTCTGGCCGCACAGCGCGCGATAGGCCGCGGACTTGGCCGGACGGCGCAGTTCCCCCAGCAGGTCGGCGCGGCTGACCTTGATCTCATGGATAGCGGGCTCGAGATAGTCCTCCACCGTGCTGTGGCGTATGGAATAGACGTCGGGCATCGCGTTGACCCAGCGCGTCTTGCCGTCCTCGCCGGGCAGGCCGGCCCGCAGGGTCAGGCCGCGCCAGGCCACGCGGCCGGCACGCTGCATCTCCAGGACCACGCGCGCGACCAGCGCCTCGTGGGTGTCGCGCGCGGCCCGGTTGCGGGCCAGGGATTCGGCGATCAGCGCAATGCCAGCATCGGTCACACGCAGGCGCTCGCGCCCGCCCGCCTCCGGCGGCAGGCGCTCAACCCAGCCTGCTGCGAGCAGCTCGACCTCCACGAGGTCCTGGCAGGGCCAGCCGGCGCTGCGCCAGAGCTGGCGCAGGCGCTGCAGGTGGAGACGGGTCGGAACGGGCATGAGGCGATCTTCGCGCAGGCCGGCGGGTCCAGCGGCGGCTCGATGCAAGGCACGCGGTCGGGAGCTCGGGCCTGTTCCCAACGCCCAGACCCTGCCAGGCATCTTCCGACGGCCCCAGAAGATCGGCGCAGAACGGAAAACGGGTTAGCGCCTTGCGGTGCTAACCCGTGATTTCTCTTCTTGTTTTGGCGCGGCTGGCAGGATTCGAACCCACGACCCCTTGGTTCGTAGCCAAGTACTCTATCCAACTGAGCTACAGCCGCCGAAGCCTTGCAGTATAACCTGAATTCGGTCTGTCGAGAAGCTTCCTGCAGCAGCCCGGCATGTTCTGCCTGGCGCTGCGGAACTACGCATTCGCGGCACGGCCAAGCCAGGTGCCAGAAATGGAAAACGGGTTAGCGCCTTGCGGTGCTAACCCGTTGATTTCTCTTCTTATTTTTGGCGCGGCTGGCAGGATTCGAACCCACGACCCCTTGGTTCGTAGCCAAGTACTCTATCCAACTGAGCTACAGCCGCTGAAGCCTCACAGTATAACCAGTTTTCAAGCTCCGCAGCAAGAGTTTGGCGATTTTTTGAAAATCGCCGACGCGGCGCCCAGACTCAAGGCAGGCGCGCCGCGGCCTCGAAGCAGCGGGCACGGCGCGCGTCGTCGCCCTCCTGTTCGGCCAGGGCCGCCAACACCACCCAGCTGCGCCGGCGCGCCGCGCTGGGCATGGTGACGTCGTCGGCCACCGCCTCCAGCATCAGCCGGGCCTTGCCCCAGAGCTGGCGCTCGGCCAGCGCATGGCCCAGCGCAAACCCCAGCGCCCGCTCGCGCGGGAAGCGTGACTGGGCCGACTCCAGGCGCTGCAGCCAGTCCGGCCCGCAGCCGGCAAGCACCGGCACCAGGGCATGGGCCAGGGCCGAACGGTCGTCGGGCTGCAGCTCGGCGAGGTCGTCGAAGAAGGGCCGCAGCCAGCCGCGGCCGTCGTCGGGAGCGCCGAGCTGGCCGGCGCATTGCGCGGCCCGCGCGGCGACGAGCGGGTCGCGCCGATCGGCCGCGTCGAGCTGCTGCCAGGTCGAGCGCAGCTGGTCGACGTCACGCGCGGCGTCCAGCGCCTCGAAGGCCAGGGAGCGCAGCAGGCTCTGCGCCGCCGCCTTGGAGAAGGCCTGGTGCTTGGCGAGCAGGCGCGCGGTGCGCAGCGCGTCCAGTGGCTGCCGGGCCAGGCGCGAGGCCTGCAGGCGCAGGCGCAGCGCCTGGGTGCGGCGGGCGACACCCGGGGCCAGCTCGCTCAGCACGCTCAGCGCCCGCGTCGCATCGCGGTCGTCCAGCGCCCATTCGGCGGCCAGCAGACGGGCGCCGTCTTCCTGGGCGCGTGCGCCGCCGGCACGGTGGGCCAGCTCGAGGGCACGGTTGAGCTGCTCGTCGCGATGGCGTCGGTCCTGCAGCCGGTGCGCGCTGGCCGCGGCCAGCAGATGGGCCAGGGCCATGAAGGACTGGTCGGCCGCCAGCTCGGGCGTGGCGGCCTGGATGTTGAGCGCCTTCTGCGCGGCCTTCTGAGCGCGGCTGAAGCGGGCGCCGAACAGCTCCACCAGCGCCTCGCGCAGCGCCAGCTGGGCGCTGCGTTCGCGCTGGGCCAGCCGCCATTCGCGGGCGCGCTTGGGCAGGCTGGTCAGCGCCTCGATGGCCTGGATGGCCGTGACGAGGGCGAAGCAGCTGGCGACCAGCAGCAGCAGGAACAGGTTGAGCGACACGTCGACCCGCCAGCCGGACCAGTAGAAGCTGGCGAGGCCGTCATTGGCCCCCAGCGTCAGGGCCGCGACGACGGCGACGACGAACAGCAGGACCAGCCAGACCACGAGACGCATGATCAGCGCCCCGCCGCGGCCGCGGTCAGTGCGGCCAGCGTGTCGTCGGGCCGCGGCACGCTGACCTGGCGCGCCTGGCCGGCCACCTGGCGCAGCAGCTCGGTCACGCTGGCCACCTTGCGCGAGCGCGTGTCGAAGTAGCGGTTCAGCATCTCCTGGCTGTCGCGCAGGTCCGCCTGGGCCGTGTCGAACTGGCGGCTCAGCAGCGCCAGGCGGGCATTGAGCAGGCGCAGCTTGAGGTTCTCGCGCAGGAAGAAGCTCTGGTCGGGCGAGATCAACGCCGCCTCGGGGTGCTCGATGCGCGTGACGCGCAGCAGCGTGCGCGCCTCGCCCCAGACCAGGCCGGTCCAGGTCGAGAGCTGCTGCGTGGCCTGCCACCACCACAGCGCCAGCTTGCCGTCCGCGGCGGCCGCGGCCTGCTCGCGCTGCAGCTTGAGGGCGCGCTCGCGCTCCTTGGCGGCCTCGGCATGGCGTTCGTCGCGCGGGCGCGGTGCGGCCTCGCTGCCGGACATCAGCGGCAGTTCGTCGGCCATGCGTACGACCTCGTCGAGCTTGATGGTCAGCGTGGACACGTCGACCACGGCCACCGCCTTGACGCGGTCCAGGTCGCGTGCGACGGCGCGGCGCACGCCTTCCATGCGCGGCTGCTTGTAGCGCAGCAGGCGCTCGTCGGCCTGCTTGAGCGCCGCCACCAGCGGCTCGGCGCTGCCGGTGATCTGCGTCTGCTGCAAGGCCACGCGCAGCGCAGCCTCGATGTCGCCGACGACGTTCTCGTCCCGCGAGCGCGACATGGACTGGATCAGGTCTTCCAGCTGGCCGCGCTGCAAGGCCACCTCGGCCAGGCGGGCGTCCAGCAGCGAGACCTTGGCGGCCGTGTCGCGCACCAGTTCGGCGGACTGCTTGGCGGCCACCTGGGCCTCGGTGGCCAGCGCCCGGCTGGCCTCCTGGCGGCGCACCAATTCCTGCTCCAGCGACTGCTGGCGCGACAGGCTCTGCCAGGCCAGCGCCACGCACAGCAACACGGCGGCGCCCAGCAAGGCCAGCAGCCAGGGCAGCCAGGCCGGCAGGACGGATGCGGGGGAGGATGGCGGGGCGGCGGGCTCGGCCGCGGCAACGACGGTGGGATTCAGCTCGGGCTCACTCACGGTGCGTAGGATTCTGTCAGAGGCTTCCCAGGGCCCGAGTCACCGCCTCGGGAGCCGGTCGCGCCAAAACCACAGGCCCGAAGCCGGCAGCGCGCGCCGCCTCGGCGATGCGGGCATGGGTGGCAATGGCGCGCTGGCCGGCCGGCGGCAGGCTTTGCAATTGGCGCAGATGGCCCACGGCCTCCGCGCTGCTGAACAACCACACATAACGCTGTGGCTGGGCCTGCACCGCGGCCAGCAAAGCCTGCTCGGCGGCGTCCAGGCGCGGCGCGGCGCGGTGGTAGACCGTGACGGCCTGCACCAGCGCACCGGCCGCCGCCAGGCGCTGCGCCAGCCATTCGCGGCCGCCGTCGCCGCGCAGCAACAGCACGCGCGCGCCGGCCCAGTCGCGGCGCGGCGCCAGCTCGGTCCACAGATGCTCGGAGTCCAGGCTGGCGGCGTCGGCCGCCGGCTGCACGATCTGGCCGGCCGGCACGCCATGCTCTGCCAGCGCCTGGGCGCTGCCCGGGCCCACGCAGGCCGCCAGCGTGTGCGCGGGCCAGGCCGCGCCGCCGGCATGGGCGAAGAACTGCTCGACGGCATTGGGGCTGACGAAGACGGCCAGGTCCACCGCCGGCAGCGCGGCCCAGGCCGCGGCCACCGGGCCGGCGTCGCGGGCCGGCAGGATTTCGATCAGCGGCAGAGCCGCCGCGTCCACGCCCAGCTCGGCCAGGCGCGCCAGCCAGGCCGCGCATTGGGGCCGCGGGCGGGTCAGCAGCAGCGTGGTCATGCCGGCAGGTAGGAGCCGGCGCCCAGTTCGCGCAGGCGCGCTGCGGCCTGCTGGCCCAGCGCCCGGGCGGCCTCGACATCGCCCACCTCGGCGGCCACGCTGGCCCGCAGCAGCGGCGTGGCATGCCGCTCGGCATGGCCCAGCGCCGCGTCCAGGCACAGACTGCCGCCCTGCCAGCGCGCATGGGCCGCCAGCGGCAGGCTGCAGCTGCCACCCAGCGCGCGCGACACGGCACGCTCGGCCTCGCAGGCCAGCAGCGTCGGCGCGTGCCCCAGCTTGGCCAGCGCCTCGGCCAGCGCCGCATCATCGGCACGGATCTCCAGCCCCAGAGCGCCCTGCCCAGCGCAAGGCAGCATCTGGTCGACCCCGAACAGCGCGCGCACGCGCGCGGCCAGCCCCAGGCGCTTGAGGCCGGCAGCGGCCAGCACGATGGCGTGATAGCCGCCCTCGTCGAGCTTGCGCAGCCGGGTGTCGAGGTTGCCGCGCAGCGGCTCCACGCGCAGGTCGGGCCGCAGCTGCAGCAGCTGCGTCACGCGGCGCAGGCTGGAGCTGCCCACCACTGCGCCCTCGGGCAGCTCGGCCAGCGAGGCGTAGTCGTTGGAGACGAAGGCGTCGCGCGGGTCCTCGCGCTCCAGCACGGCGGCCAGCATGAAGCCCTCGGGCAGCTCCATGGGCACGTCCTTGAGCGAATGCACGGCCAGTTGGGCACGGCCCTCGGCCAGCGCGGTTTCCAACTCCTTCACGAACAAGCCCTTGCCGCCGATCTTGGACAGCGTGCGGTCGAGGATCTGGTCGCCGCGCGTCGTCATGCCCAGCAACGTGGCCGTCAGGCCCAGTTCGTTGGCGAGGCGGGCCTGCACATGCTCGGCCTGCCACAGCGCCAGGCGGCTCTCGCGCGTCGCGATGATGATGGAAGAGGTCATGGCCCGATTATCGAGGTGCCGCCTTCGGCAGCCGGGAGTCTTGCGGGCCGAGCGCCGGGCTGCTCCCAAACCGGCACGCTCCGGCGATGCACATGCGGCTCGATGCTGCATGCATCGCCGTCCCCTCGGGGAGCCGGCCAAGGCAGGCCTTGGACGAGGGGCTTCAGGACTTGCGGCTTTTGAAGAAGGCGTTCACGGTCAGACGCCCCAGGCCGCTCTGGTAGCCGGCCTGGCCGGCAGCCCAGCGGATGTCGCCGGAGTGGAAGAGGCAGCCGTCGTAGAAAACGGCACGGTTCCACTTGGCGGGCACGCGCCCTATGACCTCGAAGTAGCGGTTGCTGTCGGTCATGTAGCCGGGCGGGATGCCGTACTTGTCGCCGAAGGCGCTGGCGTCCAGCGTCGCGGCGTCGCGCAGCAGCTGCTGGGTGTCGGCCGCGGACATCAGCGGGCGGAAGAACACCGTGCCGCCCAGCTGCTCGTCCTTGAACAGATAGTGCACGGACGCCGCCACCCTCTCGCCCGCGTCCAGGCCGGAGTCGTCGCGGTGGCAGATGCGTTGGCGCGGGTCCAGCGTCGCGGCGTCCTGCACGACGCGCGAGAAGCGCGCGTGCAGGCCCAGCGGCAGGCCGCCACCCAGCACCGCGCCGAAGCGCTCGCGGAAGAAGCCGTCCAGCTCGGCGGCGATGGCGTCCGGCAAAGGCTGCTGTGGGCCGGGATAGGGATGGCCGGCGATGCGCTGGAACTGCCCGGCAGCGGCCAGCGCCACCAGGGCGTCCGGGTCTTGCGCGAAGTCGTCGACGACATGGACGAGGGAGCCGTCGTCCAGCCTCAGGCTGGCCACCCGGGCGTCGCGATTGATGAAGCCCGGCGTGGGCCGCAGCGCCGGCGCCGGCGCGCGGGGGTCGACCGGGGGCGCCGGGCAGAACTGGTCGATGAACTGCTGATGCCGGGGCAGCTTCATCAGCGTGCGCGCCACCTCCTTGCGGATGTCGCCGAGGAAGTCGGCCAGGCTGCGGTCGTCCATCTGGCGCGTGATGGGATGGTGGCTGGCCGGCCGGATGCCCTGCCCCATCATGACCTGCACCCAGGAGTTCTCGGCGAACAGGTCGCCCGCGGCGGGCGTGAAGCGGGCCGTGTCGCGGAAATGCCGGATGCGGTGCTGCAGCGAGGCCGGCACGTCCATGTCGCGGCACTGGCGCCAGAAGTCGGAGTCCGTGCGATTCGTGACGTGGTAGTGCAGGATGATGAAGTCGCGAATGTGCTCGATGGCGTCGCGCGCCTGCCGGTTGTACTCGTCGATGTCGCTCTGCACGACGCCGTCCGTCGGGAACAGCTCGACGAGCCGGGTCAGGCCCTTCTGGATCAGGTGGATGCTGGTGGACTCCAGCGGCTCCAGGAAGCCGCTGGACAGGCCGATGGCGACGCAGTTGTTCTTCCAGACCGCCTCGCGCTGGCCCGGCGTGAAGCGGATGACGCGCGGCGGGCGCAGCACCTCGCCCTGCACGTTGGCCAGCAGCGCGGCCTTGGCCTCGTCGTCGCCGATGTGCTGGCTGCTGAACACCACGCCGTTGCCGACGCGATGCTGCAGCGGGATGCGCCATTGCCAGCCCCAGGGGTGGGCGATGGAGCGCGTGTAGGGCACGGGCTCGCCGACGGACGTGGTCTGCACCGCCAGCGCGCTGTCGCAGGGCAGCCAGTGCGACCAGCTTTCGTAGCGCACGCCCAGCGTGTCACCGATCAGCAGCGCCCGCATGCCGGTGCAGTCGACGAAGAAGTCACCCTCGATCAGCGCCCCGCCGTCCAGCTGCAGGCCGGTGATGTCGCCGCTGTCCGCGTCGGTATGGACCCGGGCGATCTTGCCTTCGAGGCGCTGCACGCCCAACTGCTCGGAGAAGCGGCGCAGGTACTGGCCGTAGCGCGTGGCGTCGAAGTGGTAGGCGTAGTTGATGCCGTTGTCGGGCAGCAGCGCGAAGCGGTTGTCCAGCGCGGCGCGCAGCTCCAGGCAGTAGTCGCCGTAGTCGCCGGCCAGGCCGCGCTTGCGGCCCTCGAGCCAGAAATGCTGGAAGCCGGCCGTCCAGTGGCTGCGGCCGGTGCGGCCGAAGGAGTGGAAATAGTGCTCGCCGACGTTGCGCCAGTTCTCGAAGCTGATGCCCAGCTTGAAGGTGGCCTGCGTGGCCTGGATGAATTCCTTCTCGTCGAGATCGAGGATCTCGTGCATGAAGTGCAGCGTGGGGATGGTGGCCTCGCCGACGCCCACGGTGCCGATTTCCTCGGACTCGACGAGGCGGATGTCGTACTGCCGGCCCAGGCATTTGGCCAGGCCGGCGGCCACCATCCAGCCAGCGGTGCCGCCGCCGGCGATAACGATGCGTCGAATGGGTTTGTTCATGTCAGAGACTCATGCCGTGTTTGCAATTGCGGGCCGAGCGCCGGGCCGCCCCCAAGCCGGCCCGCGCCGGCGATGTGCTCGCGGGGCAGGCCCCGCGAGCATCGCCGCCCCCTCGGGGGCTGAGGCCGGGCACGGTGAGCCCAGTGGGCTCGCCGTGCCTGCCGAAGAGCAGCGGGCCAGCCCGCTGCGCGGTCTGCAAGACCGGCCAAGGTAAGCCTTGGGCGGGGGGCTTGCTGTCATCGGTTCAGCCGGTTCAGCAGCGTGGCGCGCAGATGGCGTGCGCCCGCCTCGGTCAGCGGCGCCAGCACGCCGCGGGCGGCCGGCGGCAGATGGGCCGCCGTGGCCTCGTCCGCATCGAAGACGTAGTGGTCGAACAGCGCCCGCCAGGCGTCGCGCTGGGCCGGCGGCAGGTCGCGCAGCGTCAGCAGCGCCAGCATCAGCGTGTTCAGCGGCGTGTCCATGTAGGCGGGGGACTGCCGCCACCAGAAGTTGACCAGCGCGCTGACGGGCTCCAGCGCCTGCACGCCATGCCACCACTGGCTGGGAATGAAGAGCGCGTCGCCGGGCTGCAGCTCGGCCGTCTGGGCCTGGGCCAGCGCCTGCGCATAGCGCGGGAAGCGCTCGAGGTCGGGACGCGCCAGGTCGACGAGGCTGACGGGCTGGCCCGCGGGCGTCAGGTCCAGCGGGCCGATGTAGAGGTTGGCCACCTGCTCGGGCGGAAACAGCGTGAAGCGGCGCCGGCCCGCCACGACGCAGGCCAGGTTGTCGGGCAGGTCGAAATGCGTGGCCACCTGCAGGCGGTTGCCCAGCCACAGGCTGACCAGCGGGTCCAGGCCGGCCAGGGCCGGCAGATCGTGGTGCCGGCGCAGGCCCGGGAAGGAACCGTCCAGCTCGGTGGAGCCGAGGTAGAGGGTGTCGGGCGAGCCGGCCAGCAACTCGTCCAGCAGCCCGCCCAGCGTGCCGACCTCGCGCCGGAAGTTGAAGCCCGTGAAGTCGGCGTTGTAGAAGAAGCGTCCGCCGATCTCGGGCCCGCCTCGCCACAGGCCCAGGCGGGTCTGGGCGCCGAAGCCGCGCAGGTAGGCACAGAAGTCGGCGTCGGAACGCTCGGCCGCCCGCACCAGCGGCCAGTGCCGCACCAGGCCACGCAGCAGCACCGGCTGCGTGGAGCGCAGCACGTCGGCGGGAATCGCCTCGGCGCTGACGTCGCGGCGTTCCAGCATGGCCTCAGCTCGCCCGGGCGAGGTGGCGGGAGATCAGCCGGCTGAAGTTGGACAGCGACGCGATGGCCATGTAGATGGGCTGCAGATAGTCGGCCTGGTGCAGCAGGGCCACGGTGGCCGCGTCCAGCGCCGCCAGCCTCTCCTCGTGGATGACGTAGAAGCCCTGCAACTGGCCGCGCGAGCCGTCGGGATGCTGAACCTCCAGCACGAAGGATTCGAGCAGCCCATGGGCCTGCAGCGTCTGCACGAAGTCGGGCATGGCCTGCAGGCCCTCGTGCAGCGCGCGCAGCACGGCATTGGCGTTCTCGATGAACTCGGTCGTGCCGCCATGGGGCAGGAAGACGGCCTCGCCCGCAGCGCCGTCGCTGATGCGCGGGCTGGCCATGTCCACCATCATGCGCATCTCGTCCTCGGCCAGGCCGATGGAGAACGACAGGCGCTGCATGGACAGCGGCAGGTAGTCGGCATCCCAGCCGGCCTCGCTCAGGAACAGGTTCTGGCCTTCCTGCAGCCCGAACAGCACCACGGGCAGGAAGCTGCCCTGGCCGTCGGGCTTGAAGACGATGGGGTAATGCGCCTGCAGCCGGCGGAACTCGTCCGGCGTCGCGGGCGCCGACATCACGTCGTCGCCCCAGCGCGCGCCGCGCTCGGTGACAACGCGCAAGTCCCGGTGGGTGATGTTGTTGAGCAGTTGCAGCATGGGCTTGGGGCGGGGTCGCGCGGCGACATGCCGCATGAACAAGCAGTCAGGTTGCGGACGCGTCCGCCGGGCCATTGTGGCGACACCGCGGCGCGCTTGGCGGCCGGCCGGGTGCGGATTGACCCGAACCCGGCCGCCAGGAATGGGAAGGGCCACCCGGCTGGCGCCCCCGTTGCCGGGAGGCGGTGGCCGGGCGGCATCGCTCGGAAGCCTCAGAAGCGATAGCGGGCACCGATCAGGTAGCGGCGGCCGGTCTGGGTCGCCGAGATCAGCTGCTCCTTGGCACGGCCGTGCTGGCGGATATAGCCGTCGTTGAGGTTCAGCAGGTCGGCTTGCAGGGTCAGGTTCTTGCCGAGCTTGTAGCCTATGGACATGTCGACCTGGCCGTAGGCCTCGGTGTAGACGGGGTTGTTGCCCGCCCCGTCGAAGCGTTGCGCCAGGAAGTCGCCGCGCCAGTTGTAGGCCGCACGCACCGACCAGTTGCTGTCCTCATAGAAACCCACCAGGTTGGCCGAGTCGCTGACGCCGGGCAGCGCCGACTGCGGCGACGTGATGTTGGTGTTGTCGTACTTCAGGCCGGTCTTCACCCAGGTGTAGTTGCCCGAGATGCCGAAGCCGCTGTTGCCGAACATGTGCTGGAAGTTCAGCTCCAGGCCTTTGATGTTGTCGCCGGCTTCGTTGGACGGCCGCGTCACCGTGAAGTTGAGCAGTGGGTCGCCCGGCTGGCCGGTGATGGTGCCCAGCACCTCGGTGTCCGTCAGCGGCCCGGTGGCGGTCACGCCCGGCTGGCCGTTGAAGTTCCTGAAGATGTAGTTGCGTATGCACAGCGGCTGCGGATTGGCGCCGCAGGCCGCGGCGCCGGCCTTGTAGTAGGCGCCACCTATGGGCGTCGTCAGGCCCGGCACCGTGGCGGTATAGGTGGAGGTGCCGACGAAGTTGCTGACCTTCTTGTAGAAGGCCCCCGCCGCGACATAGCTGGACTTGGCGTAGTACCACTCCGCCGACAGGTCCAGGTTCTTGGACTTCAGCGGCTTGAGCGTCGGGTCGCCGGTGGTGCCCGTGCCACCGCCGGCATTGGCCACGGCATTGAAGTTCACGCCGCCGAGCAAGTCGTTCCAGCCGGGGCGGCCGATGTTCTCGCCGTAGCTGGCGCGCAGCTTGACGTTGTCGGCCAGGTCGGCATCCCAGTCGATGCTGGGCAGCCAGTAGCTGTACTTGCCCGACTTGGTGCCGAAGACGGTGCCGGCGGAGCCGAGGTTGATCTCGTTCTGCGTGCCCCAGGTCGTGCCCGAGCGCGTCACCACCTGGGAGGCGGAGTCCACCTTGGTGCTCTCGTAGCGCAGGCCCACCGAGAGGTTCATCGGGATGGCCGTGTCGAAGGCGCGGTCCCATTGCCCGAAGACGCTGGTGGACTTCTCGGTCGTGCGCCAGTCGTTGCCCAGCGTGTAGTCCGGCGAGGCCGCGAAATAGGCCAGGGCCTCGGCCTGGCTCACGCCGCGCTCCTTCATCAGCGCCGCCACCGAGGCGGCGCGCAGGCTGTCGAAGTCGGCCAGGTAGAAGTTCTGGAACTGGCGCGCATCGCCGCTGCCGGGGATGCGGTTGAAGAAGCCGGGCAGGTTCTCGGTGAAGACCTTGACGTTGTTGTAGTCGCCGTTGGTGCCGCGCACGCCCACGCCGCCCCAGTCGTTGTGCTGGTTGTTGTAGCTGGCGGCGCGGTTCTTCACCTTGGTGAAGCCCAGGCCGGCGATCAGCTTGTTGTCGGCATCGAGCTTGTAGCTGCCGCGCGTCTGGAACTGGTCTACCGTCTGGTCGCTGAGGTTGTTGACGAACTGCGAGCCCGTCAGCTGCAGCTTGGTCGGGTCCAGCGCCGCATTGCCGGCGCCCTGCAGGCTCAGCACCGGGAACTTCTGGTCGTAGTAGGCGACCGCATTGCCCTGGTTGAACAGGCCCAGGTCCATCGTCGAGTAGGTGCCGTAGGGGCTGTTGGGCTTGGTGCTGGACGTGGAGTGATGGACGTCGAGGTCGAACTTCAAGGCCTCGCTGACCTGCCACTCGGTGTTGAAGCCGGTGGAGTTCAGCTTGGACTTCTGGCCGTACTTGCCGGTGTTGATGGCGATGTCGTGATCGCCGGTGGGGAACAGCGCCGTCTGCGTCACCGGCGTGGCCACCGGGCCGTTGGTGAACGTGGTGGGGCCGAACGAGAAGTTGAACCAGCTCGACAGCTCCGCGTTCTTGGCGTTGATGGTGTTGGTCGCCACCGTGTGGTCGAGCGTGAACTTCAGGCCCTTGGCCGGCGCGAACTGCAGCGTCAGCTGGCCGTTCAGGCGCTCGCGCTCCAGCGCCGTCAGCGAGTAGCGCATGTCCACCGAGGTGGAATACAGGCCCGACGGGCGCTGCGCCGCCGGCACCGTGCCCCAGTCGCCGGAGTCCGGCGTGAACGTGCGCCAGCCGCCCTGCGTGTAGGCCATGTTGGAGCCGGAGTCGCGCTTGGAGTAGCTGCCGCTGATCGCGATGCCCACCGTGCGGTCGGCAAAGGTGTCGCTGTAGATGCCGGAGATCTCCGGCGTCACCTTGTCGCCCTTGAAGGACTCGGGCAGGCGGCTGTTGGAGCCGTCGAAATTGGCCTTGACGCCGATGCTGGCGACGCGCTCGCGCAGGTCCAGCGGGCGCGCCGTCTTGACGTTGATGGTCGCGCCTATGCCACCGGTGGGGGACTCGGCGCGGCCGGTCTTGTAGACCTCCAGGGCCGAGATGGAGTCGGACGACAGGTTGGCGAAGTCGAAGGCCCGCGAGCCGCTGGCGCCCGCATTCAGGTTGTTGATGACGGAGGTGGGCATCTGCCGGCCGTTCAACAACACCATGTTGAAGTCGGGGCCCACGCCGCGAACCGTGACCCGGGAACCCTCGCCGCTGGGCGAGCGATCGATGGACACGCCGGCGATGCGCTGCATCGACTCGGCCAGGTTGGTATCCGGGAACTTGCCGATGTCCTCGGCGACGATGCCATCGACCAGGCCGCGCGACTCGCGCTTGAGCGACACCGCGCTGTCCAGCGACTTGCGGATGCCGGTGACGACGACGGTCTCCAGCGACTGCGGCGAGGCCGCCGGCGCGGTGGAGCCGGCCTGCTGAGCCTGCACCGCGGCGGCGCCCGTCAGCAGCGCCACCGACGAGGCCCAGGCAACCGGCCTGAGCCGGCGCACCTGCCGGGGCTCCTGCCTCACCTTGGAAATCTGAGGGTGTTTCATTTGTCTCCTTGCTTGCTTTGGCGGCTCGCGAGCGAGCCGATTGACTAAGTTTTATACCCTGCCGTCGTCTCAATTGGTAGCGATACCAATAACTTCCAAAAAAAGGAGGCATCCAGGTTGCGGAACTGCATCCACCACCCCCTGCTCCCATCCGCCGGGGCTTGCCCCGCAGGACGTCGCCGCTCCGCGCCATCCACCCCACCACCCCCAGTCTTCGCCGAGGCCGCGGGGCTGCTCCTGCCGCACCGCCGCATTCCGGCAGGTCGATGCTGGTAACGATCTCAATCGCCCGGAGGCGAAAACGGACTGGCGCCGAAATCCAAAATTGACAACGTTGTCTACGATAGACGAATCCAGGTCTCGAAGCAATGCCGAAGCAACTCGTTGTTTTCCCGCAGCCGCTGCCGCCTGCACCTGTGTCGCCCTCTCCAACAGCCGGCGCGGCGGGCGCCGTTCCGCGCCGTTCCGCGCCGTTCCGCGCCGTCCGTGGCGCGCGGACCGCGCCGTACTTGCGCAATGCCCGCTTCGCCAGGCTCGAAGACGCAGACCCCGGCCCGGCCAGGCTCGCGGGCGCCGAACGCCGACCCGGGCCAGGCATCCGCGCCCCCTTCCCGGCTCGCAGCACCCGGGGATGGCGGGCCGCTTGCGCCCTCGCGCGGGCCCGGCCGGGGACATGCCGGCACCTGGATGTGGGCCGTTTCGCACCGCCTCCAGCAGCGCCCCGCCGGTCCGGCCCGCAGGCCCGCTTCGGCAAAGAAACTGCTAGAGTGATATTGCGGTAACTCTGTTACCTCTCCTATAGCAAATCCCTCTCGGACGACCCGCCATGCCCGCACGAGCCGCCCCCGCGCGCCAAGAGATCGCCAAGCAAGCCGACAAGAACCAGCCCTTGGTGGCCGACATCCGGCTGCTGGGTCGCATCCTCGGCGACGTCATCCGTGAGCAGGAAGGGCGCGAGGCCTACGAGCTGGTGGAGCGCATCCGCCAGCTGTCGGTGGCCTACCGGCACAAGCACGACAAGGAGGCCGGCAAGCGCTTCGACAAGCTGCTGAAGAGCCTGTCCGGCGAACAGGCCGTCAGCGTCATCCGCGCCTTCAGCTACTTCTCGCACCTGGCCAACATCGCCGAGGACCGCCACCACATCCGCCGCCGCGACGTGCATGAGCGCGCCGGCAGCCTGCAGCCGGGCTCGCTGGCCTATTGCCTGGAGCATCTGCACGAGGCCGGCATCCGCCCCACCGAGATCGCCGCCGTGCTCAGGCGCGGCTTCATCTCGCCGGTGCTGACGGCCCATCCGACCGAGGTGCAGCGCAAGAGCATCCTGGACGCCGAGCGCGCCATCGCCGGCCTGCTGGAGGCGCGCGACCGCTGCGGCACCGAGCGCGAGCTGCGCGACACCGAAGGCCTGCTGCGCGCCCGCATCACCCAGCTCTGGCAGACGCGCATGCTGCGCTACTCCAAGCTGACGGTGGCCGACGAGATCGAGAACGCCCTCTCCTACTACCACTCGACCTTTCTGCGCCAGATCCCCAAGCTCTATGCCGAGCTGGAGGAGCACCTGCCGGGCGAGCACCTGCCCAGCTTCCTGCGCATGGGCCACTGGATAGGCGGCGACCGCGATGGCAACCCCAACGTCGGTGCCGCCACGCTGCAGCAGGCGATGAAGCGCCAGGCCGAGGTGGCGCTGCGCCACTACCTGACCGAGCTGCACGAACTGGGCGCCGAGCTGTCCATCTCGCTGCGCCTGTCCGGCGTGACGCCGGACATGCAGCTGCTGGCCGAGCGCAGCCCCGACCAGAACGCCCATCGCCTGGACGAACCCTATCGGCGTGCCCTCACCGGCATGTACGCCCGGCTGGCCGCCACGCTGCACGAGCTGACCGGCACCGAGGCGCTGCGCCATGCCGTCGCCCCGCAGGATCCGTACCGATCGCCCGAGGAGCTGCTGGCCGACCTGCGCACCATCGAGGCCTCCCTCAAGGCCCACCATGCCGAGGCGCTGATCGCGCCGCGCCTGGCGCCGCTGATGCGTGCCGTGCAGGTGTTCGGCTTCCACCTCGCCACGCTGGACCTGCGCCAGAGCAGCGACCAGCATGAGGCGGTGCTGGCCGAGCTGCTGGCCGCGGCGCGCATCGAGGAGGACTACGCCGCCCTGGACGAAGCCGCCAAGCGCGCCCTGCTGCTGAAGCTGCTGAACGACGCCCGCCCGCTGCGCGTCATCGGCGCCCGCTACACCGACAAGACCGTCGGCGAACTGGCCGTCTTCGAGGCCGCCCGTGAGGCGCTGGCCCGCTTCGGCCGCGAGGCGCTGCGCCACTACATCATCTCCCACACCGAGTCGGTCAGCGACCTGCTGGAGGTGGCGCTGCTGCTGAAGGAGACCGGCCTGCTGCGCGGCACGCTGGATGGCTATGCGGCCAGCGACCTCATCATCGTGCCGCTGTTCGAGACCATAGGCGATCTGCGCGTCGCGCCGGACATCATGCGCGAGTTCTACGCGCTGCCCGGCGTGCGCGGCCTGGTGGACCGCTCGGGCGGCGAGCAGGACATCATGCTGGGCTACTCCGACAGCAACAAGGACGGCGGCATGTTCACGTCCTCCTGGGAGCTGTACCGCGCCGAGATCGCGCTGGTCGCGCTGTTCGACGAGCTGCGCCGCGCCGGGCCGCTGACGCTGCGCCTCTTCCACGGCCGCGGCGGCACCGTGGGCCGCGGCGGCGGCCCCAGCTACCAGGCCATCCTGGCCCAGCCCCCGGGCACCGTGAACGGCCAGATCCGCCTGACCGAGCAGGGCGAGGTCATCGCGTCCAAGTACGCCCACCCCGAGATCGGCCGGCGCAACCTGGAGACGCTGGTGGCCGCCACGCTGGAGGCCACGCTGCTGCACCCCACGCAGAGTGCGCCCAAGTCCTTTCTGCAGGCCGCGCAAGCGCTGTCGGACGCCAGCTTCGCGGCCTACCGCGGCCTGGTTTACGGCACGCCGGGCTTTGCCGACTACTTCTTCGCCAGCACGCCCATCCGCGAGATCGCCGAGCTCAACATCGGCTCGCGCCCGGCCTCGCGCAAGGCCACGCGCGCCATCGAGGATCTGCGCGCCATCCCCTGGGGCTTCTCCTGGGGCCAGGCCCGCGTCGCGCTGCCCGGCTGGTGCGGCTTCGGCTCGGGCGTGGAGGCCTTCCTGGGCGAGGAGCCGGCCCAGCGCGCCAAGAACCTGGCGCTGCTCAAGCGCATGCTCAAGGGCTGGCCCTTCTTCCGCGCCCTGCTGTCCAACCTCGACATGGTGCTGGCCAAGACCGACCTGACGCTGGCCGAGCGCTATGTGGAACTGGTGGAGGACAAGAAGCTGGGCAAGCGCATCTTCTCCGCCATCAAGGCCGAGTTCGAGCGCACCCGGGCCGCGCTGGCCCTGATCACCGGCGAGGACAAGCGCCTGGCGGCCAACCCCTCGCTGGCCCGCTCCATCGAGCACCGCTTCCCCTACATCGACCCGCTCAACCACCTGCAGGTGGAGCTGATGCGCCGCTACCGCCGCACCCAGCCCGACGACCCGGCCATGGAGCGCGTGCAGCGCGGCATCCACCTGTCCATCAACGGCATCGCGGCGGGGCTGCGCAACACCGGCTGAGCCGGTCAGCGGCCGGCCGCGGAGGCCGGCCGGGATGGCTCCAGCGCACTGCGGCCGGCTTTATGGCGCCAGCGGGCAGAGAGTTCGGCCTCGTCCAGGCCCGCATCGCGCAGGCCGTCGGCGGTGCGGCCCCACTCGCCGCGTTCGGCCAGATCGACCAGCATCGTCCGCATCGCCGGCAGATGGCCGCAAGGCGATGCCAGCGCCTCGTCAGGCAGCAACTGCGCCAGCATGCCGCTCTGGCTCCATTCGCTGACCGCCTCGTAACGGCGCGCCCTGCCCTCCCAAATAGGCCGCAGCCCCGACCGGGACGGCAGCACCACGCGGGCCACCGCCATCGCGAGCGCACGCTCGATCATGGTCTCCTGCGCCCACATCAAGTCGGCCACCACCGTGCAACGCGCCACCGACTGCGGCTCGCGCACCCCGGCCCGACAGGCATCCAGCAGTGGCCGGTAGGCCGGCAGCGCCCAAGCCGAGTTGAGGCCGTTGAGCAGCTCCAGCTCCGCCTGCGATACCAGGCCCGGTGCCTGAACCAGCGGCAGCGTCATCAGCAGCGCCAGCGTCTCGCGCTGGTAGCTGCGCGAGTAGCGTGCCTCGCTGGCCGCACGCTCCAGCGCATAGTCCCGCTGCGTATGGGCCCTGCCCGGCGCTCCCTGCATCAACGTCAACCAGGCCTGCAGATTGGCCGGCTCCAGGCGCGACCACTGGGACGCCTCGATCGGGGCACAACCCGCCTCCGAGCAGGGCCGCTGCAGCGCCAGCGCCGTCACCATCGGGTCGGTGCTGCGGCGTGCGCGTTCCTGCAGACGGGACCGCGCCGGCGCGTCGGCCAGCACATAGTCCGCCAGCGCCAGGGAGCGCAGATCGCCGCGCTGCCGCAGCGCCTGCGCGAACCGCTGCCGGGCCTGCTCGCGCGCCTCCTCCAGCACCCGCTCGCCCAGCGTCTCGCGCTGCATCGCCATCTCCGCCGGTCCGATCCGCTCACCCCCAACCGGCAGCGCCTCTTTCTGCCGCTCCGCCGCCGCGCCGAAGCCGCACCAGTCGGCCTGCATGCGCTGCGCCAGCGCCTGTTCGGCGGGCGTGAAACGGCCGGCAACGGCCGCCACCTGCGCAAATGGCGCCGCCGCCGCTGGCCGCCCGCCCGGGAAGCTCTCCCTCGCCGCTGAGGCGGGGGCGCTGGGCGCCGCTGCCGGGGCGACGGCCGCCGGGGCCTCGGGCCCGCCGCCCGGCGCCGCAAGCCAGGCCGCGCCCAGCAGCACCCCGGCGGCTATTGCCGCCCGCCTCATGCGCTGCCCGCCCGGCATCGCTTCAGGGCGCCGCCGCGGCGCCGGGCCGCGAGGCGGACGCGGCCGGCAGCAGCGCCAACGCCATGGCCAGTTCGCCCTGGGCGGCCCGCTGCACCGAGACATTGCTGATCCGGGTCATGGAGGCGCAATCCAGTCCGATGTCTCCGAACGCCCGGTCCTGCAGCGCGCTTTGCGCGGCCTTCAGCGTCGCGGCGTCATAGGCTTGCTGCGCGGGCGGTACGCCGGCACGCTCGGCCAGCGTCTGAGCCAGCGAGGCCTCCAACAAATCGCTCGCAGCGGCCAGCACCTGGCTCGCAACGGCGCGGCAATGCTGCCGCCTCTGCGGACGCTGCAGTTCGTCGCCGCTACAGGCCCTTGACAAGGCCAAGTAACCGACCTCCCACACGGCCGAGTCCATGCCGATGACCTTCAAGAGCCCATTTACCCGGTCGGCCGTATCGGTCACCAGATCCGCCAACGGGGCGACCTGTGCCTCCAGCAGGTTGCCGCCGCGGGACAGATGGGGCCGTGCGGCGGCCTCGGCCAGGGCTGCATCCACCGCTGCGCGGTCGCCGCGCGCGTGGGCTTGCGCCAGCAGGCCCAGCCAGGGCCGCGCATCGCTGGGATCCAACGCGGCCCAGCGCTGCACGCTCAACCGAGCGCAGCTGGGGGCTGACGCCCGCGCCGCCGGTCCGCAGGCCTTCAAGGCCATCTGGTAGACCATCGCATCGCTGCTGCGCTCGGCCAGTGCGGCGGCGCCCTCGGCATCGCCCATCAGCCACCGCGCCGCCACCTGCTGGCGCTCGCCGCCGGCCGCCAGGCGGGCGGCGATCTGCGCCAACCCGGCGTTGACGCGCCGCTCCAGCTCGGCCTCCCGGGCCTGCATCCAGGCCCGGGCACCGACCATGTCGGCCAGCCAGCTCTGCAGCAGGCCGACCGTCAGACGGCCGAAACCACAGACCTCCAGCCCCTCCGGCGGGATCCGCGCCATGACGGCGGCCGCGTCGGTGCCCGGGGCGGCCGTCGACGCGGCGGCCACGGCGACTGCCGGCGCATCCCCGGCCGCCGCCGTCACCAGAGGCGCCGCGCCCGGGGGTTCCGGCGCCCTGACCGCCGCCGCGTCATCCACAGCGGCACCGGCCAACCGCCAGTCCTGCCGCCACACGGCCGTCCCCAGCCCCAGCGCGGCCGCGCACAGCAGCAAGCCCACGCCCCAGCGCAGGCGCGCCGAAGCCCGCCTCACCGGGCCTGCCCGGCCAGCGCCTCGCGCACCGCCGCCACCTGGCGCCGGGACACGGACAACCATTCGTCCACATGCACGATGCGCACGGCCCAGCTGTCCGCGGCCTCGCCGGCATCGCCGCCGTCGAGCTCGCCGAAGCCGGTGGGCGCATGGCGCTCCAGCTCGCGCACCGCCCAGCGCGCCACCAGCGCGTTGCGGTGCACGCGCAGAAAGCGCCCGCCCAGGCGCTGCTCGAGATCGGACAGCGCGCCGTCCATCACATGGGTCTCGCTGGCGGTGCGCAGCGTCAGGTATTTCAGCTCGGCCTTGAAGTACAGCACCTCGGCCAGCGGCACGCGCAGCAGGCGGCCGCGGTCGGTCAGCGTGATGAAGTCGGCAGGCTGGGGGGCGGCGGGGACGGCGGCGGGCGGCGCCGTCTGTGCCGCCGCACGCTCGACCAGGCGCTGGGCGGCCCGCGCCAGCGCCGCCTGCAGGCGCTCGCGGCGCACGGGCTTGGTCAGGTAGTCCAGTGCATCCAGCTCGAAGGCGCGCAGCGCATGCGCGGCATGGGCCGTGACGAAGATGAACAGCGGCGCCGGCAGGCCGGGCTGCACGGCCTGGCGCTGGACCAGGCCCTCGGCGAACTGCAGGCCGTCGGCGCCGGGCATCTGCACGTCCAGCAGCACCACATCGCAGCCATGCTCGCGCAGCCAGGCCGCCGCCTGCGAGGCCGTGGCCGCCTCGGCGGCGACCTCGCAGCGCGGCTCGGCGATGGTTTCGACCAGGCCGCGCAGCCGCAGCCGGGCCAGGGGTTCGTCGTCGACGATGAGGACACGCAGTACAGGGCTCATGACGGCACGAGTATGCGCAATGAAAAGCGCCGTTCGGTGGATTCGATGTCGAAACGTGCCGCAACGTCGTGCATCAGCCTCAGGCGCTGGCGCACATTGCGCAGCGCCAGCCCATGGCCGGCCGTGCGGGCCGGCGCGCCCACCGTGTTGGCGATGCGGATCTCCACCTCGGCGCCGCGCCGCAGCGTGCTGACCTCCAGCTCGCCGCCCGCGTCGTTGGGCTCGACGCCGTGGCGCACCGCGTTCTCCACCAGCGGCTGCAGCAGCAGCGGCGGCACGCGCGCGGTGCCGGCCTCGGGGTCCAGCTGCCAGACGATGCGCAGCCGCGGGCCGAAGCGGATCTGCTCGATGGCGAGGTAACGCCGCGCCAGCTCCACCTCCTCGGCCAGCGTGACCGACGCGCCGGCATCGGCCAGCGCGACGCGGAACAGCTCCGCCAGGTCCTCCAGCACGCTCTCGGCGCGGGCCGGGTCCACCTGCACCAGCGCGATGGCGCTGTTCAGCGTGTTGAACAGGAAATGCGGCCGGATGCGCGACTGCAGCTCGACCAGCTGGGCCAGCGCATCGGCCGGGCGCTGGCTGTGCTCGCGCAGCTTGAGCCAGGCCAGCAGACCGGCCGCGCCACTGGCGCCACAGGCCGCGACGCTGAAGATGCGCCAGGCGCCGGGGAGCTCCTCGCTGGTCAGGCTCAGCAGGCCGAAGCCCAGCAGCGCGCCGAGAGCGCCCAGGCCCATCAGCGCCCCCCATTGCGCCGGCTCGGGCAGGCGCGGCCACAGCCGCTTGGCCGCGCAGACGGCCAGCAGCCAGGACAGCACGGCGAACATGGTGACGACCGTGCCATTGGCCGTCAGTGCCAGCCATTGCTCGGCATCCCGGGCCACCAGCGCGCAGCCCAGGGCCAGCAGCAGCTGCACGCCCAGCACCGCGCGCAGCACCAGGCCCACATGGCAGACGTCGAAGGCGCGCGTCGGGTCCAGCAGCGGGGCCTGGCTCAGCTCGGGCGGTTCGGGCGATCCGCCGGGCGCCTGGCCCAGCCACTGGCTGAGCTGCAGGGACTCCTGCCAGTCGCTGTGTCGCGGTTCGGCGCTGCGCTTGAAGAAGAGCATGGCTGTTGTCAGTTCCGAAATCACGGCATCCACGCCCCGCTTCGGGCTTGCGCCTGCCGGCTGAACCGGCGGACACAAGCCGCCCCGCGGGAGCGGCCAGGCTGCTGCCTGGACGAGGGGCTCGATAATCCCGGCCGCGGCGCATTGTGCGCGCTGATTTCCCCGCTGCCCCATGTCTGACAACCAACTCGCCAACAAATCCCAAGCCTGGTCCGCCCTGTTCTCCGAACCCATGAGCGACCTGGTCAAGCGCTATACGGCCAGCGTGGGTTTCGACCAGCGCCTGTGGCGGGCCGACATCGCGGGCAGCCTGGCCCATGCCGAGATGCTGGCCGCGCAGGGCATCCTGAGCGCCGAGGACCATGCGGCCATCCAGCGCGGCTTGAACGACATCGCCGCCGAGATCGAGGCCGGCCAGTTCGAATGGAAGCTGGACCTGGAGGACGTGCACCTCAACATCGAGGCCCGCCTGACCGAGCGCGTGGGCATCGCCGGCAAGCGCCTGCACACCGGCCGCAGCCGCAACGACCAGGTGGCCACCGACGTGCGGCTGTGGCTGCGCGGCGAGATCGACGAGATCGCCGGGCTGCTGACCGCGCTGCAGCGCGTGCTGGTCGAGAAGGCCGGCGAGCATGCCGACGTCATCCTGCCGGGCTTCACCCATCTGCAGGTGGCCCAGCCGGTCAGCTTCGGCCACCACCTGCTGGCCTATGTGGAGATGTTCGCGCGCGACGCCGAGCGCATGCTGGATGTGCGCAAGCGCGTCAACCGCCTGCCGCTGGGCGCCGCGGCGCTGGCCGGCACCAGCTACCCGCTGGACCGCGAGCGCGTCGCCGCCACGCTGGGCATGGAAGCGGTGTGCCAGAACAGCCTGGATGCGGTCAGCGACCGCGATTTCGCGATCGAGTTCAGCGCCGCCGCGTCGCTCGTCATGCTGCACATCTCGCGGCTGTCCGAGGAGCTGATCCTGTGGATGAGCCAGAACTTCGGCTTCATCACGCTGCCCGATGCCTTCTGCACCGGCTCCAGCATCATGCCGCAGAAGAAAAACCCCGACGTGCCGGAGCTGGCGCGCGGCAAGACCGGCCGCGTGGTGGGCCATCTGGTGGGCCTGGTCACGCTGATGAAGGGCCAGCCGCTGGCCTACAACAAGGACAACCAGGAGGACAAGGAGCCCTTGTTCGACACGGTGGACACCTTGAAGGACACGCTGCGCATCTTTGCCGACATGCTGGCCGGCCTGGCGCCCAAGCCCGAGGCCATGCGCGCCGCCGCCTTGCGCGGCCATGCCACGGCCACCGACCTGGCCGACTACCTGGTCAAGAAAGGCCTGCCCTTCCGCGACGCACACGAGGTGGTGGCCCATGCCGTGAAGACGGCGACCGCGAAGGGCGTGGACCTGGCGGCGCTGTCGCTGGACGAGTTGAAGGCCTTCGACGCCCGCGTCGAGGCCGATGTGTTCGACGTGCTGTCGCTGGAAGGCTCGCTGAACGCCCGCAACGTGCTGGGCGGCACCGCGCCGGCCCAGGTGCGCGCCCAGGTGGCCCGCCACCGCACGCGGCTGGCTTGAACAAGCCCCTCGCCCAACCTCGCGTCGCTGAACGCGCGCGAGTCCGGTCGGTCCCCCGAGGGGACGGCGATGCTTGCCGGATCGACCGGCAAGCACATCGCCAGCGCGGGCCGGCTTGGGAGCGGCCCGGCGCTGGGCCCGCAGATTTCGTGGAGCACTGACATGAGCACCCTTGCCTGGACCGAATCGCTGGTCCTGAACCAACCCAAGCTGGACGACACGCACCAGGAGTTCGTCGAACTGCTGAACGCCTTCGGCGCCGCGCTGGACGCGGGTGCAGACGCCCTGCCCGCCTACCACGAGCTGCTGGCCCATACCGAGGCCCATTTTGCGATGGAGGAGGACTGGATGGCGCGCTGCGGCTTCGAGCCGCAGAACTGCCACGCCAGCCAGCATGCGATGGTGCTGCGCGTCATGCGCGAGGCGCTGCGCTACGCGACCGAGCTGAACGACCGCGAGCCGCTGAGCATCCTGCGCACGGAGCTGGCCCAGTGGTTCCCACAGCATGCCGAGATGATGGACGCGGCGCTGGTGTTCACGATGGAGCAGCGCGGCTTCGACCCGGTGACGGGCGAGTGCCGCGAAGCCGCCGAAGCCGGCAGCACCAGCTGCGGCTCCAGCAGTTGCGGGCATTGAGCGTTTACTTCTTCAGGTAGTCGAAGAAGGCCTGCGAGTTGGACTCGCGGCCCAGGAAGTCCTTCACCAGCTCAGGCGCGGGCTTCTGGGCGCCCTGCCCCAGCACCCGCTCGCGATAGCGCTGGCCGACCTCCGGGCTGAGCTTGTCCGCCGCGAAGGCCGTGCGCAAGTCCATGGCCACCACCAGGCTCCACAGATAGCCGTAGTAGCCGGCGCCGTAGCCGCCAGCGATGTGGCCGAAGCCGGCCGGGAACAGCGTGCCGGGCACATGGCCCAGCGGCGTCGCGCCCTCCATGCGGGCCCACAGCGGCAGGGGCTCCGGCTTGGAGCTCTGGTGCAGCGTGATGTCGTAGCTCGCGTAGAGGTGCTGGCGGCCGAACAGGCCGCCCTTGCCGTACTGCTTGGCAGCCCAGGCCTGCTCCACCATCGCGTCCGGCACCGGCTTGCAGCTGGGGCAGACCTGCTGCATCAGCTTCAGCACCTGCTTGTCGTAGACCCAGTCCTCCAGCATCTGCGACGGCGCCTCGACGAAGTCCAGCATGACCGTCGTGCCGGCCGTCGCCGCATAGCGGGTGTTGGACAGGTTCACATGCACCGCATGGCCCAGCTCGTGCAGCAGCGTCTCCACCTCATCCAGCGTCAGCCCCGTGCGATCGAAGTTGACGACCAGCGAGGCCGCCGGCGCCCGGGCGATGCGGGTGGCGCTGCCGCGCAGCGGCCAGACCGCGGCATGGTTGTATTTGCCGTCGCGCGGATAGAGGTCCACATACATCTGCGCGATGGGCTTGCCCGAGGCCGCGTCGCTGACCACATAGGTCTGCACCTCCTCGTGCCAGAGCTGGTTGGCCACGCGCTGGTACTTCACGCCCATGGTCTTCTCGATGATGCGCAGCGCGAACTCCAGGCTGGCCTGTGGCGGGAAGTAGGGGCGGAAGGCGTTCTGGTCGACGCTGAACTTCTGCAGCTTGATCCGCTCGCCGTAGAAGGTGGCGTCCCAGCGCTCCACCTGGGTCTGCTCCAGCGGCGTGCCCACATGCTGGGCCTTGGCGGCGCGCAGCTCCTGCAGCTCGGCCTTCTCGCGCTCGTTGACGGCGCCGGTCACCGAGTCCAGGAAGCGCGTCGCCGTCGCGCCGTCCCTGGCCATGCGGCGGCGCAGGTTGAAGTCCACGTAGTTGTCGAAGCCGAACAGCGCGGCGTACTCGCCGCGCAGCGTGACGATCTGCGCCAGCAGCTCGAGGTTGGCCGGGCCGCCCTCGTTGGTCTTGGCGCGCCACATGCGTTCGCGCGCAGCGCCGCTCTCGGCGCTGCGCATGACGGGCACATAGCTGGGGTAGTCCACGCCCAGCAGGATGCGGCCCTGGTCGTCGCGCCTAGCCTTGGCCCACACGCTCTCGGGCACGCCCTTGAGCTCGGCCTCGGTGAAGGCGACGCGGGTGCCGGCGTCACGGATGTTCTTGTTGAACTGCTGGTCCAGCTCGATGAGCTTGTCCAGGATCTGCTTGGCACGCTCGCGTTTGGCCTTGGGCAGGGCGACGCCGCTGTCCTCGAACTGGCCCGAGGCCAGGCGCACCAGCTCGGCGTCTGTGGCGTCCTTCCTGGGCGCCTTCTGCAGCGCGCGGTAGAGCTTCTCGTTCTGGCCCAGGCTGGAACCGAAGTCGGCCCAGCGCAGCGAGCAGGCCTGGGCGGCGTCGCGTATCGCCTTGTCCGGATGGACGTTGAGGATGAAGTCGTTGGGCCCCTGGTGGTCCTCCAGATAGACCGTCAGGTCGTCATAAGCGGCCAGCCAGCCGGCGTCGACGCGGCGCTTCTCAAGCTGCGCGACGCGCTGCCTGGCGCCCTGAAGGCCGGCGTCGCAGCGGGTCTGCACCTCGGCCACCGAGCCGAAACTGGGGAAGTTGGGCGCCGGCAGCGTGGGCTGGGCCTGGGCGGCAACGGCGGTCAGCGCCCATGCGGCGAGGGCGGTCAGGACGGGTTTCATCGCGTCTCCTTTGCAAGGGCGCGATTCTGTCGGGCCGGCCGCGCTCAAGCGTTCGGCACGCCCCTATTTCTGCAGCAGGGTTTTCACCTGGGCCAGCGCGCTGGGGTCGTCCAGCGTCGTCAGGTCGCCCGGGTCGCGGCCCTCGGCCACGGCCTGCAGCGCGCGACGCAACAGCTTGCCGGAGCGGGTCTTGGGCAGCAGGCCCACGAAATGCACCCGCGCCGGCCGGGCCACGGCGCCCAGCTGGCCGTCGACATGCTTCATGATCTCGCCCTCCAGCGCGAGGCTGGCCTGGGCCGGATCGCGCAGCACCGCGAAGGCAATGGCCACCTGGCCCTTGAGCGAGTCGGCCACGCCCACGACGGCCACCTCGGCGATCGCCGCATGGCTGGAGATGCTCTCCTCGATCTCGCGCGTGCCCAGGCGGTGGCCGGCCACGTTGATGACGTCGTCGGTGCGGCCCAGGATGAAGGTGTAGCCGTCCTCGTCGCGCAGGCCCCAGTCGAAGGTGGAATAGACCTGGCGGCCGGGCACGCTGCTCCAGTAGGTGCGCACGAAGCGCTCGTCGTCGCCCCAGACGGTCTGCAGGCAGCCCGGCGGCAGCGGATGCTCGATGGCCAGCACGCCCTTCTGGTTGGGGCCGGTCAGCGGCTCGCCGGTCTGCTCGTCCAACAGCTTCACGTCGTAGCCGTACATGGGCAGGCCCGGTGAGCCGAAGCGGGTGGGCACGGGCGCGACGCCGGGGATGTGGTTGGCCACCGTCAGCAGCGGCCAGCCGGTCTCGGTCTGCCAGTAGTTGTCGATGATGGGCACGCCCAGGGCCTCGGCGATCCAGCGGCCGGTAGGCTCGTCCAGCGGCTCGCCGGCCAGGAACAGCGCGCGCAAGGACGACAGGTCATGGCGCTTCAGCAGCGCCGGGTCGTGCTTCTTCAGCACGCGCACGGCGGTCGGCGCGCTGAACATGACGGTGACCCGGTACTTCTCGACCAGGCTCCACCAGATGGCGGCGTCCGGGTTCACCGGCAGGCCTTCGTACATCAGCGTGGCCATGCCGTGCAGCAGCGGGCCGTAGATGATGTAGCTGTGGCCCACCACCCAGCCGATGTCGCTGGTGGAGAAATAGGTCTCGCCGGCCTTGCCGCCGAAGATGTAGTCCATGCTGGTGGCCAGCGCCACCGCATAGCCGCCCACGTCGCGCTGCACGCCCTTGGGTTTGCCGGTGGTGCCGCTGGTGTAGAGCGTGTAGCTGATGCTGTTGGACTCCAGCCAGACCACCGGCACGCGGGCGCCGGCATGCTGGCTGCGCTGGGCCGCGTAGTCCAGGTCGCGGCCCTCGACGGGCGTGAACGCGGCCAGGCCGCGGTCCACCATCAGCACCTTGGCCGGCTTGTGGACGGCCAGCGCGATGGCCTCGTCCAGCAGCGGCTTGTAGGGCACGACCTTGCCGCCACGGCTGCCCGCATCGGCGCTGACGATGAGCTTGGGCGCCGCATCGTCGATGCGGCTGGCCAGGCTCACCGACGCGAAGCCGCCGAACACCACCGAGTGGATGGCGCCGATGCGCGCGCAGGCCAGCATCGCGAAGGCCGCCTCGGGGATCATGGGCATGTAGATCAGCACGCGATCGCCGGGGCCCACGCCCTGGGCCTGCAGGATGGCCGCCATGGTCTCGACCTCGGCCTGCAGCCGGGCGAAGCTGTAGACGATCTCCTGCCCCACCTCGGTGGACACCCAGATCAGCGCGGCATCGTCCGGCCGGCTGGCCGCATGGCGGTCCACCGCGTTGTGGCAGAGGTTGGTGGTGCCGCCGACGAACCACTTCGCGAACGGCGGACGGCTGGTGTCGCAGACCTGCTGCGGCGGCGTCTGCCAGTCAATGCGACGGGCCTGTTCGGCCCAGAAGGCGTCTCGCTCGGTCAGCGAGCGGTGGTGGAAGTCGGCGTAGGTCTGCATGGTGCCGACAGTGTGCGCAGCAGGCACTGACGTCAGTCTGACCCCGTGGCTGGCGTGGCAAAATTCAGGGTTTTTACGGATTCGACACCCTGTAACGCCGGGGTTTGCCCTGAAAATCGCACGCTTTACGCCCGCTTTGGTTGACGGTGCCGGGTGCCCTCTCTAACCTCCGCGCCGCTGTCCCGTTCCCGCTATCGCGACCGTCCGCGGTCCGCCCCTGATCCGGTTTCCCTTCCCGCATGTCCCTGGCCCCTGCCGCCCTGCTGAAGCGCCTTGCCTATGCCTGCCTGCTGGCGGCCGGCTGCGCCGCGCATGCGCAGGGCGTGGCCCATGCCGCGACGACGCCGCCGCCGGGCACGATGACGGGCGCCTACGGCCAGAGCCTGCAGCAGCAGGCCGCGGCGGACAAGAGCACCCCCAAGCATGCGCCGGCGCAGGATGCCGTCAGCCGCTTCCTCAGCGAACGCGGCCTGCTCAATGCGGGTGCTGAGCCCAGCGGCTCGTCGCGGCTGCTGGCCAGCGTGCGCGACACCGCCTCCGACCTGGTGCTGTCGGCGATGAACTTCCTGGGCGTGCGCTACAAGCTGGGTGGCAATTCGGTGGAGAACGGCTTCGACTGCAGCGGCTTCACGCGCCACATCTTCGAGATGAGCGTGGGCCTGGTGCTGCCGCGCCGCGCCGACGAGCAGGCCAAGGACAGCAGCTTGCTGGCCATCCGCCGCGACGAACTCAAGCCCGGCGACCTGGTGTTCTTCAACACGATGCGGCGCACCTTCAGCCACGTGGGCATCTATGTCGGCGAAGGCAAGTTCATCCACGCGCCGCGCACCGGCAGCGCCGTGCGCGTGGAAGACATGCGCGACTCCTACTGGGCCAAGCGCTTCACCGGCGCCCGCCGCGCCGACCTGAAGGCGGCCGCGGCCAACGACGCGCCGCTGCGCTGAGCGCGCGGCGCCGGCCGCCAGGGTGCGGCCGGCCGGATCGATCAGAAGTCGAAATTGAGCACCGTATCGCCGCTCAGGGTCAGGTCCTGGGTCTTGGGCGTCGTCACGCCCGCCGCCGTCGCCGAGAAGCGGTATTTGGCCGCGTCGGCCGGCGTGGCCGTCCAGACGAAGCTGGTCGGCGTGGCCAGATAGGGCGTCAGCACCGGCGCCGCCAGCGGCAGGCGCAGCGCGTAGGCGCCGCTGGCCGCATCGGCATTCGCGAAGCCCACCTCCACGCTGGGCCCGCCGGTCAGCGTCTGCAGCGCGCGCACGCTGCCTTCGGTGTTGGCGCTGGAGCCGGCCAGCCTGATGCTGCCGCTGACCGTGGCCGACGCCGCCGAGACCGGCGGCGACAGGCGCACCGTCTCGCTGCCCACATAGGTGTAGGCCGTCGTCGTGACCGGCACGCCGGTGACCACGGCGTTGGCCCGGCCGCCGGCCGTGACGACGAGGTCGTAGCTGCCGGCCGGCAGCGGGTAGAGGACGAACTTGCCCGTCGCGTCCGTGGGCGTCGCACGCACCGGCTGGCCGGCCGACTGCGCAGACACCGTCGCGCCGCCATTGGCCAGGGCCGGGTCGACGAAGCCGACGATGCGCATGCCCGCGTCGCTGAGCATGGGGATCAGGGCCAGCACCGGCTTCATGATCACCTTGCCGGAGTTGCCGGCGCGCACAAACGACTTGCAGGCGTCGAAGTCGATCGCGAAATCGGCCACCTTGTCGGCCGCCACGCTCATGTCGGCATTCAGCTTGAGCCCGCTCTGCGCCGCGCTGGGCGTGTCCACGGCCTGCTCCGCGCCGCCGGTGGGCACGACGGAGTTGGCCAGCGGGTTGGCGGCCGTGTTGGCCGCCAGCACCAGGCGCAGCTGCCGGTAGGTGCCGGCGGGCAGCTGGGCCTGGCCCAGCGTCGCCAGCGCGCCGTTGGTCAGCGCCAGCAGGTCGATGCGCTGCGGCGCGGCCAGCGGGATGTCGGTCCAGCCCGAGTCCGTCACATCGGCCGAGGCGCTGCCGTTCACGCGCACCTTCTCGACCGTCACATAGACATGGTCGAAACCGCAGGCGGGGGCGTCGGTCAGCGAGATGCGCAGCGTGCCGGTGGGGTTGGCCATGGGCTGGCCGGCATCACCGCCACCGCCGCCCCCACAGGCGGCGAGCACAGCCGCGGCTGCGGCGGCCAGGGGCAGGCCCAGACGGGCGACGGTGCGATGGGAGGGGCGTGACATGGGGAACTCCTGGACGACTTCGAAGTCGACAGCCTAGGAGTGCCCCGTTCGGCGCCTTGTCGGCGGCGGCGGACCGTCCGGGTCAGCGCCGTCCTACAGGCTTGCGCCCAGCCTTCAACCCGCGACGCGCTTGGCCACCAGCGTCAGGATCTCGTAGCTCGCGCACAGCTCGCCGCGCTGGTTGGTCACCGCCACGTCCCAGCCGATGACGCCCTGCGCGGGTTGGTCGTCGCGCGGCGGGCGGTCGATCTTGCGCTTGGCGGTCAGGCGCGCCTGGATGGTGTCGCCGATCGCCACCGGCGTGACGAAGCGCAGGTTCTCCAGGCCGTAGTTGGCCAGCACCGGGCCCGGCGCCGGGCTGACGAACAGGCCGGCCGCGGCCGACAGCACGAAATAGCCGTGCGCGATGCGCTGGCCGAAGGGCGACTCCTTGGCCGCCACGTCGTCGAAGTGCATGTAGAAGTAGTCGCCCGACAGGCCGCCGAAGGCGACGATGTCGGCCTCGCCCACCGTGCGGCGGTGCGTCAGCAGGCTCATGCCCACCTCCACATCCTCGAAGTAGCGGCGGAACGGGTGGGTCTCGCTCTCGGTGACGGCGCCGCCGCGCTGGTACTCGCCGGTGACGGCCGAGATCATCGTCGGCGAACCCTGCACCGCGCAGCGCTGCAGATAGTGCTTGACCGCGCGCAGGCCGCCCAGCTCCTCACCGCCGCCGGCGCGGCCCGGGCCGCCGTGCTTGAGCTTGGGCAGCGGCGAGCCGTGGCCGGTGTTCTCCAGCGCCGCCTCGCGGTCCAGCACCAGCATGCGGCCGTGCCAGGCGGCGAACGTCGGCACGGCCTGCGCGGCCAGCGCCGGCGTCTTGGTGCAGATCGTGCCGACCAGGCTGCCGCGGCCCAGCGTGGCCAGGTGCAGCGCCTCGTCGAAGTCGCCATAGGGCATCAGCGTCGTCACGGGGCCGAAGGCCTCGACGTGGTGGGCGTCGCTGGTCGCCGCATCGCGCGCCAGCAGCAGCGTCGGCGCGAAGAAGGCGCCGTCGCCGACGCCCTCGCCCTTGGGCGCGAAGCCGTCGCGCTCGCTGAGCAACACCTCGCACTGCCGCGCCAGCTGGGCGACGCGCTCGGCCACGTCGGCCTGCTGCGCCTTGCTGGCCAGCGCGCCCATGCGCACGCCCTCGACGGCCGGGTCGCCCACCACCGTCTTGGACAGGCGCGCCTTCAGCGCCGTCGCGACCGCGTCGGTCAGGTGGCGCGGCACCAGCGTGCGGCGGATGGCCGTGCACTTCTGGCCGGCCTTGGCCGTCATCTCGCGCGCGACCTCCTTGATGAAGAGGTCGAACTCGGGGTCGTCCGGCGTCACGTCCGGCGCCAGGATGGCGCAGTTCAGGCTGTCGGCCTCGGCGTTGAACGGGATGCTCTTCTTCAGCAGGTTGGGATGGGCCTTCAGCATCAGCGCGGTGTCGGCGCTGCCGGTGAAGGTGACGACATCGGCCTCGTCCAGGCGCTCGAACAGGTCGCCCGTGCCGCCGATGATGAGCTGCAGCGCGCCGGCCGGCACCAGGCCGGATTCGACGATGAGGCGCACGCAGGCCTCGGCGACGTAGCTGGTCGCCGTGGCGGGCTTGACCAGGCAGGGCATGCCGGCCAGGAAGCTGGGCGCGAACTTCTCGAGCATGCCCCACATCGGGAAGTTGAACGCGTTGATGTGCAGCGCGACGCCGCGCTTGGGCACCAGCACATGGCTGCCGATGAAGTGGTTGTTGGCGCCCAGCCGCATGGGCGGGCCCTCGTGCAGCACATTGCTGCTGGGCAGGTCTTTGCCGCCGATGGAGGCGTACGCGAACAGCGTGCCGATGCCGCCCTCGATGTCGATCCAGGAGTCGCTGCGCGTCGCGCCAGTGTGGGCGCTGATCGCGTACAGGACTTCCTTGCGTTCCATCAGGTAGTTCGCCAGCGCCTTCAGCACGCGCGCGCGATCCTGGAAATGCGTGCGCAGCAGGCCGGGCAAGGCCGTGCCGCGCGCGTAGGCGATGGCCTCGGCGAAGTCCAGCCCCTCCTCATGCGTCATCGCGACGGTGCGGCCGTTGATCGCGCTCGCCAGCGGCTTGGCCGCGCGCTCGCCGACCCAGCGGCCGGCGATGTAGCTCTGAAGTGTGGGGACTGCCATCTCTGTTCCTCGTGGCCGCGCCCTCGCGCGGCCGATTCAACGGGGCGGCCTCGCAGGGCCGCCGGGTTCCCGCCGCGGCACCATGCCGCGGCGTGCGCTCACTTGACGAGCTTCCAGGTGCCGTTCTCGATCTTGACCATCACGCGGGCGCGCTGGTCCAGGCCGAGGTGGTCGGTCGCCGACATGTTGAACACGCCATGCGCGCCGGCGACGTTCTTCACGTTCTCCAGCGCGTCGCGCAGCGCGGCGCGGAAGGCCGGCGTGCCGGGCTGGGCCTTCTTCAGCGCCTCGGGCACGGCCGCGGCCATCAGCAGGCCGGCGTCCCAGGCGTGACCGCCGAAGGTCGACACGCTGCCCTTGCCGTGGGCGGCTTCGTACTTGGTGATGTAGTCCAGCGCGCTCTTGCGCACCGGGTGGTCGGCCGGCAGCTGCGAGGCCACCAGCACCGGGCCGGATGGCAGCAGCGTGCCTTCCACGTCCTTGCCGCCGACGCGCAGGAAGTCGTTGTTCGCGACGCCATGGGTCTGGTAGACCTTGCCGGTGTAGCCGCGCTCCTTCAGCGCCTTCTGCGGCAGCGCGGCGGGCGTGCCCGAGCCGGCGATGATGATGGCGTCGGGCTTGGCGGCGACGAGCTTGAGCACCTGGCCGGTGACGGAGGTGTCCGTGCGGTTGTAGCGCTCGCTGGCGACGATGTTGAGCTTCATCGACGGTGCGAGCTTGTTGAACTCGCCCCACCAGCCTTCACCGTAGGCGTCGGCGAAGCCGATGAAGCCTATCGTCTTCACCCCGTTCGCGGCCATGTGGTTCAGGATGGCCAGCGTCATCATGATGTCGTTCTGCGGCGTCTTGAAGACCCAGCGCTTCTTGGCGTCGATGGGTTCCACGATGCGGGCCGAGGCGGCCATGGAGATCATGGGCGTGCCGCTCTCGGCCACGGCGTCGATCATCGCCAGCGAGTTGGGCGTGACGGTGGAGCCGATGACGATGTCGACCTTGTTCTCGGTGATGAACTTGCGCGTGTTGGCGACGGCCGTGGTCGTGTCGGACGCGTCGTCCAGCACGATGTAGTTGACCTTCTGGCCGGCGATGGTGGTCGGCATCAGCGCGACCGTGTTCTTCTCCGGGATGCCCAGCGACGCGGCCGGGCCGGTGGCCGACAGCGTGACGCCGACGTTGATGTCGGCCTGGGCCGCCAGGCTCAGCGTTGCGGCCAGTGCCAGCGCGAGTTGCTTGAATTGCTTCATGGGGGGTCGTCTCCTTGGTGGGTTATTGGATGAGGTCGGGCTGGCGCAGCTGCACTGCGCCGAGACCGCCGAAGAACAAATCACTGACCAGCGCGGCGAGCGCCTCGTGCGACAGATCGCCGCCGGGACGCAGCCACGTGTGGGTCCAGTTGATCATGCCAAAAAGCAGCATGGTCAAGGGCTTGTGCAGCCCCACTTCGCGCAACTCCGGGCGCACGCGGCACAGGGCGGCGGCGAACCCGGCAACGACGCGGCGCTCCACGTCCAGCAGCCGTTCGCGTTCGGCGTCGGCCAGGAAGCGGATCTCGCTGGTCAGCACGCGGTGCTGGTCCTGGGCATCGGCATAGGCGCGGGTGAAGCGTTCGATGAGCGCGCGCAGCTGCGCCTCGGGCGGGAGCTGGCGCGCCTTGACCTCCTCCACCAGCGCCAGCAGCGCGTGCACATGGCTGTCGCAGATCTGCGCCAGCAGCTCCTGCTTGTCCTGGAAGTAGTGGTACAGCGTCGGCTTGGCGACGCCACAGGCCTCGGCGACCTGGTTCATGGAGGTGGCGCTGAAGCCCTGCTCGGCGAACAGGCGGGCGGCGGCCGCGAGGATGTCCTCGCGCTGGGCTTCAAATCCGGGGGCGCGTTTGCGTGCCATGGGAAAGTCGGTTAGTGCGGACGAGATCCGCAAAGCCCCGAATTCTCGTCGCGCCGCGCCACCGGGTGCCCGAACCGCGCCATCGCCGTCAGCGCTCGTCGAAGCTGATGACGACCCGCTCGGTCAGCGGATGCGCCTGGCAGCTCAGGATGAAGCCGGCCGCGACCTCGTCCTTGTCCAGCGCGAAGTTCTTGTCCATGCGCACCTGGCCCTCGACGAGCTTGCAGCGGCAGGTGGAGCAGACGCCACTCTTGCAGGAGAACGGCACGTCCATGCCTTCGCGCGCGGCCGCGTCCAGCAGGCTGGGGTCGCCGGCATGGAACTCGATCTCGCGCGACAGGCCGTCGCGGATGACCGTCACGCGGGCCTGCGGCGCATCGCCGGGCTTGACCTCGTGCGGCACGGGCTTGCCGCTCAGCGTCTCGGGCGTGCCGAAGCGCTCGATGTGGATGCGCTCTGTCGGCACGCCCGCGCCCAGCAGCGCGGCCTCGGCCTGGTCGTTCATCTCGAAGGGCCCGCAGATGAAGACCTGGTCGATGCTGGCCGCCGGCACCGGGCCGGCCAGGAAGGCGCTGAGCTTGCCGGCGTCCAGGCGGCCGCCGTACAGCGGCGCGTCCACCGCCTCGCGGCTGAAGATCAGGTGCAGCGACAGCCGCGTCATGAAACGGTTCTTGAGGTCTTCGAGCTCCTCCTTGAACATCGTCGACGCGGTGCGGCGGTTGGCGTAGATCAGCGTCGCGCGCGCCGTCGGCTCGCGCTCCAGCAGGGCCGTCAGCAGCGCCAGGATGGGCGTGATGCCCGAGCCGCCGGCGATGAACAGCACATGGCGCCCCCCGGCCTGGGCGGCCGGCATGACGAAGCGCCCCTGCGGCGGGTAGGACTCGAGGACGTCGCCGGCCTTGAGCTGCTCATGCACCCAGGTCGAGAACGCGCCGCCGTCCACGCGGCGTATGCCGACCTTGAGGTCGCGGTCGGAGCAGATGGAGTAGCTGCGGCGCAGCTCCTGGCCGCCCACGCTGGCACGCAGCGTCAGGTACTGGCCGGGCTCGAATGCGAAGCCTTGGGCCGGCGCCTCGAAGCCGACCACCATCGCGTCGTCGGTGTCGCGCTCGACCGAGGTCACGCGCAGCGGATGAAAGTGCAGGGCCATGTCAGAAGGGCTTGAAGTACTCGAAGGGTTCGCCGCAAGCGATGCAGCGCCAGGTGGACTTGCAGGGCGTGGAGCCGAAGCGGGACAGCTGCTCGGTCTGGGCCCCCTCGCAGCGCGGGCAGCGCAGCTTGGGCACCAGGCGTATGGCCTGCTCGCTGCCATCGCCGACCTGGCATTGCGGCGGCACGATGCCGTAGCGCTGCAGCTTCTCGCGGCCTTGCGCGCTGATCCAGTCGGTGGTCCAGGCGGGCGAGCGCTGCAGCGTGACGGTCACGGCGCCGAACTCGCTGAGCGCCGCGCGCACGTCGTCGGCGATCAGCTCGGTGGCCGGGCAGCCGCTGTAGGTGGGCGTCAGCACCACCTCCAGGCCCGCGTCGGTCTCGCGCAGGTCGCGCACGATGCCCAGGTCCACCAGCGTCACCGCGGGGATCTCGGGATCGGGCACCTGCGCCAGGCGCTCGCGGGCAGCGTCCAGGTTCACCACACGCCTCCGGGGTAGGCGCGCTGCAGGTGCTGCATCGTCGCCAGCAGATGGCCCATGTGCTCGCTGTGCACGCCGTCGATGCCGCGCGGCTGCATCGCGCTGTCGCGCGGCGGCGTCAGCGTCGCCTCCTGCAGCAGCGCGGCCCAGCGGGCACGCCACTCGGGCTCGACGTCGCGCCACGCGGGCCCGACGCCGTCCACGCCGTCGGCCACGAACAGCTCGTTGAAGTAAGGCGTCAGCACGGCCAGCGCGGCCTGCATGCGGGCCTGCGACTCCGCCGTGCCGTCGCCCAGGCGCACGACCCAGTCGGCGCTGTGCTGGCGGTGGTAGCGCACTTCCTTGAGCGACTTGGCGGCGATGCCGGCCAGCTCGGTGTCGGCGCTGGACAGCAGGCGCTCGTACAGCAGCTCCAGCCAGATCGCGATGGCGGCGTTGCGCAGCGTGGTCAGCGCGAAGTCGCGCCCGCCGCTGCCATCGCTGGGGCTGGCGGCGGCATTGGGCAGCTCCACCAGCACCAGGTTGCGATAGTCACGCTCCTCACGCAGGAAGGCGAGCTGGTCCTCGTCGCGGCCGGCGCCCTCGAGCTGGCCCGCGTGGGTCAGCAGCGCCCGGGCCTGGCCCAGCAGGTCCAGCGCCATGTTGGACAGGGCCAGGTCTTCCTCCAGCACCGGCGCGTGGCCACACCACTCGCCCAGGCGCTGGGCGTGGATGAGGCAGGTATCCGCGAGGCGCAGGACGTAGTTGAGCTTGGCGTCCATCACATGTGGTTGAGCTCTTCGGGGAGCTCATAGAAGGTGGGGTGGCGGTAGACCTTGTCGTCGGCCGGCTCGAACAGGCTGCCCTTCTCGACCGGGTCGCTGGCGATGATCTGCTCGGAGCGCACGACCCAGATGCTGGTGCCTTCCTGGCGGCGCGTGTAGACGTCGCGCGCCATCTGGATGGCCATGGGCGCGTCGGCCGCATGCAGGCTGCCGCAATGCTTGTGGTCCAGGCCCGCCTTGCTGCGGACGAACACTTCCCACAGCGGCCATTCGTTCTTCGGATTGCTCATCTCTCGTTTCCTCAGGCTGCTTCGGCCTTGGTGGCCTGCTTCTTCGCGTGGGCCAGCGCGGCGTCGCGCACCCAGGCGCCGTCGTCCCAGGCCTTGTTGCGGGCGGCCAGGCGCTCGCGGTTGCAGGGGCCTTCGCCGCCCACCACGCGCCAGAACTCGGCCCAGTCGATGGCGCCGAAGTCATAGCTGCCGCGCTCGGCGTTCCACTTCAGATCGGGGTCGGGCACGGTCACGCCCAGGATCTCGGCCTGCGGGATGGTGGCGTCGACGAACTTCTGGCGCAGCTGGTCGTTGGTGACGCGCTTGATGCCCCAGCGGATGCTCTGCTCGGAGTTGGGCGAGTCCTTGTCGGCCGGGCCGAACATCATCAGCGACGGCCACCACCAGCGGTTCACGGCGTCCTGCACCATGGCCTTCTGCTGCTCGGTGCCATGCGTCATCATCGTCAGCAGACTCTCGTAGCCCTGGCGCTGGTGGAAGCTCTCCTCGCGGCAGACGCGGATCATGGCCCGCGCATAGGGCGCATAGGAGCAGCGGCACAGCGGCACCTGGTTCATGATGGCCGCGCCGTCCACCAGCCAGCCGATGACGCCGATGTCGGCCCAGGTCAGCGTGGGGTAGTTGAAGATGGAGCTGTACTTGGCCTTGCCGCTCAGCAGCGCCGCCGTCATCTCGTCGCGGCTGGTGCCCAGCGTCTCGGCGGCGGCGTAGAGGTAGAGGCCGTGGCCGCCCTCGTCCTGCACCTTGGCCAGCAGAATCGCCTTGCGCTTGAGCGTGGGCGCGCGCGTGATCCAGTTGCCCTCGGGCAGCATGCCGACGATCTCGCTGTGCGCATGCTGGCTGATCTGGCGGATCAGCGTCTTGCGGTAGTGATCGGGCATCCAGTCCTTGGCCTCGATGAAGTCGCCGGCGTCGATGCGGGCCTCGAAGGCCTCCTCGCGGGCGAGTTCCTCGGCGCTCTTGACGACCTTGGGCTTGCCGCCTTCGCGGGCCTCCTTGGCCATCAGGTCCATCGCTTGCGTGTACATGCTTCGCTCCTTATTTCTGGCGCAGGTCCAGGACCCGTCGCGCCTTGCCGACCTGGGTGCGCTCGATGGAGTCCGGCGCACCGATCTCGACCCGCGTCGACACGCCGATCAGCGTCTTGATGCGGTGTTGCAGATGCTTGGCGATGCCCGCCGCGGCCGAGGACTCGACGTCGTGCTTGACCTCGCAGCGCACCACCACCTCGTCCAGATTGCCGCTGCGGCTGACGACCAGCTGGTACTGGCCCGACAGCTGGGCCTCCTGCAGCACCAGTTCCTCGATCTGCGTCGGGAACAGGTTGACGCCGCGGATGATCAGCATGTCGTCGCTGCGGCCGACGATCTTGCCCATGCGGCGCATGCTGCGCGAGGTGGGCGGCAGCAGGCGGGTCAGGTCGCGCGTGCGGTAGCGGATGACGGGCATCGCCTCCTTGGACAACGACGTGAAGACGAGCTCGCCCTCGCTGCCGTCGGGCAGCACCTCGCCGGTGTCGGGGTCGATGATCTCGGGGTAGAAATGGTCTTCCCAGATGGTGGGGCCGTCCTTGCTCTCCACGCATTCGCTGGCCACGCCCGGGCCCATCACCTCGGACAGGCCGTAGATGTCCACCGCGTCGATGCCGGCGGCGGCCTCGATGCCCTTGCGCATCGCCTCGGTCCAGGGCTCGGCGCCGAAGATGCCCACCTTCAGCGAGGACTCGCGCGCGTCCAGCCCCTGGCGGGCGAATTCCTCGATCAGCACCTGCATATAGCTGGGCGTGACCATGATGATGTCGGGCTTGAAGTCGGTGATCAGCTGCACCTGCTTCTCGGTCTGGCCGCCGCTCATCGGGATGACCGTGCAGCCCAGCCGCTCGGCGCCGTAATGCGCGCCCAGGCCGCCGGTGAACAGGCCGTAGCCATAGGCCACGTGCACCAGGTCGCCAGCGCGGCCGCCGGCGGCGCGGATGGAGCGCGCCACCAGGTTGGCCCAGTTGTCGATGTCCTTCAGCGTGTAGCCCACCACCGTGGGCTTGCCCGTCGTGCCCGACGACGCATGGATGCGCGCCAGTTTCTCGCGCGGCATCGCGAACATGCCGAAGGGGTAGTTCGCGCGCAGGTCGTGCTTGGTCGTGAACGGGAACTTGGACAGGTCGGAGAGCTGCTTCAGGTCCGACGGGTGCACGCCCTTCGCGTCGAACGCGGCCTTGTAGTGCGGCACGTTGTCGTAGGCGTGCTGCAGGCTCCAGCGCAGGCGCTCCAACTGCAGCGCCTGCAGCTCGTCGCGGCTGGCGGTTTCGATGGGCTCCAGGTCGCCCGGGCGGGGAACTTTGACGGTCATGCTTCAAACACCTTTCTTTCGCCCAGGCGGTAGGACCGGCCCCGGAACATCGCAATCAGTTCGCCGTGCTGGTTGCGCACGGTGATGTCATAGAGCCCGGTGCGGCCGGCCAGCGAGGTCTCCTCGGCGGTCGCGGTCAGCACGTCGCCCAGCTTCGCGGACTTCAGGATGTCGATGCCGAAACCCGACGCTACCGTCAGCGCGTTGCGGCTGTTGCAGGCGAAGGCAAAAGCCGAGTCCGCCAGCGTGGCGATCAGGCCGCCGTGGCAGATCGCGAAGCCGTTCAGCATGTCGGGCCGCACGGTCATGGTCAGCACCGCACGGCCGGGCGCGATCTCGGCGATCTGCAGGCCCAGCATGCGGCTGGCGGCGTCGTCCGCGAACATCACGTCGCGGACCTTGTCGGCAATGGCTTGGTCGTTCATCAGCGGTCTTTGAACTCGGGCTTGCGTTTGTCGAGGAAGGCCGCGGCGCCTTCCAGATAGTCATGGGCAAAGCCCAGCTGGCTCTGCACGGCCGCCTCGCGCTTCAGCGCAGGCTCGAAGTCCAGCTTCATCGCCTCGTCGATGGCGATGCGCGTCTGGACCAACGCCCGCGTGGGCATGCCGGCCAGCTTCTGCGCCAGCGCCAGCGCCGCGTCCTGCAGCTCGGCATCGGGCAGCACGCGGGAAATCAGGCCCAGCGCGGCGGCCTCCGCGGCCTTGAGCTTGTCGCCCAGCAGCGCCATCTCCAGCGCCTTGGCCCGGCCCACCAGCCGCGGCAGCAGCCAGGTGCCGCCGCAATCCGGGATCAGGCCTATCTTGGAGAAGGCCTGGATGAAGCTGGCGCTCTCGCCGGCCAGCACCAGGTCGCAGCCCAGCGCCAGGCTGGCACCCGCGCCGGCCGCCACGCCGTTGACGGCAGCCACCACCGGCACCGGCATGCTGCGCAGGCGCAGCGCCAGCGGGATGTAGAAATGCTCCAGCAGATGGCCGATGTCCTTGGGCGCGGCGCCCGGGTCACGGCTGGGAGCCACGTGGGGATCGGACAGGTCCTGGCCGGCGCTGAAGGCCCGGCCCGCGCCGGTGATCAGCACGCAGCGGGTGGCGCCATCCTCGGCCGCCGCTTCCAGCGCCTGACGCAGCTGGCCCAGCAGGCCGGTCGTGAACGCGTTCAGGGCCTCGGGGCGGTTCAGGCGCAGCAGGCGCACGGCGCCATGCTGTTCAATCTGGATCTCGTGTTCGGACATGGAATTTCTCTACCGACCGGTCGGTTAATCGTAAAAGCCACCTTGACCTGGATCAAGTGCAGCAAGGGAAAACCCTAGTTCTTGACGACTCTGACGTCCTCGGCCAACGCCGCCACCAGCTCCGGCCGGGGCGGCGCGAAGCCGGGTGCCGTGCAGGCCGCGGCCCCGGCCGCCAGCGCCCAGCGCAGATGCTCCTCGGCGGGCGCGCCGGCATCGCGCATCAGGCTGTCCAGCAGCCCGGCCAGGGCCGCGTCGCCGGCGCCCACCGTGTCGACGACCTCCACCCGCGGCGGCGCGCCGCTGCATTCCTCCACCCCGTGGTACAGCGTCGCCCCGGCCTCGCCGCGCGTCAGCAGCAGCCAGGCGCCCGGGTTCCAGGCCGAGATCTGGGCCAGGCCCGAGCGGTGGTCCGGCACGCGGAACAGACCGCGCAAGTCCTCGTCGGACACCTTGATGACATCGGCCAGCCGGCACATGCGCTCCAGCGTGTCGTCGTAGCGCGAGTCCATGGGCGGGGCGCGGAAGTTGGGGTCGTAGCTGATCAGCCGCCCCTCGTCCTTCAGCGCCTGGGCCAGCGCCAGCAGCCGGCCTGCCAGCGGCTCGCGCGCCAGGCTCAGGCTGCCGAAATGCGCCCAGCGCAGCGAGCGCGCCCAGCCTGCGGGCAGCCCCTCGGGGCGGAAATGCAGGTCGGCGCTGTCCTGGCCGATGAAGAAGTAGCGCGGCGGATGCTGCTCGTACACGATGGCCAGCAGCGGCGGCCGCGACAGCTGCTGGATGAAGCGCATGTCCAGGTCCGCGTCCTGGCTGTGCTGCCAGATCTCGGCGCCGAAGACGTCCTGGCTGATCGCGCCGCCGAAGGCGCTCAGCCGGCCCAGCGTGGACATCGCGACGGCCACGTTCCACGGCGAGCCGCCGCAGGCGCTGCGCCAGCGCTCCGGCGCCACGCGGATCAGATCGACCAGCGCCTCGCCGAAAGCAACGAAATGCGGCAGGTCGGGATGCAGGATGGCGCTCATCGCCTGCGATTCAAGCGCGCCCGCCGGCCCGCCGCAAGTCCCGGCCTTTCGGGCGCTGACACAATGGGCCTCATGCCGGCACGCATCATTCCCCTGCACGACGACCGCTCCCTGGCGGTCGCGATGTCGCCTGCCGCCGGCCCACCGTCGCTGCCGCTGGCCGACACCCTGGCCCGGCCGCTGCGCGACCTGCGCATCTCGGTGACGGATCGCTGCAATTTCCGCTGCGGCTACTGCATGCCCAAGCAGGTGTTCGACAAGCACCACGAGTTCCTGCCCCATGCCGACCTGCTCAGCTTCGAGGAGATCACCCGGCTGGCCGGCGTCTTCACCGGCCTGGGCGTGGAGAAGCTGCGCATCACCGGCGGCGAGCCCACGCTGCGCCGCGGGCTGGAGACGCTGATCGCGATGCTGGCCCGGCTGCGCACGCCCGACGGCCGCGTGCCCGACCTGACGCTGACGACCAACGGCTCCACGCTGGTCAAGAAGGCCGCCGGCCTGCGCGCCGCCGGCCTCAAGCGCCTGACGGTCAGCCTGGACGGGCTGGACGACGCCGTGTTCCAGCGCATGAACGATGTCGGCTTTCCGGTCGCCACCGTGCTGGACGGCATCGCCGCCGCGCAGGCCGCGGGCCTGGGCCCCATCAAGGTCAACATGGTGGTGCAGCGCGGCGTCAACGACGACCAGATCCTGCCCATGGCCCGCCATTTCCGGCACAGCGGCGTGGTGCTGCGCTTCATCGAGTACATGGACGTGGGCACCACCAATGGCTGGCGCATGGACCAGGTGCTGCCCAGCGCCGAGGTGCTGCGCCGCATCGCGGCCGAATGGCCGCTGCAGCCGCTGTCGCACAGCGCGCCGGGCGAGACGGCCCAGCGCTGGGCCTATGCGGACGGCGGCGGCGAGATTGGCCTGATCTCCTCGGTGACCCAGGCCTTCTGCGGCGACTGCAACCGCGCGCGGCTGTCGACCGAGGGGCGGCTCTACACCTGCCTGTTCGCGCACCGCGGGCATGACCTGCGCGCGCTGCTGCGCGGCGAACCCGTCGACGACGCGCAGCTGGCCCGCGCCATCGCCGGCGTCTGGACCGGCCGCAGCGACCGCTACTCGCAGCTGCGCGGTACCGCACAGGCAGCGGCCGAGCCTCGCGTCGAGATGCACTACATCGGTGGCTGAACTTCACGCCCTCGTGCTCGCCGGCGGCCGCGGCAGCCGCATGGGCGGCGTGGACAAGGGTCTGCAACTGCTGGACGGCCGGCCGCTGGCGCTGCACGTCATCGAACGCCTGGCGCCGCAGGCCAGCCGCGTGCTCGTCAGCGCCAACCGCCATCTGGACGCCTATGCCGCGCTGGGCCATGCCGTGCTGACCGACCCGCCCGGCCTGGAGTTCGCCGGCCCGCTGGCCGGCATGCTGGCCGGCCTGCGCGCCATTCCCGACGACGCCTGGCTGCTGACCGCACCCTGCGACTGCCCGCGCCTGCCGCCGGACCTGGCGCAGCGCCTGCTCGCCGCGGGCGAGGCCCACGGCCTGGCCTTTGCCCGCGCGGCCCGCGAGCACCCCACCCACGCACTGCTGCATGCCCGGCTGCGCGAGCCGCTGGCCTCCCATCTGCAAGGCGGAGGCCGCGCGGTGCTGCGCTGGATGCAGTCGCTGCCCCATGGCGTGGCACGTTTCGATGCCCCCGGCGACGAGGCCGCCTTCGCCAACCTCAACCACGCGGCGGACCTGCATGGCTGAGCTGCTGATCCGCCCCATGCTGGAACCCGACCTGCTGGCCTACAAGGCGCTGCGCGACGCCATGCTGGCCGGCCACCCCGAGGCCTTCACGTCGGATGCCGAGACCGAGAGCCGGCGCGACCTCGTCAGCTACCGCAGCCGCCTGGCCGGCGGCGGCGACACGCTGTTCACGCTGGTGGCACTGGACGACGCCCGCCTCGTCGGCGCGCTGACCTGCGAGCGCGAACCGCGGCTGAAGGTCAGGCACATCGCCCACCTGGTCGGCATGATGGTGGCCCACACCCACCGCGGCCGCGGCATCGGCCGGGCCTTGCTCGTCGCGGCCATAGACAGGATCAAGGCCAGCCCCGGTGTGGCCCAGATCACCCTCAGCGTGACGGCCGGCAACCACGCCGCCATCGGCCTGTACGAAAGCCAGGGCTTCGAGCGCTACGGCTGCCTGCCAGACGCGATCCGGCTCAGCGACGGCCGCAGCCTGGCCAAGGACTTGATGCGGCTAGGGCTGGATTAGGGCCTGTTAACACGACGGGAGCAGGCCCTAGCTCGAACTGCACGACCAGCGCATCCTGCACGGCCAGCAAGCCGCCCAGCACTGTGAAGGGCCGGATGCCGAACTCGCTCTGCCGCACGACGACCTCGCCGCGCGCCCGGGCGCCCTCCACCTCGACGACGAACCACTGCCGCCGCGTGACGCCATGCAGCGTGATCTCCGCCTCGACGGCCCGCCGCCCGCCCTCGCCCAGCTGCTGCAGCGTGCGCACGACCACCTCGGGGTGGGTTTGCGCGTCCAGCGCCTTCAGCAGGTTGGCGCGCGTGCCGGCGCGGGCCTCGTCGTCCACGGCGCTCTCGAACGCCGGCCCCAGGCGCCGGCGCAGCGCCGGCGGGTCGATCTCCAGCGCGTCCAGCCGAAAACTCAGCACCGGCCCCGCGGCCGCCCAGTCCACGCGCAGCCCGGCCGCGCGCAACACATGGTTGTGGCCCAGGCGGGCCGCCGTGCCGCCGCGAAAGACCAGGATGCGCAATTCGTCGCCCCGCTCCGGCAAGGCCTGCGGCGGCGGCGGGTGGGCACAGCCGGCCAGGCCGGCCAGGCCGGCCAGGCCGGCCAGCAGCGCTGACAGCAGAAGGCGTCGTTTGGCCATCGTTTGGGCGCTCAAGTGGGGGTTTTCCGCGAGGGTTTATCGGCAGTCGCCCGACGCCGAAGCGCCTTGCTGGACTAGCATAGCCACCATACGCCTGCACGGAGCCCGCCATGGCCAGCCTGTTCCGCCCCGCCCTCGACCTGATGGCACAGTACGCCGCCTACCACCGCGACCGCCGCAACATCGCGACGCATTTCGTCGGCATCCCGCTCATCGTCTTCGCCATCAGCGTGCTGCTGGCGCGCGCCGAGTTCACGCTCGCCGGCCAGCCCATGAACGCGGCCATCGTGCTGTGGGCCGTCAGCTCGCTGTGGTACCTCACGCGCGGCAACCTGGTGCTGGGCGTCGCCACCGCCCTCGTCAACGGCGTGCTGACGGCGCTGGCCATGACGGCGGCCCAGGGCTCGCTGACGAGCTGGCTGCTGATCGGCGTGGGCAGCTTCGTCGTGGGCTGGATCATCCAGTTCATCGGCCATTACTACGAGGGCCGCAAGCCGGCCTTCGTCGACGACCTCGTGGGCCTGCTGGTGGGCCCCATGTTCGTCGTCGGCGAGGCCATGTTCATGCTGGGCTGGGGCCGCCCGCTGCTCGAAGAAATCGAGCGCCGCGTCGGCCCGACGCATCTGCGCGACCTCGCCCACCCCGTCTAGGGTGAAGCCCCTCGTCCAAGGAGTACCTTGGCCGGCCCCCCGAGGGGGCGGCGATGCTTGCCGGATTGACCGACAAGCACATCGCCCAGCGCGGGCCGGCTCGGGAGCGGCCCAGCGCTCGGCCCGCAACACCCGCGGTCTTCCCGAGATGGGCTTCGCGACAAGATGACCGGCGTTCTTGTCATGGGCGCCGGCTCCGTCGGCTGCTTCGTCGGCGGCCTGACCCAGCTGGCCGGCGTGCCGGTGCATTTCGTCGGCCGCCCGCGCGTGCTGGCCGCGCTGCGCAAGCAGGGCCTGCGCCTGACCGACCAGGACGGCCTGGACCGCCACATCCCCGCGCTGGAGCTGCGCCTGCACGAGGAGCCGCCCGCCGGGATCAAGCCCGATCTGGTGCTGCTGTGCGTGAAGTCCGGCGCCACCGTCGAGGCGGCCACGGCGCTGGGCCTGACGCTGCCGCTGGGCACGCCGGTCGTCAGTCTGCAGAACGGCCTGGGCAACGCCGCGGCCGCGCGTGAGGCCGCGCCGCAGCTGCGCTGGCATGCCGGCATGGTGCCCTACAACATCGCCGAGATCGCGCCCGGCCGCTACCACCGCGGCACCGGCGGCGCGCTGGCCGTCGAGGGCACGCCCGAAGACCTGGCGCTGGCCGCCTGGCAGACGGCGCTGGCCCGCCTGGGCATGGGGCTGCAGCTGCACGCCGACCTGGCGCCGGTGCAATGGGGCAAGCTGCTGCTCAACCTGAACAACCCGGTCAACGCACTGTCGGGCCTGCCGCTGCGCGATGAGCTGCTGCAGCGCGGCTACCGGCGCGTGCTGGCGGCGCTGCAGCAGGAGGCGCTGGACTTGCTGGAGGCCGCTCACCGCCCTGTGGCCCAGCTGACGCCGCTGCCGCCGCGCCGGCTGCTGACGCTGCTGCGCCTGCCCACACCGCTGTTCCGCCTCGCCGCCGCGCGCATGCTGCGCATCGACGCCCAGGCCCGCTCCAGCATGGCCGACGACCTGGCCCAGGGCCGCACGACCGAGATCGATGCGCTGTGCGGCGAGGTCGTGCGCCTGGCCCGCGGCCTGGGCCGCAGCGCGCCGCTGAACCTGCGCATGCAGACCCTGGTGCAGGCCTGGCCCAAGCGGCGCCGGCCCTACGCACCGGCGGAGCTGCTGCGCGCACTGGGCCTGTCCTGAGGTTGCTGCCGCCCGGCCCGACACCCCAAGCAATGCCGAAGCCTCCCTCAGCTGCGGCCTGCGGCGCTCGCCGGGCCGCTTGACGACAATCCCGGGCTGCCCACGGAAATCACCGCCCACCATGCTTGAACTGTTGTCCTCTCCCGAGACCTGGATCGCCCTCGCCACGCTGACCGCGCTGGAGCTGGTGCTGGGCATAGACAACATCATCTTCATCAGCATCCTGGTGGACAAGCTGCCCAAGGCCAAGCAGGAGCTGGCGCGACGGCTGGGCCTGTTCGCGGCCATGTTCATGCGCATCGCCTTGCTGATGGTGCTGGCCTGGATCGTCGGCATGGTCAAGCCGCTGTTCCACGTCTTCGACTACGGCTTCTCCGGTCGCGACCTCATCCTCATCGGCGGCGGCCTGTTCCTGATCTGGAAGAGCACGGTCGAGATCCACGGCTCGCTGGAGGGCGAGGACGAGGTCAACAGCAGCAGCACCAAGGCCAAGGCGGCGTTCGCGTCGGTGATCCTGCAGATCATGATCATCGACCTGGTGTTCTCGCTGGACTCCATCATCACCGCCGTCGGCATGGTGGACGACGTGCGCATCATGGTCACCGCCGTGATCTGCTCGGTGGGCCTGATGATGCTGTTCGCCGGCCCCATCGGCCGCTTCGTGTCCAACAACCCGACCATCAAGATGCTGGCGCTGAGCTTCCTGGTCGTCGTCGGCGTGGTGCTGATGGCCGAGGGCTTCGGCCACCATGTGCCCAAGGGCTATATCTACTTCGCGATGGCCTTCTCGCTGGGCGTGGAGATGATGAACATCAAGATGCGCAAGAACGCCGCCACCAAGGTGCAGCTGCGCCAGCAAATCCCCGGCGGCGACGACTGAGGCGCACACTGGGGGCGTGCACCTGACGCCCTTCATCGCGGTCGACGCCCTCTCCTTCGGCATCTCGCCCGCCGAACTCGTCGCCCGCCTGGGGCCGCCGCGGCGCACGGCGCGCAACAACGTCGCGCTGACCGCCCATGACTACAGCGAGCGCGTCTACCGCTTCCAGGACGGCGGCCGGCTCGAGGAAGTCACCGGCCGCGCGCCGGTGCTGCACCTGGACCGCCTCGCCATCCCCTTCGCCGCGCTGGACGGCTTCGTGCGTGGGCAGGACGACCAGGCCTTCGAACGCGCGGGCTTCGTCATCAGCCCGCGCTTCGGCATCGCCTTCGTGCCGACCGAGCCGAGCTGGGTCACGGCGCTGGCCCGGCATTGCATCCCGACCTGGCGGGCGCTGTGAGCCGCGAGACGGGTTGAACCCGCCGGGATGCGGGCGGGGCCAGTCCATCACCGGAACATTCCCCTATGGGGCCCGGGCCGCGGCATCGCGGATGATGGCCGGACCGTCACAAGCGCCCCAGAGCGCTCTAGGGAGAACGACATGGCCAGCCTCCACCTTCGCAGCAGGGCCCGCACCTGCATGCTGATTTGCGCCCTGCTCGGCAGCTCCTGGGCTGGCGCCTGGGAGCCGGCGCCCGAGGCCAGCGGCCGTGAGGTGCTGCAAGCCGCCCGGCGCGACGCCTTGGAAGGCCGGCTGGCCGAGGCGGCCGAGAAGCACCTGTGGTTCCACGAGCATGTGCTGGAGCGCCAGCCGTCGATGATGGGCGTGCGGCTGTCGTTTGCGCTGGCCGACTGGGTCGCGCTGGCGCGCCGTTATCCGCCGGCGATGGCTCAGATGACTGCCGCGCGCGACCATGCACTGGCCCAGGTCGAGGCCGGTGGCCCGGCGGGTCTGAAGGCCCTGAACGAGGTGCTGGCCTTCAACAGGTATCTGCGCCAGCCGGAGTCCACGCGCGAGGGCTTCAACCGCCTGGCGCTGCGCGACCCGCTGCTGGCGGAGCAGGCCTTGCCGCGGGTGCTGCCCGCGCTGATCGAGCTGAACGACATCGAGCTCGCCAGCAAGCATCTGCGTGTGGACGACGCGGTGGCCCACATCGCCGAACTCTACAAGCTGCTCAACACGGCCAAGTCGTCACTGAGCGGAGACCAGCTCCATGCCATGCAACGCTGGCAGCAGCGCCACATGGACATCCAGCTGGCGCAAGTCGTCTACGTGCTCTGCAGGGACCGCCGCGAGGCGGAGGCCGAGCAAGTCGTCGCGCGCGGGCGGGCCTTGCTCGAGCCGGATGCCCCCGTGCACCACATGACCCAGGCGCTGCGCTGCATCGCGCCGCCCAACGACGACGCGGGCTGAGCCCGCGCCCCTCGCGCCCGGCCGCCGGGCGTCAGAAGTTGAAGGCCATGCCGGCGCCGAGCGTGCGCACGGTGACGCCCTGCTTGGCGCTGGTGGGCGTGTCGCGCAGGTCGGCACGCGTCCAGTCGGCGTTCAGGCTGGCACTCCAGTGGCGCGCAAACTGCCAGGAGGCGCCCAGGCCCGCGTAGGGCTTGACCGAGCGTGTCGTGAGCGTGCCGGGGTTCTGCGAAAACGGGCCGACGGCGGGCTGCAGCTTCAACTCGTTGGACGAGAAACCCGCCCGGACCAGGGCGCTGACGCTGGAGGACAGCGGCAGCGAGTACGCCGCACCGACGCCAAAGCCCGCGAACTCCGCCGAGTAGTTGTAGCCGAGCACGCCCCAGTCCGCGTCGATCTTGGCGTAAGTCACCTCGAACGCCCAGGACGCGTCGAACCGGTGGCCGGCGCGCAGGCTGTAGCTGGTGTCGACGGGGCTGCAACGCGTGTTGGCGGGGCAGTTCAGGCCGACCTTGCCGGTGCCGATCTGCACGCCGACATAGGTGGACGCGGCAAGGTTGGGCACCTGCGCAAAGGCCGCCGCGGGCAGGCCGAGCGCCAGGCCGGCGATGAGGGTACGGATGGATGTCATGTCACTCCCTGTGGCAATCGCTGTCTGCGGCCCGGCGACTCTCACGGCGCCGGTAACACGCACGCCATGCTAACTGCACAGGAAGAGGGGCCGGCGGCGGCCTCGCACGGGCGAGCCGCCGGCGCCGCCCGATCAGTGGTCGTGCTTGCAGCCCGGCCCGTGGACATGGCCGGCAGCCTGCGCCTTGACCGGGATGGCCAGCGGCTTGCGGGCCGGTGCGGCCACGTGCGCGTGGGCATGGCCGTGATCGTGGCCGTGACAGTCATGGCCGTGGTGATGGTCATGGCCGTGGTCCGCGCCCTCGCCATCGCCGCCGCCTTCGGGCTCGAACGCCGCCTGCGCCTCGGTCACGATGAGATGCTGGCGGCGCAGCTGGTCGGCCAGCACGGGGTCGGGCTGGACTTGCAGCAGCTCGGGCTGCAGCTCCAGCGCCACCTGGTGCCGGCCCAGGTGGTAGGCGGCGCGCAGCAGGTCCAGCGGCGAGCCGTGCTCGGCGCAGTGGCGCAGCTGCAGCACCGGCTGGGCCGCGGCGACGACGCGCAGCAGCGTGCCGTCCTCGGCCACCAGCACGTCGCCGCCACGCAGCGCGGCGCCCTCGGGCAGCGCGACGCCGATCTCGCGGCCGCTGGAATCGGTGGCGGAGAAGCGGCTCTGGCTGCGCGTGGCCCAGTCGAGTTCCAGCGTGGGAGCGCGCTTGACGAGCACGGTGGCCAGGCCGGCGCCGCCGGCAATGCGTTTGGTGGCGTGGATCATGGGCGCAAGTATCGACGCTGCCCCGCGGGCGACAGTGCGGCAAGGGCTTGACGGGCATCATGCGGGCTTCGCCGCGCAACCCCAGCCGCCCATGCAACTCGAAACCCTCGCCGTCTCCATCCAGGACCACATCGCCACCGTGCGCCTGAACCGCCCGGACAAGGCCAATGCGATGAACGCCACGATGTGGCAGGACCTGCGCCGCGCCTTCGACGGGCTGGACGGCCAGCCCGAGGCCCGCGTCATCGTGCTGGAGGGCGAAGGCCGGCATTTCACCGCCGGCATCGACCTCGCCATGATGATGGGCCTGGCCCCGCAGATCCAGGACCCCTGCGACGGCCGCATGCGCGAGCGCCTGCGCCGCATCATCCTGGACATGCAGGACACGCTGACCAGCCTGGAGCGCTGCCGCAAACCCGTGCTCGCGGCCATCCACGGCGCCTGCGTGGGCGGCGGCATCGACCTGATCTGCGCCGCCGACATGCGCTACTGCAGCGCCGACGCGTACTTCTCCATCAAGGAGATCGACATCGGCATGGTGGCCGACGTCGGCACGCTGCAGCGCCTGCCCAAGCTGATCGGCTCGCAGGGGCTGGTGCGGGAGCTGGCCTACACGGGCCGGCGCATGGAGGCGGCCGAGGCGCGCGAGTCGGGCCTGGTCAACCGCGTGTTCGACGACCGCGAGGCGCTCAGGGCCGGCGTGCGCGAGATCGCCACCACCATCGCCGCCAAGTCGCCGCTGTCCATACGCGGCACCAAGGAGATGCTGAACTACGCGCGCGACCATTCGGTGGCGGACGGCCTCAACCATGTCGCGACCTGGAACGCCGCCATGCTGATGAGCGAGGACCTGAGCCGGGCCATGCTGGCCGGCAAGGGCGCCGCGCCCCTGTTCCGGGACTGAGGCCGCGGCCCGGCGAACCCGGCAGGCGCGACAGGCAAGTCCCGAGGCCGGCGTTCGCGGCGCGGTGTTAGCTTGCCGCCGACGTGACTGGACGGTCTTGCACAGGAGGCGAACATGGCTGGGCAACTATTGAGGGCAATGGGGCTGGCGGCGCTGGCCGCCGCAGCCGGGCTGGCCGCCGTGGCGGCGCGAGCCTCGGGCGATGCGCCTCCGGGCCAGGCCGCGGCCCCCGAGGTCTCGTTCGTGCGCTTCCAGTCGCCCAACCTGGCGTCGCCGGGCACGCCGCTGACGCTGCAGGGCAAGCTGAGCCTGCCGCGCAACGCCGGCCATGGCGCGAAGAAGAAGCTGCCGGCCGTGCTGATCCTGCACGGCTCGGCCGGCGTCGATGCGCGCGGCGACTTCTACGAGGCCGCGCTCAACGATGCCGGCATTGCCACGCTGCAGATCGACATGTGGCAGGCGCGCGGCATCACCAGCGCCGGCCAGCGGCCCGCCGCCCCCATCCTGACCTATCCCGACGCGTTCTCGGCCCTGGCCTTCCTCGCGCAGCAGCGCGGCATCGACGGCGCCCGCGTCGGCGTGCTGGGCTTCTCCTGGGGCGGCCTGGTCAGCCTGGGCACGGCCGAGCGGCTGTACGCGGGCCAGTTCGGCGGCGGCCTCGCGTTCAAGGCCCATGTGGCGCATTACCCGGTCTGCTATGCCTGGAACAACACCGCGCTGCTGGCCGCCGTGCACAGCACGCCGGCGCAATACGGCGTGCAATGGCTGAACCTGACCGGTGCGCCGGTGCTGATCCAGGTGGGCAGCCGGGACGACTACGACAACGGCAGCCAGCCCTGCGAGGCGCTGGCCCGCTCGGCCAACGCCGGTAATGGCGGCAATGGCGCCATCGTCAGCGTCAACGCCTATCCCGGCGCCACCCATGGCTGGGACCGGCTGATGGTGCCCATGGTGGTGTCGGACCCCTTCGCCAACCTGGGCAGCTACTTCAGCACCGGCCAGCCGCCATCGGTGGCCTTCACGCCCGACGTCGAGCAGGCCTATCTGGCCCGCGCGCGCGTCGTGCGCTTCTTCGCCAGGCAGCTGTAGCCCCGCCGTCCGCGCCTCATGCTCAGCACGCCCCAGACCCTCGCCTTCCTCGCCACCGCGCTGGTGCTGACCGCCACGCCGGGGCCCGACAACCTGATGGTGCTGAGCATGGGCATGTCGCGCGGCCGGCGCGCCGGCATGGCCTTCGGGCTGGGCTGCGCGCTGGGCTGCCTCAGCCACACGCTGCTGGCCGTGGCCGGCGTCAGCGCGCTGCTGGCGGCCTCGCCGCTGGCGTTCGCGCTGCTCAAGGGCCTGGGCGGGGCCTATCTGGTCTGGCTGGGTGTGCAGGCCTGGCGGCATGCGGGCCGGGCCTCGGTGGGCGGCGCGGCGGACGACGGCATGTCGCTGCGGCGGCTGTTCGCCAAGGGTCTGGTCGCCAATGCCATCAACCCCAAGGTGGTGCTGTTCTTCCTCGCCCTGCTGCCGCAGTTCGTCGTGCCGGCCCAGGGCCCGGTGGCGCTGCAGCTGGCCCTGCTGGGCCTGCTGTTCACGGCCCAGGCGGCGCTGCTGTTCGCGCTGCTGGGCTGGTTCTCCGGCGGCATAGGCGCCTGGCTGAACCGCCGACCCGCCGTGGGCCCCTGGCTGGACCGGCTGGCCGGCACGGTGTTCATCGGCCTGGGGCTGCGCATGATCGTGGCGCGCTGAGCCGGCCCCGAGGCCCGACTCGGGGCCGTCGCAAACTTCCTGCACGGGTTGGCGCGCTTCGCTATCGTGCGCCCCTTTCAACAGGGAGTTAGACGATGCGCCGAATCGCGTTGACCGCGCTGCTGGGCCTGGCACTGAGCCATGCCGCGAATGCCGCGGCAGACTGGCCCACCTTCATGGGCGATGCGGCCCGCAGCGGCGCCGCGGCCGGCGCGGTGAAGGCGCCCGCCGGCTTGCAGCTGGCCTGGGAGTACGAGCTGCATGCGCCCGTGACGGCCTCGCCGGTGGCGGCGGGCGGTCTGCTGTACGTCGCCGCCGAGGACGGCAATCTGCACGCCATCGACCTCGCCACGCGCCAGCTGCGCTGGCTCTTCCATGCCGAGGGCGGCATCGCGTCGACGCCTGCGGTGGCGGACGGCCTGATCTACTTCCTGGCCCGCGACGGCCGGCTGCAGGCGCTGGACGCCGCCAGCGGCGCGCCGCGCTGGAGCTTCCGCACCGGCGGCGAGGCCCGCTTCGCGGCCCACGGCATGTTCGGCCTGCCGCGCGACGGCCACAAGCGCACCGACCCCTGGGACTTCTATCTGTCCTCGCCGCTGGTGGCCGACGGCAAGGTGGTGTTCGGCAGCAGCGACGAGCATGTCTATGCGCTGGACGCCAAGAGCGGCGCCATGGTCTGGGCCTACAAGACCGGCGGCATGGTGCATGCCGCGCCGGCGCGGGCCGGCTCGCGCGTCATCGTCGGCGCCTGGGACAGCGCGCTCTACGCGCTGGACCTCGCGACCGGCGCGCTGGCCTGGCGCCACCAGACCGGCGCCGACCACAAGGACAGCGTCATGCTGGGCATACAGGCCGCCGCCAGCGTGGACGGCGACATGGTCTACGCCGGCTCGCGCGACGGCTTCCTCTACGCGCTGGACGCGGCCACCGGCCAGCTGCGCTGGCGCCACGACGCCAAGGGTTCCTGGGTGCCTGGCACGGCGGCCGTCGGCGCCAGCCGGCTCTTCGTGCCCACGTCGGACGGCTTCGTGCTGGCCGTGCTGGACAAGCGCAGCGGCCGCCAGCTCTACGAGGTGCCGACCAAGGTCTGGACCTTCGCGTCGCCCATCCTGGTCGGCGACAGCCTCGTCGTCGCGACCATGGACGGGCAGGTCCAGCAGCTCGACGCGGCCAGCGGCAGGCCGCTGTGGCGCTACCAGACGCCGCAGCGTCAGGCCAATGTGCGCGGCATCCTCGACGCCGAGGGCCGGTTCGACAACGCGCGCCTGTACGGCAGGCGGGCGGACGAGATGGTGTCGGGCGTCGAGCATGTGAAGCGCCTGGGCGCCTTCATCGCGTCGCCGCTGTGGGTGCAGGGCCAGCTCATCGTCGTGAACGCGCTGGGCCGGCTCAGCGCGTTCCGGCCGGCGCCCTGATCGGCGCGCCGGCCCTGCCCCGGGCCCGTCACTTGGCCGCCAGCAGCGCCTCCATCTCGTCCATGATGGCGTTCATGCGCTTGACCACGGCCTGGTAGGGCGCGGGGCTGGCCATGTCCACGCCGGCCTGCTTCAGCGCCTGGTAGGGCGGCACCGAGCCGCCGGCCGCGAGCAGCTTCAGATAGCGGTCCAGCGCGCCGGGCTTGCCGGCCAGGATGTCCTCCGAGACCAGCAGCGCCGCGCTGATGGACGTGGCGTACTGGTACACATAGAAGGGCCGGTAGAAGTGCGGGATGAAGGCCCATTCCTGGCAGTACAGCGGGTCGATCTTCATCACGCCCGCCGCGTCGCCGTGGTAGTCCTTCAGCAGCTTGCAGTAGATCTCGGTGAAGCGCTTGCCGTTCAGCGCCTCGCCGCGCGCCGCGGCGTCATGCGTGTTCAGCTCGAACTCGCCGAACATGGCCTGGCGGAAGAAGGTGCCGCGCAGCCGCTCCAACGCATAGCCCAGCTGGAACAGCTTGTCTTCCTTGGTCTTGGCCTGGCCCTGCATGTAGTGGCTCAGCAGCGCCTCGTTGGTGGTGGACGCCACCTCGGCGACGAACAGCGAGTAGTCCGCCATCTCATAGGGCTGGGCGCGGTTGGCCATGGCCGTGTGGATGGCGTGGCCCCATTCGTGCGCAAAGGTGCTGACCGAGTCGAAGTCGCCCTGGTGGTTCAGGAACACGAAGGGCGGCGCGCCGTAGACGCCGGTCTGGTAGGCGCCGCCGCGCTTGGCCGGGGCGGGCAGCGCATGCATGGTGTTGGCCTGCAGCGTGGTCTTCAGCAGCGCCTGGTAGTCCGCGCCCAGCGGCGCCGTGGCGGCCAGCGTCAGCGCGGCGGCGTCGTCCAGGCTGTACTTGCGGGCATGCGGCACCAGCGCCGGGTAGATGTCGTAGTAGTGCAGGTCCGGCAGGCCTAGCATCTTCTGGCGCAGCTTGAAATAGCGATGCAGCGTGGGCAGGCCTTTGCGCGCCTCGGCCACCAGCGTGCGGTAGACGGCCTCGGGAATCTCCTCGGCACCCAGGCTCATCGCGACGGCGCTGGGATGGCGGCGCAGCTTGGCCATGGTGGTGTCGTCCTGCACCACGTTGCCCAGCGTCACGCCATAGGTGTCCTCGTACTGGCCAATGGCGCCGAAGAAGGCGTCGAACACCTGCTTGCGCACCGCGCGGTCGGGGTGCTGGCGCAGCAGGCCGTACTTGGTGCCGTCCAGGCGCTCGGTCTTGCCGTCCACCGTGATCTGCGGCCACTGGGTATTGACCGTGAACAGCAGCGTGCGCGCGTCGCCCGTGGCGCCGCGCACCGGGGCCAGCGCCGCGATGACGGCCTCGCTCTCGGCGCCCAGCGTGTGCCGGGCCTGGCGCAGGCTGTTGCGCAGCCGCTCGGCATGCTTGGCCAGCCCCGGCTCGGCCTTCACGAAGGCCGCCACCTTGGCCTCGCCCAGCGACTGGATCTCCGGCTCCAGCCAGGCCAGCGCGCTGTTGTACTCACCGCCCAGCTGGGCCGCCAGGCCGCTGCGCTGCTGGTTGGCGGCGTCGCGGTTGTCGGTGCTCTGCTTCATGCTGGCGTAGACGCGCAGCTTCTCGTAGCGCCGGTTGGCGGTGCTGATCGCGTCCAGGCCGGCCAGCAGGCTCTGGGCGCTCTGGCCCAGCGTGCCCTTGAGCGCGGCCAGCTTGGGCAGGTCGGCCAGCAAGGCCTTGCGGGCGGTTTCCCAGTCGTTGTCGCTGGCGTAGAGGGGGCTGAGATCCCAGACGGTGGGCAGCGGCTGGGCTTGCAGGGCTTGGCCACCCAGGGCCAGGCCCAGGCACAGCACCAGGGCGCGAGGAAGGGGAAGACGCTTCATGGACAACAGGTGTCAGAGGAATGAGGTGCGGGAGTGTCGCGGCCTTTGCCGGGGCTGACCGAAGTGACGGCGGGGAAACCCGGGGGCTGCAACCCTCACGGCAGGGGCGCAGGTTTACCGAGGTTTGCCATCCGCGATGACTTTCGGCATGGCCCACCCGACCGGCGCGCAACTATGGTGCATGCTTCGCATTTTTTTCCTGTACGGAGTTCTCGCGTGACCCCTCGCGTCATCACCCTGGCAGCCGCCCTGTGCTGCGCAGGCCTTGCCCACGCCGCGGCCATTCCCGAGTTCGTGTCCGATGTGGACAACACCCAGTCCGCCTGCACCGACTTCAATGCCTGGGCCAACAACAACTGGGTCAAGGCCAACCCCATCCCGGCGGACAAGAGCCGCTGGGGCGGCTTCGACGCGCTGGCGGAGAAGAGCCAGAACGCGCAGCGCGGCATCGTGGAGAACGCCGCCAAGAACGCCGACGGCGCCAAGCCCGGCTCCATCGAGCAGAAGATAGGCTGGATCTACCGCGCCGCCCTGGACGAGGCCGCCATCGAGCGCGCCGGCTTCGAGCCGATCAAGAAGGACCTGGCGGCCATCGCGGCGTTGAAGACCCGCGCCGACGTGGTCACCTGGCTGCAGCACGCCCATGCCCGCGCCGAGGGCCGCACCTTCGGCTTCGGCGTCAGCGCCGACTACAAGAATGCCAAGCGCCAGATCGCCTTCGCCGGCCAGGGCGGCCTGGGCCTGCCCGGCCCCGAGTACTACAGCAAGGACGAGTACGCCAAGCTGCGCAGCGCCTACCTGGCCCACATCGCCAGGCACTTCGAGCTGACCGGCACGCCGGCCGAAGAGGCCCAGGCCCGCGCCGCCCTCGTGATGGCGCTGGAGACCCAGCTGGCCGCCGCCTCCTTCCTGCGCGTGGAACTGCGCAAGCCCGAGAACCAGTACAACTTCGTCACCGTCGAGCAGGCCAACAAGCTCACCCCGCACTGGGACTGGGCCCAGTACTTCAAGGTCATGCAGGTCGAAGCCGGCGTCAACGCCACGGGCGGCTTCTCGCTGTCGCAGCCCAGGTTCTTCGCCGCCCTCGACAAGCTGCTGGCCGAGGCCCCGGTGGCGCAATGGCAGGCCTATTTCGCCTTCCACACCATCGACGGCGCCGCCAATGCGCTGTCCAAGGCCTTCCAGGACGAGAACTTCGCGTTCTACGGCAAGACCCTCAACGGCACGCCCGAGCAGGAAGTGCGCTGGAAGCGCGCGCTGGGCGCCGTCAACGGCAGCATGGGCCAGGCCCTGGGCCAGCTCTACGTGAAGGAGTACTTCACGCCGGAGGCCAAGGTGCGCGCCCAGCAGCTGGTCGACAACGTGCGCAACGCGCTGAAGGCGCGCATCGAGCACCTCGACTGGATGAGCCCCGAGACCAAGGCCAAGGCCATCGCCAAGTGGCAGACCTTCCTGCCCAAGATCGGCTACCCCGACAACTGGCGCGACTGGAGCGGCCTGGCCATCACGCCGGACAACCACTTCGCCAACCTGCGTGCCGCCCGCCAGTTCAACCAGCGCTACAACCTGGCCAAGATCGGCAAGGCCACCGACCGCTACGAGTGGAGCATGACGCCGCAGACCGTCAACGCCTACTACAGCCCCTCCACCAACACCATCAACTTCCCCGCCGCCATCCTGCAGCCGCCCTTCTTCTACGCCAAGGGTGACGACGCCATCAACTACGGCGGCATCGGCGCCGTCATCGGCCACGAGGCCGGCCACGGCTTCGACGACCAGGGCAGCCAGTTCGACGGCGAGGGCAACAACGCCAACTGGTGGACGGCCGAGGACCGCAAGCGCTTCGAGGAGCGCGCCAACAAGCTCGTGGCCCAGGCCGAAGCCTACGTCCCCCTGGCCCAGTACCCCGACAAGCATGCCAACGGCCGCCTGACGCTGGGCGAGAACATCGGCGACCTCGGCGGCCTGAACATGGCCTACGACGCGATGGTCAAGGCCACGGCCGGCCAGCCGGATGCCATGCTCGACGGCATGAGCCGCGACCAGCGCTTCTTCATGAGCTGGGCCAAGGTCTGGGCTGGCGCCATCCGCCCCGAGGCGCAGCTCGTGCGCCTGAACACCGACCCCCACGCGCCGGCCGGCTTCCGCGCCAACGGCGCGCCCTCCAACATGCCGGCCTTCGCCCAGGCCTATGGCTGCAAGCCGGGTGATGCGATGGTGCGGCCCGAGGACAAGCGGGTCGTCATCTGGTGATGAACCCGCGGCGCTCACGCGCCGAATGACGAAGGGCCTGCGCCGCAGGCCCTTCTCTCCTTGGGCGCGCGATGGCGCCTGCGGTCGGCAACCGGGTCAACCCGTTGCAGAGCGCGGGGTTCGCAAGCCCGGGAGCGGCCACCCCGCCAGCCCTTGTTACACCCTTGCACAGCGATCGAGCTCTAACATGCGCCTTGCCGTCGTCTTCTTGAATTTGCCCCTCCCGTGATCTCCCGACTTCCCTCCGCCTCCCTGCTTCCCGTCGTCATCGCCGGCGCCCTCCTCGTCGCCGTGCCCACCGTGGCCTTCAGCGCGCAGCAAGCCAAGCCGCGCGCCGCGGCGCAGAAACACAAGAACAAGGCGGCCGCGGCCGAACCCGCCTTCACCACCGACGCCAACGGGCGGTCGGTGCCGGTGCTCGCCAACAAGGCCTGGGTGCTGATGGACTACGACAGCGGCCAGGTGCTGGCGTCCTCCAATGCAGACGAGCCGCTGCCGCCCGCGTCGCTCACCAAGATGATGACCAGCTATCTGGTCGAGCAAGGCCTCAAGAACGGCAAGGTCAAGCCCACCGACATGGTCACCATGAGCGAGAGCGCCTGGTGCCGCGGCGGCAAGGGCGGCGACAGCTGCATGTTCGTGCCCCTCAACACGCAGGCCTCGGTGATGGACATGCTGCGCGGCGTGGTCATCGCCAGCGGCAACGATGCCTCCAAGGCCCTGGCCGAGCACATCGGCGGCTCGGAGGCCGGCTTCGTTGCGATGATGAACGCCGAGGCCAAGAAGCTGGGCATGACCAAGACCCAGTTCGCGAATGCCGCCGGGCTGCCCGACCCCAACAACAAGGCCTCGGCTCGCGACCTGGCCGTGCTGGCGGCCGCCATCATCCGCAACAGCGCGGAGTACTACCCGATCTACGCGGAGCGCGAGTTCACCTACAACGGCATCAAGCAGGGCAACCGCAACGCGCTGCTGTACACCGACCCCACGGTCGACGGCCTCAAGACCGGCCACACCCAGGAGGCCGGCTACTGCCTGACCGCCTCGGCCAAGCGCAACGGCATGCGCCTGATCTCGGTCATCATGAACGCCGACAGCATGCAGGCCCGGGCCGACCAGACCCGCGTGTTGTTCAACTGGGGCTACGCCAACTTCGAGCAGGCCAGGCCTGCGCAGGCCGGCGCGACGCTGACCAGCGCCAAGGTCACCTACGGCGTGGCGCAGACGGTCAATGCCGGCGTCGCCCAGGATTGGGCGCTGCTGGTGCCCAGGGGCGAGAGCGCCGCCGTGCAGACCTCCGTCGCGCTGAATCCCGTGCTCGAGGCGCCCATCGCCAAGGGCGCCGTGGTCGGCAAGATCGTCGCCACCGTCAACGGCAAGCCGGTGGGCGAGGCCCCGTTGGTTGCGCTGGCCGACGTGGAACGTGCCGGCTTCTTCGAGCGCCTGCGTCAGCGCGTCGTCGGCTGGTTCGTGAAGTGAGGGGCTGAGGGGGCGGCAACGCCGCTGCCGGCCGGCCATCGCCAGCAAGGCCAGGGTCAAAGCGGCGGAAAGCGATGCGCCCCCTCCGCCGGCAGTTTGTACATGCAGGCGGCGAACAGCGGGCCGCCGAGCCAGCCGTTCAGCCACGACCGTAGCGCCGGCAGGTCCTGCATGGCAAACCATGCCGGCTCCACCGCGGCGAATTGGCGCACGAACGGCATCACGGCCAGGTCGGTGGCGCAGGGCGTGGCGCCCCCCAGCCAGGGCGCGCTGCGCAGCCGCGCCTCCAGCGCTTGCAGCAGCACCTCCAGCGCCCGGTCGCGGTGTGCTTGAGGCGTGAGCGTCTCGTCCGGGTAGCGCTGGGGGTACTTCCAGCGGTCCAGGTGCTGCTTGAAGTCGCTGTCATTGCGCCGCAGCAGGTCCAGATTGGCCGGCGACTGCGCCCGTGCCCACCAGCCCTGCGCATCGGGCGCTGCCAACGCCCAGCGCATGATGTCCCAACTCTCCTCGATCACGCCGCCCTCGGGCAGCTGCAGCACCGGCACCGTCGCCTTGGGCGACAGGGCCAGCAAGCTGGCGGGCTTGTCGCGCAGGCTGACCTCCACCGCATCGAAGGCACGCCCGGCCTGCAGCAGCGCCATCCGCGCGCGCATCGCGTAGGGGCAGCGGCGAAAGGTGTAGAGCCGCGGCAGGCCCGCGCCCGGGTGGTCAGGCCCGAGGGGGGACGTCGGTGTCCAGGCGTGCATGAGCGAGGTCGGCGCGGTGGCGTGATCGAGTGCAGTCAACGGGTGCTCACCCGCCGCCTATTGAACCCGCAGGACCTCGAACCGCCGTCGTGCGGGAGGCATCTGCACCGACACCTCATCCCCCTCGAACTTGCCCAGCAGGGCTCTGTCCAGCGGTGCTTCGCTGCTGATGACCTGAACGACCCGGTCGCCATGGGTCAGCTTCATGCTGCCCCCAGCCGGGCCGAGAAAGAGTTGCTGCTGCCGGTCGTCGGCATCGACGAGGCACACCAGCGCGCCGATCTGTATCCCTTGGCTGCCGTCAAAGGCGCCCGGGCGGAAGCGGCGCCATTGGGTCATGACCTGGCGGATGGCGTCGGCGCGACGGGCCTGGCCGGTGGCCAGGTAGGCGGCCTCGAGTCCCAGGGTGTCGTACTTGTTCTCGGCGATGTTCTCTTCGTGAGTCGCCGTTTCGTGGGCCGTCCGCGCGGCCTGTTCGGCCTGCAGCAAGTCTTCGGCCAGACGCTCCAGCACCTGCTGCTGCAGCCAGAATTTGTCCATGATGAAAAGTAGGCTGCGCGAACCCGCGGGAGCGACCTGATTATGAAGGGCGCCGTCAGTCGCCGGCGCCGCATCGACCTCCATGCCTCGACGACCGCCCTCACCTCGCCGGTCGGCTCACCCATCTCCATCGTCGGCAGCTCGCCGTTGAGCGCTGCGTTGGGGACCCCATCGCGGCGGCGGCGATGAAGCCGCCTTTCAGGATCAGCGTTCGCGGGCCGGGCCTAGGGCTGGTGGGCCCCGCTGCCCGGGGGCTGCCACGCCAGCAGCACCTCGGCCGTCGCCGGCTTGCGCGCCGGCCCGGCCGGGCGGCGCGCGGGCGTGCCCAGCGCGATCCAGCCCACCAGCGTCTCGCCGGGTTCGCAGAAGGCCGCCGCGATGGCCGGGTGGCGCACCTTGGCGCCGCTGAGCATCTTGCCGCCGAAACCCAGCGCATGGGCCGCCGTCAGGAAGTTGGCGATGGCCCCGCCCACGGCCGCCCATTGCTCATGGGCCGGCACCAGCGGGTGGCCCAGGTCGATGCGGGCGACGACGGCCACCGTCAGCGGCGGCCTCAACGCCCGCTCGGCGTCCAGCGCCGCGCCCTCCTCGCCCTTGCCGGCGTCACGCGCCGCGTCGGCGAACAGCGCGGCCATGGCCTGCTTCGCGGCGCCACGCACCAGCTTGAACCGGTAGGGCACCAGCTCGGCATGGTCGGGCGCGCGCAGCGCGGCCTGGGCCATCAGCGCCAGCTGCTCGTCGCTGGGGCCGGGTTCGACCAGATGCTTGGGGCCGACCGAATAGCGCGTCAGCAGCGCATCAAGGCTCGCGGGCAAGGCGCTCATGTCAGATCTCGCACTGGACTTGCGGGCCGAGCGCTGGGCCGCTCCCGAGCCGGCCCGCTCTGGCGATGTGCTTGCGGCTCAAAGCCGCAAGCATCGCTGCCACACGTGAGAGGCGTGTGGCGCTCGTGCCGTCCAAGCTCGCGCAGGCGAGCTTGGAGCCGCGGCACTCGCTCCCCTCGGGGGCTGAGGCTGGACACAGTGCGCCCAGTGGGCGCGCTGTGCCTGCCGAAGCTCCGCGGCCGCTGGCCGCGGAGCGGTCCCGGCCAAGGGACTCCTTGGACGAGGGGCTCACTTCAGCAGCCCAGCGTTCTCTGCGGCCGCCTTGATGCCGTTGTAGTTCTCGGGCTTGCTGGGGATGAAGCGGGTGGCGCGCTGCAGGCCCAGGATCTCCCTGCCCTGCGGCGTGGCCGGGTCCAGCGCCAGGAAGGCGGCCTTGATCTTCTCGCGCAGCGCCGCCGGCATGTCGGCATGCACCGACCAGTTGTAGTCGTAGTAAGGCGGCGTCGTGTAGAAGACCTTGACCTGGGCCGGGTCCACCTTCTTCTCGGCGACGAACTTCTCCCACACCGAGATGTTCAGCGCGCCGGCGTCCACCTTGCCGCTGGCGACGGCCGCGATGGTAGCGTCGTGCGCGCCGCTGAAGGCCACGCGCTTGAGGTCCACGTCGGGGTTGACCTTGGCGGCCAGCAAAAAGCTGCGCGGCATCAGGTGGCCCGAGGTGCTGCTCTGCGAGCCGAAGCTCAGCGTCTTGCCCTTCAGGTCTTCCAGCCTGTTGATGCCGCTCTTGGCGTCGGTGATGAAGACGGAGCGGAACTTCTCGTCCTCCTCGCGCTGCACCAGCGGCAGGATCTTGCCGCCCGAGCGGGCGTTGGCCTGCACGAAGGTGAAGCCGCCGAACCAGGCCAGGTCGATCTTCCTGTTGACCACGGTCTCGACGGCGGCGGCGTAGTCCGTCACCGGCGTCCACTCCACCTTCATGCCCAGTTTGCTCTCCAGGTACTGGCCCAGCGGCGCGAACTTGCGCGCCAGCTCGGTGGGCGACTCGTCGGGAATGGCGGTCACGCGCAGCACCTGCTGGGCCTGTGCCGCCGCGCCGGCCAGCGCCAGCGACATCACCACACCGCGCGCCAGACCGGCGACGACACGAGAGAGGGTCATGGGATTTCTCCTGAGGGGTTGAGGTGTCAGAACACCAGGGTGGCCCATGCCGAATGGGCGGCGCGGGACGCGAATTGGACCGCACCGCCGTGACGGCGCGCGGCCGGGATCAGATCATCATGCGTCAGCCCCTGGGCCGCGAGCGCATCGGAGCAGGCGAAGAAGCGCGCGCCATGCGCCAGCGCGTCGTCCATCCAGTCGGCGATGCTCTTGTCGAAGCGCTCGGAAGCGCGCAACGCGCCGGCCACGCCGGGCCTGAGCAGCAGCACCGAGCGGGCCGTGAAATAGACCTCCACCTGCAGCTCCAGCGCCGCGGCCGCGGCGGCATGGGCGAAGGGCGTGGCCAGGCGCACGGGGTCGTCGGGGTCCGCGGCCCACAGCAGCAGGGCCAGGCCGGTGCGCTTCATGTGCCCGCCTCCAGGTCGTTGAGCCAGGCCCAGCGCGCCATCGCCTCGCGGATGGCGGCTTCGTCGGTGGCGAGTTGGTGCTTCTCATCGTCGAGCCGGGACGGCGCCAGCTCGGCCAGCCAGCCCGCCTCGTAGGGCGACTGGTGGACCAGCTCGGGCCGCTGCTCCAGCGCGTCGTTCACGCGCGTGACGACGCCCGACAGCGGCGACTTCACCGCCACGATGGACTTGGACAGCTCGACGACGCCGATGGAGCGCCCCTGCTCGACGTCGCTGCCCACCGGCTTGGGCCGGCACATGTAGATCTCGCCCGAGGCCTTGAGGCCCAGCGCCGTGATGCCCACGCGCACCCCACCGCCCGGCAACGGCTGGGCCCAGGTCTGGTCCTCGGGCCAGAGCCAGAAGCCCAGGGGCAGGGTCATGAGCGCGGCGTCCGTCATCGTCCGCGCCCCTCAGCGACCACGAGCTTGGGATCGCCGTCGCGAGCGGGCTCAGATCGGTTCGAGCACCGCAGCCGTACTCTCGTACGGCGAGGAGCGCAGGGCCGAGGTGTGCCCGCGCAGCAGGCGAGGCCATGCTCGTGGCGGAAGGAGGTGGGAGTCGAACCCACCCGGCGGCGCGTGGCGCCACCCACCGGGTTTGAAGCCCGGCCGACACACCGGTGTCGTTCTCTTTCCATGATCAACTCGTCGCCTCCGAGAACAGCGCGCTGTCCGCACGCAGCCGGTGCTCGTCGCCCACGCGGCGCAGCAGCCCGACGCGGTCGAAGTGTTCCAGATGCTGGATGGCCCGCTTGCGGCCCAGGCCTGTTGCGTCGCGAAAAGCCGCCGCCGTGACCCGGCCCTGCCCGGCACCCAGCGTCCGCGCGATGGCGGCGAGTCTGGCCAGCGTCGCGGTGTCGCAATAGAGGTCTTTCACCACCTGGTGCAGCTCGCCCTGTTGTGCGAGTCGGGCCAGCGTCGCGCGCATCAGCGGCTCGGGCTCGGCGCAGTCCTTCGCCAGGTCGCGCGCCCAGGCGCCCTCGCCCCCCGCGGCGGCCAGCCGTGGCGCCACCTTCTGCGCGATGCGCTGCTCGGCGGCCGACAGCTGCACGCCATGCTCGGGCAGGTGCACGAAGGCGCCGCGCTGGGCGATGCGGCCGGCGGCGCGCAGCTCGGCCAGCAGCTGGCGCCACAGCGGCTCGGCGATGCGCGGCGCCACGAGGCGGCGCAGCCGGGCGGCATCGGGGCCCAGCTCGTCGGGCGAGCTGGCGTGGAAGTCGGCCAACGCGGCAAGCAGTTTCGCCGTCAGCGCGGTGCGGGCCGCATCGCCCAGGGCCCAGCCGCCCAGCGGCTGGGCCAGGCCCTCGGCCTGCGCAAAGCGGGCCAGGTCCAGGCCCAGCGACGACAGCGCCAGCAGCCGCTCACGGCGTTCATCCAGCGCGGGCAGCTCGCAGGCGGCCAGCTCGGACAGGCGTTCGGGCGTGCGCCGGTAGCGCGTGGGCGCGAACGGGTCCAGCACGACGCCGCCGGCCAGCGTGCGCGTGGCGCCGGCATCGCGCAGCACGAGGCGGTCGCCACGCCAGGCGCCGACCGGCGCGTGGCAGACCAGCTGCACGCGGGCCGACGCGCCGGGCTCGATGGCGTCGCCTCCGTCCAGCACGGCGACGCTGGCCGTCACCGATTGCGCACCCAGGTGCAGATGCACGCGCGCACCGGAGCGCAGCGGCCTGGTCTCGCCGGGCCACAGCGTCAGCCGCGCATCGAGGCGGTCGGTGGCCAGCGCCACGGCCGGCGCCGTCAGCCACTGGCCGCGCGGCGCCTGCTCGCGCGCCAGGCCAGCCAGCGCGACGGCGCAGCGCTGGCCGGCCCGCGCGCGCTCGACGGCGCGATTCTGCGCATGCAGACTCTTCACGCGGGCGCGCTGGCCCTGGATGACGAGCTCGTCGCCGACCACGATCTCGCCGGCATGCAGCGTGCCGGTGACGACGGTGCCGACGCCGTCCAGGCTGAAGGCACGGTCCACGGCCAGCCGCGGGGCCAGGCCTTGCGCCGCGCGCGGCGGCGTCTGGCGGGCGGCGTCGAACAGCAGCTCGCGCAACGCGGCCAGGCCGTCGCCGGTCTGCGCCGACACCGCGACGAGGGGCGCGCCGCGCAGGCCCGTGCCGGCCAGCAGCGCCTTCAGCTCGAGCGCCAGCGCGTCGACACGGCCCGGCTCGGCGCGGTCGGTCTTGGTGATGACGACCACGCCGCGCGTCAGGCCCAGCAGGCTCAGCACGGCCAGGTGCTCGCGGGTCTGCGGCATCACGCCGTCATCGGCCGCCACCAGCAGCAGCGCGAAGTCGATGCCGCTGGCGCCGGCGAGCATGGTGTGCACCAGCTTCTCGTGGCCGGGCACGTCGATGAAGCCGATGCGCTCGTCAAGACCCGGGACATCGAGGTAGGCATAGCCCAGCTCGATGCTGACGCCGCGCGCCTTCTCCTCGGGCAGGCGGTCGGTGTCCACGCCGGTCAGCGCGCGCACCAGCGTGGTCTTGCCGTGGTCGATGTGGCCGGCGGTGCCCACGATCATGCGAGGGCCTCCCTCAAGCTCGGCAATTGAGAGCTCAGCAGCGCGGGCTCGTCCAGGCAGCGCAGGTCCAGCAGCAGGCGGTCTTCATGGATGCGGCCGATGACGGGCCGCGGCAGGCCGCGCAGCGCGGCGGCCAGGGCTTCGAGCGTGCGGCCCCGGCCGTCGACGGCCGTGATCGCCAGGCCCGCGGACGGCAGGCGCTCGACCGGCAGCGAGCCGGAGCCGATCTGGCTTTGCAGCGCCACCGTCTCGACGCTGAAGCGCGGCGCCACGGCAGCCGACACGTCGGGCAGCAGGCGCTGGGCCAGCTGGGCGATCTGCTCCTGCGGCCGCGTCAGCAGGCACAGCGTCGGCAGGTCCTGCACCAGGCGCTCGGGCCGCAGGTACAGGCGCAGCGTGGCCTCCAGCGCCGCCAGGGGCAGCTTGGACAGCCGCAGCGCCCGCTTCATCGGGAACTTGCGGATGCGGCCGACGGCGGCCTTGCTGCCGACGATGAGGCCGGCCTGCGGGCCGCCCAGCAGCTTGTCGCCGCTGAAGGTCACCACGTCGCAGCCGGCCGCCAGCATGGCCTGCGGCAGCGGCTCGGCGGGCAGGCCCCAGCGGGACAGGTCGACGAGCGCGCCGCTGCCCAGGTCGCTCATCAGCGGCAGGCCGGCCGCATGCGCGATGGGCGCGAGCGTGGCTTCGTCCACCGCCGCCGTGAAGCCCTGCACCTGGTAGTTGCTGGTGTGCACCTTGACGATGAGGCCGGTGCGCGGCGTGATGGCTTGCTCGTAGTCGCGCGGGTGGGTGCGGTTGGTGGTGCCCACTTCCACCAGCGTGGCACCGGCCGCGCTCATCACGTCGGGCATGCGGAAATGCCCGCCGATCTCGACCAGCTCGCCGCGCGACACGATGGCCTCGCGTCCGCCCGCCAGCGCCGCGATGCCCAGCAGCACGGCGGCGGCATTGTTGTTGACGACGGTGGCGGCCTCGGCGCCGGTCAGCTCGCACAGCAGTGCTTCGATGAGCTCGTCACGGTCGCCGCGGGCGCCGGCGTCGAGGTCGAACTCCAGGTTGTTGGGCGAGGCCATCAGCGCCATCACCTGCTGCAGCGCGGCATCGGCCAGCAACGCGCGGCCCAGGTTGGTGTGGATGACGGTGCCGGTGAGGTTGAGCACCGCGCGCAGCCTGGGCTGCAGGCGCGCCTGCACGCGGGCGGCGAGCGTCTGCGGCAGCGCGCTCAGCTCGGCCTGCGCCAGCGTGCCGGCGATGGCGCGTTGGCGCAGGCCGTCCAGCAGCGCCCTCGCCTCGCGGGCCACCAGCGTGTGGCCATGCTCGGCGAGCAGCGGGGCGCAGTCGCGCAGCAGCCTGTCCAGGGCCGGCAGATCCTTGGGGACCGCTTTCGCCTTGGAACCGTGGACCACGGATTCGTCGGGCGCCGTCATCAATGCCCTCGTCCGGGCGGCGGCGGTGCCTCGTCGGGCTCGCCGAACAGCAGCAGCAGGTTGACACCATGGCGCTGCAGGCCGCCCTGGTTCTCGGGGCTGCTGACCAGCAGGTCCAGCGTCAGCGTGGCGAGGTCGTCGGCCAGCGGTTCGACGCCGTTGTCGCGCGCCGGGTGCATCAGCTTCAGGTAGTGGCCGCATTCGCTGCAGCACTCGGCCTGCACGACGGCGTCGGCCGTCGTCGACGCGGCCTCGTCGGCACCGACCAGGCTTTGCAGCGAGATGCCCTTGGTGCTCTGGCAATGCGTGCACTTGATGCGCACGTAATGCCATTGCGTGGCGCACAGGCCGCAGGCCAGGTAGCGCGCGCCCTCGCTGCCCAGGCGCTCCAGCGACGCCACCGGGCGCGAGCCGCAGCAGGGGCACAGCGTGGGATCGTCGGTGCGGCCGAAGGCGGCGACCGGGCCGGGGGCCTGGGCCGCCGTCTGCTGCACCAGCCGCACCCAGTGCAGTTGCAGCCCTGCCGCCAGCAGCGGTGCGCCGGCCAGGTCCAGGCCCAGCATGACGCCGCTCAGCAGGCGGCCGGCCTGGGCCTCCAGGTGTGCATCCGGCGCTTCGGCCAGCTGCAGCGCCGTGGCCTTGGCGGGGCCAGCGGGCAGGTGGCGGGCCAGGTCGGCCAGCAGCGCGCGCAGCGAGTCGCGCCACACGGGCTCGCGGGGCCAGCTCTCGGCCGGCAGCAGCGGCTGGCCCGAGCGCGCGGCCGCCTCGATCTGCGCGGGCGTGGGCAGCGGCACCGCGACGCGGGCCGACAGCGCGCGGTGCTGGGCCTCGGCCAGCTCGGCGACGAAGCGCAGGAAGTCGCCCATCGCATGGCCTTCGGCCAGGGCCCGCAGACGCAGTGCGCGCTCGGCGAACACGCCGGCCTCGGGCAGGTGCAGAAAGCTGACCTGCTCGCCGGCGCGGACGGCGATCTCTTCCGGGCTGAGGATCTTCTGGGTTCCGACGGTCATGCCGCGGAGATTACTGCTTGCCGGTCATCTCGCGATGCCACAGCGGGTGGTTTTGACGTGCCCAGCCTTCGGTGACGGTGCCGCGGGTCATCGCGCGCACCGTGCCCTTGACCCAGATGGCCGCGTAGACGTGCACGATGACGGTCAGGATCAGCAGCGTGGCCGACAGCGCGTGCAGCACGACGGCGATGCGGCGCGCGAGGATGGGGAAGCTGCCGGCGAACCAGGGCTGCCAGAACATGAAGCCGGTGAGCAACAGCACGAGCAGGCAGATGGCCATCAGCCAGAACACGCGCTTCTGGCCGCCGTTGTAGCGGCCGGCCGGCGGCATGCGGCTCTTGTCGCCGCGCAGCATCTCGCCGCTGTGCTTCATCCATTCGCGGTCCGCCTCGTTCATCACGTTGTGCCGCCACAGCTTGAGGAACATGACGAGGAAGCACAGCGTCATCAGCAGCCCCATGAAGGGGTGCAGGATGCGCGCCCAGGTGCCGCCGCCAAACAGCGCGGTGAGGAAGTAGAAGGCCGGGTGGAAAAAGGCCAGGCCGGACAGGCCGGCCGCGAGGAAAAGCAGCACGATCAACCAGTGGTTGGTGCGTTCGCCAGCGCTGTAGCGCTGCAGCAAGCGTGTCGCCATGGTGCGCTCCTTCAGGCGATGGGATGGTCCGCGTCGCGGGTGGCGTTGCGGTCCGCCTCGGGGTCGTCCGGGTCCTCGATGGGACCGACGCGGGTGTAGTGGAAGAAGCCGGCAAGCACCGCGCCTATCATGGCCGCGACGGCCAGTGGCTTGGCCGCGCCCTTCCACAGCGACACCAGCGGGCTGATCTTGGGATCCTTGGGCAGGCCGTGGTAGAGCTCGGGCTTGTCGGCATGCTGCAGCACGTAGACCACGTGGGTGCCGCCCACGCCCGGCGGGTCGTAGACGCCCGCGTTGGCATAGCCACGCTCCTTCAGGTCGGCGATGCGTTCGGCGCCGAAGTCCAGCATGTCCTCCTTGGTGCCGAAGCGGATGGCGCCGGTGGGGCAGGCCTTGGCGCAGGCCGGTTCCAGGCCCACGCCGACGCGGTCGGAGCACAGCGAGCACTTGTAGGCCTTGCTGTCCACCTTGGACAGCCGCGGCACGTCGAAGGGGCAGCCGGTGATGCAGTTGCCGCAGCCCACGCAGTGCTCGGAGATGAAGTCCACGATGCCGTTGGTGTACTTCACGATGGCGCCGGGCGCCGGGCAGCTCTTCAGGCAGCCCGGATCCTCGCAGTGCATGCAGCCGTCCTTGCGGATCAGCCACTCGAGCTTGCCCTGCTCGACCTCCACCTCCGAGTAGCGCATCACCGTCCAGCTCTGCGGCGTGAGGTCGCGCGGGTTGTCGTAGGTGCCGTGCGTGTCGCCGACGTCGTCGCGCAGGTCGTTCCACTGCATGCAGGCCACCTGGCAGGCCTTGCAGCCTATGCAGGAGGACACGTCGATGAGCTTGGCGACCTCCGGCACATGCTTGCGCGCCTGCGTGGACGGCGTGGTGGTGGCGGAGCGCTTGGCGATGTCCAGGGATTGGAGTGAACTCACAGGAATCCTCCTTGGCCGCGAGGCCTGTATTCCCAAGCGGCTCCCGCTGATCCGGCTTTGCCGGGCAGACGGGAGTGCCCCCTCGTAGGGGGCCGGCGAAGCCGGTAGGGGGTGGCCTGAGTCATCAGGCCTTCTCCAAATTCACGGTGAAGCTCTTGAACTCCGGCGTCTGCGTGTTCGCGTCGCCCACGAAGGGGGTCAGCGTGTTGACGAGATAGCCGGGCTTGGCCACGCCGACGAAGCCCCAGTGGTTGGGCAGGCCCACCGTGTGCACGCGCTTGCCGTCCACGTCCAGCGACGGGATGCGCTTGGTGACGACGGCCACGGCCTTGATGAAGCCGCGGTTGCTGCTCACCTTGACCCAGTCGCCGTTGGCCACGCCCTTCTCCTTGGCCAGTTCCTCGCCGATCTCGACGAACTGCTGCGGCTGGATGACGGCCGAGGTCAGCACGTTCTTGGTCCAGTAGTGGAAGTGCTCGGTCAGCCGGTAGCTGGTGGCCACGTAGGGGAAGTCCTTGGGCGTGCCGAAGGCCTCCAGGTCGCCCTTGAAGACGCGCGCGGCCGGGTTGGACTTGGCCTTGGCGTTCTGCGGGTGCATGGGGTTGGTCGTCAGCGGCGTCTCGAAGGGCTCGTAGTGCTCGGGCAGCGGGCCGTCCGCCATGCCGCTGGGCGCGAACAGCCGCGCCACGCCCTCGGCGGTCATGATGAAGGGCCGCACCGCATCGGCATCGGTCGGGTTGGCGTCGGGGCGGATGTCCGGCACGTCGGAGCCGCCCCATTTGTCGCCCGACCAGCTGATGAGCCGGCGCCTGGGGTTCCAGGGCTTGCCCGTCGGGTCGCAGGACGCCGCGTTGTACAGCACGCGGCGGTTGGCCGGCCAGGCCCAGGCCCAGTTCAGCGTCTGGCCTATGCCCCAGGGATCGCTGTTGTCGCGCCGGGCCATCTGGTTGCCGGCCTGCGTCCAGCAGCCGGTGTAGATCCAGCAGCCGGCGGACGTCGTGCCGTCGTCGCGCAGCAGGCCGAAGCCGCCGAGTTGCTCGCCCGCCTTGGCCAGCAGCTTGGTCGGATCCTTGGGGTCCGGCAGGTCGGCCAGGGCGCGGCCGTTGTACTCCTTGGCCAGTTCCTCCGGCGAAGGGTCGTTGGGCTTCAGGTAGGGCCAGGTCAGGTTGAGGATGGGGTCGGGGAAGGCACCGCCGTCCTTCGCATAGGCCGCCCGCAGGCGCGTGAAGATCTCCGCGATGATGGCCTGGTCGCCCTTGGCCTCGCCCGGCGGCTCGGCGCCCTTCCAGTGCCACTGCAGCCAGCGGCCGGAGTTGGTCAGCGCGCCGTCCTCCTCGGCGAAGCAGGTGGACGGGAAGCGGAACACCGTGGTCTGGATCTCCTCGCTCTTCACGTCGTTGTGCTCGCCGTAGTTCTTCCAGAACTCGGCCGTCTCGGTGTTGAGCGGGTCGATGATGACGAGGTACTTCAGCTTGGACAGGCCCGCGACGATCTTCTTCTTGTTCGGGAACGAACCGACCGGGTTGAAGCCCTGGCAGATGTAGCCGTTGAGCTTGCCCTGGTTCATCATCTCGAACGCGCGCAGCACGTCGTAGCCGGTGTCCCACTTGGGCAGCCAGTGGTAGGCCCAGCTGTTCTCCGCCGTGGCCGCCTTGCCGAAGGTCGCCTTCATGTAGCTGACGAAGAACTTCGGATAGTTCTGCCAGTAGCTCATCTGGTTAGGACGAAGCGGCTTGAGCGCGCGGGTCTTGTAATAGGTCTCCAGGTCCTGCTCCGCGTCCTTGGGCAGGCTCAGATAGCCCGGCAGCGAGGTGGACAGCAGGCCCAGGTCCGTCAGGCCCTGGATGTTGCTGTGACCGCGCAGCGCGTTCATGCCGCCGCCCGGCACGCCGATGTTGCCCAGCAGCAGCTGCATGAGGGCGCCGGTGCGGATCATCTGCGAGCCCATGCTGTGCTGCGTCCAGCCCAGCGCATACATGATGGTCATGGTGCGGTCGGGCGTGCAGGTGCTGGCGATGTACTCGCACACCTTCAGGAACTTGTCCTTGGGCGTGCCGGTGATCTTGCTGACCTGCTCGGGCGTGTAGCGCGCGTAGTGCTGCTTCATGACGTTGAGCACGCAGCGCGGATGCTCCATGGTCATGTCCACCTTGGCAAAGCCCTTGTCGTCGAACTCGTAGCCCCAGGAGGCGGGGTTGTAGGCGCGCTTGGCCTCGTCGTAGCCGCTGAAGATGCCGGCGTCGAACTGGTAGGCCTCACCGACGATGAAGGTCGCGTTGGTGTAGTGGCGGACGTACTCGGTCTGGATCTTGTTGTTGGACAGCAGGTAGTTGATGACGCCGCCCAGGAAGGCGATGTCCGAGCCCGCGCGTATCGGCGCGTAATAGTCGGCCATGGCCGCCGAGCGCGTGAAGCGCGGGTCGACGACGACCAGCTTGGCCTTGTTGTGATGCTTGGCTTCGATGACCCACTTGAAACCGCAGGGGTGGGCCTCGGCGGCATTGCCGCCCATGATGAGCACGAGGTCGGCGTTCTTGATGTCCACCCAGTGGTTGGTCATCGCGCCGCGGCCGAACGTCGGGGCCAGACTGGCCACCGTCGGGCCGTGTCAAACACGTGCCTGGTTGTCGAAGACGAGCATGCCCAGGCCGCGCATCACCTTGTGCGTGATGTAGCCTGTTTCATTGGACGAGGCCGAGGCGGCCAGGATGCCGGTGCTGAGCCAGCGGTTGACCGTCTGCCCCGCGGCGTTGGTGGTCTGGAAGTTGGCGTCGCGGTCGGCCTTCATCAGCTTGACGAGGCGGTCCAGCGCATCGTCCCAGCCGACCCGCTTCCATTCCTTGCTGCCCGGCTCGCGGATCTCGGGGTACTTCAGCCGGTTGGGGCTGTGCACGAAGTCCAGCAGGCCGGCGCCCTTGGGGCACAGCGTGCCGCGGTTGACCGGATGGTCGGGATCGCCCTCGATGTGGATGATGGACGACGTGACGTTCTTCGCCTTGTCGCCCAGGGAATACATGATGAGGCCGCAGCCCACCGAGCAGTAGGGGCAGGTGTTGCGGGTCTCGGTTGCCCGGGCGAGCTTGAAGTTGCGCGTCTCGGCCAGGGCCGCCGTCGGCGAGAACCCCAGGGCCACCAGGCTGGACGCTGCCAGCCCCGCGCCGCTCACCCGGAAGAACTGCCTCCGGTTCATGTCCATTCGGCTGTCTCCTGCGGGTCTGGCCCGCGCTTGTGCAGGAACGACTCTGATCGGCGACCGGGCATGGCCGCCGCCAGGTGATTTCTTCACAAAGCAAAGCCCTTGTCCATTCAGGGCATTCCAGGAGGAGGACAGCCGCGCGAACAGCCGGCGGCGTCAGTCCCGCGTCAGGTGGACTTGGAGATGGCGATGCTGGGGAACTTGGACGAGTAGTCCTTGCCCTGGGCGGCGATCTTGGCGGCCACCTTGCGCGCCAGCGCCTTGTAGAGCGCGGCCACGTCGCCGTCGGGCTCCGCGACGACGGTGGGCGTGCCCGAGTCGGCCTGGGCGCGGATGCTCATCGCCAGCGGCAGCGAGGCCAGCAGCTCGCTGCCGTACTGCGCCGCCATCTTCGCGCCGCCCTCGGCGCCGAAGATGTGCTCGGCATGGCCGCAGTGGCTGCAGATGTGCACGGCCATGTTCTCGACGATGCCCAGGATGGGCACGCCCACCTTCTCGAACATCTTCAGCCCCTTCTTGGCGTCGATCAGCGCGATGTCCTGCGGCGTCGTCACGACGACGGCGCCGGTCACGGGCACGCGCTGCGACAGCGTGAGCTGGATGTCGCCGGTGCCCGGCGGCATGTCGACGATGAGGTAGTCCAGCTCCTGCCAGCGCGTCTGGCGCAGCAGCTGCTCCAGCGCCTGCGTGGCCATGGGGCCGCGCCAGATCATGGCCTGGTCGTCGTCGACGAGGAAGCCGATGGAATTGACCTGCAGGCCGTGCGCGATGTGCGGCTCCATGGTCTGGCCGTCCAGCGTCTCGGGCCGGCCGCTGGCGCCCAGCATCAGTGGCTGGCTGGGGCCGTAAATGTCGGCATCCAGCACGCCCACGCGGGCGCCCTCGGCGGCCAGCGCCAGCGCCAGGTTGGCGGCCGTCGTGCTCTTGCCCACGCCGCCCTTGCCGGAGGCCACGGCGATGATGTTCTTCACGCCCGGCAACAGCTGCACGCCGCGCTGCACGGCATGCGCCACGACCTGGGTCGTGATGGCGACACTGACGTTGCCGACGCCGGGCAGGCTCCTGGCTGCCGCGATGACGGCCGCCCGCAGCGCCGCGTGCTGGCTGGCCGCCGGGTAGCCCAGCTCGATATCGATGGCCACGTCGGCGCCGTCGACCTTGACCGCCTTGATGGCCTTGGCCTCGCCCAGCGGGCGGCCGCTGCCGGGGTCCACCACGGCTTGCAGCAGGGGTTGCAGCTGGGCATCGGAAATCGCGGTCATGGCAGGAAACAGTTCACGGGAAACGGGGCGAGCAGTCTAGCCCGCGGCCGCTCGGCCGCCCGCAGGCAGGCTTTCTGCGTAGAGTGCCTCACCCTCACCCCGCCGCTGGAGAACCCTTGCGCCGCCCCGCTGTTCTGCTGATCGCCGCCTTGCTCGGCGCGCCCGCCCTGGCCCAGGCCCAGGGCAAGCTGCTGCTCACCGGCGGCGTGTCCAGCATTGATGGTGCGGCCGGCGGCGGCCTGACGCCCTGGGCCGTGATCGGCAGCTATGCCAGCGCCGGCGAATGGGGCGCCACCGCCTTCGTCACCCGCGCCCGGACCGGCCACTACGGCCTGCTGGCCTATGGCGTCGCAGCGGGCATCCACGACCGCCTGGAGGTCTCGCTGGCCCGGCAAGACCTGGACACCCGGAGCAGCCTCGCGCCGCTGGGCCTGGACGGCCTGCACCTGAAGCAGGACATCCTGGGCGTGAAGCTGCGCGTCACCGGCGACGCCGTGCTGGACAGCGACCGCCTGATGCCGCAGATCGCGCTCGGCCTGGAGCGCAAGAACACCCATGCGGGCGCCCTCGGCCCCACCCTCTTCGGCCCGCTGGGGGCCAGGGATTCGGGCACCGACTTCTACGCCAGCGCGACCAAGCTCCTGCTCGCCGAGGGCCTGCTCGTCAACCTGACGCTGCGCGCCACCCGGGCCAACCAGAACGGCTTGCTCGGTTTCGGCGGCGCGCAGGGCCGGGGCTACCGGCTGCAACCCGAGGTTTCGCTGGCCAAGCTGCTGCGCAAAGACCTGGCCATCGGCGTCGAGTTCCGCGCCAAGCCCGACAACCTGAACCCCTCCGTCCTCGGCGCCGGCGCGCTCAAGGAGGACGACTGGAAGGATGTCTTCGTCGCCTGGACGCCCAACAAGCAGGTCTCGCTCACCGCGGCCTGGGTGGACCTGGGCCGCATCGCACCGGCCGTTCAGCCCAGGCGCCAGACGGGTGGCTATCTGTCGGCGCAGTTCGCGTTCTAGGAGTCCGCCATGCACCGCCTCACCCTCGCCGCCGCCCTGCTGCTCGCCAGCGCTGCGGCGCTTGCACAGACGCCGCCCACCCGTGACGAGGTCTACCAGGCCTGGGGCGGCAAGACGGGCATACGCGCCGTGATGGACGACTTCGTGCCGCGGCTGTTCGACGACCCGCGCACCGCCCGCTTCTTCAAGGGCGTGGACCGCGACAACCTGGTGCTGCAGCTGACCGACCAGCTCTGCCAGCAGTCCGGCGGGCCCTGCGTCTACAAGGGCAAGGACATGAAGCTGATCCATGAGGACCTGGACATCCGCCATCGCGACTTCAATGCGCTGGTGGAGATCCTGCAGCAGGCCATGGACGCCAAGGGCATTCCCTTCACTGCGCAGAACGGCATGCTGGCGCGGCTGGCGCCCATGCACCGCGAAATCATCACCGGCATGACTGAATCGCCGCAGCGGCGGTAAAGAAGTTTTGCCTTAACAGCCCCGCCACAGGCCGCCCGGGCCCGCATGGCAAGCTGCGGCGCATGCAACTTCTCCGTGTTCCTGCGGCCACCGCGCTGGTGGCCTGCGGCAGCCTGTGCGGCGCCGCCCTCGCCCAAGCCGTCCCTCCCGAGACCCCGGCCTCCGCGCCGCAGCGCCCGGCGCCCAAGCCGGCCCCGGCCAAGGCCGAACAGCTGCAGCGCGTGGAGGTCAGCGGCAACGCCAGCGACGAATCCGTGCGCCGCGCCTCGACGGCCAGCAAGATCGTCATCACGCGCGAAGAGATCGAGAAGTTCGGCGATTCCACGCTGGGCGAGATGATCAAGCGCCTGCCGGGCGTCACCACCGGCGGCCGCCCGGGCCGCGGCGGCGACATCCGCATGCGCGGCATGGGCGGCGGCTACACGCAGATCCTCGTCAACGGCGAGCGCATGCCGCCGGGCTTCTCGCTGGACCAGCTGCCGCCCGAGCAGGTGGAGCGCATCGAGGTGCTGCGCGCGCCCACCGCAGAGTACGGCACGCGCGCCGTGGCCGGCACCATCAACGTGGTGCTGCGCGAGGCGCTGAAGAAGAAGCTCAACGAGTTCCGCGCCGGCTTCGGCAGCGAGCGCGGCCAGCTCAGCCCCGGCGTCAGCTGGACGCGCAACGACAACTTCGGCGACGGCCATGCCTACAACCTGACCGTCAACGCGATGCGCGGCGAGCGCATCGACGACGTCATCAACGACACGCTGACCCACACGGTCGCGACCGGCTCCGACAGCCTGCTGAGCTCGCGCGGCCGCAGCGAGGACAGCCGCCGCTCGCTGAACCTGACCGGCCGCGTGCAGTTCAAGCTCAACGCCACCGACAGCCTGGCCATCCAGCCCTTCCTCGTGGCCACCCGCTCGAACAGCGATTCCCAGCTGCGCCAGACGACGCTGCCCGCGCCCGACCCGCGGCCGGCCGGCTTCTTCGACGCGGCCGACACCCAGGGCGACAACCGCTTCACGATGGCGCGGCTGAACGCGCAGTGGCAGAGCCGACCGGGCAGCGACACCCGCATCGAGGCACGCGCCGGCCTGGGCCGCGCGCGCGGCGAGAGCCACAGCCTGCGCCAGGAATACCTGGCCGGCGCGGCGACGCGGCTGCAGGACGACAGCAGCACCAGCCGCGACAGCAGCTGGAGCGCCATGGCCAAGCTGTCGCACAACCTCGGCAACGACCACTCCCTGGTCGCCGGCCTCGAGGGCGAAGGCACGACCCGTCACAGCAGCCGCGTGACGCTGGTCAACGGCGCGCCGCAGCCCGGGCTGGACGATTTCGGCGACGACCTCGACGCCGCCTCCACCCGCATCGCCGCCTATGCCCAGGACGAGTGGACGGTGGGCAAGCAGTGGGACTTCTATGCCGGCGCGCGCTGGGAGGGCATCAGCACCAAGTCCAGCGCGGCGACCTACGACGCGCGCAACCGGTCCGGCGTCTTCACGCCGCTGGCCCATGCGCGCTACAAGCTGGACGAGCGCGGCCGCGACATGATCCGCGCCAGCCTGACGCGCAGCTACCGCAGCCCGCAGCTGCAGGACCTGATCGCGCGGCCCACCATCAACAGCCAGGTGCCGCACCAGGCCAACACGCCCGACCGCGCCGGCAACCCCGACCTCAAGCCCGAGCTGGCCACCGGCTTCGAGGTGGGCTACGAGCACTATCTCAGCAAGGGTGGCCTGCTGAGCGCCAACTTCTTCGCCCGCCGCATCAGCAACCTGATGCGCAACGTGACGGCGCTGGAGACCGTGCCCTGGGCCGCCACGCCGCGCTGGGTGTCGCGGCCGCAGAACATCGGCAAGGCCTCCACGGCCGGCCTGGAGCTGGAGGCGCGCTTCCGGCTGGACGAGTATTTCGAGGACGCGCTGCCCGTCAACGTGCGCAGCAACCTCAGCGTGTTCACGTCCAGGGTGGACGGCATCCAGGGGCCCAACAACCACCTCGATGGCCAGCCCAGGGGCACGCTCAACCTGGGGGCCGACTACCGGCTGCGCTCGCTGCCGCTGACGCTGGGCGCCTCGCTGAACTGGACGCCATCCACCACCATCCAGCAGACGCTGATCACCGAGTCCACCGCCAGCCGCAAGGCGGTGGTGGATGCCTTCGCGCTGTGGGCCATCAACACCGAGCAGTCGCTGCGGCTGTCGGCGTCCAACCTGTCGGCGCTGGACTATTTCACGGGCAGCGTGATCAGCACCGGCGACCAGGTCATCACGTCGCGCAGCGGCGGGCCCAGCTATACGCAGTGGCAGCTGAGGTGGGAGATGAAGAT
>JAACZV010000020.1 GCA_009996515.1 Comamonadaceae bacterium
GCAGCAGGCGGCGCATGATCTTGCCGGAGCGGGTCTTGGGCAGGTTGTCGCCGAAGCGGATGTCCTTGGGCTTGGCGATGGGGCCGATCTCCTTGGCCACATGGTCGCGCAACTGCTTGGCGATGGCCTTGGCCTCCTCACCGCTGGGGCGGGGGCGCTTGAGCACGACGAAGGCGCAGATGGCCTCGCCGGTGGTGTCGTCGGGGCGGCCCACCACGGCGGCTTCCGCCACCAGCTCGGTGCAGCCCACCAGTGCCGACTCGATCTCCATCGTGCCCATGCGGTGGCCCGACACGTTCAGCACGTCGTCGATGCGGCCCGTGATCGTGAAGTAGCCCGTCTCGGCGTCGCGGATGGCGCCGTCGCCGGCCAGGTAGTAGCCCTTGAGCTCGGCCGGGTAGTAGCTCTTCTTGAAGCGCTCGGGATCGCCGTAGATGGTGCGGATCATGCTCGGCCACGGCTTCTTGACGACCAGGATGCCGCCCTGGCCGTTGGGCACGTCGTTGCCCATCTCGTCGACGATGGCGGCCGTGATGCCCGGGAAGGGCCGCGTGCAGGAGCCCGGCACCAGCGTCGTCACACCGGGCAGCGGCGTGATCATGTGGCCGCCCGTCTCGGTCTGCCAGAAGGTGTCGACGATGGGGCAGCGGCCGCCGCCCACATGCTGGTGGTACCACTCCCAGGCCGCCGGGTTGATGGGCTCGCCCACCGAGCCCAGCAGGCGCAAGGACGACAGGTCGTAGTTCTTCGGATGCACGGCGGCATTGGTCTCGGCCGCCTTGATCAGCGAACGTATGGCCGTGGGCGCCGTGTAGAAGATGGTGACCTTGTGCTTCTGGATCATCTGCCAGAAGCGGCCGGCGTCCGGATAGGTGGGCACGCCCTCGAAGACAATCTCGGTGCCGCCCAGCGCCAGCGGGCCATAGGTGATGTAGCTGTGGCCGGTGACCCAGCCGATGTCGGCCGTGCACCAGAAGATGTCGTCGTCCTTCAGGTCGAAGGTCCACTTGGTGGTCAGCGCCGCATGCAGCAGATAGCCGCCGCTGCTGTGCTGCACACCCTTGGGCTTGCCGGTGGAACCCGAGGTGTAGAGCAGGAACAGCGGATGCTCGGCCTCCACCCACTCGGGCGGGCAGTGGCTGGTCTCGGCGTCCATCAGGTCGTGCAGCCACAGGTCGCGGCCCTCGGTCCAGCCGATCTTGCCGCCGGTGCGCTGGTAGACGATGACGTCGCGCAGCGTCGGGCAGGAGCCGCCCTCCAGCGCCTCGTCGACGATGGCCTTCAGCGGCAAGGCCTTGCCGCCGCGCATCTGCTCGTCGGCGCAGATCAGTGCCACGGCGCCGGCGTCCTGCACGCGGTCGCGCAGCGACTGTGCCGAGAAGCCGCCGAACACGACGGAATGCGTCGCGCCGATGCGGGCGCAGGCCTGCATGGCCACGACGCCCTCGACGGACATGGGCATGTAGATGACGACGCGGTCGCCCTTCTGGATGCCGCGCGCCTTCAGCGCGTTGGCGAGCTGGCTGGTCCGGGCCAGCAGTTCGGCATAGCTGACGTGGGTGACGGTGCCATCGTCGGCCTCGAAGATCAGCGCGGTCTTGCCGCCCTTGCCCGCCTCCACATGGCGGTCCAGGCAGTTGTAGGAAACGTTGAGCTTGCCGTCCTCGAACCACTTGAAGAAGGGCGCGTCGCTGTCGTTGAGCGTCTTCGTGAACGGCGTCTGCCAGCTCAGCAGCTCGCGGGCCAGGCGGGCCCAGTAGCCGGCGTAGTCTGCCTCGGCCTCGGCCACCAGCGCCGCATAGCCGGCCTCGCCCTTCACATGGGCGTTGGCGAGCCACTCGGGGCTGGGCGGATAGGTGTTGGGCGTGCTCATGGGCTTGTCTCCTGGAATGACTGGCGCGGACTGTGCTTGTGACGACTGACGATGTCCTGACGACAGGACGTGCAGCTCGCCACCTAGAATTTCCCGCCATTGTTGCCCGACCACCCGTCCATGCAATCCGACCCCCAACTGCGCCCCCTGCCCCGCCTGATCTTTGCCAGCCGCTGGCTGCAACTGCCGCTGTACATCGGCCTCATCCTGGCCCAGGCCATCTACGTGTTCCAGTTCTGGACCGAGCTGCTGCACCTCATCGAGGCGGCATTTGGCGACAAACATGCGCTGGAGCTGCTGGTCAAGAGCATCGGCTACCGCGCCGAAGCCGTGCCGGAGAAGCTCAACGAGACCATCCTGATGCTGGTGGTGCTGGGCCTGATCGACGTGGTCATGATCTCCAACCTGCTGATCATGGTGATCGTGGGCGGCTACGAGACCTTTGTGTCGCGCATGAACCTCGAGCACCACCCCGACCAGCCGGAATGGCTGGGCCATGTGAACGCGTCGGTGCTGAAGGTGAAGCTGGGCCTGTCCATCATCGGCATCAGCTCCATCCACCTGCTGAAGACCTTCATCAACGCGGCCAACTACGACGAGAAGACGCTGATGTGGCAGACCATCATCCACATCACCTTCCTGCTGTCGGCCATGGCCATTGCCTACACCGACCGGCTGGTGGACCTGACCTCCCACGGGTCGCATTCCGGCAAGCACTGAGGCCCCCAAGACAAACGCCCCGGCCGCATCGCGACCGGGGCGTTTTTCATCCGGGTTGACGGTGGCAGCGCCACCGAGCAATCACCCCAGAGGGTTCGCGCCGCGCCTGCGCGCCTGCGCGGCAGACAGCGCCGCCAGGGCCAGGCCCAGCAGCAGCAGGCTGGCCGGCTCCGGCACGGTGCCGGCCGCATCGAACAGGAAGTTGGGCCCGAAATAGGCGGGCAGCACGCCGCCTGTATTGCTGGTGGGATTCGCGAGCGCGCCGCCCACGGCGAACCGGGTCTCCATGAAGGAGATGTCCGCGGGCGTGGAGAACCCCGTCGCGTCCCCTGGGTAGATCAGCCCGTCGAGCAAATTGTTCCAGACCGCCCCGATGGTGTAGGTCTGGCCGGCGGTCAGCGTCAGCGCGGTGATGCCCGAGTAGCGGAACTGCGCGGTCAGCGGATCGGCCGTACCCGCGCCGACGATGGTGGATGCCAGCAGCGTGCCGTCGCTGCTCCACAGGCCCACTTCATGGCGCTCGGCCAGGCCGTCCTGGTCGGCATCAAAGACGCCTAGCGCCATGATCGTGATGTCGCTGTTGACCGTGAAAGACCAGCCCAGCGTGAAAGGTCCGTTGCCCAAAGTCAGGCCGGTGGTGTTGGTGATCGAGATGGCAGGCGCTGCCACGGCCTGCAACGGAAGACAGATCGCCGCCACGGACACCGCGGCACCTGCCAGCCAATTCCTCATTGATCGCGTCATGACGAGCCCTCCTGGGAACATTCCCGGGGGCGTCCGAAGCAAAGTTCGGTCCAGAACAACAAGCCGTTGATGCAAAAGGAGTTTTTCCGCAAGCCAGGACGGCCATGTCAGAAAAACCGACAGTCATAACGCGTTAGCGCCCCACCATCCGCCCCGGCACCACCCAGGCGTCGAACTGCTGGGCCGTCACATGGCCCAGCGCCAGCGCGGCCTCTCGCAGGCTGCTGCCGTCCTTGTGCGCCTTCTTGGCGATCTCGGCGGCCTTGTCGTAGCCGATGTGGGTGTTGAGCGCCGTGACCAGCATCAGCGAGCGCTGCACCAGCTCGGCGATGCGCGCCTCGTCGGGCTCTATGCCCACGGCGCAGTGGCGGTTGAAGCTGGCCATGCCATCGCCCAGCAGGCGCACGCTCTGCAGGAAGTTGTGGATGACCATGGGGCGGAACACGTTGAGCTCGAAATTTCCCGACGCGCCGCCGATGTTGATGGCCACGTCGTTGCCCATCACCTGGGCGGCCAGCATGGTCATCGCCTCGCTCTGCGTCGGGTTGACCTTGCCCGGCATGATGGAGGAGCCCGGCTCGTTCTCCGGGATGCGGATCTCGCCGAGGCCGCTGCGCGGACCGCTGGCCAGCCAGCGCACGTCGTTGGCGATCTTGTTCATGCTGGCGGCCAGCGTCTTCAGCGCGCCGTGGGCATGGACCAGCGCGTCGCAGGCCGCCATGGCCTCGAACTTGTTGGGCGCCGTGACGAACGGTTGGCCGGTCTGACGCGCCAGCTCCGCGGCGACCTGCTCGGCGTAGCCCTTGGGCGCATTCAAGCCCGTCCCCACCGCCGTGCCGCCCAGCGCCAGCTCGTGCAGATGCGGCAGCGCCGCCAGCAGGTGGCGCTCGCCCTGCGCCAGCTGCGCCACCCAGCCGGAGATCTCCTGCCCCAGCGTCAGCGGCGTCGCGTCCTGCAGATGGGTGCGGCCGATCTTGACGATGTCGTCATAGGCCTCGGCCTTCTGCCGCAGCGTCTCCCGCAAGGCGCGCAGCGGCGGCAGCAGGCGCTCCTGCAGCGCCTGCACGGCCGCCACATGCATGGCGGTGGGAAAGACGTCGTTGCTGCTCTGACTGCGGTTCACGTCGTCGTTGGGGTGCACGAGGCGCCCTTCCCCGCGCCGGCCGCCCAGCAGTTCGCTGGCCCGGTTGGCCAGCACCTCGTTGACGTTCATGTTGGTCTGCGTGCCCGAGCCCGTCTGCCAGACGACCAGCGGGAACTCATCGGCGTGCAGGCCGCCGATGACCTCGTCGGCCGCGGCCACGATGGCGTCGGTCTTGCGCGCATCCTGCAGCCCCAGCGCATGGTTGACGACGGCGGACGCGCGCTTCACCCGCGCCAGCGCGCGGATCAGCTCGGGCGCCTGACGCTCGCCGGAGATGTCGAAGTTCTGCAGCGAGCGCTGCGTCTGCGCCCCCCACAGTCGGTCGGCCGGCACCTCGATGGGGCCGAAGCTGTCGCGCTCAATGCGGGTGTTCATCAAGGGGTCTCCTGAGGGCTGTCAGCAGCATAGTGGCCCTGGCGCCGGATAATCCCGGCCGCAGTCCATCCTCACCCGACTCCGCCATGACCGTCACGATCCGCCAGCAAGACCTCATCGACAGCGTTGCTGCCGCTCTGCAGTACATCTCGTACTACCACCCGGCCGACTACATCGCCCACCTGGCCCGCGCCTATGAGAGCGAGGCTTCGCCGGCGGCCAAGGACGCCATCGCGCAGATCCTCACCAACAGCCGCATGTGCGCCGAGGGCCGCCGCCCGATCTGCCAGGACACCGGCATCGTCAACGTGTTCCTGAAGATAGGCATGGACGTGCGCTGGGAAGGCTTCAGCGGCAGCATCGAGGACGCCATCAACGAGGGCGTGCGCCAGGGCTATCTGAACCCCGACAACAAGCTGCGCGCCAGCGTGCTGGACGACCCCATCTTTGCGCGCAAGAACACCAAGGACAACACGCCCGCCGTCGTGCAGATGGAGGTGGTGCCCGGCAACACCGTGGACGTCATCGTCGCGGCCAAGGGCGGCGGCTCGGAGAACAAGAGCAAGGTCTACATGCTCAACCCCAGCGACGACATCGTCGACTGGGTGCTCAAGACCGTGCCGACCATGGGCGCCGGCTGGTGCCCGCCCGGCATGCTGGGCATAGGCGTGGGCGGCACGGCCGAGAAGGCCGCGCTGCTGGCCAAGCAGGCGCTGATGGAAGACATCGACATGTACGAGCTGCTGCAGCGCGGCCCGCAGAACAAGCTCGAGGAGCTGCGCATCGAGCTCTACCAGAAGGTCAACGCCCTCGGCATAGGCGCCCAAGGCCTGGGCGGTCTGACGACGGTGCTCGACGTGAAGATCAAGACCTTCCCGACGCACGCGGCCAGCAAGCCCATCGCGATGATCCCGAACTGCGCGGCCACCCGTCACGCCCACTTCGTGCTGGACGGCAGCGGCCCCAGCTACCTGGAGGCCCCGAGCCTGGACCTGTGGCCCGACGTGCACTGGGCGCCCGACTACAACAAGAGCAAGCGCGTCGACCTGAACACGCTGACGCCGGCCGAGGTCGCCAGCTGGAAGCCCGGCGACACGCTGCTGCTGAACGGCAAGATGCTGACCGGCCGCGACGCCGCGCACAAGCGCATCCAGGACATGCTGGCCAAGGGCGAACAACTGCCGGTGGACTTCACCAACCGCGTCATCTACTACGTGGGCCCGGTCGACCCGGTGCGCGACGAGGTGGTGGGCCCGGCCGGCCCGACGACGGCCACGCGCATGGACAAGTTCACCGACATGATGCTGGCCAAGACCGGCCTCATCGCGATGGTGGGCAAGGCCGAGCGCGGCCCCGTGGCCATCGAGTCCATCAAGAACCACAAGAGCGCCTACCTGATGGCGGTCGGCGGTGCGGCCTACCTGGTCAGCAAGGCCATCAAGGGCGCCAAGGTGGTCGGCTTCGCGGACCTGGGCATGGAGGCCATCTACGAGTTCGACGTGGTGGACATGCCGGTCACGGTGGCCGTGGACGCCAGCGGCACCAGCGCCCACATCACGGGCCCGGCCGACTGGAAACAGCGCATCGCCTCGGGCAAGCCGCTGGGCATCCCGGTCGCGGCAGGCTGAGGCAGCGGACCATGGCCCCCATCCGCGCCTACGCCGCCCACGCCGCCGGCGGCCCGCTGCAGCCCTTCGACTTCGACCCCGGCGCGCTGGGCGACGAGGACGTCGAGATCACGGTGGAGCATTGCGGCATCTGCCACTCCGATCTCGCCATGATCGACAGCGAGTGGTTCCCGGCCAGCTACCCCGTCGTGCCCGGCCATGAGGTGGTGGGCCGCATCACGGCGCTGGGGCCGCGCGCCAAGGGCCGACAGCTCGGCCAGCGCGTGGGCGTGGGCTGGCACAGCAGCAGCTGCACGCATTGCAACTTCTGCCTGGGTGGCGAGCAACACCTGTGCGGCCAGCGCCAGCCGACGCTGATCGGCCGCCATGGCGGCTTCGCCGACCGGCTGCGCGCGCACTGGAGCTGGGCCATCCCGCTGCCCGACGCGCTGGACCCCGCCGCGGCCGGCCCGCTGATGTGCGGCGGTGGCACGGTCTTCCTGCCCTTCGTGCTGCACGCCATCAAGCCCACCGACCGCGTCGGCGTGGTCGGCATCGGCGGCCTGGGCCACCTGGCGGTGAAGTTCGCGCGCGCCTGGGGCTGCGAGGTGACGGCGTTCACATCGTCGGCGTCCAAGCGCGAGGAGGCGCTGGCGCTGGGTGCGCACAAGACCGTGTCCAGCGTCGACAAGGCCGAGCTGAAGGCCGCCGCCGGCAGCCTGGACTTCCTGCTCATCACCGTCGGCGCCGCGCTGAACTGGGACGCGCTGCTGGGCACGCTGGCGCCCAAGGGCCGCATGCACCTGGTGGGCGTGGTCACCGAGGCGATGGCGCTGAAGAGCGGCGGCCTGCTGAGCTGGCAAAAAAACCTGTCGGCCTCGCCCACGCCGCCGCCGTCGGTGCTGGCGACCATGCTGGAGTTCTCGGCCCGCCACCAGATCCTGCCGCAGGTGGAGCGCTTCCCGATGAGCCGCGTCAACGACGCGCTGGATCACCTGCGCTCGGGCAAGGCGCGCTACCGCGTCGTGCTGGACGCGGACTTCTGATCAGCGCACCCGGAACACGCCCACCAGCCCCTCCAGCCGCGCGGCCTGTTCGTTCAGGCTCATCGCGGCGGCGGTGCTTTCCTCCACCAGCGCGGCGTTCTGCTGCGTCACCTCGTCCAGCCGGCCCATGGCCTCGCTGACCTGGCCGATGCCGCCGCTCTGCTCGCGGGTGGCCGTGGAGATCTCGCCGATCAGCGTGCTGACGCGCTGCACCTGGCTGACCAGCTCGGCCATGGTCTGGCCGGCCTGCTCCACCTGCTGGCTGCCGCCGGAGATCTTCTCGATGTTCTCGGCGATCAGCTGCTTGATCTCGCGCGCCGCCTCGGCGCAGCGCTGGGCCAGCGAACGCACCTCGCCGGCGACGACGGCAAAGCCGCGCCCCTGCTCGCCCGCGCGCGCCGCCTCGACGGCCGCGTTCAGCGCCAGGATGTTGGTCTGGAAGGCGATGCCGTCGATGACCGACGTGATGTCGGCGATCTTGCGGCCCTGGCCGCTGATGGCGTCCATGGTCTGCACCACCTGCTGCACCACCTTGCCGCCGTCGGTCGCCAGGCTGCTGGCCTGGCGCGCCAGCTGATTGGCCTCGGCGGCCGTGTCGGCGTTCTGCCGCACGGTGGAGGCCAGCTGCTCCATGGACGCCGCCGTCTCCTGCAGGCTGCCGGCCTGGCGCTCGGTGCGGTTGGACAGGTCCTGGTTGCCGGCCGCGATCTCGCCGGTGGCGCCGCTGATGGCCTGGGCGCTCTGGCTCACATCGGCCACCAGCGCGCGCAGCGACTGCTGCGTGCGCGCCAGCGCCGACATCATGCTGTGCTGGTCGCCCGGCGCCACCGGCGCCTCGGCCACCAGGTCGCCCTCGGCCACGCGTTGCAACACGGCGCGCGCCACGGCCGGGTCCCCGCCCAGCTCACGGCGCAGCACGGCACGCAGCTGCTGCAGCAGCACGGCACACACCACCAGGCAGACCAGCACCACGCCCAACACCCACCCACGAGCCTTGCTCATGGCCGCGCTGGCCTCGGTGCGCGCCCGCTCCTTGTCGGCCACGGTGACCTTCTTGAGCTCCAGCAGCGCGCCTCTGAGCTCGCGCCAGGCCGGCGTTTCCTGCTTGTTGATCAGCTGGATGGCCGCCGCCGTGTCCTGCGCCGCCAGCTTGACGGCCTCGGCCTGCACCTGGGCCAGCCTGGTGCGCATGCCGACCATGGCCTGGAGCTGCTGGAGTTCGGGCGAATCCGCCGCTGCGGCCGCCGCCGCACGGGCCGCCACGTCGTAGTCGCGCCCCGCGTTCTCCAGGTTCTCGTAGGCCTTCTTGTTGGCCGGATCCAGCACCACGTTGCGCAGCGCCTGCCCCATCTGCAGGCCCTGCGCGTACATCTCGCCCACCTGGCTGGCCAGCGCGTCCTGCTTGCGGAAATACTCGCCCAGCCGCGACTCCATGCTGGACGTGCCCACCAGCACGAACAAGCCCAACGCCGCGACCAGCCCCGCAGGCACCAGCTGCGTCAGCATCACTCTCTGCATGAATCCCATGCCTGTCTCCCTTGGTTCGCCCAAGGGGCGCATCCTAGGAGGCCTGGCGCTCACGCCGACGGCTCCGCGCCGCCGGCGCGGGAACATTTCACGGCATGCCGATCAGGGCTGGGGCGACGCAGGCTGCGCGGCGCTGGCGGCGGCCTTGGGCTGATGCTGCACCTGCTGCGGGTAGGGAATGTCCACGCCCAGCTCCTTGAGCTTGCGCCAGATCGCCAGGTTCACGTTCGAGCGCACGCCGCCGGCGCCGTTCTCCGGGTCCATGATCCAGAAGCCCACGGTCAGCTCGATGCCGTTGTCGGCGAAGGCGGTCAGCGTCGTGGACGGCGCGGGCTGCTGCAGCACGCGCGGCACGGCCGCCGCGGCCGCCTCCAGCTCGCGCATGACGAGCTCCACGTCGCAGCCGTAGTCCACCTGCACGACGGTGGACAGCGACACGCGCGGGTCGGCCAGCGAGGAGTTCTCCACGCGCTGCGTGATCAGCATCTCGTTGGGCACGATGGCCTCGCGGCCGCCCAGCGAGCGGATGACGGTGTAGCGCGTCGTGATGTCGGTCACGCGGCCCTCGAAGCCGTCCACCTTGACCATGTCGCCGATGCGCAGCGAGCGCTCGGCCAGGATGACGAAGCCTGACACATAGTTGGCCGCCAGCTTCTGCAGGCCGAAGCCCAGGCCCACGCCCAGCGCGCCGCCCAGCACGCCCAGCGCCGTCAGGTCGATGCCGGCCGTCGACAGCGCCACCAGCAGCCCGACGAACAGCAGCAGCGCGCGCACCGCGTTCGCGGCGATCTTGCGCATGGACATGTCCAGCGAATCGCGCTTGAGCAGCTGCGCCTCGATGGCCGACGACAGCCACAAGGCCAGCAGCAGCACGACGATGGCGGTCAGCCCGCCCTCGATGAGATTGAGCAGCGTCAGCCGCACGGTGCCGAACTTCCAGCCGATGTCGTCCAGTGCGTCGAGGATGATGGGCAGCAGGCCGGTCACCCACAGCGCGGCGCCCATCCAGATCAGCCAAGAGCCGATGCGCTCGATGGACTTGATGGGCCGGGAGTCCGGAAAGGCGCGGGCCAGCACGCGCGCCACCAGCCGGATGACCGCCAGCGACACCAGCAGCGGCAGCACCAGCTTGAACAGCGCCGGCGCCACGCCCCACAGCGGCAGCAGCCGCCGCGCCACGAAGGCCAGCGCCACGGCCAGCACCGGCAGCAGCGCACCGTCGATGACGCGCCGGCCGAACAGCACGCTCTGCGGCTGCCGCGGCGTGGCGCGGAACAGCAGCCAGCTGATCAGGCCGGCCAGCAGCAGACAGCCCAGCAGCAGCAGCCATTCGGCCAGCGCGGCGGCGCTGAAGGCGTGGGCCAGCAAGGCCCGGAGTTCGTTCAGGTTCAGAGGTTCATGCATGTCTGTGGTGTCCCGCGTCCTGCCGCGGGACGCTGTCATTCGGCATCAGAGATCGGCCAGCGCCCGCAGATGCACCGCGACGCTGCGCGACAGCGCGTGCAGGTTGTAGCCGCCCTCCAGCACCGACACGATGCGGCCCTGGGCATGGCGCTCGGCCACGGCCTTGACCTTGAGCGTGATCCACTCGTAGTCCGCCTCCACCAGGCCCAGCTGGCCCAGGTCGTCGTCGCGATGCGCATCGAAGCCGGCCGAGACGAAGATCATCTGCGGCCGGAAGCGCTCCAGCGCCGGCAGCCACATGGCCTCGATGATCTCGCGCACCTCGCCGCCCCGCGTGTAGGGCGGCAGCGGCACGTTGACCATGTTCTCGCCCTTGGGCAGGGCGCCGCTGTAGGGGTAGAGCGGATGCTGGAACAGGCTGACCATCAGCACGCGCTCGTCGCCCGCGATGATGTCCTCGGTGCCGTTGCCGTGGTGCACGTCGAAGTCCACGATGGCCACGCGCTCCAGGCCGCGCCGGTCCAGCGCATGCCGCGCCGCGATGGCCACGTTGTTGAAGAAGCAAAAGCCCATGCTCTGGTCGCGCGTCGCATGGTGGCCGGGCGGCCGCACGGCGCAGAAGGCGTTGTCGGCGCCGCCATCCAGAACCAGGTCGGTGGCCTGCACCGCCGCGCCCGCGGCATGCAGCGCAGCCGACCAGGTGTGGGCATTGGCCCAGGTGTCGGGGTCCACGGCACAGCGCCCGCCGCTGTCGGCGCAGCCGCGCAGCAACTCGCCGATCTCGGCCACATAGCCATGGGTGTGGGCCAGTTCCACGTCCTGCAGCTCCGCCGGCCGGGTGCTCACATAGGCCAGCGCCTGGCTCAGGCCCGATGCGATCAGCCAGTCATCGATGGCGGCCAGGCGCTCGGGGCACTCGGGATGCCCTTCGCCCATCTCATGACGGCGGCATTCGGGGGGATTGAAGTAAGCGGTGGGCATGTCTCTTGATATGGTCAGGCCCATGACGCAATCACGAACCCTGGCGGGGCAGCTGCAGGCCCTGCAAAACCAGATTAGCACGGTCATCAAGGGCAAACCCGCACAGATCGCCGATTCCCTGGCCTGCCTGGTGGCCGGCGGCCATCTGCTCATCGAAGACTTGCCCGGCGTCGGCAAGACCACGCTGGCCCATGCGCTGGCCATCTCGCTGGGCCTGAAGTTCTCGCGCCTGCAGTTCACGGCCGACCTGCTGCCCAGCGACCTGCTGGGCGTCTCGGTCTACGAGCGCGAGCGCCAGGGCTTCGCCTTCCACCCCGGCCCGGTGTTCGCCCAGGTGCTGCTGGCCGACGAGATCAACCGCGCCGGCCCCAAGACGCAGAGCGCGCTGCTGGAGGCCATGGAGGAGCACCAGGTCAGCATCGAGGGCGTCAGCCATCCGCTGCCCCAGCCCTTCTTCGTCATCGCGACGCAGAACCCCAGCGAGCAGCTGGGCACCTTCCCGCTGCCGGAGTCGCAGCTGGACCGCTTCCTGATGTGCATCTCGCTGGGCTACCCCGACGCCGCCGCCGAACGCGAGCTGTTGACGGGCGGCGACAGCCGCGAGCAGCTGCGCGCGCTGCAGCCGCTCATGACGCCGGCCGAGTTGATCCAGGTGCAGGCCGCCGTCAAGAGCATCCATGCCGCGCCGCCGCTGCTGGACTATCTGCAGGCGTTGATCGCCGCGACGCGTTCGGGCCAGTGGTTCGTCGAGGGCCTGTCGCCGCGCGCCGGCCTGGCCGTGCTGCGCGCCGCGCGGGCGCGCGCGCTGCTGCAGGGGCGCGACTACGTCTCGCCCGACGACGTGCAGGCCATCCTGCCGCAGACCATCGCCCACCGGCTGCAGTCGCGCGCCGGCGCCGGCCGCGGCGCACGCGAGCAGGTGCGGGCCATGATCGAAGCCATCCCCTTGCCGTGATCGCCGCCGCCCGCGCCCGCTGGCAGCGCTGGTGGCAGGCCCGCCAGCCGCGCGCCGACACCCACCAGACCACGCAGCGCAACGTCTACATCGTGCCCACCTGGGCCGGCCTGGCCTTCTGCGGCACGCTGGGCGTGCTGCTGCTGACCAGCATCAACGAGCAGCTCAGCCTGGGCTATGCGCTGACCTTCGCGCTGACTGGCGCGGGCCTGGCGTCCATGCACACCACCCACGCCAACCTGCGCGGCCTGCAGATGGACCTGCGGGCGCCCGACGGCGTGCATGCCGGCGACGAGTACGCGCTGGAGCTGCGCCTGCACAACCCGGGCCGCGCCCGTTTCGGCATCGCCATCGCCGCCCAGCTGGAGGGCGGCGCCACCGAGCCCGCCTGGGTGGACGTGCCGGCCCTGGGGCATGCCGCACTGAAGCTGCGCCTGCCGGCCGTGAAGCGCGGCCTGCACGAGCTGCCCCGCCTCATCGTCACGACGCGCTTCCCGCTGGGCTTCTTCCGCGCCTGGAGCTACTGGCGGCCGGCCAGCCGGGTCTGGATCTACCCGCGCCCGGAAGAGCTGCCCGCGCCCTTCCCGGCGCAGGCCGAAGCGGGCGCTGCCGAGGCGGCGTCCATGCGCCTGGCCACCAGCGGCACGGACTTCTCCGGCGTGCGCAGCTACCGCCGCGGCGACTCGATGAAGCAGATCCTGTGGCGCAAGTCGGCGCTGGCGCTGGAGCAAGGCCTGCCGCTGTGGGTGCGCGAGACCGAGGCGCCGCTGGCCCGCGACCTGTGGCTGGACTGGCGCGACACCCAGGGCCGCGACGTCGAGGCCAGGCTGTCACGACTGACCGCCTGGGTGCTGGCCGCCGAGCGCCTGGGCCAGCCCTATGGCCTGCGCCTGGCCGGCCGCGAGATCGCGCCGGCCCTGGGCGCCACGCACCGGCAGGCCTGCCTGGAGCTGCTGGCGGGGTTCGGCGCATGAGGGCCTGGTCTGCCTGGTGGGCCCGCCTGCCGCGCGACACCCGCGACAGCCTCTTCCTGCTCGCCGTCATCGGCGCCGTCATCGCGCCGCACGCCGATCACCTGCCCTGGTGGAGCACGGCGCTCACCGCCGTCGTGCTGGGCTGGCGCGCGGCGCTGGCGGTGCGCCAGCGGCCGCTGCCCAGCCGCTGGTGGCTGCTGGTGGTCGTCGCCGTCTACACGGGCCTGACCTGGCTGAGCTACCGCACCGTCATCGGCCGCGAGGCCGGCATCACGCTGCTGGTCATGCTGATGGCGCTGAAGACGCTGGAGCTGCGCGCGCGGCGCGACGCCTTCGTCGTGTTCTTCCTCGGCTTCTTCCTCGTGCTGACGCAGTTCCTGTACTCGCAGTCGCTGCTGACGGCCGCCGGGTCGCTGGTCTCGCTGTGGGGGCTGCTGGCCGCCGTCGTGCTGTCGCAGATGCCGTCCACCGAACTGCAAGGCCTGCCCAGCATCGCCACCGCCGCGCGGCGCGCCGCCGGCACGACGGCGCTGGGCCTGCCGGTCATGGTGCTGCTGTTCCTGCTGTTCCCGCGCATCGCGCCGCTGTGGGGCATGCCCACCGAGGCCATAGGCCGCACCGGCCTGTCCAACCAGCTCGAGTTCGGCGCGATGAACGAGATCGCCAACGACGACAGCATCGCGCTGCGGCTGAAGTTCGACGGCCCGGTGCCGCCACCCGACCAGCGCTATTTCCGCGGCCCGGTGCTGACCCGCTTCGACGGCAAGACCTGGCGCGCGGCCGACGCCCGGCCCGGCCAGGGCTGGCTGCGCGGCCGCGACGACCTGGCCACCACCGGCCCGGCGCTGCGCTACGAGATGACGCTGGAGCCGCTGCGCATCCCGGTGCTGCCGCTGCTGGAGATGAGCCCCGGCGGCGTCGGCAGCGAACTGGCGCTGCCCGACCTCACCGTCGTGCGCGGCCCCGAGCTGCAATGGCTGTCGCCGCGGCCCATCACCGAGCGGCTGCGCTTCAACACCAGCGCCTACCCGGCCTGGCGGGCCGGCGAGCAGCGCAACCGCCTGCAGCTCGCGCCCGACCTCGCCCTGCCCGCCGGCGCCAATCCGCGCACGCTGGCCTGGGCCGCGGCGCTGGCCGCCCAGCCGCGCTTTGCCGGCCTGGCGCCGGGCCCGCGCGCGGAAAGCCTGGCGGCGGCCCTGCTGGCCCATGTGCGCAGCCAGGACTTCACCTACACGCTAACCCCGGGCCGCTACGGCACGACCTCGCCCCATGTCATCGACGAGTTCTGGCTGGACCGCCGTCTGGGCTTCTGCGAGCACTTCGCGTCCGCCTTCGTCGTGCTGATGCGCGCCATGGACGTGCCGGCACGCATCGTCACCGGCTTCCAGGGCTGGGATGCCGAACCGCAGGACGGCTACCTGGTCGTGCGCAACGCCAACGCCCATGCCTGGGCCGAATACTGGGTGGACGGCAAGGGCTGGCTGCGCAGCGACCCCACCGCCGCCGTCGCGCCCAACCGCGTCAGCCAGGGCGAGGCGCTGCGGCCGGCACCGGGCGTGCTGGGCCAGCTCAACCCGACGCTGTGGCGGGCCGTGCGCAACGGCTGGGAGACGCTGAACAACCGCTGGCAGCAGCTGGTGCTGAACTACTCGCGCCAGAACCAGTTCGACCTGCTGAAGCAGCTGGGCTTCCAGCGCCCGGACTGGACCGCGCTGGGCCAGGCGCTGGCCGGCGTCATCCTCGTGCTGGCCGCGGCCGGCGCCGCCTGGATACGCTGGAGCAGCCGCCCGCACGACGCCTGGAGCCGCCAGCGCACCCGCATCCTGGCGCGGCTGAGCCGCTGCGGCGTGGCGCTGCCGCCGCACGAGAGCCCGGCCGCCTGGGCCCGCCGCCTGCGCGGCCAGTTAGGCACACATGCCGGGCCGGCCGCGCAGTGGCTGGAGGAGCTGGAGCGCTCGCGCTACGCGGCCGATGCGCCGGCACCTCCCTGGCGTGAATTTCGCCGCGCTGCGCGCTTGCTGGACGGCTGATCTGGTAGACACTCCGGGCCCATGTTTCTGCGCCCGCCCCACCTCCTGCTGCCGCTGATACTGGCGTTTAGCACCGCCCTGGCCCAGCCCGACATCCCGACGCCGCGCCGCTTGATCGACGGCCTGGGCGTCACGCTGCGCCAGGCCGCCATGAGCGCCCAGCCGGGCCAGGCCAGCGAGGCGGCCGAGCGCGCCGTGGCCGAGCAGATCGCCGCGCTGCCGCCCGAGCAGCGCGGCTCGCTGGTCGATGCCGACGAGCAGGGCCGCACGCCGCTGATGCAGGCCGTCAGCGGTGGCTATCCGCAGGTCGTGAAGGCCTTGCTCGCCGACGCCGGCGTCAGGGCCGGCATCGAGCGGCCGGATGCCCACGGCGAGACCGCCTGGATGCTGGCCAACTTCGCGCCCGCGCTGACGCTGGTGGCCTGCCAGCCGGGCGCGCTGACGCTGGAGCGCTACCCGCTGCTGCGCCCCTATCTGATGCGCATGACGCTGCTGCTGAATGCCAGGACCTCGGTGGCCGTCGGCATCGTCCAGGCGCTGGAAGCCGCGGGCGCACGGCCCACGCCCGAGGCCGCCACCAAGGCCTGGCTGGCACGCTGCCCCAATGCGACGCCCGAGCTGCGCCAGGTCCTGGTCCGGGAGCCGCTGCTGCCGGCCCTGGTCAATGAGTCCCTCGCCAGGCAGCTGGCCTTCAACAAGGCCTTGCGCGCGGGCGAGGTCGACGTGCCGCAGAAGCCGCCCGAGGGCATGGTCTTCAATCCCCGGCGCGATGGCGATCCGGCCCTGTCTGCCGACGCCAACCGCGTGAACTGTGCGCGCAGGCCCCAGCCGGCGCTGCGCGGCGCGCTGGGCTGGTCGGGCAGCCTGCTGCTGCGGGCCAGGATCGCAACCCACGCCGGCATCGTGGAGACGGCCGACTTCACGCTGCCGTCGCCCGGCGACCCGCCGCCGGCCGTCGTCGACTTCTTCCGCGGCACCGTCATCCGCGCGCTGACGGGCTACCACTGCGAGGGCAATCACGTGTTCGAACAAGACTTCCAGTTCAAGGTGGAGTGACCTTGAGCGCCCCCAACGCCCACCCCATGCCCCAAGCCCTGAACTGCACCGGCACCGCCGGCGCGCGCGCCATCGCCCTGCTGCTGCTCTGCCTGTCCCTGGGGCTGCAGGCGGCCCGGGCGCAGACGGCACCGACACCACCACCGGCCCGGACGCCGCACCAGACCATCGCCCGGCTGGGCCTGGACATCCGCAAGATCCTGGAGGATCCCCAGGCGAGCACCCGCCCCGAGGACGCCGAAGCTGCGGTGGCGGAGCAGATCCGCGCGCTGATCGCCCACTCGCCGGGCCATCTGTCGCTGACCGCCACCGACAACCTGGGCCGTACGCCGCTGATGCTGGCGGCCAGCGGCGGCTATGCCCAGGTCGTGCAGGCCTTGCTGACCGATCCCGCCGTCAGGCTGACCATCAACCAGCCGGACGCCCGCGGTGAGACGGCCTGGATGCTGGCCAATTTCGCGCCGACGCTGACGCTGACGGCCTGCCAGCCGGCCGCGCTGACCGTGGACCGCTACGCGCTGCTGCCGCCCTATCTGCGGCGCATGGCCCATCTGCTGAAGCAACAGCCCTCCCCCATCAGCCTGCTCATCCGCGACCTCGAGGCCGCGGGCGCCGAGGCCGACCCGGAGGCGGCCAAGCGGGCCTGGCTGGCGCGCTGCCACAACGCGGCCCCCGAAACGCGCGAAGCGCTGGCCCAGGGCGATCTGCTGTCCACGCTGGTCACGGACGCCCTGAGCCGCCAGCGCGAATTCAACCAGGCCGCCGGGGACAGCTTCCGTCGCCTGCCCCAGAAGCCGCCGGCCGACATGAAGTTCGTCCAGGACCACGGCGACCGGCCCAGGAGGCGCGAAGCACCGCTGCTGCGGATCAGCGAGATGCGCTGCGAGTTCATGGCCAGGCCGGAGCTGCCCAACCTCATCAAATGGAGCGGCCACCTGAAGCTCAAGGCCGTGGCCTCCACCCGTGCCGGTGTCGTGGAAACCGCCGACTTCACGCTGCTGGCCGGCAGCACCAAGGACGCGCGCGTCGTCGATGCCTTCAGCGCCGTCATCGTGCGCGCGCTGGCGAAGTACCGCTGCGAGGGCGACCTGGTCTTCGAGCAGGAGTTCGAGATCCGCGTCCAGTGACGGCGGCCCGGCGCGGCGCGGCGCCCGTATGCTGCGGTCGTGAAACGATCCCGACTCCTGCCCGTCCTGTGCGCCGGCCTGCTGCTCAGCCTGAGCCTGGCCGCCGCTGCCAAGCCCCGCCATGCCAGGCCCGCGCCGCCACCGCCGCCCCAGGCGCTGGGCCAGCGTCCCGACCTGGTCGCCTTTGCCGATGAGCTGGCCGCGGCCCAGGGCTGGGACGCTGCCGCGCTGCGCGAGCAGCTGGGCCAGGCGCTGGACCTGCCGCGCGTCAAGCAGCTCATCCTGCCCGCCGCCGCCGGCACGGCCAAGAACTGGACGGCCTACCGCGACCGCTTCATCGAGCCCCAGCGACTGGATGCCGGCGTGGCCTTCTGGAATCAGCATGAGGCCGCACTGACGCGCGCCGAGGCCCGCTACGGCGTGCCGGCCGCCGTCATCATCGGCATCCTGGGCGTCGAGACCTTCTACGGCCGCATCACCGGCGGCTTCAAGGTGCTGGATGCGCTGGCCACGCTGGCCTTCGACTTCCCCGCCGGGCATCCGCGCGCGGCCGAGCGCCAGGCCTTCTTCCGCAGCGAACTGGCCGAGTTCCTGAAGCTGTGCCGCGAGAACGGCCTGGACGCCGCCGAGGTGCGCGGCAGCTATGCCGGCGCCCTGGGCCTGCCGCAGTTCATGCCGGGCAGCTGGCGCCGCCACGCGGTGGACTTCGACGGCGACGGCCGCATCGACCTGATCGCCAGCGCCGAGGACGCCATCGGCAGCGTGGCCCATTACCTTTCGGAGTACGGCTGGACACCCGGCCAGCCCACCCATTTCGGCGTGCGGCTGCCCGCCGACCGCAGTGAGCGCGCGCGGCTGCTGGCGCCCGACATCAAGCCCAGCTTCACGGCCGCCGAGCTGCTCGCCGCCGGGGCCCAGCCGGCCGACGCCGCACGCGAGCATGAAGGCCCGCTGGCCGTCATCGAGCTGCAGAACGGCCCCGGCAAGCCGACGACGGTGCTGCTGGGCACACAGAACTTCTGGGTCGTCACGCGCTACAACTGGTCGGCCTATTACGCGCTGGCCGTCATCGAACTGGGCCAGGCCGTGCAGGCCCGGCGCCGTCCTCAGAACTGAGGTTTCGGGCGCGCCGCCGCGCGGCCACAGTCGGCCCTCTTCCGTGGCGAAGGAGACCGACATGGCCTTGGGGAGCTTTGGCGCCGCCGTCGCGCGGCTGGCAGGCAACGGCGGCCTGGGCGTGGGCCTGGTGCTGGTGGCCGGGCCCAGCGTCATGCTGTTCGCAGGCGCGCGGCAGATCCATGCGATCCCGCTCGTGGGCCTGCCGCTGCTGGCCATCTTCGGCATCATGATCCTGTTCGGCAGCGTGGCCCTGGTCGCGCTGCTGTTCCAGAGCCTGGGCCTGACCAACGCCAGCCAGCCGCTGGGCCTGCCCGAGGGCTCCATCCGCGCCGTCATCGCGCTGGCCCTGGTGGTGCTGTTCGCCATCATCGCCATCATGCTGTTCCGCACGACGGCCGAGCCGCTGCGCATCGACGGTCTGACGGCCACCCAGCTGGCCGAGCTGGCCTCGGGCAAGAGCGGCGAGCGCCTGCTGGGCAGCATGGAGCTGGGCTGCGCGCGTCGCCCGCCGAACGCCGCCGCCAGCGCCCCTGCGCCTTGCGACGAGGCGGACCGGCGCTACGCCGTGATGCTGCGCGCGGGCGTGCCCACCGAAACCACCGACCTCGCCAAGCAGCTGCTGATGCTGGTGGGGACGCTGATGACCTCCATCACCAGCTACTACTTCGCCGCCCGCAGCGTGCAGGCCGCCGCGGCAACCCAGGCCGCGCCGCCGCCCACGGCCGCGGCAGCGGCCGCCGCGCCGCAGGCCGAAGACCATGTCGATGGCTGCGACGTCGCCATCACCCAGCCCACCGCCGACAGCGAGCTCCCCGCGGCCTACGGCGGCGTCGCCCCCGGCTCGAACCCGACCCTGGGAGGCTGACATGGCATACGCACTGACCTGGCTGCCGGCCGTGCTGGACGCGGCCGGCCTCAAGGTGGCCGAGGTGCCGGGCTGGCAGAACCGCGGCCGCGCCGAGATGGGCACGCCGCTGGGCTGCATGGTCCACCACACGGCCGGCCCGCGCGCCGGCAACATGCCCAGCCTGCGCACGCTGGTGGACGGCCGGCCCGACCTGCCCGGGCCCTTGTGCCAGCTGGGCCTGGGCCGCGACGGCACCTGGTATGTGGTGGCCGCGGGCCGCGCCAACCACGCCGGCGCCGGCAACTGGCGCGGCGAGACCCAGGGCAACAGCCACTTCATCGGCATCGAGGCCGAGAACACCGGCGGCGCCGACGACCTGCCCTGGCCCGAGGTGCAGATGAGCGCGCTGGTGCACGGCCTGGCGGCGCTGCTGCGCCACATCGGCCGCGACGTGGACTGGTGCGCCGGCCACAAGGAGTACGCCCTGCCCAGCGGGCGCAAGAACGATCCCTCCTTCGACATGGGCCCGCTGCGCATGCAGGTGGCCCAGGCGCTGGCCGGCAACCTGCCGCCGCCGGCGCTGATCCCGGCCGTCGAGCCGGCCGCCCCACCCGGCCTGCCGCCGCGGCCCACGGTGCGCCGCGGCAGCGCGGGCGCCGACGTCACGCGGCTGCAGCAGCTGCTGCACATCGAGCCCGCCGACGGGCTGTTCGGCCCCGGCACCGAGGCCGTCGTGCGCCAGTTCCAGCGCGACCACGGCCTGGTGCCCGACGGCATCATCGGCCCCAAGACCTGGCCGTTGCTGGAGCCGCGCTGAGCCGCCGCGGGCGCCTCAATAGGGATAGGGCATCAGCACGCCGGCCTCGACCGAGATGAAGTAGGGCGACACGGTGGGCCAGTTCACGAGGTCGTAGCGGCCGCCGGCCGTGCGCTTCTCGACCTGCAGGCTGCGGAAGGTCAGCGGCGTCTTGGGCTGCACCGTCGTCGGCGCCATCGTCGGCTTAAGAAAATAGGCCCGCCCGGTGCGCCCGCCCAGGCCGTCGTCATTGCCCATGACGGTGCCGATGCCGCCCTCGACGACGACGGCCGTCTGCTCGTCCACCCCGATGCCGCGCAGCTGGGGCCAGCCCGCCCAGCCATCCGCGCTCAGCCGGGCCAGGAAGCTCACGAGCCGGCCCATGCGGTCGCGCGTGACCAGATGGGCATCCGTGATGACGCCGGCCATCCAGGGCAGCCCGTTCAGCAGGCTGCGGTCCAGCGTGACATTGCGGTCGTAGGGGTTGGCCATGGCCTGGGCCGACGAGACCGACTTGTTGGCGCCGGAATAGTCGAACTGCCCCAGCACCGAGAGGCCGGCACTCGTGCCGCCGAAGGGCACGTTGCGCGCCACGGCGGCCTGCACCGCGGCCTCCAGCGGCGTGCCGGCCCAGTCGTCGATGTAGGTGGACTGGTCGCCACCGGCGATGAAGAGCACGTCGGCGCGGGCGACGAGGTCCAGCACCTGCGGCGCGCTGGCGCCGGCCCGGGTCTTGATGACGATGGACTCGACCGAGTCGACGCCGCCCATCGCCATCAGATAGGCGTTGTAGCCGTCGGCGCCGGAGGTGCGCAGGATGACGATGTCGACCTGGGTGGCCGAGCCGCCACGCGCCTTGGCGATCATCGCGCGGAAGGCGTCGTCGACATCGATGCCGCCGCCCATCAGCACCAGCATGGGCGAGGTCGGCCGCGGCGGCAGCGCGTCGCCGGCGTTGCCGCTGCGGTAGAGGTCGTAGTCCTTGGTGCTGACGGTGGGCTGGGTTCCGCTGCCGGCGCTGCCGCCACCGGCCCAGGCCGGGCCGGTGGCCAGGCCCATGCAGAACAGGCCGGCGATGAAGGCGCGGCGAGCGAGGAGGAAGCGGTTCATACGGTGTCCTGTGACGCCCGTCGGGGGCGGCGAGCCAGTTTAGGCAGGGGCGCGCTCAGGGCGCCAGCTCGGGTTCGGGGGGTGTGGCCTCGTCTTGCAGTGGGCCGGCCAGGCCGGCACTGGCCGGCGTGCGGTCCTGCCAGTAGCGCCGCCGGCGCTCGCGCTCGCAGCCGGCCTGGGCAGGCGGCAGCTCGCTGCGCCAGCGCCAGGCACCACAGCTGGGGCTGGCCAGCACCGCGATGCCGGCCGCCTGGTAGCGCGCCAGCACCGCTGGCGCCGGATGGCCGAAGCGGCTGCGATAGCCCGCCTGCACCAGGCCCACGGCGGGCCGCACGGCGTCCAGCAGCTCGGCGCTGGACGAGGTCTTGCTGCCATGGTGGGGCACCAGCAGCAGGTCGGCGCGCAGGTCGGCCTCGCGCTCCACCAGGCCCCGCTCCTGCCCGGCCTCCAGGTCGCCCGCCAGCAGCGCACGCCGGCCCGACGCGGCCGTGATGCGCAGCACGCAGGACAGGTCGTTGGGCTTGAGGCCGGCCGCGTAATGGGCCGGCAGGGGATGCAGCAGCTCGAAGCGCACGCCGTCCCAGGTCCAGCCCTGGCCGGCCTCGCAGCGCCGCGCCGGCGGCCCGGCCTTCAGCAGCGCATGGCCCGGCTCCAGCGAGCTGCGCAGCTCCGACACCGCCAAGGCCTGCAGCAGCGTCGCCGCGCCGCCCACATGGTCGCCGTCGCGATGGCTCAGCAGCAGCAGGTCCAGCCGCCGGATGCCCAGCGAGCGCAGCAGCGGCAGCAGCACGCGCTCGCCGGCATCCGCGCCGGGCGCATAGGTCGGCCCGGCGTCGAACAGCAGCGCATGGCCCCGGGTGCGCACCAGCACGGCATTGCCCTGGCCGATGTCGGCCGCCAGCAGCTCGAACTCGCCCTGCGCCGGCCGCGGCACGGCCGGCCACAGCAGCGGCAACGTCATCAACAGCCCCGCGCCGCGCAGCCGCCAGGGCAGGCGCAGCACCATCAGCACCGCGCCCAGCAGCGCCAGCCCCTGGGCCCAGACCGGCGCCGCCGGCAGCCACCAGACGGCGCCGGGCAGCGCCAGCAGCAGCTTGAGCCAGGCCAGCAGGCCCTGCACCAGCCAGGCGGCCAGCGTCCACAGCGGCGGCGCGAGACCGCCCAGCAGCGCCAGCGGCGTGATGACGAAGCTGATCAGCGGAATGGCCAGCAGATTGGCCAGCAGGCCGACGGCGGACAGCTGGGCGAAGCAGATCAGGCTCAGCGGCGCCAGGCCCACCGTCGCGATGGCCTGGGTGCGCAGCGCGGCCTTCAGCCGGGCCCGCCAGCCCGCGGCCGGCTCGCCGCCGGCCGCCATCAGCAGGCCCACGGCACCGAAGGACAGCCAGAAGCCGGGCTGCATCAAGGCCCAGGGGTCAACCGCCGTCACGACGACGGCCGCGCCCAGCAACACCAGCGGCCAGGGCCAGCGCAGGCCGACGCTCTGCAGGCCCGCGACGGCGGCCAGCATCAGCACCGTGCGCTGCGCCGGCACGCCCAAGCCGGAGAACAGCGCATAGCCCAGCGCCGCCGCCACGCCCAGCCAGCGCGCCGCCATGGGGGCCGGCAGGCGCAGGCAGAGCCGGCCGCTGCGCCGCCACAGCGGCCCCACCGCCGCGGCGGCCAGCCAGGCGAACAGCGTCACATGCAGGCCCGACACGCTGAGCAGGTGGGCCACGCCCGTGTCGCGGAACAGCGCCCAGTCGGCGCGCTCGATGGCGTTCTGGTCGCCCAGGCTCAGCGCCGCGAGCACGCCGGCCATGCCGGGGTCGGCCACATGGGCCTGGATGGCCCGGCGCAGGCGCTGGCGGGCCGCGTCGAGCTCCCACCAGGGCGCCGCCTGCAGGCGCTGGGCGGCGCGCACGACGCCGCTGGCGCGCAGCCCCTGCTCGAACAGCCACAGCTCGGCGTCGAAGCCGCCCGGGTTGGCCAGGCCATGGGCGCGCTTGAGCCGGGCCGTGAAACGCCAGCGCTCGCCGGCCGTGAGGGCCGGCAGGCCGTCCGGCAGCTCGTAGGCCAGCAGCATCAGCCGGCGCGGCAGCTCCGGCGGCAGCGCCGTGCCGGCCGGCCCCACCGCCTCGACGGCGAACTCGAAGCGCCAGCCGGGCACGCCGCCCTGGCCCAGGATGGCCACGGGCAGCGAGTCGATGCGGCCGGTCAGCGCGAGGTCGCGCCCCTCCCAGGCCGGATGCAGCTCGGGCGTCAGGCGCCACTCGGCGCGCAGTGCGCCCTGGGTGAAGGCCAGCAAGGCCGCGCCGGCGGCCAGTGCCGTCCAATGCCGCCGGCACCACGGCAGCAGCAGCGCGAAGGCCGCGGCCAGCAGCAGGTACTCGCCCGCGCCGGGCAGGCGCTCGCAACGCTGCAGCAGCGCCAGCCCGGCCAGCCAGGCCAGCCCCGTCGCCACCAGCTCGCGCATGCCCCAGGGCCGCTTGGTCATGCCCCTCCCCCGGCCCCGAGGATGGGGGCCGGGGTGTAGCATGCCGCCGTTTTTTTCTCGCGCCAGCGCGCTTCCCCCATGAGCTCCTCCGCCATCCAAGCCAAGCTCGCCGAGCTCGGCATCACCCTGCCCCCCCTGGCCGTGCCGGCCGCGGCCTATCAGCCCTTCGTTCGCACGGGCAACCTGCTGTTCCTGTCGGGCCACATCGCCAAGAAGGACGGCAAGCCCTGGGTGGGCCAGCTGGGCAAGGACGTGGACACGGCCACCGGCCAGGCGGCCGCCCGGGCCGTCGCCATCGACCTGCTGGGCACGCTGCAGGCCGCCACCGGCGACCTCGGCAAGGTGGTGCGCGTCGTCAAGGTCATGAGCCTGGTCAACAGCACGCCCGACTTCACCGAGCAGCACCTGGTCACCAACGGCTGCTCCGAGCTGCTGGCCGCCGTGCTGGGCGACGCGGGCAAGCATGCGCGCAGCGCCTTCGGCGTGGCGCAGATCCCGATGGGCGCCTGCGTCGAGATCGAGCTGATCGCGGAAGTGCGGGACTGATGTTCGCCCCGCCTTCCAAGTGGCCGGCGCGCGCGCTGGCGGCCATGGCCGTCGCGAGCTTCGCCGCCGTGGCGGCGGCCCTCGTCGCCCAGCACCAGTTCGGCGTCAAGCCCTGCCCCTGGTGCGTGCTGCAGCGCGGCATCTTCCTGCTCATCGGTGCGGTCTCGCTGCTGGGCTGGCTGGTGCAGGCCCGGCGCCCGCTGCGCCAGGGTGCGCTGGTCGTCGTGCTGGCGCTGTGCGCGGCGGGCCTGACGGCCGCGGTCTTCCAGCATGAGGTGGCCTCGCAGACCGCCAGCTGCGCGATGGGCCTGGCGGACAAGATCCTGACGGCCCTCAACCTCGAGGAGCTGTGGCCGCCCGTCTTCATGGTCACGGCCGGCTGCGCCGAGGCGGCCGCCTACCGGCTCGTGGGCCTGCCCTACGAGGTGTGGAGCGGGCTGCTGTTCGTCGCCATGGGTGCCGTGGGCCTCGTCGCGCTGAACAAGCGCTGAGGCGGCATCACTCGCCCTTGACGATGCCCTCGCGGCGCGGGTCGGCGCCGCCGGCCCAGCCGCCGCCGTCCACACGCATCAACACCTGCAGGCCGCTGGTCAGGTCGGCCTCGACGACCTGGTGGCCGCGGCCGCGCAGCTCGGCCAGCTGCCCGGCCGTCAGCGCCGCACGCTCGACGATGAGGCTGCCGGCGTTGAAGTGGCCGAAGTTGGGCAGGTCCACCGCCTGCTGCACCGGCAGGCCCCAGGCCAGCGCGCCGGTCAGCAGCTTGGCCACGTAGTGGATGATGACCGGCCCGCCCGGCGAGCCGGCCACCATGAGCAGTTGGCCGTCGCGGTCGAACACCAGCGTGGGCGCCATGCTGGAGCGCGGCCGCTTGCCCGCCTCCACGCGGTTGGCCACCGGCCGGCCGTCGGCGCCCGCCGGGTTCAGCGAGAAGTCGGTGAGCTGGTTGTTCAGCATGAAGCCGCCGGCCAGGCCGGTGCCGCCGTCGCTCATGACGCGGTTGCCGAAGGCCGACTCGACGCTGGTCGTCATGGCCACCGCCCGGCCCTGGGCATCGACGATGCTGATGTGGCTGGTGCCGGCCTCCAGCTGCTGGGCCTGGGGCGCCAGCGAGCGCTTGACCGCGCCGGGATCGCCCGCCGTGGCGGGCGGCATCGCGCGCTCGCCGATCAGCGCGCCGCGCGCCTTCAGGTAGGCCGGTGCCAGCAGGTTGAGCCAGTCGCCGCCCGGCGCGGTGACGAAGGCCGGGTCGGCGATGAACTGCGCCCGGTCGGCGAATGCCAGCTTGGCGGACTCCGCATAGGCATGCAGCCAGTCGGCCGTCAGGCCCCGGGCCGAGCGCGCGGCGGGCTGGGTCTCCAGCAGGCCCAGGATCTGCATCAGCGTCAGATGGCCCGAGGTCGGTGGGCCGAAGCCGCAGACGCGAACACTGCGCCAGTCGTTGCACAGCGGCGGACGCAGGACGGGCTGGTAGCCGGCCAGGTCGGCCGTCGTCAGCAGGCCGGGGCGCGCATGGCCTTGCACGCGACGCACGATGTCCTCGGCCACCGGGCCGGTGTAGAAGGCCTTCACGCCCTGGCTGGCGATGCCGCGCAGCACGGCGGCATAGGCCGGGTTCTTCAGCAGCGTGCCGACCGGCCTGGGGTTGCCGGCGGCGTCGAAGAAGTACGGCGCGGCCTGCGGATCGCGGCGCAGCGCGGCCTCGGCGCTGAACAGCTCGAACAGCCGCGGGCTGATCGCAAAGCCCTGCTCGGCCAGCGCGATGGCCGGCTCGAACAGCCGCGCCCAGGGGAGCTTGCCATGCCGGCGGTGGCCTTCGGCCAGCATGGCCAGCACGCCGGGCGTGCCGGTGGACAGGCCGCTCAGGATGGCGTCGCGCATGGCCAGCGGGCGTCCGTCGGGCCGCAGGAACATCCCGGGCGTGGCCGCCGCCGGCGCCGTCTCGCGGCCATCCAGCGCCTGCACCTGGTGGCCGTCCCAGTGCAGCAGGAAGGCGCCGCCGGCAATGCCGCTGGACTGCGGCTCGACGAGGCCCAGCACGGCCTGCACGGCGATGGCCGCATCCATGGCCGAGCCGCCGGCCTTCAGCATGGCGGCGCCGGCCTCGGCGGCCAGCGGATTGGCCGCCGACACCGCGAAATGCCGGGCAGGCGTCGTCAGGCCACCCTGCTTGGCCGTGCGGGTGGTGGCGGCCTCGGGCTGGTCCAGGGCCTGGGCCGGAGCCAGCAGGCCGGCCAGCAGCAGGGAACAAAAGAGTCGGCGCATGGCGGGCATCTTAGGCAGACGCCCGCCAATCCGGCGGCAGCGACCTCAGAGCAGCGGCACGCCGGTCTTGCTCTGCGCGAACTCGCGCGTGACGCCCTCGGCCAGCTCCACGAGCTTCAGCCCTTCCGGCACGACGTCGAAGACGCCCAGGTCCGTGATGATGCGGTCCACCACGCCCACGCCGGTCAGCGGCAAGGTGCAGTTCGGGATGATCTTCAGGTCTTCCGTGCCGTCCTTCTTGCGGGCCACATGCTCCATCAGCACGATGACGCGCTTGACGCCGGCGACCAGGTCCATCGCGCCGCCCATGCCCTTGACCATCTTGCCCGGGATCATCCAGTTGGCCAGGTCGCCACGGCCGCTGACCTGCATCGCGCCCAGGATGCTGAGGTTGATCTTGCCGCCGCGGATCATCGCGAAGCTGTCGTGGCTGCCGAAGATGCTGGAGCCCGGCAGCGTCGTCACCGTCTGCTTGCCGGCGTTGATGAGGTCGGCGTCGACCTGGTCCTCGGTCGGGAACGGGCCTATGCCCAGCATGCCGTTCTCGCTCTGCAGCCAGACTTCCTTGTCCGCCGGCACATGGTTGGCCACCAGCGTCGGGATGCCGATGCCGAGATTCACGTAGAAGCCGTCCTCCAGCTCCTGGGCCGCGCGCGCGGCCATCTGGTCTTGCGTCCACGCCATCTCAGCTCTCCTTCTTGGGCGACAGCGTCACCTTCTCGATGCGCTTCTCGGGATGCGCGTTGACGACGATGCGGTGCACATAGATGCCCGGCAGGTGGATGTCGTCCGGGTCGATGTCGCCGGTCTCGACCAGCTGCTCCACCTCGACGACGGTCAGCTTGCCGGCCATGGCCGCGGCCGGGTTGAAGTTGCGCGCGGTGCGGCGAAACACCAGGTTGCCGCTCTTGTCGGCCTTGTAGGCCTTGACCAGGGACACCTCGGGCAGCAGTGCGCGCTCCATCACATAGGTCTCGCCGTCGAACTCGCGCAGCTCCTTGCCCTCGGCCACCACGGTGCCGACGCCGGTCTTGGTGAAGAAGGCCGGGATGCCGGCACCGCCGGCGCGCAGCTTCTCGGCCAGCGTGCCCTGGGGCGTGAACTCCAGCTCCAGCTCGCCGGCCAGGTATTGGCGCTCGAACTCCTTGTTCTCGCCGACATAGCTGGAGATCATCTTCTTGATCTGGCGCGTCTCCAGCAGCTGGCCCAGGCCGAAGCCGTCCACGCCCGCGTTGTTGGAGATCACCGTCAGGCCCTTGACGCCGCTGTCGCGCAGTGCCGCGATCAGCGCCTCGGGGATGCCGCACAGGCCGAAGCCGCCGACGGCCAGCAACTGCCCGTCCTTCACGACCCCACGCAGCGCCTCGGCGGCGCTGGGGTACACCTTGTTCATGCCGTCTCCTGCTTTTGGAAAAGAGCACGAAGCGTAGCGCCCCCGGGGCGGCGGCGTCGATTACGCAGAATCGCCTATTCGGGCCGGGGCCGGCGGCGCTGCAGCAACAACGCGCCCAGGCAGGCCGCCGCCAGGCCCAGCGAGCCCGGCTCGGGCAACTGGCCGGGCTCCGTGGGGCTGGCGGCGACGACGTTCAGGAACAGGCTGTGCTCGGGCGTCCACGACACCTCGGCGCCGCTCGCGTCGAGAAAGGCCAGCGAGAAACCGCCTCCCGAGTAGCCGCCCAGCGCGGCCTGCCCGCCCACGGGCGCCAGCCGGCCGAACACGAAGTCCATGCCCTGCCCCGGCGCCAGATCCATCGCGGCGAACTGCTCGGCCAGCGACTGCACGGGCGCCAGGAACTCATAGGCGGACTCGATGCCCTCGCCGTAGGCCGCCAGGAAGCGGCTGCCCAGCAGATGCTCGGTCGCCGAGGCCGCGTTGTAGATCGTCGCGTGCAGCTCCAGCGTCTGGTCGGGGGTCAGCGTGTAGCTCCACTGCTTCAGATCCCAGGCCAGGCCGAGGCCCGCCTGGGCCGCGCCAGCGGCGGCCAGCAGCCCGGCGGCCAGCAGCGCGCGCAGCATCCGGCCCCTGCGGGCCGCCATAGAAACCAAAGCCATCATCGAACTCCAGGTTTGAGGTGAAGGCCTGCACGGTAGGGCGCCCTGCGCGGCGCCGAATCGCCCATTGGAGCCATGGCCCGGGCCATCCCCAAGAGCCAGGGGGCCGAGCCCGGGTAGCATCGCGGCCCGCAGCCGCCGGCCATGCCCTCACCCGTGCTCCCCGCCCTCGACTACCGCAGCGCCTTTCAGTTCGCCCCCATCGGCCTGGTGCTGTCGGTGCAGCGCCAGATCGTGGACTGCAACGAGCGCGTGCTGCAGATCTTCGGCGCCACCCGGGAGCAGCTCATCGGCCAGAGCTTTGCCGTCATGTACCCCAGCGCCGCCGAGTTCGAACGCACCGGCGCGCGCATCGTCGCCAGCCTGGACGCCCAGGGCCGCTACGCCGACGACCGCGTCATGCGCCGGCTGGGCCGGGGCGAGCTGTTCTGGTGCCATGTGACGGGCCGCGCGCTGGACCCGGCCGACCCGCATGCGCGCGGCATCTGGAGCTTCGAGGACTTGTCGGCGCGCCGCCAGATCACGGCCGAGCTGACGCCGCGCGAGCGCGAGATCGCCGCGCTGCTGGTCGAGGGCCAGACCAGCAAGCTCATCGGTCGCCGCCTGGGCGTGAGCCCGCGCACGGTGGACATCTACCGTGGCCGGCTGATGAAGAAGTACGCGGCGGGCAGCACGCCCGAACTGATACACAAACTGCTGTCCGCATGAGCCACGGCGCCACCGAACTGCCCTACTGCCGCAACTGCCACTACACGCTGGCCACGCCGCGGCCGCACTACTGCGGCCACTGCGGCCAGGAGACCGACCTGCATCCGCCCTCGGTGCGCGAGATGGTGACGGAGTACCTGGGGCACTACGTGGCCCTGGACGGGCCGCTGCTGCGCACGCTGTGGGCGCTGATCGCGCTGCCCGGCCGCCTGACCAATGCCTATTTCCATGGTGCGCGCCGGCGCTATGTGCTGCCGCTGCGGGTGTATCTGAGCGCGAGCTTCGTCTTCTTCGTCGGCTGGGCGCTGCTGCCGCAGGACCCGGGCCCGGCCATCGCCGATGTCCCCGCCGCGGCGGCCTCCTCCGCTTCCTCCGCCGCGCCCGGCCAACCCCGCAGGCTGCGGGTCAGGCCGGACATGACGCCGGCGCAGGTCGCCGCGGCGGCCGAGGCCCTGGCCGGCGGCGCCAGCGCGGCCGACGCCGCCCGGGCACACAGCCGCATCGGCGACTGCGAACTGGCCCGCCCCGAGGACTGCAGCCGTGGCCTGCGCTGGCTGGTCGGCGTCGTCGACAAGGCCCAGTCCATGACCCTGCAGCAGTGGAAGACGCGCGCCGGCGCATTGGCCCCCTACGCCATGCTGGCCATGCAGCCCATCTTCGCGGCCCTGCTGCTGCTGGCCTTCGCCGGCAGCGGCCGCCGCTACGCCGAGCATTTCGTGTTCTCGCTGCACAGCCACAGCCTGTGGTTCCTGGCCCTGCTGCTCGCGATGGCCACCGGCGTGGACGGGCCGCTGGCGCTGGCCGTGTTCGCGCATGGCCTGGTGGCGATGCGGCGCGTCTATGGCCTGCGCTGGTGGGGGGCGGCCTGGCGCGCGCTGCTGCTCAGCACGCTGTACTTCAACCTGCTGGCCTGCGTGGCGCTGGCCATGGCCGCGATGATCGCGGCTACCGCCTGATCAGGTGAACACGCCCTGGCGCAGCCACTTGGTGGCCACCCATTTCTCGCCCTCGATGACCGGCGAGCCGCCATGCAGGGTCTGCGTGGCCGGATGCGGCCGGTCGTAGCTGAAGAAGACAGCATTGCCCTTGACGGGCGCAACGTCCAGGCCGATGTCCGGGAAGATGGTGGAGCCGCCCGCGGCGGGCGTGTTCAGGTAGATGACCAGCGTTGCCACGCGCTGGCCGCCGCGCCTGAGGATGGCCGGCGTGCTGACATGGCCGGGGTCGAAATAGTCGTAATGCGGCTGGTACTCGGCGCCGGGGCGGTAGCGCAGCACCTGCAGGCCCTCGCCATGGTCCAGCGGCCAGCGCAGCAAGGTCGCGATGCGGGCCTCGACCCGACGGATCAGCTCGGTCTCGCAGCGCTCGAAGAACATGCCGTCGCTGGTGCGCGCCGCGTTCACCTCGCTGCCGTCGCTGCCGGTGGCGACGGTCTCCGAGCGCGCCAGGCGCTTGCTGGCCAGGCCGATGATGCCGTCGCACTCCTCGTCGGACAGCAGGTCGCCGAAGACGACGACGCGCGGCTGGCGCAGCGCCATCAACACCTTGACCTGGCGGTCGCCGGCATCGATGACGGGCGCGAACCGGCTCAGTTCGGGCTCGGGCAGGCCCGGCGTGGCGCCCGGCGGCGCGGTGAGCGTGGCCGACTGGCCCAGCGTGCGCGCCAACGCCTGGCGGGCCACGGATTCATCCCAGCCACTGCCCAGCATGGCCGCCAGGATGCTCTCGGACGCATGGCCGGCGCGGCTCTGCTCGGTGATCCAGGCGCACAGCTCGGGGGTGATGACTTGTTGGCTCATGACTTGCGGCGGAAGACGAGTCGATCGGGGGAGGAAGCTTCGGGAGCCAGACGATAACCGTCCAGATCGAAGCCCTTGAGGCCCTCGGGCGTCTGCAGGCGCTGCTGGATGGCGTAGCGGGCCATCAGGCCGCGGGCGCGCTTGGCGAAGAAGCTGATGATCTTGTAGTCGCCGTTCTTCCAGTCCTCGAACTGGCAGTCCACGACGCGCGGCTTCAGCACCTTGCGATCGGCGGCACGGAAATACTCCTGCGACGCCAGGTTGACGATGACGGGCGCCTGCTCGGCGGCGGCGAGCTTGTTCAGGTGCAGGGCCAGGCGGTCGCCCCACCAGTCATAGAGGCTGGCGCCCTGCGGGTTGGCCAGCCGCGTGCCCATCTCCAGACGGTAGGGCTGCATGCGGTCCAGCGGCCTCAGCAGGCCGTACAGGCCCGACAGCATGCGCACATGCGTCTGCGCCCAGGCCAGGTCGGCGGCGGACAGGGTCTTGGCGTCCAGGCCGTCATAGACGTCGCCGTTGAAGGCCAGCACGGCCGGCTTGCTGTTCTTGTCGGTGAAGCGCGGGCGCCAGGCAGCGTAGCGGTAGACATTGAGCTGGGCCAGCGGCTCGGACAAATCCATCAGCGCGCGCACCTCGGCCACGCTCTTGTGGCGCAGGATGTCTATCAGTGCGGCCGTGTCGTCCAGGAACTGCGGGCGGGTCAGCGCGGCGCTCAGTTCGGGCGGCGTCGGGGTGTCATAGTCCAGTGACTTGGCGGGCGAGAGCAGGAACAACATGGGCGCGGATTTTGGCCCACGCTCAACGCCGCTCCAGCCACTCGAACAAGGCCATGCCGGCCACCATGGCCGCGACGAAACCCAGGGCCTTGGGGTCGCCGCTGCCGGCCACCACCAGGGCCGGGCCGGGGCACAGGCCCGCCAGGCCCCAGCCGGCGCCGAACATCAGGCTGCCGCCCACCAGCCGGCGGTCCAGCAGCGTCGACGTGGGCAGCTGCATCTGCAGGCCCAGGAAGGTCTCGCGCCGCCGCCGCGCCAGCGCGAAGGCCGGCAGGCCCACGGCGATGGCGCCTCCCATCACGAAGGCGAGCGAGGGGTCCCAGGCCCCCGCGAGATCGAGAAAGCCCAGCACCTTGGCCGGCTGCACCATGCCCGAGATGATCAGGCCGAGACCGAACACCAGGCCGGCCAGCGCTCCAACAACGCTTCCCATGTCTACTCCTCAGAAGACGTGCCGCACGGCGAAGACCGTCGCGAAACCGGCCGCCATGAACACGGCCGTCGCCACGGCCGAGCGCAGCGACAGCCGCGACAGGCCGCACACGCCATGCCCGCTGGTGCAGCCGGCGCCGTAGCGCGTGCCCACGCCCACCAGCAGGCCGGCCACCAGCAGCAGCCCCCAGCCCGCGTCGATCTGCGCATGCAGCGGCGCGGCGAGGGCGGCATAGAGCCAGGGCGACGCCAGCAGGCCCAGCAGAAAGGCCAGGCGCCAGCCACGCTCGCCCGGCACGCGCCGCAGCAGGCCGCCCAGGATGCCGCTGATGCCGGCGATGCGCCCGCCCAGCAACACCAGCAGCGACGCGGCGACGCCGATCACGAGTCCGCCCGCCAGGGCGCTTCCCGGCGTGAAGGCCGGCCAGTCCAGAGTCATGTTGCCTCCTTGGGGCAGTAAAGCATGTAGAGGGTGCGCAGCAGCGCCAGCAGCCGCTCGTCGGCGACGCGGTAGAAGACCTTCTTGCCCTCGCGACGCGTCTCGACCATGCCCTCGCGGCGCAGCACGCCCAGCTGCTGGGACAGCGTGGGCTGCAGGATGCCCAGCGCCTGCTCCAGCTCGCCGACGCTGGTCTCGCCCTGCGACATCTGGCACAGCAGCAGCAGCCGCTCCGGGTTGCCCAGCACCTTCAGCGCCGCCACGGCTTCGCCCGCGGCGGCGCGCAGCAGCTCGGGGTTCAGTGATTTGGGCTTGAGCATGCTCAACATTATATCAATCAATATAATGAAACCCTCGCAGCCCCACCGGGATCACCCCATGAGCGTCGCCATCCAAGCCTTCCACGACCCCGCCACCGGCACGGTCAGCTATGTCGTGCACGACCCGGCCACGCGCCAGGCCGCGGCCATTGACCCGGTGCTGGACTACGACGCCGCCGCCGGCCGCACCTCCACGCGCTCGGCCGACGCGCTGCTGGCCCATCTGCGCGCGCACGACCTGAGCCTGCAGTGGATCCTGGAGACCCATGCCCATGCCGACCACCTGTCCGCCGCGCCCTACCTGAAGCAGCAGGCCGGCGGCCTCATCGCCATCGGCGAGCACATCCGCACGGTGCAGGCCACGTTCGGCCGCTTCTACAACCAGCCCGTGGCCGAGGACGGCTTCGACCGCCTGCTGCGCGATGGCGAGACGCTGCACATCGGCAGCGTCGAGGTCACCGCCCTGCTGGTGCCGGGCCACACGCCGGCCGACCTGGCCTACCGCATCGAGGACGCCGTGTTCGTCGGCGACACCCTGTTCATGCCCGACCTGGGCAGTGCCCGTGCCGACTTCCCCGGCGGCGACGCCGGCCAGCTCTACCGCTCCATGCAGCGCCTGCTGGCCCTGCCGCCCGAGACGCGGCTGTTCGTCTGCCACGACTATCCGCAGGGCCGCGAGGCGCGCTGGCAGACCACGGTGGCCGAGCAGCGCGCCGCCAACATCCATGTGCGCGACGGCGTGACCGAGGCGACCTTCGTCGCCATGCGCCGCGCCCGCGATGCGACGCTGGGCGCACCGGCGCTGATCCTGCCGGCGCTGCAGGTCAACATCCGCGCCGGCCAGCTGCCGCCGGCCGAGGACAACGGCGTGCGCTACCTGCGCATCCCCCTCAACGCGCTGCCGGGCGGCGCCGGCCGGTGAGCAGCAGCACCACCCCCAGCAGCACCACGCCCGCGGCCAGCCACTCGGGGCCGCTGATGTGCTCGCCCGCCAGCGTGACGCCCAGCAGCATCGCGATGACCGGGTTCACGAAGGAATAGCTGGACGCCAGCCCCGCCGAGGCCTCGGCCAGCAGCACCATGTAGGCATTGAAGGCGATCAGCGAGCCAAAGACGACCAGATAAGCCCAGGCCCACAGGGCCCGCGGCTCGACCTGGGCGGGCAGCGTCTCACCGCCCAGCAGGCTCAAGCCCATCAGCACCACGCCACCCGCCAGCATCTCGCTGGCAAAGCCCATCGCGCCCGGCGCCAGCGGCAGGCTGCGCTGCGACAGCACGCTGCCCACGGCCCAGCTCGCGCAGGCCACGCTGATGGCCAGCAGCCCGGCGGGCGAGGCGCCGAAGCCCTGGCCCTGCGTCAGCAGCAGCACGCCCGCCAGGCCGAAGGCGATGCCCAGCGACTCCAGCCGCGTCGGCCTCTCGCCCCACAGCAGATTGAGCCCGGCGATCATCAGCGGCATCACGGCGATGAAGGCCACCACCAGGCCCGAGCCCACCGTCTGCTCGGCCGTGGCCGTGCCGCCCATGCCGCCGCCCAGCATCAGCCCGCCGATGAGCAGCGCGTTGCGCCACTGCCGGCGGTCGGGCCAGGGCGTGCCTCGCCAGCGCATCCAGCCGGCCAGCAGCACACCGGCGACGAGGAAGCGGCTGCCCATCTGGAAGAACGGCGGCAGGCTGACCAGCGCGACCTTGATGGCCAGATAGGTCGAGCCCCAGACCAGCCAGGTGGCGGCCAGGCACAGCAGCAGTTTCGGCCCCAGGCCAGGGGAAGTTTTCACGCTCGGGCTCGTTGTCATCGCTGCCGGCATCGAAGAAACTCAGGCCCGACCACGCGACAGCCACTTGGACGCCGAAGCACACATATTGTTTGACTTTCCAGCATATTTCAGAGCATTTCCGGAAATTTCATGACTCTTGAGCTTGATCAACATGACCACCGCATCCTGGCCGAACTGCAGGCCGACGCGCGGCTGACGATGGCCGAACTGGGCCGGCGCGTGCACCTGAGCCAGCCCGCGGTGACGGAGCGCGTGCGCAAGCTGGAGGAAGGCGGCGTCATCACCGGCTACCGCGCCATCGTGGATGGGGCCATGCTGGGCTATGCCATCCGCGCCGTGATGCGCGTCGAGGCCATGGACGAGGCGCAGCTGCTGCGCGCCCTGGACGCCAGCCCCGAGGTGCTGACGGCCTACGAAGTGACGGGCGAGGACAACTGGATCCTGGAGATCGCCGTGCATGACGTGGCCCATCTGAAGGCCGTGCTGTCGCGCTTCAGTCATCAGGCACCGACGTCCACCGCCATCATCCTGCGCGCGCTGCGCGAGCATGCGCCGCTGCAGCCACTGCAGCCCCTGCCGACGGTGGTCGAGCCGCTGCCCCGCAAGAGGGCCGGCGGCCACGGCGGCTGAGCGCCGCCGCGGCCTACTTGGCCAGCAGCGCGTTGACGGCGGCGAGATCCTCGGCGCGCAGCTGGCCCGAGGCCTGGCGCAGCTTGAGGCTGTTGACGACCACGTCGTAGCGCGCCTTGGCCAGGTCGCGCTGGGTGGAGTAGAGCTGGGTCTGGGCGTTCAGCACGTCCAGGTTGACGCGCACGCCGACCTTGTAGCCCAGCTGCGTGGCCTCCAACGCCAGCTTGGTGGACGACTCGGCGGCCTCGTAGGCGCTGACCTGGGCCTTGAGCGACTGCACGCCGAAGAAGGCACGGCGCGTGCCCTCGGCAATGCTGCGGCGTGCGAAGTCCAGGTCGTTGCGGGCCTTCTCCTCCAGCACCAGGGTTTCCTTGATGCGGTTCTGCGTCAGGCCGCCGGTGTAGATCGGGTAGGAGAAGGTCAGGCCGACGCTGGCGTTCTTGGACGTCCCGCCGCCCCCCTGGGCTGCCGCAATGGCCGCCGGGCTGGTGTGCAGGTTCTGGCCACCCAGCGTCGCCGTGGCGTCCAGCGTCGGCTTCTCGCCGGCGCGGGCGATCTGCGTGTCCAGCTGGGCGATTTCCAGGCCCAGCCGGGCGCGCCGGATATTGGGATGCTGCTCGTCGGCCGTCGCGACCCAGGTGTCGATGTTGTCGCTGGGCAGGGCGGGCAGCGCCACCGGCTGGGCCAGGCCCTTGGGCTCGACGCCGACGCGGCCGACGAACTGGTCCAGCGTCACGCGCTTGACGCGCAGGTCGTTGTCGGCCGCCAGCTCCTGGGCCACGGCCAGGTCATAGCGGGCCTGGGCTTCGCGCGTGTCGGTGATGGTGGCCGTACCGACCTCGAAGTTGCGCTTGGCCGACGCCAGTTGCTCGGCGATGGCGGCCTTGTTGGCCCGCGAGGTGTTCAGCGTGTCGCTGGCGGCCAGCACGTCGAAGTAGGCGGTCGTCAGGCGCACGATCAGGTCCTGCTCGGCCAGGTCCAGGTCCGCCTGGGCCAGCGCATAGGCACGCCGGGCCTTGTCTATGGTCGGGATGTTGCTGGCGTTGTAGACCGAGTACTTGCCCTGCAGGCCGGCGGTTAGGGTGCGCGCGTTGTAGGCCGCGGTGGACGGCGGATCGGTGCGGGCATAGGTGCCGGTGGCCTGCAGGCCCAGCGTCGGGCGCAGCAGGGATTCGGCCTGGGCCACCCGGGCGGCCGCCGCATCGGCGCTGGCGCGGCTGGCCAGGAAGGTCGCGTCATAGCCCCTTGCCGCGTCGTAGAGCTCTTGCAGGCTCTGAGCCTGGGCCGCGCCGGCGAGCAGGAGACCGGCCGCGATGGCCAGCGGTTGCAGGATCAGGCGAGAGGCTTGGGCGAGGGGCATGGGATTCCTTGGCTGGAGCAACGATGAAAGCAGCGGCCGGGTTTATAGAGGCAAAGCCCGCCGATGACTGAAGCCATGTGACGACCTGCTCCCAAACGGGGGCAAGCGGCGTTTTAGGGCGACGGACTGCACCGCGGTACCGGCCGACCGCCCAGGGCCCGCCGACGCACCCGCAGGTACGGCGTCGCGGCAACGGCGGGCCGGCATCGCCTCAGAAGCTGAAGCTGGGCGCTTCGGCAAAGCCCGGCAGCCGGCCGGCGACCGTGTCGAACAACTCCACGGTGCGGAAGTCGCTGGCGCCGGTGCGCGTGACCAGCACGGCGCGCATGACCGGCTCGTTGCCGACGATGGCCGCCAGGCGGCCGCCCAGCTTGAGCTGGTCCAGCAGCACCTGCGGCACGGCAGCGACCGAGCCGGACAGCAGGATGACGTCGAAGGGTTCCTCCTCGGCCAGGCCAGCGGCGCCGTCCTGGTTGAGCACGGTCACGTTCAGCACGCCGGCCCGCTTCAGGTTGGCCTGGGCCTGGGCGGCCAGGTCGGCGTCGGGCTCCAGCGCGATGACGCGCTGGGCCTTGTGACCCAGCAGCGCGGCCAGATGGCCCGTGGCGGCGCCGATCTCCAGCACCTTCTCGTGGCGCTGCACCTTGAGCTCCTGCAGCAGGCGGGCCTCGACCTTGGGCGCCAGCATGCGGCGGGTGGCGGTCAGCGGCAGTTCGGTGTCGACGAAGGCCTGGGCCCGGTGGGCCTGGGGCACGAAGTCCTCGCGGTGCACCACGTGCAGCAGCTCCAGCACGCTGGGGTCGAGCACGTCCCAGGGGCGGATCTGCTGCTCGATCATGTTGAAGCGGACTTGTTCGAGATTCATCTAATTCTCCGAAGCGCGGTACGGCGGGGCTGAAAAACAAAATTCTAGGTGCCTGGCGCGCGGGCCAGCAGGCCGTGCAGCAGGAGCTCGACCTGGGCGTCCAGCAGCTGCTCGGCACTCATGCCCTCATGGCAGCCCCCATGCGCGCCAAAGGAGTGCTCGTGCAGCAGCAGGTGCAGCATGGGCGCGATCAGCATGTGCACGGTGGCCTCCACCGGCACGGCGCGGAACTCGCCGCTGCGGATGCCGCGCTCGATCAGGCCGCCCACCAGGCTCTGGGAGGGCCGGATGACCTCGTCCACATAGAAGCGCGCCAGTTCGGGGAAGTTGCGCGCCTCCACCATCATGATCTTGCAGACGACGCCGGCATTGCCGTGCCCCACCTTGGCCCACCAGGCCTGCATCATCTGGCGTGCCAGCCCGGCGATGGGCCCCTGGTGCTGCGCCACCTGGGCCGCCGACTCGGCGATGTGTACCGACAGCTTGTCGCGCACCACGGCCTTGAACAGTTCGTCCTTGCTCGGGTAGTAGCGGTACAGCGTGCCCTTGGCCACGCCGGCCCGCGCGGCCACCTCCTCGCTGCGCGTGGCGGCAAAGCCTTTCTCGACGAAGAGCGCCAGGGCGGCATCCAGCAGTTCCTGCGGACGGGCATCCTTGCGGCGTTGGCGAACAGGGGTGGCGGCCAAGAGAGGGTGGGCGGAGTTAATGACCGAAGGGTCAACAATGTAGCCGGCGACGCCAGCTGACGGCAAGAACCGCTGGCTACACTGCGCGGCTTTGTTCGCCCCCGGAGCCGTTACGTGGATGTCATCCTGCTGATCAAAGCCGCCATCATGGGCATCGTGGAGGGGCTGACCGAGTTCCTGCCGGTGTCGTCCACGGGCCACCTGATCCTGACCGGCAGCCTGCTGGGCATGACGGACGCCAAGTCCAAGGTCTTCGACATCGCCATCCAGAGCGGCGCCATCCTGGCCGTGCTCATCGTCTACTGGGCGCGCATCCGCGAGGCGCTGGGCGGCCTGGCCAGCAGCAGCAAGCAGCGCCGCTTCGTCGGCAACGTGATCATCGGCTTCATCCCGGCCGGCATCGTGGGCCTGACGGTGTACAAGCTGATCAAGGCGCATCTCTTCAACGCGCCCGTGGTGGCCGGCGCCTTCATCGTCGGCGCGCTCATCATCCTGTGGGCCGAGAAGCGCGCCCAGCCCGTGGCCCGCGTGCAGAGCGTGGACGACATGACGCCGCTGGACGCGCTGAAGGTGGGCCTGGTGCAATGCCTGGGCATGATCCCCGGCACCAGCCGCTCGGGCGCCACCATCATCGGCGGCATGCTGCTGGGCCTGTCGCGCAAGGCCGCGACCGATTTCTCCTTCTTCCTCGCCATCCCGACGCTGATCTCGGCCGGCGGCTACAGCCTGTGGAAGGAGCGCCACGCCCTTTCGCTGGCCGATCTGCCGATGTTCGCGGTGGGCTTCATCGTCAGCTTCCTGGCCGCCTGGGCCTGCGTGCGCTGGCTGCTGCGCTACGTGTCCAGCCACACCTTCGTGCCGTTCGCCTGGTACCGCATCGCCTTCGGCCTCATCGTGCTGGCAACCTGGGCCACGGGCACGGTCATCTGGGCGGACTGAGATAATTCGGCCCATGGCCATCACGATCAAGACCGCTGCCGACATCGAAGGCATGCGCATCGCCGGGCGCCTGGCGTCGGAAGTGCTCGACATGCTGACGCCCCACGTCAAGCCGGGCGTCACGACCAACGAGCTGGACCGGCTCGCCCACGACCACATCGTCAACGTGCAGCAGGCCATTCCCGCGCCGTTGAACTATTGCCCGCCGGGCTACATCCCCTACCCCAAGTCCATCTGCACGTCGGTGAACCAGCAGGTTTGCCACGGCATCCCCAACGACAAGCCGCTGAAGAACGGCGACATCGTCAACATCGACGTCACCGTCATCAAGGACGGCTGGCACGGCGACACCAGCCGCATGTTCGTCGTCGGCGACGGCTCCATCGCGGCCAAGCGGCTGTGCGCCTTCACCTACGAGGCCATGTGGAAGGGCATCGCCAAGGTCAGGCCCGGCGCCCGCCTCGGCGACATCGGCCACGCCATCCAGACCTTTGCCGAGAACGCCGGCTTCTCCATCGTGCGCGAGTTCTGCGGCCACGGCATAGGCCGCGTCTTCCACGAGGAGCCGCAGGTGCTGCACTACGGCCGCCCGGGCACGCTGGACGAACTCCTGCCCGGCATGATGTTCACCATCGAGCCCATGATCAACGCCGGCCGCCGCGAGATCAAGGAACTGGGCGACGGCTGGACCATCGTCACCAAGGACCGCTCGCTGTCGGCCCAGTGGGAGCACACCCTGCTCGTCACCGACACCGGCTACGAGATCATGACGCTGTCGGCCGGCAGCCCGCCGCCGCCCGCCTTCATCACGCAGGCCGCGGCCGCCACGGTCTGACACGGTGGCCACGCTCGCCGAACTCCGCCAGCGGTTCAAGGCGGGCAAGCAGACCCTGATCGACGACTTCCTGGCCGCGCGGCCCACGCAGGCCGGCGCCCAGGGCCTGCTGCGCCGCCTGGCCCGCCACGTCGACGACACGCTGCGCGAGCTCTGGAACGCCGCCGGCATGCCCGCCGGCGCCTGCCTCGCGGCGGTCGGCGGCTATGGCCGTGGCGAGCTGTTCCCGCACTCGGACGTGGACGTGCTGGTGCTGCTGCCCGATGGCGTCGAGGCCTACCAGCCCGGCCCGGCCAAGACCGCCATCGAAGGTTTCATCACGGCCTGCTGGGATGTGGGGCTGGAGATCGGCTCCTCGGTGCGCACGCTGGGCGAATGCCTGAGCGAGTCGCAGGCCGACGTGACGATACAGACGGCCCTGCTGGAGGCCCGCCCGCTGGCCGGCGACGCGAAGCTGTTCCGCCTGTTGACCACCAGGTTCATGCAGGCCCTGGACGCCAAGGCCTTCTTCCGCGCCAAGACGCTGGAGACGCTGCAGCGCCACACCAAGTTCGACGACACGCCCTACGCGCTGGAGCCCAACTGCAAGGAGAGCCCCGGCGGCCTGCGCGACCTGCAGATGCTGATCTGGCTGTCGCGAGCTGCCGGGCTGGGCAAGACCTGGAAGGCACTGGCCCAGCGCGGCCTGATCACGCCGTTCGAGAGCCGCCAGCTGCAGCGCAACGAGGGCCAGCTCAAGCTCATCCGCGCCCGCCTGCATGCGGTGGCCGGCCGGCGCGAGGACCGGCTGGTCTTCGACCTGCAGACCGCCGTGGCCCAGAGCTTCGGCTTCGAAGGCACCGGCGCCCAGCGTGCCTCGGAGGTGCTGATGCGGCGCTACTACTGGGCGGCCAAGGCCGTCACGCAGCTGCACCAGATCCTGCTGCTGAACCTGGAGGAGCAGATCAACGGTTCCCAGCAGGACCAGTTGCGCCCCATAGAGGGCCACCCGGAGTTCCTGGACCGCGGCCGCATGCTGGAGGTCGCCGGCGATGACTTCTACCAGCGCGATCCGCACGCCATCCTGCGCACCTTCCTGGTCTACCAGCAGACGCCCGGCATCAAGGGTTTGTCGGCGCGCACGCTGCGGGCGCTGTACAACGCGCGCGGCCTGATGGACGCCGCCTGGCGGCGCGATCCGGTCAACCGCGCCACCTTCATGGCCATGCTGCGCCAGCACGACGGCCAGACCCACGCCTTCCGGCTCATGAACCAGACCTCGGTGCTGGGCCGCTACCTGTGGGTGTTCCGCGCCATCGTGGGCCAGATGCAGCACGACCTCTTCCACGTCTACACCGTGGACCAGCACATCCTCATGGTGCTGCGCAACGTCCGGCGTTTCTTCATCCCGGAGCATGCCCACGAGTACCCGTTCTGCTCCCAGCTGGCGGCGCAGTTCAGCGAACCCGAGGTGCTCTACATCGCCGCCCTCTTCCACGACGTGGCCAAAGGCCGCGGCGGCGACCACTCCGAACTGGGCGCCATCGAGGTGAAGCGTTTCTGCCGCCAGCACGGCCTGAATGCGGCCGACACGGCCATGTGCGTCTTCCTCGTCGAGCATCACCTGACGATGTCGCGCGTCGCGCAGAAGGAAGACCTGTCCGACCCCGACGTCATCGCCGCCTTTGCCGCCAAGATGGGCGACGCAAGACGGCTCACGGCCCTGTACCTGCTGACCGTCGCCGACATCCGCGGCACCAGCCCCAAGGTCTGGAATGCCTGGAAGGGCAAGCTGCTGGAAGACCTCTACCGCATCACGCTGCGCGCGCTGGGCGGCGCCCGCATCAACCTGGACGCCGAGATCGAGGCCCGCAAGCAGGAGGCCCGGCAAGACCTGGCGCTGCACTCCCAGCTGCCCGGCACCGAAGAGCCGCTGTGGAGCCGCCTGGCCGTCAGCTACTTCGCCCGCCACGATGGCGCCGAGCTGGCCTGGCATGCGCGCTCGCTGTGGCGCCACGTGGACACGCAGGTGCCGGTCGTGCGCGCCCGCCCCTCGCCCATAGGCGAGGGCCTGCAGGTGCTGGTCTATGCGCCCGACCAGCCCGACCTGTTCGCCCGCATCTGCGGCTATTTCGACGGCGCCGGCTTCAGCATCCTCGACGCCAAGGTGCACACGACGCGCAACGGCTATGCGCTGGACACCTTCCAGGTCATACGCCCCGAGGCCGACGTGCACCACCGCGACCTCGTGCCCCTCGTGGAGCAGAAGCTGGCCGTCGCACTGCAGGCCGGCGGCCCGCTGCCCGAGCCGCGGCGCGGCCGGCTGTCGCGCCGCGTCAAGAGCTTCCCCTACTCACCGCGCATCTCGCTGCGGCCGGACGAACGCGCCACCGCCTGGCTGCTGACCATCTCGACCAGCGACCGCGCCGGCCTGCTCTACGCCATCGCCCGCGTGCTGGCCCGCCACGGCATCAACCTGCAGCTGGCCAAGATCTCCACGCTGGGCGAGCGCGTGGAGGACACCTTCCTGCTCGACGGCCCGGCGCTGCAGCAGAACAAGGCCCAGCTGCAGATCGAGAGCGAGCTGCTGGACGCCGTCTCCCTGCCCGCATGAGCTACACCATAGACATCGGCGACGCCATCGCCGAGCTGGACCGCTTCGACGCCATCCTCGACGTGCGCTCGCCGGGCGAGTTCGCCGAGGACCACCTGCCCGGCGCCGAGAACTGGCCCGTGCTGGACGACGAGGAGCGCCGCATCGTCGGCACGCTCTACAAGCAGGACCCGCTCGAAGCCCGCCGCCTGGGCGCCATGCTGGTGGCGCGCAACGTCGCCCGGCTGCTGGACGAACGCACCGGCGGCAAGCCCAAGACCTGGCGGCCGCTGGTCTACTGCTGGCGCGGCGGGCAGCGCTCGCTGTCGCTGCACTGGTTCCTGGGCCAGATCGGTTTTCGCTCGCGCCAGCTCGTCGGGGGCTACAAGGGCTATCGCGCCCAGGTGCGCGACGATCTGGCCACGCTGCCGGCTGGTTTCGCCTGGCGGGTGCTGTGCGGCCGCACCGGCAGCGGCAAGACCCGGCTGCTGAACGCCATCGCCGCCGCCGGCGGGCAGACGCTGGACCTGGAGGCCCTGGCCGCCCACCGCGGCTCCGTGCTCGGCGCGCTGCCCGGCGCGCCCCAGCCCAGCCAGAAGGGCTTCGACAGCGCTTTGTGGACCGCGCTGCGCGGCCTGGACCCGGCCCGGCCGGTCTTCGTCGAGAGCGAGAGCCGCAAGATCGGCCGCATCACCCTGCCCGAGCCGCTGCTTGACGCCATGCGCGAGCGCGGCGACTGCGTCTGGCTGCAGATGCCCGAGGCGGCCCGTGTCGAGCTGCTGCTGCAGGACTATGCCCATTTCAGCGCCGATCCCGAGGCCTTCTGCCGGGCGCTGGACGGTCTTGTCGAGCTGCGCGGCCACGCACGCGTCGAGGGCTGGCAGCAGCGCGCCCGTGCCGGCGACTGGGGCGGCGTGTTTGCCGAGCTGATGCGCGAGCACTACGACCCCGGCTACGAGCGCTCGCTGCGCCGCCATTTCCCGGCGCTGGCCAGGGCTCTGGAGCTGCCTCTCGTCGACGGCTCGCCGGCCTGCATGGCCGAGGCCGCGCAGGAGCTGCTCGCTCGGGGTTAGGGCGGCCGGCGCGCCATACGGGCCATGGCGGGGAGCCTGCGCGCATGGCTCCTCCGGTCGATGCGGGCGGTGGGGTGCAAATCCAAGATGCGCCCCACACCCACCATGGCCTCGGCCCCGACATGAAAGCCCTTCTCGCCTCCTGCCCCCGCCCTGCCCGCCTCGGCGCGCTGACCCTGGCCCTGTGCGCCACGCTGACCGCCTGCGGCGGCAGCGACGGCGCCGTCACGTCCGGCAACCCCGCTCCTGCGCCCGGCCCCGCCCCCGTGCCGCCGCCTCCGCCACCGCCGGCCGGTTTCAGCTTCGCGCTGGACACCGGCAAAGCCATCGTCTGGCAGGGCAAGCAGGCCAGCGTCGCCGTCACCGTGCAGCGCGATGCCGGCTTCACCGAGGCCATCCAGTTCAGCGCCGACGGCCTGCCCGCCGGCACGACGGCCGCCGCACTGAGCGTCCCTGCCGGCAGCAACACCGGCACGCTGACGCTGCAGGCCGGCACCACGGCGCCGCACTCGCTGCCCACCGGCGTCACCATCAAGGGCGCCGCCGCCACGGCCAGCGCCACCCAGGCGCTGACCGTCACCGTGCGCGGCGAAGCCGGCGACATCGACACCAGCTTCGGTGGCGGCGTCCTGGTCACGCCGGGCGGCATCACCGACGACTATGTCCGCGGCCTCGCCGTGCAGGCCGACGGCAAGGTCCTCGTCGTCGGCCACGGCGTGTTCAACGTCGCCACCGGCACCGACTTCATGCTGCTGCGCCATCTGCGCGATGGCGGCCTGGACAACGGCTTCGGCAATGGCGGCAAGGTCGCCACCGCCTTCAACAACGGCGGCCGCAGCGACGAGGCGCTGGCCGTGGCCGTGCAGCCGGACGGCAAGATCCTCGTGGCCGGCGCCAGCGACCAGGGCACCAGCGGCTACGACTTCGCGCTGGCCCGCTACAACGCCGACGGCACGCTGGACGCCAGCTTCGGCCATGGCGGCCGCGTGACCACCTCCTTCGGCAACGGCGACGACAAGGCCTATGCGCTGCTGCTGCAGCCGGACGGCAAGATCGTGCTGGCCGGCGGCAGCAACCAGGGGCTCACCGGCAATGACTTCGCGCTGGCCCGCTACCTGCCCGACGGCAGCCTCGACGCCGGCTTCGGCAACGGCGGCCAGGTGTTGACCGCCATAGGCTCGGGCGCCAAGAGCGAAACCGCCTACGCGCTGGCCTTGCAAACCGTCAACGGCGCGGCGCGCCTGATCGCGGTCGGCGGCGAGGGCGACTTCATCGCGGCAGCCTACCGCGCCGACGGCACGCTGGACGCCGGCTTCGGCACGGCCGGCATCGTGCGCGACGTGTTCGGCAGCATCACCGGCGCGGCGCGCGGCGTCGTCGTCACGGCCGACAACAAGCTCGTGCTGGCCGGCCACCGCGACCACGACTTCGCCGCCGTGCGCCTGTCACCCAACGGCGCGCTGGACGCCGGCTTCGCCGCGACCGGCCGCGGCGTTTTCGCGGTCAGCGCCGACAACTGGGACGAGGCCACGTCCCTGGTCCAGCAGGCCGACGGCAAGCTGCTGCTGGGCGGCTGGGTCTACAGCGGCAACAGCTCCAGTGCCGACACCGTGCTGCTGCGCCTGAACACCGACGGCAGCGCCGACACGGGCTTCGGCCCCGGCGGCCTGCGCATCACGCCGGTGGCGGCCGGCACCAAGAGCGATGCCGGCCGCGCGCTGGCCCTGCAGCCCGACGAGCGCGTGCCCACCGTGCGCGTGCTGCAGGCCGGCGAGGCCAATGGCAGCGACCTCGACGTGGTGCTGATGCGTCATTGGCTGTGAGCAGCGCGGGCGGGGCTTGCGCCGGATCAAGGCCGCCCCGGCGCGGATAGGTCACACTGCATGCCGTCATGCCCCACCGCTACAGCGAACAGGCCCTGAAGGAATCGCGGGCCTTCGGTGTCCGTCCCATCCCCGTGCTGCGCCCGCTGGGCTGGCTGGCGCGCGGCTGGACGGACCTGTGGCAGACGCCGCTGGCTTCGCTGAGCCACGGCCTGGCGATGGCCTTGTTCGGCGCCCTGCTGTTCGCGCTGGCACGCGACCGCTTCTGGCTGCTGGCGGGGGCGTTCAGCGGCTTCCTCATCGTGGCTCCCATCCTGGCCACGGGCCTGTATGCGATCAGCCGTGAGCTGGGGCGCGGCGGCCGGCCCGGCTGGCGCGTCGTGCGCGAGGCCTGGCGGCCGCGCGACGGCCGGCTCATCGTCTTCGGCGTGCTGCTGGCCTTCGCCGGCACCGGCTGGGTGCTGTGCTCCGCCGCCTTCGTGACCGGCTTCGCCGCCGACCCCATCCACAACCCGCGCGACTTCCTGCTCAAGGTCGTGCTGAACGACGACTCGCGCCTGTTCGAGACCTGGCTGATGCTGGGCGCCGTGCTGGCCGCGCCGGTGTTCGCGTCCACCGTCGTGGCCATCCCGGCGCTGGTGGACCTGCCACCGGCCAAGCTGGGCGTGCTGGGCGCGGTGTTCACGAGCTGGCGGGTGGTGCTGGAGCACCCCGCGCCCATCGCGCTGTGGGCCGCCCTCATCCTGGCGCTGACGCTGGTGGGCATGGCCACGGCCCTGCTGGGCCTCGTCGTCATCGCGCCCTGGCTGGGCCATGCCAGCTGGCATGCCTACCGCGACCTCGTCACCCGGCGCCCCGACTGAAGACATGGACCGTCGGCCCCCGCGCTCACTTCGTTCACCGCCCCCCGAGGGGGCGCGTCAGCGCCTGCGGGCGACCGGGCGGCGCTGACATGTGGGGCTATACCGAAGCCGAGATTGCGCAGTTCGGCCTGACCTTCGGGGTCGCGGCCTTCATGCTGTACATGGTGTTCATCATCCTGCAGCTGGCGCGCGAGTCCAAGGCCGGCCGCTTCGGCACCTTCGTGCTGCTGCTGGGCCTGGGCTTCGGCCTGGTGGGCTTCGCGGCCAAGGGCATCATCAAGTTCTTCCTGTCGGGCGTCGTCGGCTGACGCCCCGCCCCTCAGGCCAGGTCCGAAGCCAGGCTGGCCAGCGTCTCCGGCGCGATCTGCACATGGGCCGGGTAGTGGGTGTGGTCGCAGCCCAGCTTCACGCCAGCGCCCGCCTTGACCGCCTGGCGCATGGCCGGCGTCAGCTCGAAGCGCACGAAATGCACGGCCGAGGTCTTCGCGTCGTTCTCGCGGTCCAGGTCCTCGTCGGCAATGGCATAGACGCGCGGCTGGCCCTCCACCTCGACGAACAGCCGGTCCTCCACGCCGATGAGCCGCGAGAGCTCGCGGCGGCGCTCGTTGGGATCGGGGTACTCGATGAGCAGCGTCGCCTTCCAGTTGCCGCCGTCGGGCACCAGCGGCAGGTAGGCGGCGATCTCGCTCTGGATGCCCTCCTCCTCGAAGATCTTCTCGATGCGCAGCATCTCCTGGATCTGGTAGCGGATGCTGCGCTCGTCCTCGAACTGCAGGTTCAGGTGCTCGCCCAGGCGCACGCTGCGCAGGCGGCGGTGGGCCATGATGGCCGGCTTCTCGGCCTTGCGGAACTTCGCATAGGCCTCCAGCGTCATGAGGCTGTCTCGGGTGATGGTCATGGCAGGCCGTAGGCGGTGCGCATCAGCGTGAGGGGGTGGGCCAGGGAGCGGGCCGGCGTGCCGGCCTGAGCCATGCCCTGGGCGATGTGGTGGCCGGCCAGCGCACAGTCGCTGGCGATGACGTCGGGCTCGTCCTTGGCCATGGCCTTGAAGACGGGCCTGCCGATCTTCATCGCCACCGGATGGGTGGGCGTCTTCACGCCATAGGTACCGGCGTGCCCCGAGCAGCGCTCGACGGTGTTGAGCCTGACGTCCACGCTCTGGGCCATGAGCTTGAACATCTCCTCGGTCTTGCGGCCTATCTTCTGCACCCGGCCATGGCAGGGAATGTGGTAACTGACCTTGCCCAGCGGCTGCTTGAAGTCGGTCTTCAGCAGACCGTCCTTGTGGCGGGCCATGAGGTATTCGAAAGGATCCCACATCGCCTCCTGCACCTGCTTGACAGCCTCCTCGTCGGGAAACATCAGCGGCAGTTCCTGCTTGAACATCAGCGTGCAGCTCGGGATGGCCGACAGGATGGCAAAGCCGTCGCGGGCGTAGGGCGCGAGCACGGCGATGTTGGCCGTCTTGTGCTTCTCCACCGTCTCCAGGTCGCCCAGCTCCAGCTTGGGCATGCCGCAACAGGCCTCCTTCTCGACGATGACGTAGGGAATGGCGTTGTGGTCCAGCAGCTTGAGCAGGTCGAAGCCGATGCCGGGCTCGTTGTAGTTGACATAGCAGGTCGAGAAGATCGCCACCTTGCCCGGCGTGCGCTCGCCGTCGGTGACGACCTGGGCCTGCGCCCTGGGAGCGCTCCAGCGGAAGCGCTTGGAGGCCAGCTCGGGCAGCCAGGCCTCCGGATGCACGCCCAGTTGCTTGTCCAGCAACTTGCGCGACAGCTTCGTGCGGTTCACCGCATTGACGGCCTGCACGACGATAGGAATACCGGCGAACTGGCCATGCACGTCGGTGGACGCAAGAAACCTCTCACCAGCGCCGACCTCGCCCTTGCTGAACTTGATCGCCTTGGCGCGCAGCATGGTGTGCGGGAAGTCCAGGTTCCACGCATGCGGCGGCACGTAGGGGCACTTGGTCATGTAACAGAGGTCGCACAGATAGCACTGGTCGACCACCTTCCAGAAGTCCTGCTTGTCCACGCCGTCCAGTTCGCCCGTCGGGCCCGCGTCGACAAGGTCGAACAGCGTCGGGAAGCTCTGGCACAGGCTGACGCAGCGACGACACCCATGGCAGATGTCGAAGATGCGCTCCATCTCCTGCAAGCAGGCCGCCTCGTCGTTGAACTCGGGGCTCTTCCAGTCGAGCGGGTGCCGCGTCGGGGCTTCGAGATTGCCTTCTCTGGTGCTCATCCTCACTCCTGGCCAAGAGGACCGCGGCCGCCGCGCGCAGCGGCCGCACGAGACGTCAGTCCACCAGGGCGTCCAGCGCCTTCTGGTAGCGGTTGGCGTGAGAGCGCTCGGCCTTGGCCAGCGTCTCGAACCAGTCGGCGATCTCGTCGAAGCCCTCGTCCCGCGCCGTCTTGGCCATGCCCGGGTACATGTCGGTGTACTCGTGGGTTTCACCGGCCACGGCAGCCTTGAGGTTGTCACGCGTCGCGCCGATGGGCAGGCCCGTGGCGGGGTCGCCGACGGCCTCGAGAAACTCGAGATGACCATGGGCATGGCCAGTCTCGCCCTCGGCCGTGGAGCGGAACAGCGCCGCCACATCGTTCTGGCCTTCGATATCGGCCTTGTTCGCGAAGTAGAGGTAGCGGCGGTTGGCCTGGGACTCGCCGGCGAAGGCGTCCTTCAGGTTCTGCTCGGTCTTGGATCCTTTCAAGCTCATCGCAGTCTCCTTGGAGTGGGTCTCGGGACGCTACTCCCGTGCCGCCGCCTTCAGCCAATGGATAGCTTCAATGTCCACCATAGCGGCCTGCTATGTCGATGCCGGCAGATCCGATCCCTTGAAAGGCCATCCCCGCAGCAGGCTATACTTTCGAAATCGCGTGGGGGGGTAGCTCAGCTGGGAGAGCGTCGCGTTCGCAATGCGAAGGTCGGGAGTTCGATCCTCCTCCTCTCCACCACCCGATCATTTCAGGCGGTCCCGCACCGCCCCAGGAAATCCAAAAAGCCCTTGAGAATCAACGCTCTGGGGCTTTTTCTTTTTCTTGCAGCCCCGCAAGATCCCACGAGATCCGAGTTCACATTGCAGTAGCTAATGCAGTAACTCAAAAATTTGGGCCTCCGAGCCCAAAAAGTTACTGCATGCCATGGCACAGCATCTCATCCCTTCCAACGCCACGAGCAAGGGCGTCAAGGCCGGCTTTGAAGCCCCACCTGCCGCAAGAACCGGCTCTCCGCAGTTCAGACCGAACGAGCCAAAGCCTCGCTGTAGCCAGGACGCTCACGCCGGCGTCGCCTCGCTGGATGAACCGATGATCTGCTCGCGGGCAACACGCTCGCCATATCACGACGGGCGCGGATCTCTTAGACGTCGTGGCACGAGCGCGAACTGCAGACCGGTTCGATCTCAGCGAGCCCAAAGAAAAACGCCCCGATAACTCGGGGCGTTTTGTTGCGACTGGCTTCGCGCCAGCTCTGCTTACTTGCGGCGGCGGGCGACGAAACCAACGCCAGCCAGAGCCAGGCCGACCAGGGCCAGGGAGGCCGGTTCCGGCACGGTCGAGAACGTCTGGTTCGCGTCAGCCTGGAACACCACTTGACCGGCGCCGACGGCATTGCCATCAACCGAGCTCGGCGCAGAGAAGTTGGTCACCGAGGAACCCAGTTGCAGCGTCGACGTGACGTTCGTGCTGACCAGTGCCGGGTTGATGTAGGTTGCGTTGGTGTAGGTCACGACACCCGTCAGGGCGGCCTGACCGCCCGTCAGCGTGTCGAACAGCGTGGTCGAGCCAGAGTTGAAGGTACCCGACAGGATCTTGGTACCGTCGCTGAAGCCCGTCCAGGTCGAACCGGTAGCCTTGGCATTGGCAGCCGTGTCGTAATAGATGTCGAACGTACCGCCCGTGACCTTGAACGTGCACTGGGTCGCGCTGACGCAGCTGACGACCGTCTCCGTGAACGTGGCAACGACGGTGTACTCATACGAGCCGTTCATGCCGGGGATGTTGAGCTGCTTGCCCAGCGAGTTGCCGATGCCATCGGCAGTATTGTCGAACTGCAGCAGCGACATCGGGTTGCCGTCGGTCTTGGTCACGGCCGTCGCCCAGCCGGCGTAGTTCAGCGTGAAGTTCGAGCCCGGAGCGCCCGTGAAACCGGAAGTCCAGGCAGCGGAGCCGGAGGCCCAGTCGAAACCACCGAACGGCGTGTTGACACCATCCAGGTTCGTGATGCTCGGGTCGGCAAATGCGGCACCGCTGAAGACGGTCGCGCCAGCCATCGAGAGCGCGGCAGCAATCTTCTTGAAGTTCATGTCAACTCTCCTAAACGTTACGAGCGCGCGACCTTCGCACGATCTTGCCAACCAATAAGCAGCCTCCGTGCCAGATTCTGCAAATACCTGTCGGCAAACACTTTTTTCCAGATTTACCGCCATTGAGCAGGGCGCAGAACAGGAAGTGTCAAGTTTCTCGACAAGCAGTTCAGAGGGCGTCCATCATCTTCCTGACCTCGGCCTGCTGGGCGAAGCCATCACCCAGCAGAGCCAGCCGTTGCAGATGCTCGCGAGCCTCAGCCTTTTGTCCGGCCTTGACGTAGTACTGTGCGAGGTGGAACCGATGCATGGCGTGATCGGGCGCCCGATCGACGGCCTTCTTCTGAATGTCGATCGCTTTGTCAAAACGACCGGCGGTCGCCAGGACCTGTGCCAGCGTGTCCATGTAGTCCGGGTTGTCCGGCGCCAGCTTGGCGGCCCGCTCCGCATACTCCAAGGCCTTGGGATCCTTGCTGCGATTCAACAGCCAGGCGATGTTGTTGGCCGCATTGGCGTTTTCGGGCTGCAGTTTCAGCACCGCCTGGTAGCGCTCCAGCGCGAGGTCGTAGTTCAGCAGCAGCAAGGTCGCGTCGGCGGAATAGATCAAGAACTTGAGGTCCTTGGGATGTGCGGCCAGCCAGTCGGATTCGAACTGCTTGGCCTCGGCCGACTTGCCGGCACCGATCAGCACACGATGCAGCTTGATCGCCACATCCACTTGGGACAGTAGCGCCAGCGCAGCGCGATAGTTCTGTGCTGCGCCAGCCCAGTCTCGCTGCACGGCCGCGATGTCGCCGATGACGGAGTACACCAGCGGATCGTTGGGATACAAGGCTTTCATCGTGCCGGCGAGGCGACGCGCCTCGGCAAAGTTGCCGACGGCCAGTTCGTTGGCGATCAGCGCCCGCTGGGCCGGCTGGTAGCCCGGCTTCAGCTTCAATGCACGCTCCATCGATGCCTTGGCCGCCGCCTTGTCGCCGCGCGCCGCATAGGTCTGCGCCAGCAGCAGCAGCGGCTCGGGGGCATTGGGCAGCATCGCAATCAACTTTTTATAGGAGTTGATGGCCTGGTTGTAGTCGCCCGACATCGCCTGGGCGCCAGCCAGATGCCGCAGCACATTGGGATCATGCGGCATCGCGGTGGCCGCTTCGGTGGCGACGGCAAGCGCCTCCTTGACCTGCTGGCGGCGCAACTGCAGTTCGATCAAGGCCAGGCGTGGTCGTGGCTCGTCGGGCATCTGCTTGATCAACTTCTCCAGTGCTGCAACGAGCTCTTCCTTGTTGGCACCGGTCTGATCGCGCAGCCCGATCAATGCCATGTTGGCCGCCAGCCCCTTGGGATTGGCGGCCAAGACCTGCTGCATGCGGGCTATGGCGGCGTCGGGCTTCTTGGCCTCCATGTCCAATGCGGCAAGGCTGGCGGCGGCCGGATAGTAGGCAGGGTCGCGCTTCAGCGCGGCCTCGAAGGCCTGGATCGCTTTGTCCTTGTTGCCGCGCGCGAGTTCGATGCGTCCGCGCAGATTGCTCGGTCCGGCGCTGTCCGGCATCTTCCGGTCCAGCGTTTCGACGGCCTTCAGCGCCTTGCCCCAGTCCGCCAGCCGCATGAAGGTCGACACCAATGCCAGGTCCGCCACCGGACTGGGGTCCGAAGCGGACAGCGCGTTCAGGGCTGCCACGCCCTGGTCCACCCGGCCTTTTCCGATGTCCACGAGCGCCAGCGCCGCGCGGCTGGGCACGTCGTTCGGATTGAGCTTGGCGATCCTGGCGAAGGCCCCCTCGGCGCGCTGCGCATCACCGGACTGCAGGTAGGCCTCGGCGGCGACGCTCAAGGCATCGACGCTGCGACCTTCAGCCAGCAGCGGCTGCAGCACACTCAGGGCCTTGCCGGGGTCGCCGGCGCGCAACTGTGTCTGCGCCAGCAGCACACGCGCCTTCTCGAAGTTCGGCGCCACGAGAAGGGTCTTGCTCAGATAGTCCTCGGCCTCGAGCAGCGTGCCACGCCGGAACGCGACGACGCCCGCAAGATGCAGCACCCGCACGTCCTCCGGCGCGTTCTTCAGCAAAGCCTGGATGCCGTCGCGCGCGGCGTCCAGGTCATTGCGCTCCAGCGCAAGCAACACCGTCAGCAGCTGCACCTGCCCCGCCGCGCCACGTACACCGCGCAACGCATCGATCTGGGCCTTGGCTCCTTCAAGGTCCTTCTTGGCCAGCAGCAAATGGAAGATGCCCACGTGGGCCAGCACGTGCTTCTTGTCCAGCGCGATGGCCTTGCGATAGGCCTCCATCGCCTGGTCAGCCTTGCCCTGCACACCCAGCAGGTCGCCCTTGGTCTGCCAGCCATCGGGGCTCTGAGGCAATTTGCCCAACATCTCCTCGACGGCACCCAGGCCCGCCTCAGGCCCCGAGGCCGAGGCCAGCATACGAACGCGGATCAACTGCGCTCGCTGCTCTCGCGGATCGGCCGCCACCGCCGCGTTGGCCATCTCCAGAGCCTTCGCCGCGTTGCCGGTGGCACTGTAGGCAACGGCCAGCGAAGCCTGCAGGTCGGCCTGCGCGGCGCTCGACGAGGGCTTCACCTTGGCGAACTCGGAGATCACCTTGGCAAACTGCGCCTGGCCCAGCATCGCCTGTGCAATCAGCGGCTCGAGCCTGTCGCCGTTGAAGCCCAGCTCCTTGGCCTTGTTGAACTCGGTCAGGGCCCCACGCGCATCGCCCCCCTGCAACAAGGCTTCGCCCAACAAGGCCCGCGCCTCGGCCAGCGATGGATTGGCCTGCAGCGCGTTCTTCAGCTGAATCACCGCGGCGGCATCGTTCTTCTTGGCCAGGTCGGCCTTCGCGTCCGCCAGGTACTGTTCGGCCGACTTGCCAAAGCAGCCAGCCAACAGCAAACCCGACAGCGCCAACCCCGTCGCATAACGACGCTTTGAGCCAACTCCAGATGACGAGGCTTTGTTCATGAGATCAGCAATCAAGAGGATTTGCAGCAGGGCAAGATGCTGCGGGAAGTGAGCCCAGGGCGGTCAGCGCAAAGTGGGCCGGAGCCTTTCCAGCGCCTCCGGATGCGCCTGGAATGAAAGATTCACCAGTCGGTCAATCACCGCGTACAGCGGCTGGATGAGGGGGCGCAGATTGCTCACGACCTTGCTGGAACTGAGCACCGACGGCACGCGAATGCCGCGATGATCGATCTCGCCACCAATCGGATGGATGTCGAAGCCGAGGCGCAGGAAATGGCTGGCCAGACGAGGCTCGGTCAATACGAAGACGTTCTCGATGTCGAGCCGCCGCGCTGCCGCGGCAGCGCCGAGATACAAGCTCATGGGAATGAACGGAAAGCGCGGCTGGCCACCTCTGGCTTCGAAGTCGCGCTCACCCACGGAGACGGGCTTGTCAGCCTCACCCTGGCGTTGGCGGAATTCGCTCATGACCGCCAGACGGGAGACTTCCGCCACGTCATGCCTGGGCAAACGAGCAGGATCCAGTTGATCGCGACGAATCACGTCGCGGCAACTGATCTCGAACGGCAGCGGGAACGAAGGCTGCTCGGGTCGGGCCAGCACCAGACGCGAGCACCCCACCAGGTCACCCGTATCGCGCTTTCGCAGGAGGCAGTGAACCGAATGCCGGTCATAGTCGTCCATCTCGAGGCCGTCGCTGCGAACCGCCTCCCACCCGAGCTCACGACAGTAAACGTCGTGCCGGATGCGGTACACCATCTCAACACTGGGAGCATCCAGGGCCAGCGAGAACTCAAAAAGCTCTTCGAATCGATGGCCAAGGTTTCCGCTTGAAATCGATGGGTTCACAAGATCACCTCGAAGTGCATTGATCGTATCAAGGTGTTTGCTTGACCCAAACGCTCTGCGCTACCGCCCGGCGCCACTGGCGGCCTCGGACAGCAGGTTGCGCACACCCCGCACCGGGATCGCATAGCTGATGCCGCTGGGCGCACTCAGGGCCGACTCGTGCGCCGCCTTGATCGCCACCATGCTGACAACACCGACCACCTCGCCCGTCGCGACGCTGATAACCGGCCCCCCGCTGTTGCCGGGGTAGGCGGTGGCGTCGAGTTGCAGCACCTCGAAGCTGCCCTGGCGCAACTGCCGCACCGCCTTCTCGCTCAGGCCCTGCGGACCGGAGGCCGGCGGCACGATGGCGGTACGCGCCGACACGATGCCGCGATGCGTCACATGGGAGAACCCCAGCGCCCCGCCGATGGGAAAACCGATCAGCGCGATCATCTCGCCCTCGGCCGCCTCCTGCTCGGCCAGAGGCAGCGTCGGCAAGGGTTTGCCATCGTCGATCTGCAGCAGCGCAAGATCCTGGGACGGGTCCACCTTCGCGATGCGCGCGCCGCGCAGCAGCCAGCCGCCATCGGGCGTCCAGGCCTGTATCGCCAGGCTTCGATCGATGCGGGTCGACTCCTGTGGCGGCAGCACATGGGCATTGGTGATGACGTGCATGCCGTCGCCGACGGCGAAGCCGGTGCCACGAAATCCGAAGCGGGGCGCGTCCAGCAGTCCGTAGCTGCCCACCAGGACGATCGCCGGCTTGGCCCGGGCGATCAGGCCAGGCAGGGCGGCATCGCCCCAAGCCGGATGGACGCCGATGAGGCCCAGCAGCACCATGGCCAACTTGGCCGACAAAGCTCTCCCCATGCCCATCAGTCGTCTCACAGTGTCCTCGCCAAGCATTCGATGTCGGCGCGTTCGTGCACGGCGCCTCGCGCGCCTTGACGCACGACCTCGGGAAAATTGTCTTGCTGAATCTGCATGGGGCTGACGCCTTGATACGCAGCCCACCCTAGGGCAGAGCCACCCAGGCGAAAACCCCCGACAACGCAGAAGCCGGGCGCGCGAGCCTCGCAGCGTCGGCTTTCATTTGATCTGCAACCGGTTCATCAGGTCGTACAGGGTCGGGCGGCTGATGCCCAGCAGTTCGGCCGCGCGAACGATGTTGCCGTCGGTGCGCGCCAGCGCCGTGATGACCGCCTGGCGCTCCGCCGTCTCGCGCACGGTCCGCAGGTCCAGCATCGCACTCTCGTCGGCCGGCGCCGGTGAGGCACGCAGCCCCAGATCCAGTGCCGTGATGCGGTCGTCCTCACACATGATGACGGCACGCTTGAGCATGTTCTGCAGCTCCCGCACATTGCCCGGCCAGCGATGCGCCTCCAGCGCGCGCACGGCGTCCTCCGACAGCGTCGGCACCGAACGGCGCATCTCGGTCGCAAAGCGGCGCACGAAAGCATGCGACAGCAGCACGGGGTCACCCAGGCGCTCGCGCAGTGGCGGAATCTCGACCACGATCTCGGCCAGCCGGTAGTACAGGTCTTCGCGGAAGCGCCCGTCGGCGATGCGCGCCTTCAGATCCTGGTGGGTGGCGCCGACGACGCGCACATCCATCGCAATCTCCTGGCGCCCGCCCACGCGCTCGATGACCCGCTCCTGCAGGAAGCGCAGCAGCTTGGCCTGCAGAGGCATGGGCAGGTCGCCAACCTCGTCCAGCATCAGCGTGCCGCCGTTGGCGGTCTCGATCTTGCCGACGGTGGACTTGGTGGCGCCGGTGAAAGCCCCCTTCTCGTAGCCAAAGAGCTCGCTCTCCAGCAGCGTCTCTGGGATGGCCGCGCAGTTGATGGCGACAAAGCGGCCCTTGCGCTTGGAGGCATCGTGCAGGCCCTGGGCCAGCACCTCCTTGCCGGTGCCGCTCTCGCCCAGCAGCAGCACGGTGGCATCGCTGGGCGCCACCTTCTCGATCATGCGGCACACGCGCTGCATGCCGGGGTCACGCGTGACCAGGCCCGAGAACACGTCGCTGCTCTGCTGCATCTGCAGGCGGCGGTTCTCCTGCTGCAGCTCGTAGAGCCGGTAGGCGCGCTCCACCGTCAACGCCAGCACGTCGGGATCGACGGGCTTGGCCAGGAAGTCATAGGCGCCCATGCGGATGGCGCGCAGCGCGTTGTCCTGGTCGTTCTGGCCCGTCAGCACGATGACCTTGACGGCGGGATCGAGCTCCAGCAGCTTCTCCAGGCACTTGAACCCCTCGGAGACCGAATCCCGGTCCGGCGGCAAGCCCAGGTCCATCGTGACGACCGCCGGGCTGCTGCGGCGGAACTGCAGCACGGCACTGGCGACGTCATCGGCGGTGACCGATTCGAAGCGGTCCAGCGACCACTTGAGTTGCTTCTGCAGGGCCAGATCGTCCTCGACGATCAGCAGCGGCGCATGGCGAGGCGCGCTCATGGGGTGTCGAGCGCGGCCAACGGCGCGTCGGCCTGTGCATGGAACAAGGGCAGCAGCAGCGTCACGGTGGTGCCTCGGTTCAATTCGCTCTGCACGCTGATCTTGCCTCCCAGTTCATGCACGTATTGGTAGCTCTCGTGGGCGCCTATGCCCATGCCGCTGGCCTTGGTGGTCTGGAACGGCTTGAAGAGACGATTCTGGATGAAATCCTCGCTCATCCCGCAGCCGCTGTCCTCCACTCGAACACGGGCCTGGCTGCCCTCGGCGTCCAGTTTCAGGCGCACGTGGCCACTGGCGGGTGTTGCATCGAAAGCGTTCTGCACGACGTGGCCCAGCACACGCTCCACCCGCTCGGCATGCCCTCGCGTGCTGACGCCGGCCTGCAGTTCCAGCTCCAGCACCCTGCCCTTGCTGGACGCTGCGGCCGCGAGCCGCTTGGCGATCTCCTCCAGGTCAACGCCGCTGGTCACGCCGTGGGGCTTGTCGCCCTCGCGCAGCTGCAACATCAGCTGGCGCATCTTCTCGAGCGAGTTCTCGACGGTGTCCAGCATGTCCTGCTGGAATTCGGGGTTGTCGCGCAAGCGCTTGGCGTTCTTCATCATCAGCGACAGCTGCGTGACGATGTTCTTCAGGTCATGCACGACAAAAGCCGACATGCGGTTGAAGGCATCGAACTTGCGTGCCTCCAGCAAGGCCTCCGTCGCCTGAACCTGGTCCAGGTAGCCCGAGGCCTGGCTGGCTGCCGTGCGCAACAGGTCGCGCACCTCCCAGTTCAGCTCGACGACGGCGCGCGAGCGGCCCAGCACGACGAAGCCGATCAGCTCCTCCCGCACCAGCAGGGGCACCAGCAGCCAGCAGCGCGGCTCGTCGATCAACCAGGCGGGAAGTTCGAGCCCGGGATAGGCATCACGCCTGCCACGCCACTCGTCCAGATCGATGATCCAGGCCCGCTCCCGCCAGAATCGGGCCAGCGTCCCGTCCCGGGGCTCGCTGCCGGCCTGCGCTGGCAGGTTCCAGCGCGCGACCTGCTGAAAGTCGCCGCCCGCAACACGCTGCATCCAGAGCATGCCGCTCGGGCTTTCGACCAGGTTGGCCAGTGCGCGCACCACCGTCTCGGCGGTGTGTTGCGGCTCGGCGCTGCCGGACAGCAGTTGCGTGAAGCGCAGCCACTCCTCGCGGTAGTCGTAGCGATAGCTGAAAAAATTCTTGCTGATGTAGACGCGCAGCCGCGAACGCATGGAGCCGGACGCGACCAGCAGGGCCAGCGCCACCAGCGCAACGAAGACCAGGGCCACGGACAGGGCCCGCGCCCAGTGGCCGCCCGTGTAACGCACGTAGTAGCCGACACCGGCCACCATCAGCAGATAGCCGCCGACCAACAGCAGCGTCGCCGAATGGAAAACGGCCGCGCGCGACACATGCAGCTTGCCCAGCCAGTCGGCATGCCGGCGCGAAGCGACATAGAGCAGCGGAACCGCCGCTGCATGCACCAGCGAGCGCACGCTGACCGCATCGGCATCGAAGCGCTGGAACAGGGCCGCCTGCGAGCTGATGAAGAGGTCGAACACGAAGATGGCCCCCAGGCCGAGGCAAACCGGCTTGGCATTCCAGCGCGCGTCGCCCACGGCATTGCGCAGCGTCTGCTCGACGAGCAGCAGGCCCAGCACCGCGATGCCCAGTGCCACGAACGCCTGCGGGCGGGCCAGCTCCTCAGCCGGCACCCCTTCTGCCGACAGGATCAGTCCCAACTGCGCCAGCACCGCCAGGCCCGCCAGCGGTCGCATCCAGCCCAGCCCTCCACCATGCCGAGGTGGCGGCAGCAACAGCAGCAGGAAGGCAAACCACAGCGCGAACCGCAACAGATCCAGCGCGGGCACGATCCACGTGGGCAGGTGGTCGGACCAGTGCCGCAGACCATCTGTCAGCGCCACGCCGGCCCAGACCGAGCTGGCCACGAGCGCCAGCAGGAAGACAACAGCCAAGGCCGTGACCGGCAGGCCGCCGCGCAGCAGGCGCCGCGCAAAGTGCAGCGCGAACACGCCATAGGCCAGCGCGCAGGTCAGGTCACCCAGGTTGCTCAAGGACAGCAGCGGCGTGAGCACCTCGGTCATGGCGCCTGGGACGGAGTCCAAGTCGGCAGCTGCAAACATGCCGGATTCAAGCACGCCTCCCGAATCCAGGGCGGTGAAGCCCGCAGCCGAGCCCTCGGATCTCAGCGCGCGCCCTTGCCCGTCAGCACGACGGCAACCGTCTCCAGCATGATCAGCAGATCAAGGAAGAGCGAATGGTTCTTGACGTAGTACAGGTCGTACTGCAGCTTCTCGACCGAATCCTCGATCGTCGAGCCGTACTCGTAGCGCACCTGGGCCCAGCCCGTGACGCCGGGCTTCACGCTGTGGCGGACCGCGTAGTAGGGAATCTTGCTGATCAGCTCGTCGACGAAGTACTGCCGCTCCGGGCGCGGACCGACCATGCTCATCTCACCCACCAGCACGTTGAACAGCTGGGGCAGCTCGTCGATGCGGACCTTGCGAATGAAGCGGCCGACACGGGTCACGCGATCATCGTTCTTGGTCGCCCAGCGCGGCTTGCCATCCTTCTCGGCATCGGTGCGCATGCTGCGGAACTTGATCACGTTGAAAGGCACGCCGTTCAAGCCCACGCGTTCCTGGCGATAGAGCACCGGGCCGCGCGATTCGAACCGGATGGCCAATGCCGTGACCAGCATAATGGGCCAGGTGACGGCCAGGATCAGTGACGCGAAGATGATGTCGCAAACCCGCTTGATCGCCGCACGCAGCATGCCCTGGCTGAAACCGTCGCCAAACACCAGCCAGCCCGCGTTGACATGCTTGATGTTGATCTGGGCCAGCGTCTTCTCGAAGTGGGTGGCGATGTCGACGACGCGCACGCCTGACAGCTTGCAATCGAGCAACTGGCGCAACGGCATGCTGCCGCCGCGGCGCTCGCTCAGCGCGACGACGATCTCGTCCACGTTGTGCTTGAGGGCGGCTTCCGTGAGGTTGGCGCCGTCGTTGATGATCTCGTCGCGCGGCACCTCCGGCTGGTCCTCGTTGGGGCCGGCATAGAAGCCGACGATCTGCGCGTGCGGGTCGGACGCGCGCAGCGTGTTGCCCACCGTGCGCGCGGCAACACCGGTGCCGAAAATGAGGATGCGGCTGCGCAAACGGGCCTGGGTGCCGGAGTGCGCGGCATAGACGCGATGCACCATCACCGCGGCCACCGCGATCATGGCCACCAGGGTCAGCAGTTCACGATGGCTGGTGCTGGACGGCACCAGGCTGAAGATCACATAAGCCAGCGGCAGGCCGAACAGCAGGCCGAACAACGCACGCGCGCAGGACTCCGTGATGGAGCGGTTGTGCACATGCTGATAGAAGCCCGTGGCCGAGTTGATCACGAACATGCAACCCGCCAGAGACAGGCCGTGGGACGCCGCGAAGGGCAGCACCGTCTGCGCCGATTCGCCTTGGCTGAGGACCACGGCAATCACGGCAAACACGATCAGGCCGAGATCGAAGAAGACCTGGAGCAAGGTCTGCCTGTGCAGATAATGGTTGAATATTCGAATCATTGACATCCCCCGATCATTACTGCCGGCACTCTCCGCAGCTGCAATCCAATCAACGGAATCCGATTCAGTATCGATATTCCACTTGATATCACGCGCAGGCCACCTGTCGCCTCACCGACCCGGCGGCGGCCGACGGTCACGGACCACCTGGGAGATCGCCCGGCCGGTCTATGGAAGTCCCTGACTTGACGTCGCGACGGACATGCCCGACCAACCCTTGATCGCGCCGGCATCATGCCTCTGGCTCCCCGGGCTTGAAAGCCCCCCGTTTAGAGGGTGCTTGACCCTTGAATCCGCGTCGTGACGCAGCCTGCCGGCCCGGTCATTTTCACAACGGGCGGCAGTAGAACCGAAAGCCGGCGGCCGCACCATGCCGGCCCGGCAGTCAGCGCAGCAAAACGTGCGAAACGCACAGGCATTCCCGTGGGATTCGATAAAACGGGGCTGCCGAAAGATTGCTCACGCTTCATCGCACCCACGAGTTTGAACGGCGCATCGATATTGAAGAATCCCGCACCGCCTGGGTAGTATTCACGAATCACCCATGCCCGACGCGGCAGCCGGACTCAGGGCTCGGGCCCGCGGGCTGAGCCGGCCTACCAGCGTTGCCGATCAGGAATGAAAAAGGCCCGCGTACAGCGGGCCTCTGGGCAAGACGCCCGCGGGAGCGGGCACTTCGGCGGAGCAACCGGGTCAGCGCACGACGGCGAGCTGTTCGCGGTTGCCACCCTTGTAGGTGTAGAGGGTCAGCGCGCCGTTCTTGATGTCACCCTTCTCGTCGAAGGAGATGATGCCGGTCACGCCCTTGTAGCCCGAGGTCTTGGCCAGCACCGGCAGGTACTTGGCCGGATCGGCCGAGCCGGCCTTGGCCATCGCGGCAACCATCACGTTGACGGCGTCGTACACATAGGGTGCGTAGATCTGCACGTCGACATTGAACTTGGACTTGAACTTGGCCTTGAAGTCATCCATGGACTTCTTGGCTTCGCCCTCGACGCCGCCTGCTTCGGCACAGACGACCTGGCCGTCGCCCATGGTGCCGGCCGCCAGCTTAGGCAACTCGCCCGTACAGATGCCGTCGCCGCCCATGAACTTGGCCTCGATGCCCAGCTGCTTCATCTGGCGCAGCATCGGGCCGGCCACGGCGTCCATGCCGCCGAAGAAGACCACGTCGGGCTTCTTGGCCTTCAGGGAGGTCAGGATGGCGGTGAAGTCCGTGGCCTTATCGTTCGTGAACTCGCGGCCGACGACCTTGCCGCCCGCGCCCTTGACGCCCTTCTCGAACTCGTCGGCGACGCCCTGGCCGTAGGCCGTGCGGTCATCGATGACGGCGATGGACTTGCCCTTGAGCTGGTTGACGGAGTACTTGCCCAGCGTGCCGCCCAGGTGCACGTCGTCGGCGACGACGCGGAAGGTGGTCTTGTAGCCGTTGCGGGTGAATTTGGGATTGGTGGCCGACGGCGAGATCTGCGGGATGCCGGCGTCGCTGTAGACCTTGGAGGCCGGGATGGACGTGCCGGAGTTCAGATGGCCCACGACGCCGTTGACCTTGGAGTCGACCAGCTTCTGCGCCGCCGCCGTGCCCTGCTTGGGATCGCCGGCATCGTCTTCGGCCAGCAACTCGAACTTGGCCTTCTTGCCGCCGATCATGACGCCCTTGGCGTTCAGCTCCTCGATGGCGAGGCGGGCGCCCAGCTCATTGTCCTTGCCAAGGTGAGCGATCGCGCCGCTGGTCGGGGCGACATGGCCGATCTTGACGATCAGGTCCTGCGACATAGCGGCGCCACTGACAAGTGCTGCCACAGCACCCACCACAATATTCAGCTTGATATGCATGGATCAACTCCTGGTTGCAAGAGAGAGGAACACACGGAGAACGTTGAGTTTTCAACCGAATGAACATACCCCAATTCCAGGGGCCACCCATTCGGGAAAGCGTGGACGCAACGTTGTCAACCTGCCGCTGAAAAATGGTCCAGCTTGGCTCCGGATTGCTGGTAGACGCGATAGCGCGCACGCCCCGCTTGAACGCGCGCGGGCTCCTGGCCGATGACCTCCAGCACGCGCTCGAAAGCCAGCGCATCGCCTGGCATCTCATCGCCCAGGTTCAGCAGCAGCCCACGGTGCGGCAGGCGCGCCGCGTCCTCGACCAGCAGCACCTCGCCCGGCACCGCCGGCGTCACGCCATCCCAGCGCCGGTGCGGGATGAATTCGGCCGCATCGAAGCTCCACAGCAGCGCATCCAGGCGCGCGGCATCGCCGGGGGGCACGCAGACCCCGACCGGCTTGCCGGAGGCCAGCGCCCGCCGCACCAGCCGGCAGGCATAGTGCAGCGGGTCGGCCGCGTCGCTGTAGAAGCTGACCTGGAGCGCCACCGCTTTACTTGGCGTGGCTCAGCACGAAGTGCGTCAGCAGGCCCACCGGGCGGCCGGTGGCGCCCTTGGCCGCGCCGCCCTTCCAGGCCGTGCCGGCGATGTCCAGGTGGCCCCAGCGGTACTTGCTGGCGAAGCGCTGCAGGAACTTGGCCGCCGTGATGGAGCCGCCCGCGCGGCCGGCGATGTTGGCCACGTCGGCGAAGTTGCTCTTCAGGCCTTCGGCGTAATCGTCGTCCAGCGGCATGCGCCAGCAGGGGTCCAGCGCGGCATCGCCGGCGGCCGTCAGCGACGCGGCCAGCTCATCGTCGCTGGCATACATGCCGCTGCGCACGCCGCCCAGCGCGATGACGCAGGCGCCGGTCAGCGTCGCCACGTCGACGACCACGGCGGGCTTGAAGCGCTCGGCATAGGTCAGCGCATCGCACAGGATGAGCCGGCCCTCGGCGTCGGTGTTGAGGATCTCGATGGTCTGGCCCGACATGGACTTTACGACGTCGCCCGGCTTGACCGCGCGGCCGCTGGGCATGTTCTCGCAGGCCGCGACGATCATGACGAGGTTGAGCTTGGGGCGGAGTTCGGCCACCGCGCGCAGCGTGCCGATGACGCTGGCCGCGCCGCCCATGTCGAACTTCATCTCGTCCATCTCGGCGCCCGGCTTCAGCGAGATGCCGCCGGTGTCGAAGGTGATGCCCTTGCCCACCAGCACGACCGGCGCCACCGTCTTGGCCGCACCTTCGTAGCGAGCGACGATGAAGCGCAGCGGCTCGTCCGAGCCCTGGGCCACGGCCAGGAAGCTGCCCATGCCCAGCTTCTCGACCGCCTTGCGGTCCAGCACCTCGACCTTGAGGCCATGGGTCTTGCCCAGCGCCTGGACCACCTGGCCCAGGTGGGTGGGCGTGGCGTGATTGGCCGGGCGGTTGGCACATTCGCGAGCCAGTTCGATGCCGGCGGCGATGGCCTCGCCACGCGCCAGGCCGGCCTTGGCGGCCTTCAATTCCGCCTTGCCCACCAGCAGGGCCAGCTTGGCCAGCTTGGGCGCGGCCGGTGCGCTGGGCTTGGTGTGGCGGTAGACGTAGACGGCATCGGTCGCGGCCAGCGCGGTCTGCTCGGCCAGCGCCTCGGCGGCCTCGGCCTCGAAGCCGGCGAACACCACGGCGGCACTCACGGCACCGCGCGACTTGATCTGCGCCAGACCGGCGGCCAGCGCGGCACGTGCGGCCGCCAGCGTCGTCTTGCCGCTGGCGGCCAGCACGAGGCGGGGCGCCTTGATGCCCTCGGCCTGCACCAGCGTCAGCGCCTGGCCGGCCTTCAGCGCAAAGTCGCCGAGCTTGATCGCGGCCTGCACCTGCTTCGCGACGGCGGCATCCAGCGCCTTGGGCAGCACCTCGCCGCCGAGCACGACGATCAGGGCGTCAGCGCCCACGCCCGCGAGCGAATTCAGCTCAGCGGTTTGAATCTTGAAGTCCATAATGACCAGAAGTAGATAGAAGTGTTTTTGATGTTATTCGATTCATCGACACGATCCGAGCTGGCCAGGAGCTTTGGCGTCACCTTGGTGGTCATCCTGACCATCATGCTGACGACCACGCTGATCAAGACGCTGGGGCAGGCGGCGGGCGGCAACGTGGCGCCGCAGGACGTCGTGCTGCTGATGGGCTACGCCACCATCGCCCACCTGGCGACCATGCTGATCCTGTCCCTGTTCATCGCCGTCGTCATCACGCTGGGCCGCATCTACCGCGACTCCGAGATGACGATCTGGTTCGCCAGCGGCCTGCCGCTGGCGCGCTTCGTGCGCCCGGTGCTGCGCATGGCCTGGCCGGTCTTGCTGGCCGTCGTCGTGCTGGAGTTGCTGGTCTGGCCCTGGGGCAACCAGAACAGCGCCGAACTGCGCGACCGCTACCAGAAGCGCGGCGACCTGTCGCGCGTCGCGCCGGGCCAGTTCCAGGCCTCGCGCGACGGCAGCCGCGTCTTCTTCATCGAGCGCGACGGCGACGACGCTGCCACCGGCCGCAACGTCTTCATCCTGTCCAACCAGCATGAGCGCGAGTCGGTGACGACCGCGGCGCGCGGCCGGCTGGAGATGGAGGGCGACGATCGCCTGCTGGTGCTGGACCATGGCCAGCGCAACGAGACCCAATTGAAGACCGGCGAGAAAAGCCTGGCCCGCTTCCAGCAGTACAAGGTCATGACCGACACCCAGGTGCTGTCCAATGCCGACCAGCTGCCGCCCAAGGCCATGCCCACGCTGGACCTGCTACGCGCACCGACGCCCAAGAATCAGGGCGAGCTGGCCTGGCGGCTGGGCATGATCCTGGGCGGCATCAACATGACCGTGCTGGGCATAGGCCTGTCGGCCAGCAACCCGCGCCGCGCCAGCAACTGGAATCTGCTGTTCGCGCTGCTGGCCTTCATCATCTACTTCAACCTGATCAACCTGTCGCAGTCCTGGGTCGGCAATGGCCGCGTGCCGCTGCCGCGCGCGCTGCTGGCCCTGCACGGCAGCGCGCTGTGCCTGGCGCTGGCCATCATCTGGCTGCGCGACAACGCCAACCGCTTCGGCCTGCGCCGCCGCCTGAAGATGGAGGCAACCGCATGAGGGCCGCAACGCCGGGCCGCTCCAAGCAAGGCCCCACCCTCTCGGAGGGTCGGTCACCGTACCCGGCGACCGGGGAGTTCCTATGAAAACCGTTCGACGCCTGCTCTACAAGGACATCGTCGGCTCGGTCGTGCTGGTCGCGCTGGCCTTTCTGTCGCTGTTCTTCTTCTTCGACTTCGTTGACGAGCTGGACCGCATGGCCCGCATCGGCGTGGGCGGCGGCAAGGCCGCGCTGCTGGCCGCGATGGAGTTGCCCGGCCACTTCTACGAGCTCTTCCCCATCGCCGTGCTGATCGGCGCCATCATCGCGCTGGCCCGCCTGGCGCAGAGCAGCGAGTTCACCATCCTGCGCACCGGCGGCCTCGGGCCCGCGCGCGCGCTGGCGCTGCTGGCCGGCCTGGCCGCCGTGTTCGCCGCGCTGACCTTCGTCATCGGCGACTACGTGGCGCCGCGCTTCGAGCGCGAGGGCGACGACTTGCGCGCCCGCTTCAGCCACGACGCCGGCGCCGCCAGGCGCGGCGCCTGGTTGAAAGACCATCTGAAGATTGACGGCCAGGAGCGCAGCTACTCGGTCAGGGTCGGCCGCGTCGGCGGCAGCGGCGCGCTGAAGGACGTGACCATCTTCGAGTTCGACGCCCAGGGCCAGCTGATGTCGCGCACCGAGGCCGACAGTGCCGACGTCGACGCCCATGGGCTCTGGCATCTGCAGTCGGTCAAGCGGTCGGTCTGGAACCCGGGAACGCCCGCCGGCGCCAGCCCCGTGGGAGACGTCGTCGTCAGCGAGCAGAAGCTCGACCGGCTCGATTGGCAGAGCTCGCTGCACGCCGGCGTCATCGCCGCGGCCGTGCTGCCCGCCATGTCGATGTCGACGCTGGAGCTCTACCGCTACACCGAGCACCTGTCGGCCCAGGAGCAGTCGGCCCAGGCCCACAACATCCAGTTCTGGCGCAAGGCCCTCTACCCCTTCGCCTGCTTCGTCATGGTGGCGCTGGCCCTGCCCTTCGCCTACCTGCACGGGCGCTCGGGCGGCATCAGCATCAAGGTGTTCGGCGGCATCATGCTGGGCATCAGCTTCATGCTGCTGAACAACGTGGCCAGCCACCTGGGGCTGCTGAAGAACTGGACGCCCTGGGTGGTGGCAGCCACGCCCAGCCTGCTTTACTTCGGCCTGTCGATGGCGGCCTTCGCCTGGCTCGTCAGGTACCGCTGATGGACGGCCTGCTGCTCTTCGCCCACGGCGCCCGCGACCCGGCCTGGGCACGGCCCTTCGAGCGCGTCGCCGAGCGCCTGCGCGCCGCGCGCCCCGGCACCCCGCTGGCCCTGGCCTATCTCGAATTCATGCCGCCCGGCATCGAGGAGGCCGCCGAGTCGCTGGCCGCGGCCGGCTGCACGCGCGTGCACGTGCTGCCGCTCTTCCTCGGCACCGGCGGCCATGTGCGCCGCGACATCCCGCCCCTGCTCGAGCGCCTGCGCGAACGTCATGGCGCCGCCGTCGAGTGGCTGTTGCACCCCTCCCTCGGCGAGCATGAAACCGTGCTCCAGGCCATGTGCGATGCCTGCCTGCTTACATTGACATGAACCTGCACCAATTCCGCTTCGTCCAGGAAGCTGCCCGCCGCAACCTCAACCTGACCGAGACGGCCAAGGCGCTGTTCACGTCGCAGCCGGGCGTGTCCAAGGCCATCCTCGAGCTGGAGGAGGAGCTGGGCGTGGACATCTTCTCGCGCCACGGCAAGCGGCTGCGCCGCATCACCGAGCCCGGCCAGCAGGTGCTGGCCTGCATAGAGATCATCCTGCGCGAGGTCGGCAACCTGAAGCGCATCGGCGAGGAGTACTCGCGCCAGGACAGCGGCACCTTCTCCATCGCCACCACCCACACCCAGGCGCGCTACGTGCTGCCTGCCCCCGTGGCCCAGCTGCGCAAGAACCTGCCGCAGCTGCGCATCAGCCTGCATCAGGGCAGCCCCGACCAGGTCGTCAAGATGCTGCTGGACGAGACCGCCGACCTGGGGCTGGCCACCGAGTCGCTGTCCCAGTACCCCGAGCTGGTCACCCTGCCCTGCTATGAATGGCAGCATGTGATGGTGGTGCCGCGCGAGCATCCGCTGGCCACGGTCGAGCGCATCAGCCTGGAGCAGCTCGCGGCCGAGCCGCTGGTGTCCTACCACCCCAGCTTCACGGGCCGCACCCGCATCGACAAGGCCTTCGCGGCCCGCCACCTGGCGCCCAACGTGGTGCTGGAAGCCATCGACTCCGACGTCATCAAGACCTATGTGAGGCTGGGCATGGGCGTGGGCATCGTGGCCGAGATGGCCATGCGCGAGGAGCCCGCGGGCAGCGACCTCGTCGCGCGGCCGCTGGGCGCGCTGCTGGGCAGCAACGTGACACGCCTGGCTTTCAAGCGCGGCGCCTATCTGCGCAACTACGTCTACAGCTTTGCCGAGCTGCTGTCCGAACGGCTGAGCCGCAAGCTCATCGAAAAAGCCATGAGCGGCGATGCCACCGATTTCGGTCTCTAGCCCGAGGCCTCAGCCGCCGGCGGGGGCATCCATGGGCAGCATCAAGTCGACCTCGTCGCTGCGCAGCCCGGCCTCGAACAGGTCGCGCGCCACGCCGTACAGCGTCAGCAGGTCGCGATAGGCCGGCAGCTCGAAGCGCGGCACGCCCGGGCCGCCGCCCCGGGCCAGCCACTGCTGCAGCAGCTGCATCGCCTCCGCGGGCTCGCCCCACACCACTTGCAGATGGGCCATGACGCTGGGGCAGCCATCCAGGCCGCGGCCTTGCGACAGGCTCTGCCCCCATTGCGGCAGCGGCGAACCGTAGCGCTGCTCGAAGCGCCGCGCCTGCTCGGCGAATGCCGCCGAGTCACCCCGCTGCTGGCTGAGTTCCAGCTGCAGCAGATGGGGCATTGCGCCCCCTTGAGCACGCGCCACCCAGTCGGCCAGCAGGTCGGCCGCGGCATCCGGCTGGCCCAGCAGCTGCAGGAAATCGACCTGCTGCTGCAGGTCCAGCAATTCATCGGCAATCCCCAGCTCGCTGGACAACAGCGGCGCCGCGGCGGCCTGCGCCGGCAGCGGTGACCTCCCGGATGAGCCCGGGGGCACCGCCGGCGGCCAGGGCATGGGCCGCGGCTGGGGCTGGGTGATCTGGTGCGGGCTCTCGTCGGGCAGCGCCGAGGCCGTGCCCACGGCGGGTGACGCCTGGCCGGTGGCCACCACGGTGGGCGGCGAGGCGGCGCCCTCGGCCGCGTGCAGGGCGCGCCAGTAGGCCAGCTCGCTGCGCGAGCGCTGGTCGCGCCAGCGACTCAGGTAGAAGGCCGCGGTGCCGGCGAGCAGGCTGGCCACCAGGGTCAGCATCCAGATCATGGGGTCGCGGTAAGCCGGCGTGCGGGCGCCGAGCGCGACGGTGGGACCGGTGACCGGCGCCACGGACGCGACCGCGCGGGCCGCCGACGCGGCCTGGGCCTCCGCCTGCCGGCGCGCCAGCAGCTCGCTGCGCAGCTGGGCCACGGTCTGCTCCAGCTGGCTGATCTGGGCCTCCATCTCAGGCGTCAGTGCCTGATCGACGGCGCTGGCGGCCGGCTTCTGGGGCGGCGCCGCTTCGGCCACCAGCAGTTCGGGCCGGTCCAGCATGAGGCGGGGCGCGGCCGGCCGCGGCTTGGCACGCCGGCGCGGCTGCGGCGCTGGCGCATCGACCGGCGGGCGCGGCGCGGCCTCGGCGACCGGCGGCTGCGGCGGCATCACGGGAGGCAGCGCGACGGGCGGCGAAGGCTGCGGCACCACGGCCGCCTGGGCAGGGGGATCGACGAATACATTGAACTCGCGCGTCAGCCGCAGCGGGCAGCCCAGGGCCAGCGTGATGCGCAGCGTTGGCTCGTCGATGCGGGCCTCGCTGCGCAGGCGGATGTAGCGCTCGCCCGGCTCTCCCTCCAGGCGCAGCTGCAGCAGCCCCGCCGGCACCCGTGCCTCGCCGGCCGACACCTCGGCGCGCAGGCAGGCATCGGTGAGCTGTTCGCCGTCCGCCAGCGACAGCGGCACGCTGACGTCCAGCGGTTTGCCAAGCGCCGAGTGCAGCAGGGGCCGGCCCAGACCCAGGGCCCGCGCCTCCTGCGGAGGCAGGCCGAGCAGCAGGACCAAGGCGGGAGCGAGAGCGCCCAGCAATGTCGGGCGCAGGGCCGGGGTGGGCATTGACTGCAGGCGGCTGGCGGTGCGGTTGAACGAGGGGTTGGGACGGCGCGGCGCACTCTAGCATGGGGGCATGCGCCGCGCCCCCCGCTACCAGGGGGCCGCGGGCGGCACAATCCCCCACGCCATGAACGCACTCAGCCTCACTCCCGCCGAACGCCAGCAGATCGACCAGGGTGGTTGGTTTGCCAAGCTGTCGGAGCCCCTGCGCAACGACATCCTGCAGCGCGCCTTCGTGCGCCGCCTGGCCGACGAGACCATGCTGTCGCACCGCGGCGAGCCCGCCGAGGAATGGTGCGGCGTCGCCAAGGGCGCGGTGCGCGTCAGCTCGGTGTCGCTGGCCGGCAAGCAGATCTCGCTGACCTATGTGGAGCCCGGCACCTGGTTCGGCGACATCGCGCTGTTCGACGGCCTGCCCCGCACGCATGACGCCTACGCCCATGGCGAGACGACGCTGCTGTGCGTGCGCAAGCCCGATTTCCGCGCGCTGCTGCAGGCCCATTCCGAGCTCTATGACGCGCTGCTGCGCCTGAACTGCCGGCGCCTGCGCCTGATGTTCGACATGATCGAGGATCTCAACACCCGCCCCCTGGCCGCCCGCCTGGCCAAGCAGGTGCTGCTGCTGGCGCGCTCCTACGGCGTGCAGGAAGGGGATGAGACCCGCATCGGCCTGCAGCTGGCCCAGGAAGACCTGGCCCAGTTGCTGGGCGCCTCGCGCCAGCGCGTGAACCAGGAGCTCAAGGCCTTCGAGCGTGAAGGCGCCGTGCGCGTGGAGCCCACCCGCCTGGTGGTGCTGAGCCGCGACAAGCTGCTGGCGGCAGCGTCACGATAGGGACAGATCCGCCCACCCTCAGCTCCCAGAATGGCGGGTTCGCGCCTCTCAAGACCCTGACCGCTATGGAAGCATTCACCGGCACCCGCCCCCTGGCCCAAGCGCTGGACAGCGCCGCCCTGCAGGCCTGGCTGTCCGCCCATGTCGACGGCTTCGCCGGGCCGCTGACCATCGAACAGTTCAAGGGCGGCCAGTCCAACCCCACCTATCTGCTGCAGACGCCGGGCGCGCAATACGTGATGCGCAGCAAGCCGGGGCCGGTGGCCAAGCTGCTGCCGTCGGCGCACGCCATCGAGCGCGAGTACCAGGTCATGGGCGCACTGGCCGGCACGGACGTGCCGGTGCCGGCGATGCTGGCGCTGTGCGAGGACGAGGCCGTCATCGGCCGCGCCTTCTACCTCATGGAGTTCATGCCCGGCCGGGTGCTGTGGGACCAGAGCCTGCCCGGCCTGGCCAACGCCGAGCGTGCCGCGCTGTATGACGAGATGAACCGCGTCATCGCGGCGCTGCACCAGGTCGACTTCAAGGCCCGTGGCCTGGAGTCCTTCGGCAAGCCCGGCAACTACTTCGAGCGGCAGATCAGCCGCTGGAGCAAGCAGTACCTGGCCTCCGTCACCGAGCCCAACCCGGCGATGGACGCGCTGCTGGCCTGGCTGCCGGCCCACATCCCGGCCTCGGCGCGCGACGCGGGCGAGATCAGCATCGTCCATGGCGACTACCGCATGGACAACGTCGTCTTCCATCCCACCGAGCCGCGCATCATCGCCGTGCTGGACTGGGAGCTGTCCACGCTGGGCCATCCGCTGGCGGACTTCAGCTACCACTGCATGAGCTGGCATATCCAGACCTCGGGGGCGGCGCGCGGCCTGGGCGGCAAGGACCTGGCCGCCTTGGGCATCCCGAGCGAGCGCGCCTACGTGCAGCGCTACTGCGAGCGCACCGGCCGCGCCGACGTGGGCGCCGTCATGGCCGACTGGAACTTCTACATGGCCTACAACCTGTTCCGCATCGCGGCCATCGTGCAGGGCATCGCCAAGCGCGTGGTGGACGGCACCGCCTCCAGCGCCCAGGCCCGGGAGACGGCCGCCAGCGCCAGGCCTCTGGCCGAGCTGGCCTGGCGCTTCGCGCAGAAGGCCTGAACGGCCGGGTTCAGTAGATGTCGCCAGAGCGCGTAGACGGCGTGAAGGCGATGGAGGTGGTGGTGGGCCAGGCGCCGCTGTCGGAGATGCGGCCGGCCATGCGCTGGGTCGCGCGCGCCGCGCATTCGAGCAGGCGCACCAGGCCTTGCAGCTTGGGCAGGTCGGCCTCGCTCATCTCGGTGCGCAGATAGAGGTTGCCGCGCATGCTCATCAACACGAAGGGGTGCCCTTCGGGCAGCAGATCCTGGCTGGCCTGCACCAGGGCCTCGCCCAGTTCGCCCTCGATCCAGTCGCTCGTCAACTCCTTGGTCACGCCGACGATGCCGTAACGCTGGCGCAGCACCTGCGAGGCCGGGTTGTTGAGCTTGGGGAACATCACCAGCCAGCGCATCTCCTCCGGCATGTCGGTGTCGGCCCGGGTCTTGAGCGTGTCGGTATAGGCCTCGAACATCGCACGCTCCAGGTTCTCCATCAGCGTGCGGCACAGCACCATGAACTGCAGGTCGGAGTGCAGCCCCATCTCGCAGCGCATGCGCAGCTCGGTGCCCGGCAGATAGCCGCGCTGCGACGCGCCCCACTCGATGCGCAGCGGACCGGGAGCCGCCTGCCGCACCTCGATGAGGAAACCCAACCCGTCACGCGTCTGCGTGAACTCGGCATGGCGCGCTTCGGCCCAGTCCTGGATCGGACGCCAGCGCGCCGCGTTGGCGCGGGTCACGAGCCAGTGCTTGACTTGCTTTACCACCATGAGTCGTGAGAATCGGCCTGATAGCTGACGGAGGCGACGAATGTTGGAAGTGTATTCATGGCCGACGCCCAATGGTCACAAGGTGCACATCATGCTGGAGGAGTGCGGCCTCGACTACCGGGTCCATCCCGTGGACATCGGGGCCGGCGAGCAGTTCGCGCCGGCCTTCCTCGCCCTCAGCCCCAACAACAAGATCCCCGCCATCACCGACCCCGACGGCCCGGACGGGCGGCCCATCTCGCTGTTCGAGAGCGGCGCCATCCTGCTCTACCTGGCCGGCAAGACCGGCCGACTGCTGCCGGCCGACGTGGCAGGCAAGTACGAGGTGCTGCAGTGGCTGATGTTCCAGGTCGGCAGCGTGGGCCCCATGCTGGGCCAGGCCCATCACTTCCGCATCTACGCGCCCGACAAGCTGCCCTATGCCATCGAGCGCTACAGCAACGAGGCCCGCCGGCTGTACGGCATCCTCAACAAGCGGCTGGCCCAGTCGACCTATGTCGGCGGCAGCCACTACTCCATCGCCGACATCGCCGTCTTCCCCTGGCTGCGCTCCTGGAAGAACCAGGGCGTGGAGATGGCCGACTACCCGCACCTGAAGGGCTGGTTCGACGAGATCGCCAGGCGCCCGGCCGTACGGCGTGGCGTCGAGGTGCTGGCCGACACACGCCGGCCGCTGACCGACGAGCGGGCCCGCGAGGTGTTGTTCGGCGAGCGCCAGCAGCGGCAGCGCTAGCGGCACTCAGGCCTTGGCGTCGGCCGTCTGCTGGCCCAGGCGAAAGATGACGAACTCCGCCGGCTTCAGCAACGCCACGCCCACCAACGCCACGAGGCGGCCGTTGTCGATGTCGGCCTGCGTCATCGTCGTGCGGTCACAGCGCACGAAGAAGGCCTGCTCCGGCTTGTCGCCCAGCAGCGCGCCGCGCCGCCATTCGCCGTACAGGAAGTCGTTCGCCGCCTGACACAGGCGGGCCCACAGCGCCGGTGCGTTGGGCTCGAACGCGGCCCAGCCCAGGCCGCGGTCCAGGCTGTGCTCCAGGTAGGCGAGGTAGCGCTGCACGTTGACGTACTTCCACTGCGGATCGGCGCTGACGGTGCGGGCACCCCAGACGCGCAGGCCCTGGCCCGCGAACACGCGCAGGCAGTTGATGCCCTCCGGGTTCAGCAGCTCCTGCTCGGCCTGGCCTATGGCCCGCTCGGCCGCGATGGCATCGCGCAGCGCTTCGTTGGCCGGGGCTTTCCAGACGCCCCGCTCCGCGTCCACGCGCGCGCAGATACCGGCCACGAAGCCCGACGGCGGCAGGTTCAGCGGCTGGCCGGTGGCCGGGTCCGTCACGCTGACCCAGGGGTAGTACAGCGCCGCATGGCGGCTGTCCAGACGCTGGCGCTGCCTGCGCACGTCGGCGGTCGACATGGCCTCGCCGGCATCCAGCAGCGCGAAGCGGTAGCGCAGGGACTCGGCATGGGCGATGAGCTGGTCCGTGATGGCCGCCACCTCGGCCTCGCGCTGCAGGGCACGCCAGCTGGAGCCCGGAGCGGCGACGAGGGCGATGTCCTCGACGGCGGCCAGCGCCTGCAGCCCCGTCGCCCAGTCGGCACGGCCCTCGAAGGCCGCGGCTCCGGGCAGCAACCCGTCGTTGCCCCCCGCCAGCCGGGCCGCGACCGCGACGCCGCCTTCGAACCTGCTGCGCCAGGCCAGGCCGGGGTCGTTGCCGGCAGCCGCCAGCTCGGCGGGCGGCATGCGCCAGTCCAGGCCCGCGGCCAGCGATCGCACCAGGGCCAGGCCGTCGGCAGCGCCATCCGTCAGCAGGACGACGGGCAGGTCCAGGTCGCCGTCGAGGCCGAAGCGCCCCGTCAGGCTGGCGGCGGCGCGCCCGGCGTTGGGCGACAGCCCGGGCCACGACGCGATCACGCGGCCGTCGGGCGTCAGCGTCTCCAGGTCCAGCGTCAGCAGCCGCAGGGCCGTCAACGGCGGCGTGCCGCCGGCCATGCGCCATCGGCCGTCGGCGCCGCGGCTGGCGAGGGCCAGCGGCAAGTCCTGCACGCGCCGCACCGGTGCAGCGCCGACCGCGCCGGTCCACACCACGTCGCCGTCGGCCAGTGCGTCCCAGGACGGCAGCGGCCCGCCCAGCTTGAGCACCATGCGCAGGCACAGATTGCCCCTGGCGCCCGGGTGGCGCGCCGCGACGCGCAGGCCACCCAGGACGCCGCGGGCATGGCCGTCCGCGTAGGGCGGGTCGCCGGGCGCGCGGGTCTCGAGGTCCGCAGGCCCATCCCCGGCCAGGCGCTGGAACACCCGGCTCACATGCAGGCGCCGGCCGCCGTTGTCGAAGAAGCTGCGCGCCGCATGCCACAGGAAGTTGGGCGCCGTCAGCCCGCCGTCGGCGCCGAAGGCCAGCGGCCCGGCGTCGCCATGGCGGCGCTCGAAGTCGGCCAGGCTGGTCAGCGGGGACTGCACGCCCGCCACCGGGCCATAGCCGCAAGGCCCGACGAAGCCGGCGACCGAGGTGGGCACGCCCTCGATGGCCTTCACACCCGAGGACACTTCCTCGATGAAGACGCCGGGGGCGAGGTAGGCGGGCATGGCCAGCGACTTTAGGGCCGTACCGGCCGGCGCGACGAAGCCTGAGCCGGCGACAGGGCCGCCGCGCGGCTCAGGGGCGCACGCCGGGCGCCTGCACGGGCATGCCGGCCGAGCGTCGCGACAAATACACCTCCAGCGCCAGCAGCTCGGCGCTGTCCCAGTCCCACAGCCGGGCGCGCACGCCGGCAAGACAGCCGCGCAGGCGGCGCTGCAGGCTGCCCAGGGCCTGCCATTCCAGGCGGTAGACGGGATAGTCGTCCACATGGCCCTGAGGGATCAGGCTGCCACCCAGGCGCAGGCCGGCGCGCTCGTCATGGCATTGCGCGCAGGACAGGTTGAGCGCGCCGATGCGCGTCGTGTAGAGCTGCCGGCCGCGGGCGGCGGCCTGATCCAGCTCGGCGCCGCGCGGGGGCTGCAGCGCCAGGCCGCGCGACTGCTGCGCGACCAGCGCCGCCAGCGCCAGCAGCGGCTCGGCCTCGGGCTTCCACGCCGGCTGCTGCTGGTGCAGCACGCGGCAGCGCTGGATGCGGCCCGGCAGGTCGAGCAGACCTTGGTCCCAGGCCGGGTAGCGGGTCGCCGCGCCGCGCAGCGTCTCGGGCTCGCCGTGGCAGCTGGCGCAGGACTTGGCGCCCTGCCCCCACAGCTCCCGGCCCAGGGCCAGCGTGAGCTGGGCCGGATGCTGGGCGTCGTCGGCCTGCAGCACGCGCAGGGCCGGGCTCATGGTGTCGCGGCCGGAACGACGCTCGTCGGCGCTGGCGGCCAGCGCGACGACGAGGAGCAGCCAGGCCCTCATGTCACCGTCAAGGCGCGCGTCTCGCGATGCTCGAAGCCGTTGTCGCCACGCCAGCTGAAGCTCAGCTCGCCGGACTTGCCGGCCCGCATCCAGAACGCGAGATAGGGATTGGCGGAGATGGCGGCGTACAGGTCGGCGGCGAAGACGAGTTCGCCGTCCAGCCGGCACTCGAAGCGGCGCACCAGATCACGCGCCAGGCGGCTGCCATCGTCGCCGCTGCGGTAGCCGGTCTCCATCGCATGGGCCACGGTGGCGCGCACCTCGAAGGCCTCGCCGGCCTGGACGCGGGCGGGCAGCGTGATGACGGCACGGCTGGCCATCAGGGCTCCACGCAGGCGGCCAGCGTCACGATGACGTCCACGCCCGCCTGCCAGCAGCGCCCGTCTGCGGCCTTGGCCACGGCGACGATGCGCTGGCTGCGCGCCAGGCGCATGCGGGTGCTGAACTCGGGCCTGGGGTTGCCCGCGGCCAGCGTGACGTGCACGACCTCGGGCTCGGGGTTGAGCGGCGTGAACAGGGCCAGGCCCGTCACGGGCTCGCTGGCGGCGACACGCACCGGCACGGCGTTGCCGTTCTCCACCAGCTCGGCGATGTCTATCTTCAGCACGCCGGCCTCGGGCTCGCGGCCGGCCCAGGCACGGATGGCGGCGCGCATGGCTTCGTCCGTCGCCCGCGCCTCGGGCAGCAGCGCGAGCGCCGATGCCGCCATGACGAACTCGCGCCGCCTCATGGCCGGGCCAGCGTGCCGAGGTAGGCCACGAGGTCGTCCAGCTGCTGCTCGGTCAGCGCCGCCCGGCCCGCCCAGGCCGGCGCCACGTCGCGCAGGCCGTCGGTCGAGCGGAAGGGTGGCATGACGGTGGCCGGGTTGAAGCGGCGCATGTCGGCGATGCGCTCGCGCAGCTCCGGCGGCGACCAGCGCGCCGCGGCCGCGGCCAGCGGCGGCGCCAGATTACCCTGGTTGGCATCGCCCGTCGCCGTCAGCGCATGGCACAGCAGGCACAGGCTCTGCGTGCGGTCGGCCAGCAGCGCGCGGCCGCGCTCGACGTCGCCGGCCTGCGCGCCGGCCGCCAGCAGCAGCGCCAGCCACGCACGCATCACGCCAGCGAATGCTTGCTCAGCGGCAGGTCGCGAATGCGCTTGCCCGTCGCCGCGAAGATCGCGTTCAGCACGGCCGGCGCAGCCACGGCGATGGTGGGCTCGCCCACGCCGCCCCAGAAGCCGCCCGAAGGCATGCAGATCGTCTCGACGGCCGGCATGTGCTCCATCTTGACGACCGGGTAGCTGTCGAAGTTGCGCTGCTCGACGCGGCCGTCCTTGAGGGTGATCTCGCCGAACAGCGCCGCCGACAGGCCGTAGACGAAGCTGCCTTCCACCTGGGCCGCGATCTGCTGCGGATTGACGGCATGGCCGGGGTCGGTGGCGGCGACGATGCGGTGGATCTTGAGCTCGCCCTGCTTGGACACCGACACCTCGGCGCAGGCCGCCACATAGCTGCCGAAACCCATGATCTGGGCCAGGCCCAGGTGGCGGCCTTCCCTGCCTTTCGCCCGCGGTTTGCCCCAGCCGGCCTTGGCCGCCACCGCGTTCAGCACGGCCAGGTGCTTGGGCGAGTGGGCCAGCAGCTCGCGGCGCAGCTCCAGCGGGTCGCGCTTGGCGGCGTGGGCCACCTCGTCGATGAAGCATTCCAGGTAGATCGCGTTCTGGTTCAGGTTCACGCCGCGCCAGAAGCCCGGCGGCACCGGCGGGTTGCGCATCGCATGGTCGATGAGCAGGTGGGGCACGGCATAGCCCAGCGCGCCTTCCGCGCCGCCGGCGTTCAGGCCCTGGAACACGGCCGGGTCCTTGCCGTCGCGGATGTTCTGCGGAAACAGGCCCGCGATGATGCTCTGGCCCGAGATGCGCATGTGCAGGGCCGTCAGCTTGCCCGCGGCGTCCAGGCCCGCCGTCAGCTTGCACTGCGTGACCGGGTGGTAGCGGCCATGCGTCATGTCCTCCTCGCGGCTCCAGATCAGCTTGACCGGCGTGCCGGGCAGCTCCCTGGCGATGGCGACGGCCTGGCGCACCCAGTCGTGCACGGCGCCGCGCCGGCCGAAGCCGCCGCCCAGGTGCAGCTTGTAGACCTCGCATTGCGACGGCGGCAGGCCCGAGGCCTCCGCCGCCGCGGCCAGCGCCGCCTCGCCGTTCTGCGTCGGCGTCCAGACCTCGCAGCGCTCCGGCGCTCCGGGCTTGGCGGGAGTGATCAGGGCCGTCGCGTTCATCACCTCCATCGTGGCGTGGTTCTGGTGCGGCACGCTGTAGACGGCCTCGACCTTGCTCGCCGCGCCGGCCAGCGCCGCGGCCACGTCGCCCTGCGCGCTGCCGACGGCGGCCTCGGGGGCGTCCAGGCCGGCCTTCAGCATCGCGGCCACGTCGGCGCTGCTCAGCTTGGCGTTGGGGCCCTCGTCCCAGACGATGGGCAAGGCCTCCAGCGCCGTCTTGGCCCGCCACCAGGTGTCGGCCACGACGGCCACGGCGCTGTCGCCGACCCTGACGACTTTCTTCACGCCCGGCCGGCCCGCGATGGCCGCCGCGTCAAAGCTCTTGAGCCTGCCGCCGAAGACCGGGCAATCCTTGATGGCCGCATTCAGCATGCCGGGCAGCTGCAGGTCCATGCCATAGACCAGCGAACCGTCGAGCTTGGCCCGCGTGTCCAGCCGCTTCATGGGCCGGCCGGCCAGTGTCCAGTCCTTCACCGGCTTGAGCTGGATGTCGGCCGGCGCCGCCAGCTTGGCGGCCTCGGCGGCGAGCTGGCCATAGCTGAGGCGCTTGCCGCCATGCGTCACCCAGCCGGCGACGGTCGCGCATTCCACGACCGACACGTCCCACCGGTTGGCCGCGGCCTGGATCAGCATCGCCCGCGCCAGCGCGCCGCCCTTGCGCACGTACTCGTGCGAGTCGCGCACGCCGCGGCTGCCGCCCGTGCTCATGCTGCCCCAGGCGCGGTTGCGCGCGAGGTTCTGGCCCGGCGTCGGGTACTCGGTCTTCACCTTGCTCCAGTCGCACTCCAGCTCCTCGGCGACGAGCTGGGCCAGGCCGGTCAGCGTGCCCTGCCCCATCTCCGAGCGCGCGATGCGGATCACGGTGGTTTCGTCCGGCAGCACCTGCACCCAGGCGTTCAGTTCGGGCGGGGCGTCGCCCTGGGCCAGGCCCGGCACATGGAAGCCCACCATCAGGCCACCGGCCACGGCGCCGGTGCTGTGCAGAAAGGCTCGACGCGACAGCTGGGCGCTCATGCCTGGCCTCCTTCGATGACGATGGGAATCTGCTTGCGCTGCACCTGGCCGGCGGCCAGGTGGATGGCGGCGCGCACGCGGTTGTAGGTGCCGCAGCGGCAGATGTTGGTCATGGCCTCGTCGATGTCCGCGTCGCTGGGCTTGGGCTTGGCCTTGAGCAGGGCCGCGGCCGCCATCAGCATGCCGCTCTGGCAGAAGCCGCACTGCGGCACGTCCAGCGCGTCCCAGGCCTTCTGCAGCGGATGCGAGGCCTCGGGGGCCAGGCCTTCGATGGTGGTGATCTGCTGCGCCGGCGTCAGCGCCGACGCCGGCATCACGCAGCTGCGCACCGGTGCGCCGTCGATATGCACCGTGCAGGCGCCGCACTGCGCGACGCCGCAGCCGTACTTGGTGCCGGTGAGGCCCAGCTGCTCGCGCAGCACCCACAGCAGCGGCGTGTCGGCTTCCGCCTCGAACTGCATCCGCTTGCCGTTGACCGTCAATTCCGCCATGCCTGCCACTCCCATGCCGCCACCATTGGCGGGCGCGGGGAGCCTAGCAGCATCGGCGCCGGCCTGACGCAAGTCGCGCCAAAGCCGGGCCCGGCGGTCAGTCGTTCAGCTCGCGCCAGCCCCGCGCCGCCATGCAGCGCCGGTGCGCGCCGACGGCCTCGGCCTCGGTCTGCAGGCCTTGCTTTTCGGCCATGCCGCCAAGCCGGTTCAGCCTGACCACGCGCTCGGCATCCTTGTCGCAGGCCACCCTGTCCGCCGCCAGATCGGCGGCCGGATTCTGCAAATTGACCCAACGGGGTGCGGCACAGGCACTCAGGGCGACGCACAGCAGCAGGACTCTCATGAACGCTCGGGAGAAATCTTCGTCCGGCCATGCTAGCGCGACGCCCGGCGCTGCCGCGGACAAAAGAAACCCCGGCACCAGGCCGGGGCTGAAATTCCACCCGCCGCTCACGCGGCAGATGCCTGCTCAGGGAGGAATAGCAGGGGGTGTTGCACCCGTCATCAATTTACGCCCTGCGGCGGCAACGGCTTGTAGGACGGCACGACGATTTGCCGGTCGACTCGTTATAAATTTTCCAAATCAATTACTTCTGATGTATCGGTCTGTGAGAATTCACCCCGATGAAGGACCGTATCCCTAGACTGCAGGCCGCGCAATCGGCGCTGAGGATGCAGTACATGGTCCCTACGATAGACATGCGGCGCGATGCAGCGCCGCGGGGTGTTTTCGCCAGCCCGCCGCTGGATCTCGACAGCGGCTTCGGCGGGCTGGCGGGCGACGCGCTCGAGTTGGTCGAGCGCCGCTACGGCGACCGCGGCCTGGCCGTGACGCGCGAGCGCTACAACAGCCGCAACCAGGATGGCGACATCGTCTGCACGGCCCGCGACGGGGAGGAGATCGTCGGCACGCTGTCGGTGCGCTTCGACGGCCCGGGCGGGCTGCATGCCGACCAGCTGTTCAAGGCGGAACTGGACGCCTGGCGGGCCGAGGGCGTGACGCTGTGCGAGTTCGGCGGCCTGGCCGTGGACAGGCATTCCCATGCCCCCAAGCGCGTGCTGACCCAGATCTTCCACCTCGGCTACCTGCACGCCCACCGCCGGGCGGGCTGCGAGCGCCTGGTCGTCGAGGTCAACCCCCGCCACGTGGGCTTCTACCGCCGCTGCCTGGGCCTGGCGGCGCTGGGCGAGCCGCGCCACAACCCGCGCGTGCAAGCGCCGGCCGTGCTGATGAGCATCGCTTTCGCCACCGTGCGCGAGCAGATCGCACTGTGGGGCGGCCGGCCCGAGCTCGCGGGCATGACGCGCAGCCTCTATCCGCTGTTCTGGGACGAAGCCACCGAAGCGACCATGCTGGCCCGGCTGCCCTGAGTCGGGGCCCCAAGCCCGAAAGCCGGGCTCGCCCGGTCGGGCGAGTCTCTCGTGATGTAGTCGAGTACATTGCGGGTCCATGCCCTCCTCGCTCTGGACCCAGTTCGACGCCGCGCCGCTGGCGCTGACGCTGCGCGTGGCCGGCGTCGCCACGCTGCTGGCGCTGATGCTGGGCCTGGCGCTGGGCTGGGTGTTCGCCCGCACCCGGCTGCCGGGCCGCGGCCTGCTGGAGGCCGTCTGCATGCTGCCGCTGGTGCTGCCGCCCACGGTGCTGGGCTACGGCATCCTGGTGCTGATGGGCCGGCGCAGCGCCCTGGGCGCCTGGCTGCGCGAGCACTTCGACTACACGGTCATCTTCAACTGGCATGGCGCCGTCATCGCGTCCACGCTGGTGGCCCTGCCGCTGGTGCTCAAGGGCGCCAGCAGCGCCTTCGCCCAGGTGGACCGCAACCTGGAGGCCGCCGCCCGCACGCTGCGCCAGTCGCGCTGGAGCACTTTCCTGCGCGTGACGCTGCCGCTGGCCTGGCCCGGCATCCTGGCCGGCACGCTGCTGGCCTTCGCCCGCGCCATGGGCGAGTTCGGCGCCTCGCTGATGGTGGCCGGCTCCATCCCCGGCCAGACGCAGACCGCCTCCATGGCCATCTACGACGCCGTGCAGGCCGGCCGCGACGACCTGGCCCTGATGCTGGCCCTCATCGTGTCGGCTGTCTCGGTGGCCGTGCTGGTGCTGTCCAACCGTTATCTGCAACGTCCCACGCCATGAAACGCCTCCTGCTTGCCCTCTGTGCCACCTGGCCGCTGCTCGCCGGCGCCCAGCAGCTGACCGTCTCGGCCGCCGCCAGCCTGACCGACGCCTTCAAGGAGATCGCCCCGCGCTTCGAGGCCGCCAGGCCCGGCGCGACGCTGCGCTTCAACTTCGCCGCCTCCGGCGTGCTGCAGCAGCAGATCGCCCAGGGCGCGCCGGTGGACGTGTTCGCCAGCGCCGACCAGGACACCATGAACCGCGCCGGGGAGCAGCGACTCATCGCCACGCCCACGCGCCGCGACTTCGCGGCCAACTCGCTGGTGCTGATCACGCCCGCCCAGGGCGCCCCGGCCGTCGCCACGCTGGCCGACCTCGACAAGGCCGACGTGAAGCGCATCGCCGTCGGCAAGGTGGCCTCGGTGCCCGTGGGCCGCTACACCCAGCAGGCGCTGGAGGCCACGCAGCAGTGGGCGCGCCTGCAGCCCAAGCTCGTCTTTGCCGACAACGTGCGCCAGGTACTGGACTATGTGTCGCGCGGCGAGGTCGAGGCGGGCTTCGTCTACCGCACGGACGCCCAGCTGCTGAAGGACAAGGTGCGCATCGCGATGACGGTGGGCGGCCACGCGCCGGTGACCTACCCCGCCGCCGTCGTCGCCGACAGCAGGCAGGCTGCGCTGGCGCGCGACTTCCTCGCCTTCCTGGGCGCTGCCGAGGCCCAGGCCATCCTGGCCAAGTACGGTTTCGGCAAGCCCTGACTCCGGCCCGAGCGTTTCGTGATCGACGTCCGCCTGCAGCTCTCGGTCAGCGACGCCCGGCGCCGCTTCGACCTCGACATCGCCTTCGCGACCGAGGCGCCCTTCGTCGCGCTCTATGGCCCGTCGGGCGCGGGCAAGTCGCTGACGCTGCAGGCCATGGCCGGCCTGCTGCCGGTGCAGTCGGGCCATGTGAAGCTGGAGGGCCGCGCGCTGCTGGACACGGCCGCCGGCGTCAACCTGCCGCCCGAGGCCCGCGGCGTGGGCTATCTGTTCCAGCACTACGCCCTCTTCCCCCACCTCAGCGTGCGCGACAACATCGCCTTCGGCCTGACAAGCTGGCGCCGCCGCCTCCAGGCCGCGGACGCCAAGCGGGTGGACGAGCTGATCGAGTCCTTTGGCCTAACGGCACTGGCCCGCAGCCGGCCGGCCACGCTGTCCGGCGGCCAGCAGCAGCGTGTGGCGCTGGCGCGGGCGCTGGCCTGCAACCCGCGGGTGCTGCTGCTGGACGAGCCCTTCGCCGCGCTGCACCCCATGCTGCGCGAACAGCTGCGCGACGAGCTGCGCGCGGTGCGCGAGCGCTGGGGCATCCCCGCCGTCATGATCACGCACGACCTGGACGACGTGGCCGCGCTGGCCCAGCGCGCCTATCTGATCGACGGCGGCCGCGTCACGCGCGAGGTGGACCTGGCCGGCTGCCAGGCCCGCGAGCTGCAGCCGCCGGCGCCGCGCCCCGGGGACGAGCCACGCCGCCAATGGCTGAAGGCCCAGCTGACATGAGGCCGGTCTCACCTTGAGCACGCCGGACCACCCTCTGCTGCAGGGCGAGCTGCGCCTGGCCGGCCGGCTCGATGGCCGCTTCTTTGACCTGCTGGCCGCGCTGGCGCTGACCGGCTCGCTGCAGAAGGCCGCCCGCGTGGCCGGCTACAGCTACAAGGGCGCCTGGCTGGTGCTGGACGCCGCCGCGCTGCTGACCCATACGCCGCTGCTGGAGCGCGCCACCGGCGGCCACGGCGGCGGCGGCTCGCGGCTGACCGCCGAGGGCCAGGCCTTGCTGGCCGCCTGGCGCACGCTGCAGGCCCGCCACGACGCCTTCCTGCGCGAGCAGGAGGCCTGGCTGGCCGACCAACCCGCGCTCGACGCGCTGCTGAAAAGGATGGCCATGAAGACCACCGCCCGCAACCAGTTCACCGGCACCATCAGGGCCGTGCAGCCCGGCCCTGCCACGACGCTGGTGCGTATGGCGCTGGCCGGCGGCGACCCCGACATCAGCATCGCGCTGACCACGCCCGCCGCCGAGGAACTGGGCGTCGCCGTGGGCCAGGAGGCGCTGGCGCTGGTGAAGTCGTCGGAGATCGTGCTCGTCAGCGACTTCGCCGGCTACCGGCTGTCGGCCCGCAACCAGCTGGCCGGCAGCATCTCGCGCGTAGAGCGCGGCGCGGTGTCGTCGCTGGTGGGCCTGACGCTGCCGGGCGGCAGCCGGCTGACGGCCAACGTCACCAACGACGCCGTCGACGCGCTGGACCTGGCCGTCGGCCAGCCGGCGACGGCCGTGTTCAAGGCCTATGCGGTGATGCTGGCGGTGCGCGGCTGACGCTTCAAACGAGCGCCACGGCGCGCGTCGTCTGCACCTGCACCTCGCCGACGCCCTCGAACACATGGCGCGAGCGCTGGCCGACGCGGATGTCGTGCACGCCGGTGATCATGCCGGTCGAGATGACGTCGCCGGCGCGCAGGATCTCGCCCTGCTGCGCACGCTTGTTCAGCGTGAAGGCCAGCGCCCCCAGCGGGCCGGGCTTGATGGCGACCCGGCCGGTGCCGACGGACTGGCCGTCGATGAAGCTCTCGACGGCGATGCTCTCCAGCTCGCGCCAGTTCGCGATCTCCGGGCCGACGACGACGCCCCAGTTGTTGCCGAAATCGGCGATGACGGCGCCGGGGCCGATGTCGTTCAGCGTCGCCAGCGGGCTGCTCGCCACCTCGACGCCGATATGCATGGAGCGCACCAGCGGGATCACGGAGTCGGCCGTCCAGTCGGCCTTGCCGGCCGGCGCGTCGGCGGCGACGACGATGACGACCTCCGCCTCGACCGCGGCGAACCCGCCCTCGAAGACGGGGCACTGGGCCATGCCGCCCGCCGCCACGCGGTGCACGTTGGCGGCGAAGGCCGGCCCGATCAGGCGCTCCTCGGGGAATTGCGCGGCGAAGGCCGGCGCCACGCGGGCGACCTTCCAGCCCTTGACGGCATCGGGCCAGCGCGCGATCGCCGCGGCCTGCACCGCATAGGCCTCGTCCAGCGTCGTGGGCGCGGTGCCCGGAAAGCCGTCAAGGGCGCGGCCGGCGGCGCGCGCGGTGGTGAAGGCTTCTGCGATGGACTGGGGAGCGATGGTCAAGACGGTTCCTCTGCGCCGACGGCGCCTGCTGCGAGCGGGCCGCAATGTACCGCGAAGCGCGGCGCCCTCCTGCCGCGGCGATGCAAACACCCGTCTCGACGGGATTCGCATAAGAAAATAAGAATTCTGTCGTTCCTCGAATAAGGGACTTTGGGCAACCTCTCGGCTTTCGTTCATTCGACGGTCACGCCATGTCCCTTCTCCTGACCTCCCGCCGCACCCTGCTCGCGCTGATCGCCTCCGGCGCTGCGCTGCCCGCGCTGGCGGCCGACGCCACGCTGCTGAACGTGTCCTACGACGTCGCGCGCGAGCTCTACAAGCAGTTCAACCCGGCCTTCGTCGCCGCGCAGAAGGCCAAGGGCCAGACCGTCGTCGTCAACCAGAGCCATGGCGGCTCCAGCAAGCAGATCGGCGCCGTCATCGGCGGCCTGGAGGCCGACGTCGTGACCATGAACCAGGCCACCGACGTGGACCAGCTCGCCAGCGCCGGCCTGACGCCCGCGGACTGGCGCAGCCGCTTCCCCAACAATGCGGCGCCCTATTCGTCGACCATGACCTTCCTGGTCCGCAAGGGCAACCCCAAGGGCATCAAGGACTGGAACGACCTGGCCCGCCCCGGCGTGCAGGTCATCATCCCCAACCCCAAGGTCACCGGCAACGGCCGCTACAGCTACCTGGCCATCTGGGGCAGCGTCATCGCCAACGGCGGCAGCGAGGCCCAGGCCCGCGAGCTGGTCACCAAGGTGCTGACCAACGTGCCAGTGCTGGACGGCGGCGGCCGCGGCGCCACCACCACCTTCACGCAGCGCGGCATCGGCGACGTCCTCGTCACCTTCGAGGCCGAGGTGGAGCTGATCGAGAACGAGTTCGGCAAGGGCCAGTTCGAGCAGGTCAACCCCAGCATCTCCATCGAGACCGACGCCCCCGTGGCGCTGGTGGACAAGGTCAACGCCAAGAAGGGCACGGCAGCGCTCGCCAAGGCCTACCTCGACTTCCACTGGAGCCCGGAAGGCCAGGAGATCATCGCGCGCAACAACTTCCGCCCGCGCGACCCCGCGGTCTTCAAGAAGCACGCTCAGCGCTTCGCCAACATCAAGCTGTTCACCGTGGACCAGACGCTGGGCGGCTGGGCCAAGGTCAGCAAGCAGCATTTCGCCGATGGCGGGTCGTTTGATCAGGTGATGGCCAGCATCAAGCGTTGACCCCTCGCCCGGTCGCGCCGCGCTGAACGCGGGCGTGTCCGGTCGGTCCCCCGGGGGGACGGCGATGCTCGCGGCCTTGAGCCGCTCGCACATCGCCACGGCGGGCCGGCTTGGGGCGGCCCGGCGCTCGGCCCGAATACAGAACTCACCAACAACCTATGGCCTCCTTCTCTCTGGGTAGACGACGTGTGCTGCCCGGCTTCGCGCCGACGCTGGGCTTCACGCTGTTCTACCTGTCCCTGATCGTCCTCGTGCCGCTGGCCGCGGTGTTTCTGAAGTCCTCGGGCCATGGCTTCGAGGCCTTCTGGGCCGCGGCCACGTCGCCGCGCGTGCTGGCCTCGTACAAGCTCAGCTTTGGCGCCTCGCTGATCGCGGCCGCCATCAACCTGGTCTTCGGCCTCATCCTGGCCTGGTGCATCGTGCGCTACGAGTTCCCGGGCAAGAAGCTGGTCGACGCCCTCATCGACCTGCCCTTCGCGCTGCCCACGGCCGTCGCCGGCATCGCGCTGACGGCGCTGTATGCGCCCAATGGCTGGGTCGGCTCGCTGTTCGCGCCCGGCGGCCTGCTGGCGCCGCTGTTCGGCGAGGCCGGCGCCAAGATCGCCTTCACGCCGCTGGGCGTGCTGCTGGCGCTGATCTTCATCGGCCTGCCCTTCATCGTGCGCACCGTGCAGCCGGTGCTGGAGGACATGGAGACCGAGCTGGAGGAAGCCGCCGCGTCGCTGGGCGCGCGGCGCTGGACCACCTTCCGCTACGTGGTGCTGCCCACGCTGCTGCCGGCGCTGCTGACCGGCTTCGCGCTGGCCTTCGCACGCGCCGTCGGCGAGTACGGCTCCGTAATCTTCATCGCCGGCAACATCCCCATGGTCAGCGAGATCACGCCGCTGATGATCATCGCCAAGCTGGAGCAGTACGACTACGTCGGCGCCACGGCCATCGCCGCCGTCATGCTGATCGTCAGCTTCGTGCTGCTGCTGGCCATCAACGGCCTGCAGGCCTGGAGCAGCCGCAGGGGAACACGCAAATGAGTGCAGCACTGCATCTCGCCCCAGCGCGCGCCCGCGCCAAGTACGAGGACAACCCGGCCACCCGCGAGGCGCCCTGGGTGCGGCGCGCGCTGCTGCTGCTGGGCCTGGGCTTCTTCGCCATCTTCCTGGTGCTGCCGCTGGTGGCCGTCTTCACCGAGGCGCTGCGCAAGGGCTGGGAGGCCTATTTCGCAGCGCTGGTCGACGAGGAGACCTTCTCGGCCATCAAGCTGACGCTGATCGCCGCCGCCATCGCGGTGCCGCTGAACCTGGTGTTCGGCCTGAGCGCATCCTGGCTGATCGCCAAGCATGAGTTCCGCGGCAAGCAGCTGCTGATCACGCTGATCGACCTGCCCTTCTCGGTGTCGCCCGTCGTGGCCGGCCTGATGTATGTGCTGATCTTCGGCGCCCAGGGCTGGTTCGGGCCCTGGCTGCAGGCGCACGACGTGAAGATCATCTTCGCCGTGCCCGGCATCGTGCTGGCGACCGTCTTCGTGACCTTCCCCTTCGTCGCCCGCGAGCTGATCCCGCTGATGCAGGCTCAAGGTAAGGACGAGGAGGAGGCCGCGACGGTGCTGGGCGCCAGCGGCTGGCAGACCTTCCGCCGCGTCACGCTGCCCAACATCAAATGGGGGCTGCTGTACGGCGTCATCCTGTGCAATGCCCGCGCCATGGGCGAGTTCGGCGCCGTGTCCGTCGTGTCCGGCCATGTGCGCGGCCTGACCAACACGCTGCCGCTGCAGGTCGAGATCCTCTACAACGAATACCAGTTCGCGGCCGCCTTCGCCGTGGCCTCGCTGCTGGCGCTGCTGGCGCTGGTGACGCTGGTGATCAAGCAATTCATCGAGTGGCGCGCCAGCCAGTCGAGCGTCAAGGAAGCATGATGGGCATCCAGGTCCAGAACATCCACAAGAGCTTCGGCAACTTCACCGCCCTCGGCGACGTGTCGCTGGACTTCCCGCGCGGCGAACTGGTCGCGCTGCTGGGCCCGTCGGGCTGCGGCAAGACCACGCTGCTGCGCATCATCGCGGGCCTGGAGCAGGCCGACGCGGGTCGCGTGCTGCTGGACGGCCAGGACGCCTCCGACACCCATGTGCGCGAGCGCCAGGTCGGCTTCGTGTTCCAGCACTACGCGCTGTTCCGCCACATGACGGTGTTCGACAACGTCGCCTTCGGCCTGCGCGTCAAGCCCAAGAAGCAGCGCCTGCCGGAATCGGAAATCAAGAAGCGCGTCACCGAACTGCTCCAGCTGGTGCAGCTGGACTGGCTGGGCGACCGCTTCCCGCCGCAGCTCTCCGGCGGCCAGCGCCAGCGCATCGCGCTGGCCCGCGCGCTGGCCGTGGAGCCGCGCGTGCTGCTGCTGGACGAGCCCTTCGGCGCGCTGGACGCCAAGGTGCGCAAGGAGCTGCGCCGCTGGCTGCGCCGCCTGCACGACGAGCTGCACATCACCAGCATCTTCGTCACGCACGACCAGGACGAGGCGCTGGAGGTGGCCGACCGCATCGTGCTGATGGACCATGGCCGCGTCGAGCAGGTCGGCACGCCGCAGGAGGTCTACGAGCGCCCGGCCACGCCCTTCGTCTACGGCTTCCTCGGCGCGGTCAACCGCTTCGTGGGCCATGCCCGCGGCGGCGTGCTGCACATGGGCGAGCACCAGCTGCCCGGCGCCCATGCGGCCCAGGGCGAAGGCCAGGTGCAAGCCTATGCCCGCCCGCACGAGTTGCAGATCCTCACCGACCCGGGCGCCGCCGGCCTGGACGCCACCGTGGAGCGCGTGCTGGCCTTCGGCGCCAGCGCACGCGTCGAGCTGATCGGCCCGGACGGCCAGCCGCTGGAGGCCGAGCTGACGCGCGACCAGGCCGAGGCGCTGCGCCTGCAGGGCGGCCAGCGCGTCAAGCTCAGCGCGGCCCGGCTCAGCCTGTTCGAGGCCGGCGCCGGCATCTGACGCCTGCGTGCAGCGGGCCTCAGGCCTGCTGCAGCACGGCGGCGATCTCGGCCGCGGCCCGGAACAGCGCGTTGCTGCTCGCATGCGCCAGCTGCGGCGCCTGCTGCGCGCTGGGCAGCGGCGGCATGGCCGGCGGCCGGCTGCTGAGCTGGCAATGGCGCAGCGGCAGCGGCACGGCGGCCAGGGCGGCGCTGACGCGCGGCAGCAGGCCGCGCAGCTGCTGCAGCGTGGCGGGGCTTTCGGCCGACAGATGCAACAGCACGCCGCCCGCCTGCCACTGCAGCACCACCTGCACCCAATCGCCGTTCAGGCTCAGGATCAGCCCCAGCCGCAGGCCCTCGCCGGGCTCGTCCGGCTCCTGATGCGGCTGCTGGCCATCACGTTGGGGCTCCTGCGGCGCCTCGTCCTCGGGCCCCGGCGGCGGCCAGCTCGCCTGCTGCGGATGCAGCAGACGCAGCTGGATGGGCTGGCCGTTCCAGCCCTGCACGCGGATCGCTTCCTGAGACGCCTCCGGCACCACATTGGCCGCCACGCCCGCATGCTGCATGGGCGCCTTCAGCACTTCGGCGAGCACCCGGCCGCGCCACTGCGCCGCCAGCATGTCGGGCGCAGCGGGCGCGGGGTGAGTGAAGGGCGGCGTGCTGGCCGCTGCCGCACCCGGCAGCGGGCGTGCGCCGGGCAGGCGCCGCATCAGCCAGGCCGGATCGGCGCGCAGCGCGCCGGTGTCCTGCGGCGCCGCATCCGACGTGGCGGCGGACTGCGGCGCCCCCTCCGCCGCGCGCCGCTCCACGATCTGAAGCTGCAGCTGCGGCTGGCTGGCCAGCACGCGCACCAGCAGCATCTCGCCCGGCTGCGCCAGGCCGGCCGGCAGCACGAAGGTCTGGCCGCGCTCGGTGCGCCCCAGCAGCGCCCCGTCGGCCGCCAGCGCCACCTGCAGACGCAGCTGCTCGCCGATCTGGAGCACGAACCCGCCACGGCTGGGCGTCCATGCATCGAGGGCCGGCAACGGGGACAGGGCGGGAATGGGGGCGTTCATGAGTGGGCGCGCTTGTCCCTTCTGAAGGCGACCGCGGGACCGAAAACCTAAATCCCTGCGCAACCTGGCCCCGATCGCCCTCGGGCGCGGCAGCAGGCCCTAGGCGATGACGGCGCGCTCCCGGATCGCGTCGAGCAGCTGTTCCGGCGCGTTCCACATCAGCGCGTCCAGCACGGACAGATGCGCTTCGTGCTGGTAGGGCGGGGTCGCGTAGGCAAAGGGCAGCGGCTGCAGGAACTGCAGCGCGATGCCCTGCGCGGCGAACTTCACCGGGTCGAAGATGTCCCGTCCGGAGGCGGGGTTCAGGTAATGCGTCGCGCCGAGCTGGCGGCTGATGTGCAGGGCCCAGTCCCCGGCCTGCAGGCCCGTGGGGAAGTCCAGCTGCAGCGCCGAGCAGACGCGATGCCTGAAGGGCAGCTGCAGATGGGCGCACACCTCCTGCAGCCCGGCGACGTTCAGCGCCACCAGATCGTCTCGTCCCTGGCAGCGCTCGAACGTGCGCTCCACCACGCCGAGCGTCGCCCGGTAGAACGGCGCCCTGCCCTTGTAATGGCTCAGCTTGCCGAGCAGCGCGCGGCGGGTGGCATCCAGATCGAGGATGCGGGCCTCGTGAGTCTTGATCGAGATCGACGAGTTCGACAGGGGGACGTTGACGTACTGCCAGCCCTCTTTCGGATGCAGCACGCGGTTGCGGCTCATCCACGACTTGGGCGTGTACTGCGTGATGTCGAAGACGACCCACTCGTCCACGGCCGCGATCAGCGAGAAGTGGCCCAGATAGGGGAAGAAATAGGGCTGCATGATGCCCAGCTTCATGCGCACCCCTCCAGCGCCACACCGACCGCCCCGGCCTGCTGTTGCAGCGCACGCAGCAGCTCGCAGATGCGAGCGACGCCGGCCTGATCAAGGCAGGCGCCGAGCGGCAGCTGCAGCAGCCCGCCGCACAGCGCCCGCGTGCCCGGCGACGCCGTGTCGCCGCCGGCCGGCTGCACGCGCTCGGCCATCACCTGCTCGGCCGCCAGGGCAGCCTGCAGCGACGCGACGGACAGGCCGAACACGGCCTCGTCCACGCGCAGCATCAGCGTCTGGTGGTTGGACTGGCTCACCGCTGCCGGCGCGAGCACCTCCAGTCCGGTCAAATCGGACAAGCCGTCGCGATAGCAGGCATGCAACCGCGCATTGCGGTCCAGCCGCTGCGGCAGGTCGGCCAAAGCCATCAGGCCCAGCGCCGCCTGCGCTTCCGACATCCGCCCGTTGGAGGTCTTGACCACCGGCACCGGGCGCCGCGCGCCATAGCTGCTGCGGATGTTGCGCAGCTTCTCCGCCAGCTGCGCATCGTTCGTTGCGATGCCGCCCCCCTCCAGCGTCGACAGCAGCTGGCTGGCGTGGAAGGAGAACACCTCGGCGGCACCGAAGCCGCCCAGCGGCCGGCCGTCCGGCGCATGACAGCCGAAGGCCTGCGTGGAATCGAGGAACAGCGGCAGGCCGTGGCGATCGGCCCAGGTCTGCAGCCTGGCGGGGTCGCAGCTGCCGCCCCACAGGTTCACGCCGAGGACGGCGCCGGCTTGCGAGACCGCCTGCTCCGGCAGCGCATCGAGATCCAGCTGCCCCGTGCGCGGCGAGACCTCGCAGAACAGCGGGGACAGGCCGGCCCAGGCCAGCGCCTGCACGCAGGCCGCGGGCGCCAGCGCCGGCAGCAGGACCGGGCCGCGCAATGCCAGCGCCTCGGCGACCATGATCAGGCCTATGGTCTCGTTGGTCACGCAGACCACATGCCCGACCTGCAGCACGCGCGCCAGCTCGGCCTCGAAGCGCTCGGTCAGCGGCCCCTGGTTGGTGTAGTACTGGCGCTCGAAGATGTCCGTGAAGGCCGCCTCGTAACGATCCCAGGCGGGCAGATAGCCCTGCCCCACGGTCAGCGGCCGGGCAAAGGCGGGCGCGCCGCCCAGGCAGGCCAGAGGGCGGGCATTCATGCGGCGGTCTCCTCGCAGCGTCGGCGTATCGCCGCGCCGTGGCGCCGGATGAAGTCCAACAGGCCGGCCACGGCGGCGATGTCTTGCTGCTCGATGAAGTGGCCGCAGGGCAGCAGCAGCAGGCGCTGGGCGTAGAACTCGGTCACCGGCAAGGGGCTGGAGATGGCGGGATAGGCCATGGGCTTGAGATGCAGCGGCGGCGCGTAATAGGCGCGGGCCAGGATGCGTTCGGCGTTCAGGATCCGCACCGTCTCGTCCCGCGTCAGCGGCCAGGCCTCGGTCAGCTCGGCGACGATGGTCTTGAAGCTGGTCTGCTGCTGCGGGTCGAAGTCCAGCAGCCGGAGGCCGTGCATGTCCGCCAGCAGGCTCCGGTAGGCCAGGTAGCGCTCGCGGTTGCGCAGCACCTGCGCCTGCAGATCGTCCAGACCGGCCAGGGCCATGGCCGCATGCACCTCGTTCAGCCTGGCGTTGAGGCCCGGCTGCGGTGTCGCCAGGCCGCCCTCCCGCCCGCGCCGGAGCGCCTCGGCGAGCGCCGCGTTGTTGGTCGTGATGTAGCCCCCCTCGAAGCCGTTGAGCAGCTTGCTGGCATGCAGCGAGAACACCTCGGCATCGCCGAACCTGCCGATCTTGCCGCCGGCCACGGTCTCGTAGACCGACTCCACCGAATCGAAGAGCAGCGGCAGGTCGTGCTGCCGCGCCAGGGCCTCCAGGCCATGGACGTCGCAGCAGTTGACGATGGGATGCACCGCCAGGATCAACGCGGTCTGCTCGTTGAGCTTGGCCGCCGCCGAGGTGGCGCTGATGGCCAGCGAGGCCGGATCGACGTCGCAGAAATGCGGCACCAGCCCGGTCCAGGCCACCACATCCGCCATGCGGCGATAGGTCAGCGAGGGCATCACCACCTGCGTCCTGCCGGGGCGGGCCAGCGTGGCGATCGCCAGCACCAGCGCCCAGAAGCCGCTGCAGAAGCTGACGCAGTGGCGGGCCTCGTGCAGGGCCGCCAGCCGCGTCTCCAGCGCCTCCACCACCGGGCCTGACCCGCCCTGTCCTGCCGCCGCGAAGAACTGCCGCGAATAGCCCAGGAAGGCGTCCAGCTCCGGGCGGACCAGGTTGGACGTCGACTTCGGTGCATCGAACAGCGGCGCTCCGCCGAACACGGCGAGGTCCGAGAGCGCGGATTTTTCCGTCATCGCGAGTCCCCGGCTCTCAACGGCTCAACAGCACGTCGTAGCGGTAGTAGGAGGCGTAGAACTCGGCCGGCATGGACAGGAACTGCACCCGCCAACCGGCGGCGCGGGCGAGCGCCTCGAACTCCGCGCGCGAGCGCCAGATGCCGATCTGCGAATGGTTGTCGCTCAGCTCCCGGGGGTTGAAGTTCTCCTTGTAGAACTCCCGTGCCCGCCCCTTGTCGGGCAGGTTGCCGATGAAGACGCGCTGCACGTTGCCGAACTTCCGGAACAGCGTGCCCAGCACGAGCTCCGCCTCCGCCTGCGAGAAGTAGGCGAAGCTGCCGTAGCACAGCACCCGGGTGAAGCGCTCGGGCCGCGGCTCGGCGATCACGTACTCCGCAGCCCCCTGGGCCTGGAAGGTGTAGGCCGGTGGCCGCTGGAAGCTCTGCTGCGCCACGCCGACCAGATAGTCCGACTTGTCCACCCCCAGGCAGCCGGCGCAGGCGTCGAACAGCAGCGTGGAGAGCGCGCCGTTGCCGCTGGCCAGGTCCAGCAGCACGTCCTCGGACGAGAGCGCCAGCTGGGTCTTGATGGCCGAGACGATCATGGCGATCTGCTCGTCCGGCACCGGCTGGCCGTTCACGGTGCGCCGGATCTGGCCCCAGAAATCGTCGGGCGCCTTGCTGCGGGCGTAGGCGTCGTGGTCGAAGGTCTTGTATGCGTCGTTCATGTCATTCCCAGGAAGCTGTCCGGTCTTGCCGCCATGGCCGCCCATCAGCTGACGAGCGTGCGCAGGCTGCCCGCCACGCGGTCGACGTCCTCGTCGGTCAGCGCCGGGTAGATGGGCAGGCAGAGGATTTGGCGCGCAACCTCCTGCGCGACGGGCAGCAGCTCGGCCCGCGCCGACGGCAGGCCCCGGTACATCGGGAAGTCGGAGATCAGCGGGTAGAAGTAGCGCCGGGCCATGATGCCGCCGTCACGCAGCCGCTGGAACACCTCGTCCCTGGACAGCGGAAACTCCGGGCCGATCAGCACCGGGAAGTAGGAATGGTTGCGGGTCGCGTCCACCGGCTCGGCCAGCATGCGCAGGCCCGGGATGCCTTGCAGCAGCGAGCGGTAGCGCCGCTCGATGGCGGCGCGCTTCTCGATGGCCCGCTCCACATGCTGCAGCTGCAGCAGGCCCAGCGCCGCGTTGAACTCGCTCATCTTGCCGTTGATGCCGGTGGCGACGACCGTGGTCTGGTTGACGAAGCCGAAGTTCTTCAGATGGTCGATGCGCTGCTTGGTCTTGGCGTCGGGCGACACGATGGCGCCGCCCTCGAAGGTGTTGAAGGCCTTGGTCGCATGGAAGCTGAGCACCGACAGGTCGCCGTGCAGCAGGATGCTGCCGCCGCGCTCGCCCAGGCGGCGGATGCCGAACGCATGGGCGGCGTCGTAGATGACCCGCAGGTTGTAGTTGTCGGCGATGTGCTGGATCGCGTCTACGTCGCACGGCGTTCCGTAGCAGTGCACCGGCAGGATGGCCGTGGTCTGCGGCGTGATCAAGGCCTCGATGCGCGCCGGATCCAGGTTCAGCGTGACCGGGTCGATGTCCGCAAACACCGGCTTGATGCCGTTCCAGACCAGCGAATGCGAGGTCGCGACGAAGGAGTAAGGCGTCGTGATCACCTCGCCGGTGATGCGCAGCGACTGCAGCGCCGTCACCAGCGCGATCGTGCCGTTGGTGAACAGCGAGATGTGGGGCACGCCCAGGTACTCGGCCAGCGCCGCCTCGAAGCGCTGGTGGAAGCCGCCGCCGTTGGTGAGCACGCGGTTGTCCCAGATGTCCCGCAGCAGGGGCAGGAAGTCGTCGAGCGGCGGCAGGTCCGGCTGGGTGACGTGGATGGTTTTCATGTCAGAACGATTCCGCCGGAGCCCGGTGCCGTGAGGCCTGTGCCAGGAGCTCGGCCTTGATGGCGGGGTCCAGTGCGGAAGCCTGGACCTTGGCGCGCAGTTCGCGCGCCGCGCCGGAGTTGCCCAGACGCTGCTGCATCTGCGCGATCGCGAGCCAGGTCTGGACCCGGCGGCGCTCCTTCTCCGCATCCGGCAGCGGCATCCACGAGCTGAAGGCGTTGACGCGCCGCACCGCGCCCATCAGCGTCTCCAGGTAGGCGCAAGGGCCCAGCGTGCCCAGGTAGGACACCAGCAACTGGTCGCCGAAAGCGGCCTGGAAGCGCTCCGGCGGCAGCGCCGAGAAGCTGTTGCGGAAGACCAGGGTCAGCCCCCAGATCAGCACCTGGTTGGACATCATCTGCTCCTGCGTGACGATGAAGTCCCGCCCCAATTCGGACCAGGGGCGGACCTCCAGCGTCGACTCGGTGAACAGCCGGTAGTTGTGGGCCGAGCAGGAGAACTGCGGATGCTCGATCAGGAAGGACACCTGGCGCTGCAGCTTGCCGGGGTCGGTCCAGAAGTCATCGCCCTCGCAGATGGCGATGAACTCCCCCCGGGCCTGGGCCAGCGCCAGATGGAAATGGCGCATGCCGCCCTTGGACTTCTGGTTCTCGGTCTGCAGGATGGGCCGGATCAGGTTCGGGTAGCGCCGTTGCCAGCCGCGGATCAGCTCCGCGGTGCGGTCGGTGGAGGCGTCGTCGTGAACGACGATCTCGAAGGGGTGGTCGCAGTCCTGCGACAGAAAGCCCCGCATCGCCTCGTCCACGTAGCGTTCGTGGTTGTAGGTCGTGCACAGAATCGTGACGACGGGCTTGCCGGCGCCGCCCCAGCGGCGCAGCAGCTCACTCTCCTCGCGCACCGGAGGAATCGCCAGCAGCCGGGCATCCGGCCCCAGGCCCTCGGCGGCCCAGCGGCTGGCCTCCTCGTAGCGCCCGAGGTGATGCAGGCACATGGCACCCAGGCCGTGCAGCTGGCGGTGCACCTGCCCCTGCTGCCCTTCCCGCAGCCGGGTCAGCGCCGCAAGCGCGGGTGCCCACTGCAGCTGGCGCAGCGCCAGCTGCACGACCTCGGGCAATTGCTCGGCGCCGCCATGGTGGGCCAGGAACTCGACGCGCAGCCGGTCGGGTAGCGAAGCGCCGTCCAGGGCCAGGTCCAAGCCCTCGGACAGCCAGCGCGCCAGCGCATCGGCATGGCCGGGCGCCGCGCCCGTCTCGACGAAGCCGGCCAGGGCCAGGCGCAGCGCCTCGGCGCGCTGAGCGGCGGTGGCGGCGGGTGCATGGGCCGTCAGCAGCAGCTGGGCCAGCTCGACGCCGCCAATCAGCACGGCGCCTATCAGGGTGGACGGCGCGATCCAGCGCGCCGCGCCCAGGGCCTGCAGGATGGCGACCGCACCCGCGGCGCTGCCGGCCTGCTGCTGCGCCTTCAGCTGCCGCAGCAGCACCGGCAGGTCCGCATCGATGGCGGGGAAGGATGGAGTCATGTTCATGAGGCGATCGGGACGCCGCGGACATGGGCCTTCAGCGCCGAACTCGACACGCCCTGGGTGCGCGGCAGGTAGACCACCTCGCACAGTGCCTGGAGCTCGTCGAAGCGCCCGCGCCAGTCGTCGCCCATCACGAAGGCCCTGGCCCCGTGGTGAAGGATGTCGCGCGGCTTCTGCTCCCAGCTCTCCTCGGGGATCACCAGGTCCACATAGCGGCAGGCGCGCACCAGCTCGATGCGATCGGCAAAAGGCACGGCCGAGCGCTTGCCCTTGGCGGCGTTGAACTCGTCGGTGGACACCGCCACCACCAGGAAGTCCCAGCGCTCCTTGATGCGGCGGAACAGATTGACGTGGCCGATGTGGAACAGGTCGTAGGTGCCGTAGGTGATGGCCACGCTGGGCGCTGCGGCCGTCGGTGCGGGTGCCGGCATCAGCGGGCCCCGAGCACGGCGTCCAGCTCCTCGGACACCAGCGCCATCAGCCGCGGCCCGGCCTGGTCGTCCTGGCGGTCGTGCAGCTGCTGCAGCAGGCCGTGGCGTGCCCGCCTGGCGGCGGCGCTCTCCTGGCCGGCCCTCAGCAGCGTCAGCAGCTCGGCCAGGCTGCGCGCCACCGGGCCCGGCGGGTTGGCGAGCTTGGCGTCGAACAGCTGGCGCGAGCGCGTCGTGTAGGCCTCGTGGTCGGGCCGGAACAACAGCACTGGCCGGTCCAGCAGCAGGTAGTCGAACATGATGGACGAGTAGTCCGTGATCAGCGCCGTGGTCTTGCCCAGCAGCGGATAGACGTCGGAGCGGGCGCGCACGAAGCTCACGCCCGGCATCACCTCGGCCAGCCTGGCCACCAGCGGCTGCTCGACCGGGTGCAGGTTGACGATCAGCAGATCACCCGCCGCCGCGACGGCGGCGGCCAGCTCCGGCAGCCCGGCCTGCATCATCCAGCCCGGATTGCCGTCGCGGAAGGTGGGCGCGTACAGCAGCACGCGCTGGCCGCGCCGGCGGAACTCCTCGGCGCGCCGGTAGGCCTCGAGGTCCACGTTGAGCAGATCGCGCGCCGTGGGCTCGCGCAGCAGCACGTCGTTGCGCGGATAGCCGATGGGAGCGTACTGCCCGAAGGCGAACCAGCGCCGGAACTCGTCCTCCTGGCCCGCCGAGGTGCCGACCAGGCGGCTGAACGGGCCGCAGGTGCGCAGCACGCGGGCGAAGTGCGGCGACATCTGCCCCAGCCCGGCCAGGTTGCGCAGGCCGATCTCCTTGATGGACACGCCGTGCCAGAGCTGGACCTGGCGCGCGCCGGCCAGCAGGGCGGCGGCATAGGGGTTGCTGTTCAGCAGATGGTCGTCGATGACGGCCACCGCGGCGGCCAGCGCCTTGTGCAGATGCTCGGCCGTCCAGTCCGCGGGGGCGGCAGGGAAGCAGCGGCCACCGGTCTGCGCCACCAGCTCGGCCTGCTGGGCATCCATGGGCAGGAACCAGCATTCGGCCTGCAGCGCCTGGGCCTCGGCCTGGGCGGCCAGCCAGGCGTACTTCACGTTGTTGCCGAAGTGGCTGCCGCCCACGAACACGACGATGCGCTGCTTGGGGTGCATGCGCGAGACCTCGGCCAGGTCGCGGTTGCTGCGCTCCAGGTTGAGCTGGGTGTGCAGCTCCTCGAGCTTGCGCCCCTGTTCGCGGTTGCGCCGGTCCAGGGCCTGCAGGTCGTCGTTGCGCAGTTGCAGCAGGTTCTCCACCACCGCGTCTATCGACGCCACCAGCTGGGCGTTGGCGGCCTCCAGCTCGGCGACGCGCGTCTCGAGCGCGGTGGCGGCGGGTGCGGCGGGCGTGCCCAGCGCGGCGGCGATTTGCTGGGCCAGGGTGTCGGCGGCGGGTCTGCTCATGGGATCGGATGAAGGGGGCTGGGGCAGCGTCGTGCCGGCTGCCAGGCTGGGGGCCGGCGGCGGCGCATCGGCCGGCCCGCACGCGGGCTGGGCCGGCAGATGCACGGGCGGCAGCCCGGCCTCGGCGCGCGCCCACATGCGCTGCAGCAGCGCCTCGAAGTCGCGCGCATAGCGCGGCATGTCGAACAGCGGCAGTTCGCCGCGGCGCCCGCGCAGCAGCGCCTGGGCGGCACGCAGCTCGGCCATGTCGCCCTGCGTCAATGCGATGGCGCGCTGCACATAGGCCTGTGCGTCCGCGCAAATGAAGCCGGGCAGCTCGCAGGCGCTGACCAGGCTGGCGGCCACGCGTGAGGCGAAGGTCTCACCCGGCACGGTCAGCACCGGCACGCCGGCCCACAGCGCATCGCTGGCGGTGGTGTGGGCGTTGCAGGGCCAGGTGTCCAGGAACAGGTCCGCGGCCTGCAGCCGCGCCATGTGCAGCTCGGGCGCCACGCGCTCCGAGAAGATCAGCCGCGCGGCGTCCACGCCGCGCCGCGCCAGCTCGGCGACGAGCGCCTTGCTCGCGCTCTCGTTCCAGTTCAGCAGCCATAGCACGGCCTGCGGGCTGCCGCGCAGGATCTGCGCCCACAGCTCGGCCATCTCCGCCGTGATCTTGTAGACCTGGTTGAAGCAGCACAGCACCGGCACGCCCTCGGGCAGGCCCAGCGCGGCGCGCTGCACCGGCGGCAGCGACGCACGCTGGCGGTCATTGGGCTGGTAGCTGTGCGGCATCTGGGCGATGCGCTCGGCGTAGCCGTCCTCGTGCGCCAGCGGCGTCACGACCGGATCGCCGATGACGTAGTCCAGGAAGTCGGCGCCGGTCGAGCCCGGATAGCCCAGATAGCTCACCTGCACCGGCGCCGGCCGCAGGCCCAGGACCTGCATGCGCCCGCTCTCGGTGTAGCCCTTCAGGTCGAACGCGATGTCGATGCCGTCGGCCCGCATCAGGCCCGCCACCTGCGCATCGCCGATGTTGTTGACGTCGCGGTAGTGGTCGGCCGCCGCACGCATGCGGGCCTGCTGGGGCGAGCCGTCGGCCGGGCTGTGGCAGTAGAGGAAGACCTCGAAGCGCTCGCGGTCCAGCAGCTCCACCAGCTCCACCAGCAGCGTCACGGTGGCGTGGTTGAAGAAGTCCGCCGACAGCAGGCCCAGCCTCAGCCGGCGCCCCTGGGCCTTGACCGGCGCGGCGGGCGGCAGCGGGCGCTGGCCCTGGGTGAGCCGCGCGGCCTCAAGGCGGCCGGCGCGCAGCTGCTCGGCACGGCCGGCCGGCAGGGCCAGCAGCGCAAACGGCGGGATGCCGGCATCGGAGCGGCCCAGGCGCTCCAGCAGGGCCGCCACCTGCGGATCGAGCTGCTCCCAGCGCGCCAGCCGCCCCAGCTGATGCACCAGCAGGCTCTGCGCCAGGCCGCCGAAGCCCTGGCTGCCGTCGGCATCCAGCAGGCTGGCGGTCTCGAAGCTGATGGCCGACTGCGCGTCCATGCCCAGCAACCGCAGCGCCAGACCCAGCCGGTAATGCGTCGCCGCGCGCCTGGGGTCCAGCTGCAGCGTGTCGATGCAGACCTGCACCGCGTCCTTGGGCCGGTGCGACTGGAACAGCGCCAGCGCATGCTTCTCCAGCACCAGCGGATCGCGCCGCAGCGGCTCCGGCAGTTGCTCGCAGGCCGCCGCCATGCCGGCCCAGTTGCCCTGCTGCTCGAGGCAGCGCAGCAGCAGCTGCTGGGCCTGCGCATGCGCCGGCGCCAACGCCAGCAGCCGCCGCAACGCCTGCTCCGCACGCGCCGGTTCGCCCATGCTGAAGCCCAGCTCCACCAGGTCCAGCCAATGCTCGACGGATTGCGGCTGAAGTTCCAGCGCCGACTCGAACAGCGTGGCTGCCCGCTCCCACTGGCGCGCCGCCATCGCCTTGCGCCCGGCCTGCGCGGCCTGTTGGGCCCGCTGGTGGTGGCGGGTCTGGCCAGGCCGTGTTTCGGCGATATTCATTGGAACTTCCTCAGCATTGGCGACTTCTGCTGCGCGCTTGTGGGCGGCCGCAGCACAACCGGGCACTATCCCTGCAATCGCGTAGGCCACGACCCGAATCCCAAAAGGAAAACCGGGCCTCGGCCCGGTTTTTTCACGCTTGCCGGCCTGTCGTTGCGGAGCGTCGCCAGACGGCGCTGCCCCACAGGCCGGAGTCGCTCATCACTGCAGCAGCGACATGACCATGCCGGACATGCTGTTGGCCTGCTTCAGCATCGAGGTGCTGGCCTGCATCAGCATCTGCTTGGTCGTCATGTTGGACGTCTCGGTGGCGTAGTCCACGTCCATGATGCGACCCGTCGCAGCCTTGGTGTTGGTGCTCATGTTCTGCAGGTTGTTGTAGACGTGGTCCAGACGGTTGGACGCAGCGCCCAGGTCGGCGCGCAGCGCGCCGACGGCCTTGATGGCGTCGTTCAGGTCATCCAGCGTGGCGTTGGTGCCGCCGGCGCCCAGTTCGGTGCCGATGGCCGTGCCCGTGACGCTGCCGTTGAACGTGCCGGAAACGGTGCTCAGCGAAGCGGCCAGGCCGGCGGTGCCGCTCAGACGGTCCGTCAGGTCCACGTCCATCGTCTCGCCGGAGGCAGCGCCGATCTGGAAGGTGATGGCGCCGCTCAGCTGGCCGCCCGTGCCGTCCGTGCTCGTGCCGTCGGAGAACAGCTGCTTGCCGCCGAACGAGGTGTTCTTGACGATGTTGGCCAGTTCCTTGCCCAGCGCGTCGTATTCCGACTGCATGGCGGTCTTGTCGTCGTCGGTGGTGGAGGCCGTGAAGGCTTCGGTGGCCAGATCCTTCATGCGGATCAGGATGTTGGAGACCTCGTCCAGCGCGCCTTCGGCGGTCTGCATCATGGAGATGCCGTTCTGCGTGTTCTTCATCGCCACGGCCATGCCGCTGGTCTGGGCCTTCAGGCGGGTGGCGATCTGCAGGCCGGCGGCGTCGTCCATCGCGGAGTTGACGCGGAAGCCCGTGCCCAGGCGGGACATCGAGGTCGACAGGGCGGTCTGGGTCTTGCTCAGCGAGGTCTGGGTCGACAGGGCCGATGCGTTGGTGTTCAGGCTCAGCATGGGGGGCTCCAATGGGGGGTGGGTTGATCTGCTTGGCGGGGCAAGCTTTCCTGCCCTCAGCAGCACAGGGCGGCGGCCGGGGCCGAGAACTTAAATGCGCAGCGCGGCAATTTCGCATCGGCCTGCATTCGCGGCGCCGGGCGTGCAATCCGTCACGCCGGGCCGCCGGCCAGCCCGCTCAGCGCCGCTCGCCGGCGCTGTCGCGAAGCTGGGCCAGGCCGGCCAGCAACTGCTGCAGCCCGGCCTCGGCCTCCGGGCCCAGGCCCGTGAAGCGGCAGCCGACGTGGACTTGCTCGCCCACCAGGAAGGAGCGGAAGTTGCGGCGCGAGCGCACCTCGAGGTCGGCCACCAGCGCCTCCTGCTCGCCAAAGACCAGCCGAACGCGGGCCAGCCGCTGGCCGACGAAGACGCCCCGGCCCTGCTCCACGTCGGCGCGCAGGCCCAGACCGCCCAGCGAGACGTCGTCGATGCTGAAGCTGCGCGGCCGGCCCAGCAACATGAACTCGGCGCGCAGCGAAGGCACCAGCGGCGAGTCGCGGCGCGGCGTGCTGCGGCGGTCGCCGGCGGGCGGCGCAGCGTCCTGGGCGGCGGCGGCGGGCCCGGCATCGCCCGGCACCTCGGCCGCGGCGGGCTTGCCGCGCGAGCCCAGCCGGAACAGGGACAGGCCCTTCACGCCAGCCGCCCGGGGTCCGCGGCCTAGGCCGTGCCGGCCGTCAGCAGCTGATCGACGCGGGCGCGATGCACGCCGGCGACGGCCGGCAGCAGGGCCGACAGCTGCTCATAGTCCAGCGGCGCGCCCTGCCCGGCGGCGGCGAAGTCGCGGGCCAGGCGGGCCATGTCGGCCGCGGTGGCCGCATCGGGCGCGGGCGCCGCGGCGGCCGCCTCCAGGCGCTGGCCCAGGGCCTGGCGCACCAGGCCCAGCTGCTGCTGGGCCTGCACCACGCGGGCCAGGCTGGCACGCTGGGCCTCGGCGCCGTTCACGCCCCAGCCGGCCGGCTGCATGGCATCGGGGCGGGCGTCCAGCATCGCGCGAACGGGCTGGCCGCTGGGGAAGCGCCGGCCATCGCCGCGCAGCTGCAGGCCGTCGCGCAGTGCCGGCCAGCGGGCCTCGGCCACGCTCAACAGCAGGCCGCCATCGGCCTGCGCGCGGGTCTGCACGCCCAGGCCGGCCAGGCCCTGGGCGACGGCGCGCAGATGGCTGTCCGGCCCCTGGCCGTCCAGATGGATGCTGAGCGCGCGGCCCTGGCCGGGCAGCGTCAGGCGCAGGGTCTCGGCGCCGCTGGCGGCCAGGCTGCGCTGGTCCAGGCCGCGCAGGCTGAATTCGCGCCGGGGCTGTTCGCCTTCGGCGACCGCCTGCAGCCGCGCGTCGATCTGGCCCGCCGCCTCGGCCCCGCGGGCCTGCCACAGGCGGGCCACACCGTCCACGCGGGCCTGCAGGTCCAGCGCCGTGGCGGGCAGCTGGCGAGCCAGCGTGAGGCTGAGCCCGCTCTTGAGCTGCTGCAGCGCGCCGTCCAGGCGCTGCGCATAGGCCAGGCCCTGCTGCAGCGCGCCCAGGCGCTGCTGGGCACCGGGCTCGCGCGCGGCGGCGCCGGGCGCGGCGGGGCGCAGCGGCTGGGCCGCAGCCGCGACCGCCGGTGCCAGCGCGCGCGGCGCCGTGGTG
>JAACZV010000021.1 GCA_009996515.1 Comamonadaceae bacterium
GACGCCGGCCTGCGGGTGCATGCCGCCACGGCGCTGGCCGCCGCGGGGCGGCCGGCCGCAGCCGTGGCGCGGCTGCGCGAGGCGGTGGCGCTGGCGCCGCAGCGCGTGGAGGCCTGGTTTGCGCTGGGCAATCTGCTGCAGGAGTCTGGCGACGCCGATGGCGCCGCCCAGGCCTGGGAAGCGGTGCTGGCGCGCGACGCGGGCCATGCCGAGGCGGCCTGCAACCTGAGCCTGCTGCGCCCGGCGCGTGGCGAGGCCGTGCTGGGGGCCGCCCTGGCCGCGGGCGCGAGCGGGGAGCGCCGCGCCGCCTTGCTGGCCAACCTGGGCGGATTGCGACTGCAGCAAGGCCGTTGCGGCGAGGCCGTGGCCGCCTACCGGCAGGCGCTGGCCGAGACGCCGGCCTCGCCCCAGGCGCTGGGCAATCTCGCCCAGGCCCTGAAGCACCAGGGAGCGCTGGACGAGGCCGATGCGATGCTGGGCCGGCTGATCGCGCTGGCTCCGACCCTGCAGACCGCGCGCAGCGACCGGCTGCTGCTGCGCAGCTATCGCCAGGCCGGTGCCGACGAGGCCGTGGCGCTGCGGGCCGAGGCCGCGGACTTCGGCCGCGTCGTGCGGGCGGCCGCGGTGCCCCGGCCGTCGCGGCCGGCGGGGCCGCTGCGCGTGGGCCTGGTGTCGGCCGACCTGCGTCAGCATCCGGTGGGGCGACTGGCCCAGGCCTGGCTGCCCGCGCTGGCGGCCTGCTGCGAGCTGTTCGTCTACGCGAACTCGCGCGGCGCCGATGCGCTGTCGCGGCGTCTGAGCGACGCCGTGCCGCGCTGGCTGCCGGTGGCAGGCCTCGACGACGCGGCGCTGGCCGCGCGCATAGCGGCCGACGGCATCGACGTGCTGGTCGACCTGAACGGCCACACGGGCGGTCACCGGCTCGGCGTGTTCGCGCGCCGGCCCGCAGCGCGCCAGTTCAGCTGGCTGGGCTATGCCGGCAGCACGGGGCTGGCGGAGATCGACGGCTTCATCGGCGACCGCTGGCTGCTGCCGCCCGGTGCGGAGGCCGGCTTCGTCGAACCGCTGCGGCGGCTGCCGCACAGCTTCACGGTCTATGCGCCGCCCGCCGACGCCCCGGCCGTGGCGCCGCTGGGCGAGGCGCCGTGCTTCGGCAGCTTCAACGCCCGGCACAAGCTCGGCGACGCGGTGCTGGCGCTGTGGGCGCGGGTGCTGGAGGCGACGCCGGGCAGCCGGCTGTTGATCAAGGCGCCGGGGCTGCAGCACGCGGCCGAGCGCGCGGCGCTGCTGGCACGCTGGCCCGGTGATGCCGCCCGGCTGGTGCTGGAGGGCCCGGCGTCGCTTCATGACTACCTGGCCGCCTTCGGCCGCGTGGACATCGCGCTGGACCCCTTCCCTCACAGCGGCGGCATGACCACGCTGGATGGCCTGTGGATGGGCGTGCCCGTGCTGACGCTGCCGGGCCCGGCGCCGATCTCGCGCCAGGGGCTGAGCTTCATGCAGACGCTGGGGCTGGCGCCCGACTGGGTGGCGGCGGATGCGGACGATTTCGTGCGGCGTGCGCAGGCGCGCATGCAGGACCGCGTGGCGCTGGCGGCGCTGCGCGCCGGCCTGCGCGCGCGCATGGCGGCCAGTCCGCTGTGCGATGCCGACCGCTTCGCTGCCGACCTGCTGGCGTTGATGCGAGGCTGAGCCGCGCCGACGGCGTTCTTTCGAGCCGGCAATGAAAAAGGGGCTGCTCGCGCAGCCCCTTTGCAACGATCAGCGACGGGTGTGTCGCCGGCGCGGACTTACATGTCCATGCCGCCCATGCCACCCATGCCGCCCATGCCACCAGGCATGCCGCCGCCGGCGGCTTCTTCCTTGGGCGACTCGGCGACCATGGCTTCGGTCGTCAGCATCAGCGACGCGACGGACGCGGCGTTCTGCAGCGCGGTGCGGGTCACCTTGGTCGGGTCCAGGATGCCCATCTCGATCATGTCGCCGTAGGTGTCGTTGGCGGCGTTGAAGCCGTAGTTGCCCTTGCCACCCAGCACGGCATTGATCACCACGCTCGGCTCGCCACCGGCGTTGGCCACGATCTCGCGCAGCGGGGCTTCGATGGCCTTGAGGATCAGCTTGATGCCGGCGTCCTGGTCGGCGTTGTCGCCCTTGATGGCGCCAGCGGCCTGGCGGGCGCGCAGCAGCGCCACGCCGCCACCGGCCACGATGCCTTCTTCCACGGCGGCACGGGTGGCGTGCAGCGCGTCTTCCACGCGGGCCTTCTTCTCCTTCATCTCGACCTCGGTGGCAGCGCCGACCTTGATCACGGCCACGCCGCCGGCCAGCTTGGCCACGCGCTCTTGCAGCTTCTCGCGGTCGTAGTCGCTGGTGGCTTCTTCGATCTGGATGCGGATCTGCTTGACGCGGGCCTCGATGTCGGCCGCGGCGCCGGCGCCGTCGATGATGGTGGTGTTTTCCTTGCCCACTTCGATGCGCTTGGCCTGGCCCAGGTCGGCCAGGGTCACCTTCTCGAGCGTCAGGCCCACTTCTTCAGCGATGACCTTGCCGCCGGTGAGGATGGCGATGTCTTCCAGCATGGCCTTGCGGCGGTCGCCGAAGCCCGGCGCCTTGACGGCCACGACCTTCAGGATGCCGCGAATGGTGTTGACCACCAGGGTCGCCAGGGCTTCGCCTTCGACTTCCTCGGCGATGATCAGCAGCGGACGGCCGGCCTTGGCGACTTGCTCCAGCACGGGCAGCAGGTCGCGGATGTTGCTGATCTTCTTGTCGAAGAGCAGAACGAAGGGGTTGTCCAGCAGGGCGGCCTGCTTCTCGGGGTTGTTGATGAAGTAGGGCGACAGGTAGCCGCGGTCAAACTGCATGCCCTCGACGACGTCGAGCTCGTTGTCCAGCGACTTGCCGTCTTCCACGGTGATCACGCCTTCCTTGCCGACCTTGTCCATGGCGTCGGCAATGATCTTGCCGATGGACTCGTCGGAGTTGGCGGAGATGGCGCCGACCTGGGCGATTTCCTTGCTGGTGGTGGTGGCCTTGGAGGCCTTCTTCAGCTGCTCGGTCAGGGCCACGACGGCCTTGTCGATGCCGCGCTTGAGGTCCATGGGGTTCATGCCGGCGGCCACGTACTTCATGCCTTCGCGCACGATGGCCTGGGCCAGCACGGTGGCGGTGGTGGTGCCGTCACCGGCGTTGTCGCTGGTCTTGGAAGCGACTTCCTTGACCATCTGCGCACCCATGTTCTGGAGCTTGTCCTTCAGCTCGATTTCCTTGGCCACGGACACGCCGTCCTTGGTCACGGTGGGGGCGCCGAACGAGCGCTCCAGCACCACGTTGCGGCCCTTGGGGCCCAGGGTCACCTTGACCGCGTTGGCCAGGATGTTGACGCCCTCAACCATGCGGGCACGGGCTTCGCCGCCAAAGATCACGTCTTTTGCTGCCATTTGATTCTCCGAATACTTAAATTGGGGTCAGAGTCGAATTCTCTGAGTCGGTTGAGGACAGAACTCGCGCTGCGCGCTTCGGCCTGTCCCGCCAGCCATTACTTCTGCACGACGGCGAAGAGGTCTTCCTCGCGCATGACCAGCAGTTCCTCGCCATCGACCTTGACGGCCTGGCCGGAGTACTTGCCGAACAGCACACGGTCGCCCACGGTGACGTTCAGGGCGACGAATTCGCCCTTGTCGTTGCGCTTGCCCGGGCCAACGGCCAGCACTTCACCCTGGTCGGGCTTCTCGGCGGCGTTGTCGGGGATGACGATGCCCGAGGCGGTCTTGGTCTCTTGCTCCAGACGGCGAACGATCACGCGATCGTGCAGGGGACGCAGCTTCATGGAATCTCCTTGAGAGTTGGGGCTGAAGCGGCCGCGGCACAGGCCGCGGCTCACCGAAAAATGGGGCCGCAACATCGACCCGATTTCGTTAGCACTCGAGCTTGTTGAGTGCTAGCAGACTGGCATTATAGGGACGGCATTTGACGATTCAAGCCTGCTGCATCAGGGTTTCGTGTCGCGGGCCGGAAAAAGAAAACGACCGCCGTGGCGGTCGTTTCGGCGAGGGTGGCCGCTCAGCGCGGGGCGCGCCGACGCACCCAGCCCAGGCCGCCTAGCGCGCCCAGCGCCAGCGCGATGCTGGTGGGCTCGGGCAATTGGCCGCTGGGGGAGGGGGTGGTGAAGCTCAGGTCATCGAGCAGCACGGTCTGGTCGATGGCCGTGAAGGCCACCGAATGCGCGATGCCCTCGAAGGACAGCGTGACGGGCTGGGACCAGTTGCAGAAGACGAAGCCGCTGCACCCGGTGGCCTGCAGGCCGTCCAGACCGAGGCCCAGTTCGTTGCCGAGATCGTCGTAGACGCGGACGGACAGGTTGGGGAACGCGATGCTGCCCGAGTAGACGAAGGACAACGCGTTGACGAAGCCGCCCGCGATGCTCACCGTCAGCGACTGGGCGCTGTTGGTGCTGGCCTTCGTGGGGTCCTGGGCCAGCCACAGGGCGCCGCAGCTGTTGGGGCGGGTGAAGCTGACGTCGCCCGGGTCGCCGCCCGGGCCGTAGCTGCAGACCTCGGAGGTGGCCGACCAGGCGGCACCGCTCAGCGTGACGCCGTTGTAGCCGCCGTTGAGCGGGGCGGTGGTCGTGACGTCCTCGAAATCCAGGGAGATCGTGCCGGCCATGGCCGATTGCAGGGTCGCCGCCAGGGCGAGGGCCAGAAGTTTGCTCGGCATGCGCATGGCGTTCTCCTACCAGGGTATTCGAGTTGAGTTTGTGGAAGGAAATGTAAACAAGCTGCCTCGAGACGGGCGACCGAGCTCCCCTGCAGTTGGGGGGTCAGGCCCCGGCCGGGGCCGCGCTTGAGGGGGTGACAGGCCGCAGAAACCACGGCCGCCGGCACCCGCGCGTAAGGGCGGGAGGGCTTGGCTACACTGCCCTGGGTGGAAACCAAATGGCTTGAAGACTTCGTCAGCCTGGCCGAGACGCGCAGCTTCTCCCGCTCCGCCCAGCTCCGCCATGTGACGCAGCCGGCGTTCTCGCGCCGCATCCAGGCGCTGGAGGCCTGGGCCGGTGTCGATCTGGTCGACCGCTCCTCCTATCCGACGCGGCTGACGGCCGCCGGCACCACCTTGCTGGCCCAGGCGGTCGAGCTGCTGGGCAACCTGCAGGCCACCCGCAACATGCTGCGCAGCCACCAGGCGTCCGACCAGGACATGATCGAGTTCGCCGTGCCGCATTCGCTGGCCTTCTCGTTCTTCCCGCACTGGCTGATGGGGCTGAGGCGCGGCTTTGGTGCGATCAAGTGCCGGCTCAATGCGGCCAATGTGCACGACGCGATGCTGCAGCTCAGCGAGGGCAACTGTGACCTGCTGCTGGTCTACCACCATGCCAGCCAGCCGCTGCAACTGGACCCGGAGCGTTACCAGATGGTGTCGCTGGGCCACGAGGCGCTGTCGCCCTATGCCAAGGCCGACGCCCAGGGCGAGCCCCTGTTCCGCCTGCCCGGCCGGCCGGGCCAGAAGATCCCTTTCCTCAGCTACGCGGCCGGCGCCTATCTGGGCCGGCTGGTCGAGCTCATCGTCAAGGAGGCCGACTGCGCGCTGAACCTGGACGCCATCTACGAGACCGACATGGCCGAGGGCCTGAAGGCGATGGCGCTGGAGGGGCATGGCTTTGCCTTCCTGCCGGCCAGCTCGGTGCAGAAGGAGCTCGCGGGCGGCCGCCTGGTGCCGGCCGCCGCGCCGGGGGCGTTCAGCCTCAGCATGGAGTTGCGCATCTACCGTGAGCGGCCCGAGATCTCGCGCCGCCAGAAGCCCGCGGCCCAGGCGCTGTGGGACTATCTGGCGTCGGCGGCATGATCCCATCCCAGATGTGCATGTCTCGTATAAACCCGTATTCGGGCCTGGCGCGGCGCATGGTCTGCTCGCATCCGCCTGCTATCGACATCTCTTCCCTGCCGTTGGAGTTTCCATGAAGAAAGTTCTGTTCGTCGCGGCCCTGCTGGCCAGCGTTTCCGCCGTGCATGCCGAGGACACGCTGAAGAAGATCAAGGACAGTGGCGTCATCACCATGGGCGTGCGCGAATCCTCGGGCCTGTCCTACACCATCGGTGACGGCAAGTACGTCGGCTATCACATCGACGTCTGCACCAAGGTCGTCTCCGACCTCGAGAAGCTCGTCGGCCGCAAGCTGGAGATCAAGTACCAGCCGGTGACGTCGGCCAACCGCATCCCGCTGACCGTCAACGGCACGGTGGACCTGGAGTGCGGCTCCACGACCAACAATCTGGCCCGCCAGCGCGACGTCGCGTTCGCCGTGACGACCTATGTCGAGGAGGTGCGCATCGCCGTGAAGGCGAACTCGGGCATCAACTCGATAGCCCAGCTCAACGGCAAGACCGTCGCGACGACGACCGGCACGACCTCCGTGCAGACGCTGCGCAAGCACGAGCGCGCCGCGGGCGCGGACTTCAAGGAGGTGTTCGGCAAGGACCATGCCGACAGCTTCCTGCTGCTGGCGTCCGGCCGCGCCGACGCCTTCGTCATGGACGGCTCCATCCTCGCGAAGAACATCGCCACGTCCAAGAACCCGGCCGAGTTCAAGATCCTCGGTGACGTGCTGAGCGTCGAGCCCATCGGGATCATGATGCGCAAGGACGACCCGGCCTTCAAGAAGGCCGTGGACGACAGCATCAAGGCGCAGATCAAGTCCGGCGAGATGGCCAAGACCTACGACAAGTGGTTCATGCAGCCCATCCCGCCGACGAACACGAAGGTCGGCCTGCCGCTGTCCCAGGCGATCAAGGACGCCTGGGCGAACCCCAACGACAAGCCGATGGAAGACTACGCCGCGAAGAAGTGATCGCGGACATGGTTTGAACTGATCGCAAAGCGGGTGTCTGACACCCGCTTTGTCATGGGAGAGGCGATGACTTGGGACTGGCAGGTGTTCTGCAAGAACACCCTCGATCAGGAGGTGATGCCCAGCTGCTTCGGCAGCGGCGGCGACATCACCTATCTGCAATGGATGCTTTCCGCGTGGGGCTGGACGCTCAGCGTCTCGCTGCTCGCGCTGGTGCTGGCGCTGGTGACGGGCTCGCTGGTCGGCATCCTGCGCACGACGCCGAGCCGCGCCTTCGTCGCCTTCGGCAATGCGTGGACCGAGCTGTTCCGCAACATCCCGCTGCTGGTGCAGATCTTCCTCTGGTACCACGTGCTGCCGTCGCTGTTCCCGGCGCTGCGTGCGGTGCCGAGCTTCGTGCTCGTCGTGTTCGCGCTCGGCTTCTTCACGTCCGCGCGCATCGCGGAGCAGGTGAGGGCAGGCATCCAGAGCCTGCCCAGGGGCCAGCGCTACGCGGGCCTGGCGCTGGGCCTCACGCTGCCGCAGACCTACCGCTACGTGCTGCTGCCGATGGCGTTCCGCATCGTCATCCCGCCGCTGACCAGCGAGAGCATGAACATCGTGAAGAACTCGTCGGTGGCCTTTGCCGTCAGCATCGCCGAGCTGACGATGTTCTCCATCCAGGCCAGCGAGGAAACCTCGCGCAACATCGAGATCTATCTCGCCGTGACGGGCCTTTACTTCATCTCCGCGTTCGCGATCAACCGCGTGGCGCTCTTCATCGAGAAGCGGGTGCGCGTGCCCGGCATGGTGGGGAGCAAGTGATGCTGAACCTCGACTTCTCCTTCCTGAACTGGGACGTCGTCGTCAGCTTCGTCGCCAAGGGCTTCTTCTTCTCGATCCAGCTGACGCTGATCGCGATGGTCGGCGGCATCGTGCTGGGCACGCTGCTCGCGCTGATGCGGCTGTCGGGCCGGGCCTGGCTGGAGCTGCCGGCCGCCGCCTACGTCAACACGCTGCGCTCCATCCCGCTGGTGATGGTGATCCTGTGGTTCTTCCTGCTGATCCCGCTGCTGACCGGCAAGGCGCTGGGCGCCGAGCTGTCGGCCATCATCACCTTCACGCTGTTCGAGGCCGCCTACTACTCCGAGATCATGCGCGCCGGCATCCAGAGCGTGCCCAAGGGGCAGGTCTACGCGGGCTATGCGGTGGGCATGACCTACCGCCAGACCATGCAGCTGGTCGTGCTGCCGCAGGCCTTCCGCAACATGCTGCCGGTGCTGATGACGCAGACCATCATCCTGTTCCAGGACACCTCGCTGGTCTACGCCATCGGCGCCTACGACCTGCTGAAGGGCTTCGAGGTCGCCGGCAAGAACTTCAACCGCCCGGTCGAGACCTACCTTGTGGCGGCCGTCGTCTATTTCGTCATCTGCTTCATGCTGTCGATGCTGGTGCGCCGGTTGCAGAAGAAGATCGCCATCATCCGCTGAACCTTGGCCCCCGGCTGCGGGGTACCGCAGCCCCCCCCCCGCGGGGGTGCCGGCCGGCTTGGGGCGGCCCGGCGCCGGCCGGCGCCTCTTCGATTAGGAGTCTCCTGTGATCGACATCAAGAACATCTCCAAGTGGTACGGCAGTTTCCAGGTGCTGACCGACTGCACGACGTCCATCCAGAAGGGCGAGGTGGTGGTCGTCTGCGGGCCCTCGGGCTCGGGCAAGTCCACGCTGATCAAGACGGTCAACGCGCTGGAGCCCTTCCAGAAGGGCGACATCGTCGTGGACGGCATCTCCATCGCCGACCCCAAGACCAATCTGCCCAAGCTGCGCTCGCGCGTGGGCATGGTGTTCCAGCATTTCGAGCTGTTCCCGCACCTGTCCGTCACCGAGAACCTGACCCTCGCGCAGATCAAGGTGCTGGGCCGCTCGGCGGCCGACGCCAAGACCCGCGGCCTGAAGATGCTGGACCGCGTAGGCCTGTCCGCCCACAAGGACAAGTTCCCCGGCCAGCTGTCTGGCGGCCAGCAGCAGCGCGTGGCCATCGCCCGCGCGCTGTCCATGGACCCCATCGTCATGCTGTTCGACGAGCCCACCTCCGCGCTGGACCCGGAGATGGTGGGCGAGGTGCTGGACGTGATGGTGCAGCTGGCCCACGAGGGCATGACCATGATGTGCGTCACGCACGAGATGGGCTTTGCCAAGCGCGTCAGCAACCGCGTCATCTTCATGGACGCGGGCCGGATCGTCGAGGACTGCAGCAGCGCCGACTTCTTCGGCAAGCCCGACGAGCGCTCGCCGCGCGCCAAGGACTTTCTCGCGAAGATCCTGCAGCATTGAGCACCTCGCCCAGGCTGGCCGCGCTGAACGCGGGCCAGCCTGGGCGGTCTTGCAGACCGCGCTGCGGCAAGCGCCGCAGCCCTTCGGCAGGCACATCGCGCCCAGCGGGCGCAATGTGTCCAGCCTCAGCCCCCTCGGGGACGGCGATGCTTGCGGCATTGAGCTGCAAGCACATCGCCTGCGGGCCGGCTTGGGGCGGCCCGGCGCCGGTCCGCCATGCCCCGTAACCCGCGCGGCCGGCGACAATCCGTCGCCATGACCGACACCCTCACCCTGACCCGCCCGGACGACTGGCATCTGCACCTGCGCGACGAGGCGGCGCTGGCCAGCGTGCTGCCGTACACCGCGCGCCAGTTCGCGCGCGCCATCGTCATGCCCAACCTGCGCCCGCCGGTCACCACCGCCGCGCAGGCGGTCGCCTACCGCGAGCGCATCCTGGCCGCGCGGCCCGAAGGCTCGGATTTCCAGCCGCTGATGACGCTGTACCTGACGGACAACACGCCCGTCGACGAGATCCAGCGCGCCAAGGACGCCGGCGTCGTCGCGCTCAAGCTCTACCCGGCCGGCGCCACGACCAACAGCGACGCCGGCGTCACCGACCTGCGCAAGACCTACCGGACGCTGGAGGCCATGCAGCGCGAGGGCCTGCTGCTGCTGGTGCACGGCGAGGTCACCGACGGCGACATCGACGTCTTCGACCGCGAGGCCGTGTTCGTCGAGCGCGTCATGAAGCCGCTGCGCGCGGCCATGCCCGAGCTCAAGGTCGTGTTCGAGCACATCACGACCCGCGAGGCCGCGCAATACGTGGCCGAGGCCGACCGCTTCACGGCCGCCACCATCACGCCGCAGCACCTGCTGTACAACCGCAACGCCATCTTCACCGGCGGCCTGCGCCCGCACTACTACTGCTTGCCCGTGCTCAAGCGCGAGGAGCACCGCCAGGCGCTCTTGAAGGCCGCGGCCTCGGGCAGCGCCAAGTTCTTCCTCGGCACCGACAGCGCCCCGCATGCGTCGGTGATGAAGGAGAACTCGGTCTGCGGCGCCGGCTGCTTCACGGCCGTGTCGGCGCTGGAGCTGTACGCCGAGGCCTTCGAGGCCATCGGCGCGCTGGACAAGCTGGACGCCTTCGCCGGCCACCATGGCCCCGACTTCTACGGCCTGCCGCGCAACACCGGCAGCGTCACGCTCAAGCGCCAGCCCTGGACGCTGCCGGAGGCCGTGCCCTTCGGCGAAGCCCAACTCAAGCCGCTGCGCGGCGGCGACACGCTGAACTGGAAACTGATCGCATGACCCCCGTCACCCAGAAGGTCGCCTTCCTCGTCGATTTCGACAACGTCGCCACCGACGTCATCGAGCAGGCGCTGAACATGGTGTTCAAGGACTACGGCGCGGCCCATATCCGCCGCGCCTACTGCAATGCCGAGCAGGCGCTGCGCGAGCAGAGCTTTTTGAAGCGGCTGGGCCTGCGCGCCATCGTCAACCTGGCCATAGGCAAGAACTCCACCGACATCGCGCTGGCCGCCGACGCGATGGATCTGGCCATCACCGAGAAGCCCGACGTCATCGTGCTGGTGTCGTCCGACAGCGACTTCGCGCCGCTGGTGCTGCGGCTGCGCGAGAAGGGCGCCTGGCTGCGCGGCTTCGGCCAGTACGGCAAGACCGGCGACGGCGTGATCCAGATCTACGACCAGTTCAACGAGCTGGCGCACGACAGCGGCCGCGCCGCGCCGCGGCCCGCGGCCAAGCGCGAGCCGGCCAGGAAGGCCGCTGCCGGTCGGCCGGCAGCGAAGAAGGCGGCACCGTCCAAGGCCGTGGCGGCGCCCAAGCCCAGTGCGGCACCCCAGCCCAAGCCGGCACCCCAGCCCGCGGCGGCCGTCGAGGCCCAGCCCAAGCCGGTGGCGGCGCCGGCGGCCAAGCCCGTGGCGCCGCCACCGGCCAAGGCCGCACCGGCACCCAAGGCGGCGCCCGCGCCGGTGGATCCCAGCGTCGCCGCCGCCAAGGAAATCAACGCCATGCTGGCGCTGCTGCCCAAGCTGGCCGACGGCCAGTGGCATGACCTGGGCGCCGCGGCCAAGACCTTGAAGGAGGCCGGCCTGCTGGCCAAGAACGCGCCGTCGACCAAGCTGTTCCGCAAGCATCCGCAGGCTTTCCAGCTGCAGCCCGAGAAGCAGCCCAACCAGGTGCGCTTCGGCCACGGATGATGGCGCCCGACTGGGCGCGCCCCTGGTTCGCGCCCTACCGCGACGTGGGCGGGCCGGTGCTGGCGCGGCGGGCCGCCGGCCTGCCGGCGCACTTGGCCCTGGGCCATGAGCGCTTCGAGCCGGCGGGGCCGTCGACCACCGGCTACGAGCAGCATGTGGCCGCCACCGGCCGCGTGCCCACGCGCGACAACGCGCACGACCTCTTCAACGGCCTGGTCTGGCTGCGCTGCCCGGGCTTCAAGGCCGCACTGAACCGTGCCCATGTCGCCGCCCCGCCGGCGCCGCCGGGCCGGCGCGGGCCTCTGCGTGACGCGCTGACGCTGCTGGACGAGAGCGGCCTGCTGCTGCAGGCCCCGCCCCTGCTGCAGGCGGCCCTGCGCGCGCGGGACTGGCGGGCACTCTTCATGACGCATCGCGGGCTCTGGTCCGAGGCCCGCCTGCTGGTGGTGGGCCATGCGCTGCTGGAGAAGCTGCTGGCCCCGCGCAAGCCGCTGTGCGCCCGCGTGCTGCTGGTCGACGACCTCGACGCGCCGCGGCTGCCGGACAGCCTGGCGCCGGCCTTGCTGCCGCCGCTGCCGGTGCTGGGCATCCCCGGCTGGTGGCCGGCGAACGAGGTGCCCGGGTTCTACGCCGACGAGTGGGTGTTCCGCCGTGCCCGGCCGCCGGAAGCGGCTGCAAAGCGGCTAGCATCGGCGCCCGCCCAGGGAGGTGTCGCTTGTTGATGAAGTCCTGTTTGAAGCCCTTGCTAGGCTTGGCGCTGGTCGGCCTGGCCGCCCTCGCCGCCGCGCAGTCGCCATCGCCGCCGAATGTGGCGCCACCCGGCGCCGCGCCTCAGGCCCAGCAGCCGCCCACCGTGTCGGCCAGTGCCCGGCGCCTGTACGAACGCAGCAAGGGCCAGCTGCTGCAGATCCGCACGCTGCTGAAGAACCAGGACAGCCAGGCCTCGGTGGGCTCGGGCTTCCTCGTCAGCGACGACGGCCATGTCGTCACCAACTACCACGTCATCAGCCAGTTTGCGCTGGAGCCCGACAGCTACCGGCTGCGCTATGCGACGACCGACGGCCAGGGCGGTGCGCTGGAACTGCTGGACTTCGACGCCCGTCGCGACCTGGCGCTGCTGCGCGCGGTGGACGACGGCAAGGGCGGGGGCCTGAGGGGCCGCGGCGCACTGCAGTTCCGCCCGCAGAGTCAGCCGCTGGCCAAGGGCGAGCGCATCTACTCCATGGGCAACCCGCACGACGTCGCGTTCGCCGTCGTGGAGGGCAACTACAACGGCCTGGTGGAGCGCAGCTTCGACCCGCTGATCTACTACGCCGGCGGCATCAACCCCGGCATGAGCGGCGGCCCGGTGCTGGACGAGGACGGCCTGGTCGTGGGCGTCAACGTGTCGACGTTGCTGTTCGCGCAGCAGGTCAGCTTCCTGGTGCCGGGGGAGTTCGCCGAGAGCCTGGTCAAGCGCAGCCTGGCGGCCAAGCCGCTGCGCGCGGCGGCCTGGAGCCGGCTGCGCGACCAGCTGATGCGTTACCAGGACGAGCTCGTCGGCCGCTTCCTCGCGCTGCCCTGGGAAAGCGCCAACAACCAGCGCTACCGGCTGCCGGTGCCCAAGCAGGACTTCATGCGCTGCTGGGGCCGCAGCACGGCGGCCGACGCCAAGGGCCTGGACTTCGAGCGCTCGCAATGCCGCATGGACCATGCCTTGTTCGTCAGCGGCAACCTGCAGACGGGCTGGCTGGACATGTCGCACGAAGCCTATGACGGCAGCAAGCTGGGTGCGCTGCGCTTCGCGCGGCAGTACTCGGGCAGCTTCCGCAATGAGCGCCTGGGGCAGGCCGACAAGTCGCGCACCGCGCCCTACTGCAAGGAGCAGTTCGTCGACCGCGACGGCCTGCCGCTGCGCGCCGTCGTCTGCCTGCGCGCCTACCGCAAGCTGGAAGGTCTGCATGACCTCAGCGTGCTCGTGACGACCGTGGACGCCTCGACGCAGGGCGCGCTGGGTCGCTTCGACGCCCGTGGCGTCAGCTTCGACAACGCGCTCAAGCTGGCGGCGCATTACCTGGAGGGCTTCGCGTGGACGAACAGCAGCAAGGCCAAGTGACGCCCGAGCCCATGCAGGCGCCGGCCGCGGCCGTCGTCGAGCTGCTGGGCCGCGATGGCCGCGCCACGCTGGTGCAGCGCGTGACGCGATGGCCCGTGCGCATCGGCCGCTCGCCGGCCTGCGACATCGTGCTGGACGACGCCCACCTGGCCGCCGAGCATGCCGAGCTGCACCTGGCCGCCGATGGTGGCGTGCGGCTGAGGCTGCTGCAGAGCCGCAACGGCGGCCATGTCGGCAAGCGGCGGCTGGCCGCGGGCGACGAGGCCGCGCTGCCCGCGGGCGGCGCCTTCCAGCTGGCCGGCTGCGCGCTGCGCCTGCGCACCACGGCCGACACGCTGGCGCCGGAGCAGCTGCTCATCGTCGACAAGACCCGCCATTGGGCGCTGGTGCCGCTGCTGCTGCTGGCCCTGCTGTTCTTCCAGTGGGTGGACCGCTGGAGCGCCGTGGACCCCGACGCGCGCTGGGTGGATTACGCGCCGTCGCTGCTGGCCCCGCTGGCCTTCGTGCTCGCCTGGGCGGGGCTGTGGTCGCTGGCCAGCCAGCTGTTCCGGCACCGCTTCCCGTTCACGACGCATCTGCGCCGTGCGCTGGTGGTGCTGGTGGTGCTGCAGCTGCTGGACTGGGTCTTGCCGGCCATCGCCTATGCCTTCTCCTGGCCGCGGCTGATGGTGCTGGGCTCGCTGGCCGCGCCGGTGGGCGCCGCGGTGCTGATCGCCTGGCATTCCCGCCTGGTCTGGCCGGGCGCGCGGCGCATTCTGAACGGCGGCATCGCGGTGCTGCTGTTGCTGGGCCTGGGGCTGCAGGTCGGCAGCCGCCAGGAGCAGCAATATGTGTTCGGCCCGCCCTACCTGGCCAGCCTGCCGCCGCCGGCGCTGCGCCTGGCCGCGCCCCAGCCGCCGCAGGCGCTGATCGAGTCGCTGAAGCCGCTGAAGGCCGAACTGGCCCGGCAGGCGCGCAAGGACAACGAGGGCGCCGTCGACGACGAGGCGGGTGGCGGCGAGTGATCAGGCCGCCGGCAGGAAGCCGTCCACGGAGAGATAGCGCTCGCCGGTGTCGTAGTTGAAGCCCAGCACGCGCGCGTTCGCGGGCAGCTCGGGCAGCTTCTGCGCGATGGCGGCCAGCGTCGCGCCGCTGGAGATGCCCACCAGCAGGCCTTCCTCGCGGGCGCTGCGGCGTGCGTACTCGCGCGCGGCCTCGGCCTCGACCTGGATGACGCCGTTCAGCAGCGCCGTGTCCAGCACGGCCGGGATGAAGCCGGCGCCTATGCCCTGGATGGGATGGGGGCTGGGCTGGCCACCGCTGATGACGGGCGAGGCGCTGGGCTCCACCGCATAGACCTTGAGTTGCGGCCAGGCCGTCTTGAGCACCTGGGCGCAGCCGCTGATGTGGCCGCCGGTGCCTACGCCGGTGATCAGCGCGTCCAGGCCTTCGGGGAAGTCGCGCAGGATCTCCTGCGCCGTCGTCCTGGCGTGGACGGCCGGGTTGGCGGCGTTCTCGAACTGCTGCGGCATCCAGGAGCCCGGGTGCTGCTCCAGCAGTTCGCGGGCGCGGGCGATGGCGCCCTTCATGCCCTTCTCGCGCGGCGTCAGGTCGAACGCGGCGCCATAGGCCAGCATCAGGCGGCGGCGCTCCACGCTCATGCTGTCGGGCATGACGAGGATGAGCTTGTAGCCCTTCACGGCCGCCACCATGGCCAGGCCCACGCCGGTGTTGCCGGAGGTCGGCTCGATGATGGTGCCGCCGGGCTTGAGCAGGCCTTGCGCCTCGGCGTCCTCGATCATGGCCAGCGCGATGCGGTCCTTGATCGAGCCGCCGGGATTGCTGCGCTCGGACTTGACCCAGACCTCGTGGGCGCCGAACAGGCGCTGCAGCCGGATGTGCGGGGTGTTGCCGATGGTGTCGAGGATGCTGTTGGCCTTCATGCGTGCTCCCTGTGGGCGGTGCTGAGATAATCGCTAGTGTGAAGCAAGCCAGACCGCCGCTGGGGCAAGCATGGAAACATGGCCCTGGAGGAAGGTCCGGACTGCACAGAGCGGCGTAGCAGCTAACGGCTGCCCGGCGTAAGCCGAGGATCAGAGCAACAGAGACGAGTCGATGACGGGTCCGTCGTCGGGTGTTCTATACGGCAATCGCGCAAGCGGTTGCGGCGCACGGCGTGAGCCGGGCGGCGCCGGGCGCAAGCCCGAGCCGGATAGCACCCGATGGCGGGCAAAGCCCGCCATCGGGTGAAACGGGCAATCTCTACGCGCAGCAACACCAAGTAGGCCAGCGTTGATGCGGCTCGCAGAGCTGGCGGGTAGGTGGCACCGAGCCGGGCAGCGATGTCCGGCCCAGAGGAATGGCGGTCACGCCGCCCGAACCGCAAGGGGAGGGCGGTGCACAGAATCCGGCCTATCGGCTTGCTTCACTCTTTCTTCCCCTGTCTCCGGCAGGCGCGCAGGCGGATCGATACACTGGCCGGCTGCCTCAACCCGACCTCCCCGATGAATCCTGACGCCAGCCGCCTGTGGCGTGCGCCTCGCTGGGCCCTGTCCGTCCTGTTGGCCTGCCTGGCCATGGTCGGCCCCTTCTCCATCGACACCTATCTGCCGGCCTTCGCCGGCATCGCCGCCGCGCTGCACGCGACGCCGGTGGAGATGCAGCAGACGCTGTCGGCCTATCTGCTCGGGTTTGCCTTCATGAACCTGTTCCATGGGGCGCTGTCGGACTGCTTCGGCCGCCGCCCCGTCGTGCTGATCGGCCTGGCCGTGTTCACGCTGGCCAGCGTGGGCTGCGCGGTGGCGGGCTCCATCGGCCAGCTGGTGTTCTGGCGCACGGTGCAGGGCATGTCGGCGGGCGCGGGCATCGTCGTGTCGCGCGCCATCATCCGCGACATGTTCCCGCCGGCGGATGCGCAGCGCGTGATGTCGCAGGTGACGCTGTTCTTCGGCGTCGCGCCGGCCATCGCGCCCATGGTGGGCGGCTTCCTGTTCGTGCATGCCGACTGGCACTCCATCTTCTGGTTCCTGACCGCCGTCTCCGCGGCGCTGCTGGTCGCCAACTGGCGGCTGCTGCCCGAGACGCTGCATCCCCAGCTGGTCCAGCCCTTCCACGTCGGCGCGCTGATGCGCGAGTACTGGCGGCTGTGCAGCAGCGCCAAGTTCATGATGCTGGTGCTGGCCAGCGGCGTGCCGTTCAACGGCATGTTCCTCTATGTGCTGGCCACGCCGGTCTTCCTCGGTGAACACCTGCAGTTCGCGCCGACACAGTTCTTCTGGTTCTTCCTGTGCACCATTGGCGGCATCATGGCCGGCGCCGCGGTCAGCGGCCGGCTGGCCGGCAAGATGAGCCCCAAGCGCCAGATCATGCGGGGCTTTCGCATCATGGTCGCGGTGTCTGTCGTCAACATCGCGCTGAACCTGTTCGTGCCGCTGAACGCCTTCTGGGCGCTGCCGCTGATCGGCCTGTTCTCCTTCGGCTGGGCGCTGATGGTGCCGGTGGTCACGCTGCTGGTGCTGGACCAGGTGCCCGAGCGTCGCGGCATGGCCTCGTCGTTGCAGGCTTGCATAGGCTCGGCGGCCAACGGCCTGGTCGCCGGCCTGCTGGTGCCGCTGGTCATGCACTCGCCGCTGGCCCTGGCCCTCGCGTCGGCCGGGCTGATGGTGGTGGGCCTGCTGGCCTGGTACGGCGTCAGGCGTTCGGTCGCCGCCTGAGGCGGCGCTCAAGCCGGCCGCCGGGCGGCCGAAAATGAGCGGCATGAGAAAGCGCCTGATCCTCGTCGCCTGCCTGCTCGCGCTCGCCGCCCGGGCTGAGCCGCCCAAGGAGACGCCCAAGGAGACGCCCCAGGAGCCGGTCGAGGTGCTGCGCCAGCGCCTGGCGGAGCGCCTGGCCACGCCGGTGCAGGGCCAGGCCAGCGTCAGGCCGGCGGCCCGGCCCGCCCGGCCCGCCAAGGCCGAGGCGGCCAAGCCGCTGCGCTGGGGCTATACCGGCGACGTGGGCCCGCAGCACTGGGCCGAGCTGGCGCCCGAGAACAAGCTCTGCGCCGTCGGCACGCGCCAGAGCCCCATCGACATCCGGGACGGCCTGGCCGTCGACCTGGAGCCCATCACCTTCGACTACCGGCCCGGTGCCTTCTCGGTGCTGGACAACGGCCGCACCATCCAGGTCGACGTCGCGCCCGGCAACGGGCTGACCGTCATGGGGCGGCGCTACGAGCTGCAGCAGTTCCACTTCCACCGGCCCAGCGAGGAGCGCGTCAACGGCAAGCAGTTCGACATGGTGGCCCACCTGGTGCACCGGGATGCGCAGGGGCGGCTGGCGGTGGTCGCCGTGCTGCTGGAGCGCGGGCGCGACGACCAGCCCCATCCCATCATCCAGACCGTCTGGGGCAATCTGCCGCTGGAGAAGGGCGAGGCCCTGGCGGCCCAGGTGCCGCTGGACCTGGGCCAGCTGCTGCCCCAGGACCGTGGCTACTACACCTATATGGGTTCGTTGACGACGCCGCCTTGCAGCGAGGGCGTGCTGTGGATGGTGATGCGCCAGCCGGTGGGGCTGTCCGGCCAGCAGCTGGACGTGTTTGCCCGGCTCTACCCGATGAATGCGCGGCCGCTGCAGGCCGGCTCCGGGCGGCTCATCAAGCAGTCTCTGGGCGGGCCCTGACGGCCGGCGTGCGCGCGCCCGACAGCCAGTCGTACAGCGTCGCGAACAGCTGCTCGGCGACGACCGGCTTGGCGACATGGTCGTCCATGCCGGCCTCCAGGCAGCGCCGGCGCTCCTCGTCGAAGGCATTGGCCGTCATGGCCAGGATGGGCAGGGTGGCGCCCTGGGGCAGGCGGCGGATCGCGCGGGTCGCGTCCAGGCCGTCCATGACCGGCATCTGCACGTCCATCAGCACCAGCGCGTAGTCGCCGCTCTTGACCATGTCGACGGCCTGGCTGCCATCGGCGGCCACGTCCACCACCAGGCCGGCGCTGCCTATCAGGGCCAGCGCCACCTCCTGGTTGACCGGGTTGTCCTCGGCCAGCAGGATGCGGCAAGGCCGGGCGCGGGCCAGCTCGGCCAGGCGTTCGCGCGCTGAATGCGGCCGCAGCGCCGGCGCGGGCGCTGCGGGCGTGTATTCGGCGGTCTCGACGTTGAGCTGGAACCAGAAGCAGCTGCCCTGGCCCAGCGTGCTGTCGACGCCGACGCTGCCGCCCATCAGCGTGGCCAGGCGGCGGCAGATGGCCAGGCCCAGGCCGGTGCCGCCGTAGCGGCGTGTCGTCGAGCTGTCGGCCTGCTCGAAGTCGCGGAACAGCCGGGCCAGCGCCTCGGGCGCGATGCCGATGCCGCTGTCCTGCACCTCGAAGCGCAGCGCCAGGCCGGGGCCGTTGCCCTGGGCCGGCAGCGCACGCAGGCGCACGAAGCCCTGCTCGGTGAACTTGACGGCATTGCCGGTGAAGTTCAGCAGCACCTCCGAGATGCGCTGTGGGTCGCCGATCAGCACGCGTGCGCGCAGGGACGGCGCGACGTCGGTCTCGACGCGCAGGCGCTTGGCGGCGGCGGCCTGGGTCGTCATGCTGGCGATGTTGTCCAGCACCTCGTCGACGGTGAATTCGCGCCGCTCCAGTTGCACCTTGCCGGCCTCGATCTTGGAGAAGTCCAGCACGTTGTTGATGATGCTCAACAGGTGCTCGGCGGCGTTGGCCACCTTCTGCAGGCGTTGCTGCTGCTCCGGCTCGATGGTGTCGCTCTGCGCCAGATAGGTCAAGCCGATGATGGCGTTCATCGGCGTGCGGATCTCGTGGCTCATGTTGGCCAGGAAGGCGCTCTTGGCCAGGCTGGCGGCCTGGGCCGCCTGGGTGGCCTCGGCCAGCGCGGCGGTGCGTGCCCCGACCAGTTCCTCCAGGTGGTGGCGGTAGCGCTCCAGCTCCAGTTGGTCGCGGCGCTGGCGTGAGATGTCGGTCAGGAAGCCGTGCCACAGCACGCTGCCGTCGGCCTCGCGCTGCGCGATGGCGTTGCCGTACATCCAGCGCTCGCTGCCGTCGGCCTGCGGCGTGCGGAACTCCTGCTGCCAGGGGCTGAGGTTGCGGGCCGAGGCCAGCAGGCTGTCGCGCACGGTGGCGCGGTCGTCCGGGTGGATGCGTTCGAACCAGGGGGCGGCGCTGCCGCCGAGCTCGGCGCTGCCGAGCAGGAAGTACTCGCGCACCGCCTCGCTGACATAGGCGAAGGAGAAGGTGCCGTCGGCCGCCAGGCGCAGCTGGTAGACGACGCCGGGCACCGTCTCGGACATGCCGCGCAAGCGCTCGATGAGGTGGCGCTGGGCGTCGAACTGCTGCTGCAGCGCATCGCGCATGTGCTCCAGGTGGCTGCCCAGCTGGCCGATCTCGTCCTCGCGGCGGTGCTCCAGCTTGGCGTCGAAGCGGCCCTCGGCGAGGTCGTTGGCGAATCCGCCCAGCTCGCGCAGCGGGCGGAACAGGCGCGAGTTCAGCAGCCACAGCACCAGCGCCAGCGAGGCCAGCAGCTGGCCGCCCACCGTCGCGCCGTAGAGCCAGCGCTGGCGCAGCACGGCGGCCCTGCTGAGGTGGTCGTCGATCTCGAGCTGGATATGGCCGATGCGCGTGGCGCCGCGCAGGATGTCGCGCTCGCCGCTCAGCGTCCGTCCCAGGCGCCGCTCGGGCAGGTGGTTCTCGATGAAGGGCAGGCCTTGCGACGCATCGCTGACGCTGACGCGCACGACCTCGGGCGACTTGACGATGGCCGACACGACCTCGCGCGCCGCGACGGCGTCCAGGTTCCACAGCAGCTCGGGCAGGCTGCTGGCGAGCACGTCCAGCTTGGCGTCCAGGTCGCGCTGCAGCGCCTGCTCGGCCACCCTGGACTCGCGCAGGCCGATGAAGAGGCCGCCGACGATGAGGGCCGGCAACAGCAGGCCGATGCTGGCGCCCAGGGCCAGCGCGGAGAACAGTGACGACGAGGGTTTGCGGCTCAAGATGCGGTCAGGCTGGCGTGCGGCGGGGGCGCGGGCAGGGTCTTGTCCATGGCTTGCATGGTATGCGGGGCGGGAGCGCTGCCGTGGCGTCGCCCGGCCTGTGCGGGCGCCATGCCGCCCGCCGGGCCTGCCAGGCGTTGCAGCCCCGCCACCCTGGGCCTGGATGGCCGGCCTTGATGGCGCGGGGTGGGCGAGGCAAGGGCAAGGTCGGGGCTGCGCATGGACTGCCTGGGTGGGGTAGCGCCCGGGGGTACGCCGGGGCCGGGCTGAAACTGCCCGAAATTTCAGCAGAAATCGCCGCCCGCCCGGCATGGCGGGCCCGCGACGGCGGCGGGCTCGGCGTGACTTGTGCGGCAAAACCATGGCGCACGTCGTGGTTTGGCGCGGCAAGCCTGAACATGGGACAAACGAGATGCCGTTGTCGCCCGTAGTTCAAGCACCACTTCGCAATAACTCGCCAAGTCCTTATTTCTTAATGCATTTTGTGGGTGGGGCTGTATGGAACAGCAGTCAGTTCTAAGTGCTTGATTTCATTGAAAAAACTTGTGCCGATCCTTGACCCTTCGGGGTCGGGCCCTTAAAGTGGGAGGAAGTGTCGTTTAGTGGTGAAAAGTGTCGGAAATCGTCTTTCAGGGAGCCTCCAACTTGGCCTTAGATGCCAAGGGCCGCCTGACTGTGCCCAGCCGACACCGTGAGGTGTTGCAGCTGCTGTGCCAGGGGCGGCTGACCGTCACCAAGCATCCCGACGGCTGCCTGATGCTGTTCCCGCGGCCGACCTGGGAGGTCTTTCGCGACAAGGTTGCGGCGCTGCCGATGTCGGCGGCTGGCTGGAAGCGGGTCTTCCTGGGCAATGCGATGGACGTCGACATCGACTCGGCGGCGCGCGTGCTGATCTCGCCCGAGCTGCGCAAGAGCGCCGGGCTCAAGAGCGACGTGATGCTGCTGGGCATGGGCAGCCACTTCGAGCTCTGGGATGCCGAGGCCCATGCCGCCCACGAGGCCGAGGTGATGGCCGGCCCGCTGCCCGACGCCCTCAAGGACTTCAGCTTCTGATGGGCGCGGCCATGGATCACAACGCCGAGTTCCGTCACACCACCGTGCTGCTGGACGAGGCGGTGGAAGGCGTGCTGGCGCGCCCCGACGGCGTCTATGTGGACGGCACCTTCGGCCGCGGCGGCCATTCGCGCGCGCTGCTGGCGAAGCTGGCGCCCGAGGGCCGGCTGATCGCCATCGACCGCGACCCCGAGGCCATTGCCGCGGCCGCGGCCATCACCGATCCGCGCTTCAGCATCGTGCACAGCGGCTTCGCCGACATGGTCGAGCAGCTGGCGGCGCGGGGCGTGCACCAGGTGGATGGCGTGCTGCTGGATCTGGGGGTGTCCAGCCCGCAGATCGACAACCCGGAGCGCGGCTTCAGCTTCCGCTTCGACGGACCGCTGGACATGCGCATGGACACGACGCGGGGCGCCAGCGCGGCGGACTTCCTCGCCAGCGCCGACGAGCGCGAGATTGCACGGGTGATTCGAGACTATGGCGAAGAACGGTTTGCTGCACAGATTGCAAAGGCGGTTGTTGCTCGCCGAGAAGCCGGTGCGCCGCTCACGCGCACCGACGAGCTGCGCGAACTCGTGGCTCGCACGGTCAAGACCCGCGAGCCCGGCCAGGACCCGGCCACACGCAGCTTTCAAGCCCTTCGGATTCACGTCAATGGCGAGCTTGAGGAGCTTGAGCAGGGGCTGAAGGCCGCGCTGCAGCTGCTGGCGCCGGGCGGGCGGCTCTCGGTCATCAGCTTCCACTCGCTGGAGGACCGGCGCGTCAAGCAGTTCATCGCCGCCCACAGCAAGGCCGAGGTGGACCGCCGCGCGCCGTTCGCGCCGCCGCCGGCGCTGGCGCTGAAGTCGCTGGGCCGCGTGAAGCCCAGTGCCGCCGAGGTGGCTGCCAATCCGCGTGCGCGCTCCGCGGTGCTGCGTGTGGCCGAGCGCACCGACGCGCCGTTGAAAGCCTGACGGCGTGGCCAGGCTCAATCTCATCCTCCTGCTGGCCGTGCTGGCCAGTGGCCTCGCGCTGGTGCACAACGCCTACGAATCGCGCCGCCTGTTTGCCGAGCGCGAGCGCGCCAAGAACGAGGGCCAGCGCCTGGCCGCCGACGCCGAGCGGCTGAAAGCCGAGCGCCATGCGCAGGCCACCAACCTGCGCGTCGAGCAGGTGGCCCGCCAGCGCCTGGGCATGCGCGTGATCTCGCCGGCCGTCGTCGCGTCGGGGGTGTCTCCATGAGCAAGGGCCACAAGTCCGGCGCGCGCGCCCTGGGCTCGGGCCGCGGCGTCAGCTATTCCACCAGCCCGCTGCTGGCGTCCAAGACGCCGCCCTGGCGTTCGCGCTTCCTGGTGGCGCTGGTGGGCCTGGCCTTCGCCGGCCTGCTGGGCCGGGCCATCTACGTGCAGGTGCTGCACACCGAGTTCTTCCAGAAGCAGGGCGAGGCCCGCTACGCGCACACGCTGGAGCTGCCGGCCAGCCGCGGCCGCATCAACGACCGCACCGGCCAGGTGCTGGCCGCCAGCGTGGCAGTGCCGTCCATCTGGGCCATCCCCAAGGAAGTCGACGCGGACGCCGACAAGCGCCGCGAGCTGGCCCGGGCGCTGGGCCTGTCCAACAAGGAGCTGGAGGCCAAGCTCAATCCCGAGGCCCGCTTCGTCTGGCTCAAGCGCCTGGCCGACGACGAGACCGCGGCCAAGGTCAAGGCCATAGGCCTGAAGGGCATCTTCCAGGACCGCGAATACCGCCGCAAATACCCCGAGGGCGAGGCGGCGGCGCATGTGGTGGGCTTCACCAACGTCGAGGACCGCGGCCAGGAGGGCATAGAGCTGGCCTTCCAGAAGGAGCTGCAGGGCCGCGACGGTTCGCGCTCGGTCGTGCGTGACCGCCTGGGCCGTGTCGTGGAGGACATCGGCGACATCGTGCCGGCCGCCAACGGCCACGACATCGACCTGGCCGTCGATTCCAAGGTGCAGTTCTTCGCCTACCAGCGCATCCGCGACGCGGTGGCCGAGAACAAGGCCAAGGCCGGCTCCGTCGTCGTGCTGGACGTGCAGAGCGGCGAGGTGCTGGCTCTGGCCAACTTCCCGAGCTACGACCCCGGCAACCGCCAGAACCTGTCCGGCGAGCAGTTGCGCAACCGCGCGCTGACCGACGTCTTCGAGCCCGGCTCGACGATGAAGCCCTTCATCGCCGGCCTGTCCATGGAGACCGGCCGCAGCACCGCCGACACGCTGGTGGACACCGGCAACGGCCGCTACGCCTTCCAGGGCGCCGTCATCAGCGACACCCGGGCGCATGGCGTGATCCCGGTGCGCGAGGTCATCAAGTTCTCCAGCAACATCGGCGCCGCCAAGCTCGCGATGCAGATGCCGGCGCGCGAGATGCACGAGATGTTCACGGCCATAGGCCTGGGCCAGCGGCCGCAGATCAGCTTCCCCGGCGCCATCTCCGGCAAGCTGCGCCCCTACAAGACCTGGCGGCCCATCGAGCAGGCGACGATGAGCTATGGCTACGGCCTGTCGGCGTCGCTGTTCCAGCTGGCGCGCGCCTACACGGTGTTCGCGCGCGACGGCGAGATCATCCCGGTGAGCATGCTGCGCCAGCCGCATGACCACCCGGTGCCCGGCATCCGCGTCTTCAAGCCCGAGGTGGCGCGCCAGGTGCGCCAGATGCTGCAGGAGGCGGCCGGCCCCGGTGGCACGGCGCCGCTGGCGCAGGTGCCCGGCTACAGCGTCGGCGGCAAGAGCGGTACCGCGCACAAGCAGGAAGGGCGCAGCTACACGAACAAGTACCGCTCCTGGTTCGTCGGCGTTGCGCCCATCAGCAAGCCGCGCATCGTCGTCGCCGTCATGGTCGACGAACCCACGGCCGGCGTGTACTACGGCGGCAAGGTGGCCGGCCCGGTGTTCAGCCAGGTCACGGCGCAGACGCTGCGCCTGCTGGGCGTGCCGCCCGACCTGGACGTGAAGAGCCAGATCGTCGCCAACCAGAAGGCCGCGCCGGTCGAGGAGAGTTTCTGATGCTCACCCGCCTGAAGTCCCCCGACGCGGCCGCCCGCTGGCTGGCCGAGTGGTGCACCGGCACGCTGCGCACCGACAGCCGCCAGGTGAAGCCCGGCGACGCCTTCATCGCCTGGCCCGGCTATGCGCGCGATGGCCGCGAGTTCGTCGCCGCCGCGCTGGCCGCCGGCGCCGCCACCTGCCTGGTGGAGGACGCCGACGTCGAGCGCTTCGGCTTCGTCGACGCGCGCGTGGCCTCGCTGCCGGGCCTGAAGGCGCGCACCGGCGAGATCGCCGCGGCCTTCTTCGGCCGGCCCGCCGACACGCTGGACGTCATCGCCGTCACCGGCACCAACGGCAAGACCTCGTCGGCCTGGTGGATCGCCCAGGCCTCGTCCCAGCTGGGCAAGCGCTGCGGCGTCGTCGGCACCCTCGGCATCGGCGAGCCGCCCAAGCTCGACTACAACGGCCTGACCACGCCCGACCCGGTGCTGCTGCAGGCCGCCTTCGCCCGCATGCGCGACGAGGCCTTCTCGGCCTGCGCCATCGAGGCCAGCAGCATCGGCCTCGTGGAGGGCCGCCTGGCCGGCAGCGCGGTGCGCGTGGCGGTCTTCACCAACTTCACGCAGGACCATCTCGACTACCACGGCACGATGGACGCGTACTGGGCGGCCAAGCGCGCGCTGTTCGGCTTCCCCGGCCTGCGCGCCGCCGTCGTCAACCTCGACGACCCCAAGGGCGCGGGCCTGGCCGCCGAGCTGGCCTCGCTGGACGTCTGGACCACCGGCGTCGAGCGCCCCGAGGCCCGGCTGTCGGCGCGCGGCCTGCACTACAGCAGCGAGGGCCTGGCCTTCACGCTGCTGGAGGGCGGCGAGGCCGTCGACGTGCAGACCGGCCTGATCGGCGACTACAACGCCGCCAACCTGCTGGGCGTGGCGGGCGCGCTGCGCGCACAAGGCCATGCGCTGGCCGACGTGGCCCGCGTGCTGGGCCGCGTGACGCCGGTGCCGGGCCGCATGCAGCGCATCGGCAACGGCCGCGAGCTGCCGCAGGTGGTCGTCGACTATGCCCACACGCCGGACGCGCTGGACAAGGCGCTGTCCGCGCTGCAGGGCCTGGCCGCGGCGCGCGGTGGCGAGCTGGTCTGCGTGTTCGGCTGCGGCGGCGACCGCGATGTGGGCAAGCGTCCGCTGATGGGCGCCATCGCCGCGCGGCTGGCCGGCCGCGTCGTCGTCACGACGGACAACCCGCGCACCGAGGCGCCGGCGCAGATCATGGCCCACATCGCCGCGGCCGCGCCCGGCGCCCAGGTCATCGAGGCGCGCGAGGAGGCCATCCACGCGGCCATTGCCCAGGCCGGCGCGCGCGACATCGTCCTCATCGCCGGCAAAGGGCATGAGGACTACCAGGAAGTGAACGGCGTGCGCCGGCCCTTTTCCGATGTCGGCGAGGCGCGTGCGGCGCTGCTGGAAAGGGCGGGGCTGTGAGCGGGTTGATGACGCTCGCCCAGGCGCAGCGGCTGCTGCCGGGCTCGACCCTGGTCGGCGACGGCGCGACCGGCTTCTCCCGCGTGCACAGCGACACGCGCACGCTGCGCGCCGGCGACCTGTTCGTGGCGCTGCGCGGCGAGCGCTTCGATGCCAACGATTTCCTCGGCGAAGCCAAGGCGGCCGGCGCCGTCGCCGCGCTGGCCGAGCGTGGCCTGGTCGAAGCGGGCCTGCCGGGGCTGCTGGTGCCCGACGCCAAGGCTGCGCTGGGCCAGCTCGCCGCCGCCTGGCGCCGCCAGCAGCAGCTGCCGGTCATCGCCGTCACCGGTTCCAACGGCAAGACGACGACGACGCAGATGATCGCCAGCATCCTGCGCGCCTGGGTTGGCGACGATGCGCTGGCCACCGAGGGCAACTACAACAACGACATCGGCGTGCCGCTGACGCTGTTGCGCCTGCGCCATGACGACGAGCGCAGCCACCGCGCCGCCGTCGTCGAGCTGGGCATGAACCATCCCGGCGAGATCGCGCCGCTGGCCGCGATGACCCAGCCCACGGTGGCCCTGGTCAACAACGCCCAGCGCGAGCATCAGGAATTCATGGCCACCGTGGAGGCGGTCGCGCGCGAGAACGGTGCCGCCCTTGAGGCGCTGGGCGCGAGCGGCTGCGCCGTCTTCCCCGCCGAGGACGCCTGCGCGCCGATCTGGTTCGAGATGGCCGGCAGCCGCCCGCACCTGACCTTCGCGCTGCACGGCCAGGCCGACGTGACCGGCGACGCCAGCTGGATGGGCACGCACTGGGCCCTGGAGATCCACACGCCCGCCGGCAGCGCGCCGGTGGCGCTGCACCTGGCCGGCGAGCACAACCTGCGCAATGCGCTGGCCGCCGCCGCCTGTGCGCTGGCGGCCGGCGCGCCGCTGGCGGCCATCGCCCAGGGCCTGGAGGCCTTCCGCGCCGTCAAGGGGCGCTCCGAGCTCAAGCGCGACGCGCGCGGCCGCACGCTGATCGACGACAGCTACAACGCCAACCCCGACAGCGTGCGCGCCGCCATCGAGCTGCTGGCCGGCCTGCCCGGCGACAGCTGGCTGGTGCTGGGCGACATGGGCGAGGTGGGCGAAGACGGCCCGGCCTTCCACCGCGAGGTGGGGGCCTATGCGGCCGCGCGCGGCATCGCGCACCTCTGGACGGCCGGCGCCGCCGCCCGCGACGCCGCTGCGGCCTACGGCCCCGGCGCACGCGCCTTCGACGACACGGCCGCGCTGATCGCGGCCTTGAAAGATCAACCCGACGCGGCCCAGACCCTGGTCAAGGGCTCGCGCTTCATGAAGATGGAACAAGTGGTCTCCGCACTTCAATCTCAATCAGGAGACGGCCATGCTGCTTAGCCTCGCCCAGTGGCTGCAGGGCATCTATCCCGACCTGGGCTTTCTGCGCCTGTTCAACTACATCACCTTCCGCGCGGTGATGGCCGCGATGACGGCGCTGCTGATCGGCCTGGCCTTCGGGCCCTGGGTCATACGCCGGCTGACCGAGATGAAGATAGGCCAGCCCGTGCGCGCCTACGGCGTGCAGGCCCACCTGGCCAAGAGCGGCACGCCGACCATGGGCGGCGTGCTGGTGCTCATCGGCATCGGCGTGTCCACGCTGCTGTGGTTCGACTGGAGCAACCGCTTCGTCTGGGTCGTCATGCTGGTCACCATGGGCTTCGGCGCCATCGGCTGGGTGGACGACTGGCGCAAGGTGGTCGACAAGAACCCCGAGGGCATGCGCAGCCGCGAGAAGTTCTTTTGGCAGAGCCTGATCGGCCTGGTCGCCGCGATCTACCTCGCGTTCAGCGTGTCGGAGACCTCGTTCCTGGGCGTGGTGCAGCTGTTCTTCCGCTGGGTCACCAGCGGCTTCTCGACCGAGCTGCCGCCCAAGGCCGACCTGCTGATCCCCTTCTTCAAGACCATCTCCATGCCGCTGGGCGTGTGGGGCTTCGTGGGACTGTCCTATTTCGTCATCGTCGGCACCAGCAATGCGGTGAACTTCACCGACGGTCTGGACGGCCTGGCCATCATGCCCGTCGTCATGGTGGGCTCGGCGCTGGGCCTGTTCGCCTACCTGACCGGCTCCTCGGTGTTCTCCAAATACCTGCTGCTGCCCTACATCCCCGGCGCCGGCGAGCTGCTGATCTTCTGCGCCGCGATGGCCGGCGCAGGCCTGGCCTTCCTGTGGTTCAACGCCCATCCGGCCCAGGTCTTCATGGGCGATGTCGGCGCGCTGGCCTTGGGCGGCGGCCTGGGGACTCTCGCCGTCATCACGCGCCAGGAGATCCTGCTGGGCATCATGGGCGGCATCTTCGTCGCCGAGGTGCTGAGCGTGATGCTGCAGGTGAGCTGGTTCAAGTTCACCAAGCGGCAGTTCGGCGAGGGCCGGCGCATCTTCAAGATGGCGCCGCTGCATCACCACTTCGAGAAGAGCGGCTGGAACGAGACCCAGGTCGTCATCCGCTTCTGGATCATCACCATGCTGCTGTGCCTGATCGGCCTGGCCAGCCTGAAGCTCCGGTAAGCCGCATGAAGCTGGACCTGCCGCAACTCAATGGACAGCGCGTGCTGGTGCTGGGCCTCGGGGACTCCGGTCTCGCGATGGCCCGCTGGTGCGCGCGCTTCGGGGCGCAGGTCACGGTGTGGGATTCGCGCGAGCAGCCGCCGCAGCTCGCCGCGCTGGGCGACGCGGCCACCTTCATCACGGGCGATCTGACGGCCGACATCGCGTCGGCCTTCCAGGCCGTGCTGAAGAGTCCGGGCCTGTCGCCGCTGGATGCGCGGCTGAAGGCCGTCTACGAGCACGGCCCCGCCGTGCGTGGCGAGTTGGACCTGTTTGCCGAGGCGCTGGCGGCCTTGAAGGCGCAGCACGGCTATGCGCCGGCGGTGCTTGCCATCACCGGCACCAACGGCAAGACCACCACCACCTGCATGACCGGCCTGCTGGTCGAGCATGCCGGCAAGCGGGTGGCCATCGCCGGCAACATCGGGCCGACGCTGCTGGACACGCTCGCCGAGGTGCTGGCCAAGGAGCCCGACCCGGTGACCGATGCGGCCGACGCCTGCAGCGTGGCCGAGCCTGTCGACCCGGTCGCCGTGGAAGACGGCGGCCCTGCCGCCGAGCCGGCCGACGTCGCAGCCGACGAGCCCGCCCCCGTCGCCACGCTGCTCGATGACGAGGCGCCCCTGCCCATCGCCCCGCCGCCGCCCCGCGGCCCCGTGTTCGAGACGCTGCCCGAGGTCTGGGTGCTGGAGCTGTCCAGCTTCCAGCTCGACAACGTCGCCGGCTTCGACCCCAGCGCCGGCGCGCTGCTCAACCTGACGCAGGACCACCTCGACTGGCACGGCGACATGGCCGCCTACGGCCGCGCCAAGGCGCGAGTCTTCGGCCGCGGCATGGACAGCCCCACCGTCATCGTCGCCAACCGCGACGACCCCGAGGTCGAAGGCCTGGTGCCGGCCCCGGTCTTCGTGAAGGGCACGCGCGGCAAGCCCGGCCGCACGGTCGCGCGCCGCGTCGTGCGCTTCGGCCTGGGCGCGCCGACGGCGCCGGGCGACTTCGGCCTGGTGGAAGAGGGCGGCCTGGCCTGGCTGGTGCGCGCCCGCGAGCTGGACCCGACGATCAAGCGCCGCAAGGGGGATGAGGACGAGCCGCTGCTCATCCAGCGCCTGATGCCCGCCGACGCGCTGCGCGTGCGCGGCCGCCACAACGCCGCCAACGCGCTGGCCGCGCTGGCGCTGGCCACGGCCGCCGGCTGCGAGCTGGCGCCCATGCTGCACGGCCTGCGCGAGTACCGCGGCGAGCCGCACCGCGTCGAGCCGGTGGGCCTGATCGACGGCGTCGAGTTCTTCGATGACAGCAAGGGCACCAACGTCGGCGCCACCGTCGCCGCGATCTCCGGCCTGGGCGCCGACCGCGCGCCCGCGAAGCTGGTGCTCATCCTGGGCGGCGACGGCAAGGGCCAGGACTTCGCGCCGCTGGCCGACGGCGTGGCCCGCCACGCCCGCGCCGTCGCGCTGATCGGCCGCGACGCGGCGCAGATCGAGGCGGCACTGGCCGGCACCGGCGTGCCGCTGCAGCGCCACGACACGCTGGAGGCCGCGACGGCCTGGTGCCTGGCTCAAGCGCAGTCCGGCGACAGCGTGCTGCTGTCTCCCGCCTGCGCCAGCCTGGACATGTTCCGCAACTACGCCCACCGCGCCGAGGTCTTCGTCGCGACGGTGCAGCAGCTGGCCGACGAGCGCGGGGTGACGCTGTGAACGCGGTGCTGACCGGATTCGCCACCAAGCTGCAGTCGCTGTGGAAGAAGCGCGACGGCGAGGAGGCCAGCGTGCCGGTGCGCGACTGGGTGTCCACGTCCGCCGGCCGGCCCACACAGCTGCAGGGCTTCGACATCACGCTGGTGTGGGTGGTCATCGCGCTGATGGCCTTCGGCCTGCTGATGGTCTATTCGGCGTCCATCGCGATGCCGGACAACCCGCGCTTCGCCAAATACCTGCCCACCCATTTCCTGACGCGCCATCTGGTGGCCATAGGCTTCGCGCTGATCGCCGGCCTCATCACGGTGCAGATCCCGGTGGCGCTGTGGGAGCGCTACGCGCCCTGGGTCTTCGTCGTCGCGCTGGTGCTGCTGGTGGCCGTGCTGATCCCCGGCATCGGCAAGGTGGTCTATGGCGCGCGGCGCTGGATCCCGCTGGGCGTCATGAACTTCCAGCCCTCGGAGCTGGCCAAGTTCGGCATCGCGCTGTACGCGGCCAACTACATGATGCGCAAGATGGACGCCCGGGAGAACTTCTTCCAGGCCGTCACGCCGATGGCGATCTCGCTGGCCTTCGTGGGCCTGCTGCTGCTGGCCGAGCCGGACATGGGCGCCTTCCTGGTCATCGCGGCCATCGCGATGGGCATCCTGTTCCTGGGCGGCGTCAACGGCCGCATGTTCCTGCTGATCACGCTGGTGCTGGTCGGCGCGTTCACGCTGATGATCACCTTCAGCGAGTTCCGCCGCGAGCGCATCTTTGCCTACCTCAACCCCTGGGACGAGAAGTACGCCCAGGGCAAGGCCTACCAGCTGACGCACAGCCTGATCGCCTTCGGCCGCGGCGAGTGGTTCGGCCAGGGCCTGGGCGGCAGCGTCGAGAAGCTGCACTACCTGCCCGAGGCCCACACCGACTTCCTGCTGGCCGTCATCGGCGAGGAGCTGGGCTTTGCCGGCGTGGCGGTGGTCATCGTCGCCTTCTTCTGGCTGACGCGCCGCTGCTTCCTGATCGGTCGCCAGGCCATCGCGCTGGACCGCGTGTTCGCGGGCCTGTACGCGCAAGGCGTAGGCATCTGGATGGGCGGCCAGGCCTTCATCAACATGGGCGTGAACCTGGGCGCGCTGCCCACCAAGGGGCTGACGCTGCCGCTGATGAGCTTCGGCGGCTCGGCCATCCTGATGAACTGCGTGGCGCTGGCGGTGGTCTTGAGGATCGACCTCGAGAACCGGCAGATGATGAGGGGAGGGCGCTCGTGAGTGATCGTCACCTCGTCGTGATGGCCGCCGGCACCGGCGGCCACATCATTCCCGGCCTCGCGGTCGCGGAGGAGATGCAGCGCCGCGGCTGGACGGTGTCGTGGATAGGCACGCCGGCCGGCATGGAGAACCGCCTGGTGCCGGCGCGCGGCCTCGAGATCGACGCGCTGCCGTTCGCCGGCCTGCGCGGCAAAGGGCTCAAGCATGCGCTGCGCGGCCTGGTCGGCTTCTTCAAGTCGCTGGGCCAGGCACGCCGGGTCTACGAGCAGCGCCGCGCGACGGCCGTGCTGGGCATGGGCGGCTATGTCTGCGTGCCGGCCGGCCTGGCGGCGGCCTTCAGCGGCCGGCCGCTGATGCTGGTCAATGCCGACGCGGCGATGCTGAAGAGCAATCTGGCGCTGAAGCCTTTTGCGCGCCGCATCGCCTTCGGTTTCGACGGCGCGGCCGCGGCCTCCACGTCGGGGGCCATCGTCAGCGGCAACCCGGTGCGGGCCGAGATCGAGGCGCTGCCCGCGCCGGCCGAGCGCATGGCCGGCCGCAGCGGGCCGCTGCAGGTGCTGGTGCTGGGCGGCTCGCTGGGCGCGCGCGCGCTGAACCAGGCGCTGCCGCAGGCGCTGGCCCTGTGGCCGGCCGAGCAGCGCCCGCAGGTGCTGCACCAGTCGGGGCAAGACCACCTGGGCGCCGTCTGGCAGGCCTACAGCGACGCCGGCCTCGCGGCCGAGGTGCGGCCCTTCATCGACGACATGGCCGCGGCGCTGGCCTGGGCCGACGTGGTGGTCTGCCGCGCCGGCGCCATCACCGTCAGCGAGCTGTGCGCGGCCGGCTGCGCGTCGGTGCTGGTGCCGCTGGTCGTCAGCACCACCTCGCACCAGCGCGACAACGCCATCTTCATGGCCCAGCACGGCGCGGCCATCCACCTGCCGCAGGCGGAGCTGACGCCGGCGAAGCTCTACGAGCTGCTCAGCGGCCTGGACCGCCCGGCGCTGCTGGCCATGGGCGAGAAGGCGCGCGCGCTGGCCCGGCCACGCGCTGCCGCGCGCGTGGCCGACGAGATCGAGGGGATGTTGCGATGAGCCGTCGCGGCCGTAGTGAATGGCGGGCCGAGCGCTGGGCCGCTCCCGAGCCGGCCCGCATCCCCTCGGGGGATCGCCCGGCGTACTCGACGGGCGAGGGGCAGACATGAAACACGCGGTCCAGAGGCTGCATTTCGTCGGCATCGGCGGCGCCGGCATGAGCGGCATCGCCGAGATCCTGCACAACCTGGGCTTCAAGGTCAGCGGCTCGGACGCGGCCGAGAGCGCGACGACCGAGCGGCTGCGCGCGCTGGGGCTGCGCGTGGAGATCGGCCATTCGGCCCCCCACATCGGCGACGCCCAGGCGCTGGTCACCAGCACGGCCGTCGCGGCCGACAACCCCGAGGTCATCGCCGCGCGCGCGCGCCAGATCCCGGTCGTGCCGCGTGCCGTCATGCTGGCCGAGCTGATGCGGCTGCGCCGCGGCATCGCCATCGCCGGCACGCATGGCAAGACGACCACCACCTCGCTGGTCACGGCCATCCTCGTCGAGGCCGGCCTGGACCCCACCTTCGTCATCGGCGGCAAGCTCAATGCGGCCGGCGCGAACTCGCGGCTGGGCCGTGGCGAGTTCATCGTCGTCGAGGCCGACGAGAGCGATGCCTCCTTCCTGAAGCTCAGCCCCGTGCTGGCCGTCGTCACCAACATCGACGAGGACCACATGGACACCTACGGGCATTCGCTCGAGCGGCTGCACGAGGCCTTCGTCGAGTTCCTGCACCGCATGCCCTTCTACGGCGCGGCGGTGGTGTGCGCGGACGACCCCGGCGTGCGCGCCATCCTGGGCCGCATCGAGCGGCCGGTGGTCAGCTACGGCCTGTCGGCCGGCGTCAGCGTGCGCGCGGTGAACGTGCAGGCGCTGGCCGATGCGCAGATGCGCTTCACCTGCCAGCGCGAGGAGGCGCCGGATCTCGACGTGCTGCTGAACCTGGCCGGCGAGCACAACGTGCGCAACGCGCTGGCGGCCATCGCGATCGCGATGGAGCTGGACTGCCCGGACGAGGCCATCCTGAAGGCGCTGGCCCAGTTCGCGGGCGTGAGCCGTCGCTTCGAGGGGCATGGCGAATGGCCGGCCGCCGACGGCGGCCGCTTCACGCTGATCGACGACTACGGCCACCACCCCGTGGAGATGGCGGCCGTGCTGGCCGCCGCGCGCGGCGCCTACCCCGGCCGGCGCCTGGTGCTGGCCTTCCAGCCACACCGCTACACCCGCACCCGCGACTGCTTCGCGGACTTCGTGCGCGTCATGCAGGGCGCCGACGTCGTGCTGCTGACCGAGGTGTATGCGGCCGGCGAGACGCCCATCGCCGGCGCCGACGGCAGGGCGCTGGCCCAGGCCGTTGGCACGCCCAACTTCGTCGCCCGGGTGGCCGATATGCCGGCCGCGCTGGCCGCGCTGACCCGCGACGGCGACGTCGTCATCGGCATGGGCGCCGGCTCCATGAGCGGGCTGCCGCGCCTGGTGGCCCAACATTTCTCGCAAGGAGCGTCCCAGTGAAGACGCCAATCGATCTGAACATCGACGCCGGCTCGCTCGGCAAGGTGGCCGTGCTGTACGGCGGCAACAGCGCCGAGCGGCCGGTGTCGCTGATGAGCGGCGAGGGCGTGCTGGCCGCACTGCGCTCGCTGGGCGTGCAGGCCCAGGGCTTCGACCCCGCGACCCAGCCGCTGCAGGCGCTCAAGGACCAGGGCTTCGAGCGCGCCTTCATCGCGCTGCACGGCCGCGGCGGCGAGGACGGCACGCTGCAGGGCGCGCTCGAATGGCTGGGCATCCCCTACACCGGCTCCGGCGTGACGGCCTCGAGCGTGGCCATGGACAAGACCATGACCAAGCGGGTCTGGGCCGCCGAGGGCCTGCCGACGCCGCAGTACCTGGCGCTGTCGCGCGCGGAGCTGACGCGCGAGCGCATCCGCGGCATTCCCGATCAGCTGGGCCTGCCCGTCATCGTCAAGCCGCCGCACGAGGGCTCGAGCATCGGCATCACCAAGGCCGCCGGCTATTCCGAGATGCAGGGCGCCGTCGAGCTGGCGCTGGGCTTCGACGACGAGCTGCTGTTCGAGCAGTGCATCGAAGGGCCCGAGCTGACCTGCGCGGTGCTCGGCGAGGGCGAGGGCGCCGTCGCGTTGCCGGTCATCGAGATCCGCGCCGAGGCCGGCAACTACGACTTCGCCAACAAGTACGAGACCGACACGACGCAGTACCTGTTCGGCACGCTGCCCGCCGCGCTGGAGGCCGAGGTCCGCCAGGTGGTGCTGCAGGCCTACCGCCTGCTGGGCTGCCGCGGCTGGGGCCGGGCCGACCTGATGCTGCGCAAGTCCGACATGAAGCCCTTCCTGCTGGAGATGAACACCAGCCCGGGCATGACCTCGCATTCGCTGGTGCCCAAGGCCGCGCAGGCCGTGGGCATCGCCTACCCGCAGCTGTGCCTGTGGCTGCTCTCCCAAGCGAGGCTCGACAAGCAGTGAACGTCGTCGCCGCCACTGCTGCGCGCCTGCGGGCCGAGCGCCGGGCCGCTCCCAAGCCGGCCCGTCGGGCGATGTGTATGCGGCTCGACGCCGCATGCATCGCCGTCCCCGCGGGGGACCGGCCGGCGTACTGGCCGGACGAGGGGCAAACATGAATGCCGTCGCCACCGCCGCGCTGCCGCCCGACATCCGCCTGATGAATGCGGTGTCGGCGCTGCTGGTCGCCGCGCTGCTGGCGACGTTGGCCTGGGGCATGGTGCGCTGGGCCGTGCGGCTGCCGGTGTTCAACCTGCGCGCCATCCAGGTGGTGGGGGACGTCAGCCGCAACAGCGTCGCGTCGCTGCGCGCCAACGCGCTGCCCCGGCTGCAGGGCTCCTTCCTCAGCCTGAACCTGCAGGAGGGCCGCGCCGCCTTCGAGGCCGTGCCCTGGGTCAGGCAGGCCCAGCTGCAGCGCGTCTGGCCCATGCAGCTCAAGGTCAGGTTGGAGGAGCACCGCGCCGCCGCCTACTGGGAGGCGCGGGTGGACGGTGCCGATGCCGCCTCCGAGGCCAGCGCGGAACGGGCGCTGGTCAACAGCTTCGGCGAGGTCTTCCACGCCAATCTGGGCGATGTCGAGGACGAGGACCTGCCGCTGCTGGCCGGCCCGGCCCACAGCGCCGGCGCCATGCTGCAGATGTGGCGGGCGTTGTCGCCGGCCGCCGAGCAGCTGGGCGAGAGCATCGAGCGGCTGGACCTGTCGGGCCGCGGCTCCTGGCGCGCCAGCCTGGGCAGCGGCGCCGTCGTCGAGCTGGGGCGCGGCAGCGAGGCCGAGGTCGTGGAGCGTTTCGCTCGCTTCGCCCGCACCATCTCGCAGGTCACGGCCACCTACAACAGCCCGCTGCTGTCCGCCGACCTGCGCCACGCCGACGGCTACGCGGTCAAGCTGCGCGGCGTGACGATACAAACTCCGGGTAAACCCGTAAATAGAAAACGCTGAGGACGGACATGGCCAAGGAATACAAGGATTTGGTCGTCGGGCTGGATATTGGAACCGCCAAGATCATGGCCGTGGTGGCCGAGGTATTGCCGGATGGGGAATTGCGCATCGCCGGCCTCGGCGTGGCGCCCTCGAACGGCTTGAAGCGCGGCGTCGTCGTCAATATCGACGCCACCGTGCAGTCCATCCAGCAGGCCCTCAAAGAGGCCGAAATGATGGCCGACTGCAAAATCTCCCGGGTTTACACGGGGATCACCGGCAGTCATATCCGCGGCCAGAACTCCACCGGCATGGTCATCGTGCGCGACAAGGAGGTCACGCCGGTGGACGTGACCCGGGTGGTCGAAACCGCCAAGGCCATCAATATCCCCAACGACCAGCGCCTCTTGCTGGTCGAGCCGCAGGAATTCGTCATCGACGGCCACGAGGTCAAGGAACCCATAGGCATGAGCGGCGGCCGCCTGGAGGTCAAGGTCCATATCGTGACCGGTGCCCAGAGCGCGGCGGAAAACATCGTCAAATGCGTGCGCCGCTGCGGTTTGGAGGTGGATCAGCTGGTTTTGAACCCCAGCGCCTCCAGCCATGCCGCGCTGACCGCCGACGAGCGCGACCTGGGGGTGGCGCTGGTGGATATCGGCGCCGGCACCACCGACGTCGCGATATTCACCGGCGGCTCCATCCGCCATACCGCCGTCATCCCCATCGCCGGCGACCTGATCACCAGCGACATCGCGATGGCGCTGCGCACGCCGACCAAGGATGCCGAGGAAATCAAGGTCGAGTTTGGCGTCGCCAAGCAGCTGCTGGCGGACCCCGCCGACCAGGTGGAAGTGCCCGGCCTGGGCGACCGCAGCCCGCGCATGCTGTCCAAGCAGGCGCTGGCCGGCGTCATCGAGCCGCGCGTGGAGGAAATCTTCTCGCTGGTGCATCAGGTCATCCGCGAGAGCGGGTATGAGGAACTGCTGTCCAGCGGCATCGTGCTGACCGGGGGCTCGGCCGTCATGCCGGGCATGGTGGAACTCGCCGAGGATATTTTTCTGAAACCTGTCAGGCGCGGCCTGCCCACCTATTCGGGGGCGCTTTTCGACATGGTCGCCAATCCGCGCTCCGCGACCGTCATGGGGCTGCTGGAAGAGGCCAGGCTGTCGCGCAGCCGGGGTTTCAAGGCGGCGCAGCAGGCCGGCTCGGTGCAAACCCTGCTTGGCCGCGTCAAGGATTGGTTCATGGGGAATTTTTGACCCCCCTAAATCACCGCTGACGACGAAAAATTTGTTTCAGCAACTAGTCATTCATTGCGTGCCAAGGCACAATTGCATCAGTTAGGAGGTTGATATGCCCATCGAGATGATCGAAGAATTTGACCAAGGCACCCAAATCAAGGTGATCGGGGTCGGCGGCGGTGGCGGCAATGCCGTGGACCACATGATCGCCCAGGGCGTTCAAGGCGTTGAATTCATCTGCGCGAATACCGATGCGCAGGCGCTCAACCGCTCCAAGGCAGATCAATTGCTGCAACTGGGCACCTCCGGCCTGGGCGCCGGTGCCAAACCCGAAATGGGCCGCGCCGCCGCCGAGGAGGCCGAATCCCGCATCCGCGAATCCATCGCCGGCGCCAATATGCTGTTCATCACCGCCGGCATGGGCGGCGGTACCGGCACGGGTGCGGCGCCGGTGATTGCCCGCGTCGCCAAGGAAATGGGCATCCTGACGGTGGGCGTCGTCACCAAACCCTTCGAATTCGAAGGCGGCCGCCGCGCCAAGGCGGCCGACAACGGCCTGGCCGAGCTGGAGGCCAACGTCGACTCGCTGATCGTCGTGCTGAACGACAAGTTGCTGGACGTGCTGGGCGACGACGTCACGCAGGATCAGGCCTTTGCGCATGCCAATGACGTGCTGAAGAACGCCGTTGGCGGCATTTCCGACATCATCCACATTCCCGGCCTGGTTAACGTCGACTTCGAGGACGTCAAGACGGTGATGAGCGAGCCCGGCAAGGCCATGATGGGCACTGCCCAGGCCACCGGCCCGGACCGCGCCAGCAAGGCCGCCGAGGCCGCCGTGGCCTGCCCGCTGCTGGAGGGCATCGACCTGTCCGGCGCGCGTGGCGTGCTGGTGCTGATCGCCGCGAGCCGCAGCAACTTCAAGCTCAGCGAGTCGCGCAATGCGATGAACGCGATCAAGCGCTACGCGTCGGAAGAAGCCCACATCATCTACGGCACCGCCTACGACGAGAGTCTGGGCGATGCGCTGCGCGTGACGGTCATCGCCACGGGCCTGACGGCCGGCCGCGCCCGCCAGCAGGCGCCGCTGCAGGTGGTGCAGACCCAGCAGGTGCTGCGCAACGGCACCGACGGCATGCCCGTGCTGACCCAGGCCGTCGCGGTGGCCGCGCCGGCCGGCGGCCAGCAGCAGGCCAACGTGGGCCTGGGTCTGGGCGATTTCGCGAACGCCAACGTGCCCAGCGTCTGGCGCCATGGCCGCTCGGGCAGTGCCGCCGCCAAGGTCGAGGCCCTGTCGTCCAACGGCATGGACGAGATCGAGATCCCGGCCTTCCTGCGCAAGCAGGCCGACTGAGGGGCGCGCATTTCCCGCCGCCAAGGGCGAGCCGCGAGGCTCGCCCTTTTGCTTTGCCGGGGCCATGGGCCAGGCTGCCGCAAGCGGCCCCTGTGGCATGCTGCTGGCCCATGTCTATGCCCGAAGGAATTGCCGGCCATGACTGAGCTGGGCCTGCTGCTGCGCGCCTGGCTGCTGGGCCTGGCCCTGCTGGCCTGGCTGCCCGCTCAGGCCCAGCGGCTGCCGCAGCCCAGCGCGAATGTGTCCGGCGGCGAGGCCGCGGCCGTCGAGCTGGCCACCAGCGCCTGGACGCGCGCCCAGCTCGACGCCTGGTGGGCGGCGCTGCGTCATCACCGGGGGACCGGCGGCGACCCTCTGAAGCTGCCCGCCGAACTGCTGCCGCCGGCGGACGCCGCGGCCTGGCGGCCCGTGGCCATGCCGGACGTGCGCAGCCGCCCCGGCGTGGCCCTGGTCAGCGATGCGCGCGGCTACGAGATGCGCTGGTACCGGCTGCATGTGCCGGCCGGCGAGGGCGAGGCCATGGGGCTGTACCTGCCGCGCGTGGTCACGCTGTCGGCCGCCGTGCTGGCCCGCACCGAGGGCGGCTGGCGGCCGCTGCTGGACAACCAGCATGCCGAGCGCGAGCAATGGGTGCAGCCGATCTGGCTGCCGCTGCCCGGCAGAGGCGCGCAGGGCCTGGACCTGGTCGTCGCTCTGCCGGTGCCGGCGGACGGCTACCACGCGGTATCGCGCGTCTGGGTCGGCCCGCGCGAGGCGCTGGAGAAGCGCTGGCTGTGGCGGATGCGGCTGCAGACCGGCCTGCCGCAGGCCGTCAGCCTGACGCTGGCCGTGCTGGGCCTGTTTGCGCTGATGCTGTGGCTGCGCCGGCCCGGCGAGGCCATCTACGGGCTGTTCGCGCTGGGCGCCGCGGCCTGGATGGTGCGCAACCTGCACTACTACGTGGGACTGCCGGCCTCGCCCGTGGCGCAGGACTGGTTCTGGTGGGCCACGCACGCGTCCATGGGCTGGGTGATGCTGTCGGCGCTGCTGTTTGCGCTGCGCTTCGCGAACCGGCGCCTGCGCTGGCTGGAGCGGGCGCTGACGGCCAGCGTGCTGGCCATCAGCCTGCTCAGCATGCCGCTGTGGCTGCACCAGTTCGACATGGTCGTTGCGCAGTACGTGGTGACGGCCGGCGTCGCCGTCGTGGGCGTGGGCTGGCTGGCCTTGCTGGCCTGGCGCGAGCGCCGCGCCGAACTCATCATCATGGCGCTGGCGCTGATCGCCGGCCTGCTGATCGGCGGCCACGACCTGGCCGTGCTGGCCGGCTGGGCCTGGCCCGAGCATGTGTTCCTGCTGCCGTTCGCGACGCTGATCGTCATGATCAGCTTCCTGCATGCGGTGCAGCGCCGCTACGTCGGCGCCGTCGAGCAGGTCAAGGCCGAGAACAGCCAGCTGCAGGAGAATCTGGACGAACAGGTCTCGGTGCTGCAGGCCCAGAACGCCCAGCTGCGCGAGGCCGAGCGCCAGCAGGCCCTGCTGCTGGAGCGTCAGCGCATCATGGCGGACATGCACGACGGCCTGGGCTCCTCGCTGCTGTCGGCGCTGGTGGCGATGGAGCAGGGCAGCATGTCGCACGAGCAATGCGTGGAGGTGCTGCGCGAATGCGTGGACGATCTGCGCCTGGTCATCGACTCGCTGGAGCCCGTGGGCCACGACCTGGTCTCGCTGCTGGCCACCATGCGCTACCGCCTGGGCAAGCGCCTGCAGGCCGGCGGCCTCAAGCTGGACTGGGACGTGCAAGACCTGCCACCGCTGCCCTGGCTGGAGCCGCCCGACGCGCTGCACGTGCTGCGGCTGATGCAGGAGGCGCTCAACAACGTGCTCAAGCATGCCCAGGCCAGCCGCGTGCGCATGGTGACGCGCCACCATGGCAGCTATGTCGAGATCCGCGTCGAGGACGACGGCGCGGGCTTCGACCTGCAGAGCATCCAGCATGGCCGCGGCCTGAAGAGCCAGATCAAGCGCGCCCAGCGCCTGGGCGGCAAGCTGCGCATCGACTCGTCGCCAGGAAATGGCACCAGGCTGTCGCTGCGATTGCCCGTGGAGCGCAGGAACGGGGCCTGATCCGGGACAATCCCTGGCATGAATCAGCCCCCACGTTCGCTTCGCTCTCTGCCCCCCACGGGGGCGCGTCAGTGCCTTCGGGCGGCCGGGCGGCACTGACATGGTCAAGCAACGCACCCTGAAGTCGATCACGCGCGCCGTCGGCGTGGGCATACACAGCGGCCAGAAGGTCGAGCTGACGCTGCGCCCCGCGCCGCCGGACACCGGCATCGTCTTCCGCCGCGTGGACCTGTGCCCGCCGGTGGACATTCCGGTGGGTGTCATGTCGGTCAGCGACACCCGCATGGCCACCACCATCAGCCCCGGCGGCGATCCCGGCGCGCCCAAGGTGCAGACCATCGAGCACCTGCTGTCCGCCTGCGCGGGCCTGGGGCTGGACAACCTCGTCATCGACATCAATGCCGACGAGGTGCCGGTGCTGGACGGCTCGGCCGCCAGCTTCGTGTTCCTGCTGCAGTCGGCCGGCATCGTCATGCAGGACGCGCCCAAGCGCTTCCTGAAGGTGAAGAAGCCGGTCGAGGTGCGCCAGGGCGAGGGCAAGAAGCTGATGTGGGCGCGGCTGGAGCCGCACCACGGCTACACGCTGAGCTTCGAGATCGAGTTCGACAACCCGGCCGTGGCCGCCACCGGCAGCCAGTTCGTCTTCGACATGGGCTCGGGCAAGTACAAGAAGGAGATCGCCCGCGCGCGCACCTTCGGCATGACGGCCGACATCGACCTGATGCGCTCGCGCGGCCTGACGCTGGGCGGCTCCATGGACAACGCCATCGTCGTGGACGACTACAAGGTGCTGAACGCCGACGGCCTGCGCTACGACGACGAGTTCGTCAAGCACAAGATCCTCGACGCCATCGGCGACATGCAGGTGGCCGGCATGCCGCTGCTGGCGGCCTACACCTCGTTCAAGGGCGGCCATGCGCTGAACAACAAGCTGCTGCGCGCGCTGCTGGCCGACGAGTCCGCCTACGAGGTCGTGACCTTCGACGACGAGCGCGCGGCGCCCAAGGGCTTCGCCGAGCTGGCGCCTGCCTGGTAAGGTGAGCGCATGCTGATCGCCCGCCTCCTCGTCGGCCTGCTGCTGTTCTCGGCCGTCCTGTGCTTCGCGTTCTCCATCGCCACCGGCCAGCCGCTGTGGCGGCGGCGTGGCATCGTCATCCTGAAATGGACGCTGATCGCCGGCCTGGCCTTCTTCGCCGTCCTCATCCTGGAGCGTCTGGCCCTGCTGCTGTGACGCCTGTCACGCGCCGGCGACCCACCCCCTCGGCTTGCGGGGATGGCAGCGCGGGGCGGTCTGCCCAGAATGCCTTCACGGTCGCCGACACATTCGCGGCGACCCAGCCCCGGGATCGCCAGACACCCGCCCGGGCACCATGCGCGGAGATGGCCGGGGGGCCGGGGACGCGCAGGGGTTGGGAAGAAGAGATCGTTCGAAGTGATTGGGCCGCTCCCGGTGGAGCGGCCCTCTTTTTTTGTCTGCGCACCAAGCTGTCGGCCGGCTTGCGGCGGTTACCTCCCCTCACCGAAGGCCGCTCCGGCCGGTCGGCAGGGCGGGGCGGACGGCGTTGAGCACGCAGGCCAGCCGTCGCTGACCGCCAGAAAGGAACCCGAACATGAAGACCTCCCTGATCGCCTCCGCCGCGCTGGCCCTGCTGACCGGTGCCGCCTTCGCCCAGAGCCCGGCCGCCGCGCCCCAGACGCCCGCGCAGGCGACCGTGCAGCGCGATGTGAACCAGCAGCAGCGCATCGAGAACGGCCTGCAGAGCGGCAAGATCACCACGCGTGAGGCCGGCCGGCTCGAACGCGACGAGGCCAAGGTCGACAGGCTGCAGGCCAAGGACATGAAGGACGGCAAGCTCACGCCCGCCGAGCGCCGCCAGCTGCGCGCCGCGCAGAACCAGGCCAGCCGCGACATCAAGACGGCCGAGACCAACGGCGTCAACGGCAACCCGCTGTCGGCCTCCAGCCAGCGCATGCAGGCCGACGTGCAGCGCAACGTGAACCAGGAGAAGCGCGTCGAGAACGGCCTGCAGACGGGCACGTTGACCAAACGCGAGGCCGGCCGCCTGGAGCAGGGCCAGGCCGGTGTGGACCGCAGCGAAGCGCATGCCGCCGCCGACGGCCACGTGGGCGCCGCCGAGCAGCGCCGCGTGCAGCGCGCCGAGAACCGCCAGAGCGCGCGCATCCATCGCGCCAAGACCCACGCCGCGACGGCCGGCTAGGGGCGGCCCGGCGCCGGGCCGCAGGTCAGGCGCCCAGGTAGCGCCGGCGCAGATGCGCCTCGAAGTGCGCCGGGTTCAGCGCCTCGCCGCTGGCCTGGTGCACCAGTTCCGGCGTCTCGTGGCGGCTGGCGGTTTGCCAGATGCGGGTCGCCAGCCAGTCGAACACGCCGCCCAGCTCGCCCGCGGCGATCTGCGCGTCCAGCTGCGGCTGCTGTGCGCGCATCGCCGCGAACCATTGCGCGGCATACATCGCGCCCAGCGTGTAGCAGGGGAAGTAGCCGAACAGGCCGGCCGGCCAGTGCACGTCCTGCATAGGCCCGTCCCTGTAGTTGCCGCGCGTGTCCAGGCCCAGCAGCTCGGCCATCTTCGCGTCCCACAGCGCCGGGATGTCGTCGACCTCGGCCTGGCCCTCGATCAGCGCCCGCTCGATGTCGAAGCGCAGCAGGATGTGGGCGGGGTAGGTGACCTCGTCGGCGTCCACGCGGATCAGGCCCGGCTGCACGCGCGTCAGCAGCTTGTGCAGATTGCCGGGCTCGAAGGCCGGCTGGTCGCCGAAATGCTTGACCAGCAGCGGCGCCAGCAGCCGCGCGAACGCCGGATGGCTGCCCAGCTGCATCTCGAAGGACAGGCTCTGGCTTTCATGGATGCCCATGGAGCGGGCGCGGGCGATGGGCTGTCCCAGCAGTTCGCGCGGCAGGTTCTGCTCGTAGCGGCCGTGGCCGGTCTCGTGGATGACGCCCATCAGCGCGGGCAGGAAGTCGTCCTCGCGGTAGCGCGTGGTCATGCGCACGTCCTCGGGCACGCCGCCGCAGAAGGGGTGGGTGCTCTCGTCCAGCCGGCCGGCGTCGAAGTCGAAGCCCATCAGCTTCATCGCGTCCTGCCCCAGCGCCTTCTGCGCGGCGGTGGGGAAGGGGCCCACGGGCGCGATGACGGTCTCGCCCGCCTGCTTCGCGATGACGTCGCGTATCAGCCCCGGCAGCCAGCGGCGCAGCGGCGCGAAGGCCTGCTCGACGTCCGAACTGCGCATGCCCGGCTCGTACAGGTCCAGCAGCGCGTCGTACCTGGACAGCCCCGCGCTTTGCGACAGCGCTTCGGCCTCCTGGCGGGCGATGGCCAGCACCTCGCGCAGATTGGGCGCGAAGCCGGCCCAGTCGTTGGCCGGGCGCTGCGTGCGCCAGGCATGCTCGCAGCGGTTGTTGGCCAGGCTCTTGGCCTCCACCAGCGCCTGTGGCAGCGCGTTGGCGGCCCGCCAGGCGCGGCGGATCTCGCGCAGGTTGGCGCGCTGCGTGTCGTCCAGCGGTTCGGCCGCGGCGGCCTCCAGCAGGCCGGGCAGGGCGGGGTCGGTGGCGAGCTGGTGCAGCAGCCCGTCCATCTCGGCCAGCGCCAGGCTGCGCGCCTCGTTGCCCTTGGCCGGCATGTTGGCGGCCTGGTCCCATTGGGCGATGGCCTGCAGATGGGCGAGGCGGTGCAGGCGCTGCTGGCGCGCCGCGAGGTCTTGGTAGGCGGATGTCATGACAACCAACTTTCGGGAATGAAGTACATCAGGGCGACGGTGAAGCAGATGAAGCGCAGGCCCTTGCCCAGCGCCATCCAGCCCACGCAGGGCCAGAACGGCAGCTTGAGCCAGCCGGCCACGGCGCACAGCGGATCGCCCACGATGGGCAGCCAGCTCAGCACGCAGGCCTTGGGGCCGAAGCGCTTCAGCCAGGCCAGCGCGCGCGGGTTGGGCGGCTCGCGGTGCCGGACGGCCTCGACCGCCTTCTCCGCGCCATAGCCGACCCACCAGCTCGTGGCACCGCCCAGGGTGTTGCCCAGGGTGGCGACCGCGATGACGGGCCAGAACATGCCCGGGTCGGCCTTGACGACGAGGAAGACAGCCGGCTCGGAGCCTAGCGGCAGCAGCGTCGCCGAGACGAAAGTGATGATGAAGACCGCCACCAGCCCCACCTGGGGCAGGGCCAGCGCGGCCAGCAGATCTTGGATGAGTTGAGCGAGCCAGGCTTCCATGGCGGCATTGTGGTCCGGGCGGCCGGCCCGGCCCGGGTGGCTACAATGTCGCCTCATTTTTGAGCAGACCCCTCGTGCAAATCGGCCCCCACCTCCTCCCCAATGCGCTCTTCGTGGCGCCCATGGCCGGGGTGACGGACCGACCCTTCCGCCAGCTCTGCCGGCGCCTGGGCGCCGGCTATGCGGTCAGCGAGATGGTCACGTCGCGCAAGGAGCTGTGGAACAGCCTTAAGACCTCGCGGCGCGCCGACCACAGCGGCGAGCCCGGCCCCATCGCCGTGCAGATCGCCGGCACCGATGCGGCCATGATGGCCGAGGCCGCCGCCTACAACATGGACCGCGGCGCGCAGATCATCGACATCAACATGGGCTGCCCGGCCAAGAAGGTCTGCAACAAATGGGCCGGCTCGGCGCTGATGCGCAACGAGGCGCTGGCGCTGGAGATCGTCGAGGCCGTGGTGGCCCAGTGCGCGCCGCGCGGCGTGCCGGTCACGTTGAAGATGCGCACCGGTTGGAGTCTTGAGGAGCGCAACGCGCTGCGGCTGGCCCGGCTGTTCGAGGCCGCGGGCATCGCGATGCTGACCATCCACGGCCGCACGCGCGAGCAGGGCTACAAAGGCCTGGCGGAGTACGACACCATCGCCGCCGTGAAGGCCGCGCTGCGTATCCCGGTGGTTGCCAACGGCGACATCGACTCGCCCGAGAAGGCCCGCGACGTGCTGGCCTACACCCAGGCCGACGCGCTGATGATAGGCCGCGCCGCGCAGGGCCGGCCGTGGATCTTCCGCGAGGTGGCGCATTTCCTCGCCACCGGCGAGCACCTGCCGGCGCCCACCGTCACCGAGGCGCGCGACGTGCTCATCGAGCACCTGTACGACCACTACGGCCTGTACGGCGAGTTGAGCGGCATGCGCAGCGCGCGCAAGCACATCGGCTGGGCCGTGCGCGGCCTGCCCGGCGGCGAGGCTTTCCGCCAGCACATGAACACGCTGGAACACAGCGAGCTGCAGGTGCAGGCGCTGCGCGACTGGTTCGACGAGCTCGGCCAGACCTTTGAGAGGCTGCCGCCCGCTGCGGCCGCCAACGACGACGAAGCGCTGGCCGACGAAGCCTGCGCCGCCTGAAACAAGAAAAGCTCCTGTCATGAGTGCCCAGAAGAACACCCCCCCGTCCAACCCCATCGACGCCTGCGTGCGCGAGAACCTCGAAGCTTTTTTCAGCGACCTCGACGGCCAGGAGCCGCACTCCATGCACGAGATGCTGGTGAAGCTGGTCGAGAAGCCGCTGTTCGAGATCGTCATGCGCGAGGCCGGCGGCAACCAGAGCAAGGCCGCGCAATGGCTGGGCATGAACCGCAACACGCTGCGCCGCAAGCTGACCGATCACAACCTGTAAGACCTTGCGGGTTGGACCTTCGAGCGCAGCGAGAAGCTCCGATCCCAACCGACTAAGACCATGACCCAACTCACCGCACTCCTCTCGGTCTCCGACAAGACCGGCATCCTCGAATTCGCGCAAGGCCTGCACGCGTTGGGCGCCAGGCTGCTGTCCACCGGCGGCACCGCCAAGCTGCTGGCCGAGGCCGGCCTGCCGGTGACCGAGGTGGCCGAGCACACCGGCTTCCCCGAGATGATGGACGGCCGCGTGAAGACGCTGCACCCCAAGATCCACGGCGGCCTGCTGGCGCGCAGCGACCTGCCCGAGCATGTGGCCGCGATGCAGCAGCACGGCATCACGCGGATCGACATCCTGGCCGTCAACCTCTACCCCTTCGAGGCCACCGTCGCCAAGCCCGGCTGCACGCTGGAGGACGCCATCGAGAACATCGACATCGGCGGCCCGGCCATGGTGCGCAGCGCGGCCAAGAACTGGAAGGACGTGACGGTGCTGACCGACGCGGCCCAGTACGCCGGCGTGCTCGCCGAATTGAAGGCCCAGGGCAGAACCAGCGACAAGACCCGCTTCGCGGCCTCCGTCGCCGCCTTCAACCGCATCGCGCAGTACGACGCCGCGATCAGCAACTACCTGTCGGCGCTGCAGGACGACGGCAGCAAGGCCGAGTACCCGGCGCAGATGAACGCCACCTTCGTGAAGGTGCAGGATCTGCGCTACGGCGAGAACTCGCACCAGACCGCCGCGCTGTACCGCGACCTGTTCCCCGCGCCCGGCTCGCTGGTGACGGGCAAGCAGCTGCAGGGCAAGGAGCTCAGCTACAACAACATCGCCGATGCAGATGCGGCCTGGGAATGCGTGAAGAGCTTTGACGCCCCCGCCTGCGTCATCATCAAGCACGCCAACCCCTGCGGCGTGGCCGTGGGCGTCAACCCGGCCGAGGCCTACAGCAAGGCCTTCAAGACCGACCCCACCAGCGCCTTCGGCGGCATCATCGCCTTCAACCGCGAGGTGGACGGCGCGGCCGCGCAGCTGGTGGCCAAGCAGTTCGTCGAGGTGCTGATGGCGCCGAGCTTCAGCGCCGAGGCGCTGGAGATCTTCAAGGGCAAGGCCAATGTGCGGCTGCTGCAGATCGCGCTGCCGCCGGGCGGTGCCACGCCCTGGCTGCAGGGCCGCAACGCCGGCGACAGCAAGCGCGTCGGCTCGGGCCTGCTGGTGCAGACCGCGGACAACCACTTCCTCAAGCGTGAAGACCTGAAGGTCGTCACGACGCTGCAGCCGACCGAGCAGCAGCTCGACGACCTGATGTTCGCCTGGACCGTCGCGCAATACGTGAAGAGCAACGCCATCGTGTTCTGCGGCGGCGGCATGACGCTGGGCGTGGGCGCTGGCCAGATGAGCCGCATCGACTCGGCCCGCATCGCCTCCATCAAGGCCGACAACGCCGGCCTGAGCCTGAAGGGCTCGGCCGTGGCCAGCGACGCCTTCTTCCCGTTCCGCGACGGCCTGGACGTGCTGGCCGATGCCGGCGCCAGCTGCGTCATCCAGCCGGGCGGCTCCATGCGCGACGACGAGGTCATCGCCGCGGCCAACGAGCGCGGCATCGCGATGGTGCTGACCGGCGTACGCCACTTCCGGCACTGAGCAGGGACCGAGCGGAGTCCCTGCGGACTCCGCGACGCCCTGCGAAGGACTCGCGCCCTGCAGGGCGCGAGTCATGATGCAAGCCCCTCGCCCGGTCTGGCCTGCTGAACGCGGCCAGCCCAGTCGGTCCCCGAGGGGACGGCGATGCTTGCGGCATTGAGCCGCAAGCACATCGCCCGAGGCGGGCCGGCTTGGGAACTGGCGTCGGACACAGGCAGTCCCTGCGGACTGCTTGTGCCTATGGAAGGCCATGGGCCTCTGGCCCATGGCAGGCCCGGCGCTCGGCCCGCAATGGGCTGAGACCCCTGTCACTTGCGGGACTAGACGCAGCCCTCTAGTCCAGGGCCTCACCCGTTGGTGAGGTCGGCGCTTGCGGTTAGCCTCGAAGAATTCGAGCAAGAACCGGAGAGCAGGCCATGGACATCGCACTGCAGGAGCGCCTGCATCTGGCGCTGACGGCGCAGCGCCGCGCCTTCGAGGCCGAGCGCATGCCCAGCTACGAGGTGCGTCGCGACCGGCTGGAGCGGCTGCTGGCGATGACGCGCCGGCATGGCGAGGCGCTCGCGGCGGCGATGGCGCAGGACTTCGGCCACCGCGCCCGGCAGGAGTCGCTGCTGGCCGACATCTTCACCGTCGAGTCCGGCGCCCGCCATGCGCTGAAATCTCTGCGCCGCTGGATGAAGCCGCGCCGCGTCGCGACGCCGCTGCATTTCCTGCCCGGCCGTAATGTGCTGATGCGCCAGCCGCTGGGCGTGGTGGGCGTCGTCTCGCCCTGGAACTACCCCTATTACCTGGCCATGGAACCGGCCGTCGCGGCGCTGGCCGCCGGCAACCGCGTGCTGATCAAGCCGTCCGAGCTGACGCCGGCCACCAGCGAGCTGATGGCGCGCCTGGTGGCCGAGCATTTCCGGCCCGAGGAGATGCAGGTCATCACCGGCGATGCCGAGGTCGGCAAGGCCTTCACGCAGCTGCCCTTCGACCACTTGTTCTTCACCGGCTCCACGGCCGTGGGCCGCCATGTGGCCCAGGCCGCGGCGAAGAACCTGACGCCGGTCACGCTGGAGCTGGGCGGCAAGTCGCCCGCCATCGTGGACCGCAGCTGCGATCTCGGCCTGACCGCCTCGCGGCTGGCCTTCGGCAAGCTCTTCAACGCCGGCCAGACCTGCGTCGCGCCGGACTATCTGCTGGTGCCGCGCGAGCTGGTGGAGCCGCTGAGCCAGCGGCTGCTGGCCGAGATGCGCCGCATGTATCCGCGCATCGCCGGCAATGCCGACTACACCAGCATCGCCACGCCCCGCCACCATGCGCGGCTGCAGGCCTTGCTCGACGATGCGGCCGGGCGCGGCGCCCGCGTGCTGCGCACGCACGACGAGCAGCCCGAGGACCGCCGCCTGGTGCCGGCCCTGCTGCTGGACGTGCCACCCGAGGCGACCGTGATGCAGGAGGAGATCTTCGGCCCGCTGCTGCCCATCGTCGGCTACGACCGCGTCGACGAGGCGCTGGCCCATGTCAACCGCGGCGAGCGGCCGCTGGCGCTGTACTGGTTCGGCAGCGACACCGATGCGCGCGACCGCGTCATGCGCGAGACCCATGCCGGCGGCGTGACCATCAACGACTGCCTGTGGCATCTGGGCCAGGAGGAGCAGCCCTTCGGCGGCGTGGGCGCCAGCGGCATGGGGGCCTACCACGGCGAATGGGGCTTCCGCACCTTCAGCAAGGAGAAGCCGCTGTTCATCCAGTCGCGCTTCGCCGGCACCCGGCTGTTCCAGCCGCCCTATGGCGCGACCTTCGAGAAGCTGCTGGCGCTGCTGCAGCGCCTGGCCTGAGCATGAGCGACAGCCTGCAATTCGACGAGACCCATGACGTCATCGTCATCGGCGGCGGTTCCTCGGGCTCGGCGCTGGCCGGCCGGCTCAGCGAAGACCCCGACACCCAGGTACTGCTGCTGGAGGCCGGCGCCGACGTGAACAACTGGCTGGGCACGGTGCCCACGGCCGCCGTGCTGATGGTGCCCAGCAAGCTGCACAACTACGCCTTCGAGACCGTGCCCCAGCCGGGGCTGGACGGCCGCCGCGGCTATGTGCCGCGCGGCAAGATGCTGGGCGGCTCGTCCGGCATCAACGCCATGGTCTACACCCGCGGCCAGCGCGAGGACTACGACCACTGGGCCGCCCTGGGCAACCCCGGCTGGGGCTGGAGCGACGTGCTGCCGTTCTTCGTGAAGAGCGAGGCCAACGACACGTTCGGCGCGCCGCTGCACGGCAGGGCGGGCCCGCTCAAGGTCAGCCAGCTGCGCACCGACAACCCGCTGCACCAGGCCTGGCTGGCCGCCGGGCGCGAGGCCGGCCATGCGATCAATGCCGACTTCAACGGTGACTCGCAGGAGGGCATAGGCATCTACCAGGTCACGCAGGATCGCGGCGAGCGCTGCAGCGCCGCGCGCGCCTATCTGCGCCCGCACCTGGGCCGGCCCAATCTGCGCGTGATGGTGCAGGCCCAGGCGCAGCGCCTGCTGTTCGATGGCCGCCGCGCTGTGGGCGTGGAGGTCAGAGTGGGCGGCCGGCTGCGCCGGCTGCGGGCGCGCCGCGAGGTGGTGCTGTCGGCGGGCGCCATCCAGTCGCCACAGCTGCTGATGCTGTCCGGCGTGGGCGATGCGGCCCAGCTGCAGGCGCTGGGCATCCCCGTGCTGCACCATCTGCCGGGCGTGGGCGCCAACCTGCAAGACCACCCCGACTTCGTGTTCGGCCTGCAGACCCGCAGCCTGCACAGCTTCGGCCTGTCGCTGCGCGGCGGGCTGGCCTTCTGGCAGGCCGTGCGCCGCTACCGCGCCGAGCGTCGCGGCATGCTGACCAGCAACTTCGCCGAGGGCGGCGGCTTCCTGCGCTCCAGCGCCGCGCAGCCGCGGCCCGACGTGCAACTGCACTTCGTCGTCGCCGGCGTGGAAGACCATGCCCGCAAGCTGCGCTGGGGCCATGGGCTGTCCTGCCATGTCTGCCTGCTGCGGCCGCGCAGCCGCGGCAGCGTGCGGCTGGGCGGCCGCGACGCCGGTGCCGCGCCGCTGATCGATCCGGCCTTCCTCCAGCATCCGGACGACCTGGCGCAGATGGTGGACGGCTTCAAGCTCACGCGGGCGCTGCTGCACCAGCCGGCGCTGCGCGCGCACTGGCAGCGCGAGCTGTGGAGCACCGAGACGCAATCGGACGCCGACATCGAGGCCTTGCTGCGCCGGCGCGTGGACACCATCTACCACCCGGTGGGCACGTGCAAGATGGGCCGCGACGCTATGGCCGTCGTCGACGCCGAGCTGCGCGTGCATGGACTGCAGGGTCTGCGCGTGGTGGACGCCTCCATCATGCCCACCCTCGTCAGCGGCAACACCAATGCGCCGGCCATCATGATCGGCGAGAAGGCGGCGCAGCTGATGCGGGCCGCCGCCCGGCAGCCCGCGGTGGCAGGCCCGGCCTGAGGCCTGCGGGGCTCTGTCCACCCCCCTCGGATGAGCGGGTGGCCGGCGTGGTGCCGGCCGCCGCGGTGGGAAGTCTGCACGCGCCAGGCCCCCCTTCTTGAAGCCAGACGGCTTGCCGCCAGATCCGGGTTGCAAACTGTCATCAGCGCGCCCCGTGCCGGGCGCGGCTGATGCTGCTTGGCTGGAGATTGTCATGAAGATTCCCCGAGTCCTGTTGCCCTGCCTGGCCTTGCTGGGCTTGCTGTGGCTGGGCGTGGCCCAGGCCCTGCCCACGGTCGACGAGGTGCAGGCCGCCACGCGGCGCGGCGACTACGCCGGCGCCGAGACGCTGATGCGCGAGGTCGTCGCGGCCCGGCCGGACAGCGCCCGCGCCCACTATGTGCTGGCCGAGATCCTGGCGCACCAGCGCAAGTTCGACGAGGCTGCCGGGCAGGCGCGGCGCGCCCGCGCGCTGGACCCGGCCATCAAGTTCACCGAGCCCGCGCGCTTCGACGACTTCGAGCGGCTGCTGCAACGCGAGCAGGCCGCGGCCAAGTCAGCGGCCGCCAGCACCGCGGCGCCGTTGCGCCCGGCACCGGTGGCGCAGGCCAAGGGGGGCGGCGTGCCGACCTGGCTGCTGCTGGGCGGCGCCATTGTGTTCGTGGGGCTGGCGGCGGGCTGGATGCGCCGCCGCGCGGCCGAGCCGGCGGCGCCCCTGCCGGCGGGCGGCGTCGGCGCCGTGCCGGGCCTGGGCCCGCAAGCCTATGGTGCGGGCGTGCCGCCCGTGACGGGTGGCGGTTCCGGGCTGCTGGGCGTGGGCCTGGCCGCGGCCGGTGGCGTCGCTGCCGGCATGCTGGCCGAGAAGCTGCTGCACGAAGGCCATGACGCGCCCACGCCGCGCGAGCATGACGCGACGGGCGGCGGCCTCATTCCCGGCAGCTTCGATGCGGACAGTGCGGCCGACGAGCTGGCGCGGCGCGATGTCGAGTTCGGCAGCGGCGACGGCTGGGGCGGCAGGGACACGGGGCTGGGCGGCGAAGACTGGTGAGCGGCAGCCGGCCGCGATAATCCCGGCCCATGACGCTTGCCGCCCTCACCGGCCAGTTGCTCGCCTTCGTCGCCCGGCTCATCACGGGCGCGCAAGGCCACTGGAAGGGCTGCCCGCCAAAAGCCGAGCAGCGCATCTACATCGCCAACCACCAGAGCCATTTCGACCTGGTCCTGATCTGGGCCGCCTTCCCGCATGAGCTGCGCGCCTCGACGCGCGCCATCGCCGCGCGCGACTACTGGACCAAGAGCGCCTTCAGGCGCTGGCTGACCACCGAGGTCTTCAACGCCATCTACGTCAGCCGCACCCGCGCCAACCCCGACGAGGATCCGCTGGAGCCGCTGGTGGAGGCGCTGGCCAAGGGCGACTCGCTGGTCATCTTTCCCGAGGGCACGCGCTCCAGCAAGGGCAATCCGCAGCCCTTCAAGTCCGGCATCTACCACCTGGCCCAGCAGTTCCCGCATGTGCCGCTGATCCCGACCTGGATAGACAACGTGCAGCGCGTCATGCCCAAGGGCGAGGTCGTGCCGGTGCCCATCCTGTGCACGGTCACCTTCGGTGCGCCCATCCAGCTGCGCGAGGGCGAGAGCAAGGCCGACTTCCTGTGCCGCGCCCGCGAGGCCGTCATGGAGCAGCGGCCCGATCCGGCCGCGGTGGGCCATGTGGCGGAGGCCGACTGATGGCGGCCTGGCTCAAGCAACTGAACTCCAGCGAGCAGGTGGCGCTGCTCTTCGTCGTGCTGTTCGGCCTGTTGCTGCTGCTGACGGTGGGGCTGTTCCTGAACTCGCTGCGCGCGCGCGACGGCGAGGACGAACAGGCCGCGTCCCGGCTCAGCTGGCAGCGCGTGCGCCGCGACCTGCGCGCCGCCTGGGTGGGCGGCTGCATGTTCTGGGTGGCCTGGATCTCCGGGCCGCTGGGCGCGACGCTGCTGTTCGCGCTGTTCTCCTTCCTGGCGCTGCGCGAGTTCATCACGCTGGTGCACACCCAGCGCAGCGACCACCGCACCCTCATCGTCGCCTTCTTCGTGCTGCTGCCGGTGCAGTACATGATCTGCGGCACGCGCTTCTTCGACCTGTTCACGGTCTTCCTGCCGGTCTATGGCTTCCTGGTGCTGCCCATCGTCAGCGCGCTGGCCGACGACCCGCAGCGCTTCCTGGAGCGCAACGCCAAGATCCAGTGGGGCGTGATGGTCTGCGTCTACGGGCTGTCGCATGCGCCGGCCCTGCTGCTGCTGGAGTTCCCGGGCTACACGGGGCGGGGCGCCTTCCTGCTGTTCTTCCTCGTCATGGTGGTCGCGGCGGCGCAGATCGCGCAGGAGATCGCGCGCCGCCTGCTGCGCCGCCGGCCGGTGGCGCGGCGCATCAGCCGCAGTTTCTCGATGCGGGCCTGGTGGGTGGGCACGCTGACCGGCGCCGCGGTGGGCGGCCTGCTGTTCTGGATCACGCCCTTCAAGGCCGGCCAGGCGCTGGCCATGGCCTTCGTGACGGCCGGCGCGGCCGGCTTCGGCGGCCTGGTCATGAAGGCGCTGAAGAAGGATGCCGGCGCGCGCTACTGGGGCAACCGCAGCTCCATCACCGGCGCCGTGGGCCTGCTGGACCGCATCGCCGTGCTGTGCTTTGCCGCGCCGGTGTTCTTCCATTCGGCGCGCTGGTATTTCCAGCTGCCGCTGGGGTATCACGGATGAGGATTCTCGGCATCGACCCCGGCCTGCAGACCACCGGCTTCGGCGTCATCGACGCCCAGGGGCCGCGCCTGGCCTATGTCGCCAGCGGCACCATCAAGACCAGCGGCGTCGCGCTGGGCGACCTGCCCGGGCGGCTGAAGATCCTGTACGACGGCATCCGCGAGGTCGTCGCGCGCTATCAGCCGCAGTGTGCGGCGGTGGAGATCGTGTTCGTCAACGTGAACCCGCAGTCCACGCTGCTGCTGGGCCAGGCGCGCGGCGCGGCGCTGACCGCGCTGGTGTCGGCCGACCTGGCCGTCAGCGAGTACACCGCCGTGCAGATGAAGAAGGCCGTGGCCGGCCACGGCCAGGCCAAGAAGGAGCAGGTGCAGGCCATGGTGCAGCGGCTGCTGGAGCTGCCCGGCGTGCCCGGCAAAGACGCCGCCGACGCGCTGGGCCTGGCCATCATGCACGCCCATGCGCGCACCAGCTTCGAGGCCATGAGCCGCAGCACGACGCTGCAGCGGCGCCAGCATGCGCAGTTCAAGGGCGGGCGGACGTATTGAGGCCCCTCGCCCAGCCGCGCCGCGCTGAACGCGGGCGTGCCTGGTCGGTCCCCCGAGGGGACGGCGATGCTCGCGGCATCGAGCCGCGAGCACATCGCCAAACGGGCCGGCTTGGGGCGGCCCGGCGCTCGGCCCGGGAACTCCGGGGGGTGGTTTCAGGCGCTTGTGAGCTTCAGGCCCACGATGCCGGCCACGATCAGGCCTATGCAGACCAGCCGCGCGACCGTTGCGGGCTCTTGGAACAGCAGCATGCCCAGCACCACCGTGCCGACGGCACCTATGCCGGTCCAGACGGCGTAGGCCGTGCCCACCGGCAGCGTGCGCATCGCTGCGCCCAGCAGCGCGACGCTGATGACCATGGCCGCCACCGTGAGGGTGGTGGGCCAGGGGCGCGAGAAGCCCTCGGTGTATTTCAGGCCTATGGCCCAGCCCACTTCGAACAGACCTGCGATGACCAGCAGCAGCCATGCCATGTGAATCTCCCGGCGCGCGAGCGCTCAGCGCTCGGGTCGTCCCGAGAGGTGAAGTAAAGCCGCCAGGGCCGTCCCTGAGGCTGGCCGGCGGTGCTTGTCCGCGCCGGTCAGCCGCAGTGTAGGCAGGGGGCGCCGGGGCCGGGGCCAAGCCCGAGCGGGGTCTGGGTGGTTGCCACGCGACAGTGGCTCGCGGAAAAAAGCCCCGCCGCGGCGGGGTCGGTGAGCAGGTCGTCGGGGTCAGACTTTGCGGCGACGGGCCAGCAGGCCGATGGCGCCCAGGCCGCCCAGCATCAGCGCCCAGGTCTGGGGCTCGGGCACGGCCGTGACGCTGTACATGCCGCTGCTGGCCGTCGGCACGGGGTTGCCCGCGAGCAGGGGCTGGTAGTACAGCACGGCGTCACTGGCGTCGAAGCTGCCGGACAGCATGGAGAGCTGGTGGTCGCTGCTGGTGAAGCTGTAGCTCAGGCCCAGGAACACGCCGTCCGCGTAGTCGGCGCTGGCCGAGGGGGTCAGCGTGTAGGTCTGGGAATTGAAGACCAGCGTGAACGCGCTCAGCGCGATCTGCTCGAAGGCCGATCCGGTCACCGACGTGGGGTCGAAGCTGTAGCTGCCGGCGAAGGTCTGGCCCGACAGCGGGCCGGCATCGATGGTGCCGGTGAAGTTGAAGGTGTCGGCGTGGGCCACCGCGGCGGCGAGCAGCGCGGCGGCGGTGATCAGGGAGGGACGGAAGTTCATGGTGTTGTGGTCCTCGCGTGAATCAGAACTTGAAGGAGGCGGCGTTGATCGCGGCGCAGGCGACGCCCTTGAGCTTGACGACCGGGCGCGATGCGGCCGGGCCGGCGGCGCCGTCCGGGTCGTAGCCGATCAGGCCGCCGTCGGCCTGCTGCGTGCAGGTGACATGGCCGCTGGCGAGCGGCGCGGCGCTCGCGATGCCCACGTTGAGCAGCAGGTCGGTGAACACCAGCAGGTCCGTGCCCGGCTTGAAGTCGGTGATGGTGTCCAGGCCGTCGGCGCCGGTGCGGTAGACGAACTGGTCGCGGCCGCCGTTGCCGGTCAGCGTGTCGCGGCCCAGGCCGCCCTCGATGATGTCGTCGCCCGGCGTGCCGACGAGGGTGTCGTTGCCATTGCCGCCCTTGAGCGACTTGGTCAGGTCCAGGCCGATCAGCACCGGGTCATGGTCGGAGGCGCGGAACAGATTGGGCTGGTACCAGTCGTTACCGGCGGCCTTGTCCTCGGTGTTGTAGTCGATCCACTCGGGCTCGTCGGCGTTGATGTGCCAGCTGGTGGCGCCCGTCACCTTGGCGGCGATGGCGGCCGTGCCCAGGCCGTGGTCCAGGCGGCCGGCGCCGGCGTCGAAGACGTAGCTGTAGTCGGCCGGGTCGAACAGGCCCAGCAGGTCCACGATGCCGTTGTTCTTCAGCAGGTGGATGGGGTCTTCCTGGGCATAGGCGTTGAAGTCGCCGAGCAGGATGACGTTGTCGGTGCCGGCCGTGGCCTTGACGGTGGGCAGCCAGTCCAGCAGGCGCTGGGCCTGCTGCTGGCGCTGCAGGTTCCAGCAGCCCTGCAGGTCGCCGGTGTCGCCGTTGGCGCCGCTGCCGCAGCTGCCCTTGGACTTCAGGTGGTTGACGGCGACGGCGAACTTCTCGCCGTTGGGCAGTACGAAGCCCTGGGCGAAGGTGGGGCGGTTGTTGATGGCGTTGGTGTCGGCCATGGAGGGGCCGATCAGCGCCAGCTTGCCCGGCTTGTAGATCAGCGCGACGCGGATGGCGTCGGTGCCGGTGCCCGCGCCGCCGGCGGAGATGACGGTGGGCAGCGGCACGGCGGCGTAGCTGCCGGCGCCCAGCGTCGCGTTCAGGCCGTCGACGAGGTTCTGCACCGCGAAGTTGCCGTTGTTCTGGATCTCCATCAGGCCCACGACGTCGGCGTTCAGGCCAGACAGCGCGGCCAGGATCTTGGTGCGCTGGCGGTTGAACTCGGCCAGGTTGTTGGCGCCGCGGCAGCCCACCAGGCAGCTGGAGCCGCTGCCCGGCACGGAGTTGCCGTCGACGAAGGTGGTGAAGAAGTTCAGCACGTTGGCGCTGGCGACGCGCACATTGCCACCCACGGCCGGCGGCGTCACCGGGCGGGCGATGGGGCGGGCGAACACCGGTGCGGCGGTGGGGTGGATCTTGTACGACAGCGGGCCGCTGGTGGAGTCGGTGGACGGTCCGAAGTCGACGACACCGGTCACGCCGTCGACGGTGTCGCCGGCGCGCACCGTGCCGTCCTGCCAGAGGTAGGGCGTGGGGTTGGGGAACTTGGTCGACAGGCTGTCGTCCAGCACCACGCTGCGCGCCAGGTTGGCGGCCTGCAGCGCCAGCGCGGCCGGGCCCGGGCGCAGCACGTTGGTGGGCGTCAGCGTGCGGCCGCCGGCCGACAGCGTCAGCTGGCCCCAGCTGCCGACGAAGCTGGTCTGGCTGACCGTCAGCGTGTCGGTGATGCGCACCAGCATGCCCTCGTAGCGCTCCATGTCGGACTGGCTGGCCAGCGCGGCCAGGCTGACCTCCACCGGCAGGGGCAGCTGGTTGCCGCTGCTGACGACGCTCAGGCCGGTGACGTTGGTCAGCTCGGTCAGCGGGTTGGCCTGGCTGGCGGCGCTGGTGGAGATCGAGTACTCGGTGACCTTGCCGGACAGCGTGACCTTGTCGCCCACGGCCACGGTGGGCGCGCTGCTGGTGAAGACGAAGATGCCGTCGGAGGTGGCCGGGTCGCCGTCGCCGACCGGGTCCTGCAGGTAGAAGCCGTTGTTGATCAGCTTGGTGACGATGCCGCCGGTCGTGACGGTGGCGCCGTCCATGGGGCTCCTGGCGCCCGCGCCCTGGATGGCCGGGATGCTGACGAGGCCGGCCACGTTGACCTTGAAGGTGCACGAGGCGGTCTGAGCCTCGTCGTTGTCCCACTTCAGGCTGACCGTGTAGCTGCCGCCGGACAGGCCGGCGCCCACGTTGAAGGCCTGCGTGGCGGCCGCGCCCTCGGCGCTGGCGGCGCTGAAGCTGCCCAGCGTGATGCCGTTGGGCAGCGTGCCGACCACGCTGGCCTGGGTGACGCGGCTGTCGGCGTCCGTCGCGCTGACGCTGAAGCTGCTGGCCGTGCCGGACGCGACCGCCTGGTCGGGGCAGCTCGGAATGATGGGCTGGTTGATGGGCGTGCCGCCGCCGCCGCAGACGTTCAGCGGGCTGGCGCTGTTGCGCGGCGCCGGCGTGCCGCGCGTGAAGTCGCTGGCGTTGTTGTCGGTGTCGGTGCAGCCATTGCCGGCGCGCAGCAGCGCCGTCGAGCTGGTCGCGGCCGTGGCGGCGCCGCCTTCGGAGAAGTTGGCCGTGCCATAGCCCACCAGGTCCACGATCTGCGCCAGCTGCGCGGGCGAGCAGGCGTTGGAGCCGCCGTTGCAGGCCAGGCCGGTGGCGACGTTGGCCAGGATGACCTTGCCGTTGGTGCCCGAGAGGTCGGTGCTGCCGGTCGAGTCGGGGGCGGGCAGGTCGGCGCCGGCCGCGGCCGTGACCAGCCGGACGAGGTGGTACTGGCCGGGCTGCAGCGTCACGCCGCTCAGCGCCGTCGCGACGAAGTTGCCGGTGCCCGTGGCGCTGGCGTACTGGACCGACCAGCCGTTCAGGCTGACCGGCGCGCTGCCGGCGTTGAACAGCTCCACGTAGTCGCTCTTGTAGACGTTGCCGTTGCCGCCATAGACCTGGCTGATGACGACACCGCTGGCCGAGGCCAGCACCGCAGGCGCAGCGAAGGCCGCGGCGAGAAGGGACACCAGGGGTTTGATCTGCATGACGGAGTAGTAAGGATTTCCGAAGACGGTCGGCATGCTATTGAGGCTTCATGACGATTTGATCCACCGCATTCACGGGGGACGGACTGGGGCATAGTCGCGGCCCATGTCTGCTGCACTACTTTTGATCGGGGTTCTCACCTATTTCGGGCTGTTGCTCGTGCTCGCGCGGCGCGTCTCGCACGGTTCCGGGGCTGAGGGTTTCTATGTGGGGGGCCGGGAAAGTCCCTGGCCCATCGTCGCCTTCGGGATGATCGGGACGTCGCTGTCGGGCGTCACCTTCATCAGCGTGCCGGGTTCGGTCGCGGTCAGCGGCTTCAGCTATCTGCAGGTGACGCTGGGCTATGTGATCGGCTATGTCGTCATCGCCTTCGTGCTGCTGCCGGCCTACCACCGGCTGCGGCTGGCCTCCATCTACGGCCTGCTGGGCGAGCGCCTGGGGCCGGCCGCGCAGCGGCTAGGCTCGGCCTATTTCATCCTCAGCCGCACGCTGGGCGCCACCGCGCGGCTCTACCTGGTCGTGCAGGTGCTGCACACGCTGATCATGGCGCCGCTGGGCGTGCCCTTCGCGGTCGGCGCGGCCGTGGTGCTGGTGATGATCCTGCTCTACACCGTGGAGGGCGGCGTGAAGGCGCTGGTCTGGACCGACACGCTGCAGACCGCCGGCATGCTGACGGGGCTGGTGGTCTGCACCGCGCTGCTGTGGCAGCCCGACGCGCTGCAGCAGATGGATGCCGCGGGCCTGTCGCGCATCTGGGTCAGCGACCCGCTGAGCCGCGACTTCTCTGTGAAGGCACTGCTGGCCGGCATGTTCATCACCATCGCGATGACCGGGCTGGACCAGGAGATGATGCAGAAGAGCCTGTCGGTGGCCAAGCTGCGCGACGCGCAGAAGAACCTGCTGGTGCTGGGCGTGCTGATGCTGGTGGTCATCGCCGCCTTCCTGCTGCTGGGCGGCCTGCTCAGCCTGTACGCCAAGCAGCATGGCATCGCCGCCAGCGGCGACGCGCTGTTCCCCACCGTGGTCATGCAGCATCTGCCGGCCTGGGTGCAGGTGGTCTTCGTGCTGGCGCTGGTGTCGGCCCTGCTGCCCAGCGCCGACGGCGCGCTGACGGCGCTGACCGCCAGCACCTGCCTGGACCTGCTGCGCATCGGCAAGGAAGACACCCGCACCCGCCAGCGCGTGCACCTGGGCTTCGCGGTGCTGTTCCTGGCGCTGGTGCTGGGCTTCAAGGCGCTGGACAACGCCAGCATGATCTACCTGATCCTGAAGCTGGCCGGCTACACCTATGGGCCGCTGCTGGGGCTGTTCGCGTTCGCGATGTTCAGCCCGCGGGCGCTGCCGGGCCGCACGCTGGTGGCGGTCTGCCTGGTCGCGCCGCTGCTCTGCGCGGTGCTGGACTTCGGCCAGCCCTGGGGCGGCTACCAGATCGGGCTGGAGCTGCTGCTGCTGAACGGGCTGCTGACCTGGGCGGGGCTGTGGCTGATGGCGCGCGGGCGCCCGGCCCGCTGACACGCGGGCGGCATTGCGGCGACACTTCGCCGTTCGATGTCCGCGCCCCCCAGCTCTCCCCCCGCCTCCCTGACCCGCATGCTCGCCGCCTTCGTGCGCGAGCATTGGCGGGCCTATGCCGCCGCCGGCGCGATGCTGAGCTGCATCGCGCTGCTGACCGTCTGGATCCCGCGCCAGGTGGGCCATGTGGTCGACGAGCTGGTGGCCGGCGGCCTGCAGGGTGAGGCGCTGCTGCGCCAGCTGGGCCTGCTGGTCGCGGCCGGCCTGGTCATCTATCTGCTGCGTGCCGGCTGGCGGCTGACGCTGTTCAAGGCCTCGTTCCGGCTCGGCGCGCGGCTGCGCACGCGGCTGTTCGCGCGGCTGGCGCTGCAGGGGCCGGCCTATTTCCAGGGCCAGCGCACCGGCGACCTGATGGCGCTGGCGACCAACGACATCGACACCGTCGAGCAGGCCGCCGGCGAGGCCATGCTGGCGGGCTTCGACGGCACGCAGACGCTGCTCCTCGTGCTCGCGATGATGACCCTCGCGATCGACTGGCGGCTGGGCCTCGCGGCCCTCCTGCCCTTCCCGCTGATGGGGCTGGCCTTCTGGTGGATCTCCCGGCATCTGCACCAGGCCGCGCAGGACTCGCTGACGCGCTTCGGCGACCTCAACCAGCAGGTGCAGGAAAGCCTGGCCGGCGTGCGCACCGTGCGCGCGCTGGGGCTGGTGGCACGCAGCGAGCAGCAGTTCGGCGCGCTGGCCGACCGCGCGGCCGAGGCGAGCTTTCGCTCGCAGCGCTGGGAGGCCGCCTACGAGCCGGCGGTGGGCATGACGCTGGCCGCCGCGACGGCCATTGCGCTGGCGGTGGGCGGCTGGCTGGTGGCGCGCGGCGAGATCAGCATCGGCCAGCTGACCGCCTTCACGATGTACCTGGGCCAGCTGATCTGGCCCATGTTCGCGGCCGGCTGGGTGCTGTCGCTGCTGGAGCGCGGCCGGGCGGCCTGGGCGCGGCTGGCGCCGGTGCTGGACGCGCCGCTGACGCTGGCCGACGCGGGCCGGGCGGCGCTGCCCGCGGCGGCGACGCTGAGGGCCGAGGCGTTGACCTTCAGCTTCCCCGGCGCCAAGCGGGCGGCGCTGGAGGGCGTGGACTTCACGCTGGCGCCGGGCCGCACGCTGGGCATCGTCGGCGCGACCGGTGCGGGCAAGTCCACGCTGGTGCGGCTGCTGCTGCGCCAGGCCGAGCCCGACGCGGGCCGGCTGACGCTGGGCGGCGTGGCGCTGCCGGAGCTGCCGCTCAGCAGCCTGCGCGGCCACATCGCCTGGGTGCCGCAGGAGCCCTTCCTGTTCTCCGCCTCGGTGGCCGACAACATCGCGCTGGCCAGGCCCGGCGCCGGCCGTGACGAGATCGAAGCCGCGGCGCGGCTGGCGGCCGTCCATGACGACATTGCGCGACTGCCCCAGGGCTATGCGACGGAGGTGGGCGAGCGCGGCGTCACGCTGTCCGGCGGCCAGCGCCAGCGCGTCGCCATCGCGCGCGCCTTGCTGTCCGACGCGCCGCTGCTGGTGCTGGACGACGCGCTGTCGGCCGTCGACACCGGCACCGAGACGGCCATCCTGGACCACCTGCGCGAGCTGCGCGCCGCGCGGCCGGACCGCAGCGTCATCGTCATCGCGCACCGTCTGTCGGCCGTCATGGATGCGGACGAAGTCATCGTGCTCAAGCAGGGGCACGTGATCGAGCGTGGCAGGCACCAGCAACTGCTGGAGCTGGGCGGCTGGTACGCGTCGCAATGGCGCTATCAACAGATCGAGGCCAGCCTTGAAGCCGCGTGACGTGAAGCCCCTCGTCCAGCCGCACACCGCTGAACGCGGTGCGTCTGGCCGCTCCCCCGAGGGGACGGCGATGCCCGCGGCATCGAGCCGCGAGCACATCGCCAGCGCGGGCCGGCTCGGGAGCGGCCCAGCGCTCGGCCCGCAATGCCGCAGGGGCGAAATTGAAATCTGAAATGTCGAAGAAGCACGAGAGGCCCTGGCAGAGCGTGGGCCTGCTGCTGGACGCCGCGCGGCCCGAGAAGCCCCACCTGCTGTGGGGCGGGCTGTGGCTGGTCATCGCCGCCGGCCTGGAGGTGCTGGCGCCCATACTCGGCAAGCGCTACATCGACCACCATCTGCTGCCCGGCAACTACGTGCTTGGCGAGATGGCCACGCTGCTGGCCCTGGTGCTGCTGACCGGCTGGGCCGCGTCGTGGATACGTTATGCCCAGCTGTCACGCATGGCCGGCGTCGCGCGGCGCTCGGTGCTGCGGCTGCGCGAGCGCGTCTACGCGCATGTGCTGGCCTTGCCCATGGCCTTCTTCGACAAGGCCATCACGGGTCAGCTCGTCAGCCGCGTGACCAACGACACCGAGTCGGTCAACCAGCTCTACCGCCAGGTGCTGTACGTGATGCTGGACTCCACCATCGTCGTCGCCGGTTCGCTGGTCGCGATGGCGGTGCTGGACTGGCGGCTGATGCTCATCGTCGCGACGCTGGTGCCGGCCATGGTCGTCATCATCCTGGGCTACCAGAAGCTGTCCGCGCCGGCCGTCGCGCGCACGCGCCAGCTGCGCAGCGACATCAACGCGCAGATGGCCGAGAGCATGGCCGGCATGGCCGTGCTGCAGGCCAGCGGCGCGGCCGGGCGCTTCGGCCAGCGCTTCGAGACCACCAACGTCGAGCACCGGCTGTCACGCATCGCCGAGCTGCGCGCCAACGCCTGGCTGCTGCGCCCGGCGCTGGACCTGATGAACGTGCTGCTGCTGGTGACCGTCATCTACAGCTTCGGCCGGCGCGAGCTGTCCGGGCTGGAAGTGGGCCTGCTGTACGCCTTCCTGGCCTACATCGCCCGCGTGGTGGAGCCGCTGATCCAGATCACCATGCAGTTCGGCCAGCTGCAGCAGGCCATGGTGGCGGCCTCGCGCGTGCGCGCGCTGCTGGAGGAGGATGAGCACCGTGGCCCGGCGCAGGACGGCCGCGGGATCGCGCAGGGCGCCATCCGCATCGAGGGCCTGAGCTTCGGCTACGACCCCGCGCGGCCGGTGCTGCACGGCATCGCCGTCGACATCCCGGCCGGCAGCTTCGTCGGCATCGTGGGCCACACCGGCAGCGGCAAGAGCACGCTGCTGTCGCTGCTGCTGCGCTTCTACACGGCGCAGGCGGGCCGCATCACGGTGGACGGCCAGCCGCTGGCCAGCGTGCCCGACGCCGCCTTCCGCGACGCCGTGGGCCTGGTGCCGCAGGAGCCCTGGCTGATGTCGGCCAGCGTGCGCGACAACATCGCGATGGGCCGGCCCGGCATCTCCGACGAGGAAGTCGAGGAGGCCGCCCGCGCCGCCCGCGCCCATGACTTCATCGCCGCCTTGCCGCAGGGCTACGACACCCGGCTGGGCGAGGGCGGCGCACGCGTGTCCACCGGCCAGAAGCAGCTGCTCGCGATGGCGCGGGCGCTGGCCGGCACGCCGCGCATCCTGTTCCTGGACGAGGCCACCAGCAACATCGACAGCGCCACCGAGCGCCTGGTCGGCGAGGCGCTGGCCGCGCTGCACGGCCGTGTCACGGTGGTGGCCATCGCGCACCGGCTGTCCACCATACGCGCGGCCGACCAGATTCTGGTGCTCAACCATGGCCGGCTGCAGGAGCGTGGCCGGCACGAGGTGCTGATGGCCGTCGAGGGCGGCCTGTACCGTCGCCTGGTGGAGCTGCAGACGCTGGAAGAGGACGAGGCCGAGCCCGACGCTGGATGACCTGGGTCAAGGCGGCGCGGCGTGGCCACGCCTAGGCTGCGCGCATGACTGCTGCTCTGCCCGCCCTCCCGTCCGGCACGGACATCCTCATCTGCGGCGCCGGCCCGGCCGGCCTGGCCCTGGCCTGTGCGCTGCACGACCGCGGCTGGCCCGTGGCGGTGCTGGAGCAGGCCGACGCCGACACGCTGGCCGCGCCCGCCGACGACGGCCGCGAGATCGCGCTGACGCACCGTTCGCGCCGCGTGCTGGAGGGGCTGGGCCTGTGGCAGCGCTTCACCGAGGTCTCGCCGCTGCGGCGCGCCAGCGTGCGCAGCAGCGGCAGCCGCGTGCCGCTGCCGTTCGACAGCGACGGCCAGGACCTGGGCTGGCTGGTGCCCAACCACGAGATCCGCGCCGCCGCCTGGGCCGCGGCGCAGGCCCGCGACATCCCGGTGCACACCGGCCACAGCGTCGTCGGGCTGGAGCCGCGCGGCGCGGCGCTGGGCGTGCGCACGCGCGACGGTGCGGCCCTGCAGGCGCGGCTGGTGGTGGCGGCCGACAGCCGCTTCTCCACGCTGCGCCGCCTGGCCGGCATCGGGGCGCGCCACCGCGACTTCGGCCGCAGCGCGCTGCTGGTGCCGCTGGCCCACGAGCGCGACCACCAGGGGCTGGCGCAGGAGTGCTTTCTCGAAGGCCACACGCTGGCGCTGCTGCCCAAGCGCGGCCTGTGCAGCTCGGCCGTGTGGACGGTGCGCAATGCCGAGCTGCCGCGCATCCAGGCCATGGACGATGCCGAGCTGGCCGCCACCATCGAGGCCGCGGCCGAGCGCCGGCTGGGCGGCATGCGGGTGGTGGGGCCGCGCCGCATCTACCCGCTGGTGGCGGTGTGGGCCGAGCGCTTCGTCGCGCCGCGGCTGGCGCTGATCGGCGATGCGGCGGTGGGCATGCACCCGGTCACGGCGCATGGCTACAACCTGGGGCTCTACGGCATCGAGGCGCTGGCGCGCCGCCTGCAGCCCGGCAGCGACCCCGGCGCGCCGGCGCCGCTGCAGGCCTACGAGGCCGAGCACCGCCGCGCGGCCGGGCCGCTGTATGCCGGCACGAACGCGCTGGTGCGCTTCTTCACCGACGACCGCCCGCCGGTGCTGGCGCTGCGCCGGGCCGTCATCGACCTGGCACGCCACCTGCCGCCGCTGCGCGCGGCCATCACGCGGCGGCTGGTGGACGCCTGACGCGCCGGCTCAGCGGGCGGCGCGGGCCTCCAGCACGGCGAGGGTGCTGCGCAGCGTGCGCAGGGCCTGGGCCGTGCGCGTCTCGCCGGGCGCGGGCAGCAGGCGGGCCTCGCGGTCGGCGAGCAAGTCCTCGCGCAGCACGAGGCCGGCGCGCGCGAACTGCGGCTTCAGCGCCGTGGCGCGCTCGCGCAGCAGCGCGCGCGTGGCCTGGTAGGCATGCTCGGCGAGGTGGCGGCGCTGGCGGTAGCTGAAGGTGTTGGCCATGAAGAGCTCGGCATCGCGCGGGTCGGGCTCGAACAGCAGGATGCCGGTCTGCGGGTGGCTGAGTTCGTAGCCGCGCATGCCCAGCTCCAGCCGCGAATGGATCAGCGAGCGGAAGGTCTGCGACAGCACCAGCGGCAGGCCGCCGTCCACCAGGCGGTGCAGGTGCGGCTGCGGGGCCCGGCCCAGCCGGCTGGCCAGCTTTCTGGCCTTGCGCGTGCGGGCGTCGCGCGGCGGCAGCCGGTTGCTCTCGTAGGGCACCAGCGGGTTCAGGCAGATCAGCAGGTCCAGCCCGCGCTCCAGCAGCACCGACGCGTGCAGCGTCTTCTTCAGCGCGCCGTCGACGAAGCAGCGGCCGTCGATCTCGACCGGCGGGAACAGCCCCGGCAGCGCCGCGCTGGCCTGCACGGCCTTGGAGATGGGGACATGGTCCCACCCCTCGGTGCCGAAGGGGATGGCCTCGCCGGTGTCCAGGTCCGCGGCCACCAGGATGAGGCGGTGGCCCAGGGCGCGGAAATCGTCGCTGCGCCCCGGCACGGCGAAGACGCGCCGCAGCGCCGCGCCGAAGCGCTCGCTGCTGAGCAGCCCCGTGGGCAGTACGCGGCCCAGCCGTTCGATGGCGCCCAGCGTGGAGCGGCCTTCCAGCACCACCTCGCGCGCCGCGTCGGCCAGCAGGCCCGGCAGCAGGCGCAGCCGCGCGCCGAACTCGGCCCAGGCGGGCTGCAGCAGCTCGGCAGGGTCGAAGCGGTCGGGCGGCTCGGCCGTGTTCTCGATGAAGGCGGCGCAGAGCTGGCGCGGCGTCATGCCGTTGGCCAGGGCGGCGGCGATGAAGCCGCCCGCGCTGACGCCGATGTAGCCGTCGCAGGCGCTGAAGTCCAGGCCGTCGACGACCTCTTCCAACGCACAAAGGGCGCCCACCTCGTAGATGGCGCCCAGCGGGCCTCCGCCCGCCAGGGCCAGACCGATCTTGGGTCGGCGCATCGGCGGCAGGCCTGGCCTCAGGCCTGGGCGGTCTTGGGCGTCGCCCGCTTGGCCGGGGCGGCCTTCCTGGCGGGCGCGGCCTTCTTGGCCGCCGCCGGAGCGGCCTTCTTCGCGGGCGCCGCGGCCTTCTTCGCGACCGGCTTCTTGGCGGCGGGAGCCTTCTTGCCGGCAGGCTTGGCCGGGGCTTCCGTCAGGCCGGCCGAGCGGGCCAGCGCGTCGATGCGCTGGATGAGGGCGTCGATGTCGCCGGCGGACGGCACGCCCAGGCTCTTCAAGGCCTTGGCGACGCGCTGCTCGAAGATGCTCTCCAGCTTGTCCCAGTGCTGGCCGGCCTTGGCGCCCACGTCGCCGGCCATGCCGCTGACCTTGCTGGCCACGGCGCTGAGCTTCTCCTCGGCGGCGGACTGGGTCTTCTTCTGCAGCTTGAGCCCTTCCGAGACCAGCGCCTCGAACACCTTGGCGCCTTCGCCCTGGGCCTTGGCGAAGGAGGCGAGGCCGGCGGCCCAGATCTGCTGGGCGCTGTCCTTGACGTTCTGGGCCATCGCGCTGTCGAGCAGGCCGGCCGGCAGGCCGGTGCTGGCCGCAGCCTTCTTCTTGTCAGCCATCTTCTGGAGCTTCTTGACCATGGTGGATGTCCTTGCGGGTTGCGCAGAGTGTTGAGGAGCCGGGTCCACTGTAGCGGCCACATCCCGCGCCGGCACGGCGATTCCTAGTGAGTGCGCTCTACCGCGGGGCCCATGCCTCCTGGGGAAAGTGCGCAGCGGGGCAGCGTGGGCGCTGGTGAAGAATCAGACGCGAACCGGCCTCAAAACTCAAGCTCAGGAGACCTGCATGCAGTATTTCGTCACCGGCGCCACCGGCTTCATCGGCAAGCGGCTCGTCAGGAAGCTGCTGGCGCGGCGCGGCAGCACGGTCTACTTCCTGATGCGCGAGGAGAGCGCGGCCAAGCTGCCCGAGCTGCTGGCCTACTGGGGCGTGTCCAAGGCCCGCGCCATCCCGGTCTATGGCGACCTGACCAGCAAGAAGCTGGGCGTCGCGGCCGACGTCATCAAGAGCCTCAAGGGCCGGATCGACCACCTCTACCACCTCGCCGCCGTCTACGACCTGGCCGCCGACGAGGAGACGCAGGCGGCCGTCAACATCGAGGGCACGCGCAGCATGGTGGAGTTCGCGCAGGCCATAGACGCCGGCCATGTGCACCACGTCAGCTCCATCGCCGCCGCGGGCCTGTACGAGGGCGTGTTCCGCGAGGACATGTTCGACGAGGCCGAGAACCTCGACCACCCGTACTTCATGACCAAGCACGAGAGCGAGAAGATCGTGCGCAAGGAGTGCAAGCGCCCGTGGACGGTCTACCGCCCCGCGATGGTGGTCGGCGACTCGAGCACCGGCGAGATGGACAAGATCGACGGGCCCTACTACTTCTTCAAGCTGATCCAGCGCCTGCGCCAGATCCTGCCGCCCTGGATGCCCAGCATCGGCCTGGAAGGCGGCCGCATCAACATCGTGCCGGTGGACTTCGTCGTCGACGCGCTGGACCACATCTCGCACAAGGTCAGCAAGGGCCAGGGCTGCTACCACCTGGTGGACCCCAAGGGCTACCGCGTCGGCGACGTGCTGGACATCTTCAGCCGCGCCGCGCATGCGCCCAAGATGAACCTGTTCATCAACGCGGCGCTGCTGGGCTTCATCCCCAAGAGCGTGAAGAAGGGCTTGATGGCGCTGGCGCCGGTGCGCCGCATCCGCAACGCCGTGATGAAGGACCTGGGCCTGCCCGAGGACATGCTCACCTTCATCAATTACCCGACCCGTTTCGACTGCCGCGACACCGAGGCGGCGCTGAAGGGCTCGGGCATCGCCTGCCCGGACCTGAACGACTACGCCTGGCGGCTGTGGGACTACTGGGAGCGCCACCTCGACCCCGACCTCTTCATCGACCGCAGCCTGCGCGGCGCGACGGCCGGCAAGGTGGTGCTGGTGACGGGTGGCTCCTCGGGCATAGGCCTGGCCGCGGCGACCAAGTTCGCCGAGGCGGGCGCCATCACGCTGATCTGCGCCCGCGACCGCCACAAGCTCGACGACGCGGTGCGGGAGATCAAGGAGAAGGCCGGCAAGGGCGCTCAGGTCCACGCCTTCGCCTGCGACATCGCCGACGAGGAGGGCGCCGCCCAGCTGGTGCAGTGGTGCACGGAGAACTTCGGTGGCGTGGACTTCCTGATCAACAACGCCGGCCGCTCCATCCGCCGCGCCATCGAGAGCAGCTACGACCGCTTCCACGACTTCGAGCGCACCATGCAGCTGAACTACTTCGGCTGCCTGCGCGTGACCATGGGCCTGCTGCCGGGCATGGTGGCCAAGAAGCGCGGCCATGTGGTCAACATCAGCTCCATCGGCGTGCTGACCAATGCGCCGCGCTTCAGCGCCTACGTGGCCTCCAAGGCTGCGCTGGACGCCTGGACGCGCTGCGCCTCCAGCGAATTCGCCGACGTGGGCGTGACCTTCACCACCATCAACATGCCGCTGGTGCGCACGCCCATGATCGCGCCCACCAAGATCTACAACAACGTGCCGACGCTGTCGCCCGAGGAGGCGGCCGACCTGATCGCCCAGGCCTGCGTGGCCAAGCCGGTGCGCATCGCGACGCGGCTGGGCATGACGGGACAGCTGATGCATGCGCTGTCGCCGCGCATCGCGCAGATCGTCATGAACACCAGCTTCCGCATGTTCCCGGACAGCGACGCGGCCAAGGGCGAGAAGGGTGGCAAGGGCGGCCTGTCGCCGGAGGCCATCGCGTTGCAGCAGATGATGCGCGGCATTCATTTCTAGCCCCTCGTCCAGAACCGCCGTGCTGAACGCAGGCGGGTCTGGCCGGTCCCCTGAAGGGACGGCGATTGACCGGGCTTCGTGCCCGGTCAACATCGCCAGACGGGCCGGCTTGGGAGCGGCCCGGCGCTAGGCCCGAAACTCCGGGGGCGCACCAAACCCGACTGCGGTCGGGCTTTTTCGTTCAGGGGATTGAAGCAATGCTGAGAGGACAACGCGTCGGCCTGCGCCATGTCACCGAGGACGACCTGCCCTGGCTCAAGCGCGCCACGGGCGACCCGCAGGTCCGCGGCCCCTTCATGGGCACGCGCATGATGCCGCCGCACACCCTCGAGCAGCGCTGGAAGGACAACGGCTTCTCCAGCGAGGATGCCGAGCGACTGCTGATCTGCCATCTGAAGGACGGCAGCGTCATCGGCGACGTGATGCACTTCACCGCGGCCCGCTACACGACGGCGCGCGAGATCGGCTGGACGCTGGCCGACACCGAGCTGCGCGGCCAGGGGCTGGCCAGCGAGGCGGCCGCGCTGCTGGTGGACTACCTGTTCGAGAACTGGCCCGTGAACCGGCTCTCGTGCGGCATGTCCGTGCACAACCACGCATCGCGGCGCGTGGCCGAGAAGTGCGGGTTCAGGCACGAGGGCATACAGCGCGGCATCGTCTTCGTGGCCGGCGAGTACGTGGACTGCCATTCCCTGAGCCTGCTGCGCAGCGACTGGCTGGCGATGAAAGGCAGGGGCGTGTGATGAACCGGGACTTCGACCTCATCGTCTTCGGCGCGACCGGCTTCACCGGCCGGCTCGTTGCCGAGTACCTGCAGCTCAGCGGCGCGGCCGGTGCGCGCTGGGCCATGGCCGGGCGCAGCCTGGACAAGCTCGCCCGGGTGCGCGACGCGCTGCGGCTGCCGCCGGCCGTCGGGCTGCTGCAGGCCGATGCAGGCGACGCCGCGGCGCTGAAGGCCCTCGTCGCGCGCACCCGCTGCGTCATCACGACCGTGGGCCCCTACCAGCTCCACGGCGAACCGCTGGCCACCGCCTGCGCCGAGGGCGGCACCGACTATGTGGACCTGTGCGGCGAGCCGCTGTGGATGGCCCGCATGATCGACAAGCTGACGCCGCTGGCGCAGCGCAGCGGCGCACGCATCGTCTTTTCCTGCGGCTTCGACTCCATCCCCTTCGACCTCGGCGTCGTCTACCTGCAGGCCGAGGCGCAGCGGCGCTTCGGCGCGCCGCTGCCCGAGGTGCGTGGCCGAGTCGCGCGACTCAAGGGCAGCTTCTCCGGCGGCACCTTCGCCAGCCTGATGGAGACCCTCGAAGCGGTCCGCCGCGAACCGGCGCTGGCCAGAACGCTGGCCGATCCCTTTGCGCTGGCGGGCGGCTTCAAGGGCCCGCGGCAGCCGGCCGACCAGGACGCCGATTTCGACGACTGGATCGATGCCTGGGCGGGCCCCTTCGTGATGGCGAGCATCAACACCAAGAACGTGCACCGCAGCAACGCGCTGCGCGGCCACCCCTGGGGCGAGAATTTCGTCTACAGCGAGAAGCTGCTGACCGGCCGTCCCGGCCAGGGCGACAAGGGCCGACGCAAGGCCTTCGCGCTGACCCGCCTCACCCGGCTGCAGAACCTGGCCCTGGGCTTCGGCCCGGCGCGGGCCCTGCTGCGGCGCTTCGTGCTGACGCAGCCCGGCGACGGGCCCGACAAGGCCGCGCGCGAGGCCGGCCGCTACGAGGTCTGGTTCACCGGCAAGTCCGCCCGTGGCGAGACGCTGCGCGCCGTCGTCAAGGGCGACCGCGACCCGGGCTATGGCTCGACCTGCAAGCTCATCAGCGAGGCCGCGCTGTGCCTGGTTCAGGACGTGGGCCGCGAGGCGACGCCCGGCGGCGTCTGGACGCCGGGCAGCGCGATGGGCCTGGCGCTGGTGCGCCGCCTGCAGGCGCGGGCCGGCCTGAGCTTCGAGATCGCCGCCTGAGCGGTGGCGCTCAGTCGCGGCTGGCGGGGCGCTCGAAGCCGGCGTCCACCCAGGCCTCGGCGGCGGACTGGTTGAACCGGAAAGCCGCGCCCACCTTCACCTGCGCGAGGCGCTCGCCGGCGGCGTCGAAGGCGCTGAGCCAGGCATAGGGATCGTCCTCGGCCGGCACGATCTCCAGCGTGATCTTCAGCCAGGCACCGTCGCGGGCCACGTACAGCGTCTTGTTCAGCTGTGCATGCAGCTGCTGCTCGTGGCGGCGGATCACCTCGGACGCCGTCTTCACCAGCGTGTTGAAGGCATTGACGTCCAGCGGCTTGGGGTTCTTCTTGTCGCGCCCCATGGTCCAGGGGCCGACCAGGGCCGGCTCGCTCTCGCCGGCCTTGAACATGGCGACGGCCCAGCCCTCGTCGTCCTCGTTCTTGATGACCTGGGCGGTCCAGCCGTTGTCGCGCCACAGGCGCGCTTCATGAAGGGGTTCGTCGGGCTCGCTCATCGGGTGCGGAAAGTGGCGGGGCAAAGCCCGCCATTCTCCGCTGCCGCGGCCTCAGCTGTTGCTGCCGGGCACGACGGCCGGCGCGCGCTGCACGCGGGTCTTGCCGCCGGTGGTCACGAGGATGACGGGGTCGCCGCTGTTGAAGCTCTCGGCGCCGCGGGCCTGGATGACGGAACGGCGCTCGCCGTTGCGCAGCTGCACGATGATCTCCAGCGCCTCCTCGCGGGTGGCGGAGCGCTCTATGGCGTTGCCGATGACGGCACCGGCGACGGCGCCGATGACGCCGGCCACCTGGCCCTCGCGGCGGCCGCCCACCGAGCTGCCGGCGATGGCGCCGGTCACGCCGCCGGCCACGCCGCCTATGCCGCTCTGCGAGCCGTCCACGACGACGGGGCGGGCGGACAGCACGGTGGCGTCCTGCACCTGCGACAGGCGCTGCGCATCACCGCGCTGGATCACGTCGGGGCTGGTCGTCGAGCAGGCCGACAGCGCCAGGGCCGCGATCAGGGTGAGGGAAGTCATGAGCTTGGACATTCGAGGTCTCCAGGGGGCAGAACAGCCGCCCAACGCGCCGGATTGTCCCGCCGTTGACGGCTGGATGCCGTCAGGCACAACTCTTTACCGTCGCCTGTCAACCGTGCAAACGCGAGCTCCGGGGCACGCTGGCGAGCAGGAACTCCATCTGGTCGGCCAGGATGCGGCGGCCGCGCAGGATCATGTCCTCGTGCAGGCTGGGCACATAGGGCAGGTAGAGCAGGCTCATGTGCGCCTCCTCCGGCAGCCGGTTGCCCTTGCGGCCGTTGCAGGGCCGGCAGGCGGTGATGCAGTTCATCCAGCTGTCCTGGCCGCCGCGCGACGTGGGGTGGATGTGCTCGCGCGTCAGGTCCTCCGGCAGGCGGCGATGGCCGCAGTAGGCGCAGACGAAGCGGTCGCGCACGAAGAGCTTGGCATTGGTCAGCGCCGGCGCCTGGCGCCAGGCCCGGCTGGGCACGGCGCCGCGCACCGCGATGATGGAATGCACCTCGATGCGGGATTGCAGCCCGGTGACGCGCTGCAGGCCGCCGCGCAGCACCTGGCGGGCGTCGCCCAGCGTCCAGGCGACGCCGTCGCAGGCGTAGATCACGGCCGCTTCGCGGGTCGTGATCCAGGCCTGGGGCCGGCCGGAGACATCGAGCTGGAGCACATCCACTGGGCTTACCTCCAGCCCGGAGCCTAGCGAGAACCGGGCCAGCGCTCAAGCGTGGGTGCATGACGGCCCCGGCCGGCCCCGCGGCGAGGCCCGCGCTAGGGTGTTTCCCTGGTTTGCGGCCGTATTAGGTACATCACCCTAGTAAATCGCGGGGCCATGCTGGCGTTGTCGCGGAAGCGACCTGCAAAATAGAACGATCGTTCGTTTTATTCCTGCCCCGTGCCCATCCCGCCCGATCCCGCCAAGAAAGCCACCCCGCTGCGCGCTGCGAAGCCGGTGCGCGTGGCGCGTTCGCTGCAGAAGGGCCAGCAGACCCGTGCGGCCATCCTGGAGGCCGCGCTGGGCCTGGCCTCGCACATGGGCCTGGAGGGCCTGTCCATAGGCGCGCTGGCCGACGTGACGGGCATGAGCAAGTCCGGCGTGTTCGCGCATTTCGGCTCGCGCGAGGAGCTGCAGATCGCCGTCATCACCGAATACCACGCCAGGTTCGAAGAGGAAGTCTTCTTCACCGCCATCCGCGAGCCGCGCGGCCTGCCCCGACTGCGCGCGATGTTCGAGCGCTGGGTGCGGCGCGTGTCCGTCGAGGTGGACTCGGGCTGCATCTACATCAGCGGTGCCGTCGAGTTCGACGACCGGCCCGGCCCCGTGCGCGACGCGCTGGCCGGCATGGTCAAGGCCTGGCATGACGCGCTGCACAAGGCCATAGCGCTGTCGGTCGACGAGGGCCACCTGAAGGCCGATGCCGATGTGGACCAGATCGTCTTCGAACTGCACGGCCTCATCCTGTCCCTGCATCATGATGCGCGCTTCATGCGCGTGCCCGGCGCGCTGTCACGCGCCGGCAACGGCTTCGAGCGGACCATCCAGTTCTACGCCACGCCGCTGGGCCTGGAGACGGACCGCGGCCGCCCCGCTTCCAAGACCGGCGCCACCAGGCGCTGACCGATTCACCATTCCAACCAGGAGTCCCCGATGCCCCAGTACACCCCGCCCATGCGTGACATGCAGTTCGTCATGCACGAGCTGCTGAACGTCGTCGACGAGCTGAAGATGCTGCCGGCCCATGCCGACATCGACGCCGACACGATCAATGCGGTGCTCGAGGAAGGCGGCAAGTTCGCGGCCGAGGTCATCGCCCCGATCAACCTCAGCGGCGATGCCGAGGGCTGCACGCTGGACCAGGCCACCCACGCCGTGACCACGCCCAAGGGCTTCAAGGAGGCCTACAAGCAGTACGTCGAGGCCGGCTGGGCGGCGCTGTCCTGCGACACCGAGTACGGCGGCCAGGGCCTGCCGCTGCTGGTGAACCAGTTCTTCTACGAGATGCTGAACTCGGCCAACCAGGCCTGGACCATGTACCCCGGCCTCTCGCACGGCGCCTACGAGGCGCTGCATGCCCACGGCACGCCCGAGCAGAAGGCCACCTACCTGCCCAAGCTGACCAGCGGCGAGTGGACCGGCACCATGTGCCTGACCGAGCCGCATTGCGGCACCGACCTGGGCCTGCTGCGCACCAAGGCCGAACCGCAGGCCGACGGCACCTACAAGATCACCGGCGCCAAGATCTTCATCTCGGCCGGCGAGCACGACATGGCCGAGAACATCATCCACCTGGTGCTGGCCCGCCTGCCGGATGCGCCGGCCGGCTCCAAGGGCATCTCGCTGTTCGTGGTGCCCAAGTTCAACGTCAACGCCGACGGCAGCCTGGGTTCGCGCAACGGCATCTTCTGCGCCGGCCTGGAGCACAAGATGGGCATCCACGGCAACGCCACCGCGCAGATCGTGCTGGAAGGCGCCACCGGCACGCTGGTGGGCCAGCCCAACAAGGGCCTGGCCGCGATGTTCGTCATGATGAACGCGGCCCGCCTGGGCGTGGGCAACCAGTCGCTGGGCCTGACCGAGGTGGCCTACCAGAACGCCGTGAGCTATGCCAAGGACCGCATCCAGATGCGCGCCCTGTCCGGCCCCAAGGCGCCGGACAAGCCGGCCGATCCCATCATCGTGCACCCCGACGTGCGCAAGATGCTGCTGACGGCCCGCGCCTTTGCCGAAGGCGGCCGCATGCTGCAGGGCTATACCGTGCTGCAGCTGGACAAGGCGCTGAAGAGCGACGACGAGGACGAGCGCAAGGACTGCGAGGCCGAGGTCGCGCTGCTGACGCCCATCATCAAGGCCTTCATCACCGACAACGGCTGGCTGGCCACCTCGCACTGCCTGCAGGTCTATGGCGGCCACGGCTTCATCCACGAATGGGGCATGGAGCAGTTCGTGCGCGACGCGCGCATCAACATGATCTACGAGGGCACCAACACCATCCAGTCGCTGGACCTGCTGGGCCGCAAGGTGCTGGCCAACAACGGCGCCACGCTGAAGAAGTTCGGCAAGAAGATCGCCGCCTTCATCGAGGAAGAGGGCGTCAATGAGGCCATGCAGGAGTTCGTGAACCCGCTGGCCGACCTGGGCGACAAGGTCAACAAGCTGACGCAGGAAATCGGCATGAAGGCCTTCGGCAACCCCGACGAGGTGGGCGCCGCCGCGGTGGACTATCTGCGCGTGGTGGGCCACATGACCTTCGCCTACTTCTTCGCCCAGGCGGCGAAGATCGCGCTGGCCAAGAAGGACAGCGGCGACCCGTTCTACACCGCCAAGCTGGCGACGGCGCGCTTCTACTTCGCCAAGCTGCTGCCCGAGACGGCCAGCCTGATCCGCAGCTGCCGCGCCGGCCTGGCGCCGCTGATGGAAATGGACGAGGCGCTGTTCTGACCCTGCGCATCCAGCCACAACAAGGAGACAAGCCCATGAAAGCCCTGTTCGCCGCCAGCCTGCTGGCCCCGGTCCTCGCATTCGCCCAGGCCACGCCCGTGGGCCTGTGGAAGACCATTGACGACGATGGCAAGACCGAGAAGTCGCTGGTTCGCATCGGCGAGCAGGGCGGTGTGCTGGTCGGCAGCATCGACAAGCTGCTGGACCCCAAGACCGCCGCCGATTCCAAGTGCGACAAGTGCAGCGACGACCGCAAGGACAAGCCCGTGCTGGGCCTGCAGATCATCCGCGGCGTCAAGGCCGAGGGTGATGGCATCTGGGGCGGTGGCGAGATCCTGGATCCCAATAACGGCAAAACCTACCGCACCCGCTTGAAGCCGGTGGACGGTGGCAAGAAACTGGAGATGCGCGGCTACATCGGCCCCTTCTACCGCACGCAGACGTGGATTCGCGTCGAGTGAACGAACATCCCAAGGAGTTTTCAATGAGTCGATTCCAAGTCCGCCAGGTCGCCGTGCTCGGCGCCGGCGTGATGGGCGCGCAGATCGCGGCCCACCTGGTCAACTGCAAGGTGCCGGTCGTGCTGTTCGACCTGCCGGCCAAGGAAGGCCCCAAGAACGGCATCGTCACCAAGGCCGTCGAGAACCTGAAGAAGCTCAAGCCCGCGCCGCTGGGCGATGCGTCGGACGCCGCGCTGATCCAGCAGGCCAACTACGAGGAGCATCTGGAGCTGCTGCGCGGCTGCGACCTCGTCATCGAGGCCATCGCCGAACGCATGGACTGGAAGCTGGACCTGTACACCAAGATCGCGCCCTTCGTGGCCCCGCATGCGATCGTGGCCTCGAACACGTCGGGCCTCTCCATCACCAAGCTCAGCGAGGTGCTGCCCGAGGAAATCAAGCCGCGCTTCTGCGGCATCCACTTCTTCAACCCGCCGCGCTACATGGCGCTGCTGGAGCTGATCAACACGCCGACGACCCGGCCCGAGATCCTCGACCAGCTCGAGGCCTTCGTGACCACGTCGCTGGGCAAGAGCGTCGTGCGCGCGCACGACACGCCCAACTTCGTCGCCAACCGCGTCGGCATCGCCGGCATGATGGCCACGATGATCGAGGCCGAGAAGTTCGGCCTGACGGTGGACGTCGTCGACGACCTGACCGGCAAGAAGCTGGGCCGTGCGTCGAGTGGCACCTTCCGCACCGCCGACGTGGTGGGCCTGGACACCATGGCCCATGTCGTCAAGACCATGCAGGACAACCTGAAGGACGACCCCTTCTACGCGACCTACGCCACGCCCAAGGTGCTGGCCGGCCTGATCGAGAAGGGCGCGCTGGGCCAGAAGACCGGCGCCGGCTTCTACAAGAAGGTGGGCAAGGACATCCTGCGGCTGGACTTCGCCACGGGTGAATACGTGGCCGGCGGCAAGAAGGCCGACGAGATCGTCGCGCGCATGCTGAAGAAGGCGCCGGCCGACCGCCTCAAGCTGCTGCGTGAATCGACCAACCCGCAGGCGCAGTTCCTGTGGGCCATCCTGCGCGACAGCTTCCACTACTGCGCCGTGCACCTGGCCACCGTGGCCGACACCGCCCGCGAGATCGACTTCGCGATGCGCTGGGGCTTCGGCAGCCAGCAAGGCCCGTTCGAGCTGTGGCAGGCGGCCGGCTGGAAGCAGGTGGCCGAGTGGATCGCCGCCGACATCGCCGACGGCAAGACCCTGTCCAGCGCCCCGCTGCCGGCCTGGGTGACGCAAGGCCCGGTCGCCGAGGCCGGTGGCGTGCACACGCCGCAGGGCTCCTGGAGTGCCGCCGAGGGCAAGTTCAAGCCGCGCAGCGAACTGCCGGTCTATGCCCGCCAGGCCTTCCGCGAGAGCCTGTTCGGCACCGGCGCGGCCGACCCGCTGAAGAGCGGCACCGAGCTGTTCAAGAACGACGAGGTGCGCGTCTGGACGCTGGACGGCCAGGTCGTCATCGCCTCCATCACCGCCAAGCTGCACCTGATCAGCCCGGCCGTCACCGAAGGCCTGCTCAAGGCCGTCGAGATTGCTGAAAGCCAGTACAAGGGCCTGGTCATCTGGAGCCCGGACGACGTGTTCTCGGCCGGCGCCAACCTCGAGAGCCTGATGCCCGTCTTCATGAAGTCGGGCAGCAAGGGCATCGCACCGGAAGAGAAGAAGCTGCAGGACATGATGCTGCGCCTGCGCTATGCCGCCGTGCCGGTGGTGGCCGCGATGCGCGGTCTGGCCCTGGGCGGTGGTGCCGAGCTGGCCGTGCACTGCGCCCGCCGCGTGGCCCATGTCGAGAGCTATGTGGGCCTGGTGGAAGTGGGCGTGGGCCTGATCCCGGGCGGTGGCGGCCTGACCTATATCGCGCGCCGCGCGGCCGAGATGGCCAACGCCGGCAATGCCGGCGCCGACATCCTGGCCTTCCTGAAGGACGGCTTCCTGACCGCGGCGACGGCCAAGGTCGCGACCTCGGCGCATGAAGCCCGCAAGAACGGCTTCCTGCTGGACAGCGACATCATCGTCCCGCACAAGGACGAGCTGCTGTTTGTCGCCACCGCCACCGCGCTGGGCATGGCCGAGGCCGGCTATCGCCCGCCGCACAAGGCACTGTTCCCGGTCGCCGGCCGCAGCGGCATCGCCACCATCAAGGGCCAGGTCGCCAACATGCGCGACGGCGGCTTCGTCAGCGCCCACGACTACCACCTGGCCGCGGCGATCGCCGACGTGGTCTGCGGCGGCGAGGTCGAGGCCGGCTCCCTGGTCACCGAGGAGTACCTGATGGCGCTGGAGCGCAAGCACTTCTGCTCGCTGCTGGACAACCCCAAGACGCAGGAGCGCATCATGGGGATGCTGCAGACGGGCAAGCCGGTTCGAAACTAATGACATCGTGGGACAGACCGAAGCGCGAAGCGCGAGCTCTGTCCTCGACTGACCAGGAACACGATGAACCGGCTTCAACGCACCCTCGCCAAGCTGGACGGCCTGCCCGCCCCGCTGCGGGGTGCCGCGCGCAACTTCGCATTGCGCCGCGCCGTGCCCTTCACCGGCACGGCGGCGCTGGACTTCGCGGTGCTCACCCCCGAGCGCAGCGAGATCCGCGTTGCCAACCGGCGCCGCGTGCAGAACCACATCGCCGGGGTCCATGCCGCGGCGATGGCGCTGGTGGCCGAAACCGCCACCGGCATGGTCGTGGGCATGAACGTGCGTGATGACTGCCTGCCGCTGTGCAAGTCGCTGCACGTGAACTTCAGGAAGCGCGCGACCGGCGGCCTCGTCGCCCGCGCGCAGTTGACCGAGGCCCAGCGCGACCTGATGGCGCGCGAGACCAAGGGTGAAGTGCAGGTCGCCGTGACCGTGACGGACGAAGCCGGCATCGAGCCGATCGAGTGTGAATTTGTCTGGGCCTGGGTGCCCAAGGAAAAGCCCCAGGCTTGAGGAAAGGAACCAACATGAGCAAGCAAGTCCAGGACGCCTACGTCGTCGCCGCCACCCGTCTGCCCATAGGCAAGAGCGGCCGTGGCTATTTCAAGAACACCCGCCCCGACGAGATGCTCGTCAAGGTCATGCAGGCGGCCCTCGCGCAGGCGCCGGGCCTGGAGGCCGCCGCCATCGAGGACGCCATCGTCGGCTGCTCCTTCCCCGAGGCCGAGCAGGGCATGAACATCGCCCGCGTGGCCTCCGTGCTGGCCGGCTTCGGCCCCACGGTGGGCGGCGTGACCATCAACCGCTACTGCGCCTCCGGCATCACGGCCGTGCAGATGGCCGCCGACCGCATCCGCGTCGGCGAGGCCGACGTGATGTTCGCCGGCGGCGTCGAGTCCATGTCCATGATCCCCATGGGCGGCAACAAGCCCAGCCTGTCGCCGCTGATCTTCGAGCGCGACGAGAACATCGGCATCGCCTACGGCATGGGCCTGACGGCCGAGAAGGTGGCCGCGCAGTGGAAGATCAGCCGCGAGGCGCAGGACGCGTTCTCGCTGCAGTCCCACCAGCGTGCCATCGCCGCGATGCAGGCGGGCTACTTTGATGCCGAGATGACGCCGTTCGACGTCATCGAGCGCACGCCCAATCTGGCTGACGGCACGGTCAACACCAAGACCCGCACCGTCAAGCTCGACGAAGGCGCCCGCCCCGACACCTCGCTGGAAGGCCTGGCCAGGCTCAAGCCGGTGTTCGCCGCCAAGGGCAGCGTGACCGCCGGCAACAGCTCGCAGACCTCCGACGGCTCGGGCGGCCTCATCATCGTCAGCGAAGCGGCCCTGAAGCGCTACAACCTGACGCCGCTGGCCCGCTTCGTGTCCTTCGCCGTCAAGGGCGTGCCGCCCGAGATCATGGGCATAGGCCCCATCGAGGCCATTCCCGCCGCGCTGAAGATGGCCGGCATCTCCGCCAAGGACCTGGACTGGGTGGAGTTGAACGAGGCCTTCGCCGCGCAGTCGCTGGCGGTGCTGAACGACCTGGACAGCAAGGGCATCGAGCTGGATCGCGCCAAGGTCAACCCCAACGGCGGCGCCATCGCGCTGGGCCACCCGCTGGGCGCCACCGGCGCCATCCGCGCGGCCTCGGTCATCCACGGCCTGCGCCGCACCGGCGGCAAGTACGGCATGGTGACCATGTGCGTGGGCGCCGGTCAGGGCGCGGCCGGCATCTTCGAGAGGCTGTAAGCCATGGACCGCCGCCGCGTACTCAAGACCACCACGGTGTTGCTCGCGGCGCCGGCCGTCGCAACCCAGCTGGCCGGCTGCAACGGCCGGCTGGAGACCTTCACGAGCTGGAAGCAGGCCCAGCAGGCCGTGCTGGAGCTGCTGTTCACGCCCAAGATCGTGGATGGCAGCCCCTGGAACCTCAGCCAGGTGCTGCAACACCTGGCGCAGAGCATCGAGTATTCGATGCAGGGCTTTCCGGCGCTCAAGGGCGCCTGGTTCCGCTCCACCATAGGCTCGGCGGCCTTCGCGCTGTTCAACGCCCGCGGCGTGATGAGCCACGACCTCGCCGAGCCCATCCCCGGCGCGCCGGCGCTGGAGGCATCGCTGGCGCTGAAGGCCGCGGTGAACCGCCTGCTGGCGGCGATGGATGCCTTCGCCCAGTTCAACGGCAAGCTGCGGCCCCATTTCGCCTACGGCGAGCTGACCAAGCCGCAGTACGAGCGCGCCCATCTGATGCACCTGGCCAATCACTGGACGCAGTTCCACGCCAGGACGGCTACCGCCTGAGCCCCTCGCCCAGTCTTGCCCTGCTGAACGCAGGCAAGCCTGGTCGGTCTTGCAGACCGCGCTGCGGCGTGCGCCGCAGCCCTTCGGCAGGCACGACCCGTCCATTGGACGGGTCATGTCCGGCCTCAGCCCCCGAGGGGACGGCGATGCGTGCCGGATTGACCGGCAAGCATCGCCAGACGGGCCGGCTTGGGAGCGGCCCGGCGCTCGGCCCGAAGACAATGCAGCGGACCCCCCAAAAGGAGCCTGACGTGACCATCAAGACCTACACCGTCAACGGCGTCGCGACGATCGAGATCGCCCGCCCCGAGAAAAAGAACGCCATCACCCAGGCCATGTACCAGGCCATGGCCGATGCGCTGCGCGCGGCCGATGCCGACCCGGCCGTGCGCGCCGTGCTGATCACCGGCCAGCCGGGCATCTTCACGTCGGGCAACGACCTGGAGGACTTCATGGCCGGCCCGGTGCGCGGCGAGGATGCGCCCACCTTCCAGTTCATGCATGCGCTGGTGGACTGCGGCAAGCCCGTCGTCGCCGCCGTGACCGGAGCGGCCATCGGCATCGGCACGACCCTGCTGCTGCATTGCGACTTCGTGTTCGTGTCCGACGAGGCCCGCCTGGCCATGCCCTTCGTGGCCCTGGGCCTGGTGCCGGAGTTCGCCTCCAGCGTCGTGCTGCCGCAGCTGATGGGCAACCGCCGCGCGGCCGAGAAGCTGCTGCTGGGCGACCCCTTCACCGGCGAGCAGGCCGTGGAATGCGGCATCGCCAACCGCGTGCTGCCGGGCAGCGAGGTGCTCAACCATGCGCGCCGCGTCGCCGAGCGCTTCAACACGCTGGCGCCGGGCGCCGTGCGCGACAGCAAGAAGCTGATCCGCGATGCGCAACGCGACGCCGTGAAGGCTGCCATCACCCGCGAGGCCGCCGTCTTCGGCGCCCGGCTGCGCAGCCCCGAGGCCATGGAGGCCTTCCAGGCCTTCTTCCAGAAACGCGCGCCGGACTTCTCCAAATTTTCCTGAAGCGCATCAAGCCCCCAGGTCCGGCCTTTGACTTGAGGCGGCTCGGCGTTCTCCTGGCCAAGATCGTGCTGGCGCCGCTGCTGATCCTGCAGGGGCGCCGGGTGCGGGCGACCGCGTTGCGCCTGCCCGAGGCGGCCGGGCCGCGCGCGGCCGAGGGGCAGGCACTGCGCGTGCTGATCGTCGGTGACTCGTCCGCTGCCGGCGTCGGTGCGGCGCACCAGGACGAGGCGCTGGCGGGCTGCCTGGCCCGGGCGCTGGCGGCCCGTCTGGGCCGGCCGGTGGGTTGGCAGCTCATTGCCACCAGTGGCCATCGCAGCGAGCAGGCGCTCGCGGCGTTCGAGACGGCTGAGCTGGCGCCGGCCGACGTGCTGGTCACGGCGCTGGGCGTCAACGACGTCGTCGGCCAGGTGGCGCCGTCACGCGCGCTGGCGGCGCTGGACCGCATCCATGCGCTGGCCGTCGAGCGCGCCGGCGTGCGCCTGAGCCTGCATTGCGCGGCGCCGCCCATGCAGCAGTTCCCGCTGCTGCCGCAGCCGCTGCGCTGGTTCTTCGGCCGCCAGGCGGCCCGGTTCAACGCGGCGCTGGCGGCGTCCGTGGCCGGCCACGCATCGCGCCGCGTGCTGCAGCTGCCCGAGGCCATGCAGCGCGACGCGGCCGGGTTGATGGCCGAGGACGGCTTCCATCCCGGCCCGCGCGGCTATGCGCTGTGGGCCCAGGCGCTGGCCGATCAGATCGTCAGCGGCCTGGGCTTGCCCTCGCGGTCTATGGCCACATAGGTCAGGTTCGCCTCGGTGACCTTGACGACGTGCAGGTTCTCCGGGTCGCGCTCGGCCATCACTTCCACGTGGACCGTGATCGACGTCCGGCCGATGCGAGTCACCGTCGCATAAAAGCTCAGCAGGTCGCCGATGGACACCGGCTGCTTGAAGATGAATTCGTTGACGGCCACGGTGGCGACGCGGCCGCGCGACATGCGCGCCGGCAGGATGGAGCCGGCGATGTCCACCTGGGCCATGATCCAGCCGCCGAAGATGTCGCCGTTGGCATTGGCATCGGCCGGCATGGGCATGACGCGCAGCACGAGTTCGCGCTGGCCGCTGGACGGGGTGGCGGGCGAGGAGGGACGGGCGTCAGGGCTCATGAGGCGACTACAGCAGGGCGGGAGCCTGGATTGTCCCTGCTCGCGCCCGGCTAGAAGCTCTGCCAGTCGTCGTCCGCGGCGATGGCCGGCGCCGGCGAGGGGGCGGCGGGTCGTGGCGCGGGGGGCGGACGCCGCACGGCGCTGACGGGCCTGGCCTTGGGCGGGGCCGGCTTGCGCGCGACGGCCGGAGTCGGCGTCGGAGCGGGCGCCCCCTCGTCGCGCGACTGCTTGCGCAGCTCCACGGCGTCCACCTCGGCCAGCGACTTGTCCTGATCGGTCAGGCGGAACACGCGGATGGCGTTGTGCACCTGGCCGACCTGGCTGTTCAGCGCGCTGGCGGCGGCGGCCAGCTGTTCCACCATCGCGGCGTTCTGCTGCGTGATGGAGTCCAGGTGCTGCACCGACTCGCCCACCTGGCCCACGCCGATGGACTGCTCGCGCGCGGCGGTGTCGATCTCCTCCAGCACGCGGGTCACGCGGGCCACCACCTCGCTGACCTCGTCCATGCGCAGCTTGGCATCGCCCGCGCGCTGGCCGCCGGCCTCGACGCGGGTGCGCGACTCCTCGATCAGCGCGCGTATCTCCTTGGCCGCGCCGGTGGTGCGCTGGGCCAGCGCCCGCACCTCGCTGGCGACCACCGCGAAGCCGCGGCCCTGCTCGCCCGCGCGGGCCGCCTCGACGGCGGCATTCAGCGCCAGGATATTGGTCTGGAAGGCCACGCCCTCGATGACCTGGATGATGTCGCCGATGCGGCGCGAGGACTCGGCAATCTCCTGCATGGTGTCCACGACGGTGTGCACCGCCTCCTGGCTGCGCCGGGCCACGCCGGCGGTGTCGCGCGCGAGCTGGGCGCCCTCGCCGGCCAGCTGGGAGGTCTGACGCACGGTGCCGCCGATCTGGTCCATGGCCGCCGCCGTCTGCTCCAGGCTGCTGGCCTGCGATTCGGTGCGGGCCGACAGGTCCTGGTTGCCGGACGCGATCTCCTGCGCGCCACCCAGCAGGTTGGCCACCTCGTGGCGCACATCGCGCACGACGGTGCGCACCGACACGGTCAGCTGGGCCAGCGCCAGCTGCAGCCGGCCGATCTCGCCACGGCCGGTGACGGCGACGTGGTGCGTCAGGTCGCCGCCGGCCAGCTGGTTGGCCGTCGCGATGACGTCGCCCAACGGCCGCACGGCCGAGGCCAGCAGGCCGGCGCTGGCCACGGCCGTGCCCAGCAGTGCGGCCAGCAGCAGCCCCCACAGCGGTGCACCGGCCCAGGCGGCCAGCAGCGGGGCCGCGGCGGCCAGCGCGGTCAGCCAGATGATCTGGCCGCGCAGCTGCGGCCGCAGCGCGTGCAGCAGGCGGCCCACCAGGTCGATGCGGCGCAGCTCGCCGTGATGCAGCACATGCACGCGCCGGCCGGCGGCGGCCTCGGCATTCATCTTCGCGTAGAGCTGCTCGCTGTCGCGCACCTCCTGGTCGGTGGGCTTGGTCCGCACCGACAGGTAGCCGACGATGCGCTCGCCGTCGCGCACCGGCGTGGCATTGGCGCGCACCCAGTAGTAGTCGCCGTTCTTGCGCCGGTTCTTCACCAGCGCGCCCCAGGGCAGGCCGCTCTGGATGGTGTCCCAGAGGTCGCGGAAGGCCTCCTCGGGCATGTCGGGGTGGCGCACGATGTTGTGCGGCTGGCCCATCAGCTCGGCGGTCGTGAAGCCGCTGACGGTGACGAAGTTGGTGTTGCAGTAGGTGATGCGACCCTTCAGGTCGGTGATGGAGATCAGCGTCTGGTCCGCGGGGAAGACATAGCTGTTCTGGGTCACCGGCTGATTGCTTCGCATGCAAGCCTCGCAAGTTGGGTGTCGCGGGGCAGCATAACGACGCAGCCGCTGTCGTCAACGCCGGCTTCCGGGAGTGTTGTGCGGGTGAATAGTGCCCCGGCGGACCGCCGGCATGGCCTTGCTGCCGCGCCACGCCTGTGGGCGCCGGCCATCCGGCCGCGCGCCCCGGCGTGGGCCGCCGCCCTCGGCAAGCTTGCTGCAGACTGTCCGCCGGCATGGCGACGGCCGGCCGCGCCGCGGCTTCTGCGCCGCAGGCGGCCGCGGACAATGCGGCGATGCGCGCCACTTCCGTTTCGCTTCCTGCTTCCGCCCCCAACGCCCCGCGCGGCGACTGGGGGACCGTGGGCCGCCTGCTGCCCTATCTGTGGCGCTATCGCTGGCGCGTGGGCCTGGCGCTGGCCTTCATGCTGGGGGCCAAGCTCAGCAACGTGGGCGTGCCCATCCTGCTCAAGCACCTGGTCGACAGCCTGGACCTCAAGCCCGGCTCGCCGCAGACGCTGCTGGTCGTGCCGCTGGGCCTGCTGGTCGCCTATGGCGCGCTGCGGCTGTCGACGTCCCTCTTCACCGAGTTGCGCGAGCTGATCTTCGCCAAGGCCACCGAGGGCACGGCGCGCAGCATCTCGCTGCAGGTGTTCCGGCATCTGCACGACCTGAGCCTGCGCTTCCACCTGGAGCGCCAGACCGGCGGCATGACGCGCGACATCGAGCGTGGCACGCGGGCCGTGCATTCGCTGATCAGCTATTCGCTCTACAGCATCGTGCCGACGCTGATCGAGGTGGTGCTGGTGCTGACGCTGCTGGGCGTGAAGTTCGATGCCTGGTTCGCCGGCATCACCGTCGCGGCGCTGGCGGTCTACATCGCCTTCACGGTGGTCGTCACCGAGTGGCGCACCAAGTTCCGCAAGACGCTCAACGAACTGGACTCGGTGGCCCACAGCCGCGCCATCGACTCGCTGCTGAACTACGAGACGGTCAAGTACTTCAACAACGAGGGCTTCGAGGCGGCGCGCTACGACGAGAGCCTGGAGAAGCTGCGCCGCGCCCAGCTGAAGAGCCAGACCACGCTGTCGCTGCTGAATACCGGCCAGCAGCTCATCATCGCGACGGCCCTGGTGCTGATGCTGTGGCGGGCCACGCAGGGCGTGGTGGACGGCCACATGAGCCTGGGCGATCTGGTCATGGTCAACGCCTTCATGATCCAGCTCTACATCCCGCTGAACTTCCTGGGCGTGATCTACCGCGAGATCAAGCAGGCGCTGACCGACATCGAGAAGCTGTTCCAGCTGCTGGACCGCCAGCGCGAGGTGGCCGACGCGCCCGGCGCGGCCGAACTGCGGGTGGGCGGCGGCCGCGTCGTGTTCGACAACGTCAGCTTTGCCTACGACCCGGTGCGACCCATCCTGCACGGCGTCAGCTTCGAGATCCCGGCCGGCAGGAAGGTGGCCGTCGTGGGGCCCAGCGGCTCGGGCAAGAGCACGCTGGCGCGGCTGCTGTACCGCTTCTACGACGTCGATGCGGGCAGCATCCGCATCGATGGCCAGGACATCCGCGCCGTCACGCAGTCCAGCCTGCGCAAGTCCATCGGCATCGTGCCGCAGGACACCGTGCTGTTCAACGACACGGTGGCCTACAACATCGCCTACGGCCGCCCCGGCGCCAGCCAGGCCGAGGTGGAGGGCGCGGCGCGCGCGGCCCACATCCATGCCTTCATCGCGGCCACGCCGCAGGGCTACGACACCATGGTGGGCGAGCGCGGCCTGAAGCTGTCGGGCGGCGAGAAGCAGCGCGTGGCCATCGCGCGCACGCTGCTGAAGAACCCGCCCATCCTGATCTTCGACGAGGCCACGTCGGCGCTGGACTCGAGCAACGAGCGCGCCATCCAGGCCGAACTGGAGTCCGTGGGGCAGGACAAGACCGTGCTGGTCATCGCGCACCGCCTGTCCACCGTCGTCGACGCGCACGAGATCCTGGTGCTGGAGCAGGGCCGCATCATCGAGCGCGGCCGGCATGACGAACTGCTGGCCCGCAACGGCCGCTATGCCGAGATGTGGCGATTGCAGCAGTCTTCGGATTGAGCTTTCATGCCTGCGGCTTGCAAGCCGCAGTCCTTCGCAGGGCGTCGGACAGCGCGCAGGCGCTGTCCTCGGTCCCTGCTCAGTGCGGCTTCTTGGGCTTGTCGAAGCTCTTCGGGCGGTAGACGTTGCCGGTCCACTCGCCATCGGTGCGGCTGTCGCGCTCGTCGTGCAGGGCCGACTCGCGGGCGCGGCGGATGACGCGTTGCGCCTCCAGCGCCGCGGCGCGGGTCTGGCGCTGCTGGCGGCGCCAGCCGCTGGCCCGCGTCGCCAGCGCTCGCAAGCTGCCGACGAGGCGGTGCAGGCCGGCATCCACGCGCGCGCGCACCCGGCCGGGCAGGGCCATGTGCAGGCCCAGCGCGATGCAGGCGGCGAGGCCGGTGGCAGCGAGCAAGGTGGACAACATGAACCGAGTGTGGACCAAAGCGGCGGCCGCGGCCACCTGCGTTGAGGGGGTTTAAGCTTTCGCGGCGCTGTTTTGGCGCAGGGCCCACAACGCCAGCATGGCGTCAGGAATGCTGCGGCTGGCCTCGTCGCGCGCCGCGGCGTCGGCCTGGTCCAGGCCGCCGTCCTCGCCCGCCAGCGCCACGATGGGCGCCAGCAGCGCGGCGCTGTCGGCGTTGTCGAACCAGGGCGCCCAGGCCTCGGGCGCCAGGTCCACGGCCATCAGGAAGCCGGCCGCCCAGTCCTCGGCGTCGGCGTACTCGGTGTCCTCGTCCTCGCCATCGGCGAAGCTGAAGATGGGTTCCCAGCCCTGCGGCCGCTGGGCCCAGGCGGTGGCGATGGAATGCAGATGGCGCAGCACCAGCATGACCAGCTTCTTGCGCTGCTTGCCGCTGACGAAGGGCGCCGGGTCGACGTCGCCGTCGCCGCCCCAGATGAGGGGCAGCCAGGCCTCGCCGGGCAGGCTGGAAAGCTCCCGCCCCGGCGTCAGCAGCAGGCCTGCGAGGTAGCCGTCCATGGCCTCGGCGTTCATGGCCCCATCGGTGGGCAGCACGGCCAGCAGTTCATCGAGGTCGTTGACCTCATCGTCGGACAGCGGCCGGTTGTCGGAGGCAGGGTTGTATCGGGGGTACTGCATGGTGTCTTCTTCGGGCTTGCGGGTTCAGCCGTGGCGGCCGTGGCGGCTCTTGGGCTTCTTGCTGTCGAATTCGGCGATCTGTGCCTTCAGCAAGGCCATCAGCACGCGGGCGTTCTGCTCGGTCATCACCAGCAGGCTGCTGGGCTCCAGGCCTTCGACGGGCGCGCGCTGGGACACCAGCGCGTCGACCTTGAACACCACCTGGCCATGCAGGTTGTTGGCGGCGGCCTTGAATTTCTGGATTTCGATCTGATGGGTCTTCATGGGGCGGTGAGATGGCCGGCAGGCCGCCATCTTGCCATTCCGGGCGGCCCGCCTTAATGTCTGGCATGGCCCGGCCTCCTCGACTCGAGATCGCCGGCGCGGTCTACCTGATCGGCGCCCACTGCCCGTTCGAGGGCGGGCAACGGGCCTTTGTCGACGAGGTCGACCGCGCCGAGATGCTGGCGCTGTTCGCCCAGGCCCTGCGCCGCTTCGATGCCCAGGCCCTGGCCTACTGCCTGCTGCCCGACCATTACCACCTGCTGCTGTTCACGCGCCGCGCCAACCTGTCGGCGTTGATGCGGCACGTGAACGGCGTCTACACCCAGCACCACCGGCGCCGCTATGGCGCGGGCGGGCCGCTGTTCCAGGGGCGCTTCCACGCCGTGCTGGTCGACCGCGAGCGCTATCTGCTGGACGCCTGCCGCTACATCGACCTCAACCCGGTGCGCCTGGGCCTGGCGCGCGGCGCGGCCGGCTGGCCGGGCTCCAGCTTCCGAGCGCTGGCCGCCATGGAGGCCGGGCCGGAATGGCTGGACGTGGACGGCTTGCACACCCACATGCTGGGCCGGCCGGCCGTCACGCCCGCCCAGCACCGCCTGGCCGGCGAGCGCTATGCGCGGCTGGTGGCCTCCGAGCCGGGGCTGCAGCTGTGGCCGGGCCGGCTGCGCGAGCAGATCTTCCTGGGCGACGCCGGCTTTGCCGCGCGCATGCGGGCCGCGGCCGCCGCGCCGCGGCGCCCGGTACGCACCGGCTTCGGCGAGTGGCTGCAGCGCGCCGGCGGCGTCCGCGAGCAGGCGCTGTGGCTGGCGCATACCGAGGGCGGCATCGCGATGACCGAGCTGGCCGGCCAGCTCGGGCTGTCGGTGTCGCGGGTGAGCCGCCTCATCGCCGCGGCCGAGCGCGCGTACTGACGCCGCCGCCGCTTTTCTTGCGCAGCATCAAGACGGCAACGGCGCGCCGGTTGCCCAATGCCGTATCGGAGCCGGCGGGGCGGGGAGGTGCATGAGTTCCAAGCAGTGGATGGTCGCGGCGGGTGCCGGCCTGGCGCTGATCGGCGCGGCCGCCTGGGGCTGGTGGCATGGCGCGGCGGCGACGGCCTACACGGCCAGGCGCACCGAGTTCGTGCAGACCATCGTCGCCAGCGGCCATGTCGAGACGCCGCATCGCATCGACCTCGGCGCCCAGATCACCGCCAACGTGAGCGCCGTGCCGGTGGCCGAGGGCCAGCGCGTCGCCCAGGGCCAGCTGCTCATCGAGCTGGACGACCGCGAGCTGCAGGCGGCGGTGCGTGCGGCCGAGGCCCAGCTGGCCCAGGCCGAGGCGCGGCTGCGCCAGCTGGTGGAGGTGCAGGGGCCGGTGGCCGCGCTGGCCGCGCGCCAGGCCCAGGTCAGCCTGGACAACGCGCGCGCCCAGCACCAGCGCCAGAGCGACCTGTTCCGCCAGGGCTTCATCGGCCAGGCGGCGCTGGACGATGCCGTCAAGGCACGCGACCTGGCGGAGGCGCAATGGCGGGCCGCCGTCAAGCAGGCCGTCAGCCAGCAGCCCAGCGGCAGCGATTTCGCGCTGGCCCAGGCCAGCCTGGATGCGGCCCGAACGGCGCTGCAGGCGGCGCGCGTGCGCGAGAGCTATGCCCGCATCCTGGCGCCGGCCGCCGGCGTGCTGATCGCGCGCGCCGTGGAGCCCGGCGAGCAGGTCGCGCCGGGTCGCACGCTGATGACGCTGTCGCCCGAGGGGCTGACCCAGCTGGTCGTGCAGGTGGACGAGAAGAACCTGCGCCATCTGGTGCTGGGCCAGCCGGCCCAGGCCAGCGCCGAAGCCTACCCCGAGCGGCGCTTCGCGGCCCGGCTGGCCTACATCAACCCCGGCATCAATGCGCAGACCGGGGCCGTGACGGCCAAGCTGGACGTGCCGCAGGCCCCGCCTGAGCTGCAGCAGGACATGACGGTGTCGGTCAACATCGAGGTGGCCCGCCATCCGCAGGCGCTGGTGGTGCCCAGCGACGCGGTGCACGAGCCGGCCGGCGCCAAGCCCTGGGTGCTGCGCGTCGAGGGCGGCCGGGCGCGGCGCGTGGCCATCCAGGTCGGCGCCAGTGCCGGCGGCTGGACCGAGGTGCTGGCCGGGCTGCAGCCGGGCGACCGGCTGCTGTCGGCCAGCGTCGTGCTGCGCGACGGCGAGCGCGTGCGCCTGCGCGATGCGGCGCCATGAAGCGCTGGCAGCCCTTCGAGTGGATCGTGGCGCTGCGCTTCCTGCGCGAGGGGCGCATGCAGACGGCCTTCATCGTCGGCGGCGTGGCCATAGGTGTGGCCGTCATCGTCTTCATGTCCGAGCTGCTGCTGGGGCTGCAGGGCAACTTCATCCACCGTGTGCTGACCGGCCAGGCCCACATCCAGCTGCTGCCGCCCAAGGAGGCTGCGCGCGTGCTGCCGGTCGCGCCGGGCGAGCTGGCGGCGGCCACGGTGCAGGCGCCGCTGCAGCGGGTGCGCTCCGTCGACCAGTGGCCGGCCGTGCAGGCGCAGCTGCGCGCCATGCCCGACGTCGCCATCGTCACGCCCACCGTCAGCGGCTCGGCGCTGCTGGCGCGTGGCGCGGCCAGCCGCTCGATCTCGGTCGTCGGCGTCGACGCGAGCGACTATTTCCGCATCGTGCCGCTGCCCGACAAGATCACCCGCGGCGAGGCCCGGCTGGGACCCAATGACCTGCTGATCGGCATCGACCTGGCCAGCGACCTGGGCGTGGCCGTGGGCGACAAGCTGGCGATCACCGCGCCCTCGGGGGCGCAGACGACGCTCAACGTCGCCGGCCTCTTCGACCTGGGCAACCGCGGCGCCAACCAGCGCACCACCTTCACGGCCCTGCACACGGCCCAGAGCCTGATGGGCCTGCCGGGCGGCGCGACCAGCCTGGAGGTGACCGTTGCCGACGTCTGGGCCGCCGAGACCATCGCCCAGCGCATCACGGCGGCCACCGGCGTCGAGGCGGACAGCTGGATACGCAACAACGCGCAGTTCTTCTCGTCCATCAACGCGCAGACCACGGCCAACACGGCCATCCGCTTCTTCGTCGGCCTGTCGGTGGCCTTCGGCATCGCCAGCGTGCTGGTGGTGTCGGTGGTGCAGCGCTCGCGCGAGATCGGCATCCTGCGTGCGATGGGGGTCACGCGTGGCCGGGTGCTGCGCGTGTTCCTGCTGCAGGGCTGCCTGCTGGGATTCGGCGGCTCGCTGGCCGGCTGCGCGCTGGGGGCGGCGGCGCTGCTGCTGTGGACCCACCTGGAGCGCAACCCGGACGGCACGCCGCTGTGGCTGCTGGAGCTGCACCCGGCCCTGTTCGCCGGCGCCGTGCTGCTGGCCGCGCTGACCGGCCTGGTGGCCGCCTTCGCGCCGGCGCTGCGGGCGGCGCGGCTGGACCCCGTCGTGGCCATCCGGGGCTGAGCATGGCGCCCGTCGTCCAGCTCGTCGGCGTGAGCAAGGTCTTCAATGCCGGCACGCCCATGCAGAACGAGGTGCTGCACGGCATCGACCTGGTGCTGCAGCCGGGCGAGTTCTGCGCCGTCATGGGCCCGTCGGGCTCGGGCAAGAGCACGCTGCTCAACCTGGTGGGCCTGCTGGACCGGCCCAGCGCGGGCCAGCTCTTCATCCAGGGGCTGGAGACCGGCGCGCTGGACGACGCGGGGCTCACGCGGCTGCGCGGACGCAGCATCGGCTTCGTGTTCCAGTACCACCACCTGATCGCGGCTTTCAGCGCGCTGGAGAACGTCATGCTGCCCATGCTGGGCCAGGAGGGGTTCCCCAACGAGGCGATGCGCGCGCGCGCCGCCGAGCTGCTGGCGGCCGTGGGCCTGGCCGAGTTCGCCGACCGGCCGGCCGACCGGCTCTCGGGCGGCCAGCAGCAGCGCGTGGCCGTCGCGCGGGCTCTGGCCATGCGCCCGCCGCTGCTGCTGGCCGACGAGCCCACCGGCAACCTCGACACCAAGAGCGCCGAGGCGGTGTTCGCGCTGCTGCGCCGCTTCGGCGCCGAGGCCGGTATGGCCGTGCTCTTCGTGACGCACAACCCCGAGCTGGCGCGCCGCTGCGACCGCATCATCGAGGTCGTGGACGGCCGCATCCGCGGCGGCTGACGCGGCTCAGAGCTGCCTGAAGCGGTGTGCGTAGCTGGGGCTGACCTCCAGCGTCTCCGGCCTGTCCTTCAGCGCGATGCTGAGCTTGCCGCTGAGCGAGCGGCCCACGGACTTGATGGCCCGCGCGTTGACGATGGTGGAGCGGTGCACTTGCCAGAAATGCTCGCCGTCCAGGCGCTGCACCAGTTCCTTGAGTGGCAGCGAGATCAGCGCCTCCGAGTCGGCGGTGACGACGGCGACGTATTTGTGGTCGGCGCGGAAATAGGCCACGTCTTCCACGGTGATGAGCTGCAGCTCGCGGCCGCGTTGCACGGTGATCCAGCGCAGCGGCTCGGCGCCGCTGGCCGGCGCGGTGCGCGCGGCCAGGCCGGCCAGGTCGGCCGGCGGCAGGGCCAGGCGCTCCTTGAGCCGCAGCAGTGTCCTGGCCATGCGCACCGGGTCCAGCGGCTTGAGCAAATAGCCGACCGCGCCCTCGTCGAAGGCCTGCAGCGCGTAGCGCTCGTGCGCCGTGATGAAGACGACATGGGCGCGCCGGCCTATGAGCTGGGCCACCTGCAGGCCCGACAGGCCCGGCATCTGCACGTCCAGGAAGCAGGCCTGCGGCGCCAGCTGCTCCACCAGCCGCAGCGCCTCATGGCCGTCGCGCGCCATGCCCACCACCTGGGCCTCGGGCCATTGGCGCAGCAGCTCCTCGCGGATCTCGGCGGCCAGCAGGGCCTCGTCCTCGGCAATCAGGATTCTCGTCATGTCGGCATGGGCCAGCTCAGCCTGAACAGGGGCATATCTTCGTCGACCAGGCTCAGCGATGCCGCCTCGCCATGGACGGCTTGCAGCCGCTGCGCCAGCTCGGCCAGCGGCACGGCGGCGGCCGCGCGCCGCGTGCTGGCAGCGTCGGGCCCCAGGGCCTGCAGCCGCAGCTCGGCCCGGCCTTGGCCGGCCTGCAGCGACAGGCTCCACAGCGTCCCGCCCTGGTCCAGCAGCGGGCGTACCAGCGGCAGCAGCACCATGGGCGCCAGCGGCCAGTCCGGGGGATCGTCCAGGCCGGCCAGGTGCAGCCGCTCGGTGTGCTGCGCGTCGGCGCTGACGAGGCGGGCATAGGCGCGCAGCGCGGCGATCTCGCGCGCCAGCGTCGACACCTGGGCCTCCACGTGCGGCTGTAGTGCGCGCAGCAGGTCGATCAGCGCGGCCAGCCGCTGCTGGGCCCGCTGCGGCTGGCGCAGCAACTCGGCGTCGATGGCGGCCAGGCGCTCGGACAGCAGCGCCGGGTCCATGCGCGCCTGCAGCGCCAGCAGCTGGGTGGCGGCGAGCCGGCGTTCGCGCTGCGTGGCCGCGTCCTGCAGCGCGGCCAGCCGCGCCTGCGCCCGCCGCGAGAAGCGCAGCTGCGCATAGACGGCCACGCCCAGGCCGTACCAGACCAGCGTCGTGCTGGCCAGCGCGAAGTCGTTCTCCCAGGTCCACCAGTCGGCCTTGCCCAGCAGCGGATAGAGGGCCGGTGCGATGACCCAGATGCCGCCCACCACGGTGGCCACCGCGACGCCGGGGTAGGCCGCCCAGGCCGGCAGCCGGCCGGCGTCGACCAGCGCGTCGGCCAGGCGCAGCAGCAGCACGGCCGGCACGCCGAACTGCAGCACGTTGTAGGCCAGCGCATCGAGGATGTCGCTGCCGGAGAAGTCGTTGCCCAGCGGCGTGCCGTTGGCCACCAGCGTGCAGGCGCCCACCAGCAGCATCCAGCCCGGGTCGCTGGCCCGGAGCTTCAAGGCCATGGCAGCTGCACGCGGGCGACCAGGCCACGCGGCTGGTTGAGGTGCAGGCTGAGCCGCGCGGCACCGCCATGGGCCGCGGCCAGGCGCGCGCGCAGCGTGGCCAGGCCGGTGCCGCTGCCGCTGCCGCTGCCCATGCCGGCGCCGGTGTCGGCCAGTTCCAGCCGCAGCAGGCCCGGTTCGTCGGGGTCAGGACCGGCGCGCACATGGATGTCGCCGCCGTCCACCTGCGGCGCGATGCCGTGCTTGATGGCGTTCTCGGCCAGCGTCAGCAGGCAGGTGGAGGGCACCACCACGTCGTCCAGACCCGGCGCGATGTCGTAGTGCAGCCGCAGCCGCTCGGGCCCGATGCGGCGCTGGTGCAGGGCCAGGAAGGCGCGCACCAGCTCCAGCTCGCGCGCCAGCGGCGTCTGGGCCTGGCGCAGCTCCGGCAGGGCCGCGGCCAGGTAGCGGCGCAGGTCGGTCAGCATCGCGTGCGCGCTCACGGCATCGGTGCTGGCCAGGCGGCGCAGATGGGCCAGCGTGTTGAACAGGAAATGCGGCTCCACCTGGGCCTGCAGCAGCGCGGTGCGGGCGGCGTCCAGCTGGCGGGCCTGGTCCTGCTCGGCGCGGCGAAGCCGCTCGGCATGGGCCTCGCCGCGGCGGGCGCGCTGGCGGTACTCCAGGCCCAGGCAGATGCAGCTGGCGAAGGTCAGCAGAATCTGCAGCGTGTAGGCACTGTCCGGTGCGCCGACGGCGCGCAGCCGCCGGTTCAGCAGCCCGCCCAGCAGCGCCAGCCCGACGATCTGCAGCGCCAGCACCCAGTTGCGGGCCGGTTGCCGGCTGGGCAGCAGGCCCTGGGTTACCGCCGCACCCAGCCACAGCAGCCACAGCAGCAGGCTCAGTCCCAGTGCGCCGCGCAGCGTCGCGTCGATCTGGCAGCCCTCCTCGTTGCCATACCGCAGCGACAGCGCGCAGCGCACCGTGGCGGACAGCAGCAGCGTGGTCGCCAGCGCGACGCAGATCGCGCCGGCGGCGAACAGGCTGCGCCAGTGCAGGGCGGCGAAGCGCGAGGCAGGGGGCATGAGGGGCAGGGCGCTCAACGGGGCGGGTTGGAGGGAGCGGCGCCGGCCTGGGCCAGCGCCGCCGAGGCCGCGGTCGCCATCGACGGCGGCACCGGATCGGCGAAGCGGATGTTAAGGACGTAGCGCTGCGGCGTGCCGGGCCGGCAGTCCAGCGACTGCATCGCGATGCGCACCGGCGTGCGGTAGACGCGCGAGCCGTCCAGCGCCAGCAGCCGGGGGCGGCCGTCGGCGTCCACCTCGAATTCCAGGCGCACCTCGCCGTCGTGGACGATGCGCTGCTTGGCGCTGGCCAGGTACTCGGTCAGCTGCGCGCCGGCCTCGGGGCAGGCGGCGGGGTCGGCGAAGGCGGAGGAAAAAGGGGCGGACAGGGCGGCCAGCAGCGGCAGGGACAGCAGTTTGTTCATGGGATCTCCCGGGTTGGCGATGGCGCCAAGTTAGAGATCGCCGCGACGCCCGTCAGCCGCCGCCGGACGAAGCCCGGGCAGGGCCCGACGAAGCCGCGGCTGCGGCCGACGGCGCGAGGTGCGCCATGACTTTCGGCAGAGGCGGCGGCATTCCCGGCCGGCGCGCTAAGCTGCCGACCTGCCAAGACGCCCGAGAGACCACGACCCGTGCTGCGCCGTTCTGCCCTTGCCCAGGCCCTGCTGGGCCGCCCCTGGTTGCTGGCCCTGCTGGGCCTGCCTGTCGTGCTCGCCCTCGTCGGCGCCATCGTCGCGCTGGTGTTGTGGCCGCAGCTGCCGGCGCTGGATGTGCTGACCGACTACCAGCCCCATCAGCCGCTGCGCGTGATGAGCGCCGACGGCCAGCTGCTGGGCGAGTTCGGCGCCGAGCGGCGCCGCTACGTGCCGCTGAAGGACATCCCCAAGCCGCTGCAGGACGCGCTGCTGGCCGTCGAGGATGCCGATTTCTACGAGCACTCGGGCCTGGACTTCGGCGGCATCCTGCGCGCGATGTTGCGCAACCTGACGCACCGCGGCCCGCTGCACGGCGCCTCCACCATCACGCAGCAGCTCGCCCGCGACACCTACCTGACCAAGGAGCAGCGCTGGTCGCGCAAGTTCGTCGAGGCCTTGCTGGCCATCAAGATCGAGCGCGCATTGACCAAGGAGCAGATCCTCGAGATCTACATGAACCAGATCTTCCTGGGCAACCGCGCCTACGGCTTCGCGGCGGCCGCGGAGCGCTACTACGGCAAGACGCTGGACCAGCTCAACACGGCCGAGATCGCGCTGCTGGTGGGCCTGCCCAAGAACCCCATGGGCTTCAATCCGGTGCAGAACTTCGGCCGGGCCAAGCGCCGCCAGGCCGTGGTGCTGGAGCGGCTGGCGGCCGTGGGCCTCATCACGGCCGAGCAGGCCAAGGCGGCGCGCGAGCAGCCGCTGGACATCCAGCGCCCCAAGCGCCTGGCCGGCATCGCCGACCATGCCGCCGAGCAGGTGCGCCAGGAGATGCTGACCCGCTTCGGCGAGTCGGCCTACACGCGCGGCCTGACGGTGACCACCACGCTGCTCTATGCCGAGCAGGCCGCCGCCCAGGAGTCGCTGCGCCATGCGCTGTTCGAGCTGGAGCGCCGCCAGCCCTTCCGCGGCCCGGAGGCGACCGTGGAGCTGCCGGCGGGCGACGACCTGGACGACGCGCTGGACGCCGTCTTCGACGCCCACCCCGACCTGGGCGAGCTGCGCACGGCCGTGCTGCTGTCGCAGGACAAGGGCGCCGCCCAGCTGGTCATGAGCGACGGCGAGCGCATCACGCTCAAGGGCGCCGCCATGCGGCCGCTGCAGAGCCTCAAGCGCGGCGCGGTGCTGCGCGTGCTGGAGTCGGGCAAGCAGTGGCAGATCAGCCAGACGCCGCAGGCCGAGGGCGCCGTCGTCACGCTGGACCCGGTCACCGGCGCCATCCGCGCGCTGGTGGGCGGCTTCGACTTCGCGCGCAACCAGTTCAACTCGGCCACCCAGGCCTGGCGCCAGCCGGGCTCGGCCTTCAAGCCCTTCGTCTACTCCGCGCTGATCGAGCAGGGTGGCTGGGCCGGCACGCTGGTCAGCGACCAGCCCTTCGAGCAGGGCGACTGGACGCCGCGCAACTACGACGGCCAGTACGAGGACGCGCTGACGCTGCGCGAGGCGCTGGCCCGCTCCAAGAACATGGTCACCATCCGCATCGCCCAGGCGCTGGGCCCGGAGCGGGTGCGCGCCTGGGCCGGCCGCTTCGGCCTGGACGAGGACAAGCAGCCGCTGAACCTGACCATCGCGCTGGGCAGCGGCTCCGTCACGCCGCTGCAGATGGCGCAGGCCTACGCCGCGTTTGCCAACCAGGGCCAGTTGCCCACCGGCTGGCTGATCCAGCGCGTGCAGGACGCCCAGGGCGAGGTCATCTGGAAGGCCGACCCGCCCAAGCCCCGCCCCGCCATCAGCGCGCGCAACGCCTTCATGACCTCGCAGCTGCTGGCCGCCGTCGCGCGCGAGGGCACGGCGGCGCGGGCCAGCGCGATGCTGGGCCGCTGGGACTTGTACGGCAAGACGGGCACCACCAACGACGCCGTCGATGCCTGGTTCTGCGGCTTCCAGGCCACGCGCGCCGGCGCGGTGTGGATAGGCTATCCGACGCCCAAGTCGCTGGGCGAGCGCGAGAGCGGCGGCGGCCTGGCGCTGCCGGTCTGGGCCGCGACCATGGCCGTCGCGCTCAAGGGCCAGCCCAACACCCAGATCGAGCCGCCCGCCGAGGGCCTGGTGCAGCAGGACGGCAACTGGTTCTACTCGGAGTTCGCGGGCGAGCTGGCGATCGCGCGCATCGGCCTGCCCGCGGCGGCCGCGGCAAGCGCGGCCTCGGCGCCCGAGGCCGCCGGCTCGGAGCCGCCGCGCGGCAATTGACGGCCTACTGGCCGGCCGGCGGCTCCCACAGCTCGAGCTTGTTGCCCTCGGGGTCCAGCACCCAGCCGAACTTGCCGTACTCCGAGTCCTGCGGCTCGCCGACCACCTCGCAGCCCTCGGCGCGCAGCACCGCGAGCAGGCCCAGCAGGTCGGCCACGCGGTAGTTCACCATGAAGGGCGCCGGGCTGGGCGCGAAGTAGTCGGTGTCGGCCTTGAAGAGACACCAGTTCGTCGGGCCCGCGCCGCCCTCGAGGCTGGCGCCGCCCCAGGCCTGCACGTCCAGCCCGAGATGCACGCGGTACCACTCGGCCAGGGCCTGGGGGTCGCGGGACTTGAAGAAGATGCCGCCGATGCCGGTCACGCGTTTCATGGGAGCCTCCTGAAATGGCGTGGCGCCGATTTCATCACGCGGCGCGGCGTGGCAATGGACGCTGTCAGCGTTGGTGGGCATGGGTGAGCGCGCGCGACAGGACGCAACGCGGGTAACAGTTTCTAGGCGGCCCGAGGCCGGCCTAGAGTATTCGTCCCTTCACTGCCACCGCTCGCCATGCGTCGCTCGCCTCTCGTTCTCGCCTCCCTCGTCCTGGTGCTGGCCGGCTGCGCCTCGGTGCGGCAGGGCGGCGACACGCGGGGGGCACCGGCCGGGGCGCGCATGGCCCAGCCAGCGTCGGTGGCCGGCGTCGCGGAGGAGAGCTTCGGCCGGCCAGCCTGGGGCCGCCAGGGCGAGTTCATGCTGCATGGCCAGCGCGTGCGCTACGAGCGCGGCGCCGACCGGCTGGCGCTGTTCGAGGCCTTGCCGGCGGGCGTGCGCACGCCGCTGCGCTTCAGCTGGGCGGGGCCGGCGGGCGACAGCGCCAGCGTCTGCGAGGGCTGGACGCCCGCCGAGGCCAGCGCCAACGCCCGCCTGGTCGACGCCAGGCCCTGGGTGCTGAGCTGCCGCTGGGGCAGCGCGCCGGCGGCGATGCTGCAGATCGGCGAGGGCCAGATGCGCCGCGGCAAGCTCAGCCGCGAGGGCGCCTACCGCCGCGGCGAGCTGACCATAGGCCTGCGCTCCGTGCATCTCTACGAAGGCAGCCCGATGCCGCAGACCGTGGCGCTGGGCTACGAGATGCTGCACCAGGGCACGGTGGTCGCGAGCCTGGACCTCAGCGGCCCGCTGCCGCGGCTGCGCCGGCCCGACCCGGCCACGCCGCTGGGCCGCGCCGTCACCGAGGCGGCGCTGACCCTGGCGCTGGCGTCCGAGCCGCCGCGCTGACCCCCTAGCTTGGAGTGTGCCGGCAGCCACGGGTGAGGACCGGCATGGGCCCGAGCCCGCTCTAGAGTGCGGCCCATCGGAATCCATGCAGGGGTGGCTTATGCGATCGACACGGGCGGCGACTGCCGCGCTTCTGGCTCTTGCGGCCCTGCTGGCCGGCTGCGGCGTGGTGCGCGAGGCCCGCATGGCCCAGCCCGCGTCGCTGGCCGCGGTGCCCGAGGAGAGCTTCGGCAAGCCCGGCTGGGGCCGGCGCGGCGAATTCGAGCTGGCCGGCCAGCGGGTGCGCTACGAGCGCGGTGCGGACCGGCTGTCGCTGTTCGACACGGTGGCCACGGGGCGTGCGCCGCTGCGCTTCACCTGGTCCGGCGCGGCCGGCGACAGCGAGGCCGACTGCACGGCACGCCAGACCGAGCTGACGGCCGGCGTGCTGGCCGTGGCCACCAAGCCCTGGACGCTGAACTGCCGCTGGCGCGGCGCGTCGGACGCCACGCTGCAGATCGGCGAGGGCCGGGTGCAGTGGGGCCAGCAGACGCGCGAGGGCAGCTACCAGCGCGATGCGCTGACGCTGGCGCTGCGCTCGGTGCACCGGCTGGAGGGCGCCGCGATCGCGACGGCGGCCCCGGTGGGCTACGAGATGCTGCACGGTGGCCAGGTGGTCGGCAGCGTGGACCTGAGCCGCGGCGTGCCGCGGCTGCGCCGGCCCGACCCGGCCACGCCGCTGGGCCGCGCGGTCACCGAGGCGGCGCTGGCGCTGGCGCTGGTCTGGGAGCCGAGCTGACGTCCGGCTAGGGCTTCTCGGCCAGGGCCTTGAGATTGGCCAGGCCGGCGTCGAAGTCCGGCCCCACCATCTTGTCCATGAACAGCCCCATCCAGCGGTAGACGGGGTTGGCGCCCATGTCGCCGTTCATGCTCCAGGTGACCTGGGTGGCGCCGCCGTTGGCGTCGAGCCGGAAGTCGCCGGTGGAGGTGGTGCCGAAGTCCGGGAAGAAGAGCTCGTAGCCCAGGCGCTTCGGCGCCTCGGCGCTGGTGAAGGTCATGCGGCCGTCGCCCTGGCTCTTGCTCTTCCAGGCCCAGACGGCGCCGGCGCCCGACGCGGCGCCGCTGTACTCGATGGCCATGGCCGGGTCGCGCCGGTTCCAGGCGCTCCAAGCCTTCCAGCCGCGCGGGTCGGCGATGAGGGCGTAGATCTTGTCCGGCGCGGCGTTGATGGTCAGCGTGCGCGAGACGCTGAACTTGGGCGAGATCATCAGCCCGCCGCCGACCAGCAACGCCAGCAGCAGCACGACGAGGACCAGCACGATCTTCAGGGCTTTCATCGGGCACTCCCGGGGCTTGAGACAAGGCCACTGTCGGCGCGCCGCGGCGGCCACACAATCCGCACAACTCCTTCCCGCAAGCATATGAAGATAGCCGCCGACCACGCCGCCCTCTACGCCGAACAGGGGTATCTGATCATCCCCGGCTTCAAGTCCGCCGCCGACATCGCCGCGCTGCGCGAGCGTGCGCTGCAGATCGTCGATGCCTTCGACCCCGGCGAGCAGCGCCCCGTCTTCACGACCGAGGAGCAGCAGCGCCATGTCGACGACTACTTCCTCGACAGCGGCGACCAGGTGCGCTGCTTCTTCGAGGAGGAGGCCTTCGACGAAGAGGGCCGGCTGCGCGTGCCCAAGGCGCTGGCCATCAACAAGATCGGCCATGCGATGCACGACCTGGACCCCGTCTTCGGCGCCTTCTCCAAGGGCGAGGCGCTGCGCGGCGTGGCCGCGGCGCTGGGGCTGGCGCGGCCGCAGGTCTGGCAGAGCATGTTCATCTTCAAGCAGCCGGGCATAGGCGGCGAGGTGCGCTGGCACCAGGACGCCAGCTTCTTCGAGACCGACCCCATCACGGTGACCACCTTCTGGTTCGCGCTGGAGGATGCGACGCTGCACAACGGCTGCCTGTGGACCGAGCCCGGCGGCCACCGCGGCCAGCGCGGCGTGCTGCGCGAACGCTTCGTGCGCGAGGGCCGCAGGGCCTGGATGGAGCCGCTCGACGCGACGCCCTGGCCGGCGGCCGATTCCGCGCAGGCCATCCCGCTGGAGGTGGAGGCCGGCTCGCTGGTGGTCTTCCATGGCCTGCTGCCGCACTACTCGGCGGCCAACCGCTCGGACAAGTCCCGCCACGCCTACACGCTGCACGTGACCGACGGCGCCAGCCGCTACTCGCCGCGCAACTGGCTGCAGCGCGGCGCGGCGCTGCCGGTGGGCGGCTTTTAGGCACAGGCCTCACAAACCCACACGTCCGCAGCCCCTCGTCCTACAGGGCAAGGGGCTGCGGGCCGGCATGCCCGGGGGCTGGCGCTCCCAAGAATGGGATTCATCACCAACGTCGAATCCGACGCAGGAGGCCGTGATGAAGTTTCCCAAGTCCATGCATGCCGAGGGCTTCTACGATCACATCGACACGACGGCGTCGTCCGCGCCCGGGCCGAGACTGGGCCCGAAGGGGGTGAAGCCCGGCGTGAGGCCGGTCACGGCCCGCTCGCTGTGGCACGAGGAGGCGGCCGTCGTGCCACCGTCCGCCACCGCCGCGCCAGCCCTCGCGGCGCGGCCCGATGGCGCGGCGCCGCGCAGCGCTGCACCCTGGATCGTGGGGGCTGGCGTCTGCATCGCGCTGGTCGGCCTGGCCGTCGTGACGTCGCGCAACCTGTCGGGGCCGCAGCCCCTGCCGGCGGCCGCCGTCGTGGGCCAGGTCGAGCCGTCGCCGCAGGAGGCACAGCTGCAGTCCGCGCCGCCCGCTGCG
>JAACZV010000022.1 GCA_009996515.1 Comamonadaceae bacterium
GTCAGCACCCACTTGGCCAGCGTCTCGGCCTCGGCCGGGCTGACCTGCGGGTTGGCCGGCATGGGCACCGGGCCCCAGGCGCCGGAGCCGCCCTTCTGGATCTTCTCGGCCAGCTTCTTGTACGCGTCCTTGTCCTTGGCGTACTTGGCGGCCACGTCCTTGTAGGAGGGGCCCACGAGCTTCTTGTCCAGCGCGTGGCAGGCCATGCAGTTCTTCTTCTGTGCCAGTTCTTGGTTGGCGAACGCGGCGGGAGCGATCAGCGCGAGGCTGAGGATCAGGACATTCTTCATGCTTACCTTTCGGGGCGGTGGACTACAGTGCCCTCAAAGATACCTGAAATACCGGAAGGAGAACCCGCATGGGTTTCGTATTGATCGGCGTGCTCTTCGTCGTGCTGCGCCTGGGCGGCTGGGTGCAGTTCCACAAGGACGACTTCTGGGCCTGGGTCATCGTGCTGTCGCCCTTCGCGCTGGCCGTGCTGTGGTGGGCCTGGGCCGATGCCTCGGGCCGCACCCAGCGCAAGGCCATGCAGGCGCTGGACGCACGCAAGGCGGCGCGGCGCGAACAGCAGCTGGAGGCGTTGGGGCAGGTCAAGCCCGGCGCGAAGAAGAGGCGCTGACGCCCGGGCAGGTCTCGGCGCGCCCCGCCATGCCTGAAGTCACGCCGGGAAAACCCAGGCGACGGGCGCCCGCGGTGATGCGTTGCATGCCTGTGCTCCAGGAGGATTTCCGCATGCATCTGCGTCTGCTTCCCCTCATGCTGGCCCTGTGCGCCGGCGCGGCCCAGGCCGATCTGCTCAAGGATCCGCAATGGCAGGCCTGGCTGGACGCCGGCAAGACCGCCGAGCTGGTCCGTGCCGCCCAGGCGCGGGCCAAGGCGCTGCCGGACGACGATCAGGCCGCCGTCGCGCTGGCGCTGGCCGCCGTCGACGACAACGACGCCGCCCGCCTGGAGGCCAGCCTGCCGGCCTTGCAGGCCTGCGCCGACAAGCGCCCGCAGGCCATCTGCAGCTACGCGCTGGGCCGCGTCTACGGTCAGCAGGCGATGACGGCCAGCGTCTTCAAGATGCCCGGCCTGGCCAGCAAGACCAAGGACTATTTCGTGAAGGCCGTGGAGCAGGACCCGCTGCTCTTCGAGGCGCGCAGCGCGCTGGCCCAGTTCTATCTGATCGCGCCGGGCTTTGCCGGCGGCAGCGCGGCCAAGGCCAGGGCGCTGGCCGCCGAGGCCCGCCAGCCCGAGCAGGCCAGGCTGGTGCGCTTCCTGGTTGCGGCCCAGGACAAGGACTGGAGCGGCGCCGAGCGCGAACTGGCCGGCGTCAAGGCCGGCGAGGACCGCACGCTGCAGCGCGAGCTGCGCAATGGCTGGATGCGTCTGGGCGCGGAACTGGTGGAGCAGAAGTCCTTCGCCAAGGCCCGAGCCGTCTTCGAGGCGGTGCAGCGCGACCACCCCCAGCACGCCGCCGGCCCCTACGGCCTGGCGCGCGTCGCGCTGGAGACGCAGCAGCCCGACGAGGCGCTGCGCCTGCTGGAGCGCTGCCGCACGCTGGAGGGCGCCGACCGCTACCCGCTGGACCACCGCGTCGGCCAGGCACTGCTCGCCAAGGGCGACAAGGCCGGCGCCAGGGCGGCGCTGGAGCGCTTCGTGCAGAACCGGCGCGCCGGCCCGCGCAATCTCGAGGACGCGAAGAAGCTGCTGGCCAGCCTGGCCTGACCCGGCGCCAGGAGGGGCGGGGAGGGCGCTGGCTATGATGCGCGCCGCCTCCGCTATTCCCCCGAGCCATGCTGGTTCATCCGCAGTTCAACCCCATTGCCGTCCAGATCGGCCCGCTGGCCGTGCACTGGTACGGCATCACCTACCTGATCGCCTTCGGCCTCTTTCTTTGGCTGGCCGGGCGGCGCGCGCGCATGCCCCAGCACGCGGCCGTGGGCTGGACCAAGCCGGACGTCGACGACGTGCTGTTCTACGGCGTGCTGGGCGTCGTGCTGGGCGGGCGGCTGGGCTACTGCTTCTTCTACAAGCCCGACTACTACATCGACCACCTGATGGAAGTCCTCGCCGTCTGGAAGGGCGGCATGTCCTTCCACGGCGGCCTGCTGGGCGTGCTGCTGGGTCTGTGGCTGTTCGGCCGCAAGCGAGGGCGCAGCTTCTTCGAGGTGTCGGACCTGATCGCGCCCTGCGTGCCCACGGGCATCATGGCCGTGCGGCTGGGCAACTTCATCAACGGCGAGCTGTGGGGCCGGCCGGCGCCCGCCGACCTGCCCTGGGCCATGATCTTTCCGCAGGCCAACGACGGCGGCATCGCGCGCCACCCGTCGCAGCTCTACCAGGCCGCGGGCGAGGGCCTGCTGCTCTTCATCGTGCTGTGGTTTTATGCGCGCAAGCCGCGCGCGACCGGGCAGATCTCGGGCGTCTTCATGATGGGCTACGGCGTGCTGCGCTTCGTGGCCGAGTATTTCCGCGAGCCCGACGACTTCCTGGGCCTGCGCGCGCTGAACTGGAGCCAGGGCCAGTGGCTGAGCCTGCCCATGATCCTGGCCGGCATCGCCATCTTCGTCTGGGCCACCCGGCGCAACCAGCGGCCCGCCTGAGCGACATGAGACAGATCTTCTTCGACACCGAGACCACCGGCCTGGAGGCCGACAAGGGCGACCGCATCATCGAGATCGGCTGCGTGGAGATGGTGAATCGCCAGCTCACCGGCAACAACCTGCACCTCTACATCAACCCGGAGCGGGCCAGCCACGAGGATGCGCTGCGGGTGCACGGCCTGACCGAGGCTTTCCTGTCGGACAAGCCCAAGTTCGCCGAGATCGTGGACCAGCTGCTGGCCTTCCTGGCCGGCGCCGAGCTGGTCATCCACAACGCGCCCTTCGACATCGGCTTCGTCAATGCCGAGCTCAAGCGCCTGAAGCGCGGCGTGCTGACCGACCATGTCGCCGGCGTGCGCGACACGCTGCTGATGGCGCGTGACCTCTTTCCCGGCAAGGCCAACTCGCTGGACGCGCTGTGCCGCCGCCTGGAGGTGGACAACACCAAGCGCGTGCTGCACGGCGCGCTGCTGGACGCCGAGCTGCTGGCCGACGTCTACATCCGCCTGACGCGCGGCCAGGATGCGCTGCTGATGGACGACCATGGCGACGCCGCCGGCGGCGACAGCCATGCCGCTGTCGAGGCGCTGGACCTGAGCCGCTTCGAGCTGCCCGTGCCGCGCGCCAGCGAGGCCGAGCTGGCCGCGCATGCGCAGATGCTGGTCGACCTCGACAAGGCCGCAGGCGGCAGCTGCAAATGGCGTGTTCTCGAACCCGCCCAAGTCGTGGCATAATCGTGGGCTTCCCGAGCCGGATGCGTTTTCAGGGCGGTTAGCTCAGCGGTAGAGCACTGCCTTCACACGGCAGGGGTCGCAGGTTCGAACCCTGCACCGCCCACCACATGGGTCTTTGGCGTCAAAGGCTTGTGCGGTTCCTGAAAGCGCAGCAGTCGACGGGTAGGCTGGCAACAGGCCGAACGGGGTCCGATCCCCGCAAAAAATCGGGCGGTTAGCTCAGGGGTAGAGCACGTCCTTCACACGGACGGGGTCGGGGGTTCGAAACCCTCACCGCCCACCAACACCATGCAGACCCGGCCTTGTGCCGGGTTTTTGCTTTGTGCCTTGCAAAGTGGTCGCGGGCCAGTGCCATGCGCTGTCTGGGCCGTGCCGCCTGGGTGGCGCTGAATCGGGGCACGGCAGCGCGTCAACCGCGACCAGCACAAGGCGCCGGCGTCGAGTGGCGAGGCCTTCTCGATGCCGCGCAACCGACCCGTCAGCGAATCGCGCCGTCCTGCCGCAGGCGCGCGATGGCGGCATCGTCGACACCCAGTTCGCCGAGCAGATCGTCGGTGTGCTGGCCCAGCGTCGGCGCGCCGAACGGGGCCGGGCCTGGTGTCCTATCGAACAGGATGCTGCGGCTCAGGCCGCGGTAGTGGCCGACCACCGGGTGAGCCATCCGGGCGATCATGTCCTCGGCCGTCACCTGGGGGTGCTCGAACATCTCTTCCACCCGGCGGGCGGCCGCGCAAGGCACTTCGTCGCCGAACAAGGCCTCCCATTCGAGCGCGCTCCGGTGGCTCAAGGCCTCGTGCAGACGCGGGATCAGCTCGGCCGCGTGCGTCGCGCGCTTCTTCACGCTGTCGTAGCGAGGATGCGTGGCGAGGTCGGCGAGGCCGGTCTTCTCGCACAGCGCGCTCCAGAACCGGGCCGTGTTGGCGGAGATGTAGAGATGGCCGTCGCGTGTGGGATGGATGCCCGTGACGCCGCCGGAGCGCATGTCCCGGCCCACGTCCAGCGGTTCGCCGTCGGCCCAGATCAGGCGGGCCGACTGCATGGCCAGCGCGCTGCGCAGCAGCGAGATGGACACGCGCTGACCCAGGCCGCTCTTCTCGCGCTCGTACAGGGCCGAGGAGACGCCGCCGGCCAGCAGGGCCGCCGCGTAGTAGTCCACCACCGAGCCGTACAGGATCTCCGGCGGGCCGCCGGGCTTGCCCTGCAGCGCGCACATGCCGGTCATGGTCTGCAGCACCTGGTCGTAGCCGGCCTTCTCCCGCATCGGGCCGGTCTCGCCATAGCCCGTCACGGCGCAGTAGATGAGGCGCGGGTTCAGGGCCTGCAGCGTGTCGAAGTCGATGCCCAGCCGCCTGGGCACGCTGGGGCGGAAGTTGTGCACCAGCACATCGGCGTCGCGCACCAGACGCAGCAACAGCGCCAGGCCCTGCGGCTTCTTCAGGTCCAGCACCAGGCCGCGCTTGCTGCGGTTGACGCCCAGGAAGGCCCGGCTCTCGTCGCTCAGCGTGGACGGGTAGTTGCGCAGGTTGTCGCCATCGGGCGGCTCGATCTTCAGGATCTCGGCGCCCTGGTCGGCCAGCAGCGTGCAGCCGTAGGGGCCGGCGATGTAGGCGCTGAGGTCCAGCACGCGCACGCCGGCCAGCGGGCCTGCGGCAGTTCCAGTGGGTTTGCCGTTCATGATGCATCCGGGGCCAGCGACAGCCAGGTCAGGCGCCAGGCGCCGTCGCGGCGGCCGCCGGCCCGGTAGTAGGGGTGGAAGCACAGGGCGGAGCGGTAGCCCAGCACCATGGCGATGTCCGGCGCGCCGTCCTCGCTCCCGGCCGGGGCGGGGAGTTCCTGCAGCGCCTGCGGCGGGCGCACCGTCTCCTCGGTCTTGAAGCCGTCGATGAGGGTCGTCGCGTAGACCAGCGGCCCGCGCGTCACGGCCACATAGGCGTGGTGCAGCACCTGCTGGGCGACCGGGCTGCCGTCCGGCGCCCGCGACTCCTGGATGTTCTCGTTGACGCGCCGCTGCAACCGCGGGGTCATCGGGAAGTCCAGCGTCACCACGTGCTCGCCCTGCCAGGTGCGGGCGGCGATCTCGGCATAGCGGCCGGGCTGCGGCGCCGGCAGCGCCTGGCCATCCAGGCTGATCGTGGCGCCCTCGGCCCAGCCCGGGATGCGCAGCCGCAGCGCGAAGCGCGCGCCGGCGTCGGGTGCGCTGATGTGCAGCTGCACGCGGCCGTGGGCAGGGTAGTCGGTCTGCTGGCTCAGGCGCAGCCTGCCGACGGACAGCGTGCCGGGGCCGTAGAGGTTGACCGTGATCTCGTCGCCCGCATCGTTCACCCCGTAGGCGGCGTCCTGCAGCTCCTCCATGGCCATGGCGCCGCTGGACTTGCAGCAGCGCCAGTAGGTGGTGTGCACGCGCCGGCCGTTGGGGAAGGAGTAGTAGCACCAGTCCTCACCGTTGGGTGCCATGGCGCCCAGCAGGTCGTTGTAGGCCGTGCGCTCGATTTCCTCGGCATGCACGGCGTCGCCCGTGATCCTCAGCAGCTCGCGGTTCAGCTGCAGCCAGGCCAGCGTCGAGCAGGTCTCCACATAGCCCTGCGGGCTGAAGGCGCCGGGGGCGTTGAACACCTCGCGGGAGCGGTGGGCGACACCGCCCCAGGGCCCGCCGCCCAGCGTCAGGTGCTTGTCGCGGATGCTGTGCCACAGGCGCTGGACGGCATCGAGAAGGGCCGGATCGCCGCTGGCGCGGTGCAGCTTGGCCAGGCCCACGAGGTTCCAGATCAGCTGGTAGGCCTTGCCGGTGGCGATGTCCGCCGCGTCCACGCCGGCCCGGGCCCGCGTCAGCAGCGCCAGCGCGGGGTTGGCATCGGCCTGGGCCAGGATGCGCCGGGCCAGGTCCAGGTAGCGCGGCTCGCCCGTGGCCAGATACAGCTCCACGGCCGGGTCCAGCAACACGGTGGCCGACATGCCGTGGTGGTTGCCCAGCTCGTTGATGTCGATGCCGCCCTCGGCCAGCGTGCGCAGGCAGAGGTCGCCGATGCGGCAGGCGGCCGCCAGCCAGCGCTCGTTGGGGAAATGGCGGTGGGCTTCCAGCAGGCCCAGCACCAGGTAGCTGTGGGTCCAGATGTCCCAGGTGCGCAGGCTGGGCTCGCCGTTCCAGCTCAGCGGCTTGGGCGGCTGGCGCACCATGAAGCGGCGCGGCGCGGCATAGGTACCCAGGTAGCCGTCGGGCAGCTGCACCTCGACCAGATAGTCCGCCACGCGGCGCAGCTGGCGGAACAGCTCGGCATCGCCGCTGCGGGCGGCCGCCTTGGCGGTGGCGTACAGCCACTTGCCGGCATGCTCGCCGTACCAGTCACCCTCGTGGTTGCGCTCGCGGTGCGCGGGCGAGAAGACGGTGACGGCAGGGCTGCGCTCGTCCTGGATGAAGTGGAACAGCCGGCCGCGCCGGCTGGCTTCCATGGCCTGGCCCAGCAGCCCGCCCAACTGGGTGTGGTGGCGGTTCATGGCTGGCCGCTCGCCGCCGATGCCGGCGTGTCCACCACGCAGCGGAAGCCGATCGCCCCCGAGCGGTCCTTGCTCGGCGCCATCAGCAGGTATTTGCCGTGCTGGTCCAGGCGGTAGGCCTGCGGGAAGTACCAGTGCGAGGTCTGCGGCAGATAGCTGCTGCCGCCGCGCACGATGGCCGCGCGGGTGTGCTCGTCCTCGAACTCGTCCGTCCATTGCCAGACGTTGCCCACCAGGTCCAGCACGCCGAAGGGGCTGGCGCCGCGTGGGTGCGCGTCGACGTCGGCGGGCGCCTGCAGCGTGCGGCCCCGATGGGGGGCCGGCACGGCGTCCGCATCCCAGGCCTGGCCCCAGGGGTAGGGGCGGCCGTCCGTGCCCTGGGCGGCGTACTGCCATTCCCATTCGCGCGGCAGGCGCTTGCCGGCCCAGGCCGCGTAGGCCCGCGCATCCTCCAGGCCCACCCAGGTCACGGGCTTGTTCTCCCAGCCCGGCCGCGGGCGGCCGTCCACCCAGTCGCGCAGGAAGTTGTGGGCGTCCGCCGGCGCGTAGCCGGTGGCGGCCATGAAGCGCTGGAACGCGGCGTTCGTGACCGGGTGGCGGTCGATGTGGAAGGCCGGCATCTGCAGCCGCCGCCGGTGGGAGCGGCGCGGGCAGCTCTCCCAGGGGTATTGCACGTCCACGCCGGCCCAGGTCTGGCCCTCGATCTCGATGCCGCCGACGACGAAGTCGTACTCGCCGGCCGGGATGGTCACCATGCCCTCGGGGGCCGTGGCCTGGGGGGCAGTGGGCGCCACGTCGCGCAGGCGTTGCGGCAGCGCGGTCCAGCGGCCCGACAGCGACTGCAGCGGCGTGCGCGCCAGTTCGGCAGCGCGGGCCAGGTAGGCCGGGTCGACGCCGGCGCCGTCGTCCGTGGCGAGCACGGCGCCATAGCCTTGCGGCTCCAGCGTCAGCTCGATCAGCGCCTGCCCTTCGAGGATGCGCGGCTGCAGCTCGCGGCCGTTCCAGAGGTCGAAGTAGCGCCGGCCGGCGGCGTGGGGCAGGGCCAGCTGCTCGCCGGCGATCTCATACTCCATGCGGTTGACCAGGGTCCACAGCGTGCGCCCCTCACCGGGGAAGCGGCTGGCGAACACGCCGGCCTGCAGCGTGGGGGCGTAGGGGCGCCAGTCCATGCTGACCAGCAGCGGCGCGAAGGCGCGCTGCAGCGTGGCGATGCGGCGCAGCGTCTCGGCGTCGCGGGGCGTGAACTGGTTCCAGATGCCCCAGATGTTTTCCCAGGCGTTGTAGCCCACGCCGTTGAAGTGGATGTACTGCAGGTCGTTGGTGCGGTTGCGGCCCCAGCGGTTCTCCAGGTTGATCATGTGGCGCGGCTCCAGCCACTTCCACTTGGCGACCGACGGGATCACGTCGGCCGGCACCTTCTTGCCCCAGCTCTGCACGTTCCAGATCAGCTGCTCTTCCGACGAGATCGTCGATTCGGGCTGCAGCACGACCGGGCAGCCCACCGCGTCGCAGGCGTCGAAGAAGGCGCGCGGCACGCCGTTGTAGGTGTCGCCGTTGATGCCGTCGGCGCCGACGGCCTTGATGATGTCGGCGATGGCATGCCAGTCGCGCTGGCCCTGGGGGCGGGTGCCGTTGTCCCAGGGCTTGGTGGGCAGGAAGACCTTCACGCCGCGGCGGTGGAAGGCGTCCACCGCCTGCTTCAGGCCGGCCAGTCCGCCGGGCAGGTCGTGGGCGAGGTCGGTCTGGTTGCGGTCGTCCACGCCGATGTTGGGGTAGATGTACCAGATCAGCACGGAGTCGACGCCGCCGAAGCGCGCCTCCAGGTCGTCCAGGTAGCGGTCCACCGTGTACTCGCCCTTGACGGGGTCGTAGAAGTAGCGGTCCTCCACCATCATCTGCACGTGGACGAAGTTGCGCTGCGCCCATTGCAGCTCGGGGCGGCGGTAGTTGGCGTCGTCGTAGCCGATGCGGATCAGGTGCTCGCGCCGCCAGTCGATGAGCTCGCGCACCCAGTCGTCGGCGCAGCCCTTGGTGTCGATCTTCCAGTGGCCGATCTCGGCGAAGGGCCAGCCGGGTGCCTTGCCCGGCACCGGCAGGTAGCGGCCCGTCGTGACGTGCGAGAAGCGGAATTCGGTGCCCAGTTCGCCACGGTCGTCGTCGCCGGGCGGAAGGATGTGGTCGGTCATGCGGGAATGGTCGCGGAATCTTGGGCGAGCAGGGAGTCGATTTCGTGGGCCTGCGGGATGCTGGCCTGGGCACCGGCCCGGGTGCAGGCCAGCGCGGCGGCCGCGCTGGCGCGGCGCAGCGCCGGGCGCAGGCCGTCGCCGCGGCTCAGCGCGGCGACCAGCACGCCGCAGAAGGTGTCGCCCGCGGCGGTGGTGTCGACCGCGTGAACCGGGAAAGCGCCCTGGCGGATCAGGGCACCCTCGTGCCGCGCCAGGCAGCCGCGGCTGCCCAGCGTCACGATGACGGTCGGCACGGCGACCCTGGCGAGGGCCGCCTCCACGCCGTCGCCGGTGCCGGCGATGGCCGCCAGCTCGCTCTCGTTGACGACCAGCAGGTCCACGGCGTCCAGCAGTTCGGCGGGCAGCGGCCGTGCCGGCGCGGCGTTGAGCACCACGCCGACGCCAGCGGCGCGGGCGCGGCGCGCGTAGGCGGTGACGGTGGCTATGGGCGTCTCCAGCTGCAGCAGCAGATGGCTGACCCCGTCCAGCGACGGCAGGTGCTCGTCGCGCAGCGCGTTGTTGGCGCCGGGGGCCACGGTGATGGCGTTCTCGGCGCTGTCGGAGACGCAGATGAAGGCGCAGCCGGTGGGCTCGGCGCCGTCACGGACGATGTGCAGCTGGACGCCGGCGCCTCGCAGCGAGGCCTCCAGCGTCGCCGCCTGGGCATCCTGCCCCAGCGCCAGCAGCATCTGCACCGGTGCACCGCCGGCGGTGGCCGCGGCCACCGCCTGGTTGGCGCCCGTGCCGCCGGGAAAGCAGGCGAAGCCGCGGCCCAGCACGGTTTCGCCCGGGGCCGGCACATGGCTGGCGCGGACGACGAAGTCCAGGTTGGCCGAGCCGGCCACCAGAACGCTGCGGGACATGGGCAGCTCCGGTCAGAAGGTCACGGTCTGCGTCAGCGAGAACACGCGGCCGCGGCCCGAGAAGTAGTTCTTGAAGCCGGGCAGCTGCGACCAGCTCAGCACGTAGAACTTGTTGGTCAGGTTCTCGATGCCCAGCGTGGTCTTGCCGTAGCGGCCCCAGTCGTAGTTGGCGCCGAGGTCGAACAGCGTGTAGCCGCGGGTGTGCTCCTCGCCCGACAGGCCGACGTTGAGGTCGCGGCTGAGCAGCTTGGTGAAGCCCAGGTTCACGTCGCCGCCCGGCATGAACTTCCAGGTGACGGCGCCGCCGATCTTGTCGGGGCTGGTGTCGTTCACGCCCATGCGCTTGGTCAGCGGGCCGCCAGCCACGAAAGTGGTCTTGCCGAGGATGCGCGAATACAGCGCGTTGACCTTGATCTCCGGGGTCAGCTGCGCATCGCCGGTCATCTCGAAGCCGCTGATCTGCACCGGCGCGCGGTTCATGACGAAGTCGTTGGTGACCGGGTCCACCGACAGCGACACGCCCAGGCTGGAGTAGGACTGGTAGACCGAGGCGCCGAAGCTGGCGCTCTTGCCGCGCCAGTTCACGCCCACCTCCTTGTTGCGCACGATGATGGCCTGAAGGTCCAGGATGCCGGCCACGTTGGTGTTCTTGGAGTTCTTGTTGATGTTGCGCAGCGGGATGCCCACGTTGGGCAGCGTGAAGCCCTTGCCCAGCGACGCGAACACCGACCAGTTCTCCGGCAGCCGCAGCACGGCGCCGATGTTGGGCAGCGTGGCGGCGTAGTCCAGCTTGCCGCCGGTGACGTTGATGCGGTCGCGGTAGTAGGTGGTGGTGTAGTTGTCCACGCGCAGCGTGCCGTCCTCGCGGCGCACGCCGCCCGACAGCGTCAGCGGGCCCGCGTCCCAGGACAGCTGGGTGTAGGGCGCGACGCTGCGGTAGATCATCGGCGGCACCCACAGCCGGTCGGTCAGGGCCAGGCGCTGCTGCGCGTTGTCCTCGGTCAGGTCCACGCCGCCGCGGAACTCCAGCCCCTTGACGCCGAAGGCGTCGGCGCGCGTCCAGGAGCTGCGCAGGCCCTTCTTCTTGGCCAGGATCTCCGACTGGTCCCACAGCGTGCCCAGCGGCGCGATCAGCGGATCCTGGCGGTCGGCGCCGTCCTCCGCCGGGTAGCGCATGGCCTGGCGCGCGAAGTAGGCGTCCAGCTGCAGCGCGCCGCCCCACAGTGCGGCGTTGCTGTACGAGGCGGTGAGCTGCTTGAAGTCGTTGAACTCGGCCTTGGAGCCGGGAACGGCACCCCGCTCCGAGGTGTTGGTCATGCCGGTGTCGCGGTTGCCCTCGACGAGGCGGTAGCCGTTGTTGCCCTCCACCTTGAAGGCGCTGACGGAGAACTGCAGGCGCTGGGACTTGTCGGTGCCGAAGTCGAAGCCCAGCTTGCCGAACAGGTTGTTGGACTTGCTGTCCATCAGCGAGCCGCTGGTGTTCAGGCCCACGCGGTTGCCGTTGCCGTCGTAGGCGATGCCGCGCTCGATGCGCGAGGCCGACAGCACCATGTCGTAGTCGTCGGTCTTGCGCAGCCAGTTCAGGCCCACCTTGTAGCCGGTGCTGTCGTCCTTGGCCTCGGTCGTGATGCGGGTGACGAGCTGGAACTCGTCGCCCATCTTGGTCGGCACGCGGGAGATGTAGTTGATGATGCCGCCCGCCGCGCCTATGCCCTCGGAGGCCGACGGGCCGTTGATGACCTCGATGCGGCCCACCAGGCCCATGTCGGTGAAGGTAGCGTTGCGCGTGCCCTCGCGCAGCGGCGAGCCCTGGGGCACGCCGTCGAACAGGCGCAGCGCGATGCGGCCGCGCAGGTTCTCGCCCGTGTTGCTCATGGCCTGCGAGGACTCGGAATAGCCCGGCACCACGCGCGACAGCACCGCGGTGGCGTCCTCGGTCAGCGCCAGCGTCTGCGACAACTCGGTCTTGCCGACGACGTTGATCGCGCCGGGGATCTTGTCGATGGCCTTGGCCGTGCGCGTGCCCGTGACGATGGTGCGCTCGAGCTGGTTGGCCTTGTCGTCGGCGGCGGCACTGGCGGCCGCGGCCGGCGGCGTGGCGGCCTCCTGGGCGTAGGCCGTCGAGATGGCGGTGGCCAGCGTGAGCGTGGCAACGGGAACGACGTGCTTCATGGTCTTGTCTCTGCTGTGGTTATGGATGCACAGGCCAGCCCCTTGCGGCCCGTGTTGGGACCAGTCTCGGCCAGCCGGGAATAAACAGGAATGGCCTGTATCTATGTTCAGACGACAGGTTTTGTTGCTTCTGTCGGCTCACCAGGCCAGCTGGCGGGCGCACCAGCGCAGGCCTTCGCGCAAGGCCGGCTGCCAGACCGACCAGTCGTGGCCGCCGGCCAGGATGCGCAGCGCCGCCTTGGCGCCGGGCTCGCGGCTGAGCCGGCTGAACAGCTTGTGCGCTTCCATGTCGATGTCGTGCGCGGACTCGGCGGGGTCGGGGTGCTTGTATTCCTGGTCGCCGGCGGCGATGAACAGACGCAGTGCCGGTGCCTGGCCTTGCCGGCCGGCCAGCAGCGCCGGGTAGTTGCTGGCCTCGTACAGCGCGTCGACGAAGAGTGCGTGGCCGCAGCCGAAGGCGCCGAACTCGCGCGTGCTGGAGCCGGCGGGGGGCAGCGGCGTGTAGACCGCCGGGCTCAGCACGATGGCCGCGCCAAAGACCTGGGGCCGGGCCAGCGCGAAGCGCATGGCCCCGTAGCCGCCCATGGAGTAGCCGCCGACGACGCGGGACTCCCGGTCTCGCCGCACCGGCCACTGCGCCTCGACGTGTGGCAGCAGTTCGTCCAGCAGCAGGGACTCGACCGGCGCGCCCTCGACATGGGCCGAATCGACGTAGTAGCCGCCGCGACGGCTCCACGGCGCATCGGGCATGACGGCGATCAGCGGCGGGATCACCGCGGCGGCGATCAGGTCGTCGAGCACGCTCTTGATCCGGGTCCAGGCCGACATGTTGTCGCCACGCCCGTGCAGCAACAGCAGCAGCGGATAGCGCTGCGCCGCCTCCGGCTCGTAGCCCTGGGGCAGGTAGAGCTGGAAGTCGATGCGGCCGCGCCGGCCGTCCAGGCGCGAGACGATCAGCCGCGAGCCGGCGGCCGGGGGCTCCGCGGCGCGGGAGGGCGTGAACAGCGGCGAGGCGCCCAGTGCGAGAAGCTGGCGTCGGTCAGGCATCGGGGCGGGCCATCGCGGCGCGGCTCTCCTGCAGGAAGGCCTGCACCAGCCGGATGCGTATGGTCGAGCGGGACCAGACGATGCCGATGCGGCGCGGCTCGCAGGGCTGCGGCAGCGGAATGCGCACCAGGTTCAGGCCCTCGGGCCAGGGCCGGGCCCAGTCCGGCACCAGCGACACGCCCAGGCCGCGGTCGACCATGACGGCGATGGCGTTCAGCGCGTTGAGCTCGAAGCGCTCGCGCGGCGTGATGCCCACCGAGCGCAGGTACTGGTCGGCCTGGCGGCCACCCCACTGGCTGCGGTCGTAGCGGATCAGCGGCTCGGTGGCGAGCAGCTCGTGGGGGTCCCGGTCGGCCATGCGCGCCGGCGCCAGCACCACCAGGGGCTCCTCGCGCAGCAGCTCCCAGTCGCAGGTCTTGGGCAGTGCAAAAGGCGCTTGCAGCACGATGGCCGCGTCGAGATCACCGCTGTCCACCGCCCGGTGCAGCTCGGGCGAGTAGCCCGGCTTGATGAAGACCTGGATGCCGGGGAAGCGCGCCACCATGCGCGCCAGGATGTCCGGCAGCATGCCCGTCAGCGCATTGGTGCCGGCGCCCAGCCTCAGCTCCCCGGCGCTGGGGTCGTCGTTGGCCACGGTGCGCAGGTCGGCCACGTCGCGCAGCAGCGCGCGGGCCCGGGGCAGGGCGCGCGCGCCGGCCTCGGTGATGTTGACGGTGCGTCCCACGCGCGCGATCAGCGCCGTGCCCATGCCGCGTTCCAGCGTGTGGATCTGCTGGGCCACCGCGGCGGGCGTGATGTTCAACAGGCGGGCCGCGGCGGCCATGGAGCCCTCGTCGACGACGGCGACGAAGGTGCGCAGGAACTCCGTGTCCATGGGGTGTCAGTCGTCTCGGTAGATGGTGAGGCCCTTCAGGGACTGGCGGGGCGGGGGGAACAGCAGGCTGGCCAGGTAGCCGATGACGATGCACAGCAAGATGGAGATGGCCAAGTAGAAGTAGGGATGAACCAGCTTCATCCACCAGGCCAGCGTGGTCAGCAGTATGGCCGAGGCCACCCCGATGGCCACGCCCGGCGCGTTGGCGCGGCGCGTGAACATGCCCAGCGTGTAGGCGCCCGCGAAGCCGCCACCCAGCAGGCCGGCCAGCTCGATGGACACGTCGAACAGCGAGTGGATGTCGTAGCGCGACAGCACCAGCGCGAACGCGATGCCGATGAGGCCGGCCGCCACCGTCATCAGCTCGGCGAACAGCACGCTCTTCTTGGGATCCGGGTTCTTGACCAGCTTCTCGTAGAAGTCCACCGAGGCCAGCGTCGCGACGCTGTTGATGATGCTGGACAGCGTGGCCATGGCCGCCGCGAAGATGCCGGCGATGATGAGGCCCGTGACCCCCATGGGCAGCTCCGCGGCGATGAACATCGGGAAGGTGGCGTCGATGCTGAGCAGCGGGTTCATGCGCTCGGGGTTGGCCTTGTAGTACACGTACAGCGCCGTGCCGATGGCGTAGAAGACGAAGCCGCCGGGGATCATGATGGCCGCGAAGGCCCAGATGGAGCGGCCGGCGTCGCGGTCGTTCTTGGTGGACAGCGTGCGCTGCATCAGCACCTGGTCCTTGGGGAAGGTCAGCACGACGTCGAAGACCACCAGGAAGATGAAGCCCCAGACCGTGGCCTTGGTCAGGTCGAAGCTGAAGTCGAACATCTTGGTCTTCTGCGCCGCCGCCGCCTCGTGCATCAGCTGGGACAGGCCGCCGTCCAGGTGCCAGATGACGAAGCCGATCGCGAACAGCGCGCCGCCCATCTTCACGACCAGCTGCACGATGTCGGTCCAGACCACGGCCTTCATGCCGCCTAGCGCCGTGTAGGCGATGGTGAAGCCGCCCATCAGCAGGATGCTCCACACCATGTCTATGCCCGTGATGGTGGCGATGGCCAGCGACGGCAGGAACAGGATCACGCTCATGCGGCTGCCCAGCTGCACCAGGATGCACAGCGCGCTGGAGAGCATGCGGATGGCCGGGTGGAAGCGGGTCTCCAAGTAGGAGAACACGCTCATCAAGTCCAGGCGGCGCAGCAGCGGCACGATCCAGACGGCGACGAACATCAGCCCCAGCACGGCGATCAGGTTGTTGGTCAGGTACTGCCAGTTGGTCTCGAAGGCCTTGGCCGGGATGGCGATGTAGCTGATGGAGCTGGTGTTCGCCGCGTACAGGCTGACGCCCGCGGCCCAGAAGGGGATGGAGCGGCCGCCCACGAAGAAGTCGGACGTCGAGTTGCGCTTCTCGCGCAGGTAGAAGTACAGGCCCATGCCCAGCATGGCGACCAGATAGACCACGATGACCAGCCAGTCCAGCCAGCGCAGCATCAGCTTGCCGGCCTCGACCTCGGCGCCGGCCAGGGCCTGAGCGCCGGCATCGCCGCCGCCCTGCAGCCAGGCCAGGCCGGTCTTCCAGGCCGCGGGCTGCCGGGCGTCACCGGGCAGGTCGCTACGCATCGTGGCCCAGGAGCCCGTGATGGTGTGGAAGCTCAGCAGCTGCCGGGGCTGGCCGGGCTGCCCGGCGAGGTAGAGCACATGGGCCTGGCCGATGGCACGGCCCGAGCCGGCCATGACCGGCGCGCCGGGCGCGGGCAGGCTGCTCCAGCCCTGGTCGGCGGCCCAGCGCAGCTGCTGGCCTGGCAGCGTCAGGAAGATGGCCTTGGTCTGCCCCACCAGGGCCAGCGGCGCGCCGCCGCCCTGCGGCCAGGCCGGCAGCACCTGCCAGGACGGGCTGGGCTGCTCAGGCAGCAGCCTGTAGAAGCGCGCCTGGCCCGCCGCGTTCAGGCCGGCGACGTAGAGGGCCTCGGCGAGCGCCGTGGCCTGGGCCTGGCGCAGGGGCTCGGGCAGCGGTGGCAGCGCCTGGTAGCTCACCTGGTCTGCCGAGACCCGGGGGCGATGAATCGTCACGACGTCGTCGGGCAGGGCGGCGCCGAGCGCCGCCGCGCCGGCCGGCCGCGGCTGCGCTGCGCCCCAGCTGGTGCCGTCGGCCGAAAGCAGCCAGGTCTTGCTCGCGCCCAGGGCCAGCAGCCGCCCGTCGGCATTCAGCAGGCCCTGGACCGGCTCGTCGGCCTGCAGCGTCGGCAGGGCTTGGGTGCGGACGGTGGTGACCTGCTCCGCCGCCGCCCAACCCGTGGTGACGGTCGACAGCAGGGCGAGCACGGTCAGCAGACGTGCAACAAGGCTCATGGGCTACTTTCCTGAGGAAGCGAGCAGGAGGCGACGGGCCCTCTGCAGAAATGGGGGGTCGATCATCTGGCCGTCGACGACGAAGGCCGCGCGGCCCTGTGCGGCGGCGGCATCGGCGGCGGCGACGATGCGCCGCGCCTGCTCGATGAGCGCGGGGTCAGGCTGGAAGATCTCGTTGGCGGCCGCGATCTGGCTGGGATGGATGCAGCTCTTGCCGATGAAGCCCAGCGCCCGCGCCATGGCGGCTTCGGCCCGGAAACCTTCGGCATCCTTGATGTCGGGAAACGCCCCGTCGCAGCAGAAGACGCCGGCCTCGGCGGCCGCCAGGCTGAGCCCGAACATGGCCGCGTGGACGTTGGCCGGCACGCGCCTGTCTATGCCCGCGGGCTCGAAGAGGTCGCCCAGGCCGAGCTGCAGTCCGGCGACCCGCGGGTGGGCCGCCGCGATCTCCGACGCCCGCCGCAGCGCGGCGGGGGTTTCGATGTTGGCCAGCAGCGTGGTGTCGCCCGCGAGCCCGGCCGCATCCATGGCCGCCACGGCCGCCAGCACATCGCCGGCATGCTGGGGCTTGGGCAGGTTCACCATCCTGGCGGCCGTGCCCTGGAGCGCCTGCAGATCGGCCTTGAAGTGCGGAGAGGCCAGCGGATTGACCCTGACGATGATCAGCTTGGCGCTGTTCAGGGCCTCGGCGCTGCGCAGGAAGCGGCCCACCTCGGACCTGGCCTCGGCCTTGCGGCTCTCGGGCACCGCGTCCTCCAGGTCGATCGAGAGGGCATCCGCGGCGCTGGCCAAGGCCTTGGCGAAAAGTTCGGGACGAATGCCGGGGACGAAAAGCTTGCTGCGCATGGGGAACACCGTCGGGTGCGCCGCAGTATCTTTTCAGGAAAACTTTCTTGCTGAGTTTTCAGAAGATAGATTTTCTGTTGTTCATCGGGCCCGGCGCATCGGCTCTATCCCCTGGCCGGACGGCGGGCCGGCGCATGCGGGCCGCGGACGCCGGAGTCGCTGACGTGGCGGCCTAGCCCTGGCGCAGGTAGTCGACGAACGCAAAGCCCAGGCCCGCCGCGCTGGTGTGGTGTTCGCGCGTGGCCTCGGTGAAGCGCTCGCGGGGCCAGGGCGGGAAGTGCCGGTCCGCGTCGGGGCAGACGACGTCCACCTCGGTCAGCGCCAGCCTGTCGGCCCGCGCCAGCGCCAGCGCATAGATCTCGCTGCCGCCGATGACGCAGACCTCGGGCTCGGCGGCGCAGGCGGCCAGTGCGGCGTCCAGGCTGGCGTGTACCTCGGCGCCGGGCAGGGCGGTCAGCGAGCGGCTGATGACGAGGTTGCGCCGGCCGGGCAGCGGGCGGAACCGGGCCGGCAGCGAGTCCCAGGTCTTGCGGCCCATGACCACCGGCTTGCCGAGGGTCAGCGCCTTGAAGCGGGCCATGTCCTCGGGGATATGCCACAGCAGCGCGTTGTCGCGCCCGATGGCGCCGTCCTTCGCGACGGCGGCGACCAGCGTGATGCGGCTCATCGGCAGGCGGGGGCAAGGCCGCGAGGCATGCGGCGCGGGGCAAGGGCAGGGGACTGGGGCATGGGATCCGGCTGGCAGTAGCCCCGCCCAGGCTTGGCAGGGCCGTCCGGCCATTATGCGGTGGGCCGTCGTGGCGCTCGCCCGCCGGGCGACGCCGAGGCGCCAGGCCTCAAGCCGGGCGGGAAGTCCCGAATTTGCGTTGATAATGATTCTCATTCGTTAACTGATCGCGCGACCTCGCAGGAGTAATCCATGACCTTCCGTCCCCGTGCACGCTTCACGGCCCTCGTTGCCGGCCTGGCCGCCCTCTGGGTGAGCATGGCGCCGGCGCATGCGGACGGCGAGGTGACGGTCTACACGACGCGCGAGCCGGGCCTGATCCAGCCGCTGCTGGCCGCCTTCGGCGCGCGCGAGCAGGTCAAGGTCAACACCGTGTACGTCAAGGACGGCCTGCTGGAGCGGGTCAAGGCCGAGGGCGCCCGCTCGCCGGCCGACGTGCTGATGACGGTGGACGTCGGCAACCTGCTGGACCTGGTGGACGCGGGCCTGGCCCAGCCGGTCAAGTCCGCGGCGCTGGAGCAGGCCGTGCCGGCCCAGCTGCGCGGCGCCGATGGCCAGTGGTTCGCGCTGTCGCAGCGCGCCCGCGTGCTGTACGCCGACAAGGGCCTGAAGCTCGCCGGCCTGCGCTACGAGGATCTGGCCGACCCGAAGTGGAAGGGCAAGATCTGCATGCGCGCCGGCCAGCACCCCTACAACACGGCGCTGGTGGCCGCCATGATCGCCCACGCGGGCGAGGCCAGGACGGAGCAGTGGCTGCGGGGCGTCAAGGCCAACCTGGCCCGCAAGGCCACGGGCGGCGACCGCGACGTGGCGCGCGACATCATGGGCGGCATCTGCGACATCGGCCTGGCCAACTCCTACTACGTGGGCCAGATGAAGAGCGCCAAGCCGGGCAGCGATGCCCGCCAGTGGGGCGATGCCATCCAGGTGGTCAAGCCGACGTTCGCGTCCGCGAAGAACGGCGGCACCCATGTCAACGTCAGCGGCGCCGTCGTCGCCCGGCATGCGCCGCAGCGCGCCAACGCGGTGAAGCTGCTGGAGTTCCTGGCCTCCGAGCCGGCCCAGGCGCTCTACGCCCAGGCCAACTACGAATACCCGGTGCGGGCCGGCGTGGCGCTGGACCCGGTCATCGCCGCCAGCATCGGCGAGCTCAAGGCCGACAGCCTGCCGCTCACCGAGATCGCCAAGCACCGCAAGCAGGCCAGCGCGCTGGTCGACAAGGTCGGCTTCGACCGTTGAGCGGGCCGGGCGTGAAGGCCGTGCGGTCGGTCGGGCCGCTGTGGCGGGCCGCGGCCATAGCCATCGCGCTGGGCGCGGTGGCGCCCATCCTCAGCCTGTTCTGGCTCGCGGCCGGCGCCGACGGCGGCCATTGGGCCTCGCTGTGGGCCCATGTGCTGCCGCAGGCCGCCGCCAACACCCTGGTGCTGCTGGCCGGCGTGGGCGCGGTGGTGTTGCTGGTGGGAACCGGCACGGCCTGGCTGGTCACGGCCTGCGACTTCCCCGGCCGCCGCGTGCTGGGCTGGGCGCTGCTGCTGCCGCTGGCCATGCCCACGTACATCGTGGCCTTCGCCTACCTGGACCTGCTGCACCCCATAGGCCCGGTGCAGGGCGCCATCCGCTGGGTGCTGGGCTATGAAAGCCCGCGCGAGTTCCGGCTGCCCGACCTGCGCTCCATGGGCGGCGCGGTGTTCGTGCTGGGCTTCGTGCTCTACCCCTATGTCTACCTGACGGCGCGGGCCATGTTCATGACCCAGCCCCAGCATCTGCTGGAGGCGGCCCGGGTGCTGGGCGAGAGCCGCTGGGGCGCATTCCGGCGCGTGGCCCTGCCGCTGGCGCGGCCGGCCATCGCCGTGGGCCTGAGCCTGGCGCTGCTGGAGGCGCTGAACGACATCGGCGCGTCCGAGTTCCTGGGCGTGCACACGCTGACCGTGGCCATCTACACCACCTGGATCACGCGCTCCGACCTGGGCGGCGCGGCGCAGATCGCCTGCGTGGCGCTGGTCATGGTCGTCACGCTGGTGCTGCTGGAGCAGCAGGGCCGGCGCCACCAGCGCTTCGGCTCCGCGCAGCGCATGCAGGCGCTGCGGCCGCGGCGCCTGGCCGGGCCGGCCGCCTGGGCCGCGACGGGCGCGGCGGCGCTGCCGGTGGTCATCGGCTTTGCGGCGCCCGCCCTCTATCTCGCCTGGGAGAGCGTCAAGCGGCTGCGCCAGGGCGGCGGCATCTCGGAGCACCTGCTCGCCAGCCTGCTCAACACCTTGACTCTGGCCGCGGGCGTCACGCTGTTCACGCTGGCCGCCGGCCTCATCGTGGCCTGGGCCGCGCGCAGCCAGGGCAGCAGCCTGAACCGCGACCAATGGCAGGCGCGGCTGGCCTCGCTGGGCTATGCGGTGCCGGGCACCGTGCTGGCCATCGGCCTGCTGACGCCCGCGCTGGCGCTGGACAACGCGCTAGCCGACCTGCTGGACCTGCGATCGCTGCCGCTGATGGCGGCGGGCATCGTGCTGGTGGTGGCCTGCGGCATCCGCTTCCTGGTGATGCCCATAGGCAGCCTGCAGGCCGGCCTGGCGCGCATCCCGCCGGCCATCGAGCAGAGCGCGCGTGCGCTGGGCGAGACGGCGTCCGGCACGCTGCGCCGGGTGCACCTGCCGCTGCTAAGGCCGGCGCTGGTGACCGGCGCGCTGCTGGTGTTCGTCGACGCGATGAAGGAGCTGCCGGCCACGCTGCTGCTGCGGCCGGCGAATTTCGACACGCTCTCCACCTTGCTCTACGGCGAGGCGGCGCGCGGCACCTATGAAGAAGGCGCCATCGCGGCCCTGGCCATCGTCGTGGCGGGCTTCGTGCCGGTGGCCCTGCTGGCGCGCACCTCGCTGCACGCCCCAACCCGGAAGGAGGCGCCATGAGCGTCGCACTGCGCCTGGAGGGCGTGCACCTGGGCTATGAGCTCAGGCATGAATTTCACACCGTGGTGGAGGACGCCTCCCTCACGCTGGAGGCCGGCCGCATCGGCTGCCTGCTGGGGCCGTCGGGCGGCGGCAAGTCCACGCTGCTGCGCGCCATCGCCGGCTTCGAGCCGGTGCGCGCGGGCCGCATCCTGATCGGCGACCACGTCGTCGCGTCGGCCACGGTCAACGTCGCGCCGGAGCGGCGCAGCGTGGGCCTGATGTTCCAGGAGTACGCGCTGTTCCCGCATCTGACGGCGGCGCAGAACGTGGGCTTCGGGCTCAGGAAGCTGGCCCGTGCCGAGCGCGACGCGCGCGTGGCCGAGCTGCTGGCGCTGGTGGGCCTGGCGGCGGCGGGGCAGCGTTACCCGCACGAGCTGTCGGGCGGCCAGCAGCAGCGCGTCGCGCTGGTGCGCGCGCTGGCGCCGCGGCCGGCGCTGCTGCTGCTGGACGAGCCCTTCTCCAACCTGGATGCGCAGACGCGCGAGCGCCTGGTCGTGGAGGTGGGCGACATCCTGCGCGCCGCCGGCCAGACGGCGCTGCTGGTGACGCACAACGAGGCCGAGGCGGCCGCGCTGGCCGATCAGGTCAGCCGCGTCAGCAACGGCCGGCTGGACAGTGTGGAGCCGGGCGCCGCCCTGGCCGCCTGAGCTCAGCTTGAGCGCCGTCTGAGCGGCCGCGGGCTCAGACCGCCACGTCCGCCTTGATGGGCGGATGCGGGTCGTAGCCCGTGACCTCGAAGTCGTCGATGCGGTAGGCGTCGATGCTGTCGGGCTTGCGCACGAGGCGCATCGTCGGCGCGGGGCGGGGCGTGCGGCTGAGCTGCTCGCGGGCCTGCTCCACATGGTTCAGGTAGAGGTGCACGTCGCCGCCGGCCCAGACGAACTCGCCCGGCTCCAGGCCGGCCTGCTGGGCCAGCATGAGCTGCAGCGCCACGGCGCCGGTGAAGTTGAAGGGGGCGCCGAGCAGGATGTCGCAGCTGCGCTGGAACATCATGCAGTTCAGCCGGCCGTCGCTGGTCGTGTGGAACTGGTAGACCATGTGGCAGGGCGGCAAGGCCATGTCGGGGATGTCCGGCACGTTCCAGGCGTGGAAGAGGATGCGGCGGCTGGCGGGGTTGTGCTTCAGCGCGTCCAGCACGCCGGCGATCTGGTCATGCTCGCGGCCGTCGGCGCCCAGCCAGCGGCGCCATTGCTTGCCGTACACCGGCCCCAGTTCGCCCCATTGGGCGGCGAACGCGGCGTCCTCGACGATGCGCTGCTCGAACGCCTCCTGCGTGATGGCCTCGCCCGTCGCCTTCCGGTACTTGGCCAGCGGCCAGTCGGTCCAGATGCGCACGTTGTTCTGCAGCAGCGGCCGGATGTTGGTGCCGCCGGTGAGGAACCACAGCATCTCCTTGACCGCCGTCTTCCAGTAGACGCGCTTGGTCGTCAGGATGGGCACCTGGCCGCCGGCCAGCGGGAAGCGGCACATCGCGCCGAAGACCGACCGCGTGCCCACGCCGGTGCGGTCGACGCGCTGGTCGCCGTTCTCCAGCACATGGGCCAGGAGGTCGAGGTACTGGTGTTCCGGCAGCCGCATGTTTGCCAAAGGCCTTCTGGTGGGGGAGCAGCCGGAATTATCGCCGGCGCTGCCTGCGGGCCCGCGCTTCAGTCGGCGAGGATGACGTTGAGCATGCGGCGCATGACGGGCGCCATCAGCGGCGTCAGCGCCGCCATGTTGGGCCGGCGCACGCCCAGGGCCGTCAGCCCGTTGAAGAGGACGCCCAGCATCAGCGCGCGGCCCTGGATCTCCTCGGGCGGCAGCGCGTCCGCGCGCGGGCCCAGGCTGAGCTGGATCAGCTCCTGGGCTTTTTCGTTCACCAGCGCCTCGCTGCGGTAGACGACGGCGGCGAGCTTGGCGTTGCGGCTGGCCTCGGCCAGCACCTCCAGCTGCAGCGCGGCCTGGGACACCTCGCTGTGCTTGTCGATGGCCTGCTCCGTGGCGGCCAGCATCTTCTGCAGCAGGTCGCCTTCCTGCCTGAACTCGGCGATGCGGGCCAGCACGTCCTCGCAGTCCCGCTCGACGATGGCCGCGATGATGTCGTCCTTGTTCTCGAACAGGTTGTAGATGTGGCCCGGGCTCATGCCCGCCGTCTTCGCGATCTCGGCCATGCTGGCCGCGTGGAAGCCGCGCCGGCGGAAGCATTCGGCGGCGGCCTCCAGCACCTGCTGGCGGCGGGCTTGGGCGCGGTCGGAGGGGGCGGTGGACATGGCAGCGAGGTCGACGTTCAGGAGGCGGATTGTGGCGCTGCCGCGCCCGCGCCACCCCCCAGCGCCTTGTACAGCGTCACGCGGTTGACCTGCTGGGCCAGCCGCGCCGCGATCAGGCCCTGCTGGGCCGCGTACAGCGAGCGCTGCGCGTCCAGCGTGGCGAGGCGGTCGTCCAGGCCTTTCTCGTAGCGGGCCTCGGCCAGGCGCAGCGCGTCCTGGGTCTGGGCTACCAGGCGCTGCTGCGAAGCGACCTGCCGGCCCAGCGTGGCGCGCTGCGCCAGCGCGTCGGCCACGTCGCGGAAGGCCGACTGGATGCTCTTCTCGTACTGGGCCACGGCGATGTCGCGGTCGACCTGGGCGATCTTCAGGTTCGCGCTGTTGCGGCCGGCGTCGAAGAGGGGCAGCGAGATCTGCGGCATGAAGCTCCACAGGCCCGAGCCGGACCGGAACAGGCCGTCCAGCTCGCTGCTGGCCGTGCCGGCGCTGGCCGTCAGGCTGATGCGCGGGAAGAAGGCCGCGCGCGCCGCGCCGATGTTGGCGTTGGCGGCCTGCAGCCGACGCTCGGCCTGCTGCACGTCGGGGCGGGCCAGCAGCACGTCGCTGGGCAGGCCGGCCGACAGCTCGGCCAGTTGCGTCACCGGCGTGTCGGTGCCGGCCGTGGGCCATTGGGCGGCCGTCAGCGGCTGGCCCACCAGCAGCTCCAGCGCGTTGCGGTCCTGCGCGACCTGGGCGGTCAGGCTGGCGACGTCGCTCTGCGCGGTCTCGGCGGCGATCTCGGCCTGGCGCAGGTCCAGCGTGGACGACACGCCGGCAGCCTGCAGGCGCTGCGTCAGGCGCAGGCTGTCCTGGCGGGCCAGCAGCGTCTGCTCGGCCAGGCGCAGCCGCTCCTGGTCGGCGGCCAGCGTCAGCCAGCCGCCGGCCACCTGGGCGACGAGGCCGATCTGCGCGCTGCGGCGGGCGTCGTCGCTGGCCAGGTATTGCTGCAGCGCCGCGTCGTTCAGGCTCTTCACGCGGCCGAACAGGTCCAGCTCGTAGGCGCTGACGCCCAGCGTGGCCGTGTACTGGCGGGTGATGCTGCCGCCGGGTGCACGCGTCGCAGTCTGGCCCGCGCCGGCGGCAACAGAAGGCAGGCGGTCGGCCCGCTGCACGCCGTACTGCGCCTGGGCACGTTCGACGTTCAGCACTGCCACGCGCAGGTCGCGGTTGTTGGCCAGCGCTTGCTCGATGAGCTGCTGCAGCCTGGGGTCGGTGAAGAACTCGCGCCAGCCGATGTCGGCGGCCTTGGTGTCGGTCGTGGCCGCCTGCGGCACGGGCCATTGCGTGGCCACGGGCGTGGCGGGGCGCTCATAGCTGGGCGCCAGGCTGGCGCAGCCGGCCAGCGTCAGGCTGGCGGCCAGCAGCGTCGGGATCAAGAACTTGGAACTCATGTCAGTGGTCCTGTTGTATGTGCATTGGGGCCGAGCGCCGGGCCGCCCCAAGCCGGCCCGTCAGGCGATGTGCTCGCGGCTGGACGCCGCGGGCATCGCCGTCCCCTCGGGGGACCGACCAGGCGTGCCCGCGTTCAGCGGCGCACGACTGGGCGAGGGGAACCATTTCTTTACGGCGACGAAGAACACGGGCACGAAGAAGATGCCCAGCACGGTGGCGCTCAGCATGCCGCCCAGCACGCCGGTGCCGATGGCGTTCTGGCTGCCCGAGCCGGCGCCGGTGGCGATGGCCAGCGGCAGCACGCCCAGCGCGAAGGCCAGCGACGTCATCAGGATGGGGCGCAGCCGCAGCCGCACCGCCTCCAGCGTGGCGCTGACGGCGTCCTTGCCATGCTCCATCTGCTCCTTGGCGAACTCCACGATCAGGATCGCGTTCTTCGCCGACAGGCCGATGGTGGTCAGCAGGCCGACCTGGAAATACACGTCGTTGGACAGCCCGCGCAGCGTGGCCGCCAGCAGCGCGCCGATGACGCCCAGCGGCACCACCAACATCACCGAGAACGGGATGCTCCAGCTCTCGTACAGCGCGGCCAGGCACAGGAACACCACCAGCAGCGAGATCGCGTACAGCATGGGCGCCTGGTCGCCGGTCAGGCGCTCCTGGTAGGACATGCCGGTCCAGCTCAGGCCCACGCCGGGCGGCAGCTGCGCGGCGATCTCCTCCACGGCCTTCATCGCGACGCCCGAGCTCTTGCCCGGCGCGGCGCCGCCCAGCACTTCCACGGCGGGCAGGCCGTTGTAGCGCTCCAGGCGTGCCGGGCCTTGCTCCCAGTGCGCCGTGCCGAAGGCCGAGAACGGCACCATCTGGCCGGCGGCGTTGCGTACGCGCCAGCTGTTCAGGTCGTCGGGCTGCATGCGGTAGGCGGCATCGGCCTGCATATAGACCTTCTTCACGCGGCCACGGTCGATGAAGTCGTTCACGTAGGAGCCGCCCCAGGCGGTGGAGAGCAGGCTGTTGATGTCGGCCACCGACACGCCCAGGGCGCCGGCCTTGGCCGTGTCCACGTCCAGGCGCAGCTGGGCGGCGTCCTCCAGGCCGTTGGGGCGCACGGCGGACAGGCGCGGGTCCTGGCTGGCCGCACCCAGGAACTGATTGCGTGCGGCCACCAGCGCGTCGCGGCCCACGCCGGACTGGTCCTGCAGGTAGACGTCGAAGCCGCTGGACGTGCCCAGGCCCGGCACCGCGGGCGGCGCGAACGCGAAGGCCGAGGCGTCGCGGTACTGCATGAAGGCGCCCATCGCGCGGCCGGCCACGGCCTGCACGCTCTGGCCCTTGCCCTTGCGCTCGCTCCAGTCCTTGAGCTTCACGAAGCCCATGGCCATGTTCTCGCCGCGGCCGGCGAAGCTGAAGCCGGTGACGGCGAACACCGACTCGACGTTGTCCTTCTCATTCGTGTGGAAGTGGTCTTCCACGCGCTTGAGCACCTCCAGCGTGCGGCCCTGCGTGGCGCCCGAAGGCAGCTGCACCTGGGTGAACAGGATGCCCTGGTCCTCGTCCGGCAGGAAGGACGTGGGCAGGCGCATGAACAGCACCGCCATGCCCGCCACGATGAGGCCGTAGACGACGAGCTGGCGGCCCCAGCGCCGGATCATGCGGGCCACGATGCCCTGGTAGCCGGAGGCGGTGGCGTCGAAGCGGCGGTTGAAGGCGCCGAAGAAGCCGCGCGTGGCGGGGCCGTGGCCGGGCTTGAGCAGCGTGGCGCACAGCGCCGGCGTCAGCACCAGCGCGACGAACACCGACAGCACCATGGCCGACACGATGGTGATGGAGAACTGGCGGTAGATGACGCCCGTGGAGCCGCCGAAGAAGGCCATGGGCACGAACACGGCCGACAGCACCAGCGCGATGCCCACCAGCGCGCCGGTGATCTGGCTCATGGACTTGCGCGTGGCCTCCAGCGGCGACAGGCCCTCCTCGGTCATCACGCGCTCGACGTTCTCGACGACGACGATGGCGTCGTCCACCAGCAGGCCGATGGCCAGCACCAGGCCGAACATGGTCAGCGTGTTGATGGAGAAGCCCGCCGCGGCCATCACGCCGAAGGTGCCCAGCAGCACCACCGGCACGGCGATGGTCGGGATCAGCGTGGCGCGGAAATTCTGCAGGAACAGATACATCACCAGGAACACCAGCACCACGGCCTCGATCAGCGTCTTCACCACCTCGTGGATGGACACCTCGACGAAGGGCGTGCTGTCGTAGGCAACGACGGCCTTCATGCCCTCGGGCATGAACTGCTGCAGGCGCTGGATCTCGGCCTCCACGGCCTTGGCCGTGGACAGCGCGTTGGCGCCGGTGGCCAGCTTGACGGCCAGGCCCGCGGCGGGCTTGCCGTTGTAGCGGGCCACGGTGGCATAGCTCTCCGCGCCCAGCTCCACGCGGGCGACGTCGCGCAGGTGCACGGTGGCGCCGTCGCCGGCCGTCTTCAGCACGATGTTGCGGAACTGCTCGGGCGTCTGCAGCCGGCTCTGCGCCGTCACGGTGGCGTTGAGCTGCTGGCCCACGTTGGCGGGCGCGGCGCCCAGCTGGCCGGCGGACACCTGCGCGTTCTGTGCCTGGATGGCGGCCGACACGTCGGCCGGGGTCAGGCCGTGCTGCGTCAGCTGGTTGGGGTTCAGCCAGATGCGCATCGCGTACTGCGCGCCGAACAGCTGGGCCTCGCCCACGCCTTCCACGCGGCTCAGCGGGTCCAGCACGTTGGCCGAGACGTAGTCCGACAGGTCGACCTGCTGCATCTGGCCGTTCTCGGACACGAAGCCCACCACCATCAGGAAGTTGCTGGTGGACTTGACCACCTGGACGCCCTGGCGCTGCACCTCCTGCGGCAGCAGCGGCGTGGCCGACTGCAGCTTGTTCTGCACCTGCACCTGGGCGGTGTCGGGGTCGGTGTTGGCGGTGAAGGTCAGCGTGATGCTGGCGTTGCCTTGCGAGTCCGACGTGGACGACATGTAGGTCATGCCGTCAATGCCCTTGAGCTTCTGCTCGATGACCTGGGTGACGGTGTCTTCCAGCGTCTTGGCAGAGGCGCCGGGGTAGCTCGCGTTGATGGAGATCTGCGGCGGCGCGATGCTGGGGTATTGCGAGACCGGCAGCGTGCGGATGGACAGCGCGCCGGCCAGCATGACGACGATGGCCAGCACCCACGCGAAGATGGGGCGGTCGATGAAGAAACGGGACATGATTGCGCCCTTCCGATCAGCGTGCGGCCGTGGCCGACGCCGCGATCGCGGCGGCCGGCGCGGCCGCGGGCTGCACCGGGGTGCCGGGGCGCAGGCGCTGCAGGCCGTCGACGATGAGCTGGTCGCCCGCCGCCAGGCCCGAGGTCACCAGCCACTGGCCGTTGATGACGGCGCCGGTCTGCAGCGGGCGGGCTTCGGCCTTGCCGTCCTTGCCCACCACCATGGCCATCGCGTTGCCCTTGGCGTCGCGCTGCACGGCGGCCTGCGGCGCCAGGATGGCCTGGGCCTGCACGCCGCTCTGCACCTGGGCGCGCACATACATGCCCGGCAGCAGCTGGCGCTTGGGGTTGGGGAACTGGGCGCGCAGCGTCACGCTGCCGCTGGCCGGGTCCACCTGCAGCTCCGAGAACTGCAGCTTGCCCTCCAGCGCATAGCTGCTGCCGTCTTCCAGCAGCAGCTTCACGCGGGCCTGGCCGGCGGCGTCGCGCTGCAGCCGGCCGTCGGCCAGGTCGCGCTGCAGGCGCAGCAGCTCGGCGCTGGTCTGCGTGACGTCCACATAGATGGGGTCCAGCTGCTGCAGCGTGGCCATGGCGCCGGCCTGGTTGGCCGTGACCAGCGCGCCGGGCGTCACCGCCGAGCGGCCGATGCGGCCGGCGATCGGGGCGCTGACGCGGGTGCGGTCCAGGTCGATCTGCGCCGTGCGCACGGCGGCCGTGGCGGCGGCCACGTCGGCCTGGGCCTGCTTCAGCGCGGCCTGGGTGTCGTCGCGCAGCTGCTTGCTGACGGCGTCGATGCCGGCCAGCTCCTCATAGCGGCCGGCCTTGAGCCTGGCCGTCGTCGCATTGGCCTCGGCCTTGGCCAGGGCCGCCTTGGCGCTGTCCAGCGCGGCCTGGTAGCTGGCGGGGTCGATCTGGTAGAGCAGCTGGCCGGCCTTCACGTCGCTGCCCTCGGTGAAGGCGCGGGTCTTGACGATGCCGGTCACCTGCGGGCGCACCTCGGCCGTCTGGTAGGCCACCGTGCGGCCGGCCAGCTCGGCGCTGAGTTCCACACGCTGCGACTGCAGCGTCACGACGCCCACCTTGGCGGCCTGCGGCGGGCCACCCGGCTTGGCGCCCTGGGAGGCGGCGGGGCTGCAGGCGCTGAGCGAGAGGGCGGCGATGACGGCGACCGCCAGCGTCAGCAGCGTGAACGCTGGCATGCCGAGCGAGGGGCGGGAGGGGAACTTGGGCATGGGCGGGGCTCGAGGTCGGAAGGGCCGGACGCCACGCGCCTGCCCTGGGGCGCCGCGGGGGTCTCAGCCGGTTGCTTGTTCTGAATGAGCGTTCATTCTATGCGCTGGCGAGGGGATGGCAAGGGAAAAGTGAATGACCATTCAGGGGCGAGGGGGCATTCGGGTGGGTGGGGCGACCGTCCATTCGCTGAGGATGGAGCAGTGAGAGGCGCGGACGGTGAGGCGAGACGGGGGGGCAGATGTTGGCTGTTGGTGGCAGCAACGCGCTCAGTGACAGACTTTCGTAGCGGTTGCAGCCCTTAGCTGCAGTGACCTCGATGCACGGGGGACTTTGGGCTCAGCAGTCATTGACTCGACGCCGACTGCGTTTGATCAATGACCGCTCAAGGCCGTGCTGACCTGTCCGGTTTCTACGAGACATTGATTCCCAGAGGAGATGGCTCAATCCCCAAGGAGCCCATGAGTTGCCTGCGGGCCCATGATGCCGTCTCATCGAGTTTAGGTCCGCTCAGCGTGCGCCAATTGAACACCGAGCGGCTACATCTCCTCTGACGCTGTGGGCGAGTGACGCTCAGCGTCCGCGCGTGGCCCGTACGTAGGGTGTCGGCCAGGAGCCGACCTTTTCAAGCGACTGCTGGGCGGCTAGGAGTTCAGAGACGACGCCATTTCGACCTTGTTTGCAACACTCGAGATGCTGAATCTATGGCGATAGAAGCTATTCGGCGGGGTGTATTGCATTGCTTGAGTGATTTTCCGTGCGTGAGAAGCCTCGGCTGTTTCTGTCGTGGAATCTGCAATATTCTTTATCTGTGCTATTTTCGAATTCTTTCTTTGCTCGTCGCCATCGCCAGTCAACAGATACGTCTCAATGATGATTCCAAGATGAGATTCAGAAAATTCATCTCCTCCTGGAAGGGTTCGTATGTAGGCCATTGCATGGTCTGGGTTCGCGCGGCCAGTCACAAGGTCATCAAACACCTCGGAATTTTTGATTCTAAGGACAACGAGGAATGCAACAAGAATCGGGTCAAGAAATTGGTTGGTCGGCGTTTGACTGCAGACCAAAGCCACTCTGGCCATCGCTCTTTCGATCGCGCGTAACGAGAGTTGAAAGATGTTTGCAAGCTCTCCTATTGTTTCAATAAGGTGTTCGCCATCGTGTTGCGTTTGGTGATTTCTTCTCCGTTCGGAAAAATAATCATCCAGGCCAAATCTCTTAACTTGGGCGCTAGCAAATCGTTTTGATTCAGGTTGAGGAAGCCGGAATTCCATGTCGAAAAACCGCCGCAGGTACTCGGACGAATCGATCTTCTCCCCATAGACGGCACCCGTTGCTGCCTCAAGTTGTTTTTTGTCGACTGACAGGACGAAGACCAAATGGTCAACGTCGAAGAGATGTTTGATTCGCTCGAGCATTTCTATCGCAAAGGACGGCCGGCATCTGTCCAATTCGTCGATGAAGAACACCAGGGGCCGTGCTTCCGCGTCTTTGCTGAGCTCTGTGATCGCTTTCTCGAGCTCGGCCCGAAGTTGGTCCAGCGAAGCCTTTTCCTTCTGGAATGAATCGACCAAGTCCTTAGTTAAGGCGCCGGTTAGATCTGCTGCTACCTTCTCTATGGCTGAGTCGAGCTCCAAAGCTCCAAACGTAGCGGCTTTTGCCGCGGCTACCGCACCATGCTTTGCAATTGACGTTGTCAATCTTTTTACGCTAGCCATATGGTTTCGGAATCGTTTTCCGGCAGAGGAGTCTTTTGGTGATATCTGGTCGATTGCAGCTACTAATGCTACAAGCGGATCCGATGCGTAGTCCACCTGCCAAGCGTTAAAATAAATGCAGGGAGTGCCTTTGGCACTTAGGGTCGACTTCAGCATTCGAACCATAGTGGTCTTGCCGGTGCCCCAAGGTGAATCAAGTGCTAGCACGAACGGCCCGTCCAAGCCAGCCAAGAATTTCTCGACGAACTCAACAGTCGGCTTTCGATTGAGCGCGTCGTTTTGATAGATGTCGCTGTCCGGTAGATCGATTTCGTGAGTGCGATATTTCATGACCCCTCCCTGGGTTCTGGCTAATGTGACGGAGCTTATCGTGATGTGGCTAGCCCGGTAGGTTGGGGTGCGCAGCGTAAACCCCAACGAATGGTGCTGGGGTCGCAGGCTTACTCCAATCTATCGGACTGGCCCAGGCCCAGGCGGTCCACCTAGCGGCCAGCTTCTGCGAGGGCTGTCTTCGGCGAAGTAGTCCGAAATGTCGAGGATGTCGGCTTCCGCCGCCGGTCATCGGGTGACGCGAGCTATTCAATCCGCGGTCGTTGATGTGGCCGCGCGGCGGGTGCGCGCGTTTTCCTTCACCGCCCGGGCATCCCAAGGCTGGCTCGCGCCGCTGTCCAGGCCCTGGCGAACCTCGCGGCGCAGCTCGGTGTGTTGGGGTGAGCCGCGTGAACCCCGACGAACGGTGCGACCCTGATGTCGGGGGGCGCTGGCGTACCCCAACCCACGGGACTGCACCAGCGTTCCCCGGCGCGCCGCGACCCGGCCCGGGGCTCGGGCACCCGCAGCGGCGCCGTCTGCTAGCGTGCGGGACATGAACCTGCCTTCCTTCCGCTACCACCCCGACCCGCTGGCCACCGGCGCCATAGCGCCGCGCCCCATCAGCTGCGCCTGCTGCGGCCAGGCGCGCAGCCATGTCTACGTGCAGCCCGTCTACGCGACGAGCGACCTCGACGAGAAGCTGTGCCCCTGGTGCATCGCCGACGGCAGCGCGGCGGCCAAGCTCGGCGCGAGCTTCTCCGACCCCGCGCCGCTGCTGCAGGCGGGCATCGCGCAAGACGTGGTCGACGAGGTCAGCCTGCGCACGCCGGGCTATTCCTGCTGGCAGCAGGAGGTGTGGCTCGCGCACTGCAACGACGCCTGCGAGTTCCACGGCGACGCGCTCGAGGAAGACGTGGAGGGCGCCAGCGACGGGACCAAGGCCGACTGGCGCGAGCGCTACGGCCTCACCGAGAAGGACTGGGCCCGCGCCACGCGCGACTACGAGCCCGCCGGCGACAACGCGTTCTACAAGTTCGTGTGCCGGCACTGCGGCGTGGTGCGGCTGGGCTGGGATTGCGCGTGACCGCGCCCCGCCGACCCTTGCCCCGCCATCTGCCACTGCCACCGCCACGCTGATGAAACTCGCCCTCGCCGTTCACCTCGACGGCACGCAGGCCCAGGCCGCCGCCGTCGCCTTCGACGCCTGGGATGCGCCCGAGCCGCTGAAGACCTTCGTCTCGCGCATCGCCCAGGTCGAGAAGCCCGCGCGCGGCGAGCTCGACCTGCGCGCGCTGCATTGCATGCTGCAGCTGCTGCGCGAGCACCAGCTGGCGCCCGAGCTGGTCCTCATCGACGGCTTCGTGCATCTCGACGCGGCTGAAACGCCCGGGCTGGGCCAGCACCTGTTCCACGCGCTGGGCAGCAGCACGCCCGTCATCGGCCTGTCGAAGTCGGCGCGGCCGGGCCTGTCGGCGCAGTTCGAGGTGATGCGCGAAGAGGAGGCCCGGCCACTGCTCGTCACCTGCGCGGGCATCGACATCGGCGCGGCCAAGGTGCGCGTGCGGGCCATGCATGGGCGCAAGCGCGTGCCGACGCTGATGAAGCTGGTGGCGCGGCTGGCGAAGGGCGGGGACTAGGGCCTGTTAACACTACGGGAGCGGGCCGCGTTGTGACCAGAAAGCCCGCGCGCGGCGTTGCAAATCCTCGCCGGGTATCGAACCCGGCTGCGGTTTGCGCCTTGCTCGCGGGCTTTCTGGTCACAACCCGAAGGGAAGGCCCGCCGCCAGGGGCCACTCCGCGTTGCACCGCTGGCCCGCATATCAATGCGGGCTGCGCGTTGCGCCTTGATTGGCCCCTGGCGGCGGGCCTTCGCGGCCTACTCCCGTAGTGTTAACAGGCCCTAACCGCGGGCGCCCGTGGTCCGGGCGCGAGGCCGCCGGGCTGCGGCCACGCCGCACGATGGTTCAATGCGCGCTCCCTGAAATCTGCGTTCCGTTCCCGTTCCCGTGTTCAAGTTCCCGCGCCGTGCCGCCGTCCTCGCCTGTCTGACGCTTGTTTTTCTCCTCGCCCCTTCGATGGCCTCGGCCTCCGCCGTCAAGGGGCTGCCCACCTCGTTTGCCCAATGCCCCGGTTTCTTTCTCGGGCAGCAGCCCCCCGCCGTGAAGGGCGGCCACGCGTTGCGTGAGCTGTGCTTCGACGGCTTCGCGGTGCTGCACAGCGGCCTGACCCGCACGCCGGTCTTCGCGGCGCAGCGCCTGAACAAGAAGTCCCTGGGCGGCATCCCGCGCCAGCGATCGGATCGCTTTTTTGCCGATGCGCGCCTGCGCAGCGCCGAGCGCGCCACGCTGGACGACTACCGGCGCTCCGGCTACTCGCGCGGGCACCTGGCCCCGTCGGCCGACATGGCCACCGAGGCGGCGATGGCGCAATCCTTCTCGCTGGCCAACATGGTGCCGCAGTCCATGCGCCACAACTCCGGCGCCTGGGCCAAGATCGAGCAGGACACACGCAAATACGTGCAGCGCGCCAAGGGTGACGTGCATGTCGTCACGGGCGCCGTCTTCGGCAGCCAGGTCGAGCGCATCGGGCCCAACGGCGTGGCCGTGCCTAGCCACCTGTTCAAACTCGTCCACGACGTGCACACCGGCCAGACCTGGGCGCACTGGCAGGCCAACCGCGACGACGAGCGGCCCGGCAAGCCGATCAGCTACGAGGAACTGGTGCGCCGCACGGCGGTCGAGTGGTTGCCGATGCTGCAGCGTGACCGGCGGCGGTGACTGCGGCCGAGACGCGCTGGGCCCGGGAGTGGGGCGACCGCGCGGGGCGCGCGCAGCCCCTCTAGGCCTGCCTCAATTCAAGGCAGGGCGTCGAAGTGCCAACGGCAACAAGCACTTGGCGCTGCGGTCGCCAGGTTATCAACAGCGTTGCCCACGGATTGGGGGAACAACCGGGGGTGGGTGAGGGCGCTCGGTAGCGCCGGCGTCCTGGCGTCGCTGCGTGCGCCGTCATCGTTGCTTGCCACGGACCCCGCGGGCGGCCGCGCGGCGTTCCCGCCTGGCTTACTGCCCGAAGGTCTCGTCGATGTCGCGCGAGCCATGCAGCACGCGGACGATGTCGATGCCATCGGGCAATGGCTGAAAGAACACGACGTAGCGGCCGAAGACGAAGCTGCGAAGACCTGGCGCCAGTTCATCCCGTTGCCGCCCCATCGCCGGTTGCGTGGCCCATAGATTCAGCTTCTCGTCGAGCCTATCCAGCCACCGATCCGCCTCCGCGAGGCTGTCCTCGGCGATGTAGTCCCAGATCTCGAGGATGTCGGCCTCGGCCCGGGGGCGCCGTGTGACGCGGGCCATTCAGGCGGCCGGTGCCTTGGCCGCACGGCGGGCGCGGGCTTTTTCCTTCACGTCCTTGGCGTCCCAGGGTTCGCTGGCGCCACTGGCCAGCCCTTCGCGCACAGCGCTGCGCAGTTCATCCAGCTTGGCTTGCCGCAAGCGGTCCTGCTCGTCCATCAGCCGCAGTGCTTCTCGCACCACTTCGCTGGCCGACGAGTACATGCCCGAGTCCACCTTGGCACGGACCAGTTCTTCGAGCTGCGGCGTGAGGTTGACGTTCATGCCCATGGCTCAGTCCTTCGAAAAATCTCTGATGAGACTCTAGCGGAAGTGTCAGAGATTGACATTCTGTGCGTGCGCGGCGCGCGCGTTGGCTTGCACAGCAACAGTCCGCAATTCCTTGTGCATCACAGCTCGTAGGTTGGGGTGAGGGCGGCGAACCCCACGGGCATGGCAGGTCTCGATGTTGGAGCTCGCAGGCTCACTCCAACCTATCGGGCTCGTTCAGTCGCGCGCCGCGCGCACCTGCCATCTTGCGATGAGGGAGCGAACCCAACGGCCGTGGCAGGGCTGGGTGTTGGAGTTCGCAGGGCTCACTCCAACCTACCGCGCTACTTGGCTCGCCGCGCATAGCGTTTCACGGCCAAAAAGGCTAACGCGCCGGCCGAAAGTCCTGCTGCGCAGCCGGCAACGATGGGCCAAACCGGCGCCGACACCACCCCCAACGACAAGGCCACCGCACCGAGGGAGTGCGAGCCTAGGATCGTCACACTTCCCGCTGCCAGCGATGCGCCCAGAGCACCGCCTGCAGCCGCTCCTCCCGCGAGAGAGGCTGTGCCTATACCGGCATCAAACGAGAACTTGCGCGCAAGCTCCTGCAGTTCTTCAAAAGTCGTCGCAATGACTTCGCCCACGCGCTGGACGAGGTGAACCACACCATCTACAAATCGAGCCGACGCCGCCAGAATGCGCTCATCCTTGATGAAGCGTCGAGCACCATCGACCAGCAGAGCCAACCCGACCGCCAACGCAGATGCGGTACCGAGCACTTCGCCAAAATTCGGTTCAATCAAGCGTCCAACTACGTCCCCAGCCGTGTATCCGAAGGCGCCGAGAACCATCGCCCCGCCGCCGACTAACACTAGGGCGGGCACGGCTACCGTACCTTGCACGAGCGCCACGCCACCGACAAAAAGCCCTTTGAGTAGGGTCGCCGCGAAGCCCGCTCCAGCAATGCCACCGACCGCCGCTCCAACGGCCGCGCCAACGTCCGACAACTTGCTGGCCACGACGTGCTCGCCCATCAATACATGTCCACTGCTGACGCCCCAGGCCAGCAAGGCTGCACCTATGGCCATCTCTGCTACGCCGACCTCGGCTTGGTGAGAAGATGCCCAGGTTTTGCAACGCTCAGTAAAGCCACGTCGGACGAACTCATCCACGTTGGATAGAGCTATTTCATGCATGTATTGAGCTCGTCGGTTTGGTTGTCCCAGCTACCAGTTTAGGCCCAACATAACCCGACGACTGCTAGTGGCAAGTGCGGCCCCTTGAGGCTGCTCAGCGAATGTCGCCAACCAGCCCCAAGCGGCCCCGCCACTCAGCTCGCCGCTGCCGCCTCTGTTTCCAACCCAAACTGCATCGCCGCCAACTTCGCGTACAGCCCGCCTCGCGCCACCAGTTCGTCGTGCCGGCCTATATCCACGATGCGGCCCCCGTCCAAAACAACGATGCGATCCGCCTTCTGGATGGTTGCCAGCCGGTGCGCGATGACCAGCGTCGTGCGGTGCTGCATGGCCGCCTCCAGCGCCGCCTGCACGACGCGCTCGCTCTCCGCGTCCAGCGCGCTGGTGGCCTCGTCCAGCAGCAGCAGCGGCGGGTTCTTCAGCATCGCGCGGGCGATGCTGATGCGCTGGCGCTGGCCGCCGGACAGGCGCACGCCGCGTTCGCCCAGGAAGCTCTGGTAGCCCTCGGGCAGCGCGCGGATGAAGTCGTCCGCGAACGCGGCCTTGGCGGCGGCGATGACCTCGTCGTCGCTCGCGTCGGGCCGGCCGTAGCGGATGTTCTCCAGCGCGCTGGTGGAGAAGATGACGCTGTCCTGCGGCACCAGGCCGATGTTGGCGCGCAGCTGGGCCAGGCTGAGGCTCTGCGTGGGCACGCCGTTGAGCCGGATCTGGCCCGCCTGCGGGTCGTAGAAGCGCAGCAGCAGCTGGAACAGCGTGGTCTTGCCGGCGCCGCTGGGGCCCACCAGGGCCACGGTCTCGCCGGGCTGCACGGTCAGCGACACGCCGTCCAGCGCCGCGGTCAGCGGCCGCGACGGGTAGTGGAAGCGGATGGCGTCGAACTCGACGCGGCTGCCGCCCTGGGTGGTCGTCAGCGCCTGCGGCCGGGCCGGATCGGCCACCGGCGAGCGGGCCTCCATCAGCTCCACCAGCCGCTCCGTCGCGCCGGCGGCGCGCAGCACGTCGCCCCAGACCTCGGCCAGCACGGCCACGCTGCTGACCAGCAGCGTCACATAGACCACCGTCTGCCCCAGGTGGCCGGCACTGATCTTGCCGGCGATGACGGCCTGCGTGCCCTGGTACAGGCCCCACAGCATGGCGCCGAACACGGCCGTGATCAGGAAGGCGACCAGGAAGCTGCGCACCCGGGTGCGCTTGCGCGCCGTGTCGAAGGCGGCCTCGCTGGCGGCGGCGAAGCGCCGGCTCTCGGCGGCCTCCTGCGTGTAGCTCTGCACCACGGTGACGGCGTTCAGCACCTCGGCGGCGATGGCCGAGGTGTCGGCCACGCGGTCCTGGCTGGCGCGCGACAGCTTGCGCACGCGCCGGCCGAAGTACAGCGCCGGCGCCACCACCAGCACCAGGATGCCCAGCACCTGGCCCATCACATAGGGGTTGGTGACGACCAGCATCACCAGCGCGCCCACGCCCATCACCGTGTTGCGCAGGCCCATGGAGAGGCTGGAGCCCACCACGGTCTGCACGACGGTGGTGTCGGTCGTGATGCGGCTCAGCACCTCGCCGGTCTGCGTGGTCTCGAAGAACTCGGGGCTCTGGCGCAGCACATGCTTGTAGACGGCGTTGCGCAGGTCGGCCGTCACGCGTTCGCCCAGCCAGGTGACCATGTAGAAGCGCGAGGCCGAGAACACGCCCAGGGCGGCGCCCACGGCGAACATGGCCAGGAAATGCTCGCGCAGCGCCATCAGCCGCTCGCCAGGGTCGCCGGCCGAGAAGCCGGCGTCGATGAGGCCGCGCAGCGCCAGCGGGAAGGCCAGCGTGGCCGCCGCGGACAGCAGCAGCGCCAGCAGCGCCAGCGCGATGCGGCCGCGGTAGGGGCGCAGAAAGGGCAGCAGGCCGCTCAGCGAGCGGGCCTGCTTGGAGGCGGGGCGTTCGGTGGTGGAACTCATGTCTTCAGGGCGTCGGTCAGGACGTCGCAAGTGCGGCTCAGCATCGCGTCGTCAAGGTCTTGGTGGCAGAGCAGTTGCAGCACATGGCGGCGCCAGCGCGCGCCATGGTCGTCGGGGAATTCAGGCACGCCGGGCCAGACGCGGTCCCAGCGGAACACCGCGCAGCCGGCCGCGCGCAGCGCCGCGTAGACCGGTTCGGGTTGGTCCACCCACAGCGGCATCACATAGGGCGCGGCCTGGGCCGGCAGGGTGCCCAGCAGCGCGCGGGCGCCGGCCAGGCCTTGGGTGCCGTCGAACAGCGCCTGGTAATGGGCGCGGCGGCGCGCGACGATGCGCCCGCGCGGCAGGCCCAGCAGCCGGCCGGTCAGCGCCGGCGGCGCCTGCTCGCTGCGGCCCAGGTCGCAGTCGGCCAGCATGTCGGCTTCGGTCATGTCCTGCGGCGCGGCGGCGGACGGCGCGCGCGGCGGGCCGTTCTTCAGGCGGAACAGCGCGCGCAGCGGCGTGTTGAGGCCAGCCAGCCGGCCCTGCTGGCTGCCGCGCTCCAGCAGGTCCACCCAGGCCTTGAGCTGCGCCCTGGCACCGGCCGGCCGCAGCGCCTGCGCGGGCAGCGGCCGGGCCGAGGCCAGCAGGCCGCCCTCGGCCACCGGGAAGAACTTGGACAGGCTGGCCGTCGCCAGGTCGCCCCACTGGCCCACCGGCCGCTCGCCGGCCTGGCCGAAGAAGCTGTGCGCGCAGTCCTCCACCAGCGCGATGCCGTGGGCGTCGCACCAGGCCCGCTGGGCGGCCAGCGAGCGCGGCAGGCCGAACAGCTGGGCCACGACCAGGGCCTTGGTGCCGGGCGCGGGCCTGATGGCCTCCAGCCGGGGCAGGCCGTCGGGGCCCAGCGGATAGAACTGCACCCGCGCGCCGGCCGCGCGCAGCGGCGCCACCAGCGTGGGGCAGTGGTAGCTCGGTGCCAGCACGCCGTCGCCGGCCTGCACGCCCAGCGCCTTCATGGCCGCGAACAACGCCGCGCGGCCGCTGGTCAGCAGCCGCTGGTGGGGCAGGTCGTCGACGGCGGGCAGGCCGGCGGGGCGCAGGCCCGAGAGGTTGTCCCAGCCGAAGGTGGGGCGGGTGGGTTGGCGTTGCAGCATGGGCCGCGCATTGTGGTCTACCGCAGCGGCGGTTTGCCGGCGTAGCCGGTCAGTTCCAGGTAGCCGGCGCCCAGTGGCCGGTTGCGGTCGTCGAACAGCCGGGCCGCGCCCTCCCAGTAGACCAGGCCCGAGCTGCGCCGGGCGTCGATCTCCTGCGCGTCGAAGGCGGCGCGCAGCTGCATCTCGCCGGCCGGGCTGCTCAGCCGCCAGTCCAGCGGCCAGCGCGCGCCGGTGGCGGGGCTGGTCCAGTGGCGCGTGGGCGTCATCCGCAGCTCTTCGGGCGCAAAGCTGCGGTCGGGCTGGCCGGGCGTGCGCAGGCTGCCGCCGGCCCAGGAGCGGCTGCCGTCGCGGTGGCGCAGCTGGAACAGCGTCAGCGCGCGGCCGTCCAGCAGGTTGATGCCCAGCCAGTCCCAGCCTATGGCCTCGCCCAGCAGGCTATCGCTCCATTCATGGTCCAGCCAGGCGCGGCCGGCCAGGCTGTGGCGCTGGCCGTCCAGCACCAGCGCGGCCTGGGTCTGCAGCTGCGGGCGGGAGTAGTAGTGGCTGAACTGCTGCGACCCGGGGCCTTTGCGCGACAGGCCAGCCTCGCCTTGCAGCAGCGGCGCGTCCGGCGCGGCCAGCTCCAGCTCCAGCGCGAAGCCGGGGCCGCCGAAGACGGCGCGGTAGCCGTCGCGTTCGCGGACCAGCGTCCAGTCGCGCAGCTTGACGTCGCAGTCGCCCACCCGGGCCTGCACGGCGCCGGGCAGGGTGCGCAGCAGGCGCTGGGCGTGGCGCTGCCGCTGCGCGCCGAGGTCGGACAGCGCCACATGGCCCAGCAGCAGCTGCCGCGGCGCCAGCTCGCTGGCATGGTCGGCCGCGGCCGGGCCGGGCAGGCGGAAGAAGGTCAGCTGGTAGCCGTAGCGCGGCCTGAGCAGGGACTCCGCACCGTCGCGGTCGCCCAGCAGGCCGGTCAGGTACCACCACTCGATGGCCTGCTCGGGATGGGCGCCGAAGTCCTGCGGGAAGTTCAGCGCGGCGCGCACCGGCAGCGGCAGCGCGGCCAGCAGCAGCGTGCGGCGGCGCAGCGTCATGCGTCCTCCCGCACGGCGCGCACGGCGTCGGCGCCCAGCGCGCGGCGGCCGGCCAGCAGCGAGGCGCCCACCGCCGCCGCGAAGGCCAGGCCCACCAGCGCCGCGAGGCGCGCGAGCGGCAGATGCAGGTCCATGCTCCAGTGAAAGCTCTGCGGGTTCACGACGTAGACCAGCACCACGCTCAGCCCCAGGCCCAGCGCCAGCCCGGCCAGCGCGCCGGCGCCGCCGGCGAGGCCGGCCTCCAGCAGCAGCAGCCGCAGCAGCTGGCGCCGCGACAGGCCCAGGTGGCGCAGCAGCCCGAACTCGCGCCGGCGCGCCAGCGCCTGGGCCGACTGGCTGGCGACGACGCCGAACAGGCCCACGGCCAGCGCCACGGCCTGCAGCCAGACGGTGATGGCGAAGCTGCGGTCGAAGATCTGCAGCGATAGCGCGCGCAGCTCGCCGGCGGCGGCCATCTCCACGTCCTCGCCGGCCAGCCGGCGCAGGGCCGCGCGGGCGGCGTCCAGCGCCTCACCCGGCGCCAGCCACAGCGCGGCTTCGGTGATCGTGCCGTCGCCGCTGGCGCGGCGGTAGTCGGGCAGGGCCATCCACAGCGCCGTGCTCTGGCGCGCGTAGTCGCGCCAGACGCCGCGCACCTGCAGCCGGACGCTGCGGCCGCCGTCCACCAGCTGGGCCGTGAAGACGCGGCCCGGCACCAGCCCGTCGCGGTCGCGCCCCGCCTCGTTGACCCAGACGGGCAGGGCGCCGTCGGCCGGCGCGCCCTGCCAGCGTTCGACCAGCGGCAGGCCGGTGGTGTCGAGGTCGCGCGCGGTCAGCGTCACCGGCTCGGCGTCCGGCGCCAGGCGCAGCCGGGCCGTGCGCTGCGGCGCGACGCGGGCGATGCCGCTCAGGCGGGGCAGGGCGTCCAGCAGCGCCGGCGACAGCGGCGCGGGCGCCCCGTCGCCGCCGCGCAGCGCGCTGCGCACATAGAGGTCGGCCGGCAGCGCCTGGTCCAGCCACTGCAGCAGCGACGCGCGGAAGCTGCCGATCATGACCGTCATCGCGACCGCCAGCGCCAGCGCGACCAGCACGCCCGCCAGCGAGCGGCGCGCCTCGGCCGCTTGGTCGCGGCTGCGCTCGCGGGCCAGCAGCAGCAGGGGCGTGGCCGGCAGCCGCGCCAGCAGGCCGGTGAGGCCGCGCACCAGCGCCGGCACCAGCGCCAGGCCGCCCAGCAGCAGGCACAGCATGGACAGATAGGCGCCCAGCGGCACGTCCCGCCACGGCGGCGGCAGCGCGGCCAGCAGGCCGCCCAGGGCCAGCAGGCCCGCGCCCAGTGAGGCCGGCAGGCTGCGGCTGGCGGGCAGACCCAGGCCCTTGAGCACCAGGGCCGGCGCGATGCGCCTGATCGTCAGCGCCGGCGCCAGCGCGGCTCCCAGCGCCGCGGCCAGGCCCAACGCGCCGTAGACCAGTGCCGGCAGCAGCAGCGGCTGGCCCAGCAGCAGCCGGGCGGACGACTCGCCGGCGCCGTGCAGGCCCAGGTCGCTGCCCAGCAGCCTCAGCGCACCGGCGGCGAGAGCCAGGCCCAGCGCCAGGCCCAGCGCGCTGCCGATGGCGCCGACGATGCCGCCCTCCAGCAGGATCAGCCGCCAGCGCTGGCGCGCCGACACGCCCAGCACGCCCAGCAGCGCCCATTGCGGCAGGCGCTGGGCGGTGGCCAGCGACAGCACCGCATAGACCAGGAAGCTGCCGGTGAACAGCGCCATCAGGGCCAGCAGGCCGAGGTTGACGCGGTAGGCGCGGGTCAGGTCGGCCAGCCGCGCGCCCTCGTCCTCGGGCGGCGCGGCCCGCCAGCGCTGGGGCAGGCCATCCATCCAGGCGGCGGCGTCCACGCCGGGTGCCAGCTGCACGTCGATGCGGTCCAGCGCGTCCGCGCGGCCGAACAGGGCTTGCGCGTCGGCGATGTCCATCACGCCCAGCGGCGTGTTGCCGGCGGCGATGCGGCCGCCGACGCGCAGCTCGATGTCGCGCGGCGCACCGCCGGACTGGGGCAGGCGCAGCCTCAGCCGGGTGGCGCCGGGCGGCAAATGCTGCAGCGCGGCGGCGTTCAGGTGCACGGTGCCGGGGGCCAGCAGCTCGTTGATGCCGCCCTGGACCTGCGGCGTGAGCTCGGGCGCCAGCGGCCGGCCGGCGGCGGCGGAGCCCAGCAGGGCCAGCGGGTCCAGGCCGATGAGGTGGATGGAGAGCGAGCGGTCCGGGCGCTCATCCGACCTGGCCTGGCCCGGCCACAGCGCCTGGGCCTCGACGACGGGGCTGGCGGCGCCGACCTGGGGGTCGTTGAGCAGCTCGGCGAGGTCAGCGGCGGTCAGCGCGCCGCTGCGGGCGTGCAGCACCAGGTCGGGCTGGCCGTTGACGCCGCGCGCCGCGCGCGCGAACTCGGCCAGCGCCGCGCCGTTGAGCAGATGCACGCCAAAGGCCAGCGCCACGCCCAGCATGACGGCGACCACGGCCAGCACGACGCGGGCGGGGTGCTCGCGCCAGGCGGGCCAGGTGAAGTGGCGCCAGAGGGAGGTCATGGCGGCGGGCAGGTGTTCTCGATGGGGGCGGCCAGCCGGGCATTCCGGCTGTTCGGCTGTTCCTTCACTCCCCTTTGGAGGAGCCGAGAAGCGCAGAACGCCGAGGCGCGTGCGCAGCACGCATCAATATCTGACTCCGCGTGGCTGTCTGACCGCAGTGAGCGCAGCGAACGAAGGGAGTTCCACGCGGGCCTCGGCGTTCGAGCATCGCAGGGCACCCCGAGCGCAGCGAGGGGCGACGGAACAGGGGCGACTCTTTGCCTACTTTCTGGTCGCCCAGAAAGTAGGTCGCCCGCCGGGGCGAAATCCCGGCTGGGCCTGGCCAAAAAACCAGTTTCACGACGCATGCAAGCCATCCGCATGCAAGCCATCAGCATCCAGCCGCAGCCGCCTGTCCGCCGCCTGCGCCGCCAGCTCCGAATGCGTCACCAGCAGGCAGGCCGCGCCGGCCTCCCGCGTGCAGTGCTGCAGCAGCGCCAGCACCTCGGCCGCGTGGCGGGCGTCGAGGTTGCCGGTGGGTTCGTCGGCCAGCACCAGGCGTGGCCGGTGCACCAGTGCGCGGGCGATGGCGACGCGCTGCAGCTGGCCGCCGGAGAGCTGGCGCGGCATGCGCGCGGCCAGCGGCGCCAGGCCCACGGCCGCCAGCATCTGCGCGACGCGGGCGTCGTCGGGCCGGCCCAGCAGGCGCAGCGGCAGCGCGACGTTGTCGGCCACGCTCAGATGCGGCAGCAGATGGAAGGCCTGGAAGACGAAGCCCAGCTCGTGGCGGCGCAGCGCCGAGCGGGCCTCGTCATCCAGCGCGCGCAAATCCTGACCCGCGAGCCGGATGGTGCCCGCGTCGGCCTCGTCCAGCCCCGCTAGGCAGTTCAGCAGCGTGGACTTGCCGCTGCCCGATTCGCCCAGCAGCGCGACGATCTCGCCGGGAGCCAGGTCCAGATCCACGCCGGAGAACACCGGCGTCTCGCCGTAGGCCTTGGCGAGGCCGCGCGCCGTCAGAACAGTCATGCCTTGGATTCTGGATCCTTGCGCGCCGCGCTCGCCCGGCCCTGGGGCGGCGCGAGCTTGATGCCGCGCCGCGCCAGCGCCTCGCGCAGCAGCAGCTCGGCCTGGGCGTTGGCGCTGCGCAGCTCGGCCGCGGCCAGCCGCTCGACCTCGGCCCACAGCGCGGGGTCCACGCGCAGCGGGAAGGATTTCTTGTCGGGGCTGGCCATCAGCGCGGCCTGTCGGGGCGTCGGGGCTGTCGACCCGGCTCGGGCCCGACGCGCGGCGGCGCCGGGAAGAGACGATAGACCTGCCAGCACCAGACGACGAACCACAGCGCCAGCGCCGCGGCGCCCAGGGGCCAGGCCGCGTCGGGCGCCTGCGGCCAGTCGGGCCGGCTGCGCAGCAGCAGCGAGACGTGGATGCCGGCAAGCAGCAGCAGCAGCTGCAGGCCCAGCACGCTGACATGCCCGCCCAGGCGGGCCAGCGTGGCCTCGCGGCGCTCGGGCGCCAGCCAGTAGTCCTTGTGGGGCAGGTTGAGCTGCTGTGGCGCGTGGCGCCCCACCCAGGTCACGAAACCGCGGCTGCACAGGCCGGCCATGGCCACGGACAACAGCATGGAGGCGAGGTAGGCGACGCGGCCGGTTTCGCGGCCGGGGTCGCCGACCTGTTCCGGCAGCCAGGGCAGCGTGGCCGCCATCAAGAGGGCGGTGAGCGGCCAGGCGAAGCGGAACAGGCGGCCCTGCATGTCGACGCTCCTCAGGTGTACAGCGAGCCGGTGTTGACCACGGGCTGGGTCTCGCGGTCGGAGCACAGCACCACCAGCAGGTTGCTGACCATGGCGGCGCGGCGTTCGTCGTCCAGCACGACGATCTCGCGCTCGCTCAGGCCCTTCAGCGCGGACTCCACCATCTCCACCGCGCCCTGCACGATCTTGCTGCGCGCGCTGATGATGGCCTCGGCCTGCTGGCGGCGCAGCATGACCTGGGCGATCTCGGGGGCGTAGGCGAGGTGGCTGATCTTGGCGTCCAGCACGTCCACGCCGGCGTCGGCGAAGCGGGCCTGCAGCTCGGCGCGCAGCGCCTGGGCGACCACGTCCTGGCCGCCGCGCAGCGTCACGGCGCCCACCGCCACCTCGTCGGCCTCGTCATAGGCATAGCAGGTGGCCAGGTGGCGGATGGCGGCCTCGGCCTGCACGCGCACATAGGCCTCGTAGTCGTCCACCTGGAACAGCGCCTGCACCGTGTCGCGCACCCGCCAGACGACGACGGCGCTGATCTCGATGGGGTTGCCGCGCTGGTCGTTGACCTTGAGCACCGGCGCGTTGAGGTTGCGGTCGCGCAGCGAGACGCGCTTCTTCACGGCCAGCGGGTTGGCCCAGCGCAGCCCGGTGCCGCGGTCGCTGCCGATGTAGGCGCCGAACAGCGTCAGCGCGGCGGCCTGGTTGGGGTTGAGCATGTACAGGCCCGCCAGCGTCAGCACGCCGGCCACGATCAGCGGCGCGCCCAGCAGCGGCGCGCCGCGCACGAGGCTGGCGCCGATGGCGATTAGCGCCAGGCCCAGCGCCACCATGGGATAGCCGTTGAGGCTGCGCGCCGCGCTCTCGCGGACGGTGGTGTCGCGCGACGGGGAGGGTGTGCTCATGAGGTGTCTCGCCTTAAAAGTGAATCAAAGTGATATCACTTTAACGAGGTGTTCGATGCGACGCAAGAGGGTTCAACCGAGCAGGCGTTGCAGTCCGGCGAGCAGTTCGGCGATGGGCTGCGGGCCGTCGCAGGCGATGACGCGGCGCTGCGGCATGCTGCGCAGCCAGGTGACCTGGCGCTTGGCGAGCTGGCGGGTGGCGGCGATGCCGCGCTCGCGCAGGTCCGAGAAGTCGTTCGCGTCCAGCGCCTCCCAGGCCTGGCGGTAGCCCACGCAGCGCATGGACGGCAGCGCCAGGCTCAGGTCTCTGCGGGCGCGCAGGGCCCGCACCTCGTCGAGCAGGCCTTGTTGCAGCATCAGGTCGAAGCGCTGCGCCAGGCGCTCGTGCAGCCAGCCGCGGTCGCCGGGCTCCAGCGAGAACAGCGGCCAGTCGACGCCTTCATCGCGCGTGGCAGCGTGCAGCGCGCTGAGCGGCTGGCCGGTCAGGCGTATCACCTCGAGGGCGCGCTGGATGCGCTGGCTGTCGTTGGGGGCCAGGCGTTCGGCCGTCTGCGGGTCCAGCGCCGCCAGCTCGGCATGCAGCGCCGGCCAGCCGCGCTCGGCGGCCTCGGCGTCGATGGCGGCGCGCAGCTCGGCGTCGGCCTGGGGCAGGGCGGACAGGCCGTCGAACAGCGCCTTGAAGTACAGCATGGTGCCGCCCACCAGCAGCGGCAGCCTGCCGCGCGCCGCGATCTCGGCGGCGAGGCGCTTGGCATCGCGCACGAACTCGGCGGCCGAGTAGCTCTCGGTCGGGTCGAGGATGTCGATCAGATGGTGCGGCACGGCGGCCTGCTCGGCTGCCGTCGGCTTGGCGGTGCCGATGTCCATGCCGCGGTAGACCAGCGCCGAGTCCACGCTGATGATCTCCACCGGCAGCACCTCGGCGATCGCCAGCGCCGCCGCCGTCTTGCCGCAGCCGGTGGGGCCGGCCAGGCAGACGGGCGTGCTCAGAACCGTTCCCATGGGGCCAGATAGCGCCACTGTCCGACGGGCAGGTGGCCCAGCGGGATGCGGCCGATGCGCACGCGCTTCAATCCCACGACCTTGAGCCCCACCAGCTCGCACATGCGGCGGATCTGGCGCTTCTTGCCCTCGCGCAGCACGAAGCGCAGCTGCTGCTCGTTCTGCCAGCTGACCTTGGCGGGCTGCAGCGCCTCGCCGTCCAGCTCCAGGCCGTGGTTCAGCAGCGCCAGCTTCTCGGGGGCCAGCGCCGCATTGGGCAGCGTGCCCTCGGGCACCTCATGCGCGACGAACTCCACGCGCACCAGGTACTCCTTCTCGATGTCGGAGTCGTCGCCGATCAGCGCCTTGGCGATGCGGCCGTCCTGGGTCAGCACCAAGAGGCCCGTGGAGTCGATGTCCAGCCGGCCGGCGGGCGCCAGGTGGCGGTGGTGGTTGGGATGGGGCTTGATGCCGGAGGGGTCGTCCTTCCAGCGGTTCTCGGGCTGGAACAGCACCGCGGCGGGCTCGTAGCCGTCCTCGGCCTGGCCGGACACATAGCCCATGGGCTTGTGCAGCAGCACCGTGACGAGCTGGGACTGGGCCTGGCGGGCGGCCGGATCGATGGTGATCTCGACATCGCCGACGACGCGCTGGCCCAGCACGGCGACCTTGCCGTTGACGCGCACCCAGCCGGCGGCGATCCATTCGTCGGCCTCGCGGCGCGACGCCAGCTTCAGCTCGCTCATGCGCTTGGACAGGCGCTCGCCGGCCTCGGCGTCGACCTGGCGTGCCGGATTCAGGCGCTGCTGCGGGCGCTGCGGAGGCTGGAAGCCGGGGCCGAGGTTGGACGCGCGGCGCTGGTCCATGCGGGGCGGGCGGTCGGCTTGCGGGCGCTCGTCGGGGCGGCCGCGCGGGCCGCGTTCGGGCCGTTGCGGCGCATCGCCGCGGAACTGCGGCGGGCGCTCGTCCGGCCGCGCCCGCGGGCCGCGGTCCGGGCCGTGTTCGCGGCGCTGCGGTGCATCGCCGCGCGGCGGCTGTGCGCGCTCGGGCTTGAAGCCCGTCGGCTTCGCGCGGGCCGGGCGTTCGTCGCGTTGCGGCACCGGGCGCTCCTTGCGCTGCTGGCGTTGCTGGAACTGCTCCTCGCGCTCGGCCCGTTCGGCCTGGGCCTGGGCCAGCGTGGTGCGGGGCTTGGACACGCCCTTGCCGCGCAGCGGCGCGCGCTTCTCGCCCTCGGCGTTGCGGGTCTTGGCGGCGGGCTTGGGCTTGCCCTTCAGGGTGATGGTGGCCATCGTTGTTCTTCTTTCAGCGGCCGCGCAGGAACAGGGCGTCCAGCTCGCGCATGTCGAGCTGGCGCCAGGTCGGGCGGCCGTGGTTGCATTGGTCGGCGCGTTCGGTGGCTTCCATGTCGCGCAGCAGCGCGTTCATCTCGTCCAGCGTCAGCTGCCGGTTGGCGCGCACGGCGCCATGGCAGGCCATGGTGGCCAGGATCTCGTGCTGGGCGCGCTCCAGCACCGAGCTGGCGTCGAACTGCGCCATCTCGGCCAGCAGCTCGCGGGTCAGCGCGACCAGGTCGGAGGCGGCCAGCAGCGCGGGGCGCGAGCGCACGGCCAGCGTGCGGGTGGACAGCGGCGACACGTCCAGCCCGAGCTTGCTCAGGGTTTCGGCATGCTGCTCCGCGGCGGCGACTTCCTCGGCCGTGGCCGCGAAGCTGACCGGGATCAGCAGCGGCTGGCTCTCGATCTGCGTCGCGCCCAGCCGCGCCTTGAGGCGCTCGTAGACGACACGCTCATGGGCCGCGTGCATGTCCACGATGACCAGGCCTTGGCGGTTCTCGGCCAGGATGTAGACGCCCTGGATCTGCGCGATGGCCCGGCCCAGCGGCCAGTCCTGGTCGGGCAGCTGGGGTCGCAGCGTGACGGTGGGGGCGGCCGGTGCGGCGGCCGCATCGTCTTGCGCGGACGGCTCGGGGCGCCACAGCGCCTCATGCTGCACCAGCGACAGCCGCACCTGCTCGGCCGTGGGCGGCACGGGGGGCGTGTAGGCCGCATAGGCCGTGGCGGCGGGGCGGGGCTCGGCGACGTAGAGCGTGGCCGCCGCCGTGGGCTCGAAGGCCAGCGGCGCCATGGCCGAGTCGATGGGCTCGGCGCCGGCGCCTGAAGCGCTGCGCGACTGGGCCAGCGCGTCGATGAAGGCGCGGCGCACGCTCTGGTGGATGGCGCGGCCGTCGCGGAAGCGCACCTCGATCTTGGTCGGGTGCACGTTGACGTCCACCAGCTCCGGCGCGATCTCGATGAACAGCACATAGCTGGGCTGGCGCTGGCCGTGCAGCACGTCCTCGTAGGCCGAGCGGATGGCGTGGCTGATCAGCTTGTCGCGCACATAGCGGCCGTTGACCCAGACATATTGCTGGTCGGCCCGCGAGCGCGCCGCCTCGGGCAGGCCGGCGCGGCCGCTCAGGGCCAGCGGGCCGGCGCTGTGCTCGAAGGGGCGGCTGTCCTCGTTGAAGTCGGCGCCCAGCACGTCGGCGATGCGCTGCTCGCTGGATGCGGCCCGCCACTGGTCCACCAGCTTGCCCTCGTGCCAGATCGCGAAGCCCACGTCCGGCCGGGCCAGCGCATGGCGGCGCACGGCCTCCACGCAATGGGCCAGCTCGGTGGCGTCGGTCTTCAGGAACTTGCGGCGCGCCGGGGTGGAGAAGAACAGCTCGCGCACCTCCACGCTGGTGCCGCGCGCGCGGGCGGCGGGCTGCAGCTCGCCGCTGCGGGCGTCCAGCCGGTGGGCATGGGCATCGGCGGCGGTGCGGCTGGCGATGGACATCTCCGACACCGACGCGATGGCCGCCAGCGCCTCGCCGCGAAAGCCCATGGTGGCCACCGACTCGAGGTCGTGCAGGCTGGCGATCTTGCTGGTGGCATGGCGCTTCAGCGCCAGCGGCAGCTGGGCCACCGGGATGCCGCAGCCGTCGTCCTCGACGACGATGGCGCGCACGCCGCCGGCCATCAGCTTGACCTGGATGTTGCGGGCGCCGGCATCCAGCGCGTTGTCCACCAGCTCGCGCACCACCGAGGCCGGGCGCTCGACGACCTCGCCGGCGGCGATCTGGCTGATCAGCTCGTCGGGCAGTTCGCGGATGGTGCGAGACGCGGGGACTTCAGGGAGCGGCGAATCCATCCGCGGGATTATCGACGCCCCCCGAGCGTCATCGAGGCGTCTGGATAATGCGCCGCCATGGACCTGCTGCACTTCCTGATCGACTTCATCCTGCACGTGGACCAGCACCTGGCCGAGTTCGTGCAGGCCTATGGCAGCTGGGTCTATGCGCTGCTGTTCCTCATCATCTTCGTCGAGACCGGCGTGGTGGTCATGCCCTTCCTGCCGGGCGACTCGCTGCTGTTCGTCGTCGGCGCGCTGTGCGGCGTCGGCATGATGAGCCTGCCGGTGGCCATCGCGGTGCTGCTGGTGGCGGCCATCCTGGGCGACCAGACCAACTACCTGATAGGCCGGCGCATCGGCCCGCGGGTGTTCCAGTGGGAGCAGTCGCGCTTCTTCAACAAGAAGGCCTTCGACGCGGCGCACGCCTTCTACGAGAAGCATGGCGGCATCACCATCATCCTGGCCCGCTTCATGCCGTTCGTGCGCACCTTCGCGCCCTTCGTGGCCGGCGTGGCCGAGATGAGCCGCGGCCGGTTCACGGCCTACAACGCGGTGGGTGCGGTGATCTGGGTGGTGGGCCTGTGCCTGGCGGGCTTCCTGTTCGGCAACCTGCCCTGGGTGCAGCAGCACCTGAGCAAGATCATCTGGGCCATGATCCTCATCCCCGGCCTCATCGTCATCGGCGGCGGGCTGCGCGGCCGGCTGGGGCGCAAGACGGGCTGAGCGGCCTGACTTTGCGGGCCCGGCCGCGGAGGGTCTAGAGTGCAGGGCTTTTCGTGACTGTCGGAGATCCCGATGACCCTGTCCCGCATTGCCCTGGCACTGGCCGGCGCCTGGATGACCTCCGGCCTGGCCCTGGCGGCCGAGCCGACGCTGATGCTGCGCCAGCCCGCCGTCTCCAAGGACCATCTCGCCTTCGTCTATGCCGGCGACCTCTGGCTGGCCGACCGCAACGGCGGCAATGCGCGCCGGCTCACCAGCCATGCGGCGTCCGAGTTCGCGCCGCGCTTCTCGCCGGACGGGCAGAAGATCGCCTTCTCGGCCAGCTATGACGGGAACACGGACGTCTACGTCATCGGCCTGGACGGCGGCGCGCCCAGGCGCCTGACCTGGCATCCCAGCGCCGACGTCGTCAGCGGCTGGAGCCCCGACGGCAAACGCGTGCTGTTCGCGTCGCCGCGCGAGGTGCTGAACAACCGCAGCAACCAGCTCTACGAGGTCGGCGTGGACGGCGGCTACGAGCGCCAGGTCATGAAGGCCGTGGCCTGGGAGGGCGCCTGGTCGGCCGACGGCAAGCAACTGGCCTACCGCCCCTACAACGCGGCCCATGCAGGCCCCAGCGGCTGGCGTCAGAGCCGCGGCGGCTCCACGCCGCCGGTGTGGATCATGGACATGGCCAGCCAGAAGTGGCAGGAGATCCCCCATGTCAACGCGACCGACTCGGCGCCGGTCTGGGCCGGTGGCCAGGTGGTCTTCATCTCCGACCGCGCGGACGGGGCGGCCAACCTGTTCGCCTTCAATCCCGTCACTCAGGCGCTGCGCCAGCTGACCCGCGAGACGCAGTGGGACGTGCGCAGCGTGGACGCCGTCGGCACGACGCTGGTCTACGAGGCGGGCGGTCGCATCAAGCAGATCGAGCTGGCCGGCGGTGAGCCGCAGGTGCTGGACATCCGCCTCGCCGGAACGGCGCCGCAGGCGCGTACGCAGTGGAAGGACGCCGGCAAGACGCTGACCCAGGCCCGCCTGTCCAGCACCGGCAAGCGCGTGGTGGTGAGCGCGCGCGGCGAGGTGTTCACGGTGCCGGTCAAGGACGGCAGCGTGCGCAACCTGACCGAGAGCGCCGGCGTGCGCGAGAAGGATGCGCTGTGGAGCCCCGACGGCCAGCGCGTGGCCTACATCTCCGACGCGCCCGGCATGCGCCACGAGCTGGTGCTGCAGGCCCAGACCGGCCTGGGCGCCAAGGAGCGCTTCCTGCTGCCCAAGCAGGGCTACTTCACGCTGATGGACTGGTCGCCGGACGGCCAGCAGCTGGTGCTGCAGGACAACCACCTCAACCTCTATCGCCTGGGCCTGGCAGCGGGACCGCAGCGTGGGCAACTGGTCAAGATCGCGACCGACCAGCGCCGCTTCGGCGCCGACGGCTTTGCCGTGTCCTTCTCGCCGGACAGCCGCTGGCTGGCCTACACGATGTCGGGCGAGAACTACTTCGGCCGCATCGTGCTGCACGAGCTGGCCAGCGGCCGCAACCATGTGGTGACCGACGGCCTGTCCCATGCCGGCAACCCGGCGTTCTCGGCCAAGGGCGACTTCCTCTACTTCACGGCCTCCATCAACTCCGGCCCCAGCCAGGTGGGGCTGGACCTGTCCACCCAGGAGCGCCCGCGCCGCGTCGGTCTGTATGCGCTGGTGCTGGCGGCCGACGGCAAGTCGCCGCTGGCGCCCAAGGCGGGCGACGAGGAAGGCAAGAAGGACGAGAAGAAGGACGAGAAGAAGGACGAGAAGAAGGACGACGCCAAGAAGGCCGATGACAAGAAGTCGGCCGACGCCAAGAAGGACGACAAGCCCAAGGCCGAGGCGGCCAAGCCCGTCAGGATAGACCTGGACGGCCTGGCCGACCGCCTCGTGGCCCTGCCGGTGGCGGAGCGCAACTACGACAGCCTGGCCGTGGCGTCGGATGGCGCGCTGCTGTACCTGCAGCATCCGCAGCCCGGCGCGAGCACCGAGCCGCCGCAGGCCGAGCGCCGCGCGACGGCCGAGCTGTGGCGCTTCGACTTCGAGGAGCGCAAGCCCAAGATGCTCAAGGCCGGCGTGGCCGACTACTCGCTCAGCGAGGACCGCAAGAAGCTGCTGCTGACCGTGGCCGGCGGCAAGCTGGAAACCGGCGACGCCACCGACAAGTACGACGGCAAGCCGGTGGACCTGTCCGGCCTGCGCGCCCGCATCGACCCGCGGGCCGAGTGGAAGCAGATCTTCGACGAGGCCTGGTGGATGGAGAAGGAGTTCTTCTACGACCCCGCCCTGCACGGGCTGGACTGGCAGGCCGTCTACGACCGCTACCTGCCGCAGCTGGCCCATGTGCAGCGCCGCGAGGACTTGAACGACCTGCTGGTGCAGATGATCGGCGAGCTGCAGGTGGGCCACAACCGCACCGGCGGCGGCGACCAGCACCAGGAGGCGCCGGTGGCCGTGGGCCTGCTGGGCGCGGACTTCCGCGTGCAGCAGGGCCGCTACCAGATCACCAAGCTCTATGCCGGCGACCGCCTCAACCCCAATCTGCGCTCGCCGCTGGCGGTGCCGGGCCTGGGCGTGAAGGAGGGCGATTTCATCCTGGCCGTCAACGGCCATGAGTTGGCCGAGCCGACCAACCTGTACGCGCTGCTGGAGAACATGGTCGGCAAGCAGGTCGTGCTGGCCATCGCGCAGGACGCCGCGGGCAAGGGCCGCCGCGATGTCACGGTGGAGCCCATCGCCAACGAGGCCATGCTGCGCCGCTGGGCATGGATAGACGGCAACCGCCAGAAGGTGCAGCAGAAGACCGGCGGCAAGGTCGCCTACGTCTACATGCCCGATACGGCGGGCCAGGGCTTCGAGCACTTCAACCGCATGTTCTTCGCGCAGATCGACAAGCAGGCGCTGATCGTCGACGACCGCAGGAACGGCGGCGGCCAGGCGGCCAACTACGTGACGGAGCTGCTGTCGCGCCCCTATCTGGCCAGCTGGAAGGATCGCGACGGCCTGGTCTTCGATACGCCGGGCGGCGCCATCTACGGCCCCAAGGCCATGCTGATCGACCAGGACGCCGGCTCGGGCGGCGACTTCATGCCCTATGCCTTCAAGCGCGTGGGCCTGGGGCCGCTGATCGGTAAGCGCACCTGGGGCGGCCTGATCGGCATCTCGGCCAATCCGCCGCTCATCGACGGCGGCTTCCTGACCGTGCCTTACTTCCGCTTCTACACGCCGGAAGGCGAGTGGCGCATCGAGAACGAGGGCGTGGCGCCGGACATGGACGTGGAACTGGACCCCGCCGCCGTCAACCGCGGCGAGGACACCCAGCTGGACGCGGCCATCGCCGACGTGCTGAAGCGGCTGGAAGGCTGGAAGCCCGTGCAGCGCAAGACCGCGCCGGCACCGGCGACGCTGGGCAAGTGATGGAGCCCCTCGTCCAGTCTCGCCCTGCTGAACGCGGGCGAGTCTGGCTGGTCCTGCAGACCGTGCAGCCGACAGAGCGGCCGCCCTTCGGCAGGCTCGACAAGTCCCCCGGGCTTGTCGTGTCCGACCTCAGCCCCCGCGGGGACGGCGATGCTTGCGGCATTGAGCCGCAAGCACATCGCCCTGGCGGGCCGGCTTGGGGCGGCCCGGCGCTCGGCCCGAATTCGCGTAGCACCTGCTGACATGAAGACTTGGGGCGCACTTTCTCTGCGCGGGCGGCTGTTCCTGCTCGCGCTGCTGCCCCTGCTGGCCTCGCTGGCGCTGATCGCGCTGGCGGTGCGCCAGCAGGAGAGCGAGCTGGCCGCGCGCGAGCGTGAACTGGTGCGGGCCAGCTACATGGACGCGCGGCGCACCGAGCTCAAGCATTACGTGGACCTGGCCGTCAGCACCGTCAGGCCGCTGCTGGGCCAGCCGGGCGGCAAGGAGAGGGCGCTGGCCATCCTGCAATCGCTGGACTATGGCCGCGACGGCTATTTCTTCGTCTACTCGCTGAGCGGCCGCGTGCTGATGCATTCGCGCCAGCCCGAGCTGGTGGGCCAGGACTTGTGGGAGCTGCGCGATCCCCAGGGCCGGCCCACCATCCAGCAGCTCATCAATCGGGCCAAGGCCGGCGGCGGCTACGTGGACTATCTGTGGAGCAAGCCGTCCAGCAGCCAGCTGGCGCCCAAGCTGGGCTATGTGGTGGCCGTGCCGGAATGGGATTGGATGCTGGGCACGGGCCTGTACCTGGACGGCATCGAGGCGACCATGGCCGAGCTGGAGCGCGGCGCGCGCCAGAACATCACGGCCACCATGTTGTGGGTGGGCGCGGTCGCCATCTTCGGCGTGGCCCTCATCAGCGCCGGCGCGCTGGTGCTCAACCTCAGCGAGCACCGCAGCGCCGAGGCCAAGCTGCGCGCGCTGGCGCGCGAGGTGGTGCAGAGCCAGGAGGCGGAGCGGGCGCGGCTGGCGCGCGAGCTGCACGACGGCGTCAGCCAGGCGCTGGTGGCGACCAAGCTGCTGATCGAGTCGGCCCAGTCCGAGCCCGCCGCGGCCGCTCGGCTGCAGGCGCTGGCGCTCAAGCGGCTGAACAGCACGCTTGCCGAGGTGCGCCACCTGTCCCATGCGCTGCGGCCGGCGTTGCTGGACACGCTGGGCCTGCCGGCAGCGCTGCAGCATCTGGCGGCCGAGTTCGATGCGGCCGGCGGCACGCGGTACCAGGCCGGCGTGCAGGGCGAGGAGGTGGAGCTGCCCGAGGCCGTCAACACGGCCTTGTTCCGCATCGCCCAGGAGGCGCTGAACAATGCGGCCCGCCACGCGCATGCGACGCGGGTGGGCGTGCTGCTGCGCTTCGAGCGCGACGGCGGGCTGGCGCTGGAGATCCAGGACGACGGCCGCGGCTTCGATGCCGACGCGGCCCAGGCCGTGGCGGACCGGGGGCTGGGCCTGCGCAGCATGCGCGAGCGCGCCGCCGCTTTAGGTGCCCGGCTGGCCCTGGTGACCTCGCCGGGGCAGGGCTGCCGGCTCACCGTCAAACTCGGGGCCTCGGACCTGGCCCGCGCCGTCTCATGAATACACCCATCCGCATCCTGCTCGTCGACGACCATCCCATGGTGCGCGAGGGCCTGGTCGCGCGGCTGGCGGCCGTGCCGCGCTTCGAGGTGGTGGGCGAGGCCGGCGGGCGCCTGGAAGCGCTGGAGCAGCTGGCCCTCACGGCCCCTGACGTGGTGCTGATGGACGTGGGGCTGAAGGACGGCAACGGCATCGCGCTGGGCGCGGAGATGCTGGCGGCCCGGCCCGAGGTGAGGCTGCTGATGTTCAGCATGTACGACAACCCCGAGTACGTGCAGCGCGCGCTGGGAGCCGGCGCGCGCGGCTATGTGCTGAAGGACGCGCCGGCGACGGAGATCGTGTCCGCCATCGACGCGGTGGCGGCCGGCGGCACCTTCTTGAGCGCGGCCGTGTCCGGCCGGCTGTTCCGCGGCCAGGCGCCGAAGCCGGTGCTGACGCCGCGCGAGAGCGAGATCCTCGGGTTGCTGGGGCGCGGCGCCTCCAGCAAGCAGATCGCCCGCGAACTGGACCTGTCGGTGCGCACCGTGGAGGCGCACCGGCAGAGCATCAAGCGCAAGCTGGAACTGGACGGGCAGGCGGAGCTGATCCGCTATGCCGTCGAGCACGCGCGCAACGCCTGACGCGCGTTGCAGCCGCGGCGACGCCTGGCCCGGCGGTTTCAGCGGCCGCGGCGGGGGCCTTCGTCGCGGTCGCCGTCCCAGCGGTCGCGGCGGTCGTGCCAGCGCTCATGGCGGCGGTCCCAGCGGTCATCCCAGCGGCGCTCGCGGTAAGTCGTCTCGTAGACCACCCGAGGCGGCGGGGCGTAGTAGACCTCGCGCTGCACATAGCGCGGTGCCGGCACGTAGACGACGGGCGGCGGCGGCTCGTAATAGACCGGAGCGGGCACCACATACCTCGGGCCGTCGGCCACATAGACGCCGGCGGCCGGCAGGTTGATGCCGATGGACCAGGACGTGCCGGCATGGGCAGCCGTCGGGCCGGCCAGTGCGGCGGTCAGGAGAGCGGCGGCGACGAGGGGGCGGAACATGCGAACCTCCAACAGGCATGGGCGACACAGGCCCGGACGACCGGACAACGGCCGGGCGGCCGCGTCGTTGACGGCTGGCGGGCTCGCGTCGTAAGGGGTTGTTGCCGGAGCTCAGCGCGGGAAGGCGGCCTGCAGCGCCGGGATGAGCCGCTGGGCCAGGGGCGTGAGGCGCCGCGAGGCCGACCAGAACACCGCCATGTCACGGCTCAGCGGCTCGCCGGCCAGGGCCAGCGCTCGCACACCGGGTGGCGCCCGATGCACGGCCAGCCGCGGGACCAGCGCCGCGCCCAGCCCCGCCGATACCAGCGCCAGCACGGCCTGCAGGTGGGCCGCCTCGTGCCTCGGGGGGAGGGCGAGGCCACGGGCCTTCAGCTGTGCATCCAGCAGTTGCCGGTTGCCGCTGCCGGCGGCCAGGCCCACCAGCGCCACGCGCTGCAGCTCGGCCAACTCGACCTGCGTCTGCGCCGCCCAGGCGTGGTCGGCGGGCACCGCCAGCACGTAGGGGTCGCGCCCCAGCGGGGCGTACTGCAGCCCCGCCACCTGCGCGTCGGCAAAGCCGATGCCGAGATCCGCCTGGCCGCCCAGCACGCTGAGCGTGGTGTCCTGCAGCGAGCCGTCCAGCAGCCGCAGCGTGACTTGGGGGTAGTCCTGCAGCCAGCGCCCCAGGGCCTGGGGCACGAAGCCGCTGGCCGCGGTGGGCACGGCGGCCACCGTGAGGCGCCCCTGATGGCCTGAGGCCAGTTCGTGGACGCCGAGCACGGCGGCATCCAGGTCTTCCAGCACGTCGCGCACGCGGTCGAGGAAGGCCTCGCCCACGGCGGACAGCTTCACGGAGCGCGAGGTGCGCTCCAGCAGCCGCGCGCCGACGCGCTCCTCCAGCCGTTCGATGCGCCGGCTCAGGGCCGGCGCGGACAGGTGCAGCTCGTCGGCCGCCGCGCGAAAGCTCTGGCGTGCGGCCACGGTGACGAAGGCGCGCAGCTGGTCCAGGTCGAGTCCGTTGCTTTGCATGCATCGATCGTGAAAAACGTTGCACTGGAGTTTATGTTCGCTGCCGACCAAGATGCTGGGGTTGCTGACTTTCCCGGTGCTTTCCCATGCGATCTCCCGTTGTTTCCCGATGGCTAGGTGCGTGGGTGCTGGCCGGGATGGCCTGCCTGTCCGCGGCGGCGGCCCAGGCGGCAGAGCCGCTGGTGGTGGTGTCTTCCGGCGGTTTCGCCGAGGCCTTCAAGCGGCTGAGCCGTGATTTCGAGGCGGCTGCCGACGGCGCGGCGGTGCGCCAGACCTTTGGCCCGTCCATGGGCAGCACGGCAGGCGCCATTCCGGCCCGCCTGGCCCGCGGCGAGGCGATCGACGTGGTGATCATGGTGGAGCCCGCGCTGGACCGGCTGATGGCCCAGGGCTGGCTGGTGCCCGGCAGCAAGCGCCGCGTCGCGTTGTCGCGCATTGCCTGCGCCGTACCGGCCGGCGCGCCCCGGCCGCCGCTGGCGACCGTGGCCGACGTGAAGCAGGCGTTCGTGGCCGCCCCGTCGGTGGCCTGGTCGGACAGTGCCAGCGGCGAGTACATCCAGGGCGAGCTGCTGGCCCGCCTCGGCATCGAGGCCGAGGTGCGCGGCAAGGGGCGGCAGATCCCGGCCACGCCGGTCGGCGAAATCCTGGCCCGGCACGAGGCCGCCTTCGGCTGCCAGCAGCGCAGCGAACTGCAGCCCGTACGGGGCATAGACATCGTCGGCGATCTGCCCGAGGAGCTGCAGCGCGTCACGCCCTATGCCGCAGCCCGGGTGGCCGGTGGCCGGCAGCAGGCTCAGGCGCAGCGCTACCTCGACTTCCTCACCGCGCCGGGCAATGCGCCCGTCATCCAGGCCTCGGGCCTGGCGCCCGTCACCCGCTGACACCACCGCCGACCGGCCCGCAGAGGCCGGCCCGCACCACTCCGGAGACTGCCATGCATTCCCAAGCCCCTCGTTCCCGCCTCGGTGCGGTCGTCCGCGTGACCAGCGGCAACTTCATCGAGATGTACGACTTCTTCCTGTTCGGGTTCTACGCCACGGCCATTGCCCGCGCGTTCTTCCCGGCGGGCAGCGAGTTCGCGTCGCTGATGCTGACCTTCGCCACCTTCGGCGCCGGCTTCCTGATGCGCCCGCTGGGCGCCGTGGTGCTGGGCGCGTATGTCGACCGCGTCGGCCGCCGGCGCGGCCTGCTCGTGACGCTGGCCGTCATGGCTGCCGGCACGGCGCTGGTGGCCTTCGTGCCGGGCTACGACAGCATCGGGCTGCTGGCGCCGCTGCTCGTGCTGGTGGGGCGGCTGCTGCAGGGGCTGTCGGCCGGCGTCGAGCTGGGCGGCGTCTCGGTCTACCTCGCCGAGATCGCGCCGCCCGGGCGGCGCGGCTTCTTCGTGGCCTGGCAGTCGGCCAGCCAGCAGCTGGCCATCATCGTGTCGGCCCTGCTGGGCTACGGGCTGAATGCCTGGATGGAGCGTGCCTCGCTGGATGCCTGGGGCTGGCGCATCCCGTTCTTCATCGGTTGCCTGATCGTGCCGGCCATCTTCGTGATCCGTCGCCAGCTCGAAGAGACCCAGGCCTTCAAGGCCAGCACGCATCGGCCGACCTTCCGCCAGACGCTGCAGGGCCTGGCCCTGCACTGGCGCGTCATCGCGCTGGGCACCATGCTGGTGGTGATGACGACGGTGTCGTTCTACCTGATCACGGTCTACACGCCCACCTTCGGCAAGGCGGTACTCAAGCTGAGCACCGCGGAGAGCCTGCTGGTGACGCTGGCCGTGGGGCTGTCCAACCTGCTGTGGCTGCCGGTCATGGGGGCGCTGTCCGACCGCATCGGCCGCGCGCCCATCATGCTGGCGGCCACCGCGCTGACGGTGCTGACCGCCTATCCGGTCATGGCCTGGCTGGTGGCCGCGCCCAGCCTCGGGCACATGCTGGCGGTGGAGTTGTGGCTGTCCTTCCTGTACGCCAGCTACAACGGCGCCACCATCGTCGCGCTGACCGAGGTCGTGCCGGGGCATATCCGCACGGCCGGCTTCTCGCTCGCCTACAGCGTGGCCACGGCGCTGTTCGGCGGCTTCACGCCGCTGGCCTGCACCTGGCTGATCGATGCCACCGGCAACCGGGCGGTGCCGGGCTTGTGGATGTCGGCGGCCGCCGTGCTCAGCCTGGTGGCGACCTGGCTGGTGTACGGCCGCAGCGCAGTCGCCCGCCCCGCCGGCAGCGTGCAGCCCGCCTGATCCGCGTCTGCACTTGGGTGCTCCCGCGGCCGGCATGCGCGGCGTGGACCGCTACTGCAGGCTGTTCTTCGCGGACAAGGGTGCAGGGCCGGGCTGAGGCAATTCCGCGCAGGGCCGCACAAGCCGGGGAGGCTTGTGCGGCATCCAGCTTCAGAGCTTCCAGCTGGCGCTGACGCCGTAGGTGCGACCGAGCACGTCGTAGGTGTCGGGGTAGGTCCCGAACGTGGCGAAGTTGGTGGGCGCGGGCGGCTTCTTGTTCGTCAGGTTGCCGATGCCGAAGCCCAGCGTCATGCCCTTGACCGAGGTCGGGCGGTAGGCCAGGTTGAGGTCGAAGGTGTCCTGGGCTGCGATGGTCTCGGTGGCGTTGGCGGCCGAATCGCGCACCTTGCCGATGCGCTTCCAGACCAGGCCGGCCGTCAGCTGCGGCATGACCCAGGTGGCGCCCACGCGGTGACGGTAGTCGGGCGCGACCAGGGAGACGCTGTCGGACGAGCAGTTGGCGCCGTAGGTGCCCTTGCAGTCCAGCGGCGTCAGGGTGGCGTTGCGCTGCAGCGTGTACTTGGTGACGATGCTGCCCATGAAGCTCAGGTCCAGCTGCTCGCCGGTCCGGCCGAACGGCGCCTTCTGCTGCCAGCGCACCTCCACGTCATAGCCGCTCTGCTCCATCGTGCCGAGGTTCATGTCGGTGACGTAGGCATCCTTGATGCGGCCTGTGGCGGCATCGCGGGTGACGGCGCTGCACAGCGGGTTGCCGGCTGTCGGGTCGGTGATGTAGCAGTTGGTCAGTGCCGCGACGGGCTGGATCTGGCCCACGGCGTCGCGCAGGCGCAGGTTGTAGAAGTCCACCGTCGCCGTCAGGCTGGGCAGGGCGGTCGGCGCGATGACGAAGCCCAGCGTGCGGGTGTTGCCCTTCTCGGGACGGATGTCGGGGTTGCCGCCGAAGAAGTAGCCGCCGGGCAGGTTGGCCGGGTCCAGCGAGTCGTAGGAGCCGACCGCCGGTGCGCCCATCCGCTTGCACTGCTCCAGGTTGGCGCCGCTGCCGGCGATCACGCAAGGGTCACCGAGGTAGCGCGACTGCAGGCGCGGCACGGTGCGCAGGTTGGCGAACGGGATGCTGAACACGGGGTTGGAGAACTCGCCGAAGTTCGGCTCGCGGATGACTGTCTGGCGGCTGCCGCGCAGGCGCAGGTCATCGACGACCAGCCAGTTGATGGCGAGCTTGTCGGTGTTGTGCGTGCCACCTTCGCCGACGCTGCGGTCGTACTTGCTGCGGCGGAAGGCGGCCTCCAGTTCGAGGCGCTTGAAGGCCGGCACGTTCTTCAGCAGCGGCAGCTTCAGCTCGGCATAAGCTTCGTCGGCGTCGAGCTTGGGCGGCTTGGCCGGCGCGGTCTCGACGTTCTGGCTGAAGGAGCCGGACAGCGTCTGGTTGTAGTCGAAGGTGCCGCGTTCACGCCGGGCCTCGATGCCCACCGCGAACTGCGGTGCGCCGGCGGGCAGTTGCCTGAGCCAGTCTATGCTGCCGCTGACGGTTGCGGCGGCGACGCTCTGCTTTCTCACGCGCGTGCCGTAGCTCCACTCCTGCGCCAGACTGGAAAGATCGGCGCCCGGTCCGAAAAGGTCCACCGTGTTGACCAGCGAGTCGAAGCGGGCCTTGACGCCGTCGCCGCGCACGATGATGTCCTCGGCGCTGCGGCCGGTCTGCAGGTAGACGTCCCAGTCGATGCTGTCGGTGAACGAGCCGCGCAGGCCCAGTTGGACCTGGCTCGTGGAGCGGTCGTTGCGGGCGGTCTGGACACCGAGCTCGCCCAGGCTGCGGTTGATGTTCACCTGAGCCACGCCGTTGACGAAGGTCATCAGCGCCTTGGCCTCGGCCGGGAAATACGGATTGTTCTGGTTGATGCCGTAGACACCGTTGACCACCGCCGGCGCCTGGCCCAGGCGCGGGGCACCGGTGGTTTCGTTCTTGCTGATCATGAAGCGGCCGTAGGCCTCGATGTCCGAGCCCAGGTCCGCGGTGAAGAAGACCGAGCCGTTGATCCGCTTCATGGGCTGCACCAGCAGGTACTGCGCCGCGTAGTTGGTGGTCTGGGGCGTGGTCGTGAAGGCGCCGTTGGCGTCGGCCGAGAAGGTGCGGCCGCTGACCACGTCGCGGTAGTTGCCGCCGCTGCCTGCCACCGAGGCGGCGCCGCGCAGGGCCCAGTCCGAACGGTCGCCCGCCAGCAGCGCGTCACGCTGGGCGTACTCGACGAAGCCGACGACATGGGCGTTGCCCAGGCGACGGCCCGCCGTCACGCTGGCGGCGGTGGTGCTGCCGCCGCCGCTGGCCTGGGTGCGATTCAGGTCCATGCGCACGCCGTCGAAGCGGTCGTTCATGATGAAGTTCACCACGCCTGCCACCGCATCGGCCCCGTAGACAGCCGCGGCGCCGCCGGTCAGCACATCCACCTGCTTGATCAGCGTGGCCGGAATGAAGTTCACGTCCACCGCATTGCGGAAGCTGAATGGCACGGCGCGGGTGCCGTTGATGAGGACCAGCGTGCGGTTCTGGCCCATGTTGCGCAGGTCCAGCGTCTGGGCGCCGAAGGCGTCGCTGCCGGCATTGGTGCTGTTCACGCCACCGGCGAGTTGCGGCAGCTTGGACGAGAAGTCTTCCACGGTGACCGCGCGTCCGAGCGCGATTTCCTGGGCGCCGAAGCTGCTGACCGGGCTGGTGCCGCTGAGCTCGATCGACTTGATGCGAGTGCCGGTGATGACGACCGCCTCGACCTTCTGCACTTCTTCAGTGGCTTGGGCGAGGCAGGCCTGCGAGGCCAGGGCCAGCAGGCTCAGGGTGAAGCCGACTCGGCGGGCGGGGAAGTTGGGGATTGATGTCATGGCGCACTCCGATTGAATGCTTGCCATAGTACCTATATAGGACCAATTATGAATTTTGGTATGTGCAAGGGTCTTCTCCGCTTGACATTCATCAGGCGATGAGTTCCGCCACGAAATCAAAGGTGTCGGCGCGATAGACCGACACGGTGCGCTCGATGGCGCGTCCATCGCGGCCGAAGCCCACCCGCTCCACCAGCAGGCCCGCTGAATCGGGCGCCGCACCCAGCAGCCGCGCCTGTTCCTCGTCCAGCAGCGTGGCGGTGAGGCGCTGCAAGGCCCTCACGGGTCGGCGGCCCAGCGCTTCGAGCGCCTGGTACAGCGAGTCGCCGACGACGTCCAGTGCCGGCAGGGCGCTGCCCACCACCGTGGCCGTCTCGATGACCATGGGTCGCCCGTCCGCGCGGCGCAGGCGATGGAAGCGGTAGACGGTGGAGCCCGGACTCAGCCCCAGCTTGAGCGCCTCGTCGGGGCTGACGAGGCCCACGGTGCGCCGCAGCCATTCGCTACTGGGCTCAAAGCCGCGCGCCCGCATGTCCTCTGAAAAGGAAGAGAGCTTCCCGAACTGTTTCTCGATGTGGGGGGCGGGCGCCACGAAAGTGCCGGCGCCGCGCCGCGAGATCAACAGGCCGTCCGAAGCCAGCGCATCCAGCGCCTTGCGCACGGTGATCCGAGAGACGCCAAGATCGGCGGCGAGCTCCCGCTCCGGCGGCAGCGAGTCGTCCGGACCGAGAACGCCTGCGCTGATGGCGTGGCGCAGCGCCCGCTCCAGCTGCACATACAGAGGCAGGCTGCCCGATGGATCGAGCTGGGGGAGCTTGGAGATCAGCGGGTCCACGACGGTGATTGGAGGAGGAAGTGGTCAGTATGGCGTCGGTAAGTTACCACGATTGGTTATGTATTGGTACTATCCAATACGTAGCCAAAGGAGCCTCGAATGCAGCTGGACTCTCCAGTGCCCGCCACCCCCCAGGCATCGCCCGAGCTGTATGTCGGCGTCATGTCGGGCACCAGCCTGGACGGCATCGACGCCGCCCTGGTCCAGATCGTTCCCGGAGCCGCCCCGCGGCTGCTGTCCAAGCACAGTGCCAGCTTCGAGACGAAGCTGCGCAGCCAGCTGCTGCACCTGGCGAGTGGCGGCGCCACATCGCTGCGCGAGTTGGGGCAGGCCGACATTGGCGTGGCGCGGGCCTATGCCGCAGTGATCACGGCGCTCCTGCAGAACGCCGGCGTGGAGCCGAGCCAAGTTCGCGCCGCCGGTTGCCATGGCCAGACCGTGCATCACGAGCCGGCGGGCGATGCGCGCTTCACGCTGCAGCTGGGCGACCCCAACACCATCGCCGTGCTGACCGGGGTGGCCGTGGTGGCCGACTTCCGGCGGCGCGACATGGCGCTGGGGGGGCAGGGCGCGCCGCTGGCGCCGGGCTTCCACGACCGCGTGTTCCGCCACCCGGAGCGTACGCGGGTGGTGCTCAACCTGGGCGGCATCGCCAACATCAGCGTGCTGACACCCGGCCAGCCCTGCTGGGGCGCCGACACCGGGCCGGCCAACATCCTGATGGACGCCTGGATTCACCAGCATCTCGGGCGGTCCTTCGATGCCGACGGCGGCTGGGCCGCCAGTGGACAGGTGCAGCTCGCGCTGCTGGAGGTGCTGCTGGACGACGCCTATTTCGGCGCACCGGCGCCCAAGAGTACCGGCCGGGAGCTCTTCAACCTGACCTGGCTGGAGTCCCGGCTGCAACGCCTGGGTACGGCCGTCGCGCCGCAGGACGTGCAAGCCACGCTGCTGGAGCTGACGGCCCGTACCGTGGCGCAAGCCCTGCCCGACGGCGGTGGCGACCTCATCGTCTGCGGCGGCGGTGCACTGAACGGGCGGCTGCTGGCGCGGCTGTCCGCGCTGGCGGCGGGCTGGAAGGTCGATACCACCGCGTCCCTGGGCATCGATCCCCAGCTGGTGGAGGCGGTGGCCTTTGCCTATTTCGCGAGTCGCACCTGTTCGGGGCTGCCGGCCAACCTGCCCATCGTGACCGGAGCCAGCCGCGAATGCCTGCTCGGCGCGGTGTACCTGCCATGAAGAGCCCGCAAGACCTGCTGGGCCTGTGGGACAGCAACGCGGCACCCTGGGTCGACGCCGTGCGCGAGCGTCGCATCGAAAGCCGCCGCGTGGCCACCGATGCGGCCGTCGTGCAGGCGGTTCTCGACGCAGCACCGCGCCGTGTGCTGGACGTGGGCTGCGGCGAGGGCTGGCTCAGCCGCCACCTGGCCAGTCAGGGTGTGGAGGTCTTGGGCGTCGATGCGATCCCGGCGCTGGTGGAGAGCGCGCGGGCTGCGGGCGCGCCAGAGGGCGCCCGGTTTGCCACGGCGCGGATCGACCAGCTCAATGCGGCCGACTACGCGGACTTCGACCTGTGGGTCTGCAACTTCAGCCTCTTCCACCCGGACGACGCCGTGCAGTTGCTGCGGGCGGCCTGTGAGCGGCTCGCCCGGCCCGGCAAGCTGGTGATCCAGACGCTGCATGCCAACGCGGCGCAGTCCCCTGCCGACGGCTGGCAGCCCGGCAACTGGGGGCCCTGTGGTGGTGCCTTCGCCGAGCCCATTCCTTGGTATTTCCGCAGCTTGGCGTCCTGGCAGGCGTTGCTGTCGCAGAGCGGCTTCGACCGGGTCCAGGTGCAGGAGCCCAGGCACCCCGAGACGGGCAGGGCGCTGTCCTATGTGTTGGTCGCGGAGGTGTTGGGGTTAATCCCTAGGTGAAGCCACGCGCCGCGCCGCGTGGCATGCACGATGCGCCCTGGTGCGCATTTTTCGAGACTTGCACCACGGCCGTGCGCCCCTGTTGAGGTGCGCGCCGCATTGGAGACAAGCTCGTCATGAATCTGCGCCGCCACCTCGCGTGGGCGGGCGTTGCGATCCTTGGCGCTGCATCCCTCGCCGTCGTGGCCCTGAGCCGCGGCGAGGCGATCAGCGCGCTATGGGTCGTGGCCGCCGCCCTGTGCACCTATCTCATCGCCTACCGCTACTACAGCCTGTTCATCGCCGACAAGGTGCTGGGGCTGGACGGCAAGCGCCAGACGCCGGCCTGGAAGTACAACGACGGCCTGGACTTCGTGCCCACCAACAAGCATGTGCTGTACGGCCACCATTTCGCGGCCATCGCCGGCGCGGGCCCGCTGGTGGGCCCCGTGCTCGCGGCGCAGATGGGCTATCTGCCGGGCCTGCTGTGGATCCTGGCTGGTGTCGTCTTTGCCGGCGCCGTGCAGGACTTCATCGTGCTGTTCATCTCCACGCGCCGCGACGGCCGCTCGCTGGGCGACCTCGTCAAGCAGGAGATGGGCACGGTGCCCGGGCTGATCGCGCTGTTCGGCGCGTTCATGATCATGATCATCATCCTGGCGGTGCTGGCGCTCATCGTCGTGAAGGCGCTGGCGGATTCGCCCTGGGGCCTGTTCACGGTGGCGGCCACCATCCCGGTGGCGCTGTTCATGGGCGTGTATCTGCGCTTCATCCGCCCGGGCCGCATCGGCGAGGTGTCGGTCATCGGCTTCGTACTGCTGATGGCGGCCATCTTCGGCGGCCAGTGGGTCAGCGAGCATCCGACGCTTGCCGCAGCCTTCACCTTCACGCCGGTGCAACTGGTGTGGGCGCTGATCGGCTACGGCTTCGTCGCCGCCTGCATCCCGGTGTGGCTGCTGCTGGCGCCGCGCGACTACCTCAGCACCTTCCTGAAGATAGGCACCATCGTCGCGCTGGCCATCGGCATCATCATCGTCGCGCCGCCGCTGAAGATGCCGGCGCTGACGCAGTTCGCCGCCGGCAACGGCCCGGTCTGGGCCGGCAGCCTGTTCCCCTTCCTGTTCATCACCATCGCCTGCGGCGCGGTGTCGGGCTTCCATGCGCTGATCTCTTCGGGCACGACGCCCAAGCTGCTGGAGAACGAGACCCATGCCCGCTACATCGGCTACGGCGGCATGTTGGCCGAGAGCTTCGTCGCCGTGATGGCGCTGGTGGCGGCCGCCTGCATCGAGCCGGGCGTCTACTTCGCGATGAACAGCCCGGCCGCCGTCGTCGGCAAGGATGCCGCCACGGTGGCGCAGACGCTGTCCACCTGGGGCTTCGTCATCACGCCCGAGATGCTGACGCAGGCCGCGTCGGACGTGGGCGAGAAGACCATCCTGGCCCGCGCCGGCGGCGCGCCGACGCTGGCCGTGGGCATGGCCGAGATCCTGCACCAGGTCATCGGCGGCAAGGCCATGATGGCCTTTTGGTACCACTTCGCCATCCTGTTCGAGGCGCTGTTCATCCTGACCGCCGTGGACGCCGGCACCCGCGCCGGCCGCTTCATGCTGCAGGACCTGCTGGGCAGCTTCGTGCCGTCGCTGAAGCGCACGGAGAGCTGGGTCGCCAACTTCATCGCCACCGGCCTGTGCGTCGCGGCCTGGGGCTATTTCCTCTACCAGGGCGTCGTCGATCCTCTGGGCGGCATCAACACGCTGTGGCCGCTGTTCGGCATCGCCAACCAGATGCTGGCCGCCGTCGCGCTGCTGCTGGGCACCGTCGTCATCTTCAAGATGAAGAAGGACCGCTACGCCTGGGTCACGGCCGTTCCGGCCGCCTGGCTGCTGGTCTGCACCATGAGCGCCGGCTGGCTGAAGATCTTCTCCAGCGACCCCAAGCTGGGCTTCCTGGCCCATGCCGACAAGTACGCCGCGGCCATCGCCGAAGGCCAGGTGCTGGCCCCGGCCAAGACGCTGGACGCGATGTCGCGCGTGGTCTTCAACGACCGCCTGGACGCCGCGCTGTGCGCCCTCTTCATGGGCGTGGTCATCAGCGTGCTGATCTACAGCATCAAGGCCATCGCCGCCGCGCGCCGCAGCGGCCGCCCGACGGTGCAGGAGACCGCCTTCGCGCCGCTGCCGGCCGGCCAGCATGCGTGAGCAGCTGGGCGAGCTGGCTCGGGACGCCGCCCGCGCAGGGCGCTATCTCACGCAGAGCCTGCGGCTGATGGTGGGCGTGCCGGACTACGGCAGCTACCTGGCCCATCACCGGGCCACGCATCCCGAGCGTGAGCCCATGACCTACGAAGAGTTCTTCAGGGAGAGGCAGACGGCGCGCTACAGCGCGCGCGTCGGGAAATGCTGCTGACCCAGCGGCACGTGGCCGGCCGTGCCGGCCCGTCCCGACCCCGCCTTCCCTGAAGGACCACCCCTGTCGCCGGCAACTGCCGGCGAAGTTGTTTTCACGCGCGAGCAGCCCCGCAAGGCCGGCTCACAGCGTCGTGCTGCGCTTCCTCGCCATGGGCGGGCTCTTGGCAAAGTAGCGGGCGATGCCCGAGGCCAGTGCGTCGACCAGCTGGTCCTGGTAGTCGGGGTCGCGCAGCTTCTTCTCCTCCTCGGGATTGGAGATGAAGGCGGTCTCGACCAGGATGCTGGGGATGTCCGGCGCCTTCAGCACCGCGAAGCCCGCCTGTTCGACGCGCGGCTTGTGCAGCTTGCCGACCTTGCCGATCTGGCCCAGCACCTCGCCGCCCAGCTTGAGGCTGTCCTTGATCTGCGCCGTGGTGCTCATGTCCAGCAGCGCGCGCAGCACGTTGGCATCCTGGGTGGCCGCGCCGACGTTGACGCCGCCGACCAGGTCGGCCGCGTTTTCCTTGTTGGCCATCCAGCGTGCGGCGGCGCTGGTGGCGGCGCCGTCGCTCAGCACGAAGACCGAGGCGCCGCGCGCCTGGCGGTTGATGAAGGCGTCGGCATGGATGGACACGAACAGGTCGGCCTGCACGCGCCGCGCCTTGCGCACGCGCTCGTGCAGCGGCACGAAGAAGTCGGCGTCGCGCGTCATCAGCACGCGGATGTTGGCGTTGGCCGTCAGCCGCTCGCGCAGCTTGTGGGCCACGGCCAGCACGACGTCTTTCTCGCGCAGGCCGGTGGGGCCGATGGCGCCGGGGTCTTCGCCGCCATGGCCGGGGTCCAGCGCGATGATGATGAGGCGGTCGATCTTGGGCTCGACCGCCGGGCCCGGTGCGGCCGGCGCGGGCTTGGGGGCCGCGGCCACCGGGGGCGGCGGCGCCGCCGCGACGGGCGGGGCCGGCGGGCGCTCGATCTTGCGGATCAGCTCGCCCAAGGCGTCGTTGACGGCGCTGGCCGCGACCTCGGCGCGCTGGGCGGGCGAGGGCGGTGGCGCGGGCTTCTTGCCGCCGTCCTGTGCCAGCGCCGCCAGCGGGTCGGCCTCCACCTTGGGGCGCAGGTCGAAGACCAGGCGGTGCTTGTAGGCCGCCACCGGCGTCAGCGTGAAGATCTGCGGCGCGACGGGCTGGCGCAGGTCCAGCACGATGCGCACGACGGTGGGCGTGTTCTGGCCCACGCGCACGCCGGTGATGTAGGGGTCGTCGGCCTTGACCTTGCCGATCAGGTCGCGCAGGCCCGGGCTCAGCGTCAGGCCGTCGATGTCGATGACCAGCCGGTGCGGCGAGTCGACGAGGAAATGCTTGGCGGAGAGTGCCTGGTCGGACTCGATGGTGACCCGGGTGTACTCATCGGCCGGCCAGACGCGCACCGCGACGATGCTGGCCTGGCCGGGCCGGGTGGGGGCGGCCAGCGTGTCGGGGGCCTTCAGCAGCAGGGCCAGCAGGCCCAGGGAGGCGCGGCGCCTCATGCGGGCAGGGCCTGCACGAGGCGGGCCGTGCCCAGCGCGCGCACGCGCCGGCTGTCGTCGGGCCGCAGCTCGATGAAGAGCTGCAGGTCGGCGGCGGGCAGTTGCCCGGCGGCCTTCTCGGGCCATTCGCAGAGCTTGAGGCCCGGGGCGGCGAAGACGTCGCGAAAGCCGGCGTCCTCCCATTCGCGCGGGTCGCCGAAGCGGTAGAAATCGAAGTGGCTGGCCGTGCCGCCGCCGGCCGCCGCGGGCAGCTCGTAGCTTTCCATGACGGCGTAGCTGGGGCTCTTGATGCGGCCCTCGACGCCCAGGGCCCGCAGCAGCAGGCGCACGAAGGTGGTCTTGCCGGCGCCCAGCGGCCCGTGCAGCTCGATGACGGCGTTGGGGGAGGGCAGCAGGGCCGCCGCGAGATGCTCGGCGGTGACGCGGGCCGCGGCCTCGTCGGGCCACAGCAGTCGCTTTTCTAAAATCGGTGCCAAATGCAAGAGCTTCCGTCCACTGTCGATGCCGCCGCGCTGTTGGAGCGTTTGCGCGGCTGGGCTCGCGAGCTGGGATTCTCACAGATCGCGGTGGCCGATGTGGACTTGCGCCATGCCGAGCCGGGTCTGCAGGCCTGGCTGGCCGCCGGCCACCACGGCCGCATGCACTACATGGCCGCGCATGGCCTGAAGCGGGCCCGGCCGGCCGAACTGGTGCCGGGCACGCTGCGCGTCATCACGGCGCGCATGGACTACCTGCCGCGGGACACCGCGCCCGGCTGGCAGGCCGTCGAATGGGCCGGCCTCGCGCAGCCGGCGCAGGCGCAGATCTCCCTCTACGCCCGCGGCCGCGACTATCACAAGGTGCTGCGCCAGCGCCTGCAGAAACTGGCCGAGCAGCTGGTGGCCGACGTGGGGCCGCTGGGCTATCGCGTCTTCACCGACTCGGCGCCGGTGCTGGAGGTGGAGCTGGCGGCGCGCTCGGGCCTGGGCTGGCGCGGCAAGCACACGCTGACCCTGCACCGCGAGGCCGGCTCGATGTTCTTCCTCGGCGAGATCTTCGTCGACCTGGCGCTGCCGCTGACCGAGGCGGTCACGGCGCACTGCGGCGAATGCCGGGCCTGCCTGGACGTCTGCCCCACGGCCGCCATCACGGCGCCCTACCGTGTCGATGCGCGCCGCTGCATCTCCTACCTGACCATAGAGCACGACGGGCCCATCCCCGAGGCGCTGCGCCCGGCGCTGGGCAACCGCGTCTACGGCTGCGACGACTGCCAGCTGGCCTGCCCCTGGAACAAGTTCGCCCAGCCGGCCGTGCTGGCCGACTTCGACGCGCGCCCCGGCATGGCGGCAACGCCCATCGCCGCGCTGCTGGGCTGGGACGAGGCCGAGTTCCTGCGCCGCACCGAGGGCTCGGCGATACGCCGCATCGGCTTTGCGCGCTGGCGGCGCAATCTCGCGGTGGCCGCCGGCAATGCGCTGCGGGCGGGCGAGGATGCCGCGCTGCGGGCCGCGCTGCAGCGGGCCGGGGAGGGGACCGATGCGCTGGTGGCCGAGCACATCGCCTGGGCCCTGTCCGCGCCGCCGGGGGCGGGCGCGTTATCGTCGGGCCCGCCCGATGCTGGAGTTTCCGAATGAAGCCGTCCATCCACCGCCGCACCGCTCTTCTCGCGCTGGCCGCCACGGCCTGCCTGCCGGCGCAGGCCTTGCGCTACGAAGGCCAGGATTTCGCCGACACGCTGCAGCTGGGCGACACCACGCTGCAGCTCAACGGCGTGGGCGCCAAGGTGTTCGTCATGCGCTATTCGGCCTATCTGGCCGCGCTCTACCTGCCCAGCAAGGCCGGCACGCCGGAGGCGGTCTATGCGCAGACCGGCCCCAAGCGCGTGGAGCTGCGCATCACCATCCCGCTCGTCAAGGACGTGTCGACGCAGGAGTTCGTCAAGGCCATCAACAAGGGCGTCGACCGCAACTCCACCGAGGACGAGAAGGCGGCCGTGGCCGAGCGGGTCAAGCAGTTCAACGGCTTCATCGGCGAGGTGGGGCGCGTCAAGAAGGGCGACCGGCTCATCATCGACTACCTGCCGGCCCAGGGCGGCACCATCCTCACGGTCAACGGCAAGGTCTGGGGCCAGCCCATCCAGGGACAGGACTTCTACACCGCCTTCCTCAAGGTCTTCCTGGGCAGCCACAACAGCGATGCGCGGCTGCGGGCCCGCCTGCTGGGCCAGCCGGGCTAGCATCGGCCCACACCCACCACGGAGACCGACCCCATGCAACGCCGTTCCGTCCTCCAAGCCGCCGCACTCGCCAGCCTGGGCCCGCTGGGCCAGCTGGCCCGGGCCGACAGCTACCCGAGCAAGCCGGTGCGCCTGATCGTGCCGTTCGCGCCGGGCGGCACGACCGACATCATTGCTCGCATCGTCTCCGAGCGCATGCCGGGCCTGCTGGGCCAGACCATGGTGGTGGACAACAAGGCCGGTGGCGGCGGCACGGTGGGCGCCACCGAGATCGCCCGCGTGGCGCCGGACGGCTACGCGCTGGGCGTGGCGACCGTGTCGACGACGGCGGCCAACCCGGCCATCAACCCCAGGATCGCCTACAACCCGCTGACCGACTTCACGCCCATCATCAACATGGCGGCGACGCCCAACGTCATCGCCGTGCACCCCAGCTTCCCGGCGCGCGACTACAAGGGCTTTGTCGCTGAGTTGAAGAAGAACCCCGCCAAGTACAGCTATGCCACCTCGGGCACCGGCGGCATCGGCCACCTGCAGATGGAGCTGTACAAGACGCTGGCCGGCGTGTTCGTGCTGCACATCCCCTACCGCGGCGCCGGCCCGGCGCTCAACGACACGGTGGCCGGCCAGGTGCCGATGATCTTCGACAACCTGCCGTCGGCGCTGCCCTTCATCAAGGACGGCCGCCTCATCCCCATCGTCGTCGCGGCGCCGCAGCGCGTGGCGGCCATGCCCCATCTGCCGACCTTCAAGGAAATCGGCCTGGAGCCCGTCAACCGCATGGCCTACTACGGCATCCACGGCCCCAAGGGCCTGCCGCGCGACATCGTCGACAAGGTCAATGCGGCCGTGCGCCGGGCGCTGGAGATTCCCGACGTGAAGAAGCGCATCGAGGACACCGGCTCGCTGATCGTGGCCAACACGCCCGAGCAGTTCGCGGCCCAGATCGCGGCCGAGTTCGAGGTCTACAAGAAGGTCGTCGCGCAGCAGAAGTTGAAGCTTGACTGACGTGAAGCCCCTCGTCCAAGGAGTGCCTTGGCCGGTCTTGCAGACCGCGCTGCGGCATGAGCCGCAGCTCTTCGGCAGGCACATCCCGCCCGCCGGGCGCGATGTGTCCGGCCTCAGCCCCCGAGGGGACGGCGATGCTTGCGGCATTGATCCGCAAGCACATCGCCAGCGCGGGCCGGCTTGGGAACTGAAGTCGGACACAGGCAGTCCCTGCGGACTGCTTGTGCCTACGCAAGGCCATGGGACTCTGGCCCATGGCAGGCCCGGCGCTCGGCCCGAACACCCAACGCGGCATGGGCGGTAAAGCCACTGATCCAGCGATCGAGTCCTTCATCGAGGCGCTCTGGCTGGAGGACGGCCTGAGCGCCAACACCCAGGCGGCCTACCGGCGCGATCTGACCGCGTTGGCCCGGCTGGTGGCGCCTCGCTCGCTGGACCAGTGCACCGAAGCAGACCTGCTGGCGCTGTCGGTGGCCAAGCAGCAGGGCAAGACCAGCAGCGCCAACCGCCGGCTGTCCGCCATCAAGCGCTATTTCCGCTGGGCGCTGCGCGAGGGCCGCGTCGCGGCGGACCCGACGCTCAAGCTCACCGCCGCCAAGCCTGAGCATCGCAACATCAAGACGCTCAGCGAGGCCCAGGTCGGCGCGCTGCTGGCCGCGCCCGACGTGAACACGCCGCTGGGCCTGCGCGACCGCGCCATGATGGAACTGATGTACGCCAGCGGGCTGCGCGTGTCCGAGCTGGTCACGCTGAAGAGCGCCTATGTGTCGTTCAAGGACGCAGCGCTGCACGTCACCGGCAAGGGCAGCAAGGCGCGCATCGTGCCCTTCGGCGAGCATGCGGCCGACTGGATGGCGCGCTATGTGCGCGAGGCCCGCGCCGAGATCCTGGCCGGGCAGAGCAGCGACGACCTCTTCGTCACCGCCCGCGGCGCCGGCATGACGCGGCAGATGTTCTGGACGCTGATCAAGCGCCATGCACTGGCGGCCGGCATCACGGTGCCGCTGTCGCCGCACACGCTGCGCCATGCCTTCGCCACGCACCTGCTCAACCATGGCGCCGACCTGCGCGCCGTGCAGCTGCTGCTGGGGCATGCCGACCTGTCGACGACGCAGATCTACACCCATGTGGCGCGCGAGCGCCTGAAGGCGCTGCACGCCCAGCACCATCCGCGCGGGTAAACACCGCTGTGGGCGGTGCACAACAAGGCCGGCCCGCGGCCCGGGGCTGGCGGCAAACTCCGTCGGCATCGCAAGACCTCCGGGAGTCGTCATGCCAGCGTACCGCCTGCTGCCCGTTGCGTTCGCCGCGCTGAGCCTGCTGGGCGCCGGCGCCGCGCGCGCCGATGATGCCAACAGCCTGGAACGCGTGACCGTCATCGGCTCGCGCAAGAGCCTGCCGGCCGCGTCCAGCACCGAGACCCTGGTGCCGGTGGACATCTACTCGATGAACAAGGTGGTCGAGGGCGGCGGCCAGTTCGACCTGGCGCAGACGCTGCAATACCTGTCGCCGTCCTTCAACTCGACGCGCCAGACCGGTGCCGATGGCGCCGACCTGATCGACTCCGCGGCGCTGCGCGGCCTGGGCTCGGACCAGACGCTGGTGCTGGTCAACGGCAAGCGCCGCCACACGGTGGCCCTCGTGAACCTGTTCGGCGCGCGCAACCGCGGCTCCACCGGCACGGACATGAACTCGCTGCCGCTGCTGGCCATAGACAACGTGCAGGTGCTGCGCGACGGCGCGGCGGCCCAGTACGGCTCGGACGCCATCGCCGGCGTCATCAACATCCAGCTCAAGAAGAAGGCCGGCTGCGAGGCCGTGGCCGGCTACGGCCAGTACTCCAGGGGCGACGGCAAGAACTACCTCGCCTCGGCCTACTGCGGCGTCAAGCTGGGCGACGGCACGCTGGGCCTCACCGGCGAATGGCAGGACCGCGGCCGCTCCAACCGCGCCGACCCCGACAGCCTGCGCACCATCGGCGACACCCAGGTCAAGAACAAGACCGTCTACCTGAACGGCGAGCTTCCCGTCGCCGGCGACAACCGCCTCTACCTGACCGCCGGCGCCCAGAACCGCGACGCCTCGTCCGCCGCCTGGGCGCGCAACGGCGACGACGACATCCCCAGCCGCAACTCGGCCGCGATGTATCCCAACGGCTTCGTGCCCTACATCAACGGCAAGATCGAGGACCGTTACCTCATCGTGGGCTGGAAGTCGAGCTTCGCCGGCTGGGACACCGACCTGTCGCAGACCTATGGCAGCAACAAGCTGCGCTACAACATCAGCCACACGCTGAACGCGTCCATCGCCAACAAGGATCTGCTGGCCGGCGGCAAGGGCATCAGCCCGTCGAGCTTCGACGCCGGCGGCTTCGGCTTCAGCCAGGCGACGACCAACTTCGACGTCAGCCGCTTCTTCCCCGATCTGCTGGGCGGCAGCAACATCGCCTTCGGCGCCGAGTACCGCCGTGAGACCTACGACATCGTGGCCGGCGAGCCCGGCTCCTACATCGACGCCGACGGCGTGGGCTTCGGCGGCAACGCGGGCAGCCAGGGCTTCCCGGGCTTCCAGCCCTCGGACGCCACCAACAAGAGCCGCAACAGCCAGGCCCTGTACTTCGATTGGGAGGCCACGCTGACGCCGTCGCTGACGCTGGACGCCGCGCTGCGCGCCGAGCACTACAGCGACTTCGGCTCGACGACGACGGCCAAGCTGGCCGGCAGCTACAAAGTCGGCCGGGACTTCCTGCTGCGCGGCGCGGCCAGCACGGGCTTCCGCGCCCCCAGCCTGCAGCAGCTCTATTTCTCGTCCACCTTCACCGACTTCATCAGCGGCCGCCCGCTGGACGTGGTGCTGGCCCCCAACGGCAGCAAGATCACCAACGCGGCCGGCGTGCCGGCGCTCAAGCAGGAGAAGTCCAAGAACCTCACGCTGGGCTTCACCGTCAAGCCGAGCGCCGACACCGCCGTCACCGTCGACCTCTACCAGATCAACATCCGCGACCGCATCGTGCTGTCCGGCCGCTTCGACGCCGACAACTACCCGGCGCTGGGCGCCATCCTGCAGGGCCTGGGCGTCGGGCAGGCGCAGTTCTTCGTCAACTCGGTCAACACCCGCACCCGCGGCCTGGACCTGACGGCCTCCAACCGCGCCAAGCTGGGCGCCGGCCAGCTCTCGACCTTCCTGGCGCTGAACCTCAGCCGCACGACGGTGACGGCCATCCATGCGCCGGCCTCGCTGCAGGGCTTCGAGGACGTGCTGCTGTCCGAGCGCGAGCGCCTCTTCATCGAGCAGGGCGGCCCGCGCGCCAAGGCCACGCTGGGTTTCGAGTACAGCCAGGGCGCCTGGACGGGCGAGGCCAAGCTCGTCCACTTCGGCAGCCAGACCCAGGGCGGCTTCACGGACGGCGTCTACCTGCGCTACAAGCCCAAGACCTCGATGGATCTGGCCTTGAGCTGGCAGGCCACGCCGGCCCTCAAGCTCAGCGTGGGCGGCAACAACGTCTTCAACGTGAAGCCCACGCGCCAGAACCCGGACGAGACCGACAACGGCTTCTACTACGACAGCGTGCAGTTCGGCCTGAATGGCGCGTCCTACTTCGCGCGCCTGCATTACCGGTTCTAGGCGGCTCGCCGACAATCCGGGCGGATGGACCACAGCTTTCTCTCCGCCCTGATCCTGCTGTTGCTGGTGTTGGACCCGCTCGGCAGCCTGCCCATCTTCATTCCCATCATGCGCGGCGTGCCCAAGGAGCGGCGCGTGCGCGTGGCGCTGCGCGAGGTGGGCATCGCGTTCTGCGTGCTGTTCGCCTTCATGTTCGTCGGCGAATCCTTCCTGAGCCTGATGCACCTGTCCGAGCGCTCGCTGGAGGTGGCCGGCGGCGTCATCCTGATGATCATCGCCATCCGCATGGTGTTCGGCGGCGCGGGCGAGTCCGCCTACGGCATGGAGCCGGGCAAGGAGCCCTTCATCTTCCCGCTGGCCGTGCCGCTGCTGGCCGGCCCCTCGGCCATGGCCACGGTGCTGCTGCTGGCCTCGCGCCAGCCGGATCGCATCGCCCAGTGGATAGGCGCGCTGAGCACGGCCATGCTGGTGTCCGGCCTGGTGCTGGTGCTGGCCGATCGCATCCGCAAATTGCTGGGCGACTCGGTCGTCTCGGCCACCGAGAAGCTGATGGGCCTGGTGCTGACCGCGATCGCGGTCGAGATGGTGCTGGCGGGGCTGAAGCGTTACTTCGTCGGCGGCCTGTAAACCACCGCCAGCAGCGGCTTACTTGCGGTTCAGCTTGGCTTCCTTGCCCTTGGGGATCACCGAGGTCATCGGCGCGACCGGACGGTCGGAGCCCGCGGTCTTGCCGGGGCTGGCGTCCTTCTTGGGCTTTTTCGTCATCTTGTTGCTGCGCTGTTCGGTATTGGCCATGCATCCTCCGGGCAAAGAGATTGAAAGTAGGGCGCACTATGCCTCAGCGTCATAGGCCGCCTTGGCCGCGCTCGCGGCCCATTGCCCGGCCGTGACGTCGTAGCGTTTGCAGTCCATGTCGTACCAGCGGCCGGTGCCGGTGTAGCTCATGCCCAGCCGCTCCATGACGGCGGCGGAGGCCCTGTTGTCCTGGTGGCAGACGGCGCAGAGCAGCTCGGGCCTGAGGGTGTCGAACGCCCAGCCCACCATGTGCCGGGCACCCTCGCTGGCATAGCCCTGGCCCCAGGCGTCCTGGCGCAGCCGCCAGCCCACTTCCAGCGGCCCGGCCAGGTCTCGGGCCAGGTGCTGGATGCCGCCGCAGCCGATGAGCTTGCCGTCGTCGCGCCGGATGAAGGCCCACCAGGAATGCCCCAGTTCGGCCCAGCGCTGCTGCACGCGGTCGATCATGGCCTGGGTGGCTTCGGGCGTGTCGGGCCGGCCGGTGATGTAGCGCATGACGACCGGGTCGCGGTTGAGATCGTGCAGGCCGGCGAAATGGCTGTCGTTCAGCGGCTCCAGCCGCAGGCGGGGCGTGGTCAGGGTGCTCATGGCGAGGAATGCAGGATGGATGGGCCATTCTGGAATGGCCTGCTCTCACCATTCGAAAGTCACATTCCGAATCGTGAAATCCGCCAATGCTGCGCTGCCGCAATATTTCTCATTATGGTGAATTGCGTTTTGTGATTTGAAAATCAAAGCATAAGCTATTGATTTTCAATGTGAAAGTTTTTTGTCTTCTACAAGACTTGCAGCGCCACAAGGCAGGGGCGGAGGACTAGTCTTGAGCCATCGGTTTTCGATGTCTGCAAGGAGATTCACATGACCCGCCTCACCCGTGACCAACAGATTGCCGCCCTCGAGAAGGACTGGGCCGAGAACCCGCGCTGGAAGGGCATCACCCGCGGCTACACGGCCGCCGACGTGGTGCGCCTGCGCGGTTCCGTCCAGATCGAGCACACGCTGGCCAAGCGCGGTGCCGACAAGCTCTGGGGCCTGGTGAACAGCGAGCCCTTCGTCAATGCGCTGGGCGCGCTGACCGGCAACCAGGCCATGCAGCAGGTCAAGGCCGGCCTGAAGGCCATCTATCTGTCGGGCTGGCAGGTCGCCGGCGATGCCAACAGCAACGGCGAGATGTACCCCGACCAGTCGCTGTACTCGGTGGACTCGGTGCCCAAGGTCGTCAAGAAGATCAACGCCACCTTCCAGCGCGCCGACCAGATCCAGTGGAGCGAGGGCAAGGACGACATCGACTTCTTCGCCCCCATCGTGGCCGACGCCGAGGCCGGCTTCGGCGGCGTGCTGAACGCCTTCGAGCTGATGAAGGCCATGATCGAGGCGGGTGCCGCGGGCGTGCACTTCGAGGACCAACTGGCCAGCGCCAAGAAATGCGGTCACATGGGCGGCAAGGTGCTGGTGCCCACCCGCGAGGCCGTCGCCAAGCTGGTCGCCGCCCGCCTGGCCGCCGACGTGATGGGCACGCCCACGCTGCTGGTGGCCCGCACGGATGCCGAGGCCGGCGACCTCGTCACCAGCGACATTGACGACAACGACAAGCCCTTCTGCACCGGCGAGCGCACCGTCGAGGGCTTCTACCGCACCCGCAACGGCCTGGACCAAGCCATCAGCCGCGGTCTGGCCTATGCGCCCTATGCCGACCTGATCTGGTGCGAGACCGGCAAGCCCGACCTGGCCTTCGCCAAGGCCTTCGCCGACGCCATCCACGCCAAGTTCCCCGGCAAGCTGCTGGCCTACAACTGCTCGCCGTCCTTCAACTGGAAGAAGAACCTGGACGACGCCACCATCGCCAAGTTCCAGCGCGAGCTGGGTGCCATGGGCTACAAGTTCCAGTTCATCACGCTGGCCGGCTTCCACAGCCTGAACTACTCGATGTTCAACCTGGCCTACGGCTATGCCCGCAACCAGATGAGCGCCTTCGTCGAGCTGCAGGAGGCCGAGTTCGCCGCTGCCGAGAAGGGCTTCACCGCGGTCAAGCACCAGCGCGAGGTCGGTACCGGCTACTTCGACGCCATCACGACCACCATCGAGGCCAACGCCTCCACGGCCGCGCTGAAGGGCTCGACGGAGGACGAGCAGTTCTTCGACGCCAAGCATGGCTGAGCCAGGCCGACAGGGTTAATCACAGTCAGCGTCAACTCCTGACTTTCACGACCCGCCTTGGCGGGTCTTTTTTCTTGTCATGCGCGCGTCACACGTCGTTCACAGACTGGCGCCATGAACAACACAACAACGACAACAAAGTTCAACCTCGCCCACCGTGTCGCTGCCTGGTGGTCGCGGCAGCGGGAGACCCGGCAGCGGCAGGCCTTGCGCCGGCGCTGCCCATCGGCCACCGTGGCGGCCGACCAGATCCCGGCGGCGGTCCGCCAAGCCTGGGCGCAGCAGGCCCCCGGCGAATGCCCCGGCCTGCCCGTCGACGACCTGGCCTGGCTGCGCTGCTCGCTGGGCCTGGCGCAGTTCTTCGAGGCCTGCCGGCGGCAGCGCGGGCAGGGTGCTTGCGCACTGCCGAGCAAGGCGGCCGATTCGGTCTGGCATGTCTGGCTGGCACTCGATCCCGCCGGCCTCGCGGGCTGGCAGCAGCGCTGCTTTGGCCGCGAGGTGGCGCACCGCGAGGCCGAGGCGCTGGGCGCGCCGCCGCAGGACTGCCTGGCCCGCACCTGGGTCGGCAGCTGCCGCAGCGAAGGACTCGACCTGCTGGGGCCGCGCCTGCCACTGCTGTTTGCGCTGGACGGCCTGCTGCAACTGCCTGCGGGCTGGGCCTACCGTTTCGAGAAGGGCGGCCTGGTGCACCGCCAGAACGACGCGTTCGGTCGGCCCGCCGGCAGCGCCATCGCCCATGCCGCCGTGGCCGGCGCCTGCCTGGTGGCCCTGGGCCTGATCAGTGCGGCCGAACTGGCCGAGCTGCAGCGTCGCCAGGCCGCCGATGGCGGTGGTGGCGCCGACTGGAGCTCCAGCGACACCGGCTGCGATGCAGGCTCGGATGGCGGCTCGGACGCCGGGGGCTGCGGCTGCGGATCGGGCTGCGGCGGCGACTGAGGTCGTCGCGGAGCTCGTCGCTCAGCGCCGCGCCACCTGGAAAGTCCCGACCGCGCCGTTCAGCGTCGTGGCCTGTTCGCGCAGGCTCTCGGCCGCGGCGGTCGACTCCTCGACGAGGGCGGCGTTCTGCTGCGTGACCTGGTCCAGCTGCGCGATCGCGATGTTGACCTGGGCGATGCCGTCGGACTGCTCGGCCGTGGCCGCGGTGATCTCGCCCATGATGTCCTTGACGCGCTGCACGGCGCCGACCAGTTCGTCCATGGTCTTGCCCGCCTCGCCCACCAGGCGCGAGCCGGCCTCGACGCGCTCGACGCTGCTGCCGATCAGGCTCTTGATCTCGCGCGCCGCGTCCGCCGAGCGGCCGGCCAGCGAGCGCACCTCGCTGGCGACCACCGCGAAGCCGCGGCCCTGCTCGCCGGCCCGCGCCGCCTCGACGGCCGCGTTCAGCGCCAGGATGTTGGTCTGGAAGGCGATGCCGTCGATGACGCCGATGATGTCGGCGATCTTGCGCGAGCTGGCGTCGATCTCGTCCATGGTCTGCACGACCTGGGCCACCACCTCGCCGCCGCGCTGGGCCACGCTGGCGGCCGACACGGCCAGCTGGTTGGCCTGGTCGGCGGACGCGGCCGATTGCTGCACGGTGCCGGTCAGCTCCTCCATCGCGCTGGCCGTCTGTTCCAGGCTGGAGGCCGCCTTCTCGGTGCGCGCGCTCAGATCCTGGTTGCCGCTGGCGATCTCGGCCGAGGCCGTGCCTATGGATTCCGCGGAGTCGCGGATCTCACCTATGGTCTGCGACAGCGTCTCGCGCATGCGGCGCAGCGTCGTCTGCAGCTGGCCGATCTCGTCGTTGCGTGCCTTCATGCCCTGGCCGGAGCGCATCAGGTTGCCGCCCGCCACGCGTTCGGCCAGCTCATTGGCCGCCGCCAGCGGCAGCGTGATGCCGCGCGTGATGCGCCAGGCCGTGACCGCGCTGGCGGCCAGTGCCAGCAGGGCAAAACCCAGCAGCACCCACTGGCCGCTGCGGTTGGCCGCGTCGATGGCGGCCGCGCTGCGGTCGATGCTCTTGCGCTGGTGGTCCAGGAACTCCTGCATGCGCGTCAGATAGACCTTGGAGCCCGGCACGAAGACGTCCATCAGCACCTTCTCGGCAGCCTCCGCCTGGCCGTCCTGCTTCAGCCGGACGATCTCGTCGCGCGAGCTGAGGTAGACCTGGCGCGCCTTGCCGACGGCGTCGAACAAGGCCTGCTCCTCGGGCGAACGGATCAGCTGCTTGAGCTTGTTCTGCATCACGGTGGAGGCCTGGCTGGATTGCGCCTGATCCTCCTTGAACAGCGCCACCAGCGAGCCGTCGGTGCTCTTGGCAATCGCCATGGTGCGACGCACGCCGGCGTTGATGTTGCTGCTCCAGTCCGAGATCAGCCGTTCCTTGACCAGGGGTTCGTCCATCATCTGCCGCGTCGCGGCGGCCGTCTCGTTCAGGCGCCAGGACGCCAGCGCCACGCAGAAGCCGGCCAGCACCAGCACCAGCGCAAAGCCGGCCGCCAGTCGCTTGCCGATGGTTAGATTGATCATGGTCCCCTCGTTTTATCGTCTGTTGGCGGCGCCTGGGCACCGGTCAACCGGCAATGCTAGTGCCGCACCGGCGCCCGGCCCGGCGCCGATCTGGGACTTCGATCACGCAGTCCGCGACAAAAACGGGCAGGGCGTCTCAGCGCGAGGCCGCCAGCAGCGCCCGGTAGTCGGCGGCACTGGCAAGGCGCGGGTTGGTCTTGTGGCAATGGTCCAGCAGCGCCCGCTCGACGATGGCCTCGTCCAGTTCCGGCGTTAGCCCCAGGGCCGCGAGACCGGCGGGCAGGCCCAGCCGGGCGTTCAGTGCCGTGATGGCGTCCGCCACCGCGTCCGCATCACGGCCGGCCAGGCCCATGGCCTGGGCCAGGCGGGCGATGCGGTCCTCGCGCCGCACGCTGTCCGCCCCGGCGTTGAAACGGATCACGGCCGGCAGGAAGACGGCGTTCAGCGTGCCGTGGTGCAGGCGCGGCTCCAGGCCGCCCAGCGCATGGCTGAGCGAATGCACCGCGCCCAGCCCCTTCTGGAAGGCCAGCGCGCCATGCACGCTGGCGCACATCATGTCCAGCCGCGCCTCGCGGTCCTGGCCGTCGCGCGTGGCCCGCTCGATGCTCTGCCAGCCGCGGCGCAGGCCCTCCAGCGCGATGCCGTCGGCCGGCGGGTTGAAGGCCGGCGCGAGAAAGGTCTCGATGCAGTGGGCGATGGCGTCCATGCCGGTCGCCGCCGTCAGGTGCGGCGGCAGGGCCAGCGTCAGCTCGGGGTCGCAGACGGCGACCTTGGGGAGCAGCGCCCAGTTGTGGAAGCCCAGCTTGCGGCCGTCGTCGACGATGAGGATGGCGCCGCGCGCCACCTCGCTGCCGGTGCCGGCCGTGGTCGGCACGGCGATGACGGGCAGCACCTGGTCGCTGATGTCGCCCGCGCCGCCCTCGATGGTGGCCCAGCGCTTGAGCGGCCCCTCGTGGGTGGCCGCGATGGCCACGCCCTTGGCCAGGTCGATGCTGGAGCCGCCACCGATGGCGATCAGGCCGTCGCAGCCCGTCTCGCGCAGCTGCGCCACCGCCAGACGCACGGCCGCTTCGGTCGGGTTGGGCGGCGTGCGGTCGAAGACGGCGGGTGGCGTGGCGAAGGCGGCCAATGCCTTGTCCAGCACGCCGGCCGCGCGCACGCCGGCGTCCGTCACCACCAGCGGCCGGCGCAGCCCCAGGCGCTCGCATTCCGCGGGCAGCAGCCGGCTGGCGCCGAACTCGATCTCGATGCGGGTCACGTGAAGGATCTGCGCCATGGCCGTGGTCTCCGGAATGTTCTTGAGCATCCTAGTGCGGCCTGTCTAGACTCGCCGTCATGCGCGCGACTCGCCCGGCCCTGCTGCTCGCCCTGGTCCTCGCCGCCTGCGGTGGGGGCGGGGGCTCGTCTCCGGCACCGCCGCCGGTCGTCGACAGCCAGCCCGGGTTGACGGACACCACGGTCTACTCCTCGGCCGCGGATGCTTCGCTGCCCGGCGCCGTGGAGGCCGCCGCGGTCAGCACGCAGACGCTGACGGCCAACGGCCAGACGCTGAGCTACACCGCCAGCGCGGGCCACCTCATCGCGCGCGACGCGGCCGGCGCCGCCCAGGCCTCGGTCTTCTACGTCGCCTACGCGCTGCCAGGCCAGGACGCGGCGACCCGCCCGGTCACCTTCTTCTACAACGGCGGCCCCGGCTCGGCCTCGGTCTGGCTGCAGCTGGGCAGCTTCGGCCCCAGGCGCCTGGTCACCAACGCGCCCGATACGACGGCCGCGCGGCCCTTCCCGCTGGTGGACAACGCCGAGCACCTGCTGGGCCAGACCGACCTGGTCTTCGTCAACGCCGTCGGCAGCGGCTACTCCCAGGCCATCGCACCGTTCACCAACCGCAGCTTCTGGGGCGTGGACGCCGACGCGGCGCTGCTCCGCGACTTCATCCAGCGCTGGCTGGCCGTCATGGGCCGCAGCGCCTCGCCCAAATACCTCTACGGCGAGAGCTACGGCGGCCCGCGCACGGCGGTGCTGGCGCGCCGGCTGCAGGAGGCCGGCGTCATGCTGGACGGCCTGGTGCTGCAGTCGCCGGCCATGGACTACAACAGCAACTGCGGCATCACGTCGAGCCGCGGCTGCGCCGGCTACCTGCCCAGCTTCGCCGCCGTCGGTGCGTTCCACCGCCTGACCCAGCCGGTGCCCACCGACCTCAACGCCTGGGCCGCCCAGGCCCGCAGCGTTGCCGACTCCGTTTACGCGCCGGCCCTGCAGGCCTGGCAGATCAGCCGCCAGCCCACGCCGGCGCTGTGGCAGCCGCTGGCCGACCTGACCGGCCTGCCCGCCGCGCGCTGGCAGGCGAGCCTGGACGTGTCGGCCGACAACTTCCGCCAGTGGCTGATCGCTGGCCAGCAGCTGGGCCGCTACGACGGCCGCATGAAGGCCGCCGTCGGCAGCCCGCTCGCCGCCGACGGCGACGTCTCCACCACCTGGATCAATGACAGCTTCGCCAGCGGCATCGTCACCCACCTGCGCGACCAGCTCGGCTACCGCAACGCGTCCACCTATGTGGTGTTGAGCAACGCCATCAACTTCTGGGACTTCAGCCATGCCGGCCGGCCACTGCCCGACACCTTGCCCGACCTGGCCGCGGCGCTGGCGCAGAACCCGCGCCTGCGCGTGCTGGCCGTCAGCGGCTATCACGACCTGGCCACGCCCTTCCACATCACCGAGACGGACCTGGCGCGCGTCGATGCCGGCCGCGTGCAGATCCGCAACTACGCGGGCGGCCACATGAGCTATCTGGACGATGCGACCCGCGTGGCCCAGCTGGCCGACCTCAAGGCCTTCTACGCCGCCACGCTGGCGCTGCGCGCCGCGGCCGACCTCGGCCCCGAGCGGCGCGCGCTGGCGGCCCGGCCCGCGACAGGGGGGGCCGCCATCGACCGCGCCGGCACACCGCAGGCGCCGGGCAGCGTGCCGCCCACGAACGAGCCCGCCGTCCAGGCGCCGCTGCGCGACCCTTGGGTGCCGCCCGGGCGGTGAGGGCCGGCCCGCGGCTCTTGCAGAATGCGGGGTCCATGACCTCGCCGCACCAGCTCCTGACCCCGCGCATGGCGGGCCTGCTCCAACGCATACACCGCGCCAACCGGCCGCCCTTCCACAGCCTCACGCCGCGCGAGGCGCGCATTGCCTATCGGCTCGGCGCCGAGATCCTGGACCTGCCGCGCGCCCCGCTGGCCCGCGTCGAGGAGCTGCAGGCCGCCGGCCTGCCGGCGCGCCTGTATGCGCCCAGCGCCGAACGCCTGCCCGTGCTGCTCTATCTGCACGGCGGCGGCTTCACCATCGGCGACCTGGAAACCCATGACAGCCTGTGCCGCCAGCTCAGCCTGCGCAGCGGCGCGGCCGTGCTGGCGCTGGACTACCGGCTGGCGCCCGAGCACCGCTTCCCCGCGGCCGTGGACGATGCCTGGGCGGCGCTGGAGTGGCTGCACCGGCAGGCCGACGGCCTGGGGCTGGACGGCAGCCGGCTGGCCGTGGGCGGCGACAGCGCCGGCGGCACGCTGGCGGCCAGCGCCGCCTTCTTCGCCCGCGACCGCGGCCTGCCGCTGAAGGCGCAGCTGCTCATCACGCCCGGCACCACCAGCCGGGCCGACACCGCCTCGCACCGCCGCTTTGCGAGCGGCTTCCTGCTGGACGCCGCCAGCATCGCCTGGTTCTTCGACCACTACATCGACCAGGGGCAGCGTGACGACTGGCGTTTCGCACCGCTGCAGGCCGACGACCACTCGGGCCTGGCGCCGGCCTGCATCGTGCTGGCCGAGTGCGATCCGCTGGTGGACGAGGGCATCGCCTACGCCGACACGCTGCGCGCCGCGGGCGTGAGCGTGGCACTGGAGCTCTACCGCGGCGTCACGCACGATTTCATCAAGATGGGCCGCCAGATCCCGGAGGCCATCGCGGCCCTGGATGCCTACGCGGCCGCGATCAGGGAGCAGCTTCAACCATGAAAAGAACCGACTTCCGCCACCTCGAGCCCTTGCGCGTGCGCTGGGCCGAGGTCGATGCCCAGGGCATCGTCTTCAACGGGCATTACCTGACCTATCTGGACACCGCCATCAGCGGCTACTGGCGCGCGCTGGCCTTGCCCTATGCCGACACGATGAAGAGCCTGGGCGGCGACCTCTACGTGCGCCGCGCGACGCTGGACTACCGCGGCTCGGCCCGCTACGACGACCGGCTGGACATCGGCATCCGCTGCCGCGAGTTCGGCAACAGCTCCATGAAGGTGGACGGCGCGGTCTTCCACGGCGAGCAGATGCTGGTGCAGGCCGAGATGGTCTACGTCTTCGCCGACCCCGGCACGCAGACACCGGTGCGGCTGCCGGACCCGCTGCGTCGCCTGATGCAGGACTTCGAGGCTGGCCAGCCGGTCGTCGACGTGGCGCTGGGCCCCTGGCGCGAGCTGGGCGAGGCGGCCACGGCGATACGGCGCGAGGTCTTCATCGAGGAGCAGCACATCCCGGCCGACATGGAATGGGACAGCGCCGACGCCAGCTGCCTGCATGCGCTGGCCCGCAACCGCTTCGGCACGCCGCTGGCCACGGGCCGGCTGCTGGAGCATGTGCCGGGCGTCGCCAAGATCGGCCGCATGGCCGTGCTGCGGCCCATGCGTGGCACACGCATCGGCCGCCAGGTGCTGGAGGCGCTGATGGCCGAGGCGAAAAAGCAGGGCTACCGCGAGGTGCTGCTGCATGCCCAGCTGGCGGCGGAGAACTTCTACCTGCGCGCCGGTTTCCAGCGGCGCGGCCAGCCCTTCGAGGAGGCGGGCATCGGCCACGTGGAGATGGTCCGGGTTCTCTAAGCCCGGCCGCACGCAGGCGGCCCGTCCTTCGGCAGGCGTCGGACAGCACGCAGCTGCTGTCCTCGGTGCGGCCTCAGCCCAGCATCTCGAAGCGCTCGACCCGGCGCTCGCTGGCGAGCCAGTCCTTCATCGCGGCGGCCACGCCGGGCTCGCGATGGCCCCAGCCCTCGGGATAGATCTCCATCCAGGTCCAGCGCCCCTCGGCATCCGGCTCGGGGCGCTGCAGCAGCTCGATGGGCGCCTCGACGCGGGCCTTGCGGAAGGCGGTGAGGGCGGCTTCGGCGTCGTCGGCGGCGACGCGGTAGTAGACGTAGAGTTGCATCGTTAGCTCTCGCTCAGCTGCCGTTCGTCCGGCGTCGGACCGGCCGCAGGGCCCGTCCTCGGTCCGGATCTCACTCCTGCGGCGGGATGTCGTAGGGCAGGGGGCGCGGCTGCAAGGCTGCGCCGGTGGCGCTGCCCAGGTGCAGGCTGCCGCCTTCCAGCGCGGCGAGCTTGATCTCCGCGGCAACCAGGCTGCGGCCGTCGCGCCTGCCGCAGCCGGCCACGATGCCGGCCGGTTGCTCGGGGTCGGCACTGTGGAAGATTTCCTGGCCTATCGCCGCCTCGCCGTCGGTCTCGAAGACCTGCAGCCGGCGCTTCAGCGTGCCGCGGTACTGGCTGCGCGCGACGATCTCCTGGCCCGGGTAGCAGCCCTTCTTGAAGTTCACGCCGCCCAGCACCTCGAAGTTGATCATCTGCGGCACGAAGGCCTCGACGGTGGCGCCGCGCACCCAGGCCATGCCGGCCTGGGCCTCGGCAAAAGCCCAGTCGTCCGCGCTCATGGCGGCACCGGCCGGCGCGGGCGCGTCGGCCGGCTGCACGCGCAGGGCGCGGCCGGCGCCGGGAAGCGCCACCTGCACCGCGTCGCCGTCGCGTGTCAGCGTCCATGCATCGGTGGCGGGTTCCCCCAGCAGACCGTAGACGGCGAACTCGGCGCTCGCGTCGCTGAGCTTGCATTTCGCGCGCAGCACGAACATGGACAGGCGCTTGAGCGTCGCGGCCAGCGTCTCGGCGGGCAGGGCCAGCAGGATCTCGTCCTCGCCCTGCTTCCAGCCCACCATCGTGGCCAGCAGCCGGCCCTTGGCGGTGCAGAAGCCGGCCAGGCGCGCGTGCTCGCGGTCCAGCAGTGCGAAGTCCTGGGTCAGCTGGCCGTGCAGGAAGCTGGCGGCGTCGGCGCCCTGGGCGCGGATCACGCCCCAGTCGCCCAGTCGGAGTTGGGTGCGGAGTTGGCGGGGTTCAGACATGGCGGGAATTATCATTCGCGCCCTTTTGGCAGGGCTCGGATGAGGGCATGAACTGGCTGGTGCGGGCGCTGCTCGTGTTGTTGTTGATCGCGGCGCTGGCCGCGGGTGCCGTCTGGCAGTGGCTGCGCAGCCCGCTGGCGCTGGCCGCGCCGTCGGTGGAACTGTCCGTCGAGCCCGGTACCAATCCGGCCGAGGTGGCGCGCGCCTGGGTGGCGGCCGGCGTGCAGACCGATGCGCGCTGGCTCTACCAATGGTTCAAGTGGTCGGGTCGCGCCAAGCAGATCCGCGCCGGCAGCTACGAGGTGCACGCCGGCATCACGCCGCGCGAGCTGCTGGACAAGATGGTGCGCGGCGACGAGGTGCTGGAGCAGCTGCGCCTCATCGAGGGCTGGAACTGGCGCCAGGTGCGGGCGGCGCTGGCCGCCGCGCCCGCGCTGAAGGCGAAGACGGCGCAGATGAGCGATGCCGAGGTGATGGCCGCGCTGGGCGAGCCGGGCCTGCTGCCCGAGGGACGCTTCTTCCCCGACACCTATGCCTACAGCCGCGGCGTCAGCGACCTGACGGTGCTCAAGCGCGCCCGCGCCGCCATGCAGCGCCGCCTGGCCGCCGCCTGGGCGGCCCGCGCGCCGGACCTGCCGCTGAAGTCCGCCGAGGAGGCGCTGATCCTGGCCTCCATCGTCGAGAAGGAGACCGGCGCGCCGGCCGACCGCAGCCGCGTGGCGGCCGTGTTCGTGAACCGGCTGCGCCTGGGCATGCCGCTGCAGACCGACCCTACGGTCATCTACGGCTTGGGCGAGGGCTTCGACGGCAACCTGCGCAAGCGCGACCTGACCGCCGACACCCCCTTCAACACCTACACCCGCGGCGGCCTGCCGCCCACGCCCATCGCGATGCCCGGCGCCGCCTCGCTGCAGGCGACGCTGCACCCGGCGCCGGTGAAGGCGCTGTACTTCGTCTCGCGCGGCGACGGTAGCAGCGAGTTCAGCGAAGACCTCAACGCGCACAATCGCGCGGTCAACAAATACATACGCGGCAAGTGACGGGACGATTCATCAGCTTCGAGGGCATAGACGGTGCCGGCAAGTCCACCCATATCCAGGCGGTGGCCGACTGGTTTCGCGCCCGCGGCGCCGACGTGCAGCTCAGCCGCGAACCCGGCGGCACGCCGCTGGCCGAGGCGCTGCGCGAGCTCGTGCTCAAAGAACCCATGGGTGCTCTGACCGAGGTGCTGCTGATGTTCGCGGGCCGCCGCGACCATGTCGAAACAGTCATCAAGCCCGCGCTGGCGGCCGGCCGCACGCTGCTGTGCGACCGCTTCACGGATGCCAGCTTCGCCTACCAGGGCGGTGGCCGCGGCCTGCCGCTGGCGGTGCTGGAGCCGCTGGCCGACTGGGTGCAGCAGGGCACCGAGCCCGAGCTGACGCTGTGGTTCGACCTGCCCGCCGAACAGGCGGCGGCCCGCCGCGCGGGCGCGCGCGAGGCCGACCGCATCGAGCAGCTCGACCTGGACTTCTTCGAGCGCGTGCGCGCCGGCTATGCGGCCCGCGCGGCCAAGGCGCCGCAGCGCATCGTGCGCATCGACGCCAGCGGCACGGTGGAGCAGGTCGGCGCCCAGGTGCTGGCCGTGCTGGCGCAACGCTATCCATGCTGAACGCCGATCTGCCCTGGCTGGAGAAGCCGCTGGCCGACGCGCTGGCCCGCGCGCGCTCGCATGCGCTGCTGGTGCAGGGGCCGGCCGGCGTCGGCCAGCTGGAACTGGCCGTCAAGCTGGCGCAGAGCTGGCTGTGCGAGGACCGCGCCGAGGCCCAGCCGGCCTGCGGCCATTGCGCCAGCTGCAAGCTGTTCGCCAGCGGCACGCACCCCGACTTCCAGCTGCTGCTGCCCGAGGCGCTGGACGCCTCGGCCCGCGAGTCCCTGGGCCTGCCCTTCGAGGAACCCGACGCCCCCAAGGCCGGCAAGGCCAAGCCCAGCCGCGAGATCAAGGTGGAGGCGGTGCGCAACCTGCTGGCCTTCGCGCAGGCCACGTCGGCGCGCGGCCGGGCCAAGGTGGCCGTCATCTTCCCGGCCGAGGCGCTGAACGGCGTGGCGGCCAATGCGCTGCTGAAGACGCTGGAGGAGCCCTCCGGCCTGCTGCGCTTCGCGCTGGCCAGCCACGACAGCGCCGCGCTGCTGCCCACCATACGCAGCCGCTGCCAGCCGCTGCCGCTGGCGCTGCCCGAACGCGAGGCCGCGCTGGCCTGGCTGGCGGCCAAGGGCGTGGACGGCGCCGCGGGGCTGCTGGACGCCACCGGCGGCCGGCCCCAGCAGGCGCTGGCCTGGTCGGAGGCCGGGCTGACGGACGCGGCCTGGCAGGCCATCCCGAAGCGCGTGGCCCGCGGCGAGGTCGCGGCGCTGTCGGACTGGGCGCCGCCGCGCGCCATCGATGCGCTGCAGCGCCTGTGCCACGATCTGCTGCGTCGCGCCCATGGCCGGCCGGGCCAGTTCTTCGCCGCCGCGTCGCTGCCAACGCCGCGCCGCGCCGCGCCGCTGCTGGGCTGGGAGGCCGAGCTGCGCCGCGCGGCGCGGCATGCCGAGCATCCGCTGAACGCCGGCTTGTGGATAGAGGCCCTGGTCGCGCAGGCCCAGGCCGCCATGTCGGCCGCAGCGCGCTGACTACACTCGGACCCATGAGTGACGCCAACGCCAAGCCCGGCCAGCCGGCGCAGTTCCACCCCAGCCACATGAGCGGCGCGCTGCCGCTGCCCGCCGTGACGGGCGCCGGCATCGCGTCCGGCGCGCGGCCCAGCGTGATCCAGCTGGTGTTCAAGGAGAAGTCGGCGCTGTACGCGGCCTATATCCCGGCGTTCACGGAGGGCGGCCTGTTCGTGCCGACCACGCGCGACTACCGGCTGGGTGAAGACATCTACCTGCTGCTGGCCCTGCCCGAGGACAACCAGCGCTATCCGGTGGCCGGCAAGGTGGCCTGGCTGACGCCGCCCAATGCCTCGGGGGGCCGCACCCAGGGCGTGGGCGTGCGCTTCCCCGGCGACGAGAAGACGCGGCTGATCCGCCAGAAGATCGAAGAGGTGCTGGGCACGGCCATCTCGTCGAGCAAGCCCACGCAAACCCTCTGATGTTCATCGATTCCCATTGCCACCTCAGCTTCCCGGAGCTGAGGGCCAGGCTGCCCGACATCCTGTCCGACATGAACGCCGCCCAGGTGCAGCAGGCCATCTGCATCTGCACGCAGATGGAGGAGTTCGAGGCCGTGCACGGGCTGGCGCTGGACCACCCCCAGCTCTGGGCGACGGTCGGCGTGCATCCCGACACCGAGGACATGCGCGAGCCCGACGTGGCCGAGCTGGTGCGGCTGGCGGCGCTGCCGCGCGTCGTCGCCATCGGCGAGACGGGGCTGGACTACTACCGCCTGAACGGCCGCAGCATCGCCGACATGGAATGGCAGCGCGAGCGCTTCCGCACCCATATCCGTGCGGCGAAAGAGGCGCGCAAGCCGCTGGTCATCCACACCCGTTCCAGCGCGGCCGACACGCTGCGCGTGCTGGACGAGGAGGGCGGCGAGCAGGCCGGCGGGGTGTTCCACTGCTTCACCGAGACGGCCGAGGTGGCGCTGGCGGCCGTGGAGCGCGGCTACTACATCTCGTTCTCCGGCATCGTCAGCTTCAAGAACGCGCAGGATCTGCGCGACCTGCTGAAGCTGCTGCCGCTGGAGCGCGTGCTGATCGAGACCGACAGCCCCTACCTGGCGCCGGTGCCCTTCCGCGGCAAGACCAACACGCCGGCCTACGTGCCGCATGTGGCCCAGGCCGTGGCCGATGCGCTGGGCCTGCCGGTGGCCGAACTGGCAGCGGCGACGGCGGCCAACACGCGGCGGCTGTTCGGCCTGCCGGAGGCGGTGGCGTGAAGACCTGGCTGGCCGCGCTGGCGCTGTCGGGCATGGCCCTCGCGCAGGCCGCGCCCATCGACGACCTCGTCATGGCCGCCGAGCTCAACGACCCGCGCGCCGTGCTGAGCCTGCTGCTCAAGGGCGTGGATCCCAACCAGCCCGACGGGCGCGGGCGCAAGGCCATCTTCATCGCCGTGCGCGAGGGCTCGCTGCGCGCGCTGGACAGCCTGCTCGCGGCGCCCGAGACCCGGGTGGACGAGGCCAACGCCCAGGGCGAGACGCCGCTGATGATCGCCGCCATCCGCGGCTCGCTGCCGGCGGTGAAGGCGCTGGTGAAGCGCGGCGCCGCCGTCAACCGCGAGGGCTGGACGCCGCTGCACTATGCCTGCGCCGGGCCGGACAACGGCGTCGCGGCCTTCCTCATCGCCCAGGGCGCCGACATCAATGCGCGCTCCGAGAACGGCACGACGCCGCTGATGATGGCCGCCCGCTACGGCAGCGGCGACCTCGTGCCGTTGCTGCTCAAGGCGGGCGCCGAGCCGCGCGCGGCCAACGAGCAGGAGCTGACGGCCGCCGACTTCGCGGCCCGCGGCGGTCGCGACGTGATGGCCAGGGAGCTGCGCCGCGTCATCGAAGAGCGCCAGCGCGCGGCCGACGCCGCCAAATAGTTCTCGTCCGGGCGGGCGTGTAGGGGAAACTCTTACAAGGCCTAGCGCGCTGGGCCGACTGTTGCGGCCGGCGCCCCTTGCCTACAGTGAGGCCATCGATTCACCCGAGGCTCACCATGCTGAACACCCAACCGAACCTGGCCGATCCGTTCGCGATGCTGATCGCCCCCGAGCAGGTGATGAACGCCGTCGAACGCTCCGACCGCCTGGCCCGTCTGCAGCGCCGCGTCTACCGGCCGCTGGACCGCCCGTGGATCCCGATGAAGGGCAGTGCCGCCGACTTCGACACCGCGATCGATGCGGAGCCCGAGGTGCCCGACCTGTCGGACGACGCGCTGTAAAAACAAAAACGCCCGCAGCAGCGGGCGTTTTGCATGAGGCCGGGGCCGTCCTCAGACGCGCTTGCGGTACTCGTGCGTGCGGGTGTCGATTTCGATCTTGTCGCCGTTCTCGACGAACAGCGGCACGGCGACCTCGAAGCCGGTGCCCTTCAGGCGCGCAGGCTTCATGACCTTGCCCGAGGTGTCGCCCTTGACGGCCGGCTCGGTCTCGATCTCGCGCACGACGCTGGTGGGCAGTTCCACCGAGATGGCCTTGCCGTCGTAGAAGGTCACTTCCACGGGCATGCTGTCTTCCAGGTAGGAGATGGCGTCGCCCATGTTCTCGGCCTCGACCTCGTACTGGTTGTACTCGGTGTCCATGAACACATACATCGGGTCGGCGAAGTAGGTGTAGGTGCACTCCTTCTTGTCGAGGATGATCTGGTCCATCTTGTCGTCGGCCTTGAAGACGACTTCGGCACCTGCGCCGTTCAGCAGGTTCTTCATCTTCATGCGCACGGTGGCGGCGCCGCGGCCACCACGGCTGTATTCGGTCTTCAGGACGACCATCGGGTCCTTGCCCTGCATGATCACGTTGCCGGCGCGGATTTCTTGAGCGAGTTTCATGGTGTGTTGCGGTGGGATGAGGCCGTGCTTGCGGCCGGGCGGCGCACCAGACTCCAGCAGACTCCGTCTCGGTTTGGCGCGGCAAAGCCGGACATTCTAGCTGGAAACCCCTAGGAAGCTCAGCAATTGCGTCAGCAGATCGGGTTGGGTGGCCAGTTTTTCGCGCCAGGCCGGCGCGCCGGCGGCCGCGTCGGTCAGGCCGGCCAGCGTGGCCGGCAGGGGCGAGAAGCCGTTCCAGCCGCGCCACACGGCGCGCCAGTCCTCGGGCAGGCCGGCCCGTGCCATGAAGGCCTCCAGCTTGGCGCGGTGGGCGTCGTCCTGCTGGGGGTAGATGTGCCAGACCCAGGGCTTGCCGGCCCACTGGGCGCGCACGAAGGAATCCTCGCCACGCACGAAGTTCAGGTCGCAGGCCCACAGCAACCGGTCGTAGTCGTGCTGCGGCAGATAGGGCAGGGCGACGCTGCGCAGGCCCGGTCGGTCGGCGGCGACGGCCGGCGCCTGCAGCGGCCCCGGGCAGGCCAGCAGCAGCGTGGGGGAATCGGCCAGCGCGTCCAGCAGCGCCGGCAGCGCCGGGTTGGCGTAGGCGAACAGGCTGACGACGCGCTCGCCGGGCTGCGGCGCCCAGCCGTGCCGGGCCAGCCAGGCCGGGCCGTCGAAGCCGGCGATGGCGTCCAGCAGGCCCGGCTCGCGCAGCAGCCCGCCGGTGCGCGGCGTGAAGCCGGGGTAGAAGAAATGCTTGGTCAGCCCCGCGCCGGGGCCGTGAAACTGCGGCGACGCCAGGCCGTGGCTGCGCTCGACATAGTCCTCGGCGCTGAGGTACTCCAGGTTGATCCAGCGCGGCGCGGGCTGACGCGCGGCCATGCGGGCGACGAAGGCGGGCGGCAGCTCGCAGCCGAAGGCTTCGATGACGATGTCGCCGGGCCGCACCGCCACGTCGCCGTCGGGCCAGGCGCGCAGCTCCACGCCGGCGGCGCGCTCCGGGGCCATCCAGGCCAGGGCCGCGGCATCGTCCACCCACAGCCGCACGGCGCTGCCGCGCGCGGCCAGGTCGCGCGCCAGCCGCCAGCACACGCCCAGATCCCCATGGTTGTCGATGACGCGGCAGAAAACGTCCCAAAGCAGCGGCCCACTCATGGGGGCATTGTCCCAGGCCAGAATGCCGCCAATGTCCAGCACGACCCCTTCCAGCGCCGAGCTCGGCGAACAGACCCAGGCCGAGTGGGCCGCCGAGCGCGCCACCCTCGAGGCGGCGGAGAAGCAGCGCGCCGCCGAGATGGAGGCCGCCGCGCGCGAGGTGCGCGAGAGGCTGGTGGCCGAGGTGAACGCGCTGCCGGCCCTGCCGGGCGTCTACCGCTATTTCGACGCCCGGGATGAGGTGCTCTACGTCGGCAAGGCCAAGGACCTGAAGAAGCGCGTCTCCAGCTATTTCCAGAAGAACCATGGCGGCACGCGCATCGGCATGATGGTGGCGCGCATCGCGCGGCTGGAAACCACGGTGGTGCGCACCGAGGCCGAGGCCTTGCTGCTGGAAAACAACCTGATCAAGACGTTGAACCCGCGCTTCAACATCCTGTTCCGGGACGACAAGAGCTACCCCTATCTGAAGATCACGTCGCACGCCTACCCGCGCATGGCGTACTACCGCGGCGCGGTGGACAAGCGCCACCAGTATTTCGGCCCCTACCCGAGCGCCTGGGCGGTGAAGGAGGCCATCCAGCTGATGCAGAAGGTCTTCAAGCTGCGCACCTGCGAGGACAGCGTCTTCAACAACCGCAGCCGGCCCTGCCTGCTGCACCAGATCAAGCGCTGCTCCGGGCCCTGCGTGCCGGCCGGCCAGACCGGCGACTACGCCCGCAACGTGGCCAGCGCCGAGCGCTTCCTGCGCGGCGAGACCGACGAGGTCATGGCCGCGTTGCAGCAGCAGATGATGGCCTACGCCGAGAGCCAGCACTACGAGCTGGCCGCCGAGGTGCGCAACCAGATCCAGGCACTGTCCAAGGTGCTGCAGCAGCAGGTCGTGGAGGAGAGCAGCGCCACCGGGCGCGACCGCGACGTCGACATCCTGGCCGTCAAGGTGCTGGGCGGGCGGGCCTGCGTGAACCTCGCGATGGTGCGCGGCGGCCGGCATCTAGGCGACCGCGCCTTCTTCCCCAAGCATGTCGACGACGCGACGGCCATCCGCGAAGCCGGCCTGGACGACGAGGAAGCGCTGTCGCCCGAGCGGCAGGTGCTGGAGGCCTTCATGGCCCAGCATTACCTGGCGTCGCCGGTGCCCGGCCTCATCGTCGTCAGCGAGGCGGTCGACGCCGGCCTGGCCGAGGCGCTGGGCGGCCAGGCCGGCAGCCGCGTGACGGTGCAGGCCCAGCCGCGTGGCCAGCGCCGCATCTGGCTGGAGATGTGCGTCAAGGGCTGCGAGCTGGCGCTGGCGCGGCTGCTGGCCGAGGAGGGCTCGCAGCAGGCGCGCACCCGCGCGCTGGTGGACGCGCTGGACCTCTCTCCGCCGGAGATCGACAAATTCCGTGTCGAATGTTTCGACATCAGCCATACCGCCGGCGAGGCGACGATGGCAAGCTGCGTCGTCTTCGAGGGGCATCAGATGCAGAGCAGCCAGTACCGGCGCTACACGATAGAGGGCATCACCGGCGGCGACGACTACGCGGCCATGCGCCAGGTGCTGACGCGCCGCTACAGCAAGCTGGCCGAGGCCGCCCAGCTCGGCACCGGCCGGCTGCCCGACCTGGTGCTGGTGGACGGCGGCCGTGGCCAGGTCAGCATGGCGCGCGAGGTCTTCGAGGAGCTGGGGCTGGACCTGGGCCTGATCGCCGGCGTCGAGAAGGGCGAGGGCCGCAAGGTCGGCCTGGAGGAACTGGTGTTCGCCGATGGCCGCGAGAAGGTCTACCTGGGGCGTGACTCGGCCGCGCTGATGCTGATTGCGCAGATCCGCGACGAGGCCCACCGCTTCGCCATCACCGGCATGCGCGCCAAGCGCGCCTCGACGCGCACCGGCGGCTCGCGGCTGGAAGACGTGCCGGGCGTGGGGCCCAAGAAGCGCGCGCAACTGCTGCAGCGCTTCGGCGGCGTGCGCGGCGTGGCGGGTGCCAGCATCGATGAACTGGCCAGCGTGAAGGGCGTGTCGCGCGAACTGGCCGAAGAAATCTACCGCGCGCTGCACTGAGGTGCAGAACGCGCGAGCTGGCCGAATAGGTCTACCGCGCGCTGCACGGAGCCGTAACCCGAGGAGAACAAGTGTCCGTCATCGACTTTTTCAAACGTGCCGCCCGCTGGCTGTTGGGCCCCGTGCTGGCCGGCTGTGCGGCCGCCCCGCGCGCGCCCGCTCCGGCTCCGGCCCCCGTGACGGCGCCGGCGCCGCTGCCGT
>JAACZV010000023.1 GCA_009996515.1 Comamonadaceae bacterium
GCGGGCGGTGCCGGCAGGGGCTGCTCGGGCGCAGCCAGCCGCGGCGCGTTGACGGCGGGCGGCGCGGGCGGGGTCGGCCGCTGCCGCGGCTGCAGCAGGCGCACCGCCGTCAGCCGCCGCTCCGCGGGCGGCTGCGGCGGCGCCGGGCGGTGCAGCCACAGCAGCGCGAACAGCGCGATGTGCAGCGCCGCGACGGCCAGCCGCGCGATCCAGCGGTGCGCCGCCATGCCTAGAGCTTCACGCTGAGCTGGGTGCCGGGCGGCGCCAGCAGCCGGGCGGCATCGGGCCAGTTCTCCTGGCCGGTCAGCAGCGTGCAGGACCGGCCCTGCTCGCCCTTCCTGGCCTCGGGATCGCGCTCGCCGGCGGCCTGCGGCAGCGGCAGGCCCAGCAGCTGCCCGTCTTCGCGCCATTCCAGCTCCCAGGCGGGCGTGGCGCTGCAGATGCGCACGGCCTGGATGCGCGGGAACAGCCAGCGCAGATACCAGGGCAGCAACTCCTCGCGCAGCGTGCGGGCCACGCGCATGATCTGGCGCACCTTGGCCAGCGTCAGCTGCTCGGGCGGCGTCGTCAGCGCGAGGCTGCCCCGCACGGCCAGCTGGCCCTTGGCGGTATTGGTGGCGATGTCGGCCGTGCGGGCCTCGGCCTCGGGCAGGATGGGCAGCTCGAGACCGCCCTCGGCGTCGATCTTGATGGGGTAGTCCGCGTCGTCGCTGCGCACGATCAGCCGCACCTGGTCCGGCGCCAGCCTGGACTTCTCGGCGTCTATCCTGAAGTCCAGGCGGAACAGGCCCTCGCCATGCTCGCGCAGCTGGGCCAGCAGGCCGTTGACGCGGGCATAGGGCAGCACGCCGCCGTCGCGCTTGAGTTCGGTCCTGACGGTCGGCAGCACGGCGCCGGGCTGGGCGGTGGCCGACAGCGGCAGCAGCAGGGCGAGCAGCAGGGCGGGCTTCAGGAGCATGAGGGACGGTCCGGTTTCACTACTTCTTGCATTTGCCGCTGGCCTCGGCGGCCAGCCAGAACGGCAGGCTGAGCAGGCCGAAGCCGCCGCCGGGGAACTCGCCCTTCAGGCAGTTGCCGTAGGCGGTGCGCGCCACCTCGCGGCCTAAACGCTGCTGCGCGCTCTCGCGCTCCGGGGCCTGGCTGGCCGAGGCGGCCCGCTCGGACAGCAGCGGCGCGCGCGCCGACTGGCGTATCGCCAGCCGTGTGGCCTCGCTGTTGATCAGCAGCGAGGCGGGCGGCGGTGCGGCCTGCTCAGCGGCCTGCGCGGCAACCTCCGGGGCGGGCTCCGCCGGGTTTGCGAGGGCTGGGGCCGGATGGGGTGGTGTCTCTTCGCGGCCCTCTTCGCGGGCCGGTTCGGCCCGGCGCGCGGGCGCGGCCGGGCGTGCCGGCACGATCGGGCCCACCGCGAGGGGTGGGGGCGGGACGGCGCGGGGCAGCGGCAGCAGCTTCAGCGCCACCCGTTGCCCGGCCGGCCGCGGCGCCGGCGGGTGGTGTGGTGCCAGCACCATCAGCACGCCCAGGTGGGCCGCGGCGATCAGCAGCCACAGCGCATGGCGGCGTTCAAGGCGCATGGCCGTCGTCCTCGGGCTCGGCGCCGGCCTCCCAGGCCAGCAGGTCGCCGGGCTGGCATTGCAGCGCCTCGCAGATGCGGGCCAGCGTGTCGAAGCGCACGCCGCGCACCTTGCCGCTCTTCAGCAGCGACAGATTGGCCTCGGTGATGCCCACGCGCTCGGCCAGCTCGCGCGAACGCATCTTGCGGCGCGCCAGCATCACGTCGAGGGTGACGACGATGGGCATGTCAACGGATCACGGTTGCAGGGCTCAGCGGGCCGAGCGCCGGGCCGCCCCCAAGCCGGCCCGAGTTGGCGATGTGCTTGCGGCTCGATGCCGCAAGCATCGCCGTCCCCTCGGGGGACCGTTCGGGCGCGCCCGCGTTCAGCGGGGCGAGACTGGACGAGGGGCTCATATGAACTCCGCGTTCTCGTCGGCGACGCGCGCGGCCTCGGCCAGCACCTGGGCCAGCGCCAGCAGCAGCAGGCCGAACAGCAGCGCGAGGTAATGGTCCGACGACAGGCCCACCCACAGCTGGCGCTCGCCCTTGGGGTTGCCCCAGGTCACGGCCAGGATGCCCAGCGTGTGGCCCAGTGGCTGGGCCGCCGCCAGCGCGCACAGGCCCAGGCCCAGGCGGCGCAGATGGCGGGCCGGGCGGCGTGCCAGCAGCTCGCCCTGGGCGAAGCAGCCGAACAGCGCCCACATCTGCCACAGCGCGTACAGGCTGACCGAGGTGGGCAGCATGGAGGCCGCCAGGCCCCACAGCCGTGAGCCCAGGTCCAGCTGCAGCTTGCTGAGGTGCCAGGTGCGGGCGGCCACCTCCGCCACCCAGTCGGGCTGGGCCCAGAAGATGAAGGGCAGGGTGCCGATGACCAGCACGCCCAGCAGGCTCAGCAGCCGCACGATCCAGGCCAGGCGGCGGATGCGCCGCAGACCGTCGGCGGAGAAGGATTCGGCCATGGTGCCCTTCGTCAAACAGGAAAAACTTACTGTAAAACAATAATTGCTTGTCGTAATGGAGCAATTGAGCGCTTCCCTGAGAATCGGGGGATGAGCAAGAAGAACAGCCATGTGAGCGAAACGCCCGCCACCCAGATGCTGAGGCGGGCCGGCATTGCGTTCACGGAGCATGTCTATGACTACGTCGAGCACGGCGGCACGGCGGAGTCGTCGCGCCAGCTGGGCGTGGCGGAGCATGCGGTCGTGAAGACGCTGGTCATGCAGGACGAGAAGGGCGAGCCGCTGATCGTGCTGATGCACGGCGACCGCACCGTCAGCCTGAAGGAGCTGGCCCGGCAGATCCCGTGCAAGAAGGTCGAGCCCTGCAAGCCCGAAGTGGCGCAGCGCCACAGCGGCTACCAGGTGGGCGGCACCTCGCCCTTCGGCCTGCGCAAGCCCATGCCGGTGTTCGTCGAGGCCGGCATCCTGGATCTGGAGCGCATCTGCATCAACGGCGGCCGGCGCGGCTACCTGGTGGGCATCGCCCCCGCCGTGCTGACCGAGCTGCTGGGGGCGCGGCCCGTGAATTGCGCGAACGCCGCGTGACGGCGCCGGGGGCGCGCACCGGATGGGGTGGCGCCGGCGCGCTGCTGGTCGAGCTTGCGCACTTCGCGCGCAAGGAAGCGCAGGCCTGTCTGTTCGCCGGGCTGTTTTTCGCCGCGGTGTTGTGCGTGCCGCGCGCGGGCGTGCTGGGCCTGCCGCGCTATGACGCGCTGCTGCTGATCGCGCTTGCAATCCAGGCCTGGATGCTGTGGACCGGCCGCGAGACCCGGGATGAACTGAAGGCGATCTGCCTCTTCCATGGGCTGGGATTCGCGCTGGAGCTGTTCAAGACCTCCGCCGGCATCCGCTCGTGGTCCTACCCGGACTTCGCGCACACCCAGCTGTTCGGCGTGCCGCTGTTCTCGGGGTTCATGTACGCGGCGGTGGGCAGCTACATCATCCAGGCCTGGCGGCTGTTCGACCTGCGCGTGGAGCATCACCCGCCCTACTGGATGGCCGGGTGGGTCGCCGGCCTGCTCTATCTCAACTTCTTCACCCACCACTTCATCGGCGACTACCGCTGGATCCTGGCCGCGGTCGCGCTGGGGCTTTACGCGCGCTCGCGCGTCGTGTTCCGGCCGCACCGGGTGGACCGGCGCATGCCGCTGTCGCTGGCCCTGGTGCTGATCGGCTTCTTCCTCTGGCTGGCCGAGAACATGGGCACTTTTCTCGGGCTGTGGGCCTACCCGCATCAACTGGAGGCCTGGTCGGCGGTGCACCTGACGAAGTGGAGCGCCTGGTCGCTGCTGGTGCTGATGAGCTTCACCATCGTGACCCACCTGAAGCACATCAAGGCCAGGGTGCACGTGCCGCCCTGAGCCCGGCCTCGAACCGCCTGCGCCGTCCGCGCGCCAGGGTTTCTTCCCAGGCCGGCGTTGCGCGCCGCGCCCCGCGGCCGGCCCGACAATGCCGGCCATGCAAGAGACTCTCCTTCCCCTGCTCGCCGCCGTCGCCGGCTATCTGATCGGCTCGCTGTCCTTCGCCGTCCTCGTCAGCCGCGCGATGGGCCTGTCGGACCCGCGCAGCTACGGCTCCGGCAACCCCGGCGCCACCAATGTGCTGCGCTCGGGCAACAAGGCCGCCGCGCTGCTGACGCTGGCCTTCGACGCCCTCAAAGGCTATCTGCCCGTGCTGGCCGTGCTGATCTGGGGCCCGCGCTTCGGGCTGGAAGAGGGCACGGCCGCGATGGTGGGCCTGGCCGCCTTCCTGGGCCATCTGTGGCCGGTGTTCTTCAAGTTCAAAGGCGGCAAGGGCGTGGCCACGGCGGCCGGCGTCATCTTTGCGCTCAATCCCCTGCTAGGGGTTGCGACGCTGGCGACCTGGGCCATCATCGCCTGGTTCAGCCGCTACTCCTCGCTGGCCGCCATCGTGTCGGCCGCGTTCGCGCCGATGTATCAGTTGCTCATTTGGGAAGCCGGCCCCACCGCGCTGGCCCTCATCATCATGGGCCTGCTGCTGGTGTGGCGCCACCAGGCCAACATCAAGAAGCTGCTCGCCGGCACCGAGAGCCGGCTGGGCCAGAAGGCCACAGCGCCTGCCGTCCATCCCACCAAGACCCGGAAGAAATCATGACCGCCTCCACCTCCGTTGAACGTTTCGATATCGGTGCCCGCCTGTCGGAGATGGCCGTCCACAACGGCGTGGCCTACCTGGCCGGCCAGGTGCCCGAGGATCCCAGCGCCGACATCACCACCCAGACGGCCCAGGTGCTGGCCGCCATCGACAAGCTGCTGGAGCGCGCCGGCACCGACAAGTCGCGCATCCTGATGGCCCAGATCTTCCTGGCCGACCGCGCCGACTTCGCCGGCATGAACGCCGCCTGGGACGCCTGGGTGTCCAGCGGCCACACGCCGCCGCGCGCCACCGTCATCGCCGGCCTGGCCCGGCCGGAGTGGAAGGTGGAGATCGTCGTCACGGCCGCGGTCTGAACTTTTTCGGGGTCTATCGCCCCGGCCTTGATCCGCGACAAGCCACCCGTCGCACGACGGCGTTAGCCTGACGGCTTCCAACCAGGGGGCCGCCAGCGTGTCGATCGAGTTGTTCCGCCAGGGGCGGCATGTGTGCGTCATGTTCTGCCGCCTGGGCGAGGAGGGCGGCGAGGCCGTGCAGGCCAACCAGTTCCTGCTCGTCAACGGCGACACCGGCGCCATCCTGGACCCCGGCGGCAACATCGCCTACAACGAGCTCTACCTGGGCATGTCGGCCTTTTTCGCGCCGCACAAGCTGGCCGCCATCCTGGCCTCGCATGCCGACCCGGACATCATCGCGTCGCTGGACCGCTGGATGACGGCCACCGCGGCGCCCGTCTACATCTCGCGCGTCTGGGAGCGCTTCGCGCCGCATTTCTGCAAGCCCGGCAAGACGGCCGGCCGCATCATCGGCCTGCCCGATGCCGGCGAGCGCCTGCACCTGGGCGGCGGCGCCGACCGCTTCGAGCTGTGGGCGCTGCCGGCGCATTTCCTGCACGCCGAGGGCAACTTCCAGTTCTACGACCCGGTCAGCCGCATCCTGTTCTCCGGCGACCTGGGCGCCTCGCTGGGCGCCAGCCTCAACCCCGAGCAGCCGGTCACGTCGCTGGCCGCGCACATCCCGCGCATGGAGGGCTTCCACCGCCGCTACATGGTCAGCAACAAGGTGCTGCGGCTGTGGGCGGCCATGGTGCGGCAGCTGGACATCCAGATGATCGCGCCCCAGCATGGCGCGCCGCTGGTGGGCGCGGCCGTGGGCGAGTTCATCGACTGGGTCGAAAGCCTGGAATGCGGCATCGATTTGTTCGGCCCGGCACACTATCGCCTTCCCAGCTGATTCCCGATGCGCCACGCGGCGCGCGCAGCGGCCCTGCCTGGCGGTCGGCCGCGCCCAGTTCCCATGCCTTTTGTCGTCACCGAGCCCTGCATCAAGTGCAAGTACACGGACTGCGTCAGCGTCTGCCCGATGGACTGCTTCGTCGAGGGCCCCAACTTCCTCGTCATCGACCCCGAGCAATGCATCGACTGCTCGGTGTGCGTGCCGCAATGCCCCGTGGGCGCCATCGTCGGCGCCAACGAGGTGACGCCCGAGCAGGCGCCTTTCGTGGCGCTCAACGCGCAGCTGGCGCGGGCGCCGGGCTGGCGCCCCATCAGCCGGCCGCAGGCGCCGCCGGCCGACCATGCGGCCTGGGCCGGCGTGACCGGCAAGCTGGACCAGCTGCAGACCGCCTGGTGAGCCGAGGCGGCGCGTTCAGCCGCCGCGCGCCCGCTGGCGCCAGAACCCGGTGTCGAACAGCTGCTCCACGCCGGTCGCGGCATTGACCAGCCAGAACTGCCGCCCGTCCGGGCTCGCGCGCGACACTTCGCCCGTGAGGCGCCCCGCGCTCACGCGCCGGCCCACGGCATGGGCCGGGAAGTCCGGGTGGCGCGCCAGCTCCAGCAGCGGCTGCGCGGGGCGCGGGTCCGCCGCCAGCCGCAACCTGTGCATCAGCGGTGCCAGCAGCGCGCCGGCCGCGTCGGCGGGCGACACGAACAGCACCAGCTTGGCCTGGGCGCGGCTCAGCGCCACGTTGAGCAGGCGCTGCGCCTCCTCGCCCTGCAAAAAAGGCTGGGCGCCGTCCGCCGGGTCGAACAGCACCACCGGCGCCTCGCTGCCCTGGGCGCGGTGCACGGTGCTGACGCGCAGCGCCTCCGGCACGCCGCGGGCGCGCAGGCAGTGGCGTATCAGGGCCCGCTGCGCGCGGAACGGCGTCAGCACGATCAGCTCGTCGGCCCGCCAGTCGCCGCCGGCCAGCGCGTCGGCGACCAGCGTCGCGATGGCCTCGGCCGACTCGCGCCGCACCGGCCCGCGCTCGCTGGCCACCCAGCCGCCGTCGGTCTTCAGGCGCTGCACATGAACGTGCGCAGCGGCCGGGATGTCGCCCAGCGTGCGCCGCCGCGCCGCCTGCCAGTCGGGCGAGGCCAGCGCGTCGGCCGCCACGCGCAGCGCGCCGCCGTAGAACAGCTGGCTGACGAGGTCGACGATGGGGCCGGCCATGCGCGACTGCTCGTCCAGCAGCGCCACCGACGCGCCGCCGCGCGGCATCTCGGCAAACGCCGAGCGGCCCAGCCAGCGGCGCGCGAGCCGGTCGTCGCTGCGCAGCACCGGCGAGAGCTGCTGCGGGTCGCCCGCGAACAGCCGGGCGCGGCCCAGCGGCATCAGCGCCAGCGCATGCGCGAGGCTGACCTGGCTGGCCTCGTCGAACACCAGCAGGTCGAAGGGTGGCTCGCCGTCGGGCTGCAGCTCGCGCAGCGTCTTCAGCGTGAACGCGGCGCGGGTGGTGGTCATGGCCGCCAGGCGGCAGCGCTGCAGCACTTTCAGGGAGGAGGCGCGCAGCTCGTCGCGCAAGGCCGCGACGCGGTCGGCCCAGGCCTTCAGCGCGAGCGCATCGCGGGCCGATGGACGCTGGCTTTCCGCGCGCGCCAGCCGCGCGATGAGGTCCCGGTCCTGCGTCGGGATCAGGTGCTCGCGGCCGGCGTAGGCCGCCGCGTCGAAGCGGGTGCCCAGCCGCTGCACCAGCGGCCGGCAATGCTCGCGCCGGCCCTTGTGCAGTGCCTTGTCGACGGCCAGCGTCGCCAGGTCCACGGCCTGGTTGGTGGTGGACAGCAGCAGCACGCGGGCTGTGGGGTGGCGGTCCAGGTACTCGGCCAGCAGCACGCCCAGCGTCGTCGTCTTGCCGGTGCCGGGCGGCCCCCACAGGAAGGCGCTGCTGAAGCCCGTCAGCGCCAGCGCCGCGCGCTGGGCCGGGCGCAGCCAGCGAAAAGGCTGTCCCGTCAGCGCCGAGCCGCCGGCCAGCGGTTGCGGGCGCGAGAGGTCCGGCAGGCAGGCCAGCGCTGCTTCAGCCCAGGGCGTGTCCCACCAGGCGTCGGCGACGGCGTTCAGGAAGCGCGTGGGATAGAGGCGGATCAGATGCCCGGCCGGCGGCGGCGCGCTGCTGGCGTTCTGCAGCACCAGCTGGTCGTCTTCCACGACGACGGCCAGCACGCTGGCGCCGCCCTTGGCCGGCGCGCCCCACCAGGCGCTCGCGCCGTCCAGACTGTCGTCCAGCAGCGCCTGGGCCGACGCCGCGCCGGGCCGCTGGCCCTCGGCGAACACATAGCCGGGCTCCAGCGTGACCCGCCACAGCGCGCCGTCGCGCTCGCTGTGCAGCACCTTGAAGTCGTAGTACTCGGGCGTCGCCGACAGCTCGGCATTCAGCGCCGAGCGGACGTCGGCAAGGCTCATGGCAACAGGGAACTCGGGAACGGGAAGGGGTGAACTGTAAATGCATACAGTTCTCGCTTGCCCCGACCCCGCTCAAGAGCCGCCACGATCACTTCCCGGGCGGCCAACGCGCCAGCTCGACATTCGGATGATCGCTCGCCCGGACGCACGCGCGCGGTGGTTCGGGCCGTCTGTGTGTGGCGGGTGTCGGCGGTGCCGGTGCGGTAGCTCATTTCGAGCTTGAGCTCCACCAGCCGGGCCTAGGCCGGCAGGCTGGCGGCCAGGGCCGCAGCGGCGATGCGCTAGAGACTGCGAAATCGGCAGAGCATCGCAAGCCTTTCAACGAGGGATGGGTGGTTCCCACGCGGCTGGCCTGTGGCGCGGCGATCTCGTCGGCGGCCTGCGGGGCGCGCTGCCAGAGCTGGCGCATGACCTGGGCCTCGGCGTCGCTGATGGGAGGGCGGTGGCTTGTTCTTGATCACCTCGGCAATCGTTGCCGTCAAGCGCGGGTTTGTCACAACCCCGCCACGCCACCGCCCTAGGCTGGCGGCACGGGCCGCCTTCGCGGCCGGGAGCCCTGTGTTGAGCCCTATCGATGACGAACTGGTGAAGCGCATTCACCGCGACCTGCAGGACGATTTCGACGAGGAGCTGGAGCTCGAGCTCGAAGACCGCGACCACGGCATGGCGCCTGGCGATGTGCCGGGCGACGCCACCCTGGAGCGCCGGCGCTATTTCCGCGAGCTGTTCCGGCTGCAGAGCGAGCTGGTCAAGCTGCAGGACTGGGTCGTGCATACGGGCCACAAGGTGGTCATCCTGTTCGAGGGCCGTGACGCGGCGGGCAAGGGCGGCGTCATCAAGCGCATCACGCAGCGGCTGAACCCGCGCGTGTGCCGCGTCGCCGCGCTGCCGGCGCCCAACGATCGCGAGCGCACGCAGTGGTATTTCCAGCGCTATGTGTCGCATCTGCCGGCGGCCGGCGAGATCGTGCTGTTCGACCGCAGCTGGTACAACCGCGCCGGCGTCGAGCGCGTGATGGGCTTCTGCACCGATGCGCAGTACGAGGAGTTCTTCCGCTCCGCGCCCGAGTTCGAGCGCATGCTGCAGCGCTCGGGCATACAGCTCATCAAGTACTGGTTCTCCATCAGCGACGACGAGCAGCGCGTGCGCTTCCTGGGCCGCATCCACGACCCGCTGAAGCAGTGGAAGTTGAGTCCCATGGACCTGGAGTCGCGCCGGCGCTGGGAGGAATACACCAAGGCCAAGGAAGTGATGCTGGAGCGCACCCACACGCCGGAGTCGCCCTGGTGGGTGGTGCCGGCCGACGACAAGAAGCGCGCGCGGCTGAACTGCATCCACCATCTGCTGAGCCAGATGCCTTATCGGGAGGTGCCGCACGCCGACGTCGAGCTGCCCGCACGTGAACGCCGCGAGGACTACATCCGCCATCCGGTGCCGCAGGAGCTCATGGTGCCCGAGCGGTACTGAGGCATACCGCCTAGGATGCGGGCATGCCGCTGCCCCCACGCTCACTGCTCGTCGTCATCGCACTGGCCGCCGCGGCCTCCTGGGCCTGGCGCGGCCATGTCGCGGCCGGCGATGGCGGGCGGCTGGCCCGGCAGGTGCAGCCGGGCGACATCCGCATGATCTCGTCCGAGACCTGCGGCTGGTGCACGGCGGCGCGGCGCTGGATGACGCAGGAAGGCATCGCGTTCGACGAGTGCTTCATCGAGCGCGACGCCCAATGCCTGGCCGACTACCGGGCGCTGGGCGGCCAGGGCACACCGACGCTGCGGGTGCGCGGCCAGACGGTGCTGGGCTTCGACCGGGCCCGCATCCTCGACATCCTGGAACAGGCCGAGCCGAGTCGGCAGCGCTGACTCAGCAGCGCTGGCGACTCGGCTCGGCGGCGGTGGAACGGGGCGTCTTTTGCATGTTCAGCAGACACCCGGCTCAGGCGCGCTTGGTCGTGGTCTTGGCGGCGGCCAGCGTCTGGCGCAGCAGCGTGGCTTCGCTGTAGCCGACGACGACGACGCGCGGCAGCTGGGCCACTTCGCGCTGGGCATGGCCGGTCACGACGACGCGCGGCAGTTGGGCGATTTCACGCGTGGCCTTGCCGGTGACGACGACGCGCTCCAGCTTGACGGTGGGCTGCGGCGCGGCCTGGGCGGCGAGGGCGGTGAGGCTCAGGGCGACGGCGGTGATGACGGTTTGCAGGCTCATGATGGACTCCGTTCGGTGGGTTTCGAACCGCGTGATTGCTGGTTCGATGGAGTCAGTTTCGGCAATGAACCCGCCCGCTTCCACGGGCCTGCGATCAAGCGCGGGCTGCGCGGGATGAACTGCAGCCGTGGTGGATGAACAGCGGGGAAACCCCGACTAGGGCCTGCTGCCGTAGCGTGAACAGGCCCTATTCCAGCTGCAGGCCCAGCCTGGCGAGGTCGCCGCGGCCCTGGCGCACCAGCTGGGGCTCGTCGCCCTGGCTCAGGTCCAGCACCGTGGTGGGCTGGGCCGGGCAGGCGCCGGCGTCCAGCACGAACTGCAGCTGCCGGTCCAGGCGCTCGCAGACGGCGGCGGCGTCGTTCATGGGCTCGCTGTCGCCGGGCGGGATCAGCGTCGTCGACAGCAGCGGCTCGCCGAACAGGGCCAGCAGCTCCTGCGTGACCTTGTGGTCGGGCACGCGCAGGCCTATGGTGCGGCGGCTGGGGTGGGAGAGCCGGCGCGGCACCTCCTTGGTGGCCGGCAGGATGAAGGTGTAGGGGCCGGGCGTGGCCAGCTTGAGCAGGCGGTACTGGCGGTTGTCCACCATGGCGTAGGTGGCCAGCTCGGAGAGGTCGCGGCACAGCAGCGTCAGGTGGTGTTTCTCGTCCACGCCGCGCACGCGGCGCAGCGCCTCGGCGGCGGCCTTGTCGTCCAGCCGGCAGACGAAGGCGTAGCTGGAATCGGTCGGGATGGCGCCTATGCCGCCCGCCTGCAGCATCTGCGCGCACTGGCGCAGGAAGCGCGGCTGCGGGTTGTCGGGGTGGACTTCGAAGAGCTGGGCCATGTCAGCGTCGCGGTCGTGGTGACAGGCCCCATCATCCTCGATGGATGCGCTCGGCCACCGCGGCCCAGACCGGCGTCAGCCGGCCCGCCAGCGGCGGCAGCGCGCCGAGGTCGACGCGGCTTTCCTCGGGGCTGTGGAAGTCCGAGCCGCGCGAGGCCAGCAGATCGAACTCCAGCGCCGTGTCGGCGTACTGCTCGAACTCGGCCGCCGTGTGGCTGCCCGTGACCACCTCGATGCCGCGCCCGCCGTGGGCGATGAACTCGGTGATCAGCGCGTATTCCTCGGTGGGCGTGAAGCCGTAGCGGCCCGGGTGGGCGATGACGGCGACGCCGCCGGCGCGCGTGATCCAGCCCACCGCATCCTTCAGCGCCGCCCAGCGGTGCGGCACGAAGCCGGGCTTGCCCTCGGTCAGGAAGCGGCGGAACACCTCCGGCACGTCGCTGCAGTGGCCGGCGTCGACGAGAAAGCGTGCGAAATGGGTGCGCGAGATCAGCTCGGGGTTGCCGACGTACCTCAGGGCCCCCTCGAAGGCGCCCGCAATGCCCACCTGGGCCAGACCGGCCGCCATCTCGCGGGCGCGTGCCTCGCGGCCGCCGCGGGTCGCACGCAGGCCCTCGATGAGCTCGGGCGCCTGATGGTCGAAGCCCAGGCCCACGATGTGGACGACGCGGCCGGCAAAGCTGACCGAGATCTCGGTGCCGGTCAGATAGGGCAGGCCCAGCGCACGCGCCGCGTCCAGCGCGCGCTGCTGGCCGGCGATCTCGTCATGGTCGGTCAGCGACCACAGCGCCACGCCCGCGGCCTTGGCGCGGGCGGCCAGGGCCTCGGGCGTCAGCGTGCCGTCCGAGACGACCGAGTGGCAGTGCAGGTCGGCGTTGAGCGTGGCAGCGAGGTTCACGCCCCGATTCTCGCAGGCGGGGCCAACCGGGGCCGGCGGCGGGGCTTGGCTCGGTTACAGCCGGAACGCCCGGACCGTCTCGTCCATGCCCTGGGCCTGGCCGCGCAGGCTGGCGGCGGACGCGGCGGCCTGCTCGACCAGGGCGGCGTTCTGCTGCGTCATCGCGTCTATGGCGCGCACGGCCTCGCCGACCGCCGTGGTCTGCTGCGCCTCGGCGCGGGCCTGCCCGGCCATGGCGTGGATCAGCGCGCTCATGTCGCGCACCTTGCCCAGGATGGCGTCGACCGAGCCGCCGGCCTCGGCGGCCTGCGCCGTGCCGGCCTGGGCCCGCGCGGCGGACTGCGCGATCAGCGTCTTGATCTCGCGCGCCGCGCCGGCGCTGCGCTGGGCCAGCGCGCGCACCTCGGCGGCGACGACGGCAAAGCCGCGGCCGGCCTCGCCGGCGCGCGCCGCCTCGACGGCCGCGTTCAGGGCCAGGATGTTGGTCTGGAAGGCGATGCCGTCGATCAGCCCGGTGATGTCGGCGATGCGCCGGCTGGCGTCGGCCATGCCCTGCATGCTGTGGATGACCTCGCCGACCACCTGGCCGCCGCGAGCCGCGACGTCGGCCGCGCTGCCGGCCAGCGCCTCGGCATTGCCGGCGGCCTGGCTGCTGTGCTGCACCGCCTCGGCCAGGGCCTGCACGTTGGACGCGGTCTGCTGCAGTCGCGCGGCGGCCAGCTCGGTGCGCTGGGCCAGATCCTGGTTGCCGTCGGCGATCTCCTGGGCCGCCTGGCGGATGCCGCCGGCGTCGGCGTGGATGCGCTCCACCAGGCCGCGCAGCCGCTGCTGCATATGGCCCAGCGCCGCCAGCACGCGGCCCAGCTCGTCATGGCGGCCCTGGGGAATGGGGTGGCTGAGGTCGCCGGCGGCGATGCGCTCGGTCGCCTCCAGCATCTGGCCCACCGGCAGCAGCAGCTGGCGGATGGCGCGCACCATGACGAACAGCATCAGCGCCAGCGCCGCCGGCAGCATCAGCATCAGCAGGTTGCGGCGCAGCGCGGCGCGCTCGGCGCGGGCGGCCAGGTCGGCGTCCAGGGCCTGCATGACCTGCGCGCTGAGCCGGGCCTGCAGCGTGCCGGCCTCGGCCAGCCGGGCGGCCAGCTGGTCCAGCGGGTAGTTGATGTCCTGGGCGGCGGCCTCCAGCGTCGCGTCGACCAGCCGGGGCTGGGCCTGGGCGCTCTCCAGCAGCGGCTGCAGGCGCTGCCGCAGCCCGGCGTCGCCGGCCTGCAGCGCCAGGCGCAGGTCTAGCTGCATCTGCGCCGCGTACTCGGCATAGCGCGTGTGCGCGGCCGACATGCGGGCCAGGTCGTCCACCGCCGCCGCGCGGGCCATGGCGGCCAGCTCCGACAGCGCGTCCTGCACGCGCGGCGCGGAGCGCAGGCCGGCCTCGATGGCGAAGTGCGACGCGGCATCGGCCTCCAGCAGCAGGCCGGCGCCGGCGTTCAGCTCCGTGATGGCCTCGAAGACGGCCTGGGCCAGCGCGCGCTGGGCGCTCAGCAGCCGCGGCGGGTCCAGCGGGCCTTGTTGCAAGGCCTGGGCCAGCCCCGCCTGCTGTTTGCGCAGCGCCGCCACATGCTCGCGCTGCCGGGTGGCCAGCGCCGGATCCAGGCCTTCGCCGAGCGTGGCCTCCAGCTCGTCCAGCGCGGCCTGCACCGCCTGCGCCGCGGCGAGGGCCTGGGGGCGGGTGTCGGGCTTGGTGGACAAGGCCTCGGCGGCCTGCACGCGCTGCGCCTGCAGCCGGGCGAGCAAGGCCTGCCAGGCCAGGTTGGCCGGCAGCGCGCGCTGCTGGCGCGAGGCGGTGGCGAGGTCGTCGGCATAGCCGTGCAGCAGCAGCGCGCTGGGCAGGCTGCCCAGCAGCAGGGCCAGCAGCGCGACGATGCCGAGCCGGGTGCGCAGGCTCCAGGTTTGGGGGGCTTTGAGCGGATTCATGGGGTACTGCGGGAAGGTGCGGCCGCGCGGGCCGCGGGTGTCAGGCCGCCAGCAGGGCGGAGCTGCCGGCCTTGCGGCGGTCGACGAAGAAGCGGCTGCCGCCCACGAGGCCCTTGGCCACGCGCTTGGGCTCGGCCAGCGCCGCGCTCAGCGCCCGTGCGTTCTCGAAATGCCCCGGCAGGTGCAGCACGGCGCCGGCGGAGATCGTCGGCAGCGGATGGAAGCTGGGCTGGTTCTGGCGGTTCAGCGTCTCGTAGCCGCCGGCGGCCAGGTGCTCGGCAGAGAAGAAGCTGCGCACGCCGGCGTCGAAGGCCTCGCAGACGCGCGCGAGCCGGGCTTCCCAGTCGGCGCTGCTGAGCACCATGACGAAGTCGTCGCCGCCGATATGGCCCACGAAGTCCAGCTGCGGGTCGGCGGCCTGGGTCAGCACGCGCGCGGCCAGGCGGATGATGTCGTCGCCGACGCGGTAGCCGTAGACGTCGTTGAAGGGCTTGAAGTGGTCGATGTCCCAGACCACGGCGACGAAGGTCTCGCCGGCCTCGATGAGACCGTCGAGGTGGTGGTCTATGGGCACGTTGCCGGGCAGCAGCGTCAGCGGATTGGCGTAGCGGGCCGCGTGCACCTGCAGGTCGGACACGGCCTTGAGCAGGTCGGAGCTACGGCCCGAGCCGAAGTAGGCGCCGTCGCGGGTGACGATGAAGCCGTCCATCAGCAGCCGCTCGTCCAGGTTGGCCAGCGCGTCGCTCATGGTCCGCAGCGGCGTCGTCACGTCGACGACCAGCGGGTTGGCGTCCATCAGCTCCACGCAGCTGCGCTTGTCGAAGATGTCCATGAAGTAGCGCTCGGTGCTGCGCTTGAGCACATGCAGCGAGCGCAGCACGCCGATGGGGCGCTGCAGCTCGTCCAGCACGGGAATGGCCAGCAGCTGGTCGTCGGCGTGGAACAGGTCGATGATGCTGCGGCAGCTGGTGGCGGCCGTGACGGTGGGGCCGCGGCGGGCGAGCTGGCCGGCGCTGGTGATGGCGCCCTGGGCCAGCGGCAGCGCGAGGTCGTTGAGCAGCAGGCGCGGCTGGGCATCGGCGGCCAGGCGGCCGCTCCACTGCGCGCTCAGCGAGGCCCGCGGCTTGGCACTGGGGCGGGCGAACAGATAGCCCTGGCAGATGGTCAGGCCCAGGCGGCGCAGCACGTCCAGGTCGGGCTCCTGCTCCAGGCCCTCGGCGACCACCTCGCAGCCGCTGGTGGCGGCCATCTCGACGATGGAGCGTACGAACTGCTGCTTCAGCGGCTCCTGGGCGATGCCGTCGATGAAGTGGCGGTCGATCTTGACGAAGTCGGGCCGCATCTCCATCCAGCGGCGCAGCGAAGCGAAGCCCTCGCCCAGGTCGTCCAGCGCGACGCGAAAGCCGCGCTCGCGCAGCGCCTGCAGCGCGTCGCCCAACTGGGCCAGGTCTTCGATGGGGCGGGTCTCGGTCAGCTCGATGACCACGCGCGAGGTGGGCAGGCCCAGCTCGGCCAGCTCGGCGGCCAGCAGCCCGGCGTCCGTGCGCGCGGCCAGCAGCGTGTCGGCGGTGACGTTGAGGAAGAGCTGGCCCGGCAGGCGCAAGGCCTTGAAGCGCCGGGTGGCGCGCTGCACGATGAGGCGCTCCAGCTCCACCAGGCGGCCCAGCCGGGCGGCGGCCTCGAACAGCACCAGCGGCGAATGCAGCGGGCCATCGGCCGGTGCCCGCGTCAGCGCCTCGAAGCCGTAGATCTCGGCGCGGTCGATGGCGATCAGCGGCTGGAAATGGATGTCGAAGCTGCGCTGCTCGATCAGTCGGGCAAGGGCATCGGCAAGAGGGTCGGGCGCGCTGGCGCGCATGGGAGGCTCCGGATCGGCGCGCCGGCCCGGGACATCCGGGCCGGCGGCGCGGATTCTTGAAAGCCGGCATGACAGCCCGGTGAAGAGAGGCGGCGGGCCGGCGGCCGCGCCAAATCCTTCACATCTGAGCCGCCTCGATGACGTACTGGATGCGCTGCTGGCCCTGCCATTCGTCCAGGCTCAGCCGGTAGGCCAGGCAGGCCCGCTCGGGCAGCATGTCGATGTGGTTGAACCAGATTGCATCGATCAGCCGGCCGGCCTGGCGCAGACGCAGCTTCAGGTGCTTCTCGCCCACCAGCCGCTGCGACACCAGCTCGAAGCGGTCGCAGAAGACGGGCGGCTCGAAGCCCTGGCCCCAGACCTGGGCGTCCAGCAGCCTGGCCGTCTCGGGCGTGGCGGCGTCGGCGGGCAGGGCACCGTCGTGGCGCAGCGTGCGGGTCAGGTCTTGTTCGTCCAGCCATTCCTCGGCCACGCGGGCCAGGGCCAGCGCGAAACGCTGCACGAGGCCCACGTCGCCGGCCGCCAGCGTCGCGCCGGCGGCCATCGCATGGCCGCCGAACTTGGCCAGCAGCTCGGGCTCGCGCTTGGCGACCAGGTCCAGCGCGTCGCGCAGGTGGAAGCCCGGTATGGAGCGCCCCGAGCCCTTGAGCTGCCCGTCGGCGCCGCGCGCGAACACGAAGGTGGGGCGGTGCACGCGGTCCTTGATGCGCGAGGCGACGATGCCCACCACACCCTCGTGGAACTCGGCGTCGAACAGCGCGACGGCGGGCGGCAGCGCGCCTTGCAGCGCCTCGATCAGGCCGTCCAGCCGCGCCTCGGCCATCTCACGCATGCCGCTCTCGATCTCGCGGCGCTCGCGGTTGATGGCGTCCAGCTGCGTGGCCAGCGCCAGCGCGCGCTCGGGGTCGTCCGTGGTCAGGCATTCGATGCCCAGCGTCATGTCGGCCAGCCGCCCGGCGGCGTTGATGCGCGGGCCCAGCGCAAAGCCCAGGTCGAAGCCCTGGGCCTTGCCGGCATCGCGCTTGGAGGCGCTGAAGAGTGCCATCACGCCCGGCTGGCCGCGGCCCGAGCGCATGCGCCTCAGGCCTTGCGCGACCAGGCGGCGGTTGTTGGCGTCGAGCTTGACGACGTCGGCCACGGTGCCCAGCGCGACCAGATCCAGCAGGCCGTCCAGCCGGGGCTCGGGCGAGGGCAGGGCCTGGCGCGCGCGCAGCTCGGCGCGCAGGCCCAGCAGCACGTAGAAGGCCACGCCCACGCCGGCCAGCGACTTGCTCGCGAACGTGCAGCCGGGCTGGTTGGGGTTGACTATGGCCTCGGCCTCGGGAACCACGACCGTGCCGTCGACCAGCGCCGGCAGGTGGTGGTCGGTCACCAGCACCTTCAGCCCGCGCGCGCGTGCATGGGCCACGCCGGCCAGGCTGGCGATGCCGTTGTCCACCGTGACCAGCAGGTCGGGCTGCTGCTCCAGCGCCAGGTCCACGATGGTGGGCGTCAGGCCGTAGCCATGCACGGCACGGTCGGGCACCACATAGCCCAGCTGCTCGGGCCGCGCGCCCAGCAGGCGCAGGCCGCGCAGCATGACGGCGCAGGCGGTGGCGCCGTCGCAGTCGTAGTCGGCCACGATGACGATGCGCTCGCCGCGCTGCAGCGCGTCGGCCAGCAGCCGGCCGGCGTCCGGCAGGCCCTTGAGCCCGGCGGGCGGCAGCAGCTGGGCCAGGCTGTCGTCCAGCTCGGCCGCCTCGCGCACGCCGCGGGCGGCCAGCAGCCGGGCCAGCAGCGGTGCGACGCCGGCCTGCTCCAGCGCCCAGGCGGTGCGCGGCGGCACCTCGCGTTCGACCAGTCGCGGCGGGTTCACAGGCTCTCCAGCACGGCGGCGGCGTCGGGGGCGCGCAGGCGCCGCCTGAGCTTTTCCATCAGCGACAGCGGCTGGGCCGTGAAACGGCGCGCGAAGCGGTCGCCGCTGAGCGTCAGGCTGGCCAGCGGCCGGGCCAGCGGGCCGGCGTCCAGGCGCTGCCAGGCCTCGGCCCAGGCAGCGAGGTCGCCGCTGAGCAGCGGCCCGGTCAGTCGGGCGTCCACCGTGATGTCGGCGGGCCGGCCGTTGGAGCGGCCGATGTCGGCGATCCACACCGAGTTGATGGCCAGCTCGCCGCGCGCCTCGCGCTCTACGTTCAGCGCATGGCCGTGCAGCAGCATCTGCGCCTCGTTCTGCCAGCGGCGCAGCAGGCGGCTGTCGGGCAGCCAGGGCTCGATGGGGCGGCCGGCGGCGCGCTCCACGCTGGCCACGGCGGCGCCTTCCAGCGCGTCCAGCGCCGTCGCATGGCCCAGCGCCCAGCGCGTCGCGTCCAGCAGCCGCCAATGCCAGCCTTCGTGCTCGGGCCAGAGCTCCTGCAGCAGGCCGGCAAAGCGCGCCGCGTCGGACTCGGACAGGCGCAGCGCCGCCGGCGGCAGCACGTCCACGCCGTCGGTGCCCACGGCCAGGTGCACGGGCGTCAGCAGTGCCCAGGCCAGCTCGGGCCCGGCGTCCACGGCCCAGGCGGCGGCGCTGGGCAGGGCCTGGCCACGCAGCGCGGCCAGCGCCAGCTGGTGCGGTGGATGGGGCGAGAACTCGTCACTGCCCCAGGTCTGGTCGGGGCTGAGGCGGGCCAGCTGCGCCGTCAGGTTGGGCAGCGACAGGGCGCCGAAGGCATGCCGCGCGGCCTCGTCCAGCGCGCCGGCATGGGGAATCATCAGATGCATGGCCGGATTATCCCGAGGGGCGTTCAAGGCCCTGTCATACAAGCTTCATACACTTTTCTTCATGACCGCCCCGACCCCGTTGAAGCTGCTCAACCGCGAACAGGCCATCCTGGAGTTCAACCGTCGCGTGCTGGCCCAGGCTCAGCGCGAGGACGTGCCGCTGCTGGAGCGGCTGCGCTACATCTGCATCGTGTCCAGCAACTTGGACGAGTTCTTCGAGGTGCGCTTCGCCGACATGCTGGAGGCCGCGCGCGACCCGCTCAGCAACTTGACGGCCCAGGATGTGGAGCGCGTGGGCCGCGCGGCGCACACGCTGATCGACGAGCAATACCATGTCTTCAACGAGCAGCTGACGCCGCTGCTGCAGCGCGAGGGCATCGTCATCCTCAACCATGCCGACCGCGACGAGCCGCAGCGGCGCTGGGTGCAGAAGTTCTTCGAGCGCGAGGTCAAGCCGCTGCTGATGCCGGTGGGGCTGGACCCGGCCCACCCCTTCCCGCAGGTGGCCAACAAGTCGCTGCACTTCATCGCGCGGCTGTCGGGCAAGGATGCCTTCGGCCGCGACAACCGCATCGCCATCGTCAAGGTGCCGCGCGTGCTGCCGCGCGTCATCAAGCTGCCGGACGCGCTCAGCCATGGCCGCCAGGCCTATGTGATGCTGACCAGCGTGATCCGTGCCCACCTGGAGGAGTTGTTCCCGGGCCGCAAGGTGGAGGCCTTCTCGCAGTTCCGCGTCACGCGCGACTCCGACCTGGAGGTGGACGAGGAGGAGATCGCCAACCTGCGCCATGCGCTGCGCTCGGGGCTGACGACGCGGCACTTCGGCCGCGCGGTGCGGCTGGAGGTCGTCAACACCTGCCCGGCCGAGCTGTCGGAGTTCCTGCTGGAGCAGTTCGGCCTGCCCGCCGCGGCGCTGTACCGGGTCAACGGGCCGGTCAACCTGGTGCGCCTGAACGAGCTCATCGACCAGACCGATGCGCCCGAGCTGCGCTTCCAGCCCTTCGAGCCGGCCTGGCCCACGGGCCGGCTGCCGCGCCACAAGTCCATCTTCGAGCGGCTGAAGAAGGGCGACGTGCTGCTGCACCATCCGTTCGAGAGCTTCGAGCCCGTCGTGCAGATGCTGCGCGAGGCGGTGGCGGACCCCGATGTGCTGGCCATCAAGCAGACCATCTACCGCACCGGCGCCAAGTCGGAGCTGATGGACCTGCTCATCGAGGCGGCGCGGCGCGGCAAGGAGGTCATGGCCGTCGTGGAGCTGAAGGCGCGCTTCGACGAGGAGGCCAACATCAACTGGGCCGAGCGCCTGGAGGCCGTGGGCGCGCAGGTGGTGTACGGCATCGTCGGCTACAAGACCCACGCCAAGCTGCTGCTGGTGATGCGGCGCGAGAACGGCCGGCTGCGTCGCTACGCCCATATGTCGACCGGCAACTACAACCCCAAGACGGCGCGGCTCTACACCGACCTGGGCCTGCTGACGGCCGATGCCGAGCTGACGGCCGACGCCGACTCGGTGTTCCGCCAGCTGGCCTCGCTGGGCAAGTTCAAGGCGCCGCGGCGCATGCTGCTGGCGCCCTTCAACATGCACGGCCGCATGCTGGAGCTGCTGGCCCAGGTGGAGGCCGCGGCGCGGGCCGGCTATGCGGGGGCGCGGGTGGTCGTCAAGATCAATGCGCTGACCGATGCCGAGCTCATCCAGGGCCTGCTGCGCACGGGCCAGGCCGGCGCGCGCATCGACCTCATCGTGCGCGGCGCCTGCATGCTGCCGCCGGGCCTGCCGGGCGTCAGCGACCACATCGTCGTGCGCTCCGTCGTCGGCCGCTTCCTGGAACATTCGCGCGTCTGCTATTTCCGCTGGGCCGAGGCCACGGCGACGGACGACGGCGAGGCCTTGTTCCTGTCCAGCGCCGACTGGATGAGCCGCAACATGTTCCGCCGCATCGAGGTGGCCTGGCCGGTGCTGGATGCCAAGCTGCGCCAGCGCGTCATCGACGAGGCGCTGCAGCCCTATCTGCACGACACCCTGGACGCCTGGCAGCTGGGCCCCGATGGCCGTTCGACGCGGGTCGATGCCCATGGCACGGTCAGCGCCCAGCAGGCGCTGATGCGGCGCTACTCCGACGAGGGGCCGCAGTGATGGACCTGATCCTGTGGCGCCATGCCGAAGCCGAGGTGATCGCATCGGGGCAGGACGACCTGCTGCGCGTGCTGACGCCCAAGGGCGAGCGCCAGGCGCGGCGCATGGCGGCCTGGCTCAACCACCGGCTGGCGGCGACGACGCGCGTGCTGGCCAGCCCGGCGCTGCGCTGCCGGCAGACGGCCGAGGCGCTGGGGCGCGAGGTGCGCATCGTGCCGTCCATCGCGCCGGACGCGCCCGTCGCGGCCCTGGTCCAGGCCGCGCGCTGGCCCAAGTCCAGCGAGCCGGTGCTGATCTGCGGCCACCAGCCCACGCTGGGCCGGCTGGCCGCGCTTCTGCTGGCCGGCGTGGAGCAGGACTGGGCCGTCAAGAAGGGCGCCGTCTGGTGGCTGCGCTGGCGCCGCCGCGACGGCGAGCCCGAGGTGACGCTGCACGCGGTGCAAGGCCCCGACGCGCTGTGAGCGCCGGGCGCCGCCGGGCTCAGGCCACGGCCAGTTCCAGCAGCCCCGTGCGCGCCCAGGCCTCGGCCTCCTCCTTCAGCAGGAAGCGCGTGCGCGCCTGACCGTCGGACCAGCCCTTGGGGCAGCGCAGCGTCAGCCGCCGGCCGTCGCGCGCGAGCACCGGCCCGGCCGCCTGCACCGGCGCACGCGCATGGCACAGGATGACGGCCAGGCGCAGCGCGACCAGCTGCTCCAGCAGCGCCGTGTCGGCCAGCTGCGTCTCCAGCTTGCGCAGGCCGCCGCGCTGGCCCAGGGCCAGCGCGCCCAGGCGCTGCAGCTGGCTGGTCGAGAAGCCCGGCGCGTCCACATGGGCGATCAGGTAGGCGCTGTGGCGGTGGTGGTCGTGGTGCGAGACCAGCATGCCGATCTCGTGCAGGGCCGCGGCCCAGCGCAGCTCGCGCAGCAGCTCGGCGGGCGGCTTGGGCACGAGCTGGCGGTACAGCCGCTCGGCCTGCAGGGCCACGCGCGCGGCCTGGGCGGCGTCTGCGCCGAAGCGGCGCTGCAGCTCGGCCACCGAGGCACCCCGCGGGTCGCGCGCGCCGCTGGGCTGCAGGCGCTCGGCCAGGTCGAAGATGACTCCCTGGCGCAGCGCGCCCTTGGTGGCCCGCAGCTCGTCGATGCCGAACTGGGTCAGCAGCGTGTAGAGGATGCACAGGCCGCCGGCGACGACGGGGCGGCGGTCGTCCTTCAGGCCGGGCAGCTGCAGCCGCTCCGGCGAACCGGCGGCGAGGCATTGCTCGATGCACCAGCGCAGCGCGGCCGGCGTGATGCGGCCGTCGGTCTGGCCGCTGGCGGCGAGGATCTGCGACACCGCGCCCACCGTGCCCGAGGAGCCCAGCGCCTCCTGCCACAGCTCGGGGCGGAACAGCGTCAGCGCCTCCTCCAGCTCGGCGCCGGCCGCGACCTGGGCGGCGCGGAAGGCCTCGGCGGTGTAGCGGCCGTCCGCGAAGAAGCGCAGCGACAGGCCCACGCTGCCGACGCCGAAGGACTCGGCCAGCAGCGGCTTGCGGCCGCGGCCCAGGATCATCTCGGTGGAGCGGCCGCCGATGTCGATGACCAGGCGCGGCTTGTTGGACGGCTGCAGGCGCGCGACGCCGGCGAAGATCATGCGGGCCTCCTCGCGGCCGGCAATGACCTCGACGGGATGGCCCAGCACGGCCTCGGCGCGGGCCAGGAAGGCGTTGCGGTTGCGGGCCTCGCGCAGCGTCTGCGTCGCGACGGCGCGGATGCGCTCGGGCGGGATGCCCGCCAGCTGCTCGCCGAAGCCCTTCAGGCAGGCCAGGCCGCGCTGCATGGCCTGCTCGGTCAGCATGCCCTGCGCGTCCAGGCCGGCGCCCAGGCGCACGCTCTCCTTGACGTAGCTGACGCGCTGGTAGCGTTCGCCGCTCAGGCGGGCCAGCTCCAGGCGGAAGCTGTTGGAGCCCAGGTCTATGGCGGCCCAGAGGTTGCTGCCCGGCGCGCGATGGGGCGCGCCGGGCCCGGGCTGTCCCTCGGCAGGGGCCGGCCGCTTCGTGGCGGCCCGGCGTTGGCGGGCGGAATCGGGGCGCGTCGTCATGGGCGCGGATTGTCGGGGCAAAATTTGACGCCTCTTCCCTCTTCATCACCGCTTGCACGGAGCCGCCATGCTCAAAGAAGAAGTCGACAGCCTCGCACCGTCCCGCGATTTCAGTCGCCGCAGCTTCGTGCAGACCACGGTGGGCAGCGGCTTCGCGGCCGCGGTGCTGCCGGTGACGGCGCAGACGATCACGACCGACGCGACCGGGCTCGAGGCCGGTCCGGTCACCGTCCCGGTGGGCGACTTCAGGATGCCGGCCTACCGCGCCCAGCCCGCCGGTGCAAAGAGCCCGCCCGTCGTGCTGGTGGTGTGCGAGATCTTCGGCGTGCACGAGCACATCGCCGATGTGTGCCGGCGCTTTGCCAAACAGGGCTATCTGGCGATCGCGCCCGACCTGTTCGCGCGCCATGGCAACGCCAGCAGCTACACCGACATCCCCAAGCTCATCAGCGAGGTCGTCAGCAAGGCGACCGATGCGCAGGTCATGGGCGATCTGGACGCCACGCTCGCCTGGGCGGCGGCGCAGGGCGGCAACACGGCCAAGCTGGGCATCACCGGCTTCTGCTGGGGCGGCCGCACCACCTGGATCTATGCCGCGCACAACCCCGGGGTCACCGCCGCCGTGGCCTGGTACGGCCCGGTGGCCCGCGCCTACCACCCGGGCGACAAGAGCGCCGTCGAGCTGGCCGGCCGCATCAAGGCGCCGGTGCTGGGCCTGTACGGTGCCGCGGACGGCGGCATCCCGGTGCAGACGCTGACCCAGCTGGAGGCCGCGCTGAAGGCCGCGGGCAACACGCAGTGCGAGTTCGTCGTCTACCCCGACACGCCGCACGCCTTCTATGCCGACTACCGGCCCAGCTACCGCCAGGCGGCGGCCGAGGACGGCTGGGCCCGCTGCCTGGCCTGGTTCCGCAGGCACGGGGTGGCTTGACAGCTCTGCTACGCTGATAGCAGTCGGGCCGCAGCAGCGGCCCGTTGCTTTGCCAGACCCCATGACTCTTCTCTACATCGTGCTCGCCACCTTCGCCGGCGGGCTGCTGTCGGTGCTCGTCGCGGCGAGCCTGACCGTCGGCGTGCTGACCCGGCTCGTGAAAAGCCTCGTCAGCCTGTCGGCCGGCATCCTGCTGGGCACCTCGCTCCTGAACGTGCTGCCCGAGGCCTTCGAGAGCCACACGGCCCAGCCGCAGACGCTGTTCGCCGTGCTGCTGGCCGGCCTGCTGTTCTTCTGGCTGCTGGAGAAGGTGGAGCTGTACCGCCACGTGCACCATCACGAGGGCGACGGCCACCATCACCACCATCATTTCGATGCCGAGCAGGCCGGCCGCGGCGGCCTGACCGTGCTGGTGGGCGACAGCATCCACAACTTCTGCGACGGCGCCATCATCGCCGCGGCCTTCCTGGCCGACACGCGGCTGGGCTTCGCGACGGCGCTGGCCATCGTCGCGCACGAGATCCCGCAGGAGGTGGGCGACTACATCGTGCTGCTGAACGCCGGCCTGAGCCGGGCCCGGGCGCTGCTGTTCAACGCGATCTCGGGCATGGCCTCGGTGGTCGGCGGCGTGCTGGGCTATTTCCTGATCGGCAGCTTCGACGGCGTGCTGCCCTGGCTGCTGGTGCTGGCCTCCAGCAGCTTCATCTACATCTCGGTGGCCGACCTGCTGCCGCAACTGCAGCAGCGCCTGGCCTGGCGCGACACGCTGGCCCAGGTGGCCTGGCTGGCCGTGGGCCTGGGCGTGGCGTTCGCCGTGTCACAGCTGCTGCACGGCGCGCACTGAGCAGCGACCGAGCGCAGTGTCTGCGCACTGCGCGACGCGCTGCGAAGGCCCGGCGCCATGCAGGGCGACGGGCATGGGCACTGTCAGGCGCAGTGCCTGCGCACTGCGCGACGCGCTGCGAAGGCCCGACGCCATGCAGGGCGACGGGCATGGGCACTGTCAGGCGCAGTGCCTGCGCGCTGCGCGACGCGCTGCGAAGGCCCGGCGCCATGCAGGGCGGCGGGCATGGGCCGGGCATGAGCCGCCCTATTTGACGATCAGCACCGGCAGGTCGGTGTGCGTCAGCACCTTCTGTGTCTCGCTGCCAAGCAGCAGGGCGGCGACGCCGCGGCGGCCGTGCGAGGCCATGACGATGAGGTCCACGCCCTGGGTCTTGGCGTGGTCGATGATGGCCTCCCAGGCATGCAGGGCCTCGACGGTGTGGCCCTTGCAGGCCAGACCCTGGGCTGCCGCGGCCGCGCTGACGGCCTCGACGCGCTGGGTGGCGACGCGCTGCTGCGCGTCGATGAACTCCTGCGGCGGCACGGGCTGGATCTCGGAGACCGCGCTGTAGGGGAAGGGCTCCATGACGCTGAGCGTCAGCAGCTGGGCACCATGCACCTTGGCGAGCTGGATGGCGGTGTTGACGGCGTTGGTGGTGATGTCGGAGCCGTCCGTGGGGACGAGGATGCGCTTGAACATTCGGTCCTCCAGTCGTTGCTGAGGAGCGCAGTGTCGAGCATCAGGCGCCGGCGCGTTTGTCGGAGATCAAGCCGTGGTCAACCCTTGGCGATCGGTCGGGCCGGGTCGGATGACCATTCGCTCCAGGAGCCCGGATAGAGCAGGCCTCCCAAGGGTTCGCCCAGGCCGGCGTGGGCCATGGCCAGCAGGTTGTGGCAGGCCGTCACGCCCGAGCCGCATTGATGCACCACAGCGTCGGCCGCGAAGGGCGCGAGCAGGGGCTGGAACTCGGCGCGCAGCTGGGCGGCCGGCTTGAAGCGGCCGTCGGGGCCGAGGTTGTCCTTGAAGAAGCGGTGGCTGGCGCCGGGGATGTGGCCGGCGGCCTGGTCCAGCGGCTCCACCTCGCCGCGGAAGCGCTCGGCGGCGCGGGCGTCGATGAGGCGGACCCGGCCGAGCTTTTTCAGCAGCGCGGCGGCGTCGATCTGGCCGACCAGGGGCGGGCCGGGCTGCCAGTCGCTGGGCGTGGCGGCGGGGATGTCGGTGCTCAGCTCGCCATCCCAGGCGCCGTCCAGCACGGCGACCTGCGCATGGCCCAGCCAGCGCAGCATCCACCACAGCCGGGCGGCGTAGGGGCCGCCCTGGCGGTCGTAGGCGACGACCTGGCGGCCCGCTGCCAGGCCCAGGCGGCGCAGCAGCGCGGCGAAGCCGTCGCGCTCGGGCAGCGGGTGGCGGCCGCGGAAGCTGCCGTCGGCGGCGGTCTTGGGGCCGCAGAGGTCGCGGTCCAGGTGCAGGTAGACCGCGCCGGGGATGTGGCCGGCCGCGTAGGCGCGCTCGCCGGCGCCGGTGTCGGCGAGGTCGAAGCTGCAGTCGACGATCAGCGGGCCGCTCAGGCCGCGCAGTTCGGCGCAGGAGATCAGCGTGGTGAAAGACTTCATGTCAGTGGTCCCTTCAGCGTTGCGCGATTTCTTGGGCCGAGCGCTGGGCCTGCCATGGGCCAGAGGCCAATGGCCCTCCATAGGCACAAGCAGTCCGCAGGGACTGCTTGTGTCCGACTCCGGTTCCCGAGCCGGCCCGTTTGGCGATGTGCTTGCGGCTCGACGCCGCAAGCATCGCCGTCCCCTCGGGGGATCGGTCAGGCGCGCCGCGTTCAGCGGTGTGCGGCTGGACGAGGGGCTTCATGAATCCGCGGGGTTGAACTGGCTGTCCCTGGCCGGCGGGGCGACCCGGCTGCGCAGCAGCGTGGCGGCGATGCCTGCGCCGATGATGAGCAGCATGCCGATGGCGGCCTGCCAGGTCAGCGGATCCTTGAACAGCAGCATGCCGTAAATGAAGGAGAACACGATGCCCAGGTATTGCAGGCAGGCGTTCACCAGCGGCCGGCCTATGGAGTAGGCCCGCGTCAGGCAGACCTGGGCGGTGGTGGCCAGCACGCCGACGGCCAGCAGCAGCGCGGCGCCCCACAGCGTGTGGGGCTGCAGGCCGCCCTGAGTCAGGCCCGTGATGACGGCCCCGGCCACGCAGCCACCCAAGGAGAAATAGAAGACCACGCGCAGCTCCGGCTCGCCAGCCCGGCCCAGCGCCGTGACCTGCAGATAGGCCATCGCGGCGATCATGCCGGACAGCAGGCCGGCCAGGCCGTGCCAGAGCTGCTGCTGGTCCAGCGTGGGGCGCAGGATCAGCGCGACGCCGGCAAAGCCCAGCAGCACGGAGGCCATCAGCCGCCAGTCCAGGCGCTGGGCCCCCATCAGCACGGCGCCACCGAGCAGGAACAGCGCCATCCAGACCGAGGACATGTAGTTCAGCGTCATGGCCGTGGCCAGCGGCAGGTGGCTGATGGCGTAGAACCACAGACACAGCGAGCTGACGCCGGAGATGCTGCGCCACACATGCATGCCGGGCAGGCGGGTCTTGAGGCTCAGCCCCTGGCGCTGCGACAGCAGGGCCATCATGACCGCGCCGACCAGGCCGCGGTACATGACGATCTCGCTGGCCGCGTAGAACTCGCTGGCCAGCTTGACGCAGACGCCCATGGTGGCGAACAGCAGCGTCGCCAGGACCATGAGCGCCGGTGCGGGCATCAGAGCGGCGCGTCGATCTCGTTGCGGTACCACTCGTGGAAGTGCTGCATGCCGTCTTCCATCGGGCTCTGGTAGGGGCCGACCTCGTTGTCGCCGCGCATCATCAAGGCCTTGCGGCCCGCGTCCATGCGCTCGGCGATCTCGTCGTCCTCCACGCAGGTCTCCATGTAGGCGGCCTGGTGGGCTTCGACGAAGTCGCGCTCGAAGGCGACGATCTCCTCGGGGTAGTAGAACTCGACGAGGTTGAGCGTCTTCTGCGGGCCCTGCGGATGCAGCGTGGAGACCACCAGCACATGCGGATACCACTCGACCATGATGTGCGGGTAGTAGGTCAGCCAGATCGCGCCGGCCTGCGGCGGGCGGCCCTCGCGGTACTTCAGCAGCTCGTCGTGCCAGCGCTGGTAGACCGGCGAGCCGGGGCGCTCCAGTTGCTGCTGCACGCCCACCGTCTGCACCGAATGGTGCTTGCCGAACTCCCAGGCCAGGTCGTCGCAGGTGACGAAGCCGCTCAGGCCGGGGTGGAAGGGGCCGACGTGGTAGTCCTCCAGATAGACCTCGATGAAGGTCTTCCAGTTGTAGTGGCACTCGTGGACCTGGACCTTGTCGAGCACGAAGCCGCTGAAGTCCAGCTGGGCGCGCGGCCCCAGCCGGCTCAGCTCGGCCGCGACGTCATGGCCGTTGTCCTCGAACAGCAGGCCGTTCCATTCGCGCAGCGGGTAGCGGTTCAGGTTCAGGCAGGGGTCGTGGTCGAAGTGCGGCGCACCGATCAACTCGCCCTGATGTGAATATGTCCAGCGGTGCAGCGGGCAGACGATGTTGGCCTGGGTGTTGCCGCGACCGCGCAGCATGACCGCCTGGCGGTGCCGGCAGACGTTGGAGATCAGCTCTATGCCCTGGCTGGAGCGCACCAGCGCCCGGCCTTCGCCCTCCTGCGGGAGGGCGTAGTGGTCCCCGATTTCGGGGACCGACAAGGCATGGCCGACGTAGCGTGGCCCCCTCTGAAAGATGCTGGCCTGTTCGCGCTGGAACAGATCGGTATCGAAATAGGCGCTCACCGGGAGCTGGGTCTGGCTGCGTTGCAGCGCCGAGACGGGAAGGCTCAGGTCGGACATGATCCAGGCGGGTCTTTCAGGCGAAGTGGGGGTGCTGCGTCCCTCCGGCGTTCTCGGGGTCGCCGAGTCGGCCAGGTTGCTAGGTGTGGAAAGGGGGTCGGGTCGACGCGCGTGCGCGCCCGGGCGAGAGGACCGAGATTCTACGCAACCCTGTGTCGCGCTGCCGACGGTTACCTCTGTAGCCCTCGGTCCCGGGGTGCCCGCTGACTACAATTGCCGTTTCGCGTTTTGAAATGACAAAGACCTCGTCCCGCACCAAGACCGCCGCGTCCGACGGCACCGAACTCAGCTACGAGCAGGCGCTCGACGAGCTGGAGCGTCTGGTGGCGGCGATGGAGGGGCAGCAGTTGCCGCTGGACCAGCTCCTGCACAGCTACAAGCGCGGCGCCGAGTTGCTGGCCCTGTGCCGCGGCCGGCTGCAGGCGGTGGAGCAGCAGGTCAAGCTGCTGGACGGCGCCGAACTGAAGGCCTGGGAGGGCCCGGAATCTTGAATGCACAAGACTTTGAGCGCTGGACGCAGGCGTCGCTGAGCGCCTTCGAGGCGACGCTGGACGACCTGGTGCCGGCCGCAGCGCCCGCCGGGCTGGGCGAAGCGATGCGCTATGCCGTGCTGGGCGGCGGCAAGCGGCTGCGCCCGCTGCTGGTGCTGGCCAGCTGCGCGGCGGTCGGCGGCGACGGCTTCGCGGCCATGCGGGCGGCCTGCGCCGTGGAGCTCATCCATGCCTATTCGCTGGTGCACGACGACATGCCCTGCATGGACGACGACGTCATGCGCCGCGGCAAGCCCACCACCCATGTCGCCTTCGGGGAAGCCCAGGCCATGCTGGCCGGCGATGCCATGCAGGCCCTGGCCTTCGAGGTGCTGACGCCGGACACCGGCATTGCCCCCGCGCTGCAGGCGCGGCTGTGCTCGCTGCTGGCCCGCTCGGCCGGTCACGACGGCATGGCCGGTGGCCAGGCCATCGACCTGGCCAGCATCGGCAAGCAACTCGATGAGTGCACGCTGCGCGACATGCACCGCCGCAAGACCGGTGTGTTGCTGCAGGCCAGCGTCATGATGGGGGCGGCCTGCGGCCCGGCGTCGGCGCAGGCGACGAAGTCGCTGTCCGACTACGGTGCCGCGCTGGGCCTGGCCTTCCAGGTCGTCGACGACATCCTGGACGTGACGCAGGATTCCACTGTGCTCGGCAAGACCGCCGGCAAGGACCAGGACGCCAACAAGCCGACCTATGTCAGCGTGCTGGGCCTGGAGCCCGCGCGCGCGCTGGCTCAGGCGCTGCGTGCCGACGCGAAGGCCGCGCTGGCCGCCAGCGGCCTGGCCGACGTGAGCCATCTGAGCCTGCTGGCCGATTCGGTCGTCCAACGCGACAACTGAGCGCAGCAGCCACCTACCAAGGACCCAGGCCTTAGCCATGGACTACACCCTGCTGAACAGCATAGACAGCCCGGCCGACCTGCGTCGCCTGCCGCGGACCGAACTGCGGCGCGTCGCCGACGAGCTGCGCGCCTATGTGCTGGAGAGCGTCTCCAGGACGGGCGGCCATCTCGGCTCCAACCTCGGTGCGGTCGAGCTGACCGTGGCGCTGCACTATGTGTTCAACACGCCGGAGGACCGGCTGGTGTGGGACGTGGGCCACCAGACCTATCCGCACAAGGTGCTGACGGGCCGCCGCGAGCGCATGTCGGGCCTGCGCCAGCTGGGCGGCATCAGCGGTTTCCCGCGCCGCGACGAGAGTCCCTACGACACCTTCGGCACGGGCCACTCGTCCACCAGCATCTCGGCGGCCCACGGCATGGCCATGGCGGCCAAGCTCAAGGGTGAGAACCGCAAGGCCGTGGCCATCATCGGCGACGGCTCGATGACGGCCGGCATGGCCTTCGAGGCGCTGAACAACGCCGGCGTGGCCCATGGCGGCCTGCTGGGCGACGTGCTCGTGATCCTGAACGACAACGACATGTCCATCAGCCCGCCGGTCGGCGCGCTGAACAAATACCTGGCGCGGCTGATGAGCGGCAGCTTCTACGCCGCCGCGCGCGAGGGTGCCAAGAGCGTGCTGAAGAACACGCCGCTGTACGAGTTCGCGCGCAAGTTCGAGGAGCACACCAAGGGCATGGTGGTGCCGGGCACCATCTTCGAGGAGTTCGGCTTCAACTACGTGGGCCCCATCGACGGCCACGACCTGGACGCGCTGATCCCGACGCTGGAGAACCTGCGCGACAAGAAGGGCCCGCAGTTCCTGCACATCGTCACGAAGAAGGGCGCCGGCTACAAGCTGGCCGAGGCCGACCCGGTCAAGTACCACGCGGCCTCCGGCAAGTTCGACCCGGCCGTGGGCTTCGTCAAGCCCGCCACGCCGCCCAAGACCACCTTCACGCAGGTGTTCGGCGACTGGCTGTGCGACATGGCCGAGGCCGACCCGCGCCTGGTGGGCATCACGCCCGCCATGCGCGAGGGCTCGGGCATGGTGGAGTTCCACAAGCGCTTCCCGCAGCGCTATCACGACGTGGGCATCGCCGAGCAGCATTCGGTGACCTTCGCCGCCGGCCTGGCCTGCGAGGGCATCAAGCCCGTCGTCGCGATCTACTCGACCTTCCTGCAGCGCGCCTACGACCAGATGGTGCACGACGTGGCCATCCAGAACCTGCCGGTGCTGTTCGCGCTGGACCGCGCCGGCTTGGTGGGTGCCGACGGCGCCACCCACGCCGGCAACTACGACATCGCCTACACGCGCTGCATTCCCAACATGGCGGTGCTGACGCCGGCCGACGAGGACGAGTGCCGCCAGGCGCTGTACACCGGCTTCCTGCACGATGGCCCGGTGACGGTGCGCTATCCGCGCGGTGCCGGCATGGGCGTGGTGCCCGTCAAGACCATGACGGCCCAGCCCTGGGGCAAGGGCGAGATCCGCCGCAAGGGCCAGCGCATCGCCATCCTGGCCTTCGGCACGCTGCTCTATCCGGCGCTGGAAGTCGCCGAGCGCCTGGACGCCACGGTGGCCAACATGCGCTTCGTGAAGCCGCTGGACGCCGAACTGGTGGCCGAGCTGGCGCGCACGCACGAGGCCCTGGTCACCGTGGAGGACGGCTGCGTGATGGGCGGCGCCGGCAGCGCCGTCGCCGAGGCGCTGAATGCCGCCGGGCTGAGCCTGCCGGTGCTGCAGCTGGGCCTGCCCGACGAGTTCATCGAGCATGGCGACCCGGCCAAGCTGATGAGCTTGTGCGGCCTGGACGCGGCCGGCATCGAGGCCAGCATCGTCAAGCGCTTCGGCGCGAAGCCGACCGTGGTGCGCTCGACCGCAGCGCGTTGAGCAGGGCGTCGACCAGCGGCTGCGCGGGTCGATGCAAGGGAATCAGCGCGCTGACCCGGTAGGGAATCGACACCGTCAAGGGCCGCACCACCAGGCCCTGGCTGGCGCAGGCCGCCGCCGTCAGCGGGTTGATGATGGCGATGCCCAGCCGGGCCCGCACCAGTTCGCAGACCGCCACGGCGCTGTGGGTCTGCACGCGCAGGCGCCGCGCCACGCCGGCCGACCCGAAGCGCGCATCGATCTCGCGCCGGTAAGGGTCGTCCTCGGCCAGGCTGATGAAGTCCTGGCCTTCGAAATCCTTCAGGGCCAGCCGCTTGCGTGCGGCGAGCGGATGGTCGCCCGGCAGCACGGCCACTTCGTCGGCCTCCAGCACCGGCTCGATGCGCACACCGGCCAGCGGCGTGGCCTGTTCGGCGAGGCCCAGGTCGAAGCGCTGTTCGCTGATCCAGGCATCCAGCAGCGGCGGCTCGGCCGGGGTGATGGAGACACGCGCCGACGGATGGGCGGCTAGCAGTTGCTGCAGCGCGCCGGGCAGCAGCGCGTGGCTCAGCGCCGGCAGGCTCAGCAGGCTCAGCTCCGCATCCTCCGAGCGGCCCAGGGCCCGGGCGCGCTCGATGACCCGGGCCAGTCCCTGGAAGCTGCGCTCCACCTCATCGAACAAGGCCCGCGCCCGCGCTGTGGCCTTGAGCCGGCCGCGCTCGCGCTCGAACAGGGCGTAGCCCAGCAACTGCTCCAGCCGCGCCAGGTCGCGCGACAGCGTGGGCTGCGAGGTGTGCAGCAGCGCCGCCGCGCCGGTGACGCTGCCGGCCGTCATGACGGCGCGAAAGACCTCGATGTGGCGGTGCTGGATATCCATATCAGGCCTGAATTGTCGCTGCACAATTTTCAATTTGATTGAATAGATGGCGCCGGGCATCCTTCAGGTCATGACCAAGCCCCTGCCCAGCGCCCTGACGCCCGCCCGCCTGCAAGCCCTCGCCGCCGAACACGGCACGCCGCTGTGGGTCTACGACGCCGCCACCATCCGCGCGCGCGCCGCGTCGCTGAAGCGCTTCGACGTCGTGCGCTTCGCGCAGAAGGCCTGCTCCAACATCCACATCCTGAAGCTGCTGCGCGAGGCCGGCGTCAAGGTCGATTCGGTGTCGCGCGGCGAGATCCTGCGCGCGCTGGCCGCCGGGTATCGCAGCCCCTCGGCTGCGGGTGCCCAGCCGGTCCCCCGAGAGGACGCGGTCGCCCTCGGGAGCGGCCCGTCGGACGACCAGCCGGACGGCGACGAGATCGTCTTCACCGCCGACCTGCTGGACCACGCCACGCTGGCCACCGTCGTCGAGCACCGCATCCCGGTCAACGCCGGCTCCATCGACATGCTGCACCAGCTGGGCGCGGCCTCGCCCGGCCATGCCGTGTGGCTGCGCATCAACCCCGGTTTCGGCCACGGCCACAGCCACAAGACCAACACCGGCGGCGAGCACAGCAAGCACGGCATCTGGCATGCGGACCTGCCCGACGCGCTGGCCGCCATCCGCCGCCACGGCCTGAAGCTGGTGGGGCTGCACATGCACATCGGCTCCGGCGTGGACTATGGCCACCTCGCGCAGGTGGGCCAGGCCATGGTGGGTCTGGTGCGCGAGACGGTGGCGGCCGGCCATGACCTGCACGCCATCTCCGCGGGCGGCGGCCTGTCCATTCCCTATCGCGACGGCGATGCGCGCATCGACGTGGAGCACTACTTCGGCCTCTGGGACGCCGCGCGCCGCGAGGCCGAGGCGCTGGTGGGCCACCCGCTGACGCTGGAGCTGGAGCCGGGCCGCTACCTGGTTGCCGAGAGCGCCGTGCTGCTGGCCGAGGTGAGGGCGGTGAAGAACGCCGGCGCCAACCGCTTCGTGTTGGTGGACGCCGGCTTCAACGAGCTGATGCGCCCGGCCATGTACGGCAGCTTCCACGCCATGACGCTGCTGCCGCAGGACGGCGCGACGCGGCCCGTGCGTGAGACGGTGGTGGCCGGCCCGCTGTGCGAGTCGGGCGACGTGTTCACCCAGGCGGCCGGCGGCGAGGTGCTGACGCGTGCGCTGCCCGAGGCCCAGGTCGGCGACCTGCTGGTCATCCACGACGCCGGCGCCTATGGCGCGTCCATGTCCAGCAACTACAACAGCCGGCCGCTGGCGGCCGAGGTGCTGGTGGACGGCGATGCGAGCCGGCTGATCCGGCGCCGCCAGACGGTGGAAGAGCTGCTGGCGCTGGAGGCCTGAGCTCGCGGGACAATGCGGGCCTTGCTTCCCGCCTTGCCCATGCCTTCCAAACGCCCCCCCGTCCATGGCCGTCAGGTCCGCTTCGCGCTGATCGGCTGCGGCCGCATCGCGCAGAACCACATCCAGGCCGTGGAGCGCCACGCCGATCGGGCCACGCTGGTGGCGGTGTGCGACACCGACCCCGCGGCGCTGGCGGCCGCCGTCGCCCGCACGGGCGCACGCGGCTTCGCGTCGCTGACCGAGCTGCTGGCGGCGCAGCCCGAGCTGCAGGCCGACTGCGTGGTGCTGACCACGCCCAGCGGCCTGCACCCGCGCCAGGCCATTGAAGCCGCCGCGGCCGGCGTCGACGTGATGACCGAGAAGCCCATGGCCACGCGCTGGCAGGACGGGCTGGCCATGGTCAAGGCCTGCGACGACGCCGGCGTGCGCCTGTTCGTCGTCAAGCAGAACCGCCGCAACCCGACGCTGCAGCTCTTGAAGCGCGCCGTCGCCGAGGGCCGCTTCGGGCGGCTCTACAACGTCGCCGTCAACGTGTTCTGGACCCGGCCGCAGAGCTATTACGACAGCGCCGACTGGCGCGGCACCTGGGAGTTCGACGGCGGCGCGTTCATGAACCAGGCCAGCCACTACGTCGACCTGCTGGACTGGATCGTCGGCCCGGTGGAGAGCGTGATGGCCTACACCGGCACGCTGGCGCGCAACATCGAGGTCGAGGACAGCGGCGTGGCGGCGCTGAAGTGGCGCAACGGCGCCATGGGCACGGTCAACGTCAGCATGCTGACCTACCCCAAGAACCTCGAGGGCTCCATCACGCTGCTGGGCGAGAAGGGCTCGGTGCGCGTGGGGGGCCTGGCCGTCAACGAGATCCAGCACTGGGAGTTCGACGCGCCGCACGAGATGGACGCCCTGATCCAGGACGCCAGCTACCAGACCACCTCGGTCTACGGCTTCGGCCACCCGCTCTACTACGACAACGTCATCCGCACGCTGCGCGGCGAGGCCCAGCCCGAGACCGACGGCCGCGAGGGCCTGAAGTCGCTGGAGCTGCTGATCGCGATGTACATGAGCGCGCGCGACGGCCGCCGCGTCAACCTGCCGCTGAGCTATTGATGAGCACCACCATCCACCCCAGCGCCATCGTCGACGAAGGCGCCCAGCTGGGCGACGGCTGCCGCGTCTGGCATTTCGTGCACATCAGCGCCGGCGCGCGCATCGGTGCACGCTGCTCCTTCGGCCAGAACGTGTTCGTGGCCAACGACGTCGTCATCGGCGACAACGTCAAGATCCAGAACAACGTCTCCGTCTACGACGCGGTGACGCTGGAGGACGACGTGTTCTGCGGCCCCAGCATGGTGTTCACCAACGTCTACAACCCGCGCGCGGCCGTCGCCCGCAAGGACGAGTACCGCCGCACGCGGGTGAAGCAGGGCGCGACGCTGGGCGCCAACTCCACCATCGTCTGCGGCATCACCGTGGGCCACCACGCCTTCATCGGCGCCGGCGCCGTCGTCAACCGCGACGTGCCCGACTTCGCGCTCATGGTGGGCGTGCCGGCGCGGCAGATCGGCTGGATGAGCCGCTTCGGCGAGAAGCTGGACCTGCCGCTGCACAGCGCTCAGCCCGTCGAGACCACCTGCCCCCACACGGGCGACCGCTACCGCCTCAGCGGCCACCAACTCGAACTGATCTGAAGCATGGACTTCATCGACCTCAAGAGCCAGTACGCGGCGCTGCGCGACAACATCAACGCCCGCATCCAGAAGGTGCTGGACCATGGCCAGTACATCCTCGGCCCCGAGGTTCGCGAGATGGAGGAGGCCCTGGCCGCCTACACCGGTGCGAAGCATTGCATCAGCGTGGCCAGCGGCACCGAGGCGCTGCTGATCTGCCTGATGGCGCTGGAGCTGCGGCCCGGCGACGAGGTCATCACCAGCCCCTTCACCTTCGCGGCCACGGCCGAGATGATCGTGCTGGCCGGCGGCGTGCCGGTCTTCGTGGACATCGAGCCGGGCACCGCCAACCTCGACGCGACGCTGATCGAGGCGGCCATCACGGCCAAGACCCGCGCCATCATGCCGGTCAGCCTGTACGGCCAGGTGGCGGACATGGACGCCATCAACGCCATCGCGGCCCGGCATGGTCTAGCCGTCATCGAGGATGCCGCCCAGAGCTTCGGGGCCACGTATTACGGAGCCCCCGCGCCGCCGAGTGCGGCGGCTGCCCCCCGAGGGGGCTCGCCCGCCTTGGGGCGGCCCGGCGGCGAGCGAGGCCGCAAGAGCTGCAACCTCTCCACCTTCGGCTGCACCAGCTTCTTCCCCAGCAAGCCGTTGGGCTGCTATGGCGACGGCGGCGCCATCTTCACCAGCGACGACGCCCTGGCCCAGGCCTGCCGCGAGATCCGCACCCATGGCCAGAGCCAGCGCTATCTGCACACCCGCGTGGGCGTCGGCGGGCGCATGGACACGCTGCAATGCGCCGTCGTGCTGGGCAAGCTGGAGCGCTTCGAGTGGGAGGTGAGCCGCCGGCTGGCGCTGGGCGAGGCCTACGGCGCCAAGCTCAAGGCCGCGGTGCCGGGCCTGCAGCTGCTGCAGGTCAAGGCCGACCGCGACTGCGTGTGGGCGCAATACACCGTGTTCGTGGACGACCGCGAGGCGGTGCAGGCGCGGCTCAAGGCCGCGGGCATCCCGACGGCCGTGCACTACCCGCGGCCGCTGCACCACCAGCCGGCCTATGCGCGCTACGCCGCGGCCGACGCCTGCCCGCACAGCCTCGCGGCGGCGGCGCGCGTGCTGAGCCTGCCCATGAGCGCCGATCTCACCGAGGCCCAGCAGGACCAGGTCGTCGCCGCCCTGGCCGCCGCCCTGGGCTGACGCCGCCCGGCAGACCCCCGTCGATAGGCTGGCTCAATATCGCCCATTTGATTAATGTTTTCAACCGATTAATCAAGTTCGATATAGTTATGGCTATCCCTTCAACCCCAGCCCTCACTGGAGATCCATCACCATGTCCCTGATCAACACCCAAGTCCAGCCCTTCAAGACCGAAGCCTTCCACAACGGCAAGTTCGTCACCGTGACCGAGGAATCCCTGAAGGGCAAGTGGTCCGTGCTGATCTTCATGCCGGCCGCCTTCACCTTCAACTGCCCGACCGAAGTCGAGGACGCGGCCGAGCACTACGCCGAGTTCCAGAAGCTGGAGACCGAGGTCTACATCGTCACGACCGACACGCATTTCTCGCACAAGGTGTGGCACGAGACCTCGCCGGCCGTCGGCAAGGCCAAGTTCCCGCTGGTGGGCGACCCGACCCACACGCTGACCAACGCCTTCGGCGTGCACATCCCCGAGGAAGGCCTGGCACTGCGCGGCACCTTCGTCATCAACCCCGAGGGCGTCATCAAGACGGCCGAAGTGCACTCCAACGAGATCGCCCGCGACGTCAAGGAAACGCTGCGCAAGCTGAAGGCCGCCCAGTACACCGCCAAGAACCCCGGCCAGGTCTGCCCGGCCAAGTGGAACGAAGGTGCGGCCACCATCGCCCCGTCGCTGGACCTGGTCGGCAAGATCTAAGTCCATGACGACAAACAGGAACCCGGGAGGGTTCCTGCCTTGCGCAGAGCCCATCAGGCTCTGCTGAAAGAGCCTCCACGCCTGGGGACTCTTTCAGCAGTGGCCCGCCCCGCCACGCCTCACTGAAAGGAAGTCACCATGTTGGACGCCGCACTGAAGACCCAGCTCCAGGGCTACCTGGACCACGTCAAGCTCCCCTTCGAGATCGTCGCCTCGCTGGACGATTCGGCCAGCAGCGCCGAGATGCGCGAGCTGCTGCAAGAGATCGCCGGCATGTGCGACAGGATCACGCTGCGCACCGACGGCAGCGACGCCCGCAAGCCGTCCTTCCTGCTGCGCCGCACGGGCAGCGAGCAGAGCCTGCGCTTTGCCGCCATCCCGCTGGGCCATGAGTTCACGTCGCTGGTGCTGGCGCTGCTGTGGACGGGCGGCCATCCGCCCAAGGTCGAGGCCGCCCAGATCGACGCCGTGAAGGCGCTCGACGGCGATTTCGACTTCGAGGTCTACATGAGCCTGAGCTGCCACAACTGCCCGGACGTGGTGCAGGCGCTGTCGCTGATGGCCATCCAGAACCCGCGCATCCGCACCACCGTCATCGACGGCGGCCTGTTCCAGGCCGAGGTCGAATCGCGCGAGATCATGGCCGTGCCCAGCGTGTGGCTGAATGGCCAGCCGTTCGCGTCGGGCCGCATGAGCCTGGAGGAGATCGTCGCCAAGCTGGACACCGGTGCTGCGGCCCGCGAGGCCAAGAAGCTGGATGCCGAGGCGCCTTATGACGTGCTCATCATCGGTGGTGGCCCGGCCGGCGCGGCCGCGGCCGTCTACGCGGCCCGCAAGGGCATACGCACCGCCGTCGCGGCCGAGCGCTTCGGCGGCCAGGTCAACGACACGCTGGGCATAGAGAACTACATCTCCGTGTCCAAGACCGACGGCCCCAAGTTCGTCGCGGCGCTGGAAGCCCATGTGAAGGACTATGCGGTCGACATCCACAACCTGCAGCGCGCCGAGAAGCTCGTTCCGGCCACCGAGCCGGGCGGCCTCATCCAGGTGCAGCTCGCCAACGGCGCCACGCTGAAGGGCAAGACCGTCATCCTGTCCACCGGCGCGCGCTGGCGCAATGTCGGCGTGCCCGGCGAGGTCGAGTACAAGAACAAGGGCGTGGCCTACTGCCCGCACTGCGACGGCCCGCTGTTCAAGGGCAAGCCGGTGGCCGTCATCGGCGGCGGCAACTCGGGCGTCGAGGCCGCGATCGACCTGGCCGGCATCGTCAAGCATGTGACGCTGCTGGAGTTTGGCGCCGAGCTGCGCGCCGATGCGGTGCTGGTCAAGAAGCTGGAGAGCCTGCCCAACGTCACCATCATCAAGAACGCCCAGACCACCGAGTTCACCGGCACGGCCGGCAAGCTGGACGGCCTGAACTACACCGACCGTGTCAGCGGTGCCGCCAAGCGCGTCGATGTCGAGGGCTGCTTCGTGCAGATCGGCCTGGTGCCCAACACCGAATGGCTGCGCGGCACGGTGGAACTCAGCCGCCATGGCGAGATCATCGTGGACGCCAAGGGCGCCACCTCGGTGCCCGGCGTGTTCGCCGCGGGTGACGTGACGACCGTGCCCTTCAAGCAGATCGTCATTGCCGCGGGCGACGGCGCGAAGGCGGCGCTGGGCGCCTTCGACCATCTGATGCGCAGCTGAGCCGGCCGAGGCTCAGGCTCGCGCCTTGCAGGGCGCGGGCCTTCGCGCCGTGTGGGACGGGACGCAGGTCCCGTCCGCGTGGCGTGCTCAGCGCAGCGTGTAGCCGCGCCCGTCCATGCAGGCGTCCACGGCGCGGTTGAAGACGCTGCTGTCTGCCATCGCCGCCGGCTGGGTGGTGGCCCAGCGGTTGCATTCGCGCTGGTCGAATTCGATCTGCGCCTGGCTCTGGCCGTTGCGCGGGTAGATGACCGGCGCGGGGCGGCTCGGCACATAGGCCGGGGCGGGCGGCAGCGGCGGGGGCGGCACATAGACCACGTCGGGCGCCCGGTCGGCCTGGCTGGCCAGCGCGATCAGCGGCACCGCCAGCGCCAGGCCCAGCACCAGCCCGCCCAGCCCCGCGCCGCCGTGATGGTGATAGCGCGGCCCCGGGCCGTAGCCACGCGGGCCTGCACTGGCCAGCCCGGTGGCGGCCACCAAGGTGGAAACGATCAGCGTGCGGACAAGTGGTTTCACGGCGGACTCACTGGAGAGGTCTGGCCCGCAGCCAACGCCGGGCGGACGGCTGCCGTTGACGCCGGCGGCCCCGTCCGCTTGTAAAGACGCGGCGCCGCTCAGAGCGGCCGGAGCGCCAGCGCCCGGCGGGTCTGCCACAGGCCCTCCGCGCTGTACACCGCCAGCGCGCCCCAGATGAAACCGAAGGCCACCAGCCGGCTCGCGTCCATGCTCTCCTTGAACAGGAACACCCCCAGCAGGAACTGCAGCGACGGCGACGCGTACTGCACGATGCCCAGCGTGGCCAGCGGAATGCGCCGTGCGCCGGCCGCGAACAGCAGCAGCGCGCCGGCCGTGACCGGCCCGGTGCCGATCAGCCAGGCCCAGTCCACGGCGGTCTGGCCGGCCATGCTGCCGTCCTGGCTCCACCAGATCAGGCCGGCCGCCGCCAGCGGCGCGAGGATCAGCGTCTCCAGCGTCAGGCCCTCGATGGCGCCCAGCGCCGCGGTCTTGCGCATCAGGCCGTAGAGGCCGAAGCTGATCGCCAGCACCAGCGCCACCCAGGGCAGGCGCCCGGCCGCCAGCGTCAGCCAGACCACGCCCAGGGTCGCCAGCCCCACGGCCAGCCACTGCACGGGCCGCGGCCGCTCCTGCAGCACCGCAAAACCCAGCGCCACGTTGACCAGCGGGTTGATGAAATAGCCCAGGCTGGCGTCGATGACATGGCCGTGGCCCACCGCCCAGACATAGGTCAGCCAGTTGACGGCGATCAGCGCGGCCGACAGCGCGAAGCGCCGCCAGGTCGCCGCGCTCACCCCGCGCAGCCATTTCAGATGACCCGTCGCCAGCAGCACGATGGCGACAAAGACCAGCGACCACAGCGTGCGATGGGCCACGATCTGCAGCGCCGGGATGGTGGCGATCTGGCGGAAGTAAAGCGGGAACAGCCCCCAGCTCAGATAGGCGCCGAGGGCATAGAAGACACCGGAATTCATCGCCGGCATTCTCGGTGCGGGTAATCCCCGCTGCTGTCGCGAGGGCTTCGCCGTCGAATCGGCCCCGCCTCGTTCGTCGTACCGCCATGGCCCTGATCGAATTCACGCCCCAGCTGCACCGCTTTGTCGACACCCCCCGGGTCGAGACCCCGGCGTCCGTGCTCGGCGAGGGCCTGGATGCCGCCTTCGCGATCAACCCCAGGTTGCGCGGCTACATCCTCGACGACCAGGGCCATCTGCGGCCCAACGTGGTCGTCTTCATCGACGGCCGGCGCGCGCGCGACCTGCGTGGCCTGACCGACCCGCTGGGCCCGCACAGCCGGGTCCATGTCCTGCAAGCACTCTCCGGAGGTTGAGATGGCAACTGACCGTGCCTGGGCCGCGACCCGCAAAGGCCTGTTCGAACTGCGTCGCCGCGGCGGCCCGAATGGCCGCTGGCAGGTGGAGCGGCTCAGCTTCGTCGCCGACCCGGTCACCATGCTGCTGCCGCCCGACGCCTCGGGCCATATGCTGGCCGGCCTCAACCTCGGCCACTTCGGCCCCAAGCTGCACGCCAGCGACGACGCCGGCCAGAGCTGGCGCGAGGTGGCCGCGCCCAGCTTCCCCCCGCAGCCGCCCGAGGCCGAGGGGCCGGCGTGGAAGCTGGAGCAGGTGTTCGCGCTGGAGCGCGCCGGCGACGCGATCTGGTGCGGCAGCATGCCCGGCGGGCTGTTCGTCAGCCGCGACCGCGGCGAGTCCTGGCGGCTGGACGAGACGCTGTGGCGCGACCCGCGGCGCCTGCAATGGGTGGGCGGCGGCACGGCGGTGCCGGCCCTGCATTCCATCTGCCCCCACCCGACCCGGCCGCAGGAGCTGCTGGTCGGCGTCTCCTGCGGCGGCGCCTGGCGCACCACCGATGGCGGCCAGACCTGGGGCCTGCGCGCCAAGGGCATGCGCGCCGACTTCATGCCGCCCGAGCTGGCGGGCGACGAGAACTCGCAAGACCCCCACCTCATCGTGCGCTGCCGCGACGCGCCCGACGTGCTCTGGTGCCAGCATCACTGCGGCATCTTCCGCTCGGTCGACAACGGCGCCAGCTGGCAGGCGGTGGTGGCCCAGCCGTCCAGCTTCGGCTTCGCCGTCGCGGCCCATCCCGCCGACGCGCAGACGGCCTGGTTCGTGCCGGCCGTGAAGGACGAGCGCCGCATCCCGGTCGACGCCGCGCTGTGCGTGACCCGCACCCGCGACGGCGGCCAGACCTTCGAGACCTTGCGAGACGGCCTGCCGCAACAGCATTGCTACGACCTGGTGTTCCGCCATGGGCTGGCGGTGGACGAGGCCGGCGAGCAGCTGATGATGGGCTCGACGACCGGCGGCCTCTGGGCCAGCGGCGACGCGGGCGACAGCTGGCAGGCCATCCCGGCCCGCCTGCCGCCGGTTTACGCCGTCAAGTTCGGCTGAGCTTGTTGCGGATGGCGGCCAGTTCGCCGGCGTCCAGCGCAGGCGGCGGGTAGCTCAGCTTCAGCGCCGTCAGCGCGTCGACGATGACCTGCGACACGATGAGGCGGGCATTGCGCTTGTCGTCGGCCGGCACGGCGTACCAGGGCGCATGCGCGCTGCTGGTGGCGGCCAGCGCCTCGCCATAGGCCCGCATGTACTGGGGCCACAGCTCGCGCTCGGCCATGTCGTCGGCGCTGAACTTCCAGTTCTTGGCCGGGTCGTCCAGCCGTGCGAGCAGGCGGCGGCGCTGCTCCTGCTTGGACAGGTGCAGGAAGAACTTGATGACCCGCGTGCCGTTGCGATGCAGGTGCCGTTCCAGGCCGTTGATGGACTCGTAGCGCTCGGCCCAGATCCTGGGCGCCTTCGCCGCCTCCCGGGGCAGCGACTGCGCCTTCAGGATCTCGGGGTGGGCGCGCACGATCAGCACCTCTTCGTAATAGGAGCGGTTGAAGATGCCGATGCGGCCGCGCTCGGGCAGGCATTGGGTGGTGCGCCACAGGAAGTCATGGTCCAGCTCCTGGGCGCTGGGATGCTTGAAGCTGAACACCTGGCAGCCCTGCGGGTTCACGCCCGACATCACGTGCTTGATGATGCCGTCCTTGCCGGCCGCATCCATGGCCTGGAAGATCAGCAGCAGCGCGTAGCGGTTGTGGGCATAGAGCAGGTCTTGCAGCCGGCTCAGGTGCTGCACCTGGGCGTCCAGCTGCTGGCGATAGTCGGCCTCGTCGCGGTACAGCGGCGCGACGGCCGTGGGCCGGTGCTTGAGCTGCAGCTTCTGGCCGGGCTCGATGCGGTAGGGGCGGGTGTCGATGTCCATGGGGGCGGGCTCCCGATGCAGGCTCAGGCGCAGCCTAGCGCCAGCGGGCGGGGCTTGGCCGTCATGACCGGCGATCCTCCTCCCAACCGGCGCCCGGCGGCGCTTCCAGCGCCAGCGTCGAACCCAGCAACGGATGCCGGAACTGCAGCCGGTGGGCATGCAACCACAGCCGCTGCCGGCCCAGAAAGGCCGCGACGGCGCGGTTCAGCGGGCCCTTGCCATGGGTGGCGTCGCCCAGGATGGGGTGGGCCAGATGCTTGAGGTGGCGGCGGATCTGGTGGCGGCGGCCCTGCAGCGGCTCGGCCTCCAGCAGCGCGACGCGGGTCGTCGCGAAGCGCGGATCGGTGACGAGCGGCCATTCGCGGCGCGCCAGCACGCGCCAGCGCGTCCGCGCCTCCAGCAGCGGCTGGCCGGTGGACGGCAGCTCCGGGTCGCGCGCCAGCGGATGGTCGACGAGGCCTTCATCCCCGGCCGGCCAGCCGCGCACCCACGCCAGGTAGCGCTTGTGCATCCGGCCCTGCTCGAACATCGCGCCCAGCAGCGCGGCGACCTCGGGCGACAGCGCGAACAGCAGCACGCCGGAGGTGCCGCGGTCCAGCCGGTGCACGGGCCACACCGGCCGGCCGAGCTGGTCGCGCAGTTGCTGCAGCGCGGCCTCGTCCTCATGTGCCGCGAGCTGGGTGCGGTGGACCAGCAGGCCCGGCGGCTTGTCGATGGCGACGAGGTGCTCGTCCAGATGCAGCAGGGCCAGCGTCAAGCGAGCTCACCGTCCACGTAGAACCATTCGCCGTTCTCGCGCACGAAGCGGCTGACCTCGTGCAGCCGGTGGGCCCGTCCGCCCAGCTTGCTGCGTGCGACGAACTCGACGCTGCCGTGGTCGGCGTCCTGCAGGGCGCTGCGCTTCACGTCCAGGCCCAGCCATTTCAGGCCCGGCTCGGGCGGCTCCAGCTCGGCGGGGCGGGTGCTGGCGTGCCAGCTGGCGAGCAGGTAGTCGCGCCGGTCGAGCACGAAGGCGGCATAGCGCGAGCGCATCAGCGCCTCGGGCGTGGGGGCGGTCAGTCCCAGGCCGGCGGCATGCGCGGCGTGCAGCGCGCCGCAGCAGCCGGCGTAGGTGGCCGATCGGCCGCAGGGGCAGGGGGAGTCGGTGGACATGGCCGGCACTGTAAGCCGCGGCGGTTTGATCCGCCTCAAGGCGGGCCGGCCGCCGCGGCGCAAGCATGGACGCACGGGGCGCCATCGCGTCCCGTCCAGAAAGGAGTCCGTCCATGAGTGACTTGCCTTCCGTGCGCAGCAGCTTGTTCGATGACTTGCTGCGCGATTTCGCGCCGGGCTATTTCGTGCGCCCGCTGCATGGTGACCCGCTGCCCCAGCAGATCAAGGTCGATGTGAAGGAGAACGCCGACGGCTTCGTCGTGCATGCCGAGATCGCCGGCGTGGCCAAGGACGACATCCATGTCGCCATCGACGGTCCCGTCGTGTCCGTCAGCGCCGAGGTCAGGCAGCATGACGAGAAAAGCGAGGACGACCGCGTGCTGCGCAGCGAGCGCTACTTCGGCTCGGTGTCGCGCAGCCTCAGGCTGCCGGCCGACGTGGATGAAGCGCGCGCCGTCGCGAAGTACAGCGATGGCGTGCTGACGCTGACGCTGCCCAAGAAGGCGCCGGCCCAGGGCGCCCGCAGGCTGCGCATCGACTGAGTCTGGCCGTGCCTATCCAGGGCCGGCACCGGGCCGGGCATCGCCCCGTTGAGGGCGGGTGATCGCTTTCGGCCGTCTTGTCGCCAGGCGGCTACGCTGCGGGCTTCATCGCAACGGAGGTGTGGCTTGGGCATCGTGGTGTATTGGCTGGAAGGCCAGGGCGAGGCGGCCGGTCCGGTCTGCCAGCTCTTCGGCAGCGCGGAGCTGACGCAGGCCCTGGCCTGCGCCGAGGACAGGCGCAGGCAGGGGCATCGTCACGTCAGCATCTCCACCGAGCTGGAAGACCATGTCGGCGCACCCGGCGTGGCGGCGGTGGAAGGCGGCAGGACGCCGGACGGCCAGCCCTATGACTGGTCCAAGGCCGGGCGGGCCGGCAAGGTGCGCCGCGGCCGTTGAGACTGGCGCGCGCCGGTCGACGCATGGCGGGTCGAGCGCCGGGCCGCCCCAGGCCGGCCCGTCCGGGCGATGTGCTGGCCGGTCAACCCGGCCAGCAGGGCAAGACTGGGCGAGGGGCGCCGTTCCTCAGAACTTGTAGCCGAAACCCACGGTCAGCAGGTTCTCGGTCTTCTTCAGGCCCTCGGGCACCTCGCTGTTGTAGCGGCTGGACAGGCCGGTGTTGAGCGTCCAGCCGCCGCTGATCTGCGTGGCCAGGCCGGCGTCGAAGTTCACCCGCGTGCCGAGGTCGCCGCTGCCGGGGTAGTAGGTCAGGCGCTGGTTCAGCGTCGTGGTCTCGCTGAGCTTGTGCCTGGACTCCTCGCCCAGCAGTGCCTGCGCGCCGTTGTCCCGCGTGCCGTCGATGAAACGGGTGTCGGTGTAGCCCACGCCACCGAACAGCTTGACGCTGTGGTGCTCGTCGCGCAGCAGGTGATAGCCCAGGCCGCCGTTCAGGTTGTAGCGGTCGCGCACGCCGGCGCCGGCCCGGTCGGTCTCGCCCTCCGCGGCGCCGAGGGCGAACCAGTCGGTGCCGAGGTTGAATTCGTAGCGGCCGCCCAGGCGCAGCAGGTCGGCGGTGGTGGTCTTCACGCCGTCCACCTTGGCGCGGCCGTAGTTGCCGACGCCGTAAAGGCTGATCTTGTCCTGCGCGGTGGCGCGGCTGGTGTTGGCGTTGGCCGACAGCGTCATACTGTCGTGGTTGCCGCTGGACAGGGCGCCGCCCAGGCTGGCATCGCCATGCCACAGGCCGTCCGGCTGGTCCTGGGCCAGGGCCGCCAGCGGCGCGGCGAGGGCGAGGGCGGCCGCTGCCGCGGCGAGGGAGTTTCGATACATGGGAGTACTCCTGGTGCAAAGAGAAATCCCCAACGGGTGGCGTCGGGGATGGGTGACCGTGCCGCGGGCCAGTGGCCCGGCCGTCACGCGGCCATGCTGCCATGAAACTAGGGTTTCCACCCGGTAAAGACCGGTGCGGCGGGCCGGGCGGGGGCCGAAGAGGCGGCTCCTTAAAATGCGTCGATGACCCCCGCGCCAGACGCTGCTGCACTGCACAGTCCCCTTCTCAAGAATCTCAATCCCGAGCAGCTCGCCGCCGTCACGGCGGCCCCGGAACCCGCGCTGATCCTGGCCGGCGCCGGCTCGGGCAAGACCCGCGTGCTGACCACCCGCATCGCCTGGCTGCTGCAGACGGGCCAGGTCAGCCCCGGCGGCATCATGGCCGTCACGTTCACGAACAAGGCCGCCAAGGAGATGCTGGCGCGGCTGTCCACCATGCTGCCCTTCAATGTGCGCGGCATGTGGATAGGCACCTTCCACGGCCTGTGCAACCGCTTCCTGCGCGCGCACTGGAAGCTCGCCAACCTGCCGCAGGCCTTCCAGATCCTGGACGCCAGCGACACCACCTCGGCCGTGAAGCGCGTCATCAAGGCCATGAACCTGGACGAGGAGCGCTTCGTGCCCAAGCAGGTCGGCTGGTTCATCGCCGGCTGCAAGGAAGAGGCCTTGCGACCCGGCGACGTGGAGCAGCGCGACGACCAGACGAAGAAGCTGGTCGAGATCTACGCCAACTACGAGGACCAGTGCCAGCGCGAGGGCGTGGTGGACTTCGCCGAGCTGATGCTGCGCTCTTACGAGCTGCTGCGCGACCACCCGGCCGTGCGCGAGCACTATCAGCAGCGCTTCCGCCACATCCTCGTCGACGAGTTCCAGGACACCAACAAGCTGCAGTACGCCTGGCTGAAGATGTTCGCGCCGCCGGGCCGCGATCAAGGGCAGAGCATCCTGGCCGTGGGCGACGACGACCAGAGCATCTACGCCTTCCGCGGCGCGCGCGTCGGCAACATGGCCGACTTCGAGCGCGAGTACCGCGTCAAGAAGGTCATCAAGCTGGAGCAGAACTACCGCAGCTTCGGCCACATCCTGGACGCCGCCAACGAGCTGATCAGCCGCAACACGCAGCGCCTGGGCAAGACGCTGCGCACCGAGGCCGGCCAGGGCGAGCCCATCCGCGTGCAGGAGGCGCCCAGCGACTTCGCCGAGGCGCAGTGGCTGATCGAGGAGATCCAGCAACTGCACCGCGGCGGGCTGGACCGCCAGGAGATCGCTGTGCTGTACCGCAGCAATGCCCAGTCGCGCGTCATCGAGTCGGCGCTGTTCAACTCGGGCATCCCTTACCGCGTCTACGGCGGCCTGCGCTTCTTCGAGCGCGCCGAGGTCAAGCATGCGCTGGCCTATCTGCGATTGCTGGAGAACCCCAACGACGACACCAGCTTCCTGCGCGTCGTCAACTTTCCGACGCGCGGCATCGGCGCCAAGACGCTGGAGAACCTGCAGGACGCCGCCAAGGCCTCCGGCCGCAGCCTCTACCAGAGCGTGAGCGCGATCCCGGGCAAGGGCGGTGCCAACCTGCTGGCGTTCACCCACCTCATCGACTCCACGCGCAACCTGACCCAGGGCATGACGCTGCGCGAGATCATCGAGCAGGTGCTGGAGACCTCGGGCCTGCTGGACTTCTACCGCACCGACAAGGACGGCGCCGAGCGGCTGGAGAACCTGGACGAGCTGGTCAACGCGGCCGAGGCCTTCGTCATGCAGGAGGGCTTCGGCAAGAACGCCGTGGGCCTGCCGGTCGACGAGGTGGCCCCGCCGCTGACCGCCGCGGGTGCACCCGGCGCCGTGCCCGATGCCGAAACCGGCGAGATCATGTCGCCGCTGGTGGCCTTCCTGACGCATGCCTCGCTGGAGGCGGGCGACAACCAGGCCCAGGCCGGCCAGGACGCCGTGCAGCTGATGACCGTGCACTCGGCCAAGGGCCTGGAGTTCGACGCGGTCTTCATCACGGGCCTGGAAGAGGGTCTGTTCCCGCACGAGAACGCGATGTCCGACCACGACGGGCTGGAGGAGGAGCGGCGGCTGATGTATGTCGCTATCACGCGGGCGCGCAAGAAGCTGTCCCTGAGCTTCTGCCAGACCCGCATGCTGCACGGCCAGACGCGCTACCACGTCAAGAGCCGCTTCCTCGACGAGCTGCCGGAGGACAGCCTGAAGTGGCTGACGCCGCGCAACCAGGGTTTCGGCTCGGGCTATGCGCGCGAGTACCAGCAGGCCTGGGAGCGCGGCACCGGCCTCAAGGGCATGGTAGGCGCAGGCCGCGTCGAGAAAGCGGCCTGGGTGGAGCCGCCGGTGCCGGCCAGCATGCGGCAGAAAGTCTCCGAGGAGCATGGCGGCCTGCGCGTCGGCAAGGGCGTGTTCCACAACAAGTTCGGCGAAGGCGTGCTGCTGACGCTGGAGGGCACGGGCACGGACGCGCGCGCGCAGGTGAACTTCGGCCGCCACGGCACCAAGTGGCTGGCGCTGTCGGTGGCCAAGCTCACGCCCATCGACTGAGCATCGCCCGCCCCTCGGGCAGCGACCGGACCCGCCGGCGTTCAGCGCGGCGGGGTGGGGCGAAGCGGGGCGAGGGGAAGCGTTCTCAGCGACCGACGATGATGATGTGGGCCTGCATCAGCGTGTCGATGGCGCCGGCGCCGAAGCGCTCGCTGATGGCCTGGGCGACATGGGCCGTCAGCGCCGCCAGGCGGCCGGGCGCGCGGGCCTCGATCTCGCCGCGCAGCGGCGTGCCCTGGCAATAGCCCAGGGCCGGGCCGGCCGGCGACTCGGCGCAGGCCCGCAGCGGCAGCGTGATGAGGTCGGCCTCGTGCGCGAAGCCGCCCAGTGCCAGGTCGGCGCGGATCTGCTCGACCTCGTGATAGCCGTGCGGCGTGCGGGCCATGAAGCGCGGCGGGTCGTCCGGGAAGGCCTGGGCCAGCGCATCGGTGACCGTCGCGGCCAGCTCGTTGCTGTCGATATGGTCCCAGACGTTGAACAGCAAGAAGCCGTCCGGCTTGAGCACGCGGCGGATCTCGGCGTAAGCCTGCGGCCGGTCGGGGAAGAACATCGCGCCGAACTGGCAGGCCACCAGGTCGAAGCTGGCGTCGGCGAAGGGCAGGGCCATGGCGTCGGCCTGCCGCCACTGCACGGGCCGGGCGGTGTCCAGCGCCATGGCCAGCTCCAGCATGGCGGGGTTCAGGTCGGTCGCGACGAGGCGGGCCGGGGCCGGCAGCTCGGCCGCCAGGCGGCGCGTCAGCACGCCGGTGCCGGCGGCGATCTCCAGCACCGCGCCCGGCTGCAGCGCGGCCGCGCGCGCCGCCAGGTCCACCGCGTAGGGCTGGAAGATCAGCGGCACCATGTAGCGCTCGTAGAGCTGGGGGATGGAGCCCGTGAACCCCCGGTCGGCTGCGTCCATGGGCCGATTCTGCGGCGGTGCTAGGCTCGCCGCCGCCTGCTTCGCAAATCCTTGCAAACCGCCATGACCGAACCCCGCCCCACGCTGGCCCAGTTGACCGACTTCCTGAGGACCGAGTTTCCGCAGACGCGCTGCACGCTGGAGGAGCTGGATGGCGATGGCAGCGTCGTCGTCGCCCATCCGGTGGGCGAGGCCGAGCTGCGGCCGGGCGGCACGGTGTCGGGCCCGGTCATGATGACGCTGGCCGACGTGGCGCTTTACGTCGCCATCCTGGCCCAGATCGGCATCGTGCCGCTGGCGGTGACGACCCACCTGTCCATCAACTTCCTGCGCAAGCCGCGCGCCGACCGGCGCGTCGTGGCGCGCTGCCGGTTGCTGAAGCTGGGCCGGGCGCTGGCGGTGGGCGAGGTCTACATCTACTCCGAGGGCGAGGACGTGCCGGTCGCCCATGCGACCGGCACGTACTCCATTCCCAGGGACCGTTGACGCGCCGCCCGGGCGGGTTGGTCAGACGCCGATCTCGCCGCCGTCCTTGCGCGTGACGACCACGGTCGCAGAGCGAGGGCGCTTCTTTGCGGTGGCGTCGGTCTGGCTGGCCGGCCAGTAGCTGCCGAAGGTCTTGCCGGCCCAGTCCGGCGTGCTGTCCTCGCCCGGGTGCTGGACGTTGAAGAACAGCGTCTTGTTGTCCGGCGTGATCGCGATGCCGGTGATCTCGCACTCCTTGGGGCCGACCAGGAAGCGGCGCAGCGTGTCCGCCGTCGCGTTGGCGCCCTTGATTGTGCTGGTGCCGCCGGCCGCGTTGGCGCGGCCGCCGTCGCCCACCTTGCCCGGCACGGCGGCCAGCATCATGCAGTTGGTGACGTCGGTGTAGGCGCCGTCGTCGGTCTGCACCCACAGCATGCCGCGCTTGTCGAAGTACAGGCCGTCGGGGCTGGAGAAGTCGTTGACGTCGGTCAGGCCCGACAGGTTCACGTCCGCCGGCGCGCCGGCCTCGGCAGCGAACAGGTAGATGTCCCACGTGAACTTGGCGACGTTGGTCGCGTCCTCGCGCCAGCGGATGATGTGACCGTTGGGGTTGCCCTTCTGGGACGTCGTGCCGTTCTTTAGGTCCTCGTAGTAGCGCGGGTTGGCCGCATCGGGCTTGAGCTGGCTGCCGGTCGGCGTGGCGGTGGTGGCGACGCGGTTGCTGTTGTTGGTCAGGGTCATGTAGACCTCGCCGTTCAGCGGGTTCACCGCGCCCCACTCGGGGCGGTCCATCTTGGTCGCGCCGAGCTTGTCGGCGGCCAGGCGCGGGTGGATGACGACATCGGCCTGGTCCGCGAAGGGGTAGGCGGCGTTCGTTGCATCCAGGCCGTTCTTGCCAAAGCTCAGCTCCAGCCAGTCGCCCGTGCCGTCGGCGTTGAAGCGGGCGACGTACAGCGTGCCCTCGTCCAGGTATTTGGCGCCGGCCGTCAGACCCTTGCCGACGTCGGCGGCGTCCCAGACGGCCTTGGAGACGAATTTGTAGATGTACTCGTTGCGCGCGTCGTCACCCTGGTAGATGACGATGGGCTTGCCGGCCACGGCCGGCGCGGGCCAGGCGCCCTCGTGGTTGAAGCGGCCCAGCGCCGTGCGCTTGGCCGGCACCGAGTCGGGCGCGAACGGGTCGATCTCGACGACCCAGCCGAAGGTGTTGATGGTGTTGCGGTAGTCGTCCGCGGCGGTCGTGCCGGTCACCGACGAATCCCAGCGCGCGAACAGGTCGACCGTGCCGGCCGTCTCCCACTGGTAGGGGCTCTTGCGGTTCTGCGGCAGGCCGTAGCGGTTCAGCGCGGCGACTTCCTTGGCGCTGCGCTTGGCGTCGTCGCCCGCGGCGCGCGAGATCACGTTGAGGAAGTTCTCCTCGCAGGTCAGATAGGTGCCCCAGGGCGTGTAGCCGTTGGCGCAGTTGTTGTTCGTGCCGCGCGTCTGCGTGGCGCCGGCCGAGAATTTCGTCGCCAGCAGTGCAGAGCCGCGCGCCGGGCCGCTGATGTTCATGACGGTGGCCGAGGTGATGCGGCGGTTGAAGCGCGAGCCGCGCACCATGGCCACGCCGCTGCTGTCACGCCTGACCTCGGCGACGCTGACGCCGTGCGCGTAGATCTCCTTCTCGACCTCGGTCGCGTTGCGCGTGCTGCCCGCGGCGCGGCCGGCCGGATGCAGGCCGTAGGGCGCGACGACGTACTCGTGGTTCACGCACAGCAGGCCGCGGTCCGAGCGGTCGGCCTGGTAGGCGCCGGCGTCGCTGAGGCCGAAGTAGTACATGCCGTCGTGGCCGTCGCCGATGCGGCGTTGGTAGGAGTCGGCGCTCTCGCTGCCGTCGTCCTTCCAGGACTCGTCGCCCCAGTGCAGCGGGTCGCCCAGCGCATGCAGGATGCTGACCTGGTAGCCGTCGGGCACGGTGACGATGTCGTTCTTGTTCTTGGCCACCGCCGCGAAGCCCAGCTTGGGCGCTGCGGCGGGTGCGGGGGCCGGCGCGGGCGTGGGGGCGGGGCTGGCATCGTCGTCCGACGAGCAGGCCGTCAGGCCCGCGCCACCCAGCAGTGCGGCGGCGGTGACGCTCATGCCGCCGCGCAGCGTCTGACGGCGGCTCAGGCGCGCCGCCAGCACGTCTGCCATATGCGGGTTGGCCGAGTGGTTGACGATGGCGTCATCGTCGTAGGCGTTGGGGGCGGGCGGGCAGGACGGGCTGGGCTTGTTCAAGAGGGGCTCCTGGTGGCTGGAGCCCGTCATTCTTGAAACCCGTCATGTCATGGCGATGAAAGTGCCAGCCGTCAGCCGCCCGCGTCGGTGTGCGGCTCGCTGAGCACGCCGGCCGGCGCGCCGAACATGAAGCAGTCGACGAAGCTGAAGTACAGCGAGGCGTAGAACACCGTCGACAGCATCAGGCCGATGGCCATCAGCACGATGGGGGCCACCTGGGCCAGGCCGATCAGCGCGAACACCAGGCTGACGGCACTGGCCACGCCCATCATCAGCCCGCCCCACAGCAGCATGTTGAGCGCGAACGCCGCCTTGTTGCGCCACAGCGCCAGCGTGCTGGAGAACAAGGCCTGGGCCACGCCCTGGCCGCCCCAGTGCACCAGCGCGGGCGCATGCCAGTAGGGCACCGACAGCAGCCCCATCAGGCCCATGCGGGTGGCCAGGCCCCAGAACAGGCGCGGGTCGGTGGCCGCGTTGGCGATGGCCTCGTTGTCGGCGTTCTCGGCGATGAGCTTCTGTAGGTCGCGCGTGCTGCCGCCGTCTATCCAGTCGGCCAGCAGGCCGATGACGAGGATGGCAGCGGCATAACCCAGGCACAGCAGCAGCTGGCTGCGCCGGCGCTCGGCGGTCAGCTTCAGCGGCGCGACGAAGACGCCGGCCGTGGGCGTCTTCTTCTGCAGCACCAGATGGGTGGCCAGCATGAAGCCCAGCGACAGCAGCGGCAGCGAGGCCATGACCAGCAGCAGGCCCAGGCCGGGGATCAGCATGGCGACGAAGCCGGCGAACAGGAACAGGCCGAACAGGCCGGCCAGCGCCAGCGGCTGGCGCTGGAAGACCTTGAAGCCGTGGCGTATCCACAGCCGGCCGTTGCGGGCCGGCACGTTCTGCAGATGCAGTTGCATGGTGGTGCTCATGCGTCGGTCCTCTCCGGCATGGCGTGCCAGGGCTTGGCGATGCGCTGGCGCAGCACCCTCTCGAAGTGGCGCGGGTCGTGGGCCTTGAGCAGACTGGCCTCGCGCGGCAGGTGCAGGTCGTACAGCCGCGACAGCCAGAAGCGCAGCGCCGCGGCGCGCAGCAGCGCCGGCAGCAGCCGGTGCTCGGCGCCGGACAGCGGCCGCACGCTCTCATAGGCCGCGACGAAGACGGCCGCGCGCTCCTCGATGAGGCGACCGTCGCTCAGGTCTATGCACCAGTCGTTCAGGCAGACGGCCAGGTCGAACAGCCAGGTGTCGCAGCCGGCGAAGTAGAAGTCGAAGAAGCCGGTCAGCCGCTCGCGGCCCGGTCGCTCGCCCGGCTCGAACATGACGTTGTCGCGGAACAGGTCGGCGTGGATGGGGCCCGAGTGATGCTTCAGCAGGTCGGCGTAGCGGGGCGACGCGGCCAGCTGCTCCTGGTAGGCCAGCTCGCTTCGCAGCAGCTCGGACTCGGCCGCGTCCAGGAAGGGCAGCAGCTGCGGCGCGACCTCGCGCCACCAGGCCAGGCCGCGCAGGTTGGGCTGGTGCAGCGGGAAGTCCCGGCCGGCCAGGTGCATGCGGGCCAGCGTGGCGCCGACCTGCTCGCAGTGGAAGGCGTCGGGCGCCAGCTGGTGGCCGCCGTGCAGGCGGTCGACGATGGCCGCGGGCTTGCCGGCCACCTCGAACAGGATCTCGCCGCCGGCGTCGGCATGCGGCTCGGGCACCGGCACGCCGCGCTGGGCCAGGTGTTGCATCAGCCGCAGGTAGAAGGGCAGCTGCTGGGCCGTCAGGCGCTCGAACAGCGTCAGCACGTAGCGGTGCAGGTGGCCGTCCTCGCCGGTGCAGTCGACGAAGTAGTTGGTGTTCTCGATGCCGGCGCCTATGCCGCGCAGCGAGGCGAGCTGCCCCAGGTGGAGGTGGTCCAGCAGGGCTTGCGCCTGCGCGGGGCTGACTTCGGTGAAAACGGCCATGTAGAGGTCGTGCAGGCGACCCGAGGGCCGCGCGGAATCAGAAGTTGAGGACTCGCCAGACCCGCGTGCCCGAGCCGCTCTTGGGCATGCCGGTGCCCGTGCCGCCGGCCGATTCGCGGCCCGCGTCGTTGACGATGATTTCGTAGTCCGGCGCCTTGGAATTCTTGTTCTTGACCGTGACCTTCTTGGTCTCGCCGCGCACCTTCAGCTCCTCGATGCGGACCTGGTCGTCCTCCGACACGGTGCGCTCGACCTTGGGTTCGGGCGGCGGGTCGGCCAGGGCGGTGGCCGCCACGGCGGCCAGCAGCAGGAGGGCGATGGGGCGAAGCATGATGCTGCCGATTCTAGGCGGCGGTGTGCCGGACAATCTTGCGCCATGAGTAAACCCATCCTGCTGCTGGTCGACGGCTCCAGCTACCTCTACCGCGCCTTCCACGCCATGCCCGACCTGCGCGGCCCCGAGGGCCAGCCGACGGGGGCCGTGCACGGCATGGTGGCGATGCTCAAGCGGCTGCGCAACGACATCGGCGCCGAGCATGCCGTCTGCGTCTTCGACGCGCCGGGCAAGACCTTCCGCGACGACTGGTATCCCGAGTACAAGGCCCAGCGTGCGCCCATGCCGCCTGAGCTGCGCGCCCAGATCGAGCCCATCCACGAGGTCGTCAAGCTGCTGGGCTGGCCGGTGCTGATGGTGCCGGAGGTGGAGGCCGACGACGTCATCGGCACGCTCAGCCGTGTGGCGGTGGAGCAGGGCCATCGCGTCATCGTGTCCACCGGCGACAAGGACCTGGCGCAGCTCGTCAACGCCGACGTGGAGCTCATCAACACCATGAGCAACGAGCGGCTGGACGAGGCCGGCGTGCTGGCCAAGTTCGGCGTGGCGCCCGAGCGCATCGTCGACTACCTGACGCTGATGGGCGACACGGTGGACAACGTGCCGGGCGTGACCGGCGTGGGCCCCAAGACAGCGGCCAAGTGGATCGCCGAGCATGGATCGCTGGACGGCGTCATCGCCGCGGCGGGGGCGATGAAAGGCAAGGCCGGCGAGAACCTGCGCGCCGCGCTGGACTGGCTGCCCATGGGCCGCAAGCTGGTCACCGTGAAGCTGGACTGCGACCTGGCCGGCCACATCGCCGGCTGGCCCACGCTGGAGCCGCTGGCCCTGCGCGAGCTGGACAAGCAGGCGCTGGCCGATTTCTATGCCCGCAACGGCTTCAAGACCTGGTTGAAGGAGCTGACCGGCGAAGCCCCGGCGCCCAAGGCCAAGGCGCCCGCCGTGGCCAACCCCGGCCTGTTCGACGCGGCGCCGCCCGCGCCGGCCGCCGACATCGCCCGCCGCTACGACACCATCCTCACGTTCGAGCAGCTCGACGCCTGGATAGAGCGCCTGCGTGCCGCGCCCCTGTGCGCGCTGGACACCGAGACCGATTCGCTGGACCCCATGGCCGCGGCCATCGTCGGCATCTCCTTTGCCGACAAGCCCGGCGAGGCCGCCTATGTGCCGCTGCACCACAGCGGCCCCGACGCGCCCGAGCAACTGCCCTTCGACGCGGTGCTGGCGCGGCTCAGGCCCTGGCTGGAGGACGAGTCCGCCAAGAAGATAGGCCAGAACCTGAAGTACGACCGCCATGTCTTCGCCAATCACGGCATCGCCTTGGCCGGCGTGCAGCACGACACGCTGCTGCAAAGCTATGTGCTGGAGGCGCACAAGACCCACAACCTGGAGGCGCTGGCCGAGCGCCACCTGGGCCGCCAGGGCCTGAGTTACGAGGACCTGTGCGGCAAGGGCGTGCACCAGATTCCGTTCGCGCAGGTGGACGTGGCCAAGGCCACGACCTACTCGGGCGAAGACTCCGAGATGTGCCTGCACCTGCACCAGGTGCTGTGGCCGCAGATTGCGGCCGACGAGGGCCTGACGCGCATCTATCGCGACATCGAGATGCCCACGGCCGAGCTGCTGGCCCGCATCGAGCGCCACGGCGTGCTCATCGACGCGGACAAGCTCAAGCTGCAGAGCCACGAGATCGGTCAGCGCCTGATTGCGCTGGAGCAGCAGTGCTACGACATCGCCGGCCAGCCGTTCAACATCGGCAGCCCGAAGCAGATCGGCGACATCCTGTTCGGCAAGCTGGGCCTGCCGGTCGTGAAGAAGACCGCCACCGGCGCGCCGTCCACCGACGAGGAGGTGCTGACCGAACTGGCCGCCGACTTCCCGCTGCCGGCCAAGATCCTCGAGTACCGCGGCCTGGCCAAGCTCAAGAGCACCTACACCGACAAGCTGCCGCTGCAGATCAACGCCCACACCGGCCGCGTGCACACCAACTACGCCCAGGCCGTGGCCGTGACGGGGCGGCTGTCCAGCAACGAGCCCAACCTGCAGAACATTCCCATCCGCACGGCGGAAGGCCGGCGCGTGCGCGAGGCCTTCGTCGCGCCCGAGGGCTGCCGCATCGTCAGCGCCGACTACTCGCAGATCGAGCTGCGCATCATGGCCCACATCAGCGAGGACCCGGGCCTGCTCAAGGCCTTCCAGGAGGGCCAGGACGTGCACCGTGCGACGGCCAGCGAGGTCTTCGGCGTGCCGCTCGCGGAGGTCTCCAGCGAGCAGCGCCGCTATGCCAAGACCATCAACTTCGGCCTCATCTACGGCATGGGGGCCTTCGGCCTCGCGTCGGCGCTGGGCATAGAGCAGAAGGCGGCCAAGGACTACATCGAGCGCTACTTCACCCGCTTCGCCGGCGTGAAGCGCTACATGGACGAGACCAAGGCCAGCGCCGCCACGAAGGGCTATGTGGAGACGCTGTTCGGCCGGCGCATCTACCTGCCCGAGATCCGCGGTGGCAACGGCCCGCGCCGCGCCGGCGCCGAGCGCCAGGCCATCAACGCGCCCATGCAGGGCACGGCGGCCGACCTCATCAAGCTGGCCATGCTGGCCGTGCAGGCCGAACTGGACCGCGCCGGCAAGCGCTCCAGCATCGTCATGCAGGTGCATGACGAACTGGTGTTCGAGGTGCCCGAGGCCGAGCTGGACTGGATGCGCGCCGAGGTGCCGCGGCTGATGGCCGGCGTGGCCCAGCTCAAGGTGCCGCTGCTGGCCGAGGTGGGGGTGGGCTCGAACTGGGAAGAAGCCCATTGATGGCCCACCCCCGTTGCGCTTCGCGCTCCCCCTCAAGGGGGCGCACCCAGTGGCCCGGCAAAGCCGGTTCCACGGGTGCTGCTCGAGTTGTCGCGGCTGGCGCCGCTTCATTGCATGGGGTGGGTGGAGTGTTTTATGTAATTTGCCGAAAAATGGCAAAATATATAAATTCCTGGAGAACGCCATGTCTGCCGTCCTCGAACCCGCCATCGCCGACCAGTTGCCCAGCGTCTCGGCCACCCAGCTCGTGGCCGGCATCCAGAAGGTGGGCCGCGCCGTGGCGGCGCACGGCGCCGTGCTCATCACCAAGCATGACCAGCCGGCCTTCGTGCTGATGTCGGTGGAGCGCTACCGCGAGCTGCAGCGCGCGGCGGAGCCTGATCTTGGCGCGCTGGGCGGCGAATTCGACGCGATGCTGGCGCGCATGCAGGGCCAGGGCGACGCGATGGCGGATGCCTTCGCGATGGCGCCGGAGGTCCTGGGCGCGACGGCGATCAAGGCCGTCAAGCCCGCCAAGTCCGTCAAGTCCGCCCGGCGCAAGGCCGCCTGAGCCTTGCCCGCCCGGCTGTTCGTGCTGGCCGGCGTCAACGGCGCCGGCAAGAGCTCCATCGGTGGTGCCGCCCTCCAGGCCAGCGGTGCCGAGTTCTTCAATCCCGACATCGCCGCCGCGCGCCTGCGCGAGCAGCAGCCTGGGTTGTCTGCCGAACAGGCCAACGGCCTGGCCTGGACCCTGGGCCGGCATGGCCTGGAGCGGGCGCTGGCCGAGGGGCTGACCTATGCCTTCGAGACCACGCTGGGCGGCGCCAGCATCGCCAAGCTGCTGCTGGAGGGCGCGCGGGCCGGCGCCCAGGTGCATGTCTGGTTCGCCGGGCTGGCCACGCCGGAGCTGCATCTGCGCCGCATCGCCGCGCGGGTGGCGGCGGGCGGGCACGACATTCCCGAGGCCAAGGTGCGCGAGCGCTTCGACGCCAGCCGCAGCAACCTGGTCAGGCTGATGCCTCACCTCGCCAGCTTGCGCGTCTACGACAACAGCTTCGAGGCCGACCCGCGCGCCGGCCGCCGGCCGCAACCCGTGCTGCTGCTGCAGATGCAGGCCGGCCGCGTCGTCGCCCATGCGCCGCTGCGCAGCGTGCCCGCCTGGGCCAAGCCGCTATTGGCCGCCGCGCTGCGTTGACTATCATCGACGCCCTAACGGGAGAGTCGTGATGCAGGTGCTGCTGGTCGATGCTTTTCCGATGGTGCGCGCGGCGCTCACCGGCCTGGTCGAGCAGCATTTCGCCGGCGCCCGAGTGCAGGGCGTGGACAGCGTCGCCGCCGCGCGTGCCGCGCTGGCCGAGCGAATTCCCCGTCTGGTGTTGCTGGACCTGCGCATGGACGGCGGTTTCGAGCTGCTGCAGCAGATCCATCGCGAGCATCTGCTGCTGCCCGTTGTCGTCATCTCGGGCAGCGACGACACCGAGGAGGCGCTGCAGGCGCTGGGTGCCGGCGCGATGGGCTATGTGCCCGAGCGCAGCGACCTGGACACGCTGGTGCAGGCCTTGCACCTGGTGCTGGCCGGCGGCACCTATGTGCCGCCGCTGAGGCCGCGCGCCGAGGCTACGCCCGCCGCCGCCGCGGCGCCACTGCCCGACTGGGGCGGGCTGCCGCTGACGCCGCGCCAGAAGCATGTGCTGCAGCTGCTGACGCAAGGCCTGTCCAACAAGCTGATTGCGCGCGAACTGGGCGTCAGCGTGGATACCGTCAAGGACCATGTCGCCGCGGTGCTCCGGGCGCTGGGCGCCAGCTCGCGCACCCAGGCCGTGCTGATCGCGACGCAGAAGACGCGCGGCTAGAGCCGTTTGGCCACCTCGGCCCTGAACCAGCCGGTCGCCAGGTAGGCGTCGTAGAAGTTCTTGCCCGGGCACAGCGTCTGGCGGCTGAAGTCCTTGTGGCTGGCGATGGCGTCCACGCCCAGGCCATGGGCGCGCGCCAGCCAGGCGGTCAACTCGACGGCCGCGTTCAGCTGCTCCGGCGTGGGCTGCTGTTCCTCGAAGTTGCCCAGCAGCATGACCAGTGCATGGCCGCGCGGGTCGTACTCGGTGTTGGTGTCGCCGGCCTGGGCCAGCGGCCGCGCCGCATAGATGCGGCCGTCGGGCGCAATGATGTAGTGGTAGGGGATGTCGGCCCAGCGCTTGGTCAGGCGTGACCATTGCTGCAGCCGGCGCAGGTAGGCTGCGGGGTCCGCATCCGGTTTCCAGATCTCGCCCTGGTGGTGCAGGGTGATCTTGCTGATCTGCTGGGCCGGCGCCTGGGTGGCGGACGAAGTGCCGCCCCAGGTGTCGATGCTGATGATCTGGGGGGCGGCCGGCTTGACGCTGGCGCAGCCCGCGAGGGCCAGCAGGAGGGCGGCGGTGCAGAAGGCGAATTTCATCGCACCGAGTCTAGGGCGCGCAGTACGGCTTCCGCCGTCGCCGGGGCCTGTAGCGGCGGATCGCAGCGCTCGGGCCCGCAGGCCGCGCAGGCGTCCTTGATGGCCAGCAGTGCCGCAAAGCCCAGCAGCAGCGGCGGCTCGCCCACGGCCTTGCTGCGGTGGATGGTCTCGCTGGCATTGGCCACGCCGAACAGCTCGGTGCGGAACTCGGGCGGGCAGTCGTTGGCGGTCGGGATCTTGTAGGTGCTGGGCGCGTGCGTGGTCAGCAGCCCCGTGACGGGATGCCACACCAGCTCTTCCATCGTCAGCCAGCCCATGCCCTGGATGAAGCCGCCCTCGATCTGGCCGATGTCCAGGGCCGGGTTCAGGCTCTGACCCACGTCGTGCAGGATGTCGGCACGCAGGATGCGGCTCTCGCCGGTCAGCGTGTCGACCAGGGCCTCGCAGACGGCGCCGCCCCAGGCGTAGTAGTAGAACGGGTGGCCTTGCAGCCGGGTCTTGTCCCAGTGCAGGCCGGGCGTGGCATAGAAGCCGTCGCTCCACAGCTGGATGCGCTTCAGATAGGCGTCGGCGACCAGCTGCCCGAAGGCAACGCTCTGGCCGCCACCGCTGACCTGGCCGCCCTCGAAGGCCACCAGCTCGGGCGTGCAGCCGAAGCGCTCGGCCGCGAACGCCGCCAGCCGCGCCTTGATCTTGCGCGCCGCGTCCTGGGCGGCCTTGCCGTTCAGGTCGCTGCCGGTGGAGGCAGCGGTGGCCGAGGTGTTGGCGACCTTGCTGGTGTCGGTGGCCGAGCAGCGCACCTGCTGCAGCGGCAGGCCCAGCTCATGCGCGACGACCTGGGCCACCTTGGTGTTCAGCCCCTGGCCCATCTCCGTGCCGCCATGGTTCACCAGCACCGAGCCGTCGGTGTAGACATGCACCAGCGCGCCGGCCTGGTTCAGGTGGGCCACGTTGAAGGAGATGCCGAACTTGACCGGCGTGAAGGCCAGGCCCTTCTTCAGCACCGGGCTGGCCGCGTTGAAGGCGGCGATCTCGGCGCGGCGCTCGGCATAGCGGCTGCTGGCCAGCAGCTGCGCCGTCAGCGCTTGCGCGTGCAGTTCCTCGACCCGCTGGCCGTAGGGCGTCACGTCTCGGCCGGCGGCGTAGAAGTTGCGCTGGCGCACCTCGGCCGGGTCCAGCCCCAGCCGGCGCGCAATGCCGTCCAGGATCATCTCGATGGCGATGGCGCCCTGCGGCCCGCCGAAGCCGCGGAAGGCGGTGTTGCTCTGCGTGTTGGTCTTCGCGCAATAGCCGTGCATGGCCACGTGCGGCAGCCAGTAGGCATTGTCGAAGTGGCAGAGCGCGCGCGCCATCACCGGCGCGGACAGGTCGGCGCTGTGGCCGGCGTTGGAGACCAGCTCGATGTCGGCGGCCAGGATGCGGCCGTCGGCGTCGAAGCCCACGTCCCAACGGTAGTCGAAGCCATGGCGCCGGCCGGTGATGAGGAAGTCGTCGTCGCGATCCACGCGCAGCTTGACCGGCTTCTTCAGCTTCAGCGCGGCTATTGCCGCCACGCAGGCGAACAGCGCCGACTGCGATTCCTTGCCGCCGAAGCCGCCGCCCATGCGCCGGCACTGCACGGCCACGCGGTGCGCCTGCCAGCCCAGGCAATGCGCGACCAGCTGCTGCATCTCGCTGGGGTGCTGCGTGGAGCAGTGCAGCAGCAGGCCCTCGCCGCCTTCCTGCGGCAGGGCCAGGCTGATCTGGCCTTCCAGATAGAACTGCTCCTGGCCGCCCAGGCTCCACGTGCCCTGCAGCCGGTGCGGCGCGCTGGCCAGGTGTTCGGCTGGCTCGCCGCGCGTCAGGTGCATGGGCGGCAGCACGTACTGGCCCTTGGCGTGCGCATCGAGTGCCGTCAGCACCGGCGGCAGCGGCTGGGCCTGGATGGCCTGCCTGGCCAGTGCCGCGGCGCGGCGGGCCAGCTCGCGATGCGTCGCGATGACGGCGAACACGGGCTGGCCCACATAGCGCAGCTCAGCGTCGGCCAGGATGGGGTCGTCGTGCAGCAGCGGGCCGCAGTTGTTCTCGGCCGGGATGTCGGCGGCGCTGAGCACGGCGACGACGCCGGGCTGCTTGCGAACGAGCTCCAGATCGAGGCCGGTCAGCTTGCCATGGGCGATGGGCGACAGGCCCAGCGCCGCATGCAGCGTGCCGGCGGGCTCGGGCAGGTCGTCGGTATAGGGCGCGGCGCCGCTGACGTGCAGATGCGCCGATTCGTGCGGCAGCGACTGGCCCACCACCGCGGGCGGCGCGGGCAGGGTTTCGGGCTTGTTCATGCCGGCACCTCCTGCAGCGACGGCCAGATGCCGACGGGCGGCCCACCGGACGTTTCCAGCCACAGCTTGGTGAACAGGTTCTGCGCCACCTTGAGCCGGTAGCCGGCCGAGGCGCGCATGTCGGTCATGGGCTTGAAGTCCTGGGGCAGGGCGGCCGCGGCGGCTTGCGCCGTGGCCTCGCTCCAGGGCTGGCCGACGACGGCGGCCTCGGCGGCGGCCGCGCGCTTGGACGTGGCCGCCATGCCGCCGAAGGCAAAGCGGGCCTCGCGCACGACGCCGGCGTCCAGCCTGACGGCCAGCACGGCGCAGACGGCCGAGATGTCGCTGTCGTGGCGCTTGGCGATCTTGTGCGCGCTGAGGCGCCAGTCGCCCGCGGGCGCCGGCACCCACAGCGCCTCGACGAACTCGCCGGGCTGCAAGTCCTTCTTCATGTAGTCCAGGTAGAAGTCCTGCAGCTTCAGGCGCCGCTGCTGGCTGCCGCGGCGCAGGACGACGTCGGCGCCCAGCGCGATCAGCGCCGGCGTGCCGTCGCCTATGGGCGAACCGTTGGCGATGTTGCCGCCCAGCGTGCCGGCATGGCGCACCGGCGGCGACGCGAAGCGCAGCCACAGCTCGCGCAGCCGCGGCTGCGCGGCGGTCAGCGCGGCCCAGCTGTCTTCCAGCGAGGCGGCCGCGCCTATCCACAGGCCGCCGTCTTGGGCGCGGATCTCGCGCAGCGCCGCGACCCGGCCCGTGTAGATGATGTCGCCCAGGTCGCGGAACTGCTTGTTGACCCACAGGCCCACGTCGGTGGAGCCGGCCAGCAGCGTGGCCTGCGGATGGGCCTCGCGCAGGCTGGCCAGCTGGGCCAGGTCCTGCGGCGCATGGAAGCGTGCCCCCGTGGGGCCGTAGGCCAGCGGTGCGTCGGCGGCCAGGGCCTGCAGGGCCGCCGCCATGGGCGCGCGGTCCAGGCGGCGGGCGGGGCCGTCGAACATGCGCTCGCCGGCATCCAGGATGGGCCGGTAGCCGGTGCAGCGGCACAGGTTGCCCGCCAGCGCATCGGCCAGCTGCTGGCGCGTGGGCGTCGTGCCGGCGGCCTGGTGCTGCTCGTAGCAGGCCGTCAGGCTCATGACGAAGCCCGGCGTGCAGAACCCGCATTGCGAGCCATGGCAGTCCACCAGCGCCTGCTGGGCGGGGTTGAGCGCGCCGGGGCTGCCCAGATCCTCCACCGTCAGCAGCGCCCGCCCGTCCAGCGTCGGCAGGAACTGGGTGCAGGCGTTGACGTTGCGCAGCGCCACCCGGCCCTCGGCGTCCAGTTCGCCCTGGATGATGGTGCAGGCGCCGCAGTCGCCCTCGGCGCAGCCTTCCTTGGTGCCGGTGCAATGGGCATGCTCGCGCAGGTACTGCAGCACCGTCGTCGTCGGGGGCAGGTGGGCCACCTCGACGACCTCGCCACGGTGGAAAAAGCGTATGGGTCGGGTATTCATGCTGACCCCGATTGTCGAACCTTGCCCCAGAATTGCCATATGAGTTTTACTAACCAGGAAAAATTCGCCGACAGCCCTAGGCGATGGGCGTTGCGGGGCGATCTGCTGGATTTCACGGCCGCGCCGCGCTGGGGCGATACCGAGTCGCCGGCGGTGCGCTTCGACCGCGACCACTGGCTGCTCATCGAGGACGGCCGCATCGTCGGCCGCCAGGCCGCCGCGCCGGACGACTCCTGGGTGCGCCGCGACCATGCCGGCCAGCTGGTGCTGCCGGGCTTCATTGACACCCATGTCCACTGCCCGCAGCTGGAGGTCATCGGTTCCTACGGCACCGAGCTGCTGGACTGGCTGAAGCGCTACACCTTCCCCAGCGAGACGGCTTTTGCCGACCCGGCCCGCAGCCACGCGGGCGCCGAGGTCTTCCTGGACGCGCTGCTGGCCAGCGGCACGACCGCGGCCGTCGTCTTCCCGACGGTGCACAAGGTCTCGGCCGAGGCCTTGTTCGAGGGCGCGGCGGCGCGCGGCATGCGCCTCGTCACCGGCAAGGTGCTGATGGACCGCCATGCCCCCGACGGCCTGCGCGACGACGTGGTGCAGGCCGAGCAGGACTGCATCGACCTGATCAGCCGCTTCCACGGCCGCGGCCGCAATGCCTACGCCGTGACCGTGCGCTTTGCGCCCACCAGCACGCCCGGGCAGCTGGCCATGGCCGGAGCGCTGTGCCGCGCCGACGCCAGCCTCTACATGCAGACCCATGTGGCCGAGAACCGCGCCGAGGTGGCCTGGGTGAGCGAGCTGTTTCCGCAGGCGCGCAGCTATCTGGACGTCTACGACGGCGTGGGCCTGGTGCACGAGCGCTCGGTGCTGGCGCACGGCATCTATCTGGACCCGCGCGACCGCGTCGTCGTGGCGGACCGCGGGGCGCAGATCGCCCACTGCCCGTCCAGCAATCTCTTCCTCGGCAGCGGACTGTTCGACTGGCCCGGTGCCGGCTTCAACATCAGCCTGGCCTCGGACGTGGGCGGCGGCACCTCGCTGAGCCTGCCGCGCAACATGGCGGACGCCTACAAGGTGCAGGCCCTGCGCGGCGAGCGGCTGACGGCCTGGGCGGCCCTGCACGCGGCCACGCGCGGCGCGGCCGAGGCGCTGCGCCTGGGCAGCGAGATCGGCGGCCTGTCGGCGGGCCAGACGGCGGACGTCTGCGTGTGGGACTGGGCCGTGGGCCCGGTGGCCGAGGCGCGCGACGGTGCGGCCCGCGAGCTGCACGAGCGCGTCTTTGCCTGGATGACGCTGGCCGACGAGCGCAACCTCGCCGCCTGCTACGTCGCGGGCCGTCGCAGGGTCTGAGCCGCCTGTCCTGCGAATCCGACGCTTCGTCACAACCCCGATGGGGAGGGTGATGGGGCTGGCTAGAGTCCGTCCATCTGTTCAAGTACCTCAAGCCCTGAAGGAGAACGCGATGCTCGGCTTCCTGCTCTGGTGTCTGCTGTTCGTGCTCTGCTGGCCGCTGGCGATCCTGGCGCTGCTGCTGTGGCCGCTGGTCTGGCTGGTCACACTGCCCTTCAGGCTGCTGGGCATCGCGGTGGACGGCGCGTTCGGCCTGCTGCGCGCCCTCGTCATGCTGCCGGCGCGGGTGCTGGGCGGGCGTTAGGCGCGCGCCGGGCGGGCGGCGCCCCGGATCGGTGCAAGAATGCCCACCGGTCCCCAACGAAACTGACGCGCCGACGCCGTGACGCCCCCGCACATTGCCGTAGTCGACGACGAATCCGCCATCACCGAGCTGCTGGCCCACTACCTCGCCACCCATGGCTTCCGCACCACCCAGCTGCGCTCAGGGCGGGAGCTGATGGAGCTGATGCCGGCCGACCCGCCCGAGCTGGTGCTGCTGGACCTGGGCCTGCCCGGCGAGGACGGTTTCGCCATCGCGCGCCAGCTGCGCGAGCACTGGCGCTGCGGCCTGGTCATCATCACCGGCCGCGGCGACGCGGTGGACAAGGTGGTGGGCCTGGAGGTGGGCGCCGACGACTACGTCACCAAGCCCTTCGACCTGCGCGAGCTGGTGGCCCGCATCAAGGCCGTGCTGCGCCGCATCGAGCCCGCGCCGCCCGCCGTCGTGGCACCGCTTGCGGCGCCGCCACCGCCGGCCGCCGGGGCGAGCCTGGGCTTCCTGGGCTGGCGGCTGGACCTGGCCGCGCGCCGCCTGGACGACCCGGCCGGCGCCGAGGTCAGGCTGACGACCGGCGAGTTCGAGCTGCTGGCGACGCTGGCCCAGCATGCCGGGCGCGTGCTGTCGCGCGACTTCCTGCTGGAGCGCACGCGCGGCCGCGAGGCCGCGCCGTTCGACCGCACGATAGACGTGCAGGTGGGCCGCCTGCGCAAGAAGCTGGAGGCCGACGCGGAGAATCCGCAGATCATCAAGTCGGTGCGCGGCGCCGGCTACATCTTCATCCCGCCGGTGGAGCCGGTGTCCTAGATGGAAGCCCCTCGCGTGCCCGCCGCGCCGCCGCCGGCCCTGGACGACCTGGGCGTCTACCGCTCGCTGTTCTCGGCCGCGGCCGACGGTCTGCTGCTGGTGGACGCCGAGGGGCAGATCGTGCTGGCCAACCCGGCGGCCGCGGCGCTGCTGGGCTATGCGCCGGACGAGCTGGTCGGCACCGCCGTCGATGCGCTGGTGCCCGACAGCATCCGCCCCCGCCACGCCGCCTACCGCAAGGCCTACGGCCTGGCGCCGCGCCCGCGCCCCATGGGCACGCAGATGGAGCTGGTGGCCCGGCGGCGCGACGGCAGCGAGGTGATGGTGGAGATCGCGCTGAGCCCGCTGCAGAGCCATGGCCTGCCCTATGTGGTGGCGGCCATCCGCGACATCGGCGCCTATCCGCGCGTCAAGCAGGCCTTGCAGCGCGCCCGCCACAGCGAGCACCTGGCCCAGCTGGGGCGCATGGCCGTCGACGAGCGCGACCCGCAGCAGCTGCTGATGCGGGTGCCCGAGCTGGCGGCCCAGGCGCTGGAGGCCGAGTTCTCCAGCGTGCTGCTGCTGGAGCCCGACCGGCTGCGGCTGCGCGTCGTCAGCCGCTTCGGCGACATCGCCTCGCTGCCTCTGGGCGCCCGGCTGCCGGCCTGCGCCGGCTCGGCCGCCGGCTATGTGCTGGTGCATGGCCAGCCGCTGGTGGTGGCCGACCTGGCCCGCGAGGACCGCTTCGAGGTGCCACAGGCCGATCTCGCCGCCGGCATGGCCAGCCTGCTGGCCGTGCCCTTGTCCGACCGCGGCCGGGCCATGGGCGTGCTGTGCGTGCGCTCGCGCGCGGCGGCGCATTTCGGCGACGACGACACGCGCTTCCTGCAGTCGCTGGCCAATCTGCTGGCCACCTGCCTGCAGCGGGCCCAGAGCGAGGAGGCCCTCAACCATGCGCAGCGCCTGGAGAGCGTGGGCCAGCTGACCGGCGGCATCGCGCACGACTTCAACAACCTGCTCACCGTCATCCAGGGCAATCTGCAGGTGCTGGAGGAGTTGCCGCTGCTGGCCGGCCATGAGTTCGGCCAGCAGCTCGTCGGCGCGGCGACGCGGGCGGCGCGGCGCGGCGCCGAGCTGACCGGCAAGCTGCTGGCCTTCTCGCGCCGCCAGGTGCTGCAACCCACCGCGGTGGACCTGGGCGCGCTGCTGCAGTCACTGGCCGACATGCTGCGCCGCACGCTGGACCAGCGCATCGCCATCCGCGTCGAGCTGGTCGGCGATGCGACGGCCCCGCTGGCCGTGCTGGCCGACCCGGGGCAACTGGAGTCCGCGCTGCTCAACATCGCCATCAATGCGCGTGACGCCATGCCCGACGGCGGCTTGCTGCGCTTCAGCGCCGGTCCGGCCGGCGTGCTGCCGGCCCAGGTGCGGCGCGAGATCGACGACCCCAGCGCGCAGGACGAGCGCTTCCTGCGCATCGCCATCACCGACACCGGCACCGGCATGCCCGAGGCGGTCAGGGAGCGGGCCTTCGAGCCCTTCTTCACGACCAAGCAGGCCGGGCGTGGCACGGGCCTGGGCCTGAGCACCGTGTACGGCTTTGCGAGGCAGTCGCGCGGCGCCGTGGCCATCGAGTCGGCGCCAGGCGCCGGTACGACGATCTCGCTCTACCTGCCGCGCCCCTGGGACAGCCAGCCCGCCCGCGACGAGCCGCTGGGCGAAGGCGGCGCACTGCTGCCGGGCCTGAAGGTGCTGATGGTGGAGGACGATGCTGAGGTGAGGGCGGTGGCGCGGCAGTTCCTGCATGCGCTGGGCTGCGAGGTCACGGCCTGCGCCAGTGGCGAGCAGGCCCTGCTGCTGCTGACGCCGGAGGCCCGCTTCGAGCTGTTGCTGACCGACATCGCGCTGGGCGCGGGCATGCGCGGCACCGAGCTGGCCAGCCGGGCGCAGCAGCGCCTGCCGGGCCTGGCGGTGCTGCTGATGTCGGGCTACTCGGCGGAGCTGCTGGAGGCCGACCAGGACGCGCCGCCCGGCTGGGAGCTGCTGCAAAAGCCTTATTCGCGCAGCGAGCTGGCCCGGGCCATCGCGCGCGCGCTGTCAGGCGGCGGCTGAGGCGGGCTGCCGGGTCAGCAGCGCCTGCAGCGCCTCGGCGGAGGCCGGGCGGCCGAAGTGGTAGCCCTGCATCTCGTCGCAGCCCTGGCGCAGCAGGTGCTCGCGCTGCGCCGCGGTCTCCACGCCCTCGGCCACCACGCGCAGGTGCAGGCGGTGGGCCATGCCGATGATGGCGTCCACCAGGGCGGCGCCGTCGGGCTGCTCGCCGATGCGGCGCACGAAGGACTGGTCGATCTTCAGCGTGTCCAGCGGGAACTGCTGCAGATAGGCCAGGCTGGAGTAGCCGGTGCCGAAGTCGTCCAGCGAGACCTTGACGCCCAGGTCGCGCAGGCGCTGCAGCGCGGCGGCGCCGGCCTGCGGGTTGCTCATCAGCATGCCCTCGGTCAGCTCCAGCTCCAGGTGCCGGGCCGCGACGCCGTGGCGCCGCAGCGCGGCGGCCACCACGCCGTCCAGGTCGCCCGCGGCGAACTGCCGTGCCGCCACGTTGACGGCGATGCGCACGACGGGCTGGCCGGCATCCATCCAGCAGCGGATCTGCCGGCAGGCCTGGTCTATGACCCAGGCGCCGATGTCCAGGATCAGGCTGCTCTGCTCGGCCAGCGGGATGAACTGCCCCGGCGGCACCATGCCGACGTCGGCGCGCTGCCAGCGCAGCAGCGCCTCCGCACCCACGATGCGGCCGCTGCGTCCGGCCACCTTGGGCTGGTAGTGCAGCAGCAGCTCGTCGCGCTCGATGGCGCGGCTCAGCGCCGCCTCCACCTCCAGCTTGGCCATGGCCCTGGCGTGCATCTCGCCCTGGTAGAAGCACAGGCGGTTGCGGCCCAGCTCCTTGGCGCGATGCATGGCCGCGTCGGCGTTGCGCAGCAGCTCCACGGCGCTGACGCCGTCCGCGTCCGGGCATTGGCAGATGCCGATGCTGGCCGTCAGATAGGCGTCCTGGCCGCAGGACAGCGCAACCGGCTCGGCCACGGTGGCCAGCAGCCGGCGCGCCAGCGCGCTGATGTCATCGGCATCGGCGCCGTTCTCCAGGATGAGCAGGAACTCGTCGCCCCCGAGGCGGCCGAACGGCTCCTGGTCGCGCAGACCGGCGCGCAGCCGCTCGGCCACGCAGACCAGCAGCTCGTCGCCGGCCGGATGGCCCAGGCTGTCGTTGACGGTCTTGAAGCCGTCCAGCGCGATGACCAGCAGCGCCGGCCTGGCCTCGCGGTGGCGGGCCCGCGTCAGCACCTGCTCCAGCTGGCTGTGCAGCTGCGCCCGGTTGGGCAGCCGCGTCAGCGGGTCGTGGTGGGCCAGCCAGTCGGCCAGGGCCTCGCTGTCCTTGATGCGGCTGACGTCGGTGAACACGCCGACGTAATGGGTCACCGGGCCGTCCTCGTCGCGCATGGCGCGTATGGTCAGCCATTCGGGGAAGATCTCGCCGTTCTTGCGCCGGTTCCAGATCTCGCCCTGCCAGCTGCCGTTCTGCCTGATCAGCGCCCACATCTGGTCGTAGAAGGCCTTGTCGTGGCGGCCGGACTGCAGCAGCTTCGGGCCGGCGCCCAGGGCCTCGTCGGGCTGGTAGCCGGTGATCTCGGTGAACGCGCGATTGATGGACTGGATGCGCCCCTGGGCATCCGTGACGATGATGCCGTCGCGCATGTCCTCGAAGGCGGTGCTCCACTGGCGCATGCGCTGCTGCAGCGCGCGCCGTGCGGTCAGGTCGCTGGAGACGCCGTAGGTGCCGATGACGCGGCCGTCGCCGTCGACCAGCCGGCCCTTGGTGCAGGCGTCATAGCGATCGCCATGGGCGGTGGTGTAGCGAACCTCGAAGCGCAGCGGCTCCGCGGAGCCCAGCGCGGCGAGGTCCTGCTCGAGAAACTCGCGCGCCTGCTCGGCCGGAAACAGGCTCGCCGCGTCCGCGCCGATCAGCTCCTGCGGGCTGCGCCCGAACAGGCGGCACATCTCGCTGTTGGCGAGCAGGTAGCGGCCCTGCAAGTCCTTGGCGAAGATCACGTCGGTCGAGCTGTTGGCGATCACCTCGGCGATCTTCCAGGCGCGCTCCTTCTCGCGCTGGTCGGCCGTCCGGCGCGCGGCCGCCTGCAGCTCGCGGCGGCGCAGCGCGGCGTAGACCGCGGCGCCCGTGGCCAGCACCGCCAGCACGTTGACCAGGGACAGGGTCGCCGCGCCCGCCGCCGCGCCCTCGCCGCGCAGCCGGCTGCGCGGCATCTGCACGGCCACATACCAGCCCGAGTCGGGCAGCGCCTTCGCCACGGCGGCCGTCGCCTGGGCCCCATCGGCGAGGCCGGCCAGCAGCTGGCCCGCGAGGCCGGGGTTGAGGGCCAGCGAGGCCAGCGACGCGGCGCCGGCGCCGGTGGGCCTCGCCACCGGCATGTCGGAGGCGTCCAGGCCCAGGGCGAGCAGCTCCTGCCTGCCGGGGCGCAGCAGCAGCGTCTCGGGATGACCGCCGCCCGAGCCGGCCAGCAGCTGGGGCAGCAGGGTCTGGCGCGGTGCGGTGCGCAGCAGCAGCACGGCGCCGGGCAGCGGCACGAACAGGTCGAAACGCAGGCTGGCCGGATCGCCCGCCTCGGCCTGGAAATCGCTGTTGGCGACCTCGCCCCGCCGCAATGCAGCGAGGGCGGCCTGCGCCAGCGCCGGGGTCAGCGCGGGCGCATCGGCGTCCCGGCCCAGCAGCGGACGGGCCTGCGCGTCGAGCAGCAGCGCGTCGGTGTAGGCGCCGGAGGCCCGCAGCATCTGCAGCTGCCGGTGCAGCTGCGCGCCGGCGTCGGCATCGGCGCGCTGGCGCCAGCGCTGCAGGCCGGCCAGCAGCGCCGGGTCGGAGGCCAGCTGCCGGGCCGCTTGCATGCGCCGCTGCGTCCAGCCGGTCACGAGGTCGGCTCGCAACTGCGCCTCGCGATGCAGGCGCTCCACCTGCTGCTGATGGATGCGCTGGGCCGACGTGGCGTAGCTGACCAGGCCGGCGATGACGACGGCCGCGCACAGCAGCGCGAACACCCACATCAGGCCGGCCGAGCGGTCGGGGCGGGCCGGCGCGTCGGCGTCCCGCCGGCGCACCGCCACCAGGTAGACCAGCCCGCTGGTCACCAGCACGAAGGCCATGCCCTTGCCGCGGCCCAGCGCCGCCAGCGTCTCGGCGTCGGCCGTGATGGACTGCAGCAGCCGGTCGGACAGCAGGATCCAGGCCACGCCCAGCGCCGCATAGGCCAGGGCCAAGGCCAGCGGGCTGGTCAGCTGCTGCCGCAGGCCGGTGGCCTGGGGTTTCGGGGCGGTGTCGAGTTCGAGATTGCGGTGCCCCGCCGGATTCAACATGGTCTCCCTGGTCGCATGGGTTGCAGCCGGCGCATCAGTGCAGCCCGGTCCGCAGGTCGCGTCCCTCGACATAGGCCGCCAGCGCCGGGAAGTCCGGGATGCAGATGTCGCGGCGGCTCTTCTCGTTGAAGGCGATCAGCTCGGCGCGTGCGAGCCGCGACAGCACGCGGCTGACGGTCTCCAGCGTCAGGCCCAGGTAGTTGCCGATCTCGGCACGGGTCAGCCGCAGGCTGAACTGGTCGGCCCGCAGGCCGCGCATGGCCAGGGCCTGGGCCCAGTAGTGCAGGAAGGTCGCGACACGGGCATCGGCCGGCAGCGTGCAGATGGCCATCAGCGAATCGCGGTCGCGCATCATCTCGCGGCTCATCGCCTCGTGGACGCTGATCATCAGCGCGGGGTGTTCGGCGCAGGCCTGCAGCAGCGCGTCGTAGCGCACCGTCCAGACCTCGGCGGTGTCCAGCGCGATCGCATCGCAGCCATAGCTGCCCTGGGCGATGGCGCTGAAGCCCAGCCAGTCGCCGCGCAGCCTCAGGCCCACGACCTGCTCGCGGCCGTCGCTGGACATGCTGACCAGCTTGAAGAAGCCCGAGTTCAGGATGTGCAGCTGGCTGAAGCGCTCGCCCGCCCGGTAGATGACCTCGCCCGCATGCACGATGCGGCGCTTGGGCTCCAGAGCGGCGGCAATCAGCTTGAGCGTGTCGGCGATGCGCTGCTGCTCGTCGTTCCAGGCGTCGCACCGGCCATCGACGGCAGCCGGACGGGCAGGGACGCGGGGGGCGGTGTGCTGCGTGGCGGTCTGCATATGCGTTTCCTTGGGGGACGACTGGGATGCCATGCATGCTAGGCAGGGCCCGCCAACGCATGAGCAATGCGTGACATCGGTCGGTCGCGCTGCGTAACGTTGCGTGAACCGACGGTGACAGACGGCCCACATCAAAGCAGATCCTGCCGGGTTGACTTTCATCAAGGCCCGCGCAATTCGCTTCGCTACGCTGGCGATCCATGTGTTCCGTAGACCGCGAGGGCGCCGCCGGCGTCGACCTGTCCAACCCCGTCGAGACGGCCGCGCTGTTGCGCCAGGCCAGGGCGTTAGCGCGTTCGGATGCGGCGGATCGGCAACTGATGGCGGGCAAGCAGCTGGCGCTGCTGTCGACCGACTGCGGCGACGAGGGCGCGCGCGAGTTCATCCAGGCGGCCCAGGCGCTGGGCGCTCATGTGTCCTTCGTGCAGGCCGGGCTGGACGAGGCCAGCAGCGAACCGCAGATCGCCGCCACGGCCCGCGTGCTGGGCCAGCTCTACGACGCGGTGGAATGCCAGCATCTGCCGGTGGAGCTGGTGCGGCGCATCGCGCGCGGCGCCGGTGTTCCCGTCTTCGCCGGCCTGGCCACGCCGGCACATCCGACGGCCACGCTGGTGGAGGCGCTGGAAGGCGACGCGAGCTGGCAGGCCAAGCGCCGCAGCATCCTGCAGGCGGCCCTGCTGGTCAGCCTGGGCTGAGCCCGCGCGCGGGGCTCAGGGGATGTCGATCTCGTGCAGGCCGTAGCCGCGGCCGGCGCGGCGGTCCTCGAAGAAGCAGCGCAGCGTCTCGCGCGTCGTCTTGAAGGCGATGTCGTCCCAGGGAATCTCGGCCTCGGTGAAGAGCCGGGCCTCCAGCGACTCCGGCCCCGGACTGAAGTCCGGCGAACGCAGCCGGGCGCGGTAGAAGAGGTGGACCTGGCCCACGCGCACGACGTTCAGCACCGTGTACAGCGGCCCCATGTCGACATCGGCGCCGGCCTCTTCCTGCGTCTCGCGCAGCGCCCCTGCGGCCGCCGTCTCGCCCAGTTCCATGAAGCCCGCCGGCAGCGTCCACAGGCCCTGGCGCGGCTCGATGGCGCGGCGGCACAGCAGCACGCGGCCATCGTCCTCCCACACCGGCAGCGTGCCCACCACGTTCAGCGGGTTCTGGTAGTGGATGGCCGCGCAGGACGGGCAGACGGCGCGTTCGCGGTTGTCGTCGGCGGGGATGCGGTAGTCCACGGCGGTGCCGCAGTTGGGGCAGTGCTGGATGCGGGTCGGAAAGGGCATGCGGCCAGTTTATAGAGGCGCAGAATCACGGCCATGAAGCTCTACAACTACTTCCGTTCCTCGGCCTCCTGGCGCGTGCGCATCGGCCTCGCGCTCAAGGGCCTGGACTACGACTACGCGCCCATCCACCTGGCCAGGAACGAGCAGTTCGCCGAGCCCTTCGCCAACCAGCAGGTGTCCCACCTCGTGCCCGCGCTGGTGCTGGACGACGGCCACTGGCTGAGCCAGTCCATGGCCATCCTCGAGTATCTGGACGAGACCCATCCCGAGCCGCCGCTGCTGCCGCGCGACGCGCTGGCCCGGGCGCAGGTGCGGGCGCTGGCCCAGGACATTGGCTGCGACATCCACCCGCTGAACAACCTGCGCGTGCTGCGCTACCTGAAGAACGACCTCGGCCAGGAGCAGGAGACGGTGGACCGCTGGTATCGCCACTGGATCGCCACGGGCCTGGCCGTCGTCGAGCAGCGCCTGGCGCGCACGGCCGGGCGCTTCAGCTATGGCGACGCGCCGGGCCTGGCGGACTGCCTGCTGGTGCCCCAGGTCTACAACGCGCAGCGCTTCGAATGCCCGCTGGACGACTACCCGACGCTGCTGCGCGTGAACGCGGCCTGCCTGGCACTGCCGGCCTTTGCGAACACCCATCCCAGCGCCTGCCCCGATGCGGCTTGATCCGGACTGGCTGCGGCCCGACTGGCCGCAGGTGACGGCCTTCATGACGACGCGCGGCATCAATCTGGGCCGCAAGGCGGGCGATCCGGCCGAGGTCCGGGCCCACCGCGCCGGCCTGGCCGAGTTGCTGGGCGCCCGCCCCATCTTCCTCGACCAGGTCCACGGCGCCGACGTCGTGCGGTTGCGGCCCGACTGGCACGACGACAACGCGCCGCAGGCCGATGCCGCCGTGTCCACCGACGCCGGGCTGGCCGTGGCCATCCTGGTGGCCGACTGCCTGCCCGTGCTGTTCAGCGCGCCCGGCGGCGTGGCCGGCGCGCACGCGGGCTGGCGGGGCCTGGCGGCGGGCGTGCTGGAGAACACCGTGGCCGCGTTGTGCGAGGCCGCGGGCTGCGAGCCCCGCGAGGTGAAGGCCTGGCTGGGCGCCTGCATAGGCCCCACGGCCTTCGAGGTGGGGCCCGAGGTCGTCAAGGCCTTCGGCCGCGAGCCGCTGGAGCGCGACCAGCCCGGTTTCCTCTACCGGCCCAACCCCCAGCCGCGCTGGCGCGCCAACCTGGCCTTGCTGGCTCGCGAACGCTTGAGCTCGGTGAATGTCACCCAAATCAGCGGCGGCCAGTGGTGCACGCTGACCGATGATTCACGCTTCTTCTCGTTCCGCGGCGAGGCCCTGGGCCGACCCCGCGGCCGCATGGCCGCCTGCATCAGCCTGCGCTGAGGCCTCGGCGGCGCGGCGCCGCCGCTTGCGGCCCGGCGTGCCGAGGATGTAGAGCAACAGGCCCAGGGGGAGGACGCCGTAGAGCAGCAGCGTGATGAAGGCGCCCAGCAAGCTGCCCTGCGGGCTGGTGGCTTCGGCGGCGGCCATCATCAGCGCCACATAGGCCCAGGCGATCGCGACGAGATACATGGCGGCGGCGTGTCATGGGCGCGTCAGCGCCCGAGGTTAAAAACCGGTCGGCGGAATGTGGCAAGCTTATTGCAACGGACCGAGACAACACCGCCCTGGCGGGAGATCCGAGGAAGACATGGCCACTCGCAAGAAGAACGACGCGTCGCCCGGGATGGAGGCCTTGCCCTTCGCGGAGCTGATGCAGCAGATGGCGCATCTGCCGCAGATCTCGCCGGCGGCGCTGGCCGAACTGCAGGCCGACTACCTGAAGCAGGCCACGGCGCTGTGGAACGCGTCTCTGGGCCAGGGCGAGGCTGCGGCCATCGGTGACCGTCGCTTCGCCGCGCCCGAATGGCAGGCCAACCCGGCCGCCAGCTTCATGACCCGGCTCTACCTGCTCAACAGCCAGACGCTGGGCAAGATGGCGGCGGCCGTGGAGGCCGACGACAAGACCCAGGCGCGCATCCGCTTCGCCGTGCAGCAGTTCGTCGACGCGGCCTCGCCCAGCAACTTCCTGGCGCTGAACCCGGAGGCGCAGAAGCTGGCGCTGGACAGCCACGGCGAGACGCTGGCCCGCGGCCTGCAGCAGCTGTGGGGCGACCTGCAGCGCGGCCATGTGTCGCAGACCGACGAGAGCGCCTTCGAGGTCGGCAAGAACGTGGCCACCACGCCGGGCAGCATCGTGTTCGAGAACGAGCTGTTCCAGCTCATCGAGTACGCGCCGCTGACCGCGAAGGTGCATGCCCGGCCCTTTCTGCTGGTGCCGCCCTGCATCAACAAGTTCTACATCCTCGACCTGCAGCCGGACAACTCGCTGATCCGCTACGCCGTCGCGCAAGGCCACCGCGTCTTCGTCGTCAGCTGGCGCAACCCCGACGAGTCGATCAAGCACCTGACCTGGGACGACTACATCGAGCAGGGCGCCATCCAGGCCATCCAGGTGGTGCAGGAGATCGCTGGCCAGGACCAGATCAATGCGTTGGGCTTCTGCGTCGGCGGCACCATCCTCGCGACGGCGCTGGCCGTGCTGGCCGCGCGCGGCCAGCAGCCGGCGGCCAGCCTGACGCTGCTGACCACGCTGCTGGACTTCGCCGACAACGGCATCCTGGACATCTTCGTCGACGAGGCCAGCGTGCGCCTGCGCGAGGCCACGCTGGGCGCCGAGGCGCCTCAGGGCCCGCAGCTGCTGCACGGCCAGGAGCTGGCGACGACCTTCAGCTTCCTGCGGCCCAACGACCTGGTGTGGAACTACGTCGTCGGCAACTATCTGAAGGGCGAGGCGCCGCCGGCCTTCGACCTGCTGTACTGGAACGGCGACTCGACGAATCTGCCCGGGCCCATGTACTGCTGGTATCTGCGCCACACCTATCTGCAGAACGAGCTGAAGCTGCCCGGCAAGCTGACCGTCTGCGGCGAGAAGCTGGACCTGGGGGCCATCCAGGCCCCGGTCTACATCTACGGCTCGCGCGAGGACCACATCGTGCCCTGGCAGGCCGCCTATCGCAGCACCCAGATCCTCAAGGGCCGAAAGCGCTTCGTGCTGGGCGCCTCGGGCCACATCGCCGGCGTCATCAACCCGCCGGCCAAGGGCAAGCGCAGCCACTGGATCGCCAAGAGCACGGCGCTGCCGGCCGACCCCGAGGCCTGGTTCAAGAGCGCGACCGAGCATCCGGGCAGCTGGTGGACGGACTGGTCCGCCTGGCTGGCCTCGCATGCCGGCCCCATGAAGCCCGCGCCCAAGGCGCCGGGCAGCCGCAAATACAAATCCATCGAGCCGGCGCCGGGCCGGTACGTCAAGGTCAAGGCCTGAAAGGAAGCCCCCCATGAGCAAGCAAGACATCGTCATCGTCGCCGCGGCCCGCACGGCCATCGGCAAATTCGGCGGCACGCTGGCCAAGACGCCGGCCAGCGAACTGGGGGCGGCCGTCATCCAGGACCTGCTGCGCCGCACCGGCCTGGCCGGTGACCAGATCGGCGAGGTCATCCTGGGCCAGGTGCTGACGGCGGGCGTGGGCCAGAACCCGGCCCGCCAGGCCGTCATCAAGGCCGGCCTGCCCCAGGCTGTGCCGGCCATGACCATCAACAAGGTCTGCGGCTCGGGCCTGAAGGCCGTCATGCTGGCGGCCCAGGCCATCCGCGACGGCGACAGCGACATCATCATCGCCGGCGGCCAGGAGAGCATGAGCATGAGCCCGCACGTGCTGAACGGCTCGCGCGACGGCCAGCGCATGGGCGACTGGAAGATGGTCGATACCATGATCGTCGACGGCCTGTGGGACGTCTACAACCAGTACCACATGGGCATCACGGCCGAGAACGTGGCCAAGAAATACGGCATCACGCGCGAGCAGCAGGATGCGCTGGCGCTGGGCAGCCAGCAGAAGGCCGCCGCGGCCCAGGACGCCGGCCGCTTCAAGGACGAGATCGTGCCCTTCACGATCCCGCAGAAGAAGGGCGACCCCGTCGTCTTCGCGGCCGACGAGTTCATCAACCGCAAGACCAACGCCGACGCGCTGGCGGGCCTGCGCCCCGCCTTCGACAAGGCCGGCAGCGTGACCGCCGGCAACGCCTCGGGCCTGAACGACGGCGCGGCCGGCGTGGTGGTCATGACGGCCGCCAAGGCCGCGGCGCTGGGCCTGACGCCGCTGGCGCGCATCGCCTCCTACGCGTCCGCCGCCCTGGACCCGGCCTACATGGGCATGGGCCCGGTGCCCGCCGCCCGCAAGGCGCTGGAGCGCGCCGGCTGGAAGCCCGCCGACCTGGACCTGCTGGAGATCAACGAGGCCTTCGCGGCCCAGGCCTGCGCCGTGCACAACGAGATGGGCTGGGATACGTCCAAGGTCAACGTCAACGGCGGCGCCATCGCGCTGGGCCACCCCATCGGTGCCAGCGGCTGCCGCGTGCTGGTCACGCTGCTGCACGAGATGCTCAAGCGCGACGCCAAGAAGGGCATCGCGTCGCTGTGCATAGGCGGTGGCATGGGCGTGGCCCTGACCGTCGAGCGCTGAAGTTTTCCCCACTCCAACCACGAGGAGACATCCAATGAGCCAGAAGATTGCCTACGTGACCGGCGGCATGGGCGGCATCGGCACCGCCATCTGCCAGAAGCTGGCCAAGGCCGGCTTCAAGGTCATCGCCGGTTGCGGCCCCAGCCGCGACTACCAGAAGTGGCTGGATGAGCAGAAGGCCCTGGGCTACAACTTCCATGCCTCGGTCGGCAACGTGGCCGACTGGGATTCGACGGTGGAGGCCTTCACCAAGGCCATCAGCGAACACGGCGTCATCGACGTGCTGGTCAACAACGCCGGCATCACGCGCGACCGCATGTTCCTGAAGATGACGCCCGAGGACTGGAAGGCCGTCATCGACACCAACCTGAACTCCATGTTCAACGTGACCAAGCAGGTCGTGCCGGGCATGGTGGAGAAGGGCTGGGGCCGCATCATCCAGATCTCGTCGGTCAACGGCGAGAAGGGCCAGGCCGGCCAGACCAACTACTCGGCCGCCAAGGCCGGCATGCACGGCTTCACGATGGCGCTGGCGCAGGAGCTGGCCGCCAAGGGCGTCACCGTGAACACGGTGAGCCCCGGCTACATCGGCACCGACATGGTCAAGGCCATCAAGCCCGAGATCCTGGAGAAGATCGTCGCGACGATTCCGGTCAAGCGCCTGGGCACGCCGGAGGAAATCGGTTCGGTGGTGACCTGGCTGGCCGGCGAGGACAGCGGCTTCACGACCGGCGCGGACTTCTCCTGCAACGGCGGCCTGCATATGGGCTGATGCGCGGGTGGGGATGGGCGGCGCTGACCCGCTTTCGCGCAAAGCTGCTGGGCCAGCGCGGGGCGGCGGACTAAATTGGTTGGAGTGCCGTTGCGGCACTTCAAGTCAGCCAAGGAGGTCGTCATGTCCCATCCCATTCAATGCATGCTGCTCGCCGCCGGCCTGCTCGGCCCCGCGGCCGCCGCCCTGGCCCAGGTCAGTCTGCCGGCCGTCGGCATTACGGCCAAGCGCAGCGACGATGCACTGCCGCGGGTCGACGTCGCCACGGTCTGCCCGGGCTATGGCGAGCAATTGACGCAAGGCCTGGAGATGCCCGCGGTCGAGGCGCCCGTCGAGATGGTCGTGCTGTTCCGGCTCGAGGCCGGCGAGGTGAAGCAGCCCATGCTGCGTGGCGGGCCGTGGGATTACCGCCATCAGTCCGCACGCCAGGTCCGTGTCGCGATGCACCGGGTGGAAGGCTGCCACAGCGACGAGCAGGCCAACCAGCGCTTCGCCTTCCTGCTGCGGGTGCTGCCCGAGGCCCAGGGCGGCACGCAGACGGCCGCGCTGGCGCCGGATGCGCCGCAGCTGCTGGCGCTGCGGTCCGAGCGCTGAACCGGGCCGCCCTCGGGGCGGCGTGCCTGCGCCGTCCGCTGGCTATCATGCGGCCCGTTTTTTTGACAGGAGCGGGCCGATGGCGATGGACGTGGTGGACTACGAGATCAAGGGCGCGGAGATGCAGTTCGTCGAGGTCGAACTCGATCCCGGCGAGGCCGCCATCGGCGAGGCGGGTTCCATGATGTTCATGGATGCCGGCATCGGCATGGACACCGTCTTCGGCGACGGCTCGGCCAACCAGGGCGGCTTCCTCGGCAAGCTGCTGGGCGCGGGCAAGCGGCTGGTCACCGGCGAATCGCTGTTCACGACCATCTATACCAACCACGCCGGCAGCAAGCAGCGGGTGGCTTTTGCGGCCCCCTATCCGGGCAAGATCCTGCCCATGGATCTGGCGGCACTGGGCGGCACGCTGATCTGCCAGAAGGATGCCTTCCTGTGCGCCGCGCGCGGCGTGTCGCTGGGCATCGCGTTCCAGCGCAAGCTGTCCACCGGCTTCTTCGGCGGCGAGGGCTTCATCATGCAGAAGCTGGACGGCGACGGCCTGGCCTTCGTGCATGCCGGCGGCACGGTGGTGCGGCGCACGCTGCAGCCCGGCCAGACCCTGCTGGTGGACACCGGCTGCGTGGTGGCCTACACGCCCGGCGTCAATTTCGAGATCCAGTACGTGGGCAAGATCAAGACGGCGCTGTTCGGCGGCGAAGGGCTGTTCCTGGCCAAGCTGACCGGCCCCGGCGAGGTCTGGCTGCAGAGCCTGCCGTTCTCGCGCCTGGCGTCGCGCATCTTCGCCGCCGCGCCGCAGAATGGCGGCCGCCGGGAGGAGGGTTCGGTGCTGGGCGGTTTTGCCGCTGGCGGGCTGCTGGGCGGCGTGCTGGGCGGTGACGACGACTGAGCTTGGCTTGACCTGGCGCAGGATCTGAACAGCCCCCCCGGGTAAACTCGACACCAAAGCAGGCAGGGCGGCATGAAGCCGCCCTTTTCTTTGATGGGAGTGCTGGCATGTTGCGCAGTTGGGCGTTGGCCTTGGGATGGCTGGTGGCTTTGGGGGCTCAGGCCCAGCCGGCGCGTCCGCCCATCTTCGTGCTCAATTCCCTGGGGGCCAACATCGCGGTCGTCGACCCGGCCAGCTTTGACGTCGTCAAGCGCATCCCCACCGGCAAGGAGCCGCACCACCTCTATCTGTCGCCCGACGAGCGCTCGCTCATCGTCGCGAATGCGCTGGGCGACTCGCTGACCTTCATCGACCCGCGCACGGCCGAGGTGCAGCGCGTGGTGCGCGGCATCTCCGACCCCTACCACCTGCGCTTCTCGCCGGACATGAAGTGGTTTGTCACCGCGTCCAACCGGCTGGACCGCGTTGACCTCTACCACTGGCAGGGCAGCGTGGCGACCGAGCCACTGCAACTCGTCAAGCGCATCCCCGCGCCCAAGACGCCCAGCCACCTGAACATCGACACCAAGAGTACGACGCTCTACGTCAGCCTGCAGGACAGCGACGAGGTGCTGGCCGTCGACCTGGCGACCCAGGCCGTGAAGTGGAAGCAGCCGGTCGGCAAGATGCCGGCCGATCTCTACCTGTCGCCCGACGACCGCCTGCTGCTGGTGGGCCTGACGGGCGACCGCTTTGTCGAGGCCTGGGACGTCAGCGGCGCCGCGCCGCGCCTGGTCAAGCGCATCCCCACCGGCGACGGCGCGCATTCCTTCCGCGCCTGGGGCGACAAGCGCCATGTGCTGGTCAGCAACCGCGCGGCCAACACCATCAGCAAGATCGACCTGCAGACGCTGACCGTGGTCGACCAGTTCCCCGGCCCCGCCGGCCCCGACGACATGGAGTTGCTGACCGACGGCCGCACGCTGCTGTTCACGTCGCGCTGGGCCGGCAAGCTCACGCAGGTGGACACCGCCACCCGCAAGGTGGTGCGCCAGGTCAAGGTGGGCAAGTCGCCGCACGGCATTTGGACGCTGGACCACCAACCCCGTCTATGAAGCGGCTGGCCCTGGCGCTCGTGGCCTCGATAGCCACGGCCTGTGCTCATGTGTCGGCGGCTTGCGACAAGCCGGTCTATCTCACCTTCGACACCGGCCACATGGGCGTGGCGCCGCTGATCGCCGAGACGCTGAAGAAGCACCACGCGCGCGCCACCTTCTTCCTTGCCAACGAGCCCACCAAGACGGGCGGCACGACGCTGGACGACAGCTGGGCGCCCTGGTGGCGCGAGCGCGCCGCCGAGGGGCATGACTTCGGCGCCCATACCTGGGACCACGACGTGTTCCTGGCGGACCTGCCCGACGCCGACGGCAAGGTCACGCGCTTCAGGTTCCGCACCCAGGCCGGCATCAACCCGCCCGTCGTGCGCGAGCTGACGGCCCAGCAGTACTGCGAGAGCCTGCGCAAGGTCGGCGCGCGCTTCACGGCCATGACCGGCCAGCCGCTGGCGCCCATCTTCCGCGCGCCGGCCGGGCGCACCTCGCCGGCGCTGCTGAACGCGGCCAAGGCCTGCGGCTTCACCCATGTGGGCTGGAGCAGCGCCGGCTTCCTGGGCGACGAGCTACCCAGCCAGAGCCACCCCAATGCCCGGCTGCTGGAGAAGGCGCTGCGCGACATCCGGCCCGGCGACATCCTGCTGGCCCACCTGGGTATCTGGGAGCGCCAAGACCCCTGGGCGCCGGCGGTGCTGGAGCCGTTGCTGACCGGGCTGGAGCAACGCGGCCTATGCTTCGCCCCGTTGCGCGAGCATCCCCGCTACGCGCCTTTGTTCGCCAAGCCGTGATCGACTGGATTTCCAACACCTTCGACAACCTCCAGCTGGCCTTGTACGAGGCCGTCGTGCAGCCGCTGGTCTTCGGCCTGGGCCTGGGCAATCTGCTGGAAGACGCCTTCGACGCGACCGGCTGGCTGCTGTGGGGCCTGATCCAGATCGCGGTGCTGCTGCTGGGCATAGGCCTGCTGGAGCGCCGCTGGCCCGTCGAGCCGGTCACCGACCGCGCCGCTGTGCGCACCGACGTCATCTACACGCTGATCCACCGCCTGGGCCTGGTCCGGCTGGCCATGTTCTTCAGCATCCAGCCGCTGTGGGACGGCGTCGCCGGGCAGTTGCGCCTGGCGGGCCTGCCGACCTGGCAGCTCGACGCGCTGTGGCCCGGCGTGACCGACGTGGCCTGGGTCAGCTTCCTGCTGTACCTGGTCGTGTTCGACTTCGTGAACTACTGGCTGCACCGCTGGCAGCATGGCTGGAACTGGTGGTGGGCCCTGCACAGCCTGCACCACAGCCAGCGCCAGATGACGATGTGGAGCGACAACCGCGTCCACCTGCTGGACGACGTCATCCTCGCCACCGCCTTCGCGCTGCTGGCCCGCCTCATCGGCGTGGAGCCGGGGCAGTTCGTCGCCATCGTCGTCGTCACGCAGCTGCACGAGAGCCTGCAGCATGCCAACGCCCGCATCAGCTTCGGCCGCCTCGGCGAGCGGCTCTTGATCAGCCCGCGCTTTCACCGCCTGCACCACAGCATAGGCATAGGCCACGAGTCCGGCGGCCGCGGCACGCTGGGCGGGCACAACTTCGGCGTGCTGCTGCCGCTGTGGGACATGCTGTTCGGCACGGCCAATTTCGACAACCGCTTCGACGCCACCGGCGTGCGCGACCAGCTGCCGGAGGAGGGCGGCCGCGACTACGGCCGCGGCTTCTGGCGCCAGCAGTGGCTGGGGTTGGTTCGGCTGGCCACCTCTTTCCGAAAGCCCGCCTGATGCAAGGTCTGGCCGACTCCTTCTGGCGCGCCGCCGCCTACTGCCTACACCCGCGCGTCATCGCGCTGTCGCTACTGCCGCTGCTGATCGCCGGCGTGCTGGTGTTCGGCTTCATGTACTTCTTCTGGGAAGCCGCCATCGCCGGTGTGCGCGCCACGCTGGAGAGCTGGCTGCTCATCGAGAGCCTGCTGCAATGGCTGGACACCATGGGCCTGCAGAGTTTTCGCAGCGCGCTGTCGGCGCTGGTCGTGCTGGCCGGCGTGCTGCCCGTCGTCATCGTGCTGAGCCTGCTGCTGGTGGCGCTGTGCATGACGCCGGCCATCGTGGGCCTGGTCGCGCAGCGGCGCTTCCCGCTGCTGGAGAGGAAGCGCGGCGGCACGCTGCTGCAGAGCGTCGCGGCCTCGCTGGGCGCCACGCTGGTGGCGTTGGTGCTCATCCTGCTGTCCATGCCGCTGTGGCTGATCCCGCCGCTGGTCATGGTGCTGCCGCCGCTGATCTGGGGCTGGCTGGCCTACCGTGTGTTCGGCTTCGACGTGCTGGCCGAGCATGCCTCGGCCGACGAGCGCCGCGCGCTGCTGCGCGAGCACCGCATCCCCATGCTGACCATGGGCGTGATCTGCGGTTACCTGGGCGCCGCGCCATCGCTGATCTGGGCCGTCAGCGCGATGACCATCGTGCTCGCCCCCTTCGTCGTGCTGCTGGCGATCTGGCTCTACATGCTGGTCTTCGCCTTCTCGACCGCCTGGTTCACGCATTACGCGCTGGCGGCCCTGCAGGCCAGGCGGGCGGCCGAACCGGTGGCCGAGTCGGCCGTCCTCACGAAAGACTGAACCATGCAAGTCGGCCTGTTCATCATTGGCGACGAGATCCTGTCCGGCAAGCGCCAGGACTCGCACCTGGCCAAGTTCATCGAGCTGCTGTCCGCGCGCGGCATGCAGCTCGGCTGGGCGCAGTACCTGGGCGATGACCGCGAGCTGCTGACGGCGCGGCTGCGCGAGGCCTTTGCCGGCGGCGACCTGGTGGTCAGCTGCGGCGGCATCGGCGCCACGCCCGACGACCACACCCGCCAGGCCGCGGCCGCCGCGCTGGGCCGGCCGCTGGCGCTGCACCCCGAGGCGCGCGAGCTGATCTGGCAGCGCGTGCAGCAGATGGCGGCGGAGCAGGGCGCGACGGCCGACCCCGACCACCCGGACACGCTGCGCCGCTTCCAGATGGGCGTCTTCCCCGACGGCGCCGGCCTGGTTCCCAACCCCTACAACAAGATCCCCGGCTTCTTCGTCGGCAACGTGCACTTCCTGCCGGGCTTCCCCGTCATGGCCCACCCCATGATGGCCTGGGTGCTGGACCGCTACCCCCAGCTGCACCGCCAGCTGGGCATCCTCGAGCGCTCCCTGATCGTGCAGGGCGCGATGGAGGCCAGCCTGACGCCGCTGATGGAAGCCATCGAGGCCCGCTTCATGGGCGTCAAGGTCTTCAGCCTGCCCAGCGTGGACCACCCGCGCTGGGGGCGCTGCATAGAGCTGGGCGTCAAGCTGGAGGCCCCGTCCGCGCTCGCGACGGACGCGCTCACGCCCGCCTACGACGCCCTGAAACAGGGCGTGATCCAGTTTGGTGCGTCGATCAGCACCGAGATGGTGCGATAACGCTCGCCCGACTCAGGGAGCCGTCCCATAATGCCCGTGTCGCGGGTCGGCAACCCATGTCGGTGCATCTGGCATGCAAACTGCTTTGAATCCCACCGTAGCCGCCGGTGCCCGCGCCGGCGGCGGCAACCACCCACTCGATCCCGCTAGGAGTTTTTGATGGCCAAGACCGTCGCCGACGTGATGAACATGGTGAAGGAGAACGAAGTCAAGTTCGTCGACTTCCGCTTCACCGATACCCGTGGCAAGGAGCATCACGTCTCCGTGCCCGTCTCCCATTTCGACGAGGACAAGTTCACGTCGGGCCACGCCTTCGACGGTTCCTCCATCGCCGGCTGGAAGGGCATCGAGGCCTCGGACATGCTGCTGATGCCCGACCCGAACACGGCCAACATCGACCCCTTCTTCGAAGAGCCGACGCTGATCCTGTCCTGCGACGTCGTCGACCCCGCCGACGGCAAGGCCTATGAGCGCGACCCGCGCTCGCTGGCCAAGCGCGCCGAGGCCTATCTGAAGAGCAGCGGCCTGGGCGACACCGCCTACTTCGGCCCCGAGCCCGAGTTCTTCATCTTCGACAGCGTGCGCTGGGGCAACGAGATGTCCGGCTCGTTCTTCAAGATCGAGTCGGAAGAGGGCGCCTGGAACACCGGCAAGGAATACGAGCACGGCAACTCCGGCTACCGCCCCACCGTCAAGGGCGGCTACTTCCCCGTGCCCCCGGTCGACAGCGGCCAGGACATGCGCTCGGAGATGTGCCTGATCCTGGAGCAGATGGGCATCCCGGTCGAGGTGCACCACCATGAGGTGGCCAACGCCGGCCAGATGGAGATCGGCACCAAGTTCAGCTCGCTGGTGCAGCGCGCCGACTGGACCCAGCTGCAGAAGTACATCATCGCCAACGTCGCCCATGCCTATGGCAAGACGGCGACCTTCATGCCCAAGCCCATCGTCGGCGACAACGGCAGCGGCATGCACGTGCACCAGTCCGTGTGGAAGGACGGCAAGAACCTGTTCGCCGGCGACGGCTATGCCGGCCTGAGCGAGTTCGCGCTGTACTACATCGGCGGCATCATCAAGCACGCCCGCGCGCTGAACGCGATCACCAACCCCGGCACCAACAGCTACAAGCGCCTGGTGCCCGGCTTCGAGGCCCCGGTGAAGCTGGCCTACTCGGCCAAAAACCGCTCGGCCTCCATCCGCATCCCCTACGTGGCCAACCCCAAGGGCCGCCGCGTCGAGGCGCGCTTCCCCGATCCTTCGGCCAACCCCTATCTGTGCTTCGCGGCCCTGCTGATGGCCGGCCTGGACGGCGTGGAGAACAAGATCCACCCGGGCGAGGCCGCCACCAAGGACCTGTACCACCTGCCGCCCGAGGAAGACGCGAAGATCCCGACCGTCTGCCACAGCCTGGACCAGGCGCTGGAGTACCTGGACAAGGACCGCGCCTTCCTGACCAAGGGCGGCGTGTTCACCGATGCTTACATTGACGCCTACATCGAGCTGAAGATGCAGGAAGTGACGCGCTTCCGCATGGCGACCCATCCGGTCGAGTTCGACATGTACTACGCGCTGTGATGGCCATGGGCAGCACGATCGCTGCCTGGCCAAGCCTGGAGAGGGGCCGCCCGCGCGGCCCCTTTTTTGTGGGCCCGTCTGGGCCACAATCCCCGCATGCTGAATCGACTGCTGGCACCGCTGTTCGTCCTGGCCAGCCTGGGCGCCCAAGCCCAGGGCACGGTCTACCGCTGCCCGGGCCCGCCGGTGCTGTACACCGACGCGCTGTCCGCCAAGGAGGCGCACGAGAAGGGCTGCCGCACGATAGAAGGCACGCCCATCACCGTGGTGCAGGCGACCAAGCCGCGCCCCAGCGTGACGGCCGCGCCCGCCTCGGACGGGGCCCGCGGTGCTGAGGGGCGCGTCGATGCCGGCCAGCAGCGCGCGCGCGACGACGAACGCCGCCGCGTGCTGCAGGCCGAGCTGCGCCAGGCCGAGGAGCGGCTGGCGAACGCGCAGCGCGACTTCGGCAACGGCCAGGGCGAGCGCCGCGGCGACGAGCGCAACTACCAGAAGTACCTGGACCGCATGGCCGAGCTCAAGGACAACATCGCCCGCTACGAGGCCGATGTGCAGGCGCTCAAGCGCGAGATTGCCAAGCTACCTTGAGGCGCCCGGCGCCTCGCCGCGCCATGACTGACGCCTCCCTGCTGCCGGCCGAGTTCGCCGGCCTGGACCTGCTGGCCACCATGGTGGTCGTGGTCGGCGCCGATGGCGAATGCCTGTTCGCCAATGCGGCCTTCGAGAACGGCATGCGGCTGTCGCGCCGCGCGGTGCAGAAGGCCCAGCTGCCCGACTGGTTCGACGATGCCCAGCGCCTCACCGAGACGCTGGCCGGCGTGGCCGCCAACCAGTACTCCAGCAGCCGCTTCGACGCCTTGCTGCGCCGCGGCGCCTGGGCCCATGAGGACGGCCTGCCCGTGCATGTCATCGTGTCGCAGCTGGATGCGGCGGCGGACGGCGCAGCGCGCCTGCTGGTGGAGCTCATCGAGATTTCCAGCCAGACCCGCCAGGACCGCGACGAGCGCAATCTCGACCAGGTGCAGGCGACCAAGGAGCTGACCCGCAACCTGGCGCACGAGATCAAGAACCCGCTGGGCGGCATACGCGGTGCGGCCCAGCTGCTGGCGCTGGAGCTGCAGGAGTCGAATGCGGAGCTGACCGAGTACACCCAGGTCATCGTGCACGAGGTCGACCGGCTGCAGAGCCTGGTCGACCGGCTGCTGGCGCCGCACCGGCGCGCGCAGGTCGTCGGCGACGTGAACATCCACGAGATCTGCGAGCGCGTGCGCGCGCTGGTGCTCATCGAGCATCCCAAGGGCCTGGTCATCACGCGCGACTACGACACCTCGCTGCCCGACTTCCGCGGCGACCGCGAGCAGCTGATCCAGATGGTGCTCAACATCGTGCAGAACGCCGCTCAGGCGCTCAGTTCGCGCATCGCAGCCGGCGACGCGCAGATCGTGCTACGCACGCGCGTGGCCCGCCAGGTCACGATAGGCAAGCAGCGCTGGCGCTTGGCATTGGAATTGCATATCGAGGACAACGGTCCCGGCGTGCCCGCCGAGATCCGGGATCGCATCTTCTTCCCCCTGGTCTCGGGGCGGGAGGGCGGCTCGGGCCTCGGACTCACGCTCGCGCAGACGATCGCCCAGCAGCACCAGGGCATGATCGACTGCGAGAGCGAGCCGGGCCTGACCAATTTCCGTATCACGCTGCCGCTGCCCTAGCCCACGAGGCGACAGGCGTGGCCGAGGAAACGCATGAAATCCATCTGGGTTGTTGACGACGACCACTCGATCCGCTTCGTGCTCGAGAAGGCCCTGGCCCGTGAGGGCCTGCCGGTGCGGTCTTTTAGCAATGCGCGCGACATGCTGGCCGCGCTGGACGACGACAGCCCGCAGGTGCTGGTCTCCGACATCCGCATGCCGGGCGGCTCGGGGCTGGAACTGCTGGCCAAGGTGAAGGCCCGCCTGCCGGCCCTGCCCGTCATCATCATGACGGCCTACTCCGACCTGGACAGCGCCGTGTCGGCCTTCCAGGGCGGCGCCTTCGAATACCTGCCCAAGCCCTTCGATCTGCCGCGCGCCGTGGAGCTGATACGCCGCGCGCAGGAGGAGAGCCAGCGCGAGGCCGGCGAGCAGGAGGCCGCGGCGCAGATGCCCGAGATGCTGGGCCAGGCGCCGGCCATGCAGGACGTGTTCCGCGCCATCGGCCGGCTGTCGCAGAGCAACGTGACGGTGCTGATCACCGGCGAGAGCGGCTCGGGCAAGGAGCTGGTCGCCCGTGCGCTGCACAAGCACAGCCCGCGCGGCGACGGCCCCTTCGTCGCGATCAACACGGCCGCCATCCCCAAGGACTTGCTGGAGAGCGAGCTGTTCGGCCACGAGCGCGGCGCCTTCACGGGCGCCCAGGCCTCGCGGCGCGGCCGCTTCGAGCAGGCCGACGGCGGCACACTGTTCCTGGACGAGATCGGCGACATGCCCTTCGAGCTGCAGACGCGGCTGCTGCGCGTGCTGTCCGACGGCCAGTTCTACCGCGTCGGCGGCCACAGCCCGCTGCGCAGCAATGTGCGCGTCATCGCCGCCACGCACCAGAACCTCGAGGAGCGCGTGCGCCAGGGCGCGTTCCGCGAAGACCTGTTCCACCGCCTCAACGTGATCCGGCTGCGCCTGCCGCCGTTGCGCGAGCGCCGCGAGGACGTGCCCGCGCTGGCCCGCCACTTTCTGCAGCGCAGCGCGACGGAACTGGGCGTCGAGCCCAAGCGGCTGTCCGACGCCGCGCTGGCCCAGCTGACCCGCTTCGACTTTCCCGGCAACGTGCGCCAGCTGGAGAACATCTGCCACTGGCTCAGCGTCATGGCGCCCAGCCAGGTCGTCGAGCCCAAGGACCTGCCGGACGAGCTGCAGCCCGGCTACGTCCCCGCGCCGTCGACGCTGGCGGGTGCAGCGCCGGCCCCGGCGGTAACCGCCCTGCTGCCGCCTGCCAGCGCGCCGGCCAGCACCAGCAGCGGCGAAGGCTGGCTGGCCGACATGGCCGTCGATGCCCGCGCGCGGCTGCTGGCCGGAGAGCCGGACGTGTGGGATGCGCTGACCCGGCGCTTCGAGGCCCAGCTCATCCTGACGGCGCTGGACCTCACGCGCGGCCGCCGCATCGAGGCCGCGCAGAAGCTGGGCATAGGCCGCAACACCATCACGCGCAAGATCCAGGAGCTGGGCCTGGACGTCTGAGCCGGCGACGCGTCAGGCCGGCTCGGCCGGCCCGCAGCGGGCCGCCAGCACGCCGGTCATCTGCGCCACCAGCTCGGCGACGGGCCCCGTGCCCTCCCAGGCGTAGAGCGAGACGGCAATGGACGGCTCCGCGCCGAACGGGGCATAAGGCCGCAGGCCATAGGCCGCCGCCGCGCGCCGCGGCAGCAGCGACAGGCCCAGCCCGGCCGCCACCGCCACGCAGACGTTGTGCAGGCCGCTGCCGACGAAGGCGACGTACCAGCGCTGCTGCTCCCGCTCGATGCGCTCGAACATCGTGTCGCGATACAGCCCGCCCGGCGGGAAGGCCACCAGCGGCAGCGGCTGCGGCCAGGCATGCGGCGCGCTGGCGCTCTCGAACCAGGCCATGGCCTCGGGGAAGCTCGCACGGCTGTCGGGGCTGGCCTGGGCCTCCTTGACGATGACGATGTCGAACTCGCCGCCGCGGTAGCGGCGCGTCAGCTCGCGGCTGAGCCCGGCCGTGACATCCAGCCGGATCTCGCGGTGGCGCCGCGCGAAGGCGCCGAACATGGCCGCCATGTCGGCACTGACCAGGTCTTCCGCCAGGCCGATGCGCAGCGCCGCCGTGCCGGCCGGGTCGCCCAGCGCCGTCTCGGCCTCCTCGTGCAGCGCCAGGATGCGGCGGGCATAGCCCAGCAGGCGCTCGCCGGCCGGCGTCGGCGCGACCGGCCGCGCCGCGCGGTCCACCAGCGCGGCCCCTAGCAGTTCCTCCAGCCGGGCCAGCTGCTGGCTGATCGTGGACTGCGTCATCGCCAGCCGCTGTGCGGCCAGCGTGAAGCCGCGCGCATCCACGATGGCGACGAAGGCGCGCAGCAGGCGGGAGTCCAGCATGGTGCCATTGTCCATCGTGAGAATGGATGGATGGCATCTGGATATTTAATTTCTCAATGTTGAGGGTCTTCCCTAGCATGGCGAGTCGGTGGCCGCAGGCCACGTCCTCCCGGCACGGCCGGTCAGCATGAACGACGAACAACGCTTTCTGCGCGAGGCCCTCGAGCTGGCCCGCGCCAATATCCGTACCGGCGGGCGGCCCTTCGGTGCCGTGGTGGTCCGCGACGGGGAGGTGATCGCCGCCGGCGTCAACGAGATCCACGTCAGCCACGATCCCACCGCGCATGCCGAGATGGTGGCGATACGCGCCGCTAGCCGCCGCTTCGCGTCGCCCGACCTGGCGGGCTGCGCCGTCTATGCCAGCGGCCATCCCTGCCCGATGTGCATGGCCGCGATGCGCATGGCCGGCGTGGCGCGGGTCGCCTATGCCTATTCCAACGCGGACGGCGCGCCGTTCGGGCTGTCGACGGCCGCGATCTACGACGAGCTCGCCCGGCCGCGCAGCGAGCAGTCCATGTCCATCGCCCATGTGCCGGCGCGGCTGGACGGGCTGGCGGGGCCGTCGGACCTTTACGCCGAATGGGCCCGGGCCGCGGCGGCGCGCCGCTAGAGCATGGCGGGCGCAGAGCCTTCCCGGGGTGCCCGCACGCGGCTGCTGGCCGTGGTGGTGCTGGCCGGGCTCAGCCTGCGGCCCTTTCTGACCGGCATAGGCCCGCTGGCGGCCGACATCGACGCGCAGACCGGCCTGGGCCTGAAGGGGCTGGCGCTGCTGACGCTGCTGCCCATGCTGCTGATGGGCTTGTTCGCCTTCGCCGGCCCCGCGCTGCAGGCCCGCTTCGGGGCCCGCCGCGTGGTCATGGCCGCGCTGGCCCTGCTCGCGCTGGGTGGGGTGCTGCGCCTGGGTGTTGCCAGCGGCTGGCAGATGCTGGCGACGGCGGCCCTGCTGGGCTTGGGCGCGGCGCTGGTGCAGGCGGTGCTGCCGGGCGTCGTCAAGCAGCGCTTTGCGCACCGTGCCGGCCTGGTCATGGGGCTGTACTCGGCCATGCTGATGGGCGGCGGCGCGCTGGGCGCCCAGCTGGCGCCGCTGATCGCTGCGGCCGCCGGGGACTGGCATGCCGGCCTGGCCTGGACGGCGCTGCCGGCCGCGCTGGCCCTGGCGCTGGCCGCGCGCCATCTGCCGCGCGATGCCGGCGCAGCGCGGCGCGGCAACGCGGCGGCGGGGTTGCTGGGCTGGCCGCGCACCTGGCTGCTGATGGCCTGCTTCGGCCTCGTCAACGGCGGCTACTCCACCGTGGTGGCCTGGCTGCCGCCGTTCTACCGCGAGCTGGGCTGGACGCCCGTCGCCAGCGGCGGCCTGCTGGCCTGCCTGGCCGTCGCCCAGGCCGTGGCGGCGCTGCTGCTGCCGGCGCTGGCCGGTGCGAGCGGCGACCGCCGCCCCTGGCTGTGGCTGACGCTGGCCCTGCAGGCGCTGGGCTTCGCCGCGCTGGCCGGCTGGCCCGAGGCGGCGCCCGTCGCGTCGGTGCTGCTGCTGGGCGCCGGGCTGGGCGGCTGTTTCGCGCTGTCGCTGCTGGTCGCGCTGGAGCAGCTGGGCGACCCGGCACGGGCCGGTGCGCTGTCGGCGCTGATGCAGGGCGGCGGCTTTCTGATCGCCGCGCTGCCGCCCTGGATCGTCGCCGTGCTGCATGAGCGCACGGGCGGCTTCCAGGCCAGCTGGCTGCTGCACCTGGGCTGCGCCATCGTCGTTGCTGGGCTGTACCGGCGCGTCGCGCCGCGCAGCGATGGCGCGGCGCTGCCGGCTCAGGCGGGTTGAGAAGCCTGGGCGGCCTGCGCCGTTTCGCGGTCCAGCCACACCGCCAGCCCCTGGGCGTTCAGCTCGGCGTCCAGCGCCAGCCAGTCGGCCGCCGCGGCATCGGCCGCATGGCCGTGGGCGCGCAGCCGGGCCAGATAGCCGTCCAGCAGGCCGGCCTTGAGCTGCTCGTGGCGCTGCGGCGCCGTGCGCAGCGAGCGGGCCAGCGCCACCATCTCGTCCACCTGCTCCAGCAGCAGCGCGGCCAGGCGCTGCACCTCGGCCACGCTGCCGCCGACGCGGCCGTAATGCGTGAGCTGCATGGCCAGCGGCTCGGCGGCCAGCAGGCGGGCGACGGTGGCCTTCAAGGCCTCGGGCTCGAACTGCACCGGCGTGGTGGTGGGCAGCACCCAGGCGCGGCCGTCGACGTCGAAGGCGCGGTAGGACAGGCCGAAGGTGTCGCCGGTGAACCAGCTGCGGCTGCGCGCGTCCCAGATCGCATGGTGGTGCTTGGCATGGCCGGGGCTGTCGATGATGCGCAGCGGCCGGCCGGCCAGGTGGATCACCTGCTCGTCGTGGCTGGCCTCGGCGCGCTCGGCCGGCACCGGCACCAGCTTGCCGTAGCTGCGCTGCATCTCCGCCTCGCCGTAGACGGCCAGCGCGCCCAGCCACAAGGCCTTGGGGTCCACCATGTGGCGCAGGCCGCGCGGGTGGACCAGGGCCCGGGCCCGGGGCAGGGCCTCCATCAAGAGGCCCACGCCGCCGGCATGGTCCAGATGCACATGGGTGGGGATGACCCAGTCGACCGCGTCCGGCGCCAGGCCCAGCGCGTTCAGCGCCGCCAGCAGACGCGGCACGGCATGGTTGGTGCCGGTGTCGATGAAGGCGGCGCGGCCGTCCTCCACCATCAGGAAGGCCGCGTCGAAGCGCGGGCGCTGGAAGCCGGTGTCGATGGCGTAGATGCCGTGGCCGAGGTCTTCGATGAAATCAAGCATGCAGAGAGGGCTTCCTAGAATCGCCGCTCACGATAGCCTAAGGAGGTCGCGGTGGCGGTGCACGAGATTCTGAAGATGGGCGACCCACGCTTGCTGCGTGTGGCCCAGCCCATCACCCGGTTCGGCACGCCCGAGCTCAAGGCCTTGATCGCCGACATGTTCGACACCATGGCCGCGGCCAACGGCGCGGGGCTGGCCGCGCCGCAGATCGGCGTGGACCTGCGCCTGGTCATCTTCGGCTACACGAAGAATCCGCGCTATCCGGACGCGCCGCCGGTGCCGCCCACCGTGCTGATCAACCCGGTCATCGAGGTGCTGGACGGCGGCCGCGTGGAGGGCTGGGAGGGCTGCCTGTCGGTGCCGGGGCTACGTGGCGTCGTCGAGCGCGACGAGCGCATCCGCTACCGGGGCTTCGATGCCGACGGCAACGCCATCGACCGCATCGCCGAGGGCTTCCATGCCCGGGTGGTGCAGCATGAGTGCGACCATCTGGACGGCATCCTCTACCCGATGCGGATCCGGGACTTCACGCGCTTCGGCTTCACGTCGGTGCTGTTCCCGGAGCTGGACGCCAGCGCGGATGATTGAAACGTTTGTAAGCGTCGTGCACCGGCTGCGACACCGGTGCGTTAGGACAGCGCAAAGGAGCCCCACGCACATGGCCACGTCCGTCGCCCCCTCGCTCGTCCTGACGCGCCGCGCCTGGCGCATTCTGGCGCTGACCCTGCTGGTCGCCCTGGCGCCCGGTGCTCGAGCCCAGGACATCGACCGCGACCCGCCGTCGCGCGCCGCGCGCGTCGTCAGCGTCGTCGGCGATGCCTGGCTGTTCGACCAGGACAGCCGCGAGTGGACGCGCATCAGCCGCAACCAGACGGTGGGCGAGGGCGACCGGCTGCGCACCGACGAGCGCGCGCGCGTCAGCCTGCGCGTGGGCTCCACGACCATCTGGGTGGACGAGCGCAGCGACCTGGAACTGAGCCAGCTCGACGACGGCCAGACCCTGCTGCAGCTGGATCGCGGCGATGTGGCGCTGCGCCTGCGCTCGTCGCAGAACGCCACCGAGACCCGACTGCGCACCCGCGAGGGCACGGCCCTGCCGGAGCGCGAAGGCCTGTACCGCGTCGAGCAGCTGGACCGCGGCAGCAAGGTCTATGTCTGGCAGGGGCGCATGCGCTTCGAATGGGCGCGCGCCGCCGCGCCCGTGTCGCTGGGCACCGGCGAGCAGGTGGAGCTGTGGTGGCCCGACGGGCCGCGTGCCGAGCGCTCGCCGCTGTACAGCGACGGCTTCGGCGACTGGGTGCTGGCCGAGAACCGCGAGGAAGGCGACCGCCAGTACGCCGATTCGGCCCGCTATGTCTCGCCCGAGATGACCGGGGCCGAGGACCTGGACCGCTATGGCCGCTGGGAAACCGCGCCCGACTACGGTGCCGTGTGGATACCCACCACGCTGATCGTCGCCGACTGGGCGCCCTACCGCTACGGCCACTGGGCCTGGTCGCGCCTGTGGGGCTGGACCTGGGTGGATGACGCGCCCTGGGGCTTCGCGCCCTTCCACTACGGCCGCTGGGTCAACTGGCGCGGGCGCTGGTGCTGGGCACCGGGGCCTTATGTCCATCGCCCCGTCTATGCACCGGCCCTGGTGGGCTGGGTGGGCGGTGGCAGCGTCAGCGTGGGCATCAGCATCGGCAGCCGTCCGGCGCCGCCGCGCTTCGGCTGGTATCCGCTGGCACCGCGCGAGGTCTATGTGCCGGCCTATCGCCACAGCCCGCGCTACGTGAGCCGCGTCAACGACCCGCGCGACCTGCGCGACCCCGTCACGGTGCAGCGCCCCAACCGCTACCGCGACGTGCCGTCGGCCGTCAGCATGCTGCCCGCGCCGGGTGCGGCCATCCAGCCCATGCCGACGCGCGGCCCCGATCGCAAGGCCGAGCCCGGCTGGGCCCGGCCGCTGCCCGTCGCGCCGGGGCGCAACGACCTGGCCGCCGTGCTGCCCGCCGCGCCGACGCGCCCGGCCGAGGCCGAGCTGCCGCGCCGCG
>JAACZV010000024.1 GCA_009996515.1 Comamonadaceae bacterium
TGTAGCCGCGGCGGTATTCGAACTTGTCCACCGCCTTCATCAGGCCGATGTTGCCTTCCTGGATCAGGTCCAGGAACTGCAGGCCGCGGTTGGTGTACTTCTTGGCGATGGAGATCACGAGGCGCAGGTTGGCCTCGATCATTTCCTTCTTCGCGTCACGAGAGGCCTTCTCGCCCTCGTTCATCTTCTTGTTGATGTCCTTCAGGTCGTCCAGCGGCACCACGGCCTTGGCCTGAATGTCCGACAGCTTCTGCTGCAGCTCCTGCACGGGCGGCAGGTTGCGTGCCAGGATGGCGCTGTAGGGCTTGCCGGCGGCGACTTCCTTCTCGGCCCACTTCAGGTTCAGTGCGTTGGGCGGGAAGGTCTTGATGAAGTGCTCCTGCGGCATGCCGCACTTGTCCACGACGATCTTGCGCAGCTCGCGCTCGTAGCGGCGCACGTCATCCACCTGGCTGCGCAGGATGTCGCACAGCTTTTCAATCGTCTTGACCGTGAAGCGGATGGTCATCAGCTCGCTGCTGATGGCCTGCTGGGCCTTGTTGTAGGCCGGCGACTTGTAGCCTTCCTTCTCGAAGGCCTTGCGCATCTTGTCGAAGCTGACCGACATCGAATCCAGCTTCACCAGCGCGGCCGTCTTCAGCTCCTCGAGCTTCTTGGTCAGCGCCTTGGAGCCGCCGTTGCCGTCGTCGTCGTCTTCCTCGTCGAACTCGTCGAAGTCTTCCTCGGCCACGTAGTCGTCGGCCTCGTCCTCGGCCACGAAGCCGTCGACAACGTCGGAGATCTGCATCTCGCCGGCGCGGATCTTGGTGGCGTACTCCAGGATGTGGGCGATGGTGGTGGGCGAGGCCGAGATGGCCAGCATCATGGCCTGCAGGCCACCCTCGATGCGCTTGGCGATCTCGATTTCGCCTTCACGGGTCAGCAGTTCCACCGTGCCCATCTCGCGCATGTACATGCGCACCGGGTCGGTCGTGCGGCCGAATTCCGAGTCCACCGTCGACAGCGCGGCCTCGGCGGCTTCCTCGGCTTCCTCTTCCGTCGACGTGGCGGTGGTGTTGCCCTGGATCAGCAGCGTGGCGGCGTCGGGCGCCTGCTCGTAGACCGCGATGCCCATGTCGTTGAGCATGGAGATGATGGCCTCGAGGATTTCCTCGCTGACCAGCTTCTCGGGCAGGTGGTCGTTGATTTCCTGGTGGGTCAGGAAGCCGCGCGTCTTGCCCATCTTGATGAGGGTCTTCAGCTCGCTGCGGCGCTTGACGGCTTCCTCTTCGGTCAGCGCGGTTTCCTCCAGGCCGAACTCGCGCATCAGCGCGCGCTCCTTGGCGCGGCTGACCTTCATGCGCAGCGGCTTGGCCTTGGGCGTGTCCTCGGCCACGACCGCCGCCTCTTCCTCGACCGGCTCCTCGCCCTCCAGCTCACCCTCGATGTCGCTGAAGTCCTCGTCCTCGTCGGCGTCCTTCTTGGCGCCCTTCTTGGACGTGGTCTCCGCCTTGGGCTTGCGACCGCGCTTGGGCTTGTCCTCGTCAGCCTTGGCCGCCTTCGCGGCGGGCTTGGCCGCCTTCGCGGGCTTGGCGGACGATTCCGCGGCGGCCTTGGCGGCCGTCTTCTTCTTGGGCTCCTCGGCGGGAGCGGGGCTGGCCTTGGTCGCGGTCTTCTTGGCGGTCATGCAGGTCCTTCGGGTTTGCGCGGTCAATTCAGAAATGCAGCAGCCACCGCTGCCTGCCCGGGCTCGGACTCAAACCGGCGGGGCAGGGGAGCGGTGGCTTTCGTCGCCGGGTATCGACCGGAATCTGGCCGAGGGACCCTGCGTGGCGCGAACAAGCTGGCGTGATCGTTTGGAGTGCAGAGCTGGCGGATGAGTTGGCCTTTCAAACCCCTTGGGTCGTCCCGTTGGGTTGCCCAGTGTCGCTGGGTGGCCGGGGTCCGGCATGTCTCTGCCGTCACTCTTGTTGACGCGCGCGGAAAACAAGAGATTATCGGCCAATTTCTCCCCAAGGTCAAAGATCCGGCGGCTTGGGCGGCGCGATCCCATGCCGCTCGCGCATGCGGGCCAGGGCTTCCAGCGCGCGCCGACGTTCCTCGTCCGTCGCGCCGCCGCCGCCGGGCAGCGGTGTGGAGGCGCGCGAGCGCAGGTCGGCGACCGCGCGCGCCAGGTCGCCGGCGGGGTCGGATTCCTCGATGCCCAAGGCCTGGATGTGGCCGGTCAGGCGGGCCACGGCCTCGCCGAAGCCGTCCGCCGCCAGGCCCGCCTGCATTGCTGCCCAGGGGCCGGGGCCGTGATGCGTCAGCTGGCGTTCCAGCCAATGGACCAGTGCGCCGTGTGTGCCCGGCAGGTCGTGGAGCAGGGCACGGTCCTCGTCGGCCAGCGTCTCCCACAGCTCGCTGTGCTGCAGCAGCAGCCGCACGGCGTTGTCCATGGGCGTCGGCGGCGCGGCCCGCGGGCCGGCGGGGCGGGGCTCTTCGTCCCGGCCCCTGCGCTTCCAGTCGCCCTTGCCCTTCCACTCGGCCTTGCCCTTCCACTCTGCCTTGGGCTGCCAGCGGGGTTTCTCGGCCGGCGCAGCCGCCGCGGGGGCGCTCATCGTGGCCGGTGCCGGCTCGCCCAGCCACAGCGCCTGCAGCTCGGCCTCGGGCAACTGGCCTTGCCGGGCCAGTTCACCCAACAGCTGGCGGCGCAGCAGGCCCTCCGGCAGCAGCTGCCACAGCGGCCTTGCCTGGTTGAGCATGCGGGCGCGGCCCTCGGGCGTGCCCAGGTCGCAGCCGTCGGCGGCGACGGCCAGCAGCTGGCGCGACAGCGGCAGCGCCCCTTCGATGCAGCGCTCGAAAGCCTCGGCGCCCAGCTCGCGGACGTAGGAGTCGGGGTCGTGCTCGGTTGGCAGGAAGAGGAACTTGACCGTGTGCGTCTCGGTCGCGTGGGGCAGCGCGGCCTCCAGCGCGCGCACGGCGGCGCGGCGGCCGGCGGCGTCGCCGTCGAAGCTGAAGACCACCATGTCGGTGTGTCGGAACAGCTTGTGCACATGGTCGGGCGTGCAGGCCGTGCCCAGCGTGGCGACGGCGTTGGCGATGCCGTACTGGGCCAGAGCGACGACGTCCATATAGCCCTCGACGACCAGCGCATAGCCGCGCTGGCGCATGGCCTGGCGGCCTTCGTAGAGGCCGTAGAGCTCGCGGCCCTTGTGGAAGACCGGCGTCTCGGGCGAGTTCAGGTATTTGGGTTCGCCCTTGTCCAGCACGCGGCCGCCGAAGCCTATGACCTCGCCCTGCACGTTGCGGATGGGGAACATGATGCGGTCGCGGAAGCGGTCGTAGCGCTTGGCGTCCTCGCCGGGCTCCGCCTCCGGCGTGATGACCAGTCCCGCCTCGACCAGCTGCGGGTCGTCATAGGCCGGAAAGCCGCTGGCCAGGGAGCGCCAGCCCTCGGGCGCATAGCCCAGGCCGAAGCGGGCGGCGATCTGGCCGGTCAGGCCGCGGCCCTTCAGATAGGCCACGGCGCGGGGCGCCTTGCGCAGCTGCGCCTTGTAGAACTCGGCCGCACGGACCAGCACGTCGGTCAGGCTCTGCTGCCTGGCCTTCTCGGCCTTGGCGCGTTCGCGCTGCTCGGGGCTGCGCTCGTCCTGGGGCACCACCATGCCCACCTGCTGGGCCAGGTCCTCCACCGCCTCGACAAAGGTCGCGCCGGTGTGCTCCATCAGGAAGCCGATCGCATTGCCATGCACGCCGCAGCCGAAGCAGTGGTAGGTCTGGCGGCTGGGGCTGACGATGAAGCTGGGCGACTTCTCGCCATGGAAGGGGCACAGGCCCTTGTGGTTGATGCCGGCCTTCTTCAGGTCCACATGGCGACCCACCACGTCGACAACGTCGACGCGGGACAGCAAATCCTGGATGAAGCCTTGGGGAATCACCCAGGGATTTTAGAGAGGCGCCTGGGAGGGGCTGCGCAACCTGGCGGCCCAGCCGCTGTTGGCAAAGACCTCCATCCAGCCCTGCAGCGCCATGGGATGCATGGCGGCGGCGATGCCGTTGCCCTGGCCCAGGCGGCAGCCCAGGCGCAGCAGCTCGCGGGCATGCGCCCGGCTCTCCACGCCCTTGGCCAGCACGGTGCAGCCGATGTTGCGTGCCAGCCCGATGACGCCCTCGACCAGGGACAGGTCCTGGGCGTCGCCCAGCATGCCTTGCACATAGCTGCGGTGCAGCTTGAGGGTGTCGACGGGCAGGCGCTTGAGCGAGCCCAGCCGCGAGTAGCCGGCGCCGAAGTCGTCCAGCGCGATGCCCACGCCCAGGCTCAGGCAGCGCTGGATCAGCGCCTGGCTGGCCGCCGTTTCGGCCAGCGCGTCGGCCTCCAGCAGGTCCAGGTGCAGCAGCGCGGCGACGCCGGGCGGCTGGCGCTGGATGAGCTCCTGCAGGCGCTGCGGGAAGTCGTGGCGGCTGAGCTGGCGGGCGCCGACGTTGACGCTGACGGGCAGGCCCTTGCCGCCGTTCAGGCCTGCGCTGGCCCAGGCGGATGCCTGGGCCAGCGCCTGCGCGATGACCCAGTCGCCGATCTGCACCGCCAGACCGGTGGTCTCGATCAGCGGCAGGAAATGGGCCGGCGCGAGCAGGCCGCGCTCGGGATGCTGCCAGCGCAGCAAGGCTTCGACGCCCACCACCTGGCCGGTGCGCAGGTCGATCTGGGGCTGGTAATGCAGCAGCAGCTCGTCGCCGTCCAGCGCCTTCTGCAGGCGGGCCAGCGCGATCAGGCCGGCCTCGTCGCGCTGGTCCAGCGTGGGGTCGTGGAACTGCACGCGGCTGCGGCCGGCATGCTTGGCGCGGTACAGCGCATGGCCGGCGTGGCGCAGCAGCGTCTCGGGGTCGGCGTTGTCCTGGGGGTAGATCGTGGCGCCCATGCTGGCGCTGATCTCCAGCGCCAGCCCGTTGCCGACCCGGCTCTCGTGCACGGCCACGGGCGTGGCCAGCATGGCCAGCAGCCGGTCGATGCCGCGCTGGGCTTCCTCGGGTGTCTGCACGCGCATCAGCACGGCGAACTCGTCGCCGTGCAGGCGGGCGAGCTGGTCCGCGGTGTCCGGCGCCGCCCCGCGCGCGCCACGCAGCGCGGCTCGCAGCCGGCCGCCGAGCTGCAGCAGCGCGGCGTCGGCGACCAGCTGGCCATGCTCGGCGTTGACGCGGCCGAAGTCGTCCAGGTCGATGACGCCGATGACCAGCTTGAAGCCGTCGCGGTTGGCGGCGGCCAGCGCCTGTTGCAGCAGGCGCATGAACTCGTCGCGGTTGGGCAGGCCGGTGGCGATGTCGTAGCGCAGGCTGCGGCGCAGCAAGTCCTGCTGGTGCAGGCGCTCGCCCAGGTCGCTCAGGCTGAGCAGTCGCCAGCGTGGGTCCACGCCCTCCGGTTCCGGCACGGGGCTGAGCTTGGCGGCGAAGACATGGTGGCCGCCATCATCCAGCAGGGCCTGCAGCTGGCCGCTCCAGCTCTGGCCGGCGTTCAGCCGGGCCTGCAGCTCGGCGGGCTCGTGGCCGCTGCGCTGCAGATTGGCCGCGCTCAGTGGCGCGGCCGGGCGGCCGATGAGGGCCTCGCGCGTCGCGTGCAGGACCTCGCAATAGGCCGGGTTGGCCTCGACGACGCGCCCGTGCATGTCGAGGATGGCCAGGCCTTCGCCGGCCTGCTGGAACAGCGTGGCGGCCAGGCGTTCGCGCTCCTCGGCCGTGTGGCGCCAGCTGATGTCGGCCAGCGTCGCGACGAGGCTGCGGGGGCGGCCCCGGCGGTCACGCAGTGGCACATGGGCCTGCAGCTCGTGCCAGCGCCAGTCACCGCCGTCCGCGGCCAGGCGCAGCGACAGGCCCAGTTGCTGGCGCTGCGGGTCGGCCAGCAGCTCGCGCAGGGCCCGGCGCACGGGCTCGCGGTCGCGCGGGTGGGCCAGGCGGACCCAGTCCAGCGGCGCGCTGCCCGTGGCAACGCCGTCGAGCCCGTTCGTCAGCGCCACCCAGCGGGCCGAGGCCTGGCGCCGCCCCTCCGGCAGCCGCCATTCGGCCAGCGCCAGGCCCTGGGCATCGAGGGCGCTGCGCCAGCCGTCGCGGTCGTGCTGCCGCTGGCTCAAGCCCAGGATGAGCGGCGGCAGCAGCGCCAGCGCCGCGCCCGTTGCATGGGCCGCCAGCGTGGGCGGTGCGCCCAGGGCCCACAGGCCCAGCAAGGCCACACCCAGCAGCGCATTGGCGCGCGGGGCGGCCTGCAGTGCGTGCAGGCACAGCAGCAGATGCGGCAGCAGCAGCCAGGCGCCGGGCTGGGGCTGCCAGGCGAGCGCGGCCTGGGCCGCGACGGCGGCAAGCGCCAGCCCATGGCCCAGCCGGCGGCTGCCGTGGCGCGACCGCTGGCCGCCGGCCTGCAGCGCGGTGCCAACGCCCAGCAGCGCCAGTGCCCAGGCCGCGGCCAGTTCCAGCGCGCCGCTGCCAGCGGCGGCTGCGGAGAGCCCCGAGCCCCACAGCAGGGCCAGGGCCAGCAGCCCGGCCAGACCCGGTGCGGCCAGGCCGGCGAGCAGGCCGAACAGGCCCAGTTCGCGCCAGTGGATCAGCCGACCGGTCAGGCGCAGCCGGCGCAGCAGGGGGCGGTTCAGCGCCACGGCCAGCAGCGGCAGGGCCAGCGCGGCCAGTACGGGGGGCGAGACCAGCAGGTCCAGCGCGGCGCCGGGGGCGTCAGGGCTGCTGAACAGCAGCGGCAGGCCAGCGCCCAGCAGCAGGCCGGCCGTCACCAGGGGCAGCACCCAGGCACTGAGGCGCCACAGCGCCAGCAGTCCCAGGGCGGCCGTCAACATGGGAATCAGCAGGTCCTGGGGCGGCATCGCGCCGGCCGGCTGGGGCAGGCGCAGCAGGGGCGGCAGCGCGTCGGTGGCGAGGCTCCAGGCGATGATCAACCCGCCACCCAGGCCGGCCAGCGCCGCCAGACCGACGCGTCTGATGCGGCGTCTGCCGCGCCGGTCATGGATGCGGCGGGGGCCTGACGGCGGCTGGGTGGGGGGCGGCGCCTGGATGCTCAGGTCGGCCTCCTGCCCATGGGCCGAGGGCTCGGGCGCGCCGGTGTGCAATGCCATGGTTCAGGCCGTCACCCGGCCCTGCAAAGGCAGCGGCCCCGGGGAAACCCGTGAATCGAGGCCTTGGGGCCGGTGACGAAAGCCATGGCGCAGTTTAGGTGCGGTGCCCGTCACATAAGCAAAGGGCCATCCCGTAGATGGCCCTGCGCTGGCGCCGCCGTCGCGGCGCCGGTTTCTTTCAGCGTGGTGTGCTCAGACCGCGAAATCGGTCAGCTTGGCACCGGCCGCCACGGCGGCCTTCAGCCATTTGGGCTGCAGGCCGCGACCGCTCCAGGTTTCGCCGGTCGCCTGATTGCGATATTTGGCGGCGACCTTGGAGACCTTGGCCGGTTTGGGGGTGCGCATGCTGAGGTCCGCCAGCGTCAGGCCATATTCGCTCATCAGGGATTTGACCTTGGCAACGGCCTCGTTGCGCTCGCGCTCCTTGGTTTGGCTGATCTGCTCATCAAGCGCGGCGCGTTGGGCCAGGAGTTCCTTGAGATTGGACATGCTGCTATTCCTCTTGCGATTTGACCGGTGAGACTCCCGATGGTGGACATCGAGGCCTCGGAGGCGCGGGGCGCCAGGCCCGGCGATTATCTCCGCCCACGAATTAAATCGCGGACCGGGGATTCAGGCAAGAGTTTTCGCCGGTTAGGGTTTTGAGTTGCGGGCAAAACCCGATGGCCGGGGATTTGGCAGGCCCCGCAGGCTGGATCTGATGGGGGGATACCCCTGGCCGCGCGGATTGCCGTGGCGGCTGACGGTATTCGCCGTGACGAAAGCCACGTCGCGGCGCGGCAGAGGGCGGCTCAGTTCGACGGCGGCACGTAGCCGGCCACTTGTTCGGCGCCGCTGCCGAAGAAGAATTGCTCGGCCTGGCGCATCAGGTATTGGCGGGCGCGCAGGTCGGCGAGGTTGAGGCGGTTTTCATTGACCAGCATGGTCTGATGCTTCATCCAGGCCGCCCAGGCCTCCTTGCTGACGTTTTCCCAAACTCGCTTGCCGAGTTCCGTGTGCACGGGGTAGGGCGGGAAGTCCAGCCCTTCGGCTTCCTTCTTCAGATAGGCACATTGGACGACGCGGGACATGGCGGGCTCCTGGAACACAAATAGGGAAAACGGGCGGCACTTTAGCGCGCCGGCCGTATCGAGCGGCTGCGTGGGGCTTAGCCGAATCGTTTGACCAGCACCAGTGAGCGGCGGTCCCAGTTGTATTTGCGCTTGCGTTCCTCGGGCAGCCATTCGGGGTCGACCTGCTGGAAGCCGCGCTTGATGAACCAGTGCATGGTGCGGGTGGTCAGCACGAAGATGCTCTCCAGTCCCATGGCCTTGGCGCGCTGCTCGATGCGCTTGAGCAGCCGGTCGCCGTCGCCCTGGCCCTGCACCTCGTTGGACACCGTCAGGGCCGCCATCTCGGCCGTGTGCGCCTCCACATAGGGATAGAGGGCCGCGCAGCCGAAGATGACGCCGTCATGCTCGATGACGGTGTAGAGCTCGGCATCGCGCTCGATCTCGGTGCGGCTGCGCTTGACCAGCGTGCCGTCGCGCTCGAAGGGCTCGATCAGCTTGATGATGCCGGCGACGTCGTCGGACGTGGCCTCGCGCAGGCTCTCCAGCTTCTCGTCGACGACCATGGTGCCGATGCCGTCGTGGGTGTAGACCTCCTGCAGCAGCGCGCCGTCGATCGCGAACGGGATGATGTGCGAGCGCTCCACGCCGGCGCGGCAGGCCTCGGCGCAATGCCGCAGGTAGAAGGCCACCTGGGTGGGCTCCGGCGCCGGGCCGGCCTTGGTCAGCAGGCGGTCGGCGTCGGCGACGGCCAGTTCGGTGTCGATGGGGCTTTCCGGGTCGTCCGGGTTCTCGCGGACGCCGGGCACCTCGCAGACGAACAGCAGCTTGTCGGCCTGCAGCGCGATGGCGGTGGACGTGGCGACGTCTTCCATCGACAGGTTGAAGGCCTCGCCCGTGGGCGAGAAGCCGAAGGGCGACAGCAGCACGATGGCGCCGATGTCGATGGCGCGCTGGATGGCGGCGGCATCCACCTTGCGCACCAGGCCGGAGTGCTGGAAGTCCACGCCGTCGACGATGCCGACCGGCCGGGCGGTCAGGAAGTTGCCGGAGACGACGCGCACGGTGGCATTGGCCATGGGCGTGTTGGGCAGGCCCTGGCTGAAGGCGGCCTCGATCTCGAAGCGCAGCTGGCCGGCGGCCTCCTGGGCGCAGTCCAGGGCCACGGCATCGGTGATGCGGCGGCCATGGCTGTAGCGCGGCGTCTGGCCCTTGGCGGCGAGCTGCTCGTTGACCTGGGGGCGGAAGCCGTGCACCAGCACGACCTTGATGCCCATGGCGTGCAGGATGGCCAGATCCTGCACGATGGCGTTGAGCTTGCCGGCCGCGACCGCCTCGCCCGGCATGCCGATGACGAAGGTCTCGCCCCGGTAGGCGTGGATGTAGGGCGCCACGGACCGGAACCAGGGCACGAAGGTATGGGGAAATACGAGACCGCTCATGGTCGAATTGTGGAGCCTGCGCGACCCTGCTTGACGCGGTTGTGTTGCGCGCCGAGCATGGTCGCCCCGCCAACGGAGACCGCGATGAAGGACTACAACGACGTCTACATGACCCCCGGCGCCTTCAGCTGGAACGAGCTGTCCAGCCCCGATCCCCAGGCCGCCCGCGACTTCTACGGCCGGCTGTTCGGCTGGGGTTTCGACACCATGAACCTCGGCGATGGCGACTATCACGTCATCAAGGTCGGCGGGGTCTCGGTGGGCGGCGTCATGAAGCAGCAGCAGCCCGGCCCGGCCCTGTGGGGCGCCTATGTGACCGTGGCCTCCTGCGATGCGACGGTGGAGCAGGCCAAGAGCCTGGGCGCCATCGTCTGCGCCGGCCCCTTCGACATCCCCAGCGTGGGCCGCATGGCCGTGCTGCAGGATCCGCAGGGCGCCGTCATCCAGGTCATCAGCTATTTCCCGCGGACGGCGTGATGCTCTGCGGGACAATCCCGCCCCGATGAGTTCAGAACGCACCGAGAGCCGGCCCGTCCAGCCGGCTCTCTCCATTTCATTCCCCGAAAGCCTGCCGGTCTCGTCGCGCCGCGACGAGATCATGCAGGCGCTGGCCCAGCACCAGGTCGTCATCGTCTGCGGCGAGACCGGCTCGGGCAAGACCACGCAGCTGCCCAAGATCGCGCTGGCCATGGGGCGTGGTCGGCTCAACGGTGGCGGCCTGATCGGCCATACGCAGCCGCGGCGCATCGCCGCCAGCAGCGTGGCCAAGCGCATCGCCGAGGAGCTGAAGACGCCGCTGGGCGAGGTCGTCGGCTACAAGGTGCGCTTCCAGGACCGGCTGTCCAAGGGCGCGTCGGTCAAGCTGATGACGGACGGCATCCTGCTGGCCGAGACGCAGAGCGACCCGCTGCTGCGCGCCTACGACACGCTGATCATCGACGAGGCGCACGAGCGCAGCCTCAACATCGACTTCCTGCTGGGCTATCTGCGCGAGCTGCTGCCGCGCCGGCCCGACCTGAAGGTCATCGTCACCTCGGCCACCATCGACGCCGAGCGCTTCGCGAAGCACTTCGAGAGCGCCAAGGGGCCGGCGCCGGTGCTGATGGTGTCGGGCCGGCTGTACCCGGTGGAGCAGCGCTACCGCCCGTTCGAGGAAAGCCGCGAGTACGACCTCAACAACGCCATCTGCGACGCGGTGGACGAGCTGTGGCGCGAGGGGGGCGGCGACGTGCTGGTCTTCCTGCCCGGTGAGCGCGAGATCCGCGAGGCCGCCGAGGCGCTGCGCAAGCACCACCCGCCGGGCGTGGAGATCCTGCCGCTGTTCTCGCGGCTCTCGGAGGCCGAGCAGAACAAGGTCTTCGAGCCGCACGGCGCGCGCCGCATCGTGCTGGCGACCAACGTGGCCGAGACGTCCCTCACGGTGCCCGGCATCCGCTACGTCATCGACCCCGGCCTGGCGCGCGTGAAGCGCTACAGCTATCGCAACAAGGTCGAGCAGCTGCTGATCGAGAACATCAGCCAGGCGGCGGCCAACCAGCGCGCCGGCCGCTGCGGCCGCGTCAGCAACGGCATCTGCGTGCGGCTGTACAGCGAGAAGGAGTTCAACGAACGGCCGAAGTTCACCGACCCCGAGATCCTGCGGTCGAGTCTCGCCGGCGTCATCCTGCGCATGAAGTCGCTGCACCTGGGCGATGTGGAGCGTTTCCCTTTCCTCGAAGCGCCAAGACCGAAGGCCATCGCCGACGGCTACCAGCTGCTCAACGAGCTGGGCGCCACCGACGACGCCAACGAGCTCACCGCGCTGGGCAAGGAGCTCGCGCGCCTGCCGCTGGACCCGCGCGTGGGCCGCATGATCCTGGAGGCGCGGGAGCGCCAGGCGCTGACCGAGGTGCTGGTCATCGCGTCGGCACTGTCGGGCCAGGACGTGCGCGACCGCCCGCAGGAGCAGGCCCAGGCGGCCGACGAGAAGCACAAGAAGTTCGACGACGAGAAGTCGGAGTTCATGGGCTACCTGAAGCTGTGGAAATGGCTGGGTGACTCGAAAGGGGGGGAGGGCGAGCACAAGCTGTCGCATCGCAAGCACGAGGCGCTGCTGCGCGAGAACTTCGTCAGCCCGCGCCGCGTGCGCGAATGGCGCGACGTGCACTCGCAGCTGCAGACGGTGGTCACCGAGCAGGGGTGGCGGCTCAACCAGAGCCCGGCCACCTATGAGCAGGTGCACCTGTCCATGCTGGCCGGCCTGCTGGGCAACATCGGCTGCAAGAGCGACGACGAGGACTGGTACCTCGGCGCGCGCGGCATCAAGTTCTACCGCCACCCGGGCGCGCACCTCAGCAAGAAACCGGGCCGCTGGATCGTCGCGGCCGAGCTGGTGGACACGTCACGGCTGTACGGCCGGGGCCTGGCCAACATCGAGCCGCAATGGCTGCCGCCCATCGCCGGCCACTTGATCAAGACCCAGCTGCTGGAGCCGCACTGGGAGAAGAAGGCCGCCGAGGTCGTGGCACTCGAGCGGGCGACGCTGTACGGCATCGTGCTCTACAGCGGCAAGCGCGTGAACTTCGGCCGCGTGGACGCGAAGGCCGCGCGCGAGATCTTCATCCGCGAGGGGCTGGTCAACGACGAGCTGCCGGAAGACCTGGTGCGCCAGCTGCCCTTCATAGCCCACAACCGGCGCCAGATCGCCAAGGTCGAGGCGCTGGAGCACAAGTCGCGCCGCCAGGACGTGCTGGTGGACGACGAGCTGATCTACGCCTTCTACGACGACAAGCTGCCGGCCCATGTGTTCAGCGGCGCGACGCTGCTGAAGTGGTGGCGCGAGGCCAGCAAGGCCGACGACAAGCTGCTGCAGCTCAGCCAGGACGAGCTGATGCGCCACGAGGCCGCGGGCGTGACCAGCGAGGCCTTCCCCAAGGTCATTCGCCTGGGTGGCGTGGACTGCGCCGCGAGCTACCTGCACCAGCCGGGCGATGCCCGCGACGGCCTGACGGTGACCGTACCCATCTTCGCGCTGAACCAGGTCAGCGAGGAGCGCGCCGAATGGCTGGTGCCCGGCATGCTGGCCGCCAAGGTGACGGCGCTGCTGAAGAGCCTGCACCAGAAGCCGCGCGCGCGGCTGACGCCACTGCCGGACTTCGTCGCCGAGTTCATCGAGCTGAATCCCTTCGGCCAGGGCGGCCTGGTCGACGTGCTGCTGAAGGCCGTCAAAGAGCGTACCCAGCTGGCCGTGCAGCGCAACGACTTCAAGCTGGAGCAGCTCGCGCCGCACCTGTTCATGAACTTCCGCGTCGTCGACGAGCATGGCCGCCAGCTCGGCCAGGGCCGCCAGCTCGCGGCGCTGAAGGCGGAGCTGGGCGGCCAGGCGCGCTCGGCCTTCCAGGCGCTTGCGGCGCTGAAGTTGCCGGCCAAGGAGGCCGCGCCCAAACCGGCACAGGCACCGGTGGCGGGCAAGGGCGTGCGCGCCGAAGTCGTCAAGAAGCCCGAGCCGGCGCGCGACGCCAGCCAGGCCTATACGGACTGGACCTTCGGCGAGCTCCCGGAGCTGCTGGAGGTGAAGAAGGGCGGCCAGACGCTGATCGGCTTCCCGGCGCTGATCGACAAGGGCGCGCATGTGGAGATCGAGGTCTTCGACGAGCCCGAGGTCGCCGCCGCGAAGCACCGCGCCGGCCTGCGCCGCCTCATCGCGCTGCAGCTCAAGGAGCCGCTGAAATTCCTCGAGAAGAACATTCCGGACCTGCAGCGCATGTCGGTGCTGTTCATGGGTCTGGGCACGGCCGAGGAGCTGCGCGACCAGATCATCGGTGTCGCGCTGGACCGCGCCTTCCTGGCCGATCCGCTGCCCGCCGATCAGCTGGCCTTCAAGAAGCGCATCGAGGAGGGCCGCAGCCGGCTCAACCTGATCGCCCAGGAGGTGGCCCGCGCCGTGCACGCCGTGTTGCAGGAGCTGGCCAACGCCAGCCGCAAGCTCAAGGACTCCCGCCCGCCCAAGGACGTGGGCGATGACGTGGCCGCGCAGTTGCAGCGCCTGGTGCCCAAGCGCTTCGCGCTGGACACGCCCTGGGCGCAGCTGCAGCACCTGCCGCGTTACCTGAAGGCCGTCACGGCCCGGCTGGACAAGCTGCGCGCCGATGCGGCCCGCGACGCCAAGCTGATGGGCGAGGTCAGGCCGCTGGAGCAGCGTTACACCCGCCGGCTTGCCGAGCTCAAGGGCGTGCGCGATGCTCGGCTGGACGACTTCCGCTGGCAGCTGGAGGAATTGCGCGTCAGCCTGTTCGCCCAGGAGCTGCGCACGCCGCAGCCGGTCAGCGTGAAGCGGCTGGACAAGGTCTGGGCCCAGATCGTGAGCTGATGCACACAAGCCGCCATTGCGGTCTGGCGGGGATGAAATCCGTCGCTTTTCGACGCCTGCCTGCAAGCTGGACCGGTCTAGGCTGGAGTCCAATGCGGGGACACCAACTGTTACAGCCTTTCCTCGTTCGACGTGTCTGACACCAGCCCTGCCACCCCACCGTTGAGAAGCTTCGGCCGCTTCGAGCTGCGCGCTCTTCAGTCCAAGAGCGCCCGCAGCCTGATCTGGCGCGTCTTCGATCCGGGCCTGGGTCAGGAGCTGCTGCTGTGCATGCCGCGCGAGAAGCCCAACAGCGCGCAGGCGCTGGAGCATTGGCTGCGCTCGGCCCAGGCCGGCGAGCGCGTGCAGCATCCCAACCTCGCGCCGGTCTTCGAGATCGGCCAGGTGGAGAGCTGGCCCTATGTGGCCTATGAGCGGGCCCTGGGCGAGACGCTGGACGAGCGCCTGGCGCGCCAGGCCGCGCCGCTGCCCATCGAGGCCGCCGGCTGGGTGGCCCAGCTGCTGGAGGGCCTGGCCTTCGCCCACGAGGCCGGCCATGCCCACCGCGACATCCAGGCCAGCAGCGTCCTCATCGATGCCGGCGACAAGGTCCGCCTCATCGGCCTGGAGGTGGCGCAGGAGGTCTTTCCTCCCGGCGTCGACTACGGCACCGTCACCCGCCGCGCCGTGCGCGACTCGGCCGAGGAGGACGTGCTCTGCGTCGGCCTGCTGCTGCACCGGCTGCTGACCGGCCGGCCCGTGCTGGAGGAGCACGACCTGCAGCAGGTCGTGCTGCAGATGCAGCCGTCGCCCACGCGCCCCGGGCGCGAGATCGTGCGCCTGGGCTGGGAGACGCCGCACCCCATCCCCGACCCGCTGCGCGCCATCTGCAACCGCGCGACCGACCGCCAGCTGCGCCAGCGCTACCACCTGGCGCGCAGCTTCTGGCGCGCGCTGGACGGCTGGCGCCAGGCGGCCGAGCACGACAGCGGCGGCCCCATCGTGCTGCTGCTGGACAAGCTGCAGCGCCTGGGCCACCTGCCGACCACGATGGGGGGCCTGCACCGGTTCGCGGCCGACTCGGGCCTGGAGGCCCAGCATGCCAGCGCGCTGTCGGAGATCGCGCTGAAGGACATGGCGCTGAGCCTGGAGCTGGTGCGCCGCGTCAACAACGCGCTCAAGCAGGCCGGGCATCAGGGCGAGACCGTGCTGAACATGCAGCGCGCCATCCAGATGCTGGGCCTGGACGGCCTGCAGTACGCCATCAACGCGCTCAAGCCCTGGCCCGGCCCGCTGCAGCCGGCCGCCGCCGAACTGCTGCGCCAGCTGATGGCCCGGGTCGGCCGCGCCGCGCAGATCGCCCAGGCGCTGCGTCCAGCGGGCTATGACGCCGAGGTGGTCCACCTCATCGCCGTCATGCAGAACCTGGGCCGGCTGCTGCTGCAGTACCACTTCCCGGACGACGCGCAGCAGATCCGCCAGTTGATGGTGCCGCCCGAACCCACCGAGGACCAGCCCAACCCGCCCGGCATGAGCGAGCAGGCGGCGGCCTATGCGGTGCTGGGTTGCGACCTGGACACGCTGGGCGCCGCCGTGGCCCGCCACTGGGGCCTGGGCGAGGAGCTGCTGCACATGATCCGCCGCCAGCCGCCGGGCGCCACCGTGCATGCCGGCCGCAGCGACGCCGACGCCATCCGCCTGACCTGCAGCCTGGCCAACGAGCTGGTCGATGCCCAGGGCCTGCCCGAAGCCCGCCGCCGCGCCGGCGTGGAGGCGGCGACGCGGCGCTATGCCAAGGCGCTGGGCCTGGGCCTGCGCGAGGTCATGGAGGCGCTGGACCCGGGCGCCCACAAGCCGCCGGCCGCGCCGGCCGACGCCACCGTGCCGGCGGGATCGCTGCGCGAGCGCCTGGCCGCGCGGGGCGGCTCCTGAGGTCATGACGCCGCGACCTGCCCCCCTGACACGACGGCTGCGGGCGACCCCGCGCCGCTGACACGCCATGGCCGACGAGCTGCCGCCCCAACTCGGCCGCTTCAGGTTGCTGAAGCCGCTGGGGGAGGGCGCGCAGGCCACCGTCTGGCTGGCGCACGACCCGCTGCTGGACCGCGAGGTCGCCGTCAAGCTGCTGAAGGCCCAGCTGGCCGATGCCGGCGAGGCAGGCAGCGTCGACGAGTGGCTGCACGAGGCCCGCGCCGTCAGCCGGCTGACCCATCCGAACATCGTGCCGGTCTTCGAGGCCGACACCCAGGGCGGGCGTTCCTATCTGGTGTTCGAGTACGTGTCCGGCGGCACGCTGAGCCAGCGCCTGCGTGCCGGCCCGCGGCCCACGGCGGCCGAGGCCGTCACGCTGATGCTGGGCATCCTGGACGGCCTCAGCGCCGCCCATGCCGCCGGCCTCGTCCATCGCGACCTCAAGCCCAGCAACATCCTGCTCGATGCCCGGGGCCGGCCGCGCGTGATGGACTTCGGCATCGCGGCGCGGGTCTCCACGGCCGCCGACGCGGCGTCGCGCATCGTCGGCACGCCGGGCTATATCTCGCCCGAGGCCGCTCGCGGCGCGCCGCCGCATCCGCAGATGGACCTGTTCGCGGCCGCCGTCATGCTGGCGGAGATGCTGAGCGGCCAGCGCCTCAACCACGACCCCGACCCCTGGCGCGCCATCCAGCGCGTGCAGACCACCCAGCTGATGCTGCCGGCGGGCCTGGATGCCGGCGTGGATGACGCGCTGCGCGCCATCGTGCAGCGCGGCCTGGCGCGCGAGCCGGCCGCGCGCTGGCCCAGCGCCACGCTGCTGCGCGATGCGCTGGCCGCCTGGCTGCGCCCCGTCGCCGAGCCCGATGCGCCGCAGGACGCGCCGGTGCTGGACTTCCTGCTGCGCCGCATGCGCCACAAGAGCGACTTCCCGGCGCTGTCCGACGCCATAGGCCGCATCCAGCGGCTGACCCAGTCCGAGCAGGAGAGCGTGGCCAGCCTGTCCAACGAGATCCTGAAGGACGTGGCGCTGACGCAGAAGCTGCTGCGCCTGGTCAACACGGCGCAGTACCGGCACATGGGCGGCGGCGGCATCGGCACGGTGTCGCGCGCGGTCGCGCTGATCGGCTTTGCCGGCATCCGCAACCTGGCGCTCAGCCTGGTGCTGCTGGAGCGCATGGAGAACAAAGGCCATGCCAGGCGGCTGCGCGAGGACTATCTGCGCTCGCTGATGGCGGCGTCGCTGGCGCGCGAGCTGTGTGCCAACCCGCGCGAGGCCGAGGAGGCCTTCCTTGCCGCGATGTTCCACCACCTCGGCCGCTCGCTGACCGAGTTCTATTTCCCCGAGGAGGCCGAGGCCGTACGCCGCCTGGTCGGCCCGGCCGAGGACGGCCAGCCCGCCCTCGGCGAGGAGGCAGCCTCCACGCAGGTGCTGGGCATGAGCTACGAGGCGCTGGGCCTGGGCGTGGCCCGGCAGTGGGGCCTGCCCGCCAGCCTGCAGCGGGCCATGCACCGCCCCGCCGGCGAGGCGCCTCAGCGGCTGCTGGAGGACGCCACCGAGCGTCAGCGCTGGCTGGCGCGCGCCAGCAACGACATGGCCGACCTCATCCTCGACACACCGCCCGAGCAGACCCATGCCAGGCTGCGCGCGCTGGCGCAGCGCCATGCGCGTGCGCTGGGCCTGAGCGCCGAGACCTTCGAGCAGGCCGCCGACACGGCGCGCCAGCATCTCGCGCAGATGATGGCCGCGCTGGACCTGCAGCTGCCGCGCGACTCGCGCGCCCAGCGGCTGCTGGCGCCGCTGCAGCCCTCCGCGGACGACTCGCTGACCCAGCACCAGCTCGCGCCGACGCTGGCGCTGGAGCGCGGGCCGCAGGAAACCGCCTCGTCCACCGAGCAGGCCATACAGCTGCTGGCCGCCGGCGTGCAGGACATCACCGACGTCATGGTCGACAACTTCCAGCTCAACGCCGTGCTGCGCATGATCCTGGAGACCATCTACCGCGCACTGGGCTTTCGCCGCGTCATCTTCTGCCTGCGCGATGCGCGCGGCCAGGCGCTGACGGGGCGGCTGGGCGTCGGCGCCGACGTGGAGCGCCTGGCGCCGCTGCTGCGTGTGGACCTGACGGCCCAGCCGCCCGACCTGTTCGCCGCGGTCTGCCTGAAGGGGGCGGACACGCTGATCCAGGATGCCCGCTCGCCCAACATCACGCCGCGGCTGCCGGGCTGGTTCCGCGGCGAGCTGCAGGCGCAGAGCTTTCTGCTGCTGCCCCTGATGCTCAAGGGCGCGCCGCTGGGGCTGATCTATGCCGACCATGCCCGGGCCGGCGCCGTGCAGCTGGGCGACAAGGAGTTGTCGCTGCTGCGCACGCTGCGCAACCAGGCCGTGATGGCCTTCCGGCAGGCCACGGGCTGAGTCCGGACCGAGGACAAGCCCTGCGGCTTGTCCGACGCCGGACGAAGGCCCGGCGCCATGCAGGGCGCCGGGCATGAGTCCCTGGCTAGGCAGGGCGCCGGGCATGAGTCCCTGGCCAGGCAAGGCGCCGGGCATGAGCCCCGGCTCGGGCTGTAGGGCATCTCCCACAGTCGTAGCCGCCACGCGCTGACTGGGGCCGCGCCGCCCGTCGCGAATACTGGATTCGCATCCTGCAAGAACCCGGCCCCGGCGCGACGGCGATGCATGAACGCCGACGGCCTCAAACCTCAGGAGTCCGTATGAATCCCCATCCGATGAAAGCCAGGACGGCTTGGCTGGCGGTACTGGCCGCCTCCGCCCTCGCCGCATGCTCGACGACCGGTGATGCGCCTAAGGCCCAGCTGGCCGTGGCCAATGCCGCGGTGGATCAGGCCACCGGCAATGCCGCCGAGGCGCCCGCCGAGCTGTCCACCGCCCGTGACAAGCTGGCCCGCGCCAACGCCGCCATGGCCCGCGAGGACTACGTGGCCGCCCGCCAGCTGGCCGACGAGGCCGCGGCCGATGCGGCCCTGGCCCAGGCCACGGCCCGCTCCGCCCGTGCCAGCCGCGCGCTGGCCGAGGTGCGCGAGAGCATCCAGCAGCTGCAGGCGCAGCTGAACCGTTCCTGACCGCACAGAAAGGACTGCCATGCAAGCCGCCCGTTTCGCGACATCCCTGAGCACCCTGGCCGCCGCGGCCGCCCTGTTCGCCGGCTGCGCCAGCGCCCCCACCGTCACGCCGGCGCTGGAGCAGGCGCGCGCCAACGTCCGCTCGGCCGAGGCCGACCCGGCCGTGCTGAAGTACGCCTCGCTCGACGTCAAGAAGGCCGCCGACTCGTTGAAGCGTGCCGAGGAGCTGAGCGCCCGGCGCGAGTCGCCGGCCGATATCGACTCGGCCGCCTACGTCGCCTCGACCCAGGCCCGCACCGCGATGGCCATAGGCCGGGCGGCGACCGAGGAAGAGGCCATCAAGGCCGCCGAGGCCGACCGCGAACGCGTGCGAGCCGATGCCAATGCGCAGCGCGCCAACATCGCCCAGGTCCAGGCCGCCAATGCGCAGATCGCGGCCGCCAATGCCAGCGCCGACGCGCAGGCGGCGCGCCAGCAGGCCGCTGCCGCCAACGCGGACGCCGCCCGGGCGCAGGCCCAGGCCGCTGCGTTGCAGCGGGAGCTGGCCGAGCTGCAGGCCCAGCAGACCGACCGCGGCATGCTGGTCACGCTGGGCGATGTGCTGTTCGAATTCGGTCGCGCCGAGGTCAAGCCCGCGGCGCAGAACGCCATCGCCAAGCTGGCCCACTACCTGAACCAGCACCCCGATCGCCGCGTGCTGATCGAGGGCTTCACCGACAGCGTCGGCAGCGATGCGGCCAATCTGGCACTCTCGCAGCGTCGCTCGCAGGCCGTGGCCGACGCATTGCGCGCCCATGGCGTCGACCCGACCCGCATCGCCACCCGCGGCTATGGCGAGGCCTATCCGGTGGCGGGCAATTCGAGCGCGTCCGACCGGGCGATGAACCGTCGCGTCGAGGTCTACATTTCGAACGACGATCAACCGGTGCGCGCGCGCGGCTGACGGCCGCCCCAGTCTGCGCATCACTCACGAAGGAGATCGAGATGTCCCTCCTGCATCCCTCCCGAAGCCGCCGGGCCGCCGCCTGGCTTGGCGCAGGCCTGCTGGCCCTGGGCGGCCTGGCCCAGGCCGCTGGCCCCAAGGCCGGCAGCATCGACCCGCTGCGCCTGCAGTACGAGCGCGAGAAGGCGGACTGCCTCAGCGGGCGTACCAGCGAGCCGCGCGACATCTGCCTGCGCGAAGCCGGGGCGGCCTATGCCCAGGCCCGCAAGGGCCGGCTGGATGCGCCCGGCGACGGGCCCGCTGAATGGGCCCGCAACGCGCTGCTGCGCTGCCAGGCCCAGCCCGCCGAGGACCGCGAACTCTGCGAACGCCGGGTGCGCGAGGGCCAGGTCAGCGGCAGCGTGGCGGCCGGGGGGCAGCTGACGACGCTGACGGTGCGCTCGACCGACCCCCGCAAGCCGTCCGGCAACTGAGCGTCGATGCGGGAACGGGCGTGCGCCCGGTTCCCGTCCCATCGGCTCAGGCCTGCGTCGCCATCACGGCTGTCGGCGACTCATTTCAAGGAGGAAGTTAGGGAGAGAGACTTCCCTCCCATTGCGGATGTGCGCGGCTGACGCGACTCCTAGATTCCGGCCACGGTGTCGGCAAAGGAGTTTGCGATGAGCCTCACCCAAGTCCAGCATGTCTTCGCCTCCATCCACGAGAGCGCGCTCAACGGCATGCTGCGGGCCTTCTTCAGCGCCCGCCCGCGCTATCTGCGCTACGGTTCGCCCGCCTTCGTGCCGGCCACCAACGTCACCGCGACGCAGATGGCGGCGATCGCCTTCCCCGGGCTGCCGGGCGGCATCGACTGGGCCGTGCGCTTCGAGTTGCCGCGCGTCGACCTCTTCAAGCAGACCGACCCGTTGCCACCGCAGCTGAGCCTGCCGCCCGGCGGCTTTGCGCTGCGCACGTCGGTCGAGCTGTGCATCAACTGCGTGAAGCGCCGCGACGACCGCGGCAACGACCGCCCGAGAGACCCGAAAGACCCCAAGGCCAACAGCCTCGGCGAGGTGAACTGCACCAAGCTGGGCGTGTTCGCCATCGGCCATCTGGACAGCTGGAACGACGGCAGCGGCAATGGCGAGATCCGCTTGCGGCTGGATGCGGTGGAGCTGGTGGACATCACCCCCGACGGCCTGGAGTCGGTGCTGGAGTGCCTGATCCGCATGCTGCTGGACGCTGCGCTGTCGCAGGTGCATCTGCCGCTGCAGGCGCTGCGCGCCGGTGCGTTCAAGCTCATCGTCGCCCAAGGGCCGCTGATCGACGACGACCACGTCCTGGCCCGCGGCAACGTCTGAAGGAGCAGCACCATGGCCGAAATCACTGCCGCCGTCGACGAGGGTGGCGCCAACACCTTGTTCAACACGGCGCTGTCGCTGCTGCCGCTGCCGCCCCAGAGCGGCAGCGGCAGCCTGGGGCCGTTCGTGGCCAGCTACAGCGCCAGCGCCAGCTTCGTGCATGGGTCCGTCGACCTCATCGCACCCGGCACCGTGCGGGTCGCCAACCTGCGGCTGAACTGGCATGTGTCGCTGAGCTTTGGCATCGACCTGAACAGCTTCCTGCCCAGCTTCTGCCTGCCCCAGGTGTGCGTGGACATCCCCTGCGTGGGGCGGGTCTGCACCCCCCGGGTGTGCATCAGCTGGCCCACCATCACGGTGCCCGTGTCGCTGGGCGATTTCGTCGAAGCCACGGCCGACTTCGGGCTGGACATCGCACTCGTGGGCGGCCAGTGGCGGGTGCGGGCCGTGGTGCAGAACGTGTCGCAACTGCAGTTCGGCCCCGCGACGGCGGGCATGCTGGTGCTCATCGGCCTGGCCATCACGCCGCTGCTGCTGGCCATCCCCTTCATCGGGCCCTTCGTCGCCATCGCCGTGAACGCCATCCTGGCCGCCATCGGCGTGGCCGGCCTGCTGGGCTTGCTCGGCCCCATCATCTCGCCCTTCGTCAGCGGCCTAGTGATCCCCATCTACAACCAGCCTCAGCACTTCCAGGTGTTGCCGGCGGCCGGGCCGAACGACCCGGCGGTGTTCGTCACGCTGGACAACGTGACCGCCGTCATCCAGAGCAGCGACGAGGACGAACTCGTGCTGGGCGTGGACATCTCGGCCTGACGGAGCGCACCACCATGCAACACCTCGACACCCTGGACAGCCGCGCGCTGCGCGCCGTGGACTGCTACGGCCAGCGCTTCATGCGCGAGGGCGCCTATGCCTACCACGTGCTGCCCGCCGGCGGCGGCGCCATGAACCTGGACCGGCCCTTCAAGATCGACGTGGCCACCCGCAAGAGCGACGGCAAGATGAAGCAGCACCATGTGGCGCTGCGCTGGGACGGCAAGGTCTTCATGCCCGAGTTGCAGGAACTGCGCATCGAGGCCGGCGACCTCGTCAGCTGGAACTGCCCCGACCAGAAGGCCCCGGCCTTCGAGGTGGCGGGCGACAAGGGCTTCTTCGGCAGCAGCGCCCTCGTCAACGAATGCGGCTACAGCCATGCCTTCGGTCTGCCCGGCATCTATCGCTGGAGCGACGCCAACGGCTCGGGCCTGGCCGGCGTGGTGCGCGTGAAGGAGGTGCGCTGCGAGAAGCGCGAAGACCTGGCCCACTGGCGTGCCGCGCTGTCCAAGGCGGCCCTCGTGATGATCGACCACGGCAAGGCGGAACCCGCCGAGGTGGACATCGTCGTCGGACAAACGGTCTATTTCGCCATCGTGACCGGGCCGGGCATCACCATCACCGATTCACGGCTGGTGGCGGCGCAGTGCGGGGGAAAGCAGAGGGCGGCCTGAGGCGGAGTGGGCCCGAAACGGGCGGATCACGCCTGAAGTAATGAAGGTGACGAGCCTGACCCCGGCACTGGTTGCAACGCTTAGGGCTGCTTGGTTCCCCACCTGACCCGGTTGGGCGCGCTTCCATGCGGGGAGGCCCGTCAGAGCGCATTCTACTTGCGCCCGGGGCTCATCCGAGCGGGAAGCGGCGATTGATGGACAAATCCATCGCCAGCGCCAGCAGCGCGAGCGCGGTGAGGTAGCCCAGCAGGTGCAGCCGGGCCTGGCTCATGGCCCAATGGCCGCAGATCAGATAGCCCAGCAGCGCGATGAGCTTGACGCCCAGCCACCAGTTGCGCACCGGGTTGTAGCCCAGGGCGCCCCACAGGCTCAGCCCCGTGACGACGAGGCAGGCGTTGACGCCGAACACCAGCACCAGCAGGCGTGCGTCCTTGGCCACGGCCTGCAGCGACGGCGTGCCGAACTGGAACAGCAGGCCGCGCGTGAAGAACAGGCCCACGCTGCACCAGGCCAGCAGCACATGCCACTGCACCATCTGCGTATAGAACCACGTCATCTCAGATGTCGCGTTCTTGTGGGCCGAGCGCCGGCCCACCTTGGGCGATGCGCTTGCGGCTCAAGGCTGCAAGCATCGCCGTCCCCTTGGGCGACCGACCGGACTGGTCCGCGTTCGGCGGGGCAAGGCTGGGCGAGGGGCGTTCCATGCCTCAGCGCAGCGCGAGGTCGTCTTCGCTGAAGCGGATGCCCAGCGGCTCGATCAGCAGCTGCTTCTCGCCGGCCTCGACCGTGCCGGCCACCCAGGCCTCGATGCCGCAGTCGCGCGCGACCTGCGCGGTGCGCGCGGCGTCCTCGGCCTTCACGAAGATCGCAAAGCCCGCGCCCATGTTCAGCGTCGAGTAGGCCTCGCGATCATCCTGACCGGCCTCCTTCTGGATGAACTCCAGCACCGCCGTCTTCGGCGGCACCGTGTGGATGCGGTAGGTCAGCGCCGAGGGGTGGCGCAGCAGCTTGCGCCAGCCGTGGCCGGTGATGTTGGCGCAGTAATGCGGCGCTATGCCGGCCTTCCACAGCGCCTCGGTGACGGGCGAGTACAGCGCGGTGGGCGCCAGCAGCGCCTCGCCATACGTCAGGCCCGGCTCGATCTCGGTCAGGTAGCCGTTGGGCAGGCGCTCGGCCAGCTTCCGGGCGAGGCTCAGGCCGTTGGCGTGGATGCCGCTGGAGGCCAGCAGCACGATGGCGTCGCCGGCGCCCAGCTTATCTCCGACGGAGAGGCGCTCCTTGGGGTTGATCAGGCCGGTGCAGGAGGCGGCCAGGTCGATGCGGCCGTCTTCCACGATGCCGGCCAGCGCCGGCGTCTCGCCGCCGCCCCAGGCCACCTGGCAGGTGTCGCAGGCGGCCTTCCAGCCGGCCACCAGGGCCTGGGCGCGCTGTGCGTCGCCGAACCAGTCGCTGCCGCCGGCGGCCCAGTAGGCCTGCACGACCAGCGGCGTGGCGCCCACGGTGATGAGGTCGTTGACGGCCATCGCGATCGTGTCCTGCGCGATGCCGGCAAAGAAGCTCTTGCCGGTCAGCTTGGCCATCTCGTCGGCCACCAGCGTCTTGGTGCCCAGGCACTCGACGATGGAAGCGATGTAGAACGGCCCCACGTCCACGACATAGGCCGACTCGCCGCGCGAGGCCTTCACTTCGCTGAAGCCGTGTACAGCGAGGTGGGATGCGGTGGCGGCGGCGGCGCGCTGGGCCGTGATCTTCAGCGGGTCGATCAGGTCGTAGTTGACGCCGGCTTGGTCGTAGGTGAGGGGGGCTGCGGGGGAGGTCATCCGGCAATTATCGGCGGGCCTTTCACTCGATACCATCCGCGGCCTGTCCGAGGGAGAGAACAACATGCCGAGCCTGGTCATCGCCAAGGGAGAACTCTGGCTGCACGCCGACGGCGCTGCACCGCAGCAGATCACGTCCGCGTTTGCGCGTGAAGTCATCGAGCGCGACGAGCGCAGCCGGCGCAATTCGTCGTGGAAGCATGCGCCGCGCGAGCAGCAGACCGGCGTCATCCCCAGCCATTCGCTGTGGGGCAGCCAGAACGGCGGCATCACGGCGCCGCCGCGCTTTCTGCATGCCTGCTTCGGGCCCGACAGGGACACCGTCTACTACGTGCAGCGCGTCGGCGAGGCCGTAGGCCTGTTCCGGCTGCATGTGCAGGAGCAGCGAGAGGTGCGCCTCTTCCACAAGTCCAAGATCGACATCCGCGGCCTGGCTTATCACGCCGGGCAGAAGCACCTGATCCTGGGCGTCGGCCACGAGGATGGCACGGCCCAGATCGAGGTCTATGACGAGGAGGGCACGCTGAAGGGGGCGGTCACCGGCGGCGACAGCATCGATGCGGCGCCCTCGGTCGTGCCCGGCGCCGCCTCGGCCCTGCTGTTCCAGAGCAGCGGTGTGGCCCGCCACCCCGACCACGGCTTCGTCAGGGCCGTCGGCCACTCGACGCTGTGCCGGCTGGACTACCGCAGCGGCAATATGGAAGTGCTGGCCGACGACGCCCGCTACGACTTCCTAGCGCCGCGTGTCGACGCCACCGGCGCGGTCTATGCCATCCGCCGGCCCATCGAGAAGCCGGCCGGCGAGCGCGCCGGCAACGCGCTGATGGACACGCTGCTCTTCCCGGTGCGCCTGCTGAAGGCCATTTTTGGCTACCTCAACGTGTTCTCCATGATCTACGGCAAGGAGCCGCTGCGCTCCTCCGGCGGGCCGCGCACGCCCGAGCTGGACCAGGATGTGCACAAGATCTGGCTGCAGGGCCGCCTCATCGACCTGCAGCGCGTGCGCGACGACCCGCAGTACGCCGGCAAGCTGGCGCCGGCGTCCTGGGAGTTGGTGCGCCGCGAGGGGCAAAGGGACTGGCAGGTGCTGGCCCGCCATGTGCTGAGCTTTGACCTCGGCGCCGACGGCACGGTGGTCTACAGCAATGGCAACGAGGTGCTGGTGCAGCGCGGCGACGGCGCCCCGACGCGGCTGGTGCAACATGAATTGATCGAGTCCGTCTCGGTGGGCTGATCGGCCTCTCTAAAATCCCCCCATGAGCTATCAGGTCCTGGCCCGCAAATACCGTCCGCAGAGTTTCGAGCAGCTCGTCGGCCAGGAGCATGTCGTGCAGGCGCTGGCCAATGCGCTGACGCAGGGCCGCTTGCACCACGCCTATCTGTTCACCGGCACGCGCGGCGTGGGCAAGACCACCGTCTCGCGCATCCTCGCCAAGAGCCTGAATTGCACCGGCGCGGACGGGCAGGGTGGCATCACGGCCCAGCCCTGCGGCGTCTGCGCGGCCTGCCGCGACATCGATGCCGGCCGTTTCGTCGACTACGTGGAGCTGGACGCGGCCTCCAACCGCGGCGTCGAGGAGATCTCGCAGCTGCTGGACCAGGCCGTCTACAAGCCGGTGGTCGGCCGCTTCAAGGTCTACATGATCGACGAAGTGCACATGCTGTCCAACACCGCCTTCAACGCAATGCTGAAGACGCTGGAGGAGCCGCCCGAGTACCTGAAGTTCGTGCTCGCGACGACCGACCCGCAGAAGGTGCCGGTCACCGTGCTGTCGCGCTGCCTGCAGTTCAACCTGCGCCCGATGGCCGCGGCCGATGTGCAGAGCCATCTGGGCAATGTGCTGGGCGCCGAGAGTGTGCCGGCCGAACCGGGTGCGCTGCGGCTGCTGTCGCGCGCGGCGCGCGGCTCCATGCGTGATGCGCTGTCGCTGACCGACCAGGCCATCGCCTTCGGTGCCGGCGCGCTGACCGAGGCCGGCGTGCGCCAGATGCTGGGCAGCGTGGACCGCGGCCATGTCGTCGCCATCGTCGATGCGCTGGCCGCGGCCAGCGGCGAGGCGGTCGTCGCGCAGGCCGATGCGCTGCGCGGCGCGGGCCTGTCGGCCGCCGGCACGCTGGAGGATCTGGCCACGCTGTTCCAGCAGATGGCGCTGGAACAGGCCGCACCCGCCGCGCTGGACGATGCCGACCCCGAGACCGCCGAGATCCGGCGCCTGGCCACCGCGCTGCCGGCCGACGAGATCCAGCTGATGTACAGCATGGCGCTGCATGGCCGTGCCGAGCTGCACCTGGCGCCCGACGAGTACGCCGGCCTGTTGATGGTGCTGCTGCGCATGCTGGCGTTTCGCCCCGCCGGCACGCAGCCCAAGCCGGTGAAGGCCGCCGCGCTGGTGCGCCCGCCCGCCGTGGCCAAGGCCGTCGTCGCGGTGCCGCTGCCCAAGTTCGCACCGCCGCCAGCGCCAGCGCCCGTCGCCGAGTTGGCCACTCCGGCCCCCGTGGCCGAACCGGTCGCACCGCCGGCCGTGGTGGCCGCGCCGGTGCCTGCGCCAGTGCCCGCGGCGCCGGCACTGCGCGCCGCCCAGCCCCCTGCTGCCAGCTTCAGCGACCGGCTGCGCCCGCGCCCCGTCGAGCAGGTGGCGGCCGAGGCCGATGACATGGCGTTCGACGGCGCGCCGCCCGATGACGCGCCGCCGCCTTGGATGGACGCCGACGATGTGCCGGCCGTCGCCGCCCAGGCGCCCGAGCCCGATGCGCCGCGCCGCGCCGTGTTGCGCGAGACGTCCGAGGGCGCGCAATGGGCCGAGCGCATCGCCGCGCTGAACCTGCTCGGCATGACCGGCGAGCTGGCCCGCCAGGCCCAGGCGCTGGCCTGCGACCGCGTCGATGGCCGCGAGGTCTGGAAGCTGCGCATCGAGCGCGAATCGCTGCGTGCGCCGGCCCTGGTTGCCAAGCTCGAGGCCGCGCTGGATGCCCGGCTGGAGATCGAGGCCGGCGTGGCCGAAGACTCCATCGCGCTGCGCACGGTGGCCCGTGCCGAGGCCCAGCAGCGCGCGGCCGAGGATCTGGCCGCCAGTCACCCGATGACGCGCACGCTGCTGTCCCAATTCCCGTCGGCACGCATCCTGCCGGGCTCCGTGCAGCCCGTGCTGACTTCCTCTTAAGCAAACAAGGACACGACCATGATGAAGGGCCAACTCGCCGGCTTGATGAAGCAAGCTCAGGCCATGCAGGACAACCTGAAGAAGGCGCAGGAAGAACTCGCCCACATCGAGGTGGAGGGCCAGAGCGGCGCCGGCCTCGTGAAGGTGCTGATGACCTGCAAGAACGAGGTGCGCCGCGTCACCATCGACCCCAGCCTGCTGGCCGACGACAAGGACATGCTGGAAGACCTGGTGGCCGCCGCCTTCAACGATGCGGTGCGCCGCGCGGAAGCGACCAGCGCCGAGAAGATGGGCAAGCTGACCGCCGGCATGCCGCTGCCGCCGGGCATGAAGTTCCCGTTCTGATTCCGACTTGACCGCGCTCGATACCCTGATCGAGGCGCTCAAGCGCCTGCCCGGCGTGGGCCAGAAATCGGCCCAGCGCATGGCCTACCACCTGTTGCAGCACGACCGGCTGGCCATGCGGCGCCTGGCCGAGGCGCTGACGGCGGCCGGCGAGCGCATCAAGCATTGCGAGCGCTGCCACACCTTCAGCGAGACGCCGCTGTGCAATGTCTGCGCCGACACCAAGCGTGACGGCCGGCTGCTGTGCGTCGTCGAGACGCCGGCCGACCAGGCCGCGCTGGAGCGCACCGGCTCCTACCTCGGCTACTACTTCGTGCTGCTGGGCCGCCTGAGCCCGCTGGACGGCGTGGGCACGCGCCAGATCGGCGCGGCCGAGCTGCTGGCGCGGGCGGGCGAGGCGGGCGTGGCGGAGGTCATCCTCGCGACCAGCTTCACCGCCGAGGGCGAGGCCACGGCCCATGTGCTGGCCGAGGCGCTGCGCGCGCGCGGCATCAAGTCCACGCGGCTGGCGCGTGGCGTGCCGGTGGGCAGCGAACTCGAATACGTGGACCTGGGCACCATCGCCCATGCCCTCAGTGATCGTCGATAGGGAGGAGACGCCATGACCCTGGCTCAGATGTGTCTGCTGGTCGCCTGCCTGCTGCCCATTGGCTGCGCCGGCCTGGCCAAGTCCAAGGGCTTTGGCAGGCGGCGCCGCGATGGCGGCTTCGACAACCACCGGCCGCGCGAATGGCTGGCCCGGCTGGACGGCTGGCAGGCGCGCGCCCATGCGGCCCAGGGCAACAGCTGGGAGGCCCTGCCCATCTTCATCGCGGGCCTGGTGGTGGCCCAGCAGCACCAGGCCGCGCAGGCCACGGTGGACCTGCTGGCGCTGGGCTTCATCGCCGCGCGGCTGGCCTATATCGCCCTCTACGTGGCCGACCAGGCTTCGCTGCGCTCGCTGCTGTGGGCGGCCGGCATGGCCGCCAGCATCGCGCTGTTCTTCGTGCGCTGAGGCCGGCGCCGCTCAGGGCGCGGCCGCGGCCACCACGTTGCGGCCCTTGCCGCTGCCGGCGCTCTTGACGACCTTGGCCGCGGGCCTGGACGCCGCCTTGGCGACCTTGGCCGCCGGCGCCTTGGCCACCGCCGTGGGCTTGCGCGGGGCTGCCTTGCGGCCGGATGCGACCGCCGGCGGCGCGGCCGTGTAGACCACGATGGCCTGGCCCGGCTTGAAGCGGGCGTTGCGGCCCACCTTGTTCCACTGCGCCACCTGCTCGGCGCGGACCTTGTAGCGCGCCGCCACGCCGGCCACGGTGTCGGCCTTGCCGGCCTTCAGCGTCAGGCGGCGCAGCGGCGGCGCGTCGGGCGCGAGATTGAGGCTGGCCGTGTCGGCCAGGCGTTCCGGGATGTCGGCCTGCACATGCTCGCCGCGCGGCACCAGCAGCGTGGAGCCCGCCTTGACCAGCATCTTGGGCGGGATGCGGTTGATCTCGCGCAGCAGGCTCTCCGGCATGCCGGCGCGCTTGGCGGCGTCGGCCGGGCTCATGGTCTTGGGCACCACCCAGGCCGTCCAGCTGGCCATGGGGCCGGTGTGGCGGGCCAGGTTCTCGGCGAAGGCGCTGGCCTGGTCGTAGGGCAGCAGCACCTGCGGCGTGGCGGCGGCCAGGATGACCGGCTTGTTCATCTGCGGGTTGAACTGCTGGAAGGTCTCCAGCGAGATGCCGGCGAACTGCGCGGCCAGCGACACGTCGATGTCGCGCTCGATCTTCACGCTCAGGAAGTAGGGGTGGTTGGCCACCGGCGGCAGCGCCAGCGCGTAGCGCTCGGGCGCCAGCACGATGTTCTTCACCGCCTGCAGCTTGGGCACGTAGTAGCGCGTCTCGTCGGGGATCCTGAGGCTGGCGTAGTCGGTGGGCAGGCCCAGCTTCTGGTTGCGTGCGACGGCCTTCTGCACGTTGCCGGGGCCCCAGTTGTAGGCGGCCAGCGCGAGGTGCCAGTCGCCGAACATCTTGTAGAGCCGGCCCAGGTAGTCCAGCGCAGCGCTGGTGGAGGCCAGCACGTCGCGGCGGTCGTCGCGGAAGATGTTCTGCTTCAGGTCGAAGTCGCGGCCCGTGGCGGGCATGAACTGCCACATGCCGGTGGCCTTGGCGCTGGACACGGCGTGCGTGACGAAGGCGCTCTCGATGAAGGGCAGCAGGGCCAGTTCGGCGGGCATGCCGCGCTTCTCGACCTCCTCCATGATGTGGAAGAGGTAGCGGCTGCCGCGCGTGGTCATGCGCTCCACATAGTCGGGCCGCGCGCTGTACCAGGCCTCGGCCTTGCGCACCCAGTCGTCGTCCAGATCCGGCAGCTGGAAGCCGGCGCGCACGCGTGCCCACAGGTCGGCGCTGGCGTCGGGGGCGTCCAGGTCGACCTTCTCGCCGGGGCGCAGGTTGTCTTCCAGCAGGCCGGCGGCCATCTCGCGGGTGGGCAGCGGCGCAGCGGCGGGCTGCGGCGGCGGCGCCGGCTCGGCGGCGGGTGTTTCGGTGGCGGGGGGGAGGGGGGGCGGGGCTTCGGCGACCGGGGGCGTGGTCGTCGCGCAGGCGGCCAGCAGCGTGGCCAGGGCGAGGGGTGTGAGTCGGTGGATGAGCTTCATCGGAATCCGTTCTTCCATTCGCGCAGCGTCGCGAATACATCGACCGGGCTGGGCGCGGCCGGGAGTTTGAGGGGGGCGTGGCGGCGGGCGGCTGCCTGCAGCGCCGGCTCGGCACAGCGCAGGAAGGGGTTGATGCGGGTCTCGGTGCCCAGGCGGGCCGGCAGCGTCGGCAGGCCGGCGGCGCGCCGGGCCTCGCACCAGGCGGCGTAGTCCGCCAGCACGGCGTTGTCGGGGTCCACCTCCCGCGCGAAGCGCAGGTTGGACAAGGTGTACTCATGGGCGCAGCAGACGCGCGTCCCGGACGGCAGCGCGGCCAGCGACTGCAGCGAGGCGTGCATCTGCGCCGGCGTGCCTTCGAAGAGGCGGCCGCAGCCGGCGCTGAACAGCGTGTCGCCGCAGAACAGCAGCGGATCGTCGCCCGGCACCTCGGCCGCGTAATAGGCGATGTGGCCGGCCGTGTGGCCCGGCAGGTCCAGCACCTCGAACTGCAGGCCCAGCAGCGTCACGCGGTCGCCGCCCTGCAGGCGCTGCACCGGCTCGGGCAGCCTCTCGTGGACGGGGCCGTAGACGGGGCCTTGCAGGCGCGGGCGCAGCGCATCGACGCCGCCGACATGATCGCCGTGGTGGTGGGTCAATAGAATGCCGGCCAGCGTCAAGCCCCGGGCATCCAGCGCCGCCGCCACGGGCGTGGCGTCACCGGGATCGACGACCAGGGCCTCGCGGCCGTTGTCCAGCAGCCAGAGGTAGTTGTCGTCGAAGGCGGGAATTGGCGTCAGCGTCAAAGGCGCATCACCCATGACAGATAAAGCGCCGAGTATAGATTTGGCAGCCTGGCTGCAGACCCCGCCCGGGCGCCATTTACTCGCCTGGGAGCAGACCCAGGTCGATGCGGCCGTGGCCGACCTGTTCGGCTTCCACGCGCTGCAGCTGGGCCTGCCCGAGCTCGAGGGCCTGCAGGCCAACCGCATGCCGCACCGCTGGCTGGCCGGCCGCGATGCCGGCTGCGATGTGCAGTGCGATTTCGACGCCTTGCCCTTCGAGAGCGCCAGCCTGGACCTGGTGCTGCTGCCGCATGCGCTGGAGCTGGCCTGTGACGCCCATGCGCTGCTGCGCGAGGTGGAGCGCGTGCTGCGGCCCGAGGGGCGGCTCATCGTGTTCGGCCTGAACCCGGCCAGCCTTTGGAGCCTGCGCCAGAACCTGGGCCGGCTGGGGCGCCGCGGCGAACCCTATCTGCCCGGCGGGGGCGACTGCATCGGCTACTGGCGGCTGCGCGACTGGCTCAAGCTGCTGAGCTTCGACGTCGAGGCCGCGCGCTTCGGCCTGTACCGCCCGCCGCTGCGCTCGGAGGCCTGGCTGCAGCGCTGGCGCTGGATAGACGGCGTCGGCTCGCGCTGGTGGCCGGTGCTGGGCGCCGTCTACTTCATCCAGGCGGTCAAGCGCGTGCAGGGCATGCGCATGATCGGCCTGGCCAGGAACCCACGCGCGGCCGCCAAGAAGGCGCCGGCCGTCGCGCTGAACAACCATCACAACAAGAATGACTGAAACCACCCCGCCTGCCGTCGCGATCAAGCGGCCGCAGGTCACGATCTACACCGACGGCGCCTGCAAGGGCAACCCCGGCCCCGGCGGCTGGGGCGCCTGGCTGTCCAGCGGCGGCCACGACAAGGAAATGTTCGGTGGCGAACGCGAGACCACCAACAACCGCATGGAGCTGACCGCGCCCATCGAGGCGCTGGCCTCGCTCAAGCGCAGCTGCGACGTCGTCATCTACATGGACAGCGAGTACGTGCGCAAGGGCATCACCGAGTGGATACACAACTGGCAGCGCCGCGGCTGGAAGACGGCCGACGGCAAGCCGGTCAAGAACGCCGACCTCTGGCAGCGCCTGGACGCGCTGCGCAAGCTGCACCATGTGGACTGGCGCTGGGTCCGGGGCCATGCGGGTGACCCCGGCAATGAGCGCGCCGACCAGCTGGCCAACAAGGGCGTGGCTTCCATAGGCCGGCCGCGTTAGTAAAGTCCGCGCACCCCAACCCTCCAGGGATCGTGCCCATGAAGTTGCTGCCCCCGCTGATCGCGCTGCTGCTGGCCGCCGCTGGCCAAGCCCAGGCCCAGGCCCAGACCTACACCGTGCTGTGCGCCAAGGTGGCCTGCGGGCGGCTGCTGGTCACCGAGACGGCCGGCCGGCTGGACGTGGACTACAGCTACCGCAACAACGGCCGCGGCCCCGACCAGAAGGAGGTGCTGGAGTTCGCGCCGGACGGCGCCTGGACGGGCTACCGCACCGAGGGCGTGTCCACCTATGGCGCGCGCATTGACGAGAGCTTCGAGCTGAAGGACGGCCGCGCCAGCTGGCGCTCGCCGGTGGATGGCGGCGCGCGCGCGGACGCGGGGCGGGAGCGGGTCTACCTGCCGGTGCAGGCCAGCCCGGCCTGGGCCGCGCGCGTCGCGCGCACGCTGCTGCAGCGCCCCGGCCAGCGCGCCGCCGCGCTGCCGGTGGGCCAACTCGCCCTGGAGCGGGTGCAGACGCTCAGGCCCGCCGGTGCCGCTTTCGACGTGGGCCTGTACGCCATCGAGGGCCTGGACCTGGAGCCCGGCTATCTGTGGCTGCGCGAGGACAACCAGGCGCTGTTCGCCAAGATCGACCCCGGTTGGGGCGGCACGCTGCTGCAGGGCTTCGAGGCCGAGATGGACCGCCTGTCCGACGTGCAGAAGGCCGCGCAGCTGGCGCGGCTGCAGCGCCTGGCCAAGACCCTGCCCCAGGCCTTGCCGGGCCTGACCGTCATCGAGGGCGTGCGCTGGTTCGATGCGCAGGCGGCCGTGCTGCGCGGGCCGTCGGACGTCTACCTCTACGAAGGCCGCATCGCGGCCATCGCCAAGCCCGGCAGCCTGGGGCCCGTCGGGCCGGCCCAGCGCATCAGCGGCCAGGGCCGCACGCTGCTGCCCGGCTTCGTCGACATGCACGCCCACCTGGACGCCAGCGCGCTGCTGCTGAATCTGGCCTCGGGCGTGACGGCGGTGCGCGACGTGGGCAACAGCAATGCCGACCTGGCCGAGCTGCGCGGCCGCATCGAGCGCGGCGAGCTGCTGGGCCCGCGCATCGCGGCCAACGGCTTCATCGAGGGCAAGAGCCCGTTCTCGTCGCAGGCCGACTTCGTGCCCGACAACCTGCCCGACGCGCTGGCCGCCATCGACTGGTATGCCGCCCATGGCTATCGCCAGCTCAAGCTCTACAACTCCATCCGGCCCGAGTGGGTGAAGCCCATGGTGGCGCATGCGCGCGCCCTGGGCCTGCGCACCGGCGGCCATGTGCCGGCCTTCATGACGGCGCGCCAGGCCGTCGAGGCCGGCTACGACGAGCTGCACCACATCAACCAGGTCACGCTGAACTTCCTGGTCGGCAAGGACGACGACACGCGCACGCTGCTGCGCTTCAATCTGGTGGGCGACAAGGCCGCGGACCTGAAGCTCAACGACCGCCGCACGCAGGACTTCCTCGCGCTGCTCAAGACCAAGGGCACGGTCGTCGACGCGACCATGACCGCCTTCGAGGCCCAGTACACGCAGCGCCAGGGCCAGCCCAACCCCAGCTATGCGATGGTGGCGGCCCATCTGCCGGCCGTCGTGCAGCGCAGCTACCTGTCCGCCGAGGTGGACATGGACGACGCCAAGGCCAGGCGCTGGAGCGCGAGCTGGCGGGTCATGATGGACTTGCTGCGCCGCATGCACGCGGCCGGCATCCCGTTGGTGGCCGGCACCGACGCGACGCCGGGCCTGGCGCTGCAGCGCGAGCTGGAGCTCTATGTGCAGGCCGGCATCCCGGCCGCGCAGGCGCTGAAGATAGCCACCTGGAACGGCGCCAAGTACAGCGACCGGCTGCACGAGATCGGCAGCATCGAGCGCGGCAAACGCGCCGACCTGGTGCTGGTGGACGGCGACCCGGTGGCCGACATCCGAGCCATCCGCCGCATCGCGCTGGTCATCCAGGGCCACAACAACGAAACCCGGGCGCTGTCGCCGTCGGCGCTCTATCAGGCCATGGGCATCCAGCCCTTCGTGGCTGCGGCGGAGATCACGAAATGAAACGCCTTGCCGCTCTGTTGCTGGCCCTGCCGCTGATGGCACAGGCCGATACCACGCTGCGCTTCTGCGCCGCCGGCAGCCCCAAGACCTTCGATCCGGCGATGACCGACAGCGGCATCGACCATGTGGCCCACCTGCCCATCTTCGGCACCCTGGTCGAGATCCGGCGCGGCACCGACCAGCTCATCCCCGGGCTGGCCACCAGCTGGAGCGTCAGCCCCGACGGCCTGGCCTACACCTTCGAGCTGCGCCGCGGCGTGAGCTGGCACAGCGTCGACGGCTTCAAGCCCACGCGCGAGTTCAATGCCGACGACGTGCTGTTCACCTTCGGCCGCCTGCTCAGTCGCGACAGTGCCTTCGCCAAGGCCTTCCCCAGCGTGTCGCCCTATGTCGTGTCCTTCGGCTGGGAGAAGCTGATCCGCCAGGTCGAGAAGCTGGGCGAGCACCAGGTGCGCTTCACGCTGGCCGAGCGCGACGCGTCCTTCCTGTCGGCGCTGAGCTTCGCCTTCACGATGATCCAGTCCGCCGAGCTGGGCGCGCAGCTGCTCAAGGCCGGCACGCCGCAGCGCATCGCGCAGCTGCCGGTGGGCACCGGCCCGTTCCAGTTCAAGAGCTTCCGTGCCGACAGCGTCATCCGCTACGTGAAGCATCCGGGCTGGTGGCGCCAGGCCGAGCGGCCACGCGCCGACCAGCTGGTCTACGCGATCACGCCCGACGCCAGCGTGCGCGCGCAGCGCCTCAAACGCGACGAATGCGACATCGCCGCGCCGGTGGGCCCGGCCGAGCTGGACATGCTGAAGAAGGACCCCGCCATCAAGCTCGCGACGGCGCCGGGCATGAACGTGGGCATCCTGGCCTACAACACCAAGCGCCCGGCGCTGTCCAAGGTCGAGGTGCGCCAGGCGCTGGACATGGCCATCGACAAGGCCGCCATCCTGCGCGCCGTCTACGGCGAGGCCGGCACGCTGGCCACCAGCCCCATCCCGGCCGCCAACTGGGCGCATGACGCGACGCTCAAAGCCCAGCCGCACGACCCCGCCAAGGCTCGCGCCCTGCTGCAGAAGGCCGGCGTGCTGCCGCTGAACATCACGCTGTGGGCCATGCCGGTGGTGCGCAACTACAACCCCAACGGCCAGCGCATGGCGCAGATGATCCAGTCTGACTGGGCCAAGGTGGGCGTGACGGCGCGCATCGTCAGCTACGAATGGGGCGAGTACCTGCGCCGCATCGACGCCGGCGAGCATGACGCGGCGCTGAGCGGCTGGAACGGCGATCCCGAGCCCGCCAACACGGCCGGCCAGCTGGCCTGCGGCGCGGCCAGCGGCACGTTCTGGTGCAACCCGGCCTATGACCGGCTGCTGGCCGAGGCCCGCCAGGCGCTGAAGCAGGAAGACCGCAAGCTGCTCTACGCCAAGGCCCAGCGCCTCGCGATGCAGGAGCTGCCCTGGACCCCGATCGCCTACGGGCGCCTGGCCGTGCCGCAGCGCGCAGCGGTCAAGGGTTTCGTCGTGGACCTGGACGGCGGCATGTATTTCGACGGCGTCATGAAATAGCCCACCCCCTGCCGGCTGCGCCGGCCCCCTCAAGGGGGCGCCGTCGATGGCCCGGCAAAGCCGGTTCCATGACGGCCGCTGGGGAAGGCATTACGTATGGAAAGACGGAAAGGTCAATCGTGAGCATCAAGAGCGACAAGTGGATACGCCGCATGGCGGAGCAGCACGGCATGATCGAGCCCTTCGAGCCCGGCCAGGTGCGCGAGCGGGACGGCCGCAAGATCGTCAGTTACGGCACCAGCAGCTATGGCTACGACATCCGCTGCGCCCCCGAGTTCAAGGTCTTCACCAACATCCACTCCACGGTGGTGGATCCGAAGAACTTCGACGAGAACAGCTTCGTCGACGTCAACAAGGACGTCTGCATCATCCCGCCCAACAGCTTCGCGCTGGCGCGCACGGTGGAGTACTTCCGCATTCCGCGCAATGTGCTGACGGTCTGCCTGGGCAAGAGCACCTATGCCCGCTGCGGCATCATCGTCAACGTGACGCCCTTCGAGCCGGAGTGGGAAGGCTATGTGACGCTGGAGTTCAGCAACACCACGCCGCTGCCGGCCAAGATCTATGCCGGCGAGGGCTGCGCCCAGGTGCTGTTCTTCGAGAGCGACGAGGTCTGCGAGACCAGCTACAAGGACCGCGGTGGCAAGTACCAGGGCCAGGTGGGCGTGACGCTGCCCAAGACCTGAGCGCGGTCCCCGGGGCTTGAGCCGGAAGAGGCCGAGTTAGCCGGGCCTTTTCGGGCTTTATCCGGCCTTCGCGCGGCCGATGGCCGGGCACGATGGCGGCCATCACGCCAAAGTCCGCCCGAGGCCCCTCATGCTGATCCCGCTGCACCTGATCCCCGTTCCTGCCGACGAGCCCCGCGGCCTGGGCGACCCGGGCCATGCCTGCAGCGGCCTCAAGATCGCCCAGGGCGTGCATCTGGGCGACATCCGCGCCCTCGGCCTGACGGTGGCCGGCGCCACCAGCGGCCCGGTGGACAGCGGCGACCTGCTGCGCTTTGGCCAACTGATGAACGACGCCGGCCTGGCCGTCAACCCCACGCGCATGCTGTACGACCGTCACTACGCCTACGAGCGGCTGGCCGACGGCCATCGCAGCGGCCATCCCGGCCTGCGCGAGCTGGCCCGGGAGCTGTTCCAGGCCTACCAGACCGCCGGCGAGTGGATAGGGCTGACCCACTGAGCTGAGCTGAGCGGGGCCCGGCCCGCCGCGCGCGGGCAGGGCAGGGGCGCGGGTTACGCTTGCGGTTTCGCCTTTTCGCAACCCGTTTCATGAACCGTCATTCCCTCTCGCTGCTGGCCGCTGCCGCGCTGGCCGCCTCTCTTGCCCATGCCGAAGAAGGCATGTGGATGCCCAAGCAACTGCCGCAGATCGCGAAAGCCCTGAAGGCCGGCGGCCTGGCCATGGACCCGGCCAAGCTCAAGGAGCTGACCCAGTTCCCCATGGGCGCCGTCGTGTCGCTGGGCGGCTGCACGGCCAGCTTCGTGTCGCCGCAAGGCCTGGTGGTGACCAACCACCACTGCGCCTACGGCAGCATCCAGTACAACTCCAGGCCCGACCGCGACCTGCTGAAGAACGGCTTCTACGCGACGACGCTGGCCGACGAGCTGCCCGCCGCGCCCGGCAGCCGCATCTACGTCACCGTCGACATGAAGGACGTCAGCGCCGACATCCTGAACGACAAGACCCGCGCGCTGGCCGGCAAGGCCCGCACCGATGCCATCGAGGCCAGCGAGAAGCGGCTGGTGGCCGCCTGCGAGGCCGACGCGGGCCATCGCTGCAACGTCTATTCCTTCTTCGGCGGCCTGCAGTTCCAGCTCATCAAGCAGCTGGAGATCCGCGACGTGCGCCTGGTGCATGCGCCGGCCACCGGCGTGGGCCTGTTCGGCGGCGATGCCGACAACTGGGTCTGGCCGCGCCACACCGGCGACTACAGCTTCTACCGCGCCTATGTGGGCCCGGACGGCAAGCCGGCCGAGTTCAGCAAGGACAACAAGCCCTACCAGCCGAAGTTCCACCTGAAGATGGCCAGCAGCCCGCTGAACGAAGGCGACTTCGTCATGGTGGCGGGCTATCCGGGCCGCACCAACCGCCACCGCCTGCCCACCGAGGTGGACTTCGCCTTCGGCTTCGACCAGCCGGCCAAGATCAAGGCCTATGGCGAGTCCATCGAGCTGATCAAGGCCGAGACGGCCGGCCGCCGCGAGGGCGAGATCAAGATGGCCGCCCGCATGCAGGGGCTGCAGAACACCTTCAAGAACTACTCGGGCCAGCAGCAGAGCTACGACGGCAGCGACATCCTGGCCCGCAAGACGGCCGAGTTCGACAGGCTCAAGGCCTGGGTCAACGCCTCGCCCGAGCGCCAGCAGCGCTACGGCGCCGACATCGCCGCGGCCGAGAGCCTGATCGCCCAGCGCCAGGCCACCGTGAAGGCCGAATACCTGATGGGCTACATGTCACCCGTGCTGCTGAGCTCGGCCCGCCAGCTGTACGAGATCGCCAACGAGCGCGCCAAGCCCGACGCGGAGCGCAAGAGTGGCTTCCAGGAGCGCGACCTGCCGCGCCTGCGCGCCGCCCAGCAGTCGCTGGAGCGCCGCTACGACGAGCCCACCGACAAGCGCCTGGCGGCCCATTTCCTGGCCCAGTACCTGGCCCAGCCGGCCGCCACGCTGAACGCCGCCTGGCTGAACGCCCTGGGCCTGCAGGCGGGCCAGGACGAGGCCGCCATCCGCGCCCGCCTGGACGCCCTCTATGCCGGCAGCCAGCTGGCCGACACGGCCCAGCGCCTGGCCTGGCTGGGCAAGGACGTCGCCGCGTTCAAGGCCAGCGACGACGCCTTCATCAAGCTGGCCGTGGCGCTGTACGAGGACGGCGAGCGCCGCGAGAACCGCGACAAGGAACTGGCCGGCAAGTTGCAGAAGGCCTATGCCGGCGTGCAGCAGGCCATGATCGATTACCACGCCAGCCGCGGCGAGGCCGTCTACCCCGACGCCAACAGCACGCTGCGAATCAGCTTCGGCAAGGTGCAGGGCCGCACGCCCGGCAGCGACGGCAGCAACTGGACGGCGTTCACGACGCTGCGTGGCATCGTCGCCAAGCACCGCGGCCCGGACGAGGCGGGCGGCGAGTTCAACGCGCCGGCCGAGCAGCTGGCCGCCATCAAGGCGCGCGACTTCGGCAAGTACTACGTGAAGGGCCTGGACTCGGTGCCGGTGAACTTCCTGTCCACGCTGGACACCACCGGCGGCAACTCCGGCTCGCCGGTGCTGAACAAGAATGCCGAGCTGGTGGGCCTGCTGTTCGACGGCACGCTGGATGCCGTCATCTCGGACTGGGACTTCAATCCGAAGATGGTGCGCAGCATCTGCGTGGATGCGCGCTACATGCTGTGGCAGATGAGCAAGGTCGACAAGACGACGCGCCTGCTAGAAGAAATGGGCGTCAAGTAAAGAGCCCCTCGCCCAGCCTGCCCTGCTGAACGCGGGCAGTCTGGTCGGTCCCCCGAGGGGACGGCGATGCTCGCGGCATCGAGCCGCGAGCACATCGCCAGCCGGGCCGGCTTGGGGCGGCCCGGCGCTCGGCCCGAAATGCGCAACGAGGAACGGCGGCCGAAGGCCGTCGTTTTCATTTGCAGCCTCACTCCTTGGCCACGGCCTCGACCTGGATGCGCAGGTTGACGTCCATCTTGAAGCCGTAGTCCTTGCCCGCCGCGAGGCCGAAGTCCTCGCGGTTGAAGCTGCCCGAGGCGTCGGCGCCGCACCAGTCCCGCTTCAGCATGGGGTGGGGCATGCACTTGAGCTGGTGGATGGCCAGCGTCACCGGCTTGCTGCGGCCGTTCAGTGTCAGCTCGCCCACCAGGCGGCTGGGCGCGCCGCCCGCCGCGCCGTCGAAGCGGCCTTGGAAGCGGGCGGTGGGCGGCTTGCCGTCCAGGTCGAAGAAGTCCTTGCCGCGGGCCCAGGCGTTCATCGCGTCCAGGCCGAAGTCGATGCTGGCCAGCTCCATGCTCACGTCCACGCTGCCGCTGCCGGCCGCCTTGTCGTAGACGATGCTGCCGCTGCTCTTGTTGAGCTTGCCGCGCCAGACCGACAGGCCCATGTGGTCGGCCTCGAAACTGGGGTAGGTGTGCGTGGGGTCGATCTCGTAGGTCACCGGCGCGGCCTGGGCGGTGCAGGCGAGCAGGGCGGTGGCAAGCAGGTTCAAGTGTTTCATGGCCGGGGGTGGGTGGTTGAGGAGGTGCCAAGCCGACGACGTATGGCGGGCACGGTTTTCGACAGGGATGCGGCCGTTAGCATCGCCGCATGCTGCGTCTATTTTTGACAGGAGTTTTGCTGGCCCTGGTAAGCGCCTGTGCCGGCGTCGCACCGGTGCCGCCCGACGGCTGGCAGCCGCTGGCCCCCGGCCTGGCCCACCGCGCCTGGGCCCCCTGGCCCGACAGCGACGTGCAAGCGCTGCGGGTGGACCTGCGGCAGCTGCGCTTGGCGCTGTCACCGCCCGCCGAATCGGGCCTGCCGGTGGACCAGATGGCCAGCGGCCGGGGCGCGCTGGCCAGCGTCAACGCGTCCTTCTTCAACCGCGAGTTCCGGCCGCGCGGCGTCACCGTGTCCGACGGCCAGCTCTGGCCCGTGCTGCTGAAGGCGCCGGCCGGCGCCAAGGACCCGCTGCTGGCCTGCGACACCCAATGCGTGATCCGCTTCGACGCGCCGCCCACGCCCGAGCCCGCCTGGCGACTGGCCGTCAGCGGCACGCCCTGGCTGGTGCGCGACGGCCAGGCCCGCACGGCCGAGGACGACGCGAGCTGCGCCAGCCTGTGCGCCAACACCCACCCGCGCACGGCCGTGGGCCTGGACGCCTCGGGCCGCCACCTGCTCGTGCTGCTCGCCGCCGGCCGGCGTGGCGAGGTCAAAGGCCTGACGCTGGCGCAGACCGCGCAGCTGATGCGCGAGCTGGGCGCCGTCCAGGCCTTCAACCTCGACGGCGGCGGTTCGTCCACGCTGCTGATCGGCGGCGAGTCGCGCCTGCCGCGCCCCCTCAACGAGCCCGCGCTGCGCCGCGTGGCCAACGCCCTGCATGTCCTGACCCCATGAATTTCCGTGCCCTGACCCTGCTGGCCGCGGCGCTGCTGCTGGCCGCCTGCGCGACCCGGCCGCCACCCGCCGCGCCCAAGCGCTACGCCGCCGCCGAGCTGCTGGCCTTGAAGCCGGCCGACTTCGGCTGGCCGGCCAGCTCGACCGACGGCGAACGCGCGCTGCGCGAAGTGGCGCTGGCCGACATCCGCGCCCGTCTCGCGCTGCCGCCCGGGCCCGAGCGCGACGCGGCGCTGCCCAGGCTGTTCGACCTCGTCGCGCAGTACAACGCCGAGATCGACGCCGCCCGGCCGCTGCTGCTGCAGGCCTTGCCGCTGCTGGGTCAGCGTGATGCTGAAACCCAGCGCGCGCTGCTGACCGCCGCGCACACGCTGTACGCCGCCGACGCCGCGCCGCTGCTGTGGCCGCTGCTGCCGCAGCTGACGGCGAGCAAGCCCTTCGCCATCGCCGCCTACACGCTGCTGCAGGCCGACGGCGCCGCCGCCCCAGCCCTGCGCGCGCTCGTGCCGCAGCAGTTCCCCAACTGGGCCGACGATGCCCGGCTCACGGCGCTGATGCAGCGCCTGAGCCCCACGGCGGCGGCCCGGCCGCCGTTGACCGAACTGCTGGCCGCGCCGCTGCGCCCGGGCCATGCCGCCCTCTACAGCCTGCAGCGGCCGGGCCGTACCCATATGGGCCTGGTGCTGGTGCGCGACGCCGATGGCCGCTTCGTGCGCGACGCGGCCGGCCAGTTGTTCGCCTCGCCCCAGCTGGCGCTGGCCCGCAGCGGCCTGCCCGGCACCCTCACCAACGGCAACACGCCGCAAGGCCTGTTCACCATCGTGGGCGCCGGCACGGCCACCAATCCCAACATCGGCCCCACGCCCTATCTGCACAGCAAGCTGCCCATCGAGGCGACACCGGCCGAGTTCCAGCATGCGGATGTGGCTGTCGAGTGGAGCGAGGCCTTGTACGAGAGCTTGCTGCCGCCCGGCTGGCGCGGCGATGCCGGCATCAAAGAGGCCTGGCTGGCCGGTCGTGCCGGTCGCGACGAGCTGCTGGTCCATGGTACGACCCTCAACCCGGCCTACTACGCCGGTGCGAGCTATTTCCCCGGCACGCCGCAGCAGGGCTGCATGATCTCCGGCGAGGACTGGGACCCGGCCAGCGGCCGCCTCCTGGCCAGCCGCCAGCTCACGCTGGCCCAGACCTACGCGGCGGCGGGCCGGCGCGAGGACCTGGCCGGCTACCTCGTCGTCGTCGAGCTGCCCGGCGCGGGCGCAGTGACGCCGGCCGAGGCGCTGGCGCTGGTGACGGCGGCCGGGCGTTGAGGAGCCGGCCATGATGCCTTTGCGTTTTGCCGCCGTGCTGCTCGCCGGGCTGAGCCTGGCCGGACAGGCCCGTGCCGCCGAGCCGGCTCTCGTGCCCAGCGCCGACGGGCAGGAGTTGGTGGATGCCGCCAACGGCCGCGCCTGGTCGCGCTGCGTCGAGGGCATGCGCTGGGACGGCCGCGGCTGCCAGGGCCGGCCGGCGCTGTTCACGCACGCCGAGGCGCTGGCCATGGCGCGCGCCCGCAGTGAGGCCGAGGGGCGCGCCTGGCGCGTGCCGCGCGTGCCCGAGCTCAAGCATCTCGGCGACCGGCTGGCGCAGGCGCCGGCCTCGCTCGCGCCGGCCGCGCCCAGCGGCTGGCACTGGACCAGTTCCGCCCGCATCGACAGCGAGGCGTCCAATCCCTATGCCTACCGCAACGTGCAGCGCGGCGTGACCGAGGCGCGCACCGACCGGCTGAGGGTGCAGGTCGGCTGGGCGGTGGACCCGCGCAGCGGCGACGCGCGCGGCGACATGCCCAAGCGCGAGCGGCTGCCGGTGCGGCTGGTGCGCGGCCTGGACTGAGACCTGTCCAGGCCGGGTTTTTGCCGGCCTGAACCGCGCAGCCGACGGCCTGTCGCCGCGCCGTTGGCCTGCCGGGCCGCCCTTCCTAACCTGCGAGCCATTGCAGGAACAGGAGGCAGCCATGCTGCAGATGGAAAACGTCGTCAAGACCTTTGGCCAGCACAACGCGGTGGACGGCGTGTCGCTGCGGCTGGAGCCCGGCGTGGTCGGGCTGATCGGCCACAACGGCGCCGGCAAGAGCACGCTGATGCAGATGCTGGCCACGCTGATGCGGCCCACGAGCGGGCGCATCCTGCTGGACGGGCAGGACATCGTCGCCAGACCCGAGCTGATGCGCCGCCGCCTGGGCTATCTGCCGCAGGACTTCGGCGTCTATCCGCATCTGACGGCGCTGGAGTTCCTGCAGTACTTCGCGGCCCTCAAGGGCGTGCGTGACCGCCGCCGCCTGCACGAGATGCTGGAGCTGGTAAACCTGCACGAGCAGGCCTCGCGGCCGGCGGCCGGCTTCTCCGGCGGCATGCGCCAGCGCCTGGGCATCGCGCAGGCGCTGCTGGGCGACCCCGACGTGCTCATCGTCGACGAGCCCACCGCCGGCCTGGACCCCGAGGAGCGGCTGCGCCTGCGCCATCTGCTGGGCGACCTGGGGCGGCAGCGCCTGGTCATCGTGTCCACCCACATCGTGTCCGATGTCGAGAACATGGCCACCCGCCTGGCCATCCTGCGCCAGGGCCGGCTGCTGGCCTTCGAGGCGCCGGACGCCGTGCTTGCGCGCGCCGCGGGGCGGGTCTGGACGGCGCTGCTGGCGCCGGCCGCCTACGAAGCCCTGCGCGGCCGCGTGCAGGTGCTGCAGGCCCAGCCCCAGGGCGGCCGCGTGCAGGTGCGCATGGCCCATGCGTTGCGACCCTGCGCCGAGGCCGAGCCGGCCCAGGCCAGCCTGGAGGAGGCGCTGATGGCCCAGCCGGATGCCGACGCGCGGGTGGCGGCATGAGCACCGGCCTCTACCAGGCCCTGGTGCTGAACGAGTGGCGGCTGCGCAGCCGCCGCGCCAGCAGCCTCGTCATCCTGCTGGCCGTCGTGGCCATCAGCTGGCTGATGGTGCTGGACCCGCAGACCGGCAAGGCCATGATGGTCGTGAACCGGCAGCGCCTCGCCTATGACAGCCAGGCGCTGGCCTTCGGCACCAGCCTGATCGCCGCGCTGCTGTTCGGGCTGGCGGGCTTCTACCTCGCGCGTGGCCGCAGTCAGCAGGACTTGCGCCATGGCACCGCCGCCGTGCTGGCGGCCACGCCGGTGGCGAATGCCCAGCTGCTGGGTGCGCGCTGGCTGGGGGCCTTCGGCTTTCTGCTGTCGCTGGGCGCGGCGCTGATGCTGACCATCTGGGTGCTGCAGCTGGTGCGCGGCGAGGGGGCGCTGCAGCCGCTGCCCTATCTGCAGATGCTGCTGCTGGGCCTGGCGCCGGGGCTGATGCTGTGCGCCAGCCTGGCCGTGCTGGCCGACGCCTGGGCGCCGCTGATGGGCCGGCGCGGCGACCTGCTGTACTGGGCGCTGTGGCTGCTGCAGTTCGCCTTCATCCCGGCGTCGCTGGGGGAGGGCGCCATCCGGCTGAGCGGCTGGCAGGTGTTCGACATCGGCGGCGTGTCGCCGCTGCTGGTGGGCCTGAGCACGCTGCTGGACGTGCGCCACGTCAACGTCGGCGGAGGGAGCTTCGATGCTGCGCTGCCGGTGCTGCAGATGCCGGCCGGCCTGTGGAGCCGCGAGCTGGTGGCGCTGCGGCTGGGGTCCATGATGCTGGCCCTGCTGCCGCTGCTGCCCGCGGTGCTGCTGTTCCACCGCTATGCACCCGAGCGCGTGCAGCCGCGCAGCGCCACGGGCCGCTGGCGGCGGGCGCTGCACGGGCTGCTGCAGCCGCTGCTGCGCCCCTTCAGCCGGGCGCTGGGCCTGCCGATGAGCGCGGCATCCCGGCTGCCCGGCGTCCCGGGGCGCTGGCTGGCGGACCTGGGTCTGCTGCTGCTCAGCCAGCCGCTGCTGGCGCTGGCGATGGAAGCTGGCGCGCTGGCCTGCGCCGTCGCGCCCTTGCACCTCGTGCCGGGGCTGCTGGCCGCGACGCTGTGCGCCTGGGGCCTCGCGATCGCGGACATCAGCTCGCGCGATTTGCAAAGCGGCACGCTGGGCCTGGCCAGTGCCCTGCCCGGCGGGGCGCGGGAGCGCGGCTGGCGGCAGGCGCTGGCGGCCCTGGGCCTGGGGCTGCTGCTGGCCGCGCCGGCGCTGCTGCGTGGTGCCGCCGCAGCGCCGCTGGCGGCGCTGGCCTGCGTGGCCGGCCTGCTGTTCCTCAGCGTGGCCGCCACGCTGCTGGGCCGGCTGACCCAGGGCCCGCGCACCTTCCTGGCGCTGTTCCTGTTCGCGCTCTACCTGGACCTGCAGCGCACCGGCGTGCCGGCGCTGGACCTGCTGGGGCTGGTGGGGGACGCCAGCGCGGCCAGCGTGGCGGGCTATGCGCTGGCGGGCGCGCTGGGCTTCGCGGCGCTGCTCGCCCGGCCCTGGCCGCGTCGGGGCTGAGGCGATGGCCCCGGCCGGTGGCGCGGCGGCCGGAACGGGCGCAAGATGGCCGGGCCATGCGCGCCGTCCTCGCCTCCTCGCTGCTGCTTTGCGGGCTGCTGTCCGTGCGGGGCGGCGCCGCCGCGCCGGCCGAGGCGTTGCCGCGCTCGCCCGCCTGCCATGCAGCGCTGCAGGCGCTGGAGCAGGCCGAGGACGCCATCGCCGCGACGGCGGCCGCATCGGCGCCGCAGCCGCAGCGGCAGCACGAGGTCGCGGCCCGCCTGCGGCCGCTGCGCCAGCGCGTGGCTGATGCCTGCCTGGGCGGGCTGACGACATCGCCGCCGCCGTCCCAGCACACCTGGAGCGCGCCCACGCTGCCGGCCCGGCCCGGCGTGACGCGGCCATCGCTGCCCGCCGCGCCTGCGGTCACCGTGCCGCTGCCACGCTTCGAGCCCCCCGTCACGGTGACGCACTGCAATGCGGCGGCCTGCTTCACCAGCGAGGGGTCCACGCTGATCCGTTTGGGCCCCACGTTGGTCGGGCCGCGCGGCAGCTGCACGGTGCAGGGTAGCTTCGTACGCTGCCCCTGAGGCCGCAGCATGGCGCCGGCCCCGGTCGCAAACGCCCGGCCTGTGTCGTCCCGGGGGGCGAGCACGGCCCGCCGAGCGCCGCCGGTTCCGGTTCGAGATCAGCGGGCCCGTCGTGGCTCGCGGGGCTTCGCGCCGACATAGTCGGCCAGGTGCTGCCCGGTCAGCGTCGAGCGCGCCTTGACGAGCTCGGCCGGCCGGCCCTCGAAGACGACGCGACCGCCTTCGTGGCCGGCGCCGGGGCCGAGGTCGATGATCCAGTCCGCATGGGCCATCACGGCCTGGTGGTGCTCGATGACGATGACGGACTTGCCGGCGTCGACGAGGCGGTCCAGCAGGCCCAGCAGTTGCTCGACATCGGCCAGATGCAGGCCGGCGGTGGGCTCGTCCAGCACATAGATCTCGCCCTTCTCGGCCATTTGCGCGGCGAGCTTGAGGCGCTGGCGTTCGCCGCCCGACAAGGTGGTGAGCGGCTGGCCCAGCGCGAGATAGCCCAGGCCCACGTCGGCCAGCCGCCGCAGGATAGCGTGGGCGGCCGGCGTCTTGGCCTGGCCTTCGGCGAAGAAGGCGCTCGCCTCGTCGACCGACAGGGCCAGCACCTCGCTGATGTCCTTGCCGCCCAGCTTGTGCTCGAGCACGGCGGCCTGGAAGCGCTTGCCGCCGCAGTCCTCGCAGACAGCCTGCACGGTGGCCATGGGCCCCAGGTCCGTGAAGATCAGCCCGGCGCCGTTGCAGGTCGGGCAGGCGCCCTCGGAGTTGGCGCTGAACAGGGCGGGCTTCACGCCATTGGCCTTGGCGAAGGCGCTGCGTATGGGGTCCAGCAGGCCCGTGTAGGTGGCCGGGTTGCTGCGCCGCGAGCCGCGGATGGCGGCCTGGTCGATGGCGACGACGCCGGCCAGCCCGGACACCGAGCCGTGGATCAGCGAGCTCTTGCCCGAGCCGGCCACGCCGGTGACGACGCAGAGCAGGCCCAGCGGGATGTCGACGTCGACCTGCTGCAGGTTGTGCGTGCTGGCGCCGCGCACCTGCAGCGCCCCCTTGGCCTCGCGCACCCGGGGCTTGAGCCGGGCGCGGTCGTCCAGGTGCCGGCCGGTCAGCGTGCCGCTGCGGCGCAGGCCGGCGACGTCGCCCTGGTAGACGATCTCGCCCCCCGCCGCGCCGGCGCCGGGGCCGAGGTCCACGACCTGGTCGGCGATGGCGATGACCTCGGGCTTGTGCTCGACGACGAGGACGGTGTTGCCCTTGTCGCGCAGGCGCAGCAGCAGGCGGTTCATGCGCTGGATGTCGTGCGGGTGCAGGCCGGTGGTGGGCTCATCGAAGACATAGCTCACGTCGGTCAGCGCGGAGCCGAGGTGGCGGATCATCTTGACGCGCTGGGCCTCGCCGCCGGACAGCGTGCCGCTGGGCCGGTCCAGCGACAGATAGCCCAGGCCGATCTCGGCGAAGGCGTCCAGCGAATGCACCAGCGCCTGCAGCAGCGGCGCCACGGCGGGCTGCTCGAGCCCGCGCACCCAGTCGGCCAGATCGCTGATCTGCATCGCGCAGGCGTCGGCGATGCTGAGCTTGCCGATCCGGCAGGAGCGGGCCGCCTCGCTGAGCCGCGTGCCCTGGCATGCGGGGCAGGTCTGGAAGGTGATGGCGCGCTCGACGAAGGCGCGGATGTGCGGCTGCAGCGCGTCCACGTCCTTGGACAGGAAGGACTTCTGGATGGACGGGATCAGGCCGGCATAGGTCAGGTTGATGCCGTCGACCTTGATCTTGGTCGCCTCCTTGTGCAGCAGGTCGTGCAGTTCGCGCTTGGTGAACCTGGCGATGGGTTTGTCGGGGTCGAAGAAGCCGCAGCCGCGGAAGATGCGGCCGTACCAGCCCTCCATGCTGTAGCCGGGGATGGTGATGGCGCCTTCGTTGAGGGACTTGCCGGCATCAAACAGCTGGGTCAGGTCGAAGTCCGACACCGTGCCCATGCCCTCGCAGCGCGGGCACATGCCGCCGGTGCGCGAGAAGCTCTGCTTGACGGCCTGGCTGCTCTGCCCCTTGGCGACCGTGATGACGCCGGTGGCCTGCACCGACGGCACGTTGAAGGCGAAGGCGCCGGGCGGGCCGATGTGGGGCTGGCCGATGCGGCTGAACAGGATGCGCAGCATGGCGTTGGCGTCCGTCACCGTGCCGACCGTGGAGCGGGCGTTGGCGCCCAGGCGCTCCTGGTCGACGACGATGGCCGTCGTGAGGCCTTCCAGCACGTCCACCTCGGGCCTGGCCAGCGTGGGCATGAAGCCCTGCACGAAGGCGCTGTAGGTCTCGTTGATGAGGCGCTGCGACTCCGCCGCGATGGTGCCGAAGACCAGCGAGCTCTTGCCCGAGCCCGACACGCCGGTGAACACCGTCAGCCGCCGCTTGGGGATCTCCAGGCTGACGTCCTTGAGGTTGTTCTCGCGGGCGCCCCGGACGCGGATGCGGTCGTGAGGGTCGGAAGCTCCCATCGGTCAGCGGCGCTCTTGAATGCGCAGCAGGTTGCCTGCCGGGTCGCGCACGGCGCAGTCGCGCACGCCATAGGGCTGCAGCGTCGGTTCCTCGACGATCTCGGCATCGGCGGCCTGAAGCCTGGCAAACATGGCGTCCAGGTCGGCGGCGGCCAGGATGAGCATGCCGAACGTGCCCTTGGCCATCATTTCGGTGATGGTGCGGCGCTCGTCCTCGGTGATGCCGGGGGTGATGGCCGGCGGGTGCAGCACGATGGAGGTGTCGGGCTGGCCGGCCGGGCCGACGGTGATCCAGCGCAGGCCGTTGTAGCCCACGTCGTTGCGCACCTCGAAGCCCAGCAGGTCGCGGTAGAAGGCGAGGGCGGCCTCGGGGTCGGTCTGGGGCAGGAAGCTGGCGTGGATGCTGAGGTCCATGGCGGGGTCTCCGTCGAATCGTTGAGCCATGGCGGGCAGTCTAGGTTTTGCCCGACGCCGGCGCTTCTCGATTCCTGACCGGTTTGGTGACCTGGCGTGCCACGCAGGCCGGCATGCCCTGCGTCGCGTGAGCCTGCTCGCGCCGGTAGACGCTGGGCGGCTGGCCCACCAGCTCGGTGAAACGCGTGCTGAACGTGCCCAGCGAGGAACAGCCCACCGCGAAGCAGACCTCGGTGACGCTCAGGTCGCCGCGGCGCAGCAAGGCCATGGCGCGCTCGATGCGGCGCGTCATCAGATAGCTGTAGACCGATTCGCCATAGGCCAGCCGGAACTGCCGGCTCAGGTGGCCGCCCGACATGTGCACGCCGCGGGCCAGCGCGTCGACGTCCAGCGCTTCAGCGTACTCGCGGTCGATGCGGTCGCGCACGCGGCGCAGCCGCGCCAGGTCGCGCAGCTGCAGTTCGGAGCCGGGCCTCAGGGTCATGCCGGCATGCTGCCATGCTTCGGCGAGTGTTCGCGAGCGGCCGATCAGCCGGCGCGGCGGGCGTCGAGCTGGGCGCGCAGCTCCGCGACCTCGGCGGCCAGATTGTCGCGGGCCGTGGTGGCGCCCACCAGTTCCATCTCGGCGGCCAGGCGTGCGTCGGACACGGCCGCCGAGTTCGCGACCTGGCGCTCCAGCTGCTGGCGCAGGTCGGCGAGCTGGGCGTCCTTGCCCTCGATGGCCAGCTGGTCCTTGGCCTTGCCGACCAGCGCGTCGGACGCGATGTCGCGCGCATGGCGCAGCTCTATCGTCAGCCGCTCCACGCTGGCCTCGCGTTCCGCCAGCCTGGCCAGCGCCTGGTCGCGCTCGGTCGTGAGCTGGGCCAGCCGGGCATCCAGTTCGTCGCACTGGGCCTGGGCCTGCTCGTTGGACTGCAGCAGCGCCGCCAGGTCGGTTTCGGTCTGCGCCAGGCGCTCGCGCACGCGTCCGGCGGCGTCCTCGGCCAGCTGCCTTGCCCAACTGCCCAGCGCGGCCGTCAGCGCCGCCGGCAGCTCCGTGTCCAGCGCCGGTTCGGGCTGGCCCTGGGCGCCGCGCCAGGCCGTCAGGTGCTGATGCAGGGCCTGCACGGACGCCGTGCCCAGCGCGCCGCGCAAGCCGTCCAGGGTCACCGGCTTGCCTTCGCTCGCCAGGCCCTGGGCCGCGGCGGCAACTTCTTCGAATGTGATGTCTTGGCCTGCCATGTCGTCTTCCAGTCAGGAGCGGGCGGTCCATGCCGCCCAGCTCCCCAGCGGAAGGCGACCGCCCCGGGGCGTTTCTTAAATGCCGGCCGGCTCAGGCGGCGAGCAGCTGGCGCGGCACCTCGCCGCGCGGTCGCGCGGCGATCAACATGACGGCAGGCCTGCCTGCGTCCTCAGGCGGCGAGCAGCTGCCTGAGGACAAAAGGCAGGATGCCGCCGTGCCGGTAGTAGTCCACCTCGATGGCGGTGTCGATGCGCAGCGTCAGCGTGACCTGCTTCACTGTGCCGTCGGGGCGGGTGATGGTCATCGTGGCGTCGCCCTGCGGCCGGATCTCGTCGGCCAGCGTGATGTCTATGGTCTCGGCGCCGGTCAGCGCCAGGCTCTCCCAGGAGTCGCCGGCCTTGAACTGCAGCGGCAGCACGCCCATGCCGATCAGGTTGCTGCGGTGGATGCGCTCGAAGCTCTTGGCGATGACGGCCTTGATGCCCAGCAGCTGCGTGCCCTTGGCCGCCCAGTCGCGGCTGGAGCCGGTGCCGTATTCCTCGCCGGCGAAGACGACGGTGGGCCGGCCCTCGGCGATATAGGCCATGGCGGCGTCGTAGATGGTGGTCTTGACGCCGTCCTTCAGCGTGTAGCCGCCTTCCTCGCGCGAGCCGTCCGGCCGGGCGGGCAGCATCAGGTTCTTCACGCGCACGTTGGCGAAGGTGCCGCGCATCATCACGTCGTGGTTGCCGCGGCGGGCGCCGTAGGAGTTGAAGTCGGCCTTGGCCACGCCATGCTCGGTGAGGAACTTGCCGGCGGGCGTGGTCTCCTTGAAGGAGCCGGCGGGGCTGATGTGGTCGGTGGTGATGGAGTCGCCGAACAGCGCCATGATCTTGGCGCCCTGGACGCCGGCCTCCAGCGGCTTGGGCGTCATCGTGAAGCCCTCGAAGAAGGGCGGCCGCGCGATATAGGTGCTCTTGGGCCAGTCGTAGACCTGGCCCTTGACGCCCTTGATGGCGTCCCAGAGCTTGCCGGGCTTGCTGGCGACTTGGCCGTAGTTGTCCTTGAACGCCTTGGGCGACATCGCGTACTTCATCAGCCGATAGACCTCGTCGCTGCTGGGCCAGATGTCGCCGAGGTAGACGGGCTTGCCCTTCTTGCCCAGGCCCACGGGCTGGGTCATCAGGTCCACGGTCACGTTGCCGGCGATGGCGTAGGCGACCACCAGCGGCGGGCTGGCGAGGAAGTTGGCCTTCAGATTGGGGTGGATGCGCGCCTCGAAGTTGCGGTTGCCGGACAGCACGGCGGCGCAGACCAGGTCGTTGTCCTGGATGAGCTGGTTCAGCTCCGGCGTCAGGTCGCCGGCGTTGCCTATGCAGGTCGTGCAGCCGTAGGCGGCGACGTTGAAGCCCAGCTTCTCCAGATAGGGCAGCAGCCCCGCCTTCTGCAGGTATTCGGTGACGATGCGCGAGCCGGGCGCGAGCGAGGTCTTGATGTGGGGCGCGACCTTCAGCCCCGCCTCCACGGCCTTCTTGGCCAGCAGGCCGGCGGCCAGCAAAACACCGGGGTTGCTGGTGTTGGTGCAGGAGGTGATGGCGGCGATCAGCACGTCGCCGTTCTTCACCGGGATGCCCGACGCTGTCGCATAGGGCCGGGCCAGCTTGTCGGCCGGCTGGTTGAAGCCGTTCTCGGCGACGGGCTTGCTGAACAGCTCGGCGAACTGGCGCGAGAGGTGGGTGATCTCGATGCGGTCCTGCGGGCGCTTGGGGCCGGCGAGGCTGGGCGCCACCTGCCCCAGGTCCAGCGTGACGACGGATGTGTAGTCGATGTCGCCGGCCCTGGGCACGCCGAACATGCCCTGCGCCTTCCAGTAGGCCTCGAAGGCCTCGATCTCGGCCTTGCTGCGGCCCGTGCCCTGGAAGTAGTCGACCGTCTTCGCGTCGACGGGGAAGAAGCCCATCGTCGCGCCGTACTCGGGCGCCATGTTGGCGATGGTTGCCCGGTCCGGCACCGACAGGCTCTCGGTGCCCTCGCCGAAGAACTCGACGAACTTGCCGACCACCTTGTGCTTGCGCAGCATCTCCGTGACGGTCAGCACCAGGTCGGTGGCCGTCACGCCCTCGCGCAGCCGGCCGGTCAGCTCGAAGCCGACCACGTCGGGCGTCAGGAAGTAGACCGGCTGGCCCAGCATGCCGGCCTCGGCCTCGATGCCGCCCACGCCCCAGCCCACCACGCCGATGCCGTTGATCATGGTCGTGTGGCTGTCGGTGCCCACCAGGCTGTCGGGGTAGTAGAGGCCGGCCTTGGTCTTGTGCACGCCGCGGGCCAGGTATTCCAGGTTCACCTGGTGCACGATGCCGAAGCCCGGCGGCACGACGCCGAAGGTGTCGAAGGCCTGCATGCCCCATTTCATGAACTCGTAGCGCTCGCGGTTGCGCTGGAACTCGAGCTTCATGTTCAGGTCCAGCGCCTTGTTGCTGCCGTAGTGGTCGATCATGACGCTGTGGTCGACAACCAGGTCCACCGGCACCAGCGGCTCGATGGTCTTGGGGTTCTTGCCCAGATCGGCGGCCACGTTGCGCATCGCGGCCAGGTCGGCCAGCAGCGGCACGCCGGTGAAGTCCTGCAGCACGACGCGGGCGACGACGAAGGGGATCTCGTCGACGCGGGGCGCGTTGGGCTTCCAGTTGGCCAGCTGCTCCACATGCTCGGCCGTCACCTTCTGGCCGTCGCAGTTGCGCAGCACGCTTTCCAGCACGACGCGCACGGAGATGGGCATGCGGGCCACGTTGGGGTAGCGCTTGGCCAGCCGGGGCAGGGAGAAAAGCTGCCCCGACTTGCCCGAGGCGGTCTTGAAGCTGGCCTGGGTGCCGGCGAAGGCATGAGCGACGGCGGGTTTCGGCATGGTGGCTCCTTTACGATGCCGGGCCATTCTGGCGAGCTTGTCGTGACTTGTGTGAATTCCGCCGTTAGGACTCGGGCATGACCGCCCCGTCCGCTCGCCCGCGCCTGTTCTCGCTGACCTGGCCGCTGCTGCTGGAGCTACTGCTGGGCATAGGCTTAGGCGTCATCGGCACGGCGCTGGCTGCCCGGCTGTCGGATGACAGCGGCGCCGCCTTCGGCCTGGCCAACCAGATCTTTGCCGCGCTGTTCGTGCTGTTCCGTGTCATCGGCGCCGGCGTCAGCGTGGCCGTCACGCAGGCGCTGGGTGCCGGCCGGCGCGACCAGGCCGACGCCGTGGCCCGCGCCACCGTGGGTGCCAGCACCTGGCTGGGCCTGGGTGGCGCCGGCGTGGCGCTGCTGGCCGCCGGGCCGCTGCTGCGGCTGGTGAACGCGCCGCCGGAGGTCGCGCCGCTGGCCGGCCTGTTGCTGCAGGCCCTGGCCCCGGCGCTGCTGATCGACGCACTGAACGCGACCATGGCCAGCGTCATGCGAGCCCATCTGCGCAGCCGCGAGGCGTTGATGGTGGTGGTGCTCATCCAGGTCGTCACGCTGGCCGTGGCCTTGCTGGCCATGCCCCATCTGGGCCTGGTCGGCTACGCGCTGGCCTGCCTGTGCGGGCGCGGCGTGGGCCTGGCGCTGCACATCCTGCTGTGGAAGAACCGGCTGAACCTGAGGCTGCAGCCGCATGACTGGTGGCGCCTCGTGCCCGCCCCGCTGGCGACGGTGCTGCATATCGGCATTCCCGGCGCGGCCGAGAACATTGGCTGGCGGCTGGCCTTCATGACCAGCCTGGCCGCCGTGGCCCAGCTGGGTGCTCTGGCGCTGGCCACCCATGCCTACACGATGCAGTTCCTGCATGTGATCCTCATCTTCGGCCTGGCCGTCGCCTTCGCGGTGGAGATCCTGGTGGGTCACCTGATCGGCGCCGGGGAGTTGCACGCCGCGCACCAGCTGGTGCGCAGGTCGCTGGGACTGGGCCTGGTCGTGGCCTTGGCGGTGTCCGGCAGCTTCGCGCTGGCGGGGCCCTGGCTGCTGAGGCAGTTCACGGCGGACCCGCGCATCATCGAACTGGGCTGCACGCTGCTGTGGTGGACGGTGCTGGTGGAGCCCGGGCGGGTCTTCAACATGGTGGTCATCAACGCGCTGCGCGCCACGGGCGACGCCCGCTACCCCGTGATCGCGGGCGCCGCCTCCATGGTGCTGGTGCTGGCCGGGGGCAGCTGGCTGCTGGGCGTACACCTGGGCTGGGGCCTGGTCGGCGTGTGGATTGCCTATGCTGCCGACGAATGGATACGAGGCCTCCTGATGTGGCGCCGTTGGGCGACACTGGGATGGTTGCCCCATGCCCGGGCGGCGCACCGCAAGCTGCGCCGCGCCCGGGCCGGGTGAATCGGTATTTTCCTAGCCAGTAAAACTTGAGGGATGTTTTCTACAATGCGCCCCTTTCGCCTTGCCCAAGCCAATCCCATGAAGTCTTCTCTGCCCCGCCTTGCCGCCCTGGCCCTGCTGGCCGGCTCCGCACTGGCCCAGGCCCAGCAGCCCGCGGTGATCTTTGACATGGGCGGCAAATTCGACAAATCCTTCAACCAGGCCGGCTACCAGGGCGCCGAGCGCTGGAAGAAGGAGAGCGGCAAGACCTATCTCGAGTTCGAGATCAGCAACGACACCCAGCGCGTGCAGGCCCTGCGCCGCATGGCCGAACGTGGCGCCAGCCCCATCATCAGCATCGGCTTCGCCCAGGCCTCGGCGCTGCAGCAGGTGGCCAAGGACTTCCCCAAGACCCGCTTCGCCATCATCGACGCCAAGGTGGACTTGCCCAATGTGCAGTCGGTGCTGTTCAAGGAGCAGGAGGGCAGCTATCTGGTCGGTGCCATGGCGGCGCTGGTCAGCAAGACCGGCAAGGTCGGCTTCGTCGGCGGCATGGACATCCCGCTGATCCGCAAGTTCCAGTGCGGCTACGAGCAGGGCGCCAAGGCGACCAATCCCAAGATCGAGATCTTCTCGAACATGACCGGCACCACGTCCACGGCCTGGAACGACCCGACCCGCGGCGGCGAGCTGGCCAAGGCCCAGTTCGCCAAGGGCTCGGACATCGTCTTCGCCGCCGCGGGCGGCACCGGCGTGGGCGTCTACCAGGCGGCCAAGGACGCTGGCAAGCTCGCCATCGGCGTCGACAGCAACCAGAACCACCTGCAGCCCGGCACCATGCTGACCTCCATGGTCAAGGGCGTGGACGTGGCCGTCTACAACGTGCTCAAGGGCTGGAAGCCGGGCGTTCAGGTGCTGGGCCTGAGGGAAGACGGCGTGAACTATGCGCTGGATCAGAACAACGCCAAGCTCATCACCCCGGCGTTGAAGGCCAAGGTCGACGCGATCAAGGCCGACATCATTGCGGGCAAGGTGAAGGTGGCCGACTACATGGCCGGCGACGCCTGCAAGTTCTGAGCGGCGTCGTGAGCGCTTCTTCGCCCGCCGTCCGTCTGCGGGGCATTTCCAAGCGTTTTGGCGCCGTGCAGGCCAACCGCGAGGTGTCGTTCGACATCGCCGCGGGCAGCGTGCATGGCCTGGTCGGCGAGAACGGCGCGGGCAAGAGCACGCTGATGGCCATCCTGTACGGCTACTACCACGCCGACTCGGGGAGCCTCGAGGTCAACGGCCAGCCCGTTCACATCGCCAACTCGCAGCAGGCCATCCAGCTGGGCATAGGCATGGTCCACCAGCACTTCATGCTGGTGGACACGCTGACCTGCCTGGAGAACATCATGCTGGGCGCCGAGGGCGGCTTCTTCCTGAGCGCCGCCAAGGCCAGGGTGAGGGCGAAGCTGGAGGCGCTGATGGCCGAGACCGGCCTGCAGGTGCAGCTGGATGCGCGGGTGGGCGATCTGCCGGTGGGCGAGCTGCAGCGGCTGGAGATCCTGAAGGCGCTGTACCGCGGCGCCAAGATCCTGATCCTGGACGAGCCCACGGCGGTGCTGACGCCGCAGGAGACCGACCAGCTCTTCGTCACGTTGCGCCGGCTGCAGCAGCTGGGCACCACGCTCATCCTCATCACGCACAAGCTGCGGGAAGTCATGAGCCTGTGCAGCGCCGTCACGGTGATGCGCCAGGGCCAGGTCGTCGAGACGCGGCCCATCGCGCAGTGGAGCGAGGAGGCGCTGGCCGAGTCCATGGTGGGCCGCAAGGTCACGCTGGGCCGGCCCGAGGGCCTAGAAGTGCATGCCGGCGAGGTGAGGCTGCAGGCCTCGGGCCTGAACCTCAGGCATGCCAACGGCGTGCCGGCGCTGAAGGACGTCAGCCTGACGCTGAGGGCCGGCGAGATCGTCGGCGTGGCCGGCGTGTCGGGCAACGGTCAGAGCGAGCTGCTGGAAGTGCTGTCGGGCCTGCGCGCGCCCGAGGGCGGCCGCCTGGAGCTGGGCGGCCGGAGCTTCGCGCCGGAGGCCTGGCTGGACACGGCCCAGGCCCGCCCGCTGCGGCTGGCCCATGTGCCCGAGGACCGCCATGCGGTGGGCCTGGTCATGAGCTTCCCGGCCTGGGAATCCGCCGTGCTGGGCTACCAGGGCCTGCCCAAGTACCGCCAGGGCGCGTCCATGAACCATGCCGCGATGCGCGAGGCGACGCGGCAGATGCAGGAGCGCTTCGACGTGCGACCGCGCGACGAGAACCTGGGCTCCAGCAAATTCTCCGGTGGCAACCAGCAGAAGCTCATCCTGGCGCGCGAGATCGGCGAACAGCCCAGCGTGCTGCTGGTGGGCCAGCCCACGCGCGGCGTGGACATCGGTGCCATCGAATTCATCCACCATCAGTTGCGCGCGCTGCGCGACGCCGGCTGCGCGGTGCTGCTGGTCAGCAGCGAGCTGGACGAGATCCTGGCGCTGGCCGACCGCGTCGTCGTCATGAACGCCGGCCGCATCACCGGCGAACTGGCCATCGATGACTGCGACGAGCGCAGCCTGGGCCTGCTGATGGCCGCACAAGAAGAACGAGCCGCTGCATGAGCCAGCCGATACAACTTCCCCGCTGGATAGACATCGGCCTGCTGCCGCTGTGGAACCTGTTCGTTGCGCTGATGGTGGCCGGCCTGGTCGTGCTCGTCATCGGCCACAGCCCGTGGCAGGCGCTGACGGTGCTGCTGGACGGCGCCCTGGGCAGCGTGCGCGGCCTGGGCTATTCGCTGTACTACGCGACCACCTTCATCTTCACGGGGCTGGCGGTGGCGGTGGCCATCCATGCCGGCCTGTTCAACATCGGCGGCGAGGGCCAGGCGACGCTGGGCGGCGTGGGCGTGGCGCTGCTCGCGCTGTGGCTGGGCGCCAAGCTGCCGGCCGTGGTCATGCTGCCGCTGCTGGTGCTGGCCGCCGCCTGCTTCGGCATGCTGTGGGCGGCGCTGCCGGCCTATCTGCAGGCCTGGCGCGGCAGCCATGTCGTCATCACGACCATCATGTTCAACTTCCTGTCGGCCAGCCTGAACAGCTATCTGCTGGTGAACTGGCTGCGCCCGGCCGACAGCATGGCGGTGGAGTCCGCCGAGTTCGCCGAATCGGCGCGCATGCCGGCGCTGCACCAGATCGCCGCGTCCCTGGGCTATGAGCTGCCGTCCTCGCCGCTCAACCTCAGCCTGGTCCTTGCGCTGCTGGCCTGCGTCTTCGTCGGCTGGTTCCTGTGGAAGAGCGCCGCCGGCTATGCGGTGCGCGCCGTCGGCAGCGCGCCGCGCGCGGCCCATTACGCCGGCATCCGGCCGCGGGCCCAGATCATGCTGGCCATGGCCATCTCCGGCGCGCTGGCCGGCATGGTGGGCATCAACGAGATCTCCGGCGTGCAGGGCAAGCTGACGCTGGACTTCGTCGCCGGCGCGGGCTTCACCGGCATCGCCGTGTCGCTGATGGGGCGCAACCATCCTGTCGGCATCATCCTGGCGTCGCTGCTGTTCGGCGTGCTCTACCAGGGCGGCGTCGAGGTGTCGTTCGAGCTGCAGGGCTTCTCGCGCGAGATGGTGGTCACGGCGCAAGGCCTGATCGTGCTGTTCTCCGGCGCGATGGCCACCGTCAGCGCGCCGCTGTTCGCCCGTGTCTACGCCAAGCTGAAGCGCCATGAGGGAGGCCGCTGATGGATGAAGTCCTGATCGCCTCGGTGCTGGCCTCCACGCTGCGCGTCAGCGCGCCGCTGCTGCTGTGCGCGATGGCGGGCGTGCTGTCCGAGCGCGCCGGCGTCATCGACCTGGGCCTGGAAGGCAAGATGCTGCTGGCCGCCTTCGCGGCGGCGGCGGCGGCCTCGGTCACCCATTCCACCGCCTGGGGCCTGGTGGCGGCCCTCGCGGTGGCCAGCGCCGCGTCCATGGTGCATGGCTTTGCCTGCGTGACGAATCGCGGCGACCAGGTGGTCTCCGGCGTCGCGCTGAACATGATCGCCGCCGGCCTGACCGTCGTGCTGGGCATCGCCTGGTTCCAGCAGGGCGGCCAGACGCCGCCCATCGAACCCGACGTGCGCCTGACGGCCCTGGCCCAGGGCTTTGCCGAGCCGCAGCCGGGCAACTGGTTCGCTTCCATCCTCGGCCACGGCCTGCTGAGCCACAACGCGCTGGTCTACACGGCCTTCCTGATGGTGGTGGCGGTGTGGTTCTTCCTGGAGCGCACCCGGCCGGGCCTGCGCCTGCGCGCGGTCGGCGAGAACCCGGCCATGGTGGAGGCCGCCGGCATGTCCGTGCAAGGCCTGCGCTACCGTGCGCTGCTGATGAACGGCGTGCTCTGCGGCCTGGCGGGCGCCTATCTGACGCTGGCCCAGAACGCCTCGTTCTCGCCCAACATGACGGCCGGCCGCGGCTATATCGCGCTGGCCGCGATGATCTTCGGCAAGTGGAAGCCGCTGCCCACCCTGGGCGCCTGCCTGCTGTTCGGCTTCCTGGACGCGGTGGCCATCCGCATGCAGGGCGTGGCGCTGCCGGGCATCGGCGAGGTGCCGGTGCAGCTGATCCAGGCCTTGCCCTATATCCTGACCGTGGTCCTTCTGGCCGGCTTCATCGGTTCGGCCATCGCTCCGAAGGCGCTGGGCCGCCCGTATGTGAAGGAACGCTGAGGTGATGTTGCCCCTCGCCCATCCTCGCGCCGCTGAACGCGGACGAGTCCGGTCGGTCTTGCAGACCGCGCTGCGGACGGTGCCGCAGCTCTTCGGCAGGCACAGGCCGCCCACTGGTCGCCCTGTGTCCGGCCGAAGCCCCCGCGGGGACGGCGATGCTTGCGGCATCGAGCTGCAAGTACATCGCCAGAACGGGCCGGCTTGGGGGCGGCCCGGCGCTCGGCCCGCCAGGAGTCGTTGAGATGGATCTTTCCCCAGACCTGCTGAGCCGCCTGCTGGCCGAATCGTTGCGGGCCCGCGAGTTCTCGCATGCGCCGTACTCGAAGTACAAGGTCGGCGTCGCGATCCTGGACGAGCAGGGCCGCATCCACATCGGCGCCAACATGGAGAACGCCTCTTTTCCGCAGGGCTGGTGCGCCGAGCCCTCGGCGCTGACGGCCATGATCATGGCCGGCGGCAAGCAGGCGAAAGCGGCGCTGGTGACCGGCCCCGGCCCGGACATCATCACGCCCTGCGGCGGCTGCCGTCAGAAACTGCGGGAGTTCTCCGTGCCGGAGGAACTCATCATCATCGCCGGCGACCCGGGCGGCATCCGCCAGCGCTGGACCCTGGCCGAACTGCTGCCGCACAGCTTCGGGCCGTCCCATCTGAATTTCTGAGGTTCCCATGATCGACAACCAAAAGCTCGGCGTCGCGATCCCCGCGAGCGTCGACAAGCTGCAATCCCTGTTCGGCAGCGCGCCCGAAGTGGCCGTGGTGCTGGGCTCCGGCTGGGCCGGCGCCGTCAGCCATGTGCAGGAGGCCAGGAGCCTGCCCTACACCGAGCTGCCGGCCTTTCCGCAGCCCAAGGTGGAAGGCCATGTGAACGAGGTCGTCGTCGGCCACATCGGCGGCCAGCGCGTCATCTTCCTGCGTGGCCGCGCCCACACCTATGAGACGGGCGACTGCACCGGCATGGCCGGCGCGCTGCGCACGCTCAAGGCCTGGGGCGTGAAGCTGCTGTTGCAGACCAACGCCTCCGGCTCGCTGCGCAGCCACATGCCGCCGGGCAGCCTGATGCTGATTGCCGACCACATCAACGCGCCGCAGCGCAGCCCGCTGGTGGGCGAGCAGGGCAGCCATCGCTTCGTCGACATGGTCAACGCCTACGACGCCGACCTGCGCAAGCATGCGCTGGCGCTGGCCAAGCGCGAGAACCTGATGCTGGGCGAAGGCACCTACTGCTGGGCGCTGGGCCCGCAGTTCGAGACCGCCGCCGAGATCCGCATGTTCGCCGCCTGGGGCGCCGACGCCGTGGGCATGAGCACCGTGCCCGAGACCATCCTGGCCCGCCACGCCGGCCTCAAGGTCATGGGCCTGGCGCTGATGACCAACATGGCGGCCGGCCTGTCCGCCGAGGCGCTGACGCACGACCTGACGCTGAAGCAGGCGCAGCTGTCGGGCGAGCGCGCCGCGGCCTTCCTGGCCGCGCTGGTGGCCAGCCTCAAGGACGTGGCCCTGTGACCACCGACCTGCAGTCCGCGGCCCGCACGGCGCTGGCCTGCCTGGACCTGACCAGCCTGAACGACGCCGACACGGCGGCCGACATCGACGCGCTGTGCCGGCGTGCGCAGACCGCCTACGGCCCGGTGGCCGCCGTCTGCGTCTGGCCGCGCTTCGTCGCGCAGGCGCGCGCCGCGCTGCCGCCGGCCATCAAGGTCGCGGCCGTGGCCGACTTCCCCGAGGGCGCGCTGGACCTGCCGCGGGCGCTGGCCGATGTCGCGCAGATCGCGCAGGCCGGCGGCGACGAGGTGGACGTGGTGCTGCCCTGGCGCGCGCTGCTGGCCGGCCAGGCGACCGAGGTGGCCGAGTTCCTGGCCGCCGTGCGCGAGGCCAGCGAGCCGCTGACGCTGAAGGTCATCATCGAATCCGGCGAACTCGGCAGCGCCGAGCGCATCGCCCAGGCCACGCGGCTGGCGCTGGCGGCCGGCGCCGACTTCGTCAAGACCAGCACCGGCAAGACCGCGGTGGGCGCGACGCCCGAGGCGGCCGCGACCATGCTGAAGGAAATCAAGGCCAGCGGCCTGCCCGCGGCCGGCTTCAAGGCCTCGGGCGGCGTGCGCTCCGTGGCGGACGCCGCCGGCTACATCGCGCAGACCGAAGCGGCCCTGGGCGCCGCCGCTCTCAACCCGCAGCGCCTGCGCTTTGGCGCCAGCGGCCTGCTGACCGATATTGAAGCTGTGTTGTCCGGCGCCGCGTCCGCCGCCGTGACCTCGGCCTACTGAGGGGCTTGGTAACGCTACGGGAATCGGATGCGTTGCCACTCAAAAGCCCGCGAGCAAGGCGCGAAGTCGAAGCTGGGGTCATTCCCAGCGAGGCTTCGCAACGCCGCGCGCGGGCTTTTGAGTGACAACCCTTCGGGAGAGGGTCAGCGCGGGCGCAGGGCGTTGTTGCGCGCCTTGCCTGGGCATGAGCCCAGGCGGCGTCGCACGCCTAACCCTGCGCCCGCGCAGACCCTCTCGCATCGATTCCCGTAGCATTACCAAGCCCCATGCTTGCTCAAGAAATCATCCGCGCCAAGCGCGACGGCCAGGCGCTCAACGAAGCGCAGATCAACCACTTCGTCCGCGGCCTGGTCGACAACTCCTGGAGCGAAGGCCAGGTGGCGGCGCTGGGCATGGCCGTGTTCCTGAAGGGCATGGGCCGCGACGAGGCCGTGCTGCTGACCCGCGCGATGATGAACTCCGGCCGCGTCATGCGTTGGCCCGACATGCCCGGCCCGGTGCTGGACAAGCACAGCAGCGGCGGCGTCGGTGACAAGGTCAGCCTGATGCTGGCGCCCATGGTGGCGGCCTGCGGCGGCTATGTGCCCATGATTGCCGGCCGCGGCCTGGGCCACACGGGCGGCACGGTGGACAAGCTGGAAGCCATTCCCGGCTACACGACGACGCCCGACCCGGCGCGCTTCGACCAGATCGTGCGCACGCTGGGCTGCGCCATCATCGGCCAGACCGCCGACCTGGCGCCCGCCGACAAGCGCTTCTACGCGACGCGCGACGTGACGGCCACGGTGGAGAGCGTGCCGCTGATCACCGCCAGCATCCTGTCCAAGAAACTGGCCGCCGGCCTGGAAGGCCTGGCCATGGACATCAAATGCGGCAACGGCGCGTTCGCGTCCACGCCCGAGTTCGCGAAGGAACTGGCCGAGAGCATCGTCGCGGTCGCCGGCGGCGCCGGCCTGAAGACGCGGGCGCTGATCACCGACATGAACCAGGTGCTGGGCACCGATGTCGGCAACGCGCTGGAAGTCCTCGAGACCATCCGCTACCTGAAGGGCGAGCATCGCGAGCCGCGCCTGCACGAGGTCACGCTGGCGCTGTGCGCCGAGATGCTGGTGCTGGGCAATCTCGCCGCCGACACGGCGAGCGCGCGCGTGAAGCTGCAGGCCGCGCTGGACTCCGGCGCCGCCGCCGAGAAGTTCGCGCAGATGGTGGCCGCGCTGGGCGGCCCGGCCGACCTGATGGAGCGCCCCGCGGCCTATCTGACGGCCGCGCCGGTCGTGAAGCCCGTCGCCGCGCCGCGCGCCGGCGTCCTCACGACCATGTCGACTCGCGACCTGGGCGTGGCCATCGTCGAGCTGGGCGGCGGCCGCCGCAAGGCCGGCGATGCCATCGACATGCGCGTGGGCTTCTCCGACGTGCGGCCTATCGGCACCCGCGTTGCCGCCGGCGAGCCGCTGGCGCTGATCCACGCGGCCGACGAGGCCGCCGCCGATCGCGCCATCGCGTCCTACCTGGCCGCCTGCACGCTGGGCGACGCCGACGTGGCCGCGACGCCCATGGTGATGGCCGAGGTGGGCTGATGAGCGAAGAACAAAGCCAGCCGCCGCGCCGCGCGATCAAGAGCTTCGTCACGCGCGCCGGCCGCATGGGCACGGGCCAGATCAAGGCCCTGGCCGAACTGGGCCCGAAGTTCGTGCTGCCCTACAAGGCCGAGCGCCTCGACGCCCCGGCCGTGTTCGGCCGCCAGGCCCCGCTGGTGCTGGAGATCGGCTTCGGCATGGGCGGCGCGACGGCCGAGATCGCAGCCACGCTGCCCGACCATGATTTCATCGGCTGCGAGGTGCACGAGCCCGGCGTCGGTGCGCTGCTCAAGCTCATCGACGAGAAGCAGCTGAGCAACATCCGCATCGTCCAGCATGACGCGGTGGAGGTGCTGCGCGACATGATCGGCCCCGGTGTGCTGGCCGGCGTGCACATCTTCTTCCCCGACCCCTGGCACAAGAAGCGCCACAACAAGCGCCGCCTCATCCAGCCGGCGTTCGTGGCGCAATTGGTCCAGCACCTGGCCCCGGGCGGCTATCTGCACTGCGCGACCGACTGGCAGCCCTATGCCGAGCAGATGCTGGAAGTGCTGTCGGCGGAGCCGCAACTCCTGAACACCGCGGCCGGCTATGCTGACAAGCCCGCCTACCGCCCCCTCACCAAGTTCGAGAACCGCGGCATCAAGCTCGGACATGGCGTGTGGGACCTGGTGTTCAGGAAACGCTGATGACGACGAGCCCCCTCCACGGCAAGCACATTCTTCTGGCCATGACCGGCGGCATCGCCGGCTACAAGATCGCCGAACTGACGCGGCTGTTCGTGAAGGGCGGCGCCACCGTGCAGGTCATGATGACCGAGGCCGCCGAGCAGTTCATCACCGCGGTGACCATGCAGGCGCTGTCCGGCCGCCCGGTCTACACCAGCCAGTGGGATGCGCGGCCCGACAACAACATGGCCCACATCAACCTCAGCCGCGCGGCCGACGTGATGCTGGTGGCGCCGGCCAGCGCCGATGCCATTGCCGCGCTGGCGCAGGGCAGGGCGGACGACCTCGTCAGCCTGACCGCGCTGGCGCGGCGCATCCATGAATGCCCGCTGCTGGTCGTGCCGGCCATGAACCGCGAGATGTGGGCTCACCCGGCCACGCAGCGCAACGTGGCGCAGATCAAGGCGGACGGCGCGACCGTCATCGGCCCGGCCAGCGGCGACCAGGCCTGCGGCGAGATCGGCGACGGTCGCATGCTGGAGGCGCAGGAGATCTTCGACGACGTCGAGGCCTTCCTCGCGCCCAAGCCGCTGCGTGGCAAGAAGCTGCTGATCACGGCCGGCCCCACCTTCGAGCCCATCGACCCGGTGCGCGGCATCACCAACCACAGCAGCGGCAAGATGGGCTTCGCGATCGCCCGCGCCGCCGCCGAGGCCGGCGCCGACGTCACGCTGGTGGCCGGCCCGGTGCATCTGCCCACGCCGCGTGGCGTGCAGCGCCTCGACGTGCAATCGGCGCAGCAGATGTTCGACGCCGTGCTGCCGCTGGCCGCGCATCAGCATGCATTCATCGCGACGGCCGCCGTGGCCGACTGGCGGCCCGCGCAGACGCACGAGCACAAGCTGAAGAAGGCCGAGGGCGGTGTGACGGCGCCCAGCATCGCCATGGCCGAGAACCCCGACATCCTGGCCGCCGTCGCCAGGCTGCCCCGGCCGCCTTATTGCGTCGGCTTTGCCGCCGAAAGCGAGAAGCTGGCCGAACACGCCGACGCCAAGCGCCGCCGCAAGGGCATCCCGCTCATCGTCGCCAACCTGGGCCCGGCCACCTTCGGCCGCGACGACAACGCGCTGCTGCTCATCGATGAGCAGGGCCGGCGTGAGCTGCCCCGCGCGGACAAGCTCGCCCTCGCGCGCGAGCTGATCCAAGAACTCTCGAAACGACTTCCCTGATGCACGCGATTGATTTGCAAGTGCTCGACGCCCGCATGGCCGAGCAGATTCCCGCCTACGCCACGCCCGGCAGCGCCGGCCTGGACCTGCGCGCCTGCCTGGACGACGCCATCACGCTGGCCCCCGGCCAGACGATGCTGATCCCCACGGGCCTGGCCATCCACATCGCCGACCCGGGCCTGGCCGCCCTCATCCTGCCGCGCTCGGGCCTTGGCCACAAGCACGGCATCGTGCTGGGCAACCTCGTCGGCCTGATCGACAGCGACTACCAGGGCCAGCTGATGGTCAGCTGCTGGAACCGCGGCCAGGCGGAGTTCACCATCCAGCCCTTCGAGCGCATTGCGCAGCTGGTCATCGTGCCGGTGGTGCAGGCGGCGTTCCGGCGCGTGGACAGCTTCGATGCGTCGGCGCGCGGCGCGGGCGGCTTCGGGTCCACCGGCAAGGGCTGAACTGGATTTCTGAATCGGTTGGGGACGGAGCTCGCTTGCGCTCGATCTGTCCCGCAATCTTTTGATCAGTTGGGGACAGAGCTTGCCGCTACGCGGCTTCGGTCTGTCCCGCAATCAATGGAGCTGTTCGTCCGGCGGCGCGCCGGTCTGCACCATGAAGATGGGCTCGCCCACCGAGCCGGCCTGGATCTCTTCCTCGGTCGCCGGGCGCACGTCCATGAGCTTCAGGTGCATGCGCAGGCCGATGCCGGCCAGCGGGTGGTTGCCGTCCAGCACCACATGCTCGGGGTAGACCTCGGTGACCGTGTAGACCGCGTCCTCGGCCATGCCCTCGGTGACCGCACCCTCGGGCAGGCCCTCGAACTGCATGCCCGGCTCGACGTCCGGCGGGAACAGGCCGCGCGCCTCGAAGCAGACCAGGCTGGAGTCGTAGTCGCCGAAGGCCTCCTCGGGCTGTAGCGCGAGGTCGGTCTCGAAGCCGATCTCCTGCCCCTCCAGCGCCGTCTCCACCTTGGCGAACAAATCGTCCCCGCCGAGCAGGAACTCCATCGGTTCGGCCAGCTCATCGATGAGCTGGCCCTGGGCATCGTCCAGTCTCCAGCGCAGGGAGACGACACAGGGGCGGGTCACTTGCATGCGGTGATTTTCGCATGCGGCCCTCGGCACAATGCGCGCATGCAGATCGACATCCCGACCCCCATGCTGGCCGGCCTCAGCCCGGCGCAGTTCATGCGCAAGCATTGGCAGAAGAAACCCCTGCTGGTGCGCCAGGCCTTTGCCGACGCGCAGCCGCCGGCATCGCTGAAGGAGCTGGCCGCGCTGGCCGCGCGCGACGACGTCGAGAGCCGCCTCGTCACGGCCTTCGACGGCGACTGGAAGCTCAAGCATGGCCCCATTGCCCGGCTGCCGGCCATGAGCAAGCCCGGCTGGACGTTGCTGGTGCAGGGGCTGGATCAGCATCTGGCCGAGGCGCGCGCGCTGCTGGACCGGTTCCGCTTCGTGCCCGACGCGCGGCTGGACGACTTGATGCTGTCCGTCGCCAGCGACGGCGGCGGCGTGGGCCCGCATTTCGATTCCTACGACGTGTTCCTGATCCAGCTCGCCGGCCGGCGGCGCTGGCGCATCGGTGCGCAGCGTGATGCGGTGCTGCGCGACGACGTGCCGCTGAAGATCATCGCCAACTTCCAACCCGAGCAGGAGTTCGAGCTGGAGCCGGGCGACATGCTCTACCTGCCACCCGGCTGGGCCCATGACGGCGTCGCCGTCGGCCCCGGCTGCATGACCGGCTCCGTGGGCTTTCGCGCCGCCACGGCCGAGGGGCTGGCGGCCGAGCTGTTGCCGCGCCTGCTGGACGGCGTCGAGAGCGCCGGCAAGCTGTATGCCGATCCGCGCCAGGAGGCCGCGACCGAGCCCGCCCGTGTGCCGTCCGCGCTGCTGGACTTCGCGCGCCGCGCCGTCGAAGCCGCCGTGCAGCGGCCGCGCGCGCTGGAGGCCGCGCTGGGCGAGGCGCTGACGGAGCCCAAGGCCAATGTCTGGTTCGAGCCCGGCGACGTGCTGCCGCCGGGGCAGGGGGCCCGCCTGGACCGCCGTAGCCGCATGCTCTATGACGCGGACCACATCTTCCTGAACGGCGAGAGCTTCCGCGCCGGCGGTCGCGACGCGGTGCTGATGCGCGGCCTGGCCGACCGACGCGAGCTGAGCGCCGCCGAGGTGGCGCGCCTGTCGACCGAGGCCCGCGAACTGCTGGATCAATGGACCGAGGACGGCTGGGTGCAGCCGCTGGCGCCATGAAGCCGCAGGGCTTTGCGGGTCGCGCCGAATTCGAGCGCCTGCTGGTGGAGACGCTGGCCTGGGCCGCCGAGCAGGGCTGCCGCGAGCTGCATGCCTGGGATGCCAGCTTCGTCGACTGGCCCTGGTCCAGCACCCGGGCCCTGGACGCGCTTGCCGCCTGGGCCAGGCCCGGCCGTCAGCTGCACCTGCTGGCGCTGCAGTACGACGACGTGCAGCGCCGCCACCCGCGCTTCGTGCGCTGGCGGCGCGACTACGCGCATTGCGTGACGGCGCGGGCGGTGGAGCCCGAACTGCGCCTGGAGGCCGCGCCCGAGAGCCTGCTGCTGGCTGCTGGCGCCGAGTCTGCGGTGACGCTGCGCCTGTTCGATCGCCACCTGTGGCGGGGCGAGCTGAGCCTGGACGCCGCCCAAAGGCAGCGCGGTCTGGAATGGTTTGATGCCCTGGCACAACGTTCCAGCGAATCATTTGCGCCCACGACGCTGGGATTGTGATTCTTGACGACATGGAAACCCCTATAATCGTCGGCTAGGCGAGGGAAGCGCTCGAGGTTTTCCGCGTCTTGTTCTGCGGGGTCGGCGGGCGGTGAAATCACCGACGAACGGCTCCAAAAATATGGTGTGCACCGTCGTTTAAACGTTTGAGGACAAGTATGAATAAGTCGATCCTGTTGGCTTCCGTGCTGGCTGCCGTTGCTCTGAGCGCTTGCAGCAAGAAGGAAGAGCCCAAGGTTGAGGCCCCCGCTCCTGTCGTGGCCCCGGCCGCTTCGGAAGCCGCCTCGGAAGCCGCTAGCGCCGTTGTGGACGCTGCTGCTTCGGCTGCCGACGCTGGCGCGTCCGCCGCTTCGAAGTAATCGCTTCGTCCCGACAAAGAAAGCCGCGCTGCGCAAGCAGCAGCGGCTTTTTTTCGTTTTCGCGACGGCCTGACGCGTCCGGTCGCCTGAATTACAAAACTTTGCGCGCCCGCCGCGCGCCGCTCAAGCCAGCGTCAGCCAGTCCAGGCCTTGCGTGGGATGGGCGATGCGAATCTCCGTGGTGCTTCCCTCCAGGACCTCTGCCAACGCGCCGTGTGCCAGTTCGGGCGTGTTGTTGTGTTCGCTGAGATGGGCCGCGGCCACCAGACCCAGTCCCGGGTGCAGGCAGCGCGCCAGCAGCTCGGCGGCGGCGGCATTCGACAGATGGCCGTGGCTGCCGAGGATGCGTTTTTTCAGTGCCGGGTGGTAGGGCCCGGCGCGCAGCAGCGCCTCGTCGTGATTGCATTCCAGCAGCAGCGCCTGGCAGCCGGCCAGCGCGGCCGCGACGGTGTCGGGCGCGCAGCCCAGGTCGGTCAGCAGCCCCAGGCGGCTCGCGCCGTCGCTGAGCGTCAGCTGCAGCGGCTCGGCGGCATCGTGCGGCACGGTGAAGGGTTGTAGCAGCAGGTCGCCCAGCGGCAGGGCTTCGCCGCTCTTGGCGATGTGCAGCAGGGCGGGATCGAAGTCGGCGTTGCCCACGGCCCGCCAGCTGCCCCGGCTCATGATCAGCGGCAGCCGGTGGCGCGCGGCGAAAGCCAGCGCGCAGCCGATGTGGTCGCCATGCTCATGGGTGATGAAGATGGCGTCCAGCTCCTCGGGCGCGCAGCCGGCGCGAGCCAGCCGCCGCACGAGTTCGCGCTGGCTGAAGCCGGCATCGACGAGCAGCCGCGTGCGCGTGATGCCCTGGCTGGCCTCGATCAGCGTGGCATTGCCGCCGCTGCCGCTGCCGAGGCTGCAAAAGCGCATCACGGCAGCCGGCCCTCGATCCGAGGTGGCCTGATTACTTCAGGTCGTCCATCAGCAGCGACAGGATGCGCTTGGCGTTGTCGTTGCTGACGGGCTGGCCACGGTCGTCCAGCACGCGCACGGTGCTCTTGTCCGCCTCGGACTTGACGGAGACGCGGTAGCGCACCGGCTCCACACCCTTGGCGCCGAACAGGCGCTGGAAGAAGTTGGGCTCGTCCTGGCCGGCCTTCTCGGGGTCGGCGTAGCGCAGGTAGAACAGGCCGGCTGCGCGGTCGCGGTCCTCGATGGTGAAGCCATGGCGGTCCAGCGACAGGCCGACGCGGCGCCAGGCGCGGTCGAAGCCGTCGGCGACGCTGAGGCTGTCCGGCACCTCGGACAGCGGGCGGCGCGCCGGCGCCGCGGCCTCGCCGCCGATCTTGCGCGTGCTGACCGCCGTGGTCGGCGCCGGCTGGCCGGCCTCGGCGACGACGGCCTTGGCCGCGTTTTCCTTGCCGCCCAGCTTGAGCATCAGGCGCGACAGCATCTCGGCCTCGAGATAGGGGTCGGCCGGGCGGGGCTGCCAGGCGGTCGAGTCACGGCCTTGCGTGGTGTAGACCTCCTGCATGCCGCGGTGGCTGATGAAGATGTCGGTACCCGTGGCGCTGCGCTCGACGCGCATGCGGTACATGTCGCGTTCGCCGGTGGAGTACAGGCCGTCGAAAACCTTGCCTATGGTGGAGCGGATGATGTCCTGCGGCAGCTTGGCGCGGTTCTCGGCCCAGTTGGTCTCCATGACGCCCAGCTCGGGCTGCTCCTTGACGACCTCCAGCCCGCGCTCCTGCCAGAAGCTGCGCAGTTGCGGCCACAGCTGCTCGGGCGTGGCCGAGGTGTGCAGCCAGCGGTCGGTGCCGCTGCGCTCCAGGCGCACCTCGCCGGCCGCATTGAGGGCGACGCTGGCGTTGCCGCTGGGCTGGGCACTGGTGGTGCTGGCCGGCTTCGCCGCCGACAGCGCCGAGGCCGAGATGGCGCCGCCCTGGACCTGGGCGCGGTTGTCCTTGGCGAGCTGGGTCAGATCGGGCGGCACCTCCAGGCCCTGGGTCTGGCGCGCGGCGGCCTTGTAGTCGACCTTGTCCGTCGAGAACATGCCGTCGATGGTGCTGCAGCCGGCGAGCGACAGGACGAAGGCCGTGCAGGCCAGGCGGGTCGCCGTGGGGCGAGACAAAGGAACAGACATCACGCTGGAAATCTCCGGGGAACAAAGGCGCCGGTCCAGGCCGGCGCAGCCGCGCATTAGAGCAGACCTGCCTCGGCCATGGCCTGGGCGACGCTGGCCTGGCCGGCCGCCGTCAGCGGCGTGATGGGCAGGCGCAGCGTGGCGCCGCAGCGGCCCAGGCGCGACAGGGCCCACTTGGCCGGGCCGGGGCTGGGCTCGCAGAACAGCTGCTTGTGCAGGCCCAGCAGCTGCAGATGGATCTTGCGGGCCTCGACGGCATTGCCGTCCAGCGCCAGGCGGCACAGCTGGGCCATCTCGCGCGGCGCGACGTTGGCCGTCACGCTGACGTTGCCATGGCCGCCCAGCAGCATCAGCGCCACGGCGGTGCCGTCGTCGCCCGAGTAAATGTGGAAGCCCTCGGGGGCATGCTTGATCAGGAAGGCCGCGCGCTCGATGTTGCCGGTGGCCTCCTTGACGCCGAAGACGCCGGGCAGCGACGCGCAGCGCAGGGCGGTCTCGGGCGCCATGTCCGCCACGGTGCGGCCGGGCACGTTGTAGAGCATCATGGGGATGTCCACGGCCTCGGCGATGGCCTTGAAGTGCTGGTAGATGCCTTCCTGCGAGGGCTTGTTGTAGTAGGGCACGACGGACAGCGTGCAGTCCGCGCCGACCTCTTTCGCGTAGCGGCTGAGTTCGATGGCCTCGGCCGTGGAGTTGGCGCCGGTGCCGGCCAGGATGGGGATGCGGCCCTTGGCATGCTCCACCGCGACGCGGATGATCTCGCGGTTCTCCTCCATGCTGACCGTGGGCGATTCGCCGGTCGTGCCGACGACGCCGACACAGGCGGTGCCCGCCTCGATATGCCAGTCGATCAGTCGGCGCAGGGCCGGGTAGTCGATGCTGCCGTCCTCGTTCATGGGCGTGACGAGGGCGACGATGCTGCCGAGGATGGGCTTCATGGTGGGCTGGGGTTGGAGAGTCGATCGATTTTAGGCTGCCGACGGCGGCCGGATCGCCGCAACGCGCTGAACAAAGCGCGGGTTGACGCCGGCCTCGAACAGGTCTTCGTAAGCCACGATGCGCCAGTCGCTGCAGACGCGCAGCAACTCGCCGCGCTGCAGCAGGAAGTCGGGGCGTGACGGTCGGCCTAGGGTTTGCTGGCCGTCGGCGAAGGTCTCCCAGATCAGCCAGCCGCCCGGCTTGACGGCCGACTTGATGCTGTCGAACAGCGGCCGCCACAGGTAGTTGCAGACCACGACGAGGTCGAAGGCCTGCCCGGGCAGCGGCCAGGGGGCGTTTTCCAGGTCCGCCGTGACGATGTTCGCGAGGCTTTGCAGCGGCGCCGTGGCGGCGGCGTCACGGTCCACGCCGGTGACCCGCCAGCCGGCCTCGGCCAGCCAGCTCAGGTTGCGGCCCGAGCCGCAGGCGACGTCCAGCGCCGTGCCGGGCGGCGTGGGCGCGAAGCGCCGCAGCCAGGCCGAGGGCGGGCTCGTCATCCGAAGCAGGCCCAGATCTGCTCGCCGAGCTGGATCATGACCGCCGGATGCCGGTAGGCCAGCAGGGTCGCCACCAGGGCGGCGGCGATCAGGGCGGGCAGGATCCAGCGGCGCGGCTTCATGCCGGGCGGACCTGCGGCGAGCGCAGGATGGGGGTCTCGCGCACCGGCAGGTTGGCCAGCATGGCCATGACGCCCAGTGCGACGGCCAGCCACCAGACCACGTCGTAGCTGCCCGTCGCGTCGTAGAGCTTGCCGCCCAGCCACACGCCCAGGAAGCTGCCGATCTGGTGGCTCAGGAACACGAAGCCGCCCAGCATGGAGAGGTGTTGCGCGCCGAAGATCTGCGCGACGACGGCATTGGTGGGCGGCACGGTGGACAGCCACAGGAAGCCGATGACGGCCGCGAAGACGTAGACGCTGGCCGGCGTCAGCGGCACGGAGATGAAGATCACGATGGCCACCGCGCGCAGGCCGTAGATGGCCGACAGCAGATGGCGCTTGGGGAAGCGCTGGCCCAGCATGCCGGCGGCATAGGTGCCGAAGACGTTGAACAGGCCGATCAGCATCAGCGCGCCGGTGGACACGCCCAGCCCCAAGCCATGGTCCTTCAGATAGCTGGGCAGGTGCACGCCGATGAAGACGACCTGGAAGCCGCAGACGAAATAGCCCAGCATCAGCAGCTGGAAGCTGCGGTAGCCGAAGGCCTCGCGCAGCGCCTGGCCCACGCTCTGGTGGCCCGCGGCGGCGCCGCCGCCCTGGCGCTCGCGCAGCCCCAGCGCCAGCGGAGCGATGAGCAGCGCCGTGCCGGCCAGCAGATACAGCGCGCCCTGCCAGCCCAGCTGGCTGATCAGCCAGGTCTCGACCGGGATCATGACGAACTGGCCGAAGGAGCCGGCCGCCGCCGCAACGCCGAAGGCCCAGGAGCGCTTCTCGGCCGACACGGTGCGGCCCAGCACGCCGTAGATGACGGCATAGGTGGAGCCCGACTGGGCGATGCCGATCAGCACGCCGGCGCTGAGCGTGAAGCCCAGCGGCTGGGCCGAGACGGCCATCAGCAGCAGGCCCAGCGCATACATCAGGCCGCCCATGACCAGCACCTTCCAGGCCCCGAAGCGGTCGGCCAGCATGCCGGCGACGGGGCCGGCGACGCCCCAGGCCAGGTTCTGCACCGCCATCGCGAAGGAGAAGGTCTCGCGCGTCCAGCCGCGCTCGGTGATGATGGGCTGCAGCCAGAAGCCGAAGCCATGGCGTATGCCCATGGACAGCGTGACGATGAGGGCGCCGCACAGCAGCACCTGCTGCACGGTCAGTCCGGCGGACGTGGGGCGGGGGGCGGTCATCGGCGCACTGTAATCAGCGGGGCTGGGTCTTGCTGGCCGTCTTCTTTTGGGCCTTGGAGGCGGCCGGTTTCTGGGCCGCTTTCTGGGTCGGCCTCTTGGCCGACGGGTGGGCGGCCTTGCCGGCGCCCTTCTTGCCGGCCTTCCTGGGCGAGGGCCTGGGCGCGTCGGCGGTGGATGCGCTGGCCTGCGAGCTGGAGGCGGCGACGTCGGCCAGCCGGGTCAGCAGCCGGCCCTCTTTGACGCGCAGCAGCGGCAGGTCGATCTGGGCCAGGTCGGCCAGCGGGTCGCCGCCCAGCAGCAGGAAGCTGGCCTCGCAGCCGGGCTGGAAGCAGCCCAACTTGCGGCCGGGGAAGAGCGCGCGCGGCGTGTCCTGCGTGGCCAGGCGCAGCAGCGTCGCGCGGTCCAGGCCCAGCGCGTCCAGCGCATGCAGCTCGGCGCGGGCCGTGCCGATGAAGACGTCCGAGCCTATGAGCAGCGGCACGCCCGCGGCCTGCAGCCGTGCCAGGTTGGTGCGCTGCACCTCGCGCATCGCGGCCAGCGCCGGCGGCTCCAGCTTGAAGAGCGCGGTGGCGGCCGTCGTCGTGATGACGGCCGTGTGCTGGCGCGCCGCCAGCGCCGCGGCGGCCTCGCTGATGAGGAAGCGCTCGGGCGCCTCGTCCATGGTGTTGGCGTAGCCGGGCAGGTGGGCGATGCTGTCCACGCCCGCGGCCAGCGCCGCGTCGAAGTCGGCCGCCGTCTCGACATGGGCGACGACGCGCAGCCCGTCGGCATGGGCCAGCCGGGTCAGCTCGGCCGCCGTGTCGGGCCGCAGGCCCAGGTGGCCGAACCGGGCCGGCTGCTGGCGCAGCTCAGGCCGCTCGCTGTGGGCCAGCACGATGCGCAGCCAGTGGCCGCCGCGCGCCTTGATGGCCGGCCACTGGGCCTGCGCCTGCTCGGGGCTGTCGACGAGGACGAGCTGGTCCTGCGCCGCCGCGGCCGCGGCGCTGGCCTGCGGCAGCAGCGCGGCCAGCGGGTAGCCGTCGGGCGAGGTGATGCAGGCGGTCACGAAGCTGACCTCGGGCGCGGCCTGCGCCGCGGCCAGCGGCAGCACCTCGGCGACGCCGGCCGGGTCGCCGCACAGCATGGCGGCGTAGAGCACGCCGTCGTCGATGTAGCGGTCGGCGTACTGGCCCCAGCCCCAGGCCGTCTGCAGGTTGTGGTTGTGGGCCTCGGCCAGGGGATTGATGAGCACCTGCTGGCCGCGCAAGTCCATCTTGCGGTTGACCTGGGCCGGCTTCTTGGCGACGAAAACGCCGTTCTCGACGTAGAGATTGCCGCGCTGCAGCTGCTGGCCGTCGAACCAGCGGGCGTTCTTCAGCTCCCAGGACAGGGGGGCGCTGGCTTGGTAGGGCTGGGCCTGGGCGATGCCGCAGGCCAGCAGCAGGAAGGGAATCAGGAAACGCAAGGGAAGGGCGGGTCTGGAGACGAGGGGCGGATGCTAGTTCACCCGGCTTCTTAGAATCCCGCCCCTATGTCGAGTCGTCCGCCTTCCTCCCCCGCCTCTTACGGCGAAGCTTCCATCCGCGTGCTGAAGGGCCTGGAGCCCGTCAAGCAGCGGCCGGGCATGTACACCCGCACCGACAACCCGCTGCACTGCATCCAGGAAGTCATAGACAACGCCGCCGACGAGGCGCTGGGCGGTTTCGGCAGGCGCATCGACGTGACGCTGCATGTCGACGGCTCGGTGTCCATCGCCGACGACGGCCGCGGCATCCCCTTCGGCCTGCACCCGGAGGAGGGCGTGCCGGTCGTCGAGATCGTCTTCACGCGGCTGCATGCCGGCGGCAAGTTCGACAAGGGCTCGGGCGGCGCCTACAGCTTCTCGGGCGGCCTGCACGGCGTGGGCGTGTCGGTGACCAATGCGCTGGCCAAGCGGCTGGAAGTGGCCGTCTGGCGCGACAAGCAGGTGGCCGGCATCGCCTTCGAGCATGGCGACGTGGTGCAGCAGGTGGTGACCCGCCCGGCCGCCAGCGGCGACCGCAAGCAGGGCACGACGGTGCGCGTCTGGCCCGACGCCAAATACTTCGAGAGCGCCGAGCTGCCGCGGCAGGAATTGATACATCTGTTGCGTTCCAAGGCCGTGCTGATGCCGGGCGTGACGGTGACGCTGAAGGTCGAGAAGACCAACGAGACCATCACCTGGCTCTACAAGGCCGGCCTGCGCGACTACCTGGCCCAGTCGCTGAACGCCGAGCCGCTGATCCCGCTGTTCGAGGGCGAGGGCTTTGCCGGCGCCGGCGAGAGCGAGAACTTCGCCGAGGGCGAGGGCGCGGCCTGGTGCGTGGCCTTCACCGAGGACGGCGCGCCGCTGCGCGAGAGCTATGTGAACCTGATCCCGACGGTGGCCGGCGGCACGCACGAGTCCGGCCTGAAGGACGGCCTGTTCGGCGCGGTCAAGGGCTTCATCGAGATGCACTCGCTGCTGCCCAAGGGCGTCAAGCTGATGCCCGACGACGTGTTCTCGCGCGCCAGCTTCGTGCTGAACGCCAAGGTGCTGGATCCGCAGTTCCAGGGCCAGACCAAGGAGCGCCTGAACTCGCGCGATGCGCTGCGCCTGGTGTCCGCCTATGTGAAGCCGGCCCTGGAGCTGTGGCTGAACCAGCATGTGGAGCATGGCAAGAAGCTGGCCGAGCTGGTCATCAAGCAGGCCCAGACCCGGCAACGCGCCAGCCAGAAGGTGGAGAAGCGCAAGGGCAGCGGCGTGGCCGTGCTGCCGGGCAAGCTGACCGACTGCGAGAGCCGCGACCTGCTGCACAACGAGGTCTTCCTCGTCGAGGGCGACTCGGCCGGCGGCAGCGCCAAGATGGGCCGCGACAAGGAGACCCAGGCCATCCTGCCGCTGCGCGGCAAGGTGTTGAACGCCTGGGAGGTGGAGCGCGACCTGCTGTTCAAGAACAACGAGATCCACGACATCTCGGTGGCGCTGGGCGTGGACCCGCATGGCCCCAACGACAGCCCGGACCTGTCCGGCCTGCGCTACGGCAAGGTCTGCATCCTGTCGGACGCCGACGTGGACGGCTCGCACATCCAGGTTCTGCTGCTCACGCTCTTCTTCCGCCACTTCCCCAAGCTCGTCGAGGCCGGCCATGTGTTCGTGGCCCGCCCGCCGCTGTACCGCGTGGATGCGCCGGCGCGCGGCAAGAAGCCCGCGGCCAAGCTCTATGCGCTGGACGACGGCGAGCTGACCGCCACGCTGGACAAGCTGCGCAAGGAGGGCGCCCGCGAGGGCTCGTGGAGCATCAGCCGCTTCAAGGGCCTGGGCGAGATGAGCGCCGAGCAGCTGTGGGACACGACGCTCAACCCCGAGACGCGGCGGCTGTCGCGCGTGGCGTACGGCCAGTTCGACTTCGTGCAGACGGTGGACGCCTTCAACAAGCTGATGGGCAAGGGCGAGGCGGCGTCGCGCCGTGAGCTGATGGAACTGCACGGCGATGCCATCGAGGTGGATGTCTGATGAAAACGGTCTACAACGCCGCGCACGCGGCCCATGCGGCGACGCATGAGATCTTCCGGGGCCGCCTGGTGCCCGCGTTCGAGATCCCGGCCCGGGCCGACTACATCCTGCAAGCCGTGCAGGGCGCCGGCCTGGGCGAGGTGCTGGCGCCGGTGGACCATGGCCGCGCGCCGCTGGAGCGGGTGCACACGCCGCGCTATCTGCGTTTCGTCGAGGGTGCGCATGCCGAGTGGCAGGCCGCGGGCGGCGAGGGCGATGCCTTTCCGGCCGTCTGGCCGGTGCGCACGCTGCGCAGCGACGTCGAGCCCGAGAGCTTCGCCGGCCGCATGGGCCTGTACTCCATGGACAGCGGCACGCCGCTGACGGCGGGCAGCTGGGCCGCGGCCTATGCCGGCGCGCAGGCCAGCCTCACGGCGCTGGACCTGGTGCTGGCCGGCCAGCGCTCGGCCTACTGCCTGACCCGCCCGCCCGGCCACCATGCCGGCGCCGACTTCTTCGGCGGCTACTGCTTCATCAACAACGCCGCCGTCGCCGCCCAGGCGGCGCGCGATGCGGGCCTGGCGCGCGTGGCCATCCTGGACGTGGACTACCACCACGGCAACGGCACGCAGGCCATCTTCTACGACCGCGCCGACGTGTTCTTCGCCAGCGTGCACGGCGACCCGCGCACCGAATACCCCTTCTTCCTGGGCCATGCCGACGAAACCGGCAGCGGCGCGGGCGCGGGTTTCAATGCCAACTTCCCGCTGCCGCCCGGCGTCGCCAACGAGGACTGGTTCGCCGCGCTGGAGCAGGCGCTGACGCGGCTGGCGGCCTACCGGCCCGAGCTGCTCATCGTGTCGCTGGGCGTGGACACCTACGGCGGCGATCCGATCTCGCACTTCAAGTTCGATCAGCCCGAGTTCCGCGCGCTGGGCCGGCGCCTGGCCGCGTTCGGCGCGCCCACGCTGTTCCTGCAGGAAGGCGGCTATGCGACCGAGGCCATAGGCCACAACGTCGTCGCCGTGCTGCAGGGCTTCGAGGCTGCATGACCATACCGACGCCCGCCCGGCCCGCTGCCCCCCGGGGGGAGGCCGCGTGAGCCTGCGCCTGCGCCCCACCATGCTGTCCGACCTCGACTGGGTGGTCTCGGTCGAGCGCGACGGCGCCAACCTGCCCTTCATCACGCCCTGGGAGCGGCCGCAGCACGAGGGCGCCATCCGCTTCCCCGACTCGCGCCATTTCATCGTCGAGGAATGGCGCCCCGCGCCGGCGAGTACGCCGGCGATCCCCCGAGGGGATGCGGCCGCCCCTGGGAGCGGCCCGGCGGGCGGCCAGGGCGACGCGCTGGAGCGCATCGGCTTCGTCATCCTGCAGGGCTGCCGCAACCCCAATGGCTCGCTCGAGCTCAAGCGCCTGGTGCTGCAGCCCAAGGGCCGTGGCCTGGGGCGGGCGGCCGTGCGCCAGCTCAAAGCCATGGCCTTCACGCAGCTCAAGGCGCACCGCTTCTGGCTGGACGTGAAGGCGCTCAACACGCGCGCGCTGGAGCTGTATCGCAGCGAAGGCTTCGTCGAGGAAGGGCGGTTGCGCGAGAGCGTGCGCGTCACCATCGACGGCGCCGACGGCTACGACTCGCTGATCGTCATGTCGCTGCTGGACCGCGAGTACCGGGCCCGCGTGGCGCTGGGGCTGGAGGCGGCATGAGGCGGATCGTCGGCCTGTTTCTGGCCCTGGCCCTGCCGGCCCATGCCGAGCTGTGGGGCTATGTGGATGCGGCCGGCGTGGCCCATTTCGCGCCGCGCCAGCTTGACGGCCGCTACGCCCCCGTGCTGGGCGGCGCCGGCCCGCTGCGCGTGCCCGGCAAGGCCGACGCCGGCGCCCATCTGCTGACCTGGCTGGACATCGCCCCCGAGGTCAAGGCCGTGCAGCCCTGGGTGCGCGAGGCGGCCGAGAAGCACGGCGTGGACGCCGAGCTGCTGAAGGCCGTCATCGCCGTCGAGTCCGGCTACCAGAAGGACGCCGTGTCGCCGCGTGGCGCGCTGGGGCTGATGCAGATCACGCCCGAGACGGCGAGCCGCTACGCGACGCCGGCCGAGGCCGCGCGCCTCCTCGAGCCGCGCATCAACATCCACACCGGGGCGCGCATGCTGGCCGATCTGCTGCGCCGCTTCCGCTCCATAGACGCGGCGCTGGCGGCCTGGAATGCCGGCGAGGGCGCCGTGCGCCGTGCCGGCAACCGCGTGCCCGCCATCGACGAAACCCAGGCCCATGTGCATCTCGTGCTCGAGCTGTACTGGGCCCTGCTGCAGCAGAGCCAGCCGGCCCGCGCGCAGCGCCTGACCTTGCATCCATGAGTTCCCAGACCACCATCGACTTCACCGCCCCCACCGAGGGTGACGACAACGCGCTGACGCTGGCCGCCTACGCCCAGCAGGCCTATCTCGAATACGCGCTCAGCGTCGTCAAGGGCCGCGCGCTGCCCAGCTATGCCGACGGCCAGAAGCCGGTGCAGCGCCGCATCCTGTACTCCATGCAGCGCCTGGGCCTGGGCTGGAGCGGCAACTCCGGCGCCAAGCCGGTCAAGGGCGCCAAGGTCGTCGGCGACGTGCTGGGCAGCTTCCACCCGCATGGCGACCAGTCGGTCTACGACGCGCTGGTGCGCATGGCCCAGGACTTCTCGCTGCGCTATCCGCTCATCGACGGCCACGGCAACTTCGGCAGCCGCGACGGCGACGGCGCCGCGGCCATGCGTTACACGGAAGCGCGGCTCGCCCCCATCGCCCGGCTCATGCTGGACGAGATCGACGAGGGCACGGTGGACTTCCGCCCCAACTACGACGGCACCACGCAGGAGCCCGTGGAGCTGCCGGCGCGTCTGCCCTTCGTGCTGCTGAACGGCGCCAGCGGCATCGCCGTGGGCCTGGCCACCGAGATCCCCAGCCACAACCTGCGCGAGGTGGCCGCGGCCGCCGTGGCGCTGCTGAAGGACGAGCAGCTGTCCGACGACGCGCTGTTCGAGCTGCTGCCCGGCCCCGACTTCCCCGGCGGCGGCCAGCTCATCAGCGCACCCGAGGACATCCGCGCCGCCTACTGCTCGGGCCGCGGCAGCCTCAAGCTGCGCGCGCGCTGGAAGATCGAGGACCTGGCCCGCGGCCAGTGGCAGCTGGTCGTCACCGAGCTGCCGCACGGCACCAGCGCGCAGAAGGTGCTGGAGGAGATCGAGGAGCTGTCCAACCCCAAGGTCAAGGCCGGCAAGAAGACGCTGAGCCCCGAGCAGCTGCAGCTCAAGGCCAGCCTGCTGGCCGTGCTGGACGGCGTGCGCGACGAGTCCAGCAAGGACGCGGCCGTGCGCATCGTCTTCGAGCCCAAGAGCCGCACCGTGGAGCAGCAGGACCTCATCAACACGCTGCTGGCCCACACCAGCCTGGAGAGCAGCGCGCCGGTCAACCTGACCATGATCGGTGACGACGGCCGGCCCACGCAGAAGAGCCTGCGCGCGGTGCTGACCGAATGGGTGGGCTTTCGCCAGACCACGGTGCGCCGCCGCACCGAGCACCGCCTCTCCAAGGTCAACGAGCGCATCCACGTGCTGGAGGGCCGGCAGCTGGTGCTGCTGAACATCGACGAGGTGATCCGCATCATCCGCGAGTCGGACGAGCCCAAGGAGGCGCTGATCGCCCGCTTCAACCTGAGCGACCGCCAGGCCGAGGACATCCTCGAGATCCGGCTGCGCCAGCTGGCGCGGCTGGAGGCGATCAAGATCGAACAGGAACTGTCCAAGCTGCGCGACGAGCGCGCCAAGCTGGAGGACATCCTGGGCTCGGCCGCGGCGCTGCGCCGCACCGTCATCAAGGAGATCGAGGCCGACGCCAAGCAGTTCGGCGACGAGCGCCGCACGCTGATCCAGGCCGAGAAGCGCGTCGTCGCCGAGGTCAGGATCGTCGACGAGCCGGTCACCGTCATCGTCAGCCAGAAGGGCTGGGTGCGGGCCCTCAAGGGCCATGAGGTGGACGTGGCCGCGCAGAGCTTCAAGGCCGGCGATGCGCTGTGGGGCGCGTTCCGCTGCCGCAGCGTGGACCCGCTCGTCGTCGTGGGCAGCAACGGCCGCGTGTACTCGGTGCCGGTCTCGGTCCTGCCCGGCGGGCGCGGCGACGGCCAGCCCATCACGACGCTGATCGAGCTGGAGAGCGGCACGCAGATCGCGCACTACCTGGCCGCCGCGCCCGCGCAGCGGCTGGTGCTGGCGGGCAGCACCGGCTACGGCCTGATCGCCCAGGTGGGCGACCTGGTGGGCCGCCAGAAGGCCGGCAAGACCTTCCTCGCGCTGGACGAGGGCGAGGCGCCGCTGCTGGCGCTGGTGCCTGCCGATGCGGTGGCGGTGCAGCTGGGCGTGCTCAGCGCCCAGGGCCGGCTGCTGGGCTTCCCGCTGGACGAGCTCAAGCACCAGCCCAAGGGCGGCAAGGGCTTGATGCTGATGGACCTGGAGGGCCAGGACAGCGTGCTGTCCATCGCCTGCTTCACGACCCAGCTGCGCGTGCTGGGCAGCGGCCGTGGCGGCAAGCCGCGCGAGGAGCTGCTGAGGAACCAGTCGCTCGCGGCCCACGCGGCCAAGCGCGCGCGCAAGGGCAAGGCGGTCGACGGGCTGATGAAGGTCCTGGGTCTGCAGGCGGTTTGAGGCCGCCGTCGCCGCGCCGCGCCGGCCCTCAGCCCGGCGGCGCGGCCGCGCGCGCCAGGATGCGCTTGCGCACCGCGTGGATGTGGTTGCGCAGCGCGTAGAGCTCGCCCGCATAGGACAGCGGCACGGCGACGCGGTTGACGCGCTGGTCCAGCTGGTCCAGCGTCTTGAGCAGCTCGGCCGTGTCGGCCGCCGGCTCGGGGCCTTCGGCGCGCTCCTCGACGTCGCGCAGCAGCGCATACCAGCGGAACACGCGCCGCCGCACCCGCCACTGGTAGAGCGGCGGCACCACGCGCGACAGCGGCAGCAGCAGCACCAGCAGGCCGCCGATGACCAGGCCCATGCGCTGCAACAGGTTGCCCAGCCAGAACGGCAGCCAGCGCTTGTAGAAGGGTGGCGTGCCGTTGATGGCCTGCTCGCCCTCGGGGCCGACCGGCAGCTCGCTGGTGCGGGTGTTCGGGAAGTCGCGCGCGCGGTTGAACCAGCCCACCTCGCCGTGCAGCTTCACGGCCGCGTCGGCGAACAGTTCGCGCAGCGCCGGGTGGGTGTCGGCACGCACCAGCAGCGCGGTGGTCAGCGCCACCAGCTGCACGTCGTGCGCGGGCAGGTCGGCCGCCAGGTCGGCCACGCCGCGCGGCAGCGTCACGCTGGACAGGAAGCCGAAGCGGCGGCTGTAGGCGTCGGCCTGGGCCAGGTCCAGCAGCGCGATGCCCGGCGCGCGCAGCAGCCGCCGCACGAAGCGCGACTGCGAGGCCTGGGCGAGCACGATGGCGTCCAGGCGGCCGGCCAGCAGCGCGTCGACCGCCTGCTCGGGCGCGAGGTGCTGCAGGTCCAGCCGCTCGATGTCCAGCCGGTTGGCCTTGAACAGCCTCTGCATCAGCGCCGGCACGCCGCTGCCCGGCGTGTCCACGTTCAGCCGCAGCCGCGCCAGCGCCGGCAGGCCGCTGGGCGGGGCCTTGAGCGTGGCCGGGGTCTGGCGGTAGAACACCCACAGCGGTTCGTAGAACAGCGAGCCCAGCGACAGCAGCGACGCCTCGTCCTCGTCGCTGAACTCGTCCGTGCCGCCGCGCACGAAGCCGGCGTCGGCCCCGCCCTGGCGCAGCAGCTGCAGGTTCTCGGCCGAGCCGGCGGTGGCGACCAACTCGACCGTGATGCCCTGCGCCTTCAGCTGATCGGCGTAGCGCCTGCCGAACAGCGCATAGCTGGAGCCCTCGGGCCCGGTCGCCAGGCGCACGCTGCGCGGCGGCTCCGGCTTGATCCAGACATAGGCCGCCACCAGCAGCGCGATGAGCGGCAGCAGCACCGGGCCCAGCGACAGCAGCCCGTCGCGCAGCGACTGGGCGAAGGAGGAGAAACGCTGCAGGCCGCGGCTCATCAGTCGTCGAGACCGGGGAAGCGCCGGCTGGGGAAGACCATGCTCTGCGTCGTGCGCACGACCACGCCGTCCTTGAAGTGGACGTTGAAGCGCAGGCCGTAGCCGGCCTGGTCGGGCTCCACGGTCCAGTCCCACACGTCCTCGCCGCTGTTGCTGAAGAACACGCGGCTGCGCTCGCGGCCCAGCAGCCGGCTGACCTGCTCCGGCGTCATGCCGGGCTGGATGCGGGCGCGTCCGGCCGGCGCGAGGCCGTCCACCACGTCGAGCAGCCGGCCATCGGCGCCCAGCCTCACCATATAGGCATGCCGGCCCATGGGCTGGCTGGAATACTCCAGCGTGCGGCCGCCATCGGCCTCGGGCCAGACCCGCTGCGCCTGGCCGTAGAGCGCGACGACATCGGCCTCGCGGCTGCTGCCCGGTTGCAGCCGGGGATCGCGGTCCGGCGTCGCGCAGCCGGCCAGCAGCGACAGACCCAGGGCGATGGCGGCGACACGCATGGCAGACCTCAGCGTTGGCTCAGGGCCCTTGCGCAGTCGGCGACCAGGGCCGGGCCCTTGTAGATGAGGCCGGTGTAGAGCTGCACAAGGTCGGCGCCCGCCTGGATCTTGCTGCGCGCGTCCGCGCCGCTGAGCACGCCGCCCACGCCGATGATGGGGTAGCCGGCCGGCAGCGCGGCGCGCAGCAGCCGGATCACGCGGTTGCTGGCTTCCAGCACCGGCGCGCCGGACAGGCCGCCCGTCTCGCCGGCGTGCTGCAGGCCCTGCACCTTGTCGCGGGCAATCGTCGTGTTCGTCGCGATGACGCCGTCTATGCCGTTGGCCGTCAACGTCTGCGCGATGACGGCGACCTGATCCTCCTCCAGGTCGGGCGCGATCTTCACGAACATGGGCACGCGCCGGCCGCTCTGCGCGTCGAGCTGGGCCTTGCGCCGCTGCAGCGCGCCCAGCAGCGCGTCCAGCGCCGCGTCGCTCTGCAGCGCGCGCAGGTTCTTGGTGTTGGGGCTGGAGATGTTGACGGTGATGTAGTCGGCATGCGGGTGCACGCCCTCCAGGCCCAGCAGGTAGTCGGCCGCCGCGTTCTCGATGGGCGTGGCGGCGTTCTTGCCGATGTTCAGGCCCAGGATGCCGCCGGCGCGGCGGAAGCTGTGGGCGCGCTTCACGTTGGCGACAAAGGCCGCCAGGCCCTCGTTGTTGAAGCCCAGGCGGTTGATCAGCGCATGGGCCTCGGGCAGGCGGAACATGCGCGGCTTGTCGTTGCCGGGCTGGCCCAGCGGCGTCACGGTGCCCACCTCGATGAAGCCGAAGCCCATCGCGCCCAGGCCGTCGATGCAGCGGCCGTTCTTGTCCAGGCCGGCGGCCAGGCCCACGCGGTTGGGGAAGCGCAGGCCGGCGACCGTCACCGGGTCGCTGATGCGCTCGCCGCACCACAGCCACTGGCCCGGCGTGTTCTGCAGGCGGGCGATGCCGTCCAGCGTCAGTTCATGGGCCTGCTCGGGGTCCAGGCCGAACAGGAAGGGGCGGGTGAGGGCGTAGGGGATCAGCGGCATAGCCCGCGATTGTCTCGCGAGCCCGCCGGGCGGGGCCTGCTAACACTAAGGGAGCAGGCCCTAGCCGCCGGCGGCCGCGCGCGCCTGTTCTATCCAGCCGTCGAACAGCGCCTGGTGGGCGCGTATCCAGCCGTCCACGTGGCGCGCGATGTCCTGCGGGCGGTTCTGCCCCTGGCTCATGCGCAGGTTCTGCGCATTGATGTCGGCGATGGGCAGCTTCATCAGCCCGAACAGCCGCGCCGCGGCCGGGTTGTGCTCGACGAAGCCGCGGTTGGCGACGATCTGCTCGCGGTCGGCGTGAAAGCCATAGTCGCGGCCGTTGGGCAGCCGCGTGTCGGGGCCGCCGTCCTGCTTGGCCGAGAACGGCACCTGCAGCCAGACCACGTCGATGCCCGGCCGCAGCTGGGCGCTGACCCAGTAAGGCGTCCAGGTGTAGTACAGGACGGGCCGGCCCTGCTTGAAGCGGGCGATGGTGTCGGCCATCAGCGCGGCATAGCTGCCCTGGCGGTGCGTCACCTGCTCGCGCAGGCCGTAGGCGTCCAGGTGGCGCTCAATGGCCAGCTCGCAGCCCCAGCCGGGGTTGCAGCCGGTCAGGTCGGCGCGGCCGTCGCCGTCGCTGTCGAAGAGCCTGGCGATGGCCGGGTCCTTCAGCTGGTCCAGGTGCGTGATGCCGTACTGCTCGGCCGTCTTGCGGTCGATCAGATAGCCCTGCACGGCGCCCTCGGCATAGGCGCCGGGGCTGCGGTAGAGCTTGGCGTCGCCGCCGCTGTTGGCGTAGAAGTCGGCGTGCAGCTGCTGCCAGTGGCTGGCCATGAAGGTGGCGTCGCCGTTGGCGATGGCCAGGTGCTCGGTGGCCGGCTCCAGGTCCTTCATGGGCAGCACCGTGTAGCCCAGCCGCTCGAGCGCGCGCGACACCAGCAGGGTCTGGAAGGCCTCCTCGGCCAGCGAGCTTTTCAGCGGCTGCACGGTGATGCCGCGGCCCGGCAGGTTCTCGGCGCGGGTCGCCGGGCCCAGGGCCAGCAGGGCGATGAGGAAGAGCGGCCGGACGAGGCGCTGGATGAGCTGCTTCATGCCTTCACCTCCTGTGCTTCGAGGATGGGTTGGGTGGGCCGCAGCCATTGCTGAAGGCCGCGCAGCAGCAGGCCGGTGGGGCCGGTCTGCCACCAGCGCCGGCCGGCGCTGCGGCGTGGGCGGCCCAGGGCCTGGGTCAGCCGGTCCAGCGTGATGGCCAGCAGCACGATGCCCAGGCCGCCCACGGTGGCCAGGCCCATGTCGAGGCGGCCGATGCCGCGCAACACCATCTGGCCCAGGCCGCCGACGGCGATCATGGATGCGATGACGACCATGGACAGCGACAGCATCAGCGCCTGGTTGATGCCGGCCATGATGGACGGCATGGCCAGCGGCAGCCTGACCTTGACCAGCAGCTGCCAGGGCGATGCGCCAAAGGCGCGGGCGGCCTCGATGAGGTCGGGGCGCACCTGGCGCAGGCCCAGATTGGTCAGGCGCGCCAGCGGCGCCAGCGCGAACACGATGGTCACGATGACGCCGGGCACATTGCCGATGCCGAACAGCATCACCACCGGCACCAGGTAGACGAAGGCGGGCGTGGTCTGCATCGCGTCCAGCAGCGGCCGCGTCAGGCGCTGGGCACGCTCGCTGCTGGCCAGCAGCACGCCCAGCGGCAGGCCGACGAGCAGACAGAACAGCAGCGAGGTCAGCACCAGTGACAGCGTGACCATGGCCTCGGTCCAGATGCCCAGCGCCGCCAGCAGCGCCAGCGACAGCGTGCTGCCCAGGGCCAGCCGGCGGCCGGCGAACTGCCAGGTCAGCAGGCCGATGAGGGCGATCATCGCGGCGGCCGGCAGGCTGGTGAGCAGGCCCTGCACCCAGTTCAGCGTGCCGTCTATGGGCAGGCGCACCTGCTGGAAGAAGGGGCGGCCATGCGCCACCACCCAGCCCAGGCCCTGGTTGATCCAGGACTCGATGGGCAGCGTGCCGTCCCACAGCTGCTGCCAGAGCGAATCGCCGGCGGCGTCCGCGCCGCCGAGCGGCGCGGCGGGGTCGGGCGCATCCAGCCAGGCGTGGTTGGCGGCGACGTCGGGGGCGGCCGACATGGCCTGCCAGGGGTCGACGTAGGTCTGAGCCGGCGTCACGGCCATGCCGCTGTCGGCGCTGTCGGCGACCGTTGCGCTGTCGAGTGGCGTCAATGCGTTCTCGTTCATGGGTTCTCCTGTTCAGGCGGCTTCGGCAGCCGTGGCGGCCTCGATGGGCGGCGTGTCGCGGTCGAGGAACTTCAGCAGCGTGGTCTTGCTGATGGCGCCGCAGAAGCGGCCGTCGCCGGCCACCACGGGCAGCGCGCAGGGGGCTTGCGCGACCTGGCCGAACAGGCCGGCCACCGGCGCGTCCGCGGCCAGCGTGGGCAGGGCCGGGAGGAAGGCATGCTGCAGGCCCAGCGAGCCGGCATGGCCGTCCAGCGCGCCGCGCAGGCTGTCGGCCGAGACGGTGCCCAGGTAGCGCTGCGTGGGGCTGACGACGTAGGCGAACTCGCGGTCCTGGTCCTCGAGCAGCTTGAGCGCCGCGCGCGAGCCGCGGTCGCTGTGCTCGGACACCACGGTCAGCGGCTGGCGCGCGATGTCGGCGGCCTTGAACACGGCCGCCGCGTCGACGCCGCGCACGAAGCTGCGCACGAAGTCGTCGGCCGGGGCGCGCAGGATCTCGTCGGGCGTGCCGACCTGCACGACCTGGCCGTCCTTCATGATGGCGATGCGGTCGGCGATGCGCATGGCCTCGTCGAGGTCGTGCGAGATGAAGACGATGGTGCGGCGGCGCACCTGCTGCAGCCGCAGCAGCTCGGACTGCATCTCCGTGCGGATGATGGGGTCCAGCGCCGAGAAGGCCTCGTCCATCAGCAGGATGGACGGGTCGGCCGCCAGCGCGCGCGCCAGGCCCACGCGCTGCTGCATGCCGCCCGACAGCTCGGCCGGATCGCTGTCTCCCCAGCCGGCCAGACCCACCTGGGCCAGCGCATCGTCGGCCGCGGCCAGTCGGCTGGCCTTGTCCACGCCCGCCAGCTCCAGGCCGAAGGCGGTGTTGTCGCGCACGGTCAGGTGCGGCATCAGCGCGAAGGACTGGAACACCATGCTGATGTCCTTGCGGCGCAGCGCGCGCAGCTTGGCGTCGGAATGGGCGTTGATGTCCTCGCCATCGATGACGATGCGGCCGGCGCTGGGCTCGATGAGGCGGTTCAGCAGCCGCACCAGCGTGGACTTGCCCGAGCCGGACAGGCCCATGATGACGAAGATCTCGCCGGCCTGGATCTCGAAGCTGGCGTCGAACACGCCGATGGACTGGCCGGTGCGGGCCAGGATGTCCTGCTTGGACAGCCCCTGGCGGACCAGCGCGAGCGCCTGCTCGGGCTGGTCGCCGAAGACCTTGAAGACATGGTCGATGAGGATGGCTTTGGCCATGGACGTGCTCCTTTCGTGCAGCGGCGCTGCAGGTGAACAGGGCGCCGTCACCGCGGGCGGTGGCGGCCGTCATGCCATCAGCCGACGGTGGCTGCGGACGCGCATGGGCGCCGGGCAGGCCTGCGAAGGCTGCCGGCGGGCACTGAGAACGACGTGCAGACGCAAGCAATACCCGCCGGAACTCCGGGTCGCGGCAACGGGCCTGGTCTAGGGGCGCTGTCGGCGGTGGAGCAGGGCTGGTCTGGGGCGGGCGAGGCCACGCCGCTTGCCGGGCGAGGCCCGGATGCGCATCGCGATGGGGCCGAGGCTGGCCCGCAAGTGATGCGCCTTGATCAAAATGACTTATTGATCGAAGTAAGGGTGGATTATAGCAAATTCGAATCTAAAGCCGCTTCATCGGGGCGGTCCCAGGGCGGCACCTCGCCCATCTTCTCCAGCATGAAGTCGATCAGCGCCCGCACCTTGGGCGCCGGGTGACGGCTGGGCAGGTAGACGGCATACAGCGTGTCGGCGTCGGCCAGCCCGCCCACCGGCTGCCAGTGCGGCAGCACGGCCCGCAGCCGGCCGGCGCGCAGGTCGGCGCCCACCGCGTAGGTGGGCAGCACGGCCAGGCCCATGCCGGCCAGCGCGGCCACGCGCAGCGATTCGCTGCTGTTGGCCGTGATGCCGCTCTCGAAGCGCAGCGCGCCGCGCGTCTCCACGCCGGCCTCGCCCAGCTCCGCGTGGCGGAAGCGCCAGCGGTCGGGCGACTGCAGATAGCCGAAGCGCAGGCAGCGATGGGCGGCGATGTCGTCCACCGTCTGCGGCTCGCCGTGGGCCTGGAGGTAGGCCGGCGCGGCGCACAGCACGAAGCGGATGGCCGCCAGCCGGCGCGCGACCAGGCCCTCGGAGGGCTTGCGCGTCAGCCGTAGCACCACGTCGAAGCCTTCCTCGGCCAGGTCCACATAGCGGTCGTTCAGGCCCAGCACCACGTCCAACTGCGGATGGCGGGCGCAGAACTCGGCCAGCAGCGCCGTGAACTGCAGGTTGCCGAAGGCCGTGGACACCGACATGCGCAGCACGCCGCGCGGCTCGTCGCGGCGGCCGGCCAGCTCCGTCTCCAGCGCCAGCGACTCGTCCAGCAGCCGCAGTGCGCGGTCGTAGACGGCGCGGCCCTCGGCCGTGGGGCTGACGCTGCGCGTGGTGCGGTGCAGCAGCCGCGTGCCCAGCTGGTCTTCCAGCCGCACCACCTGCTTGCTGACGGCGGATTTCGTCGTGCCCAGCAGCCGCGCCGCGCCCGAGAAGCCGCGGGCGTCGACGACGCGGGCAAAGGCTTGCAGGTCTTCGAGGCGGCCCATGGTTGTGCTCCGTTTGGAAACTCTGAATCGACTTTTCGCTGGATTGTGTCCTGATCTGCTGGTTTCTAGAGTGGCGTCCTGCCTCTTCATGGAGTTGCGCCATGCCCACCCTGACGCCCAGCCTGCCCGCCCGTTCCTTCCCGCCCGGCCTGTTCGCGCGGCTGCTGGCCGCCGTCGCCGCCTCCAGCCTGCCGCTGCTCTTCATCCTGCTGTGGAGCAGCGGCTACGTCGCCGGCAAGCTGGCGCTGCCGCACACCGGGCCGCTGACGCTGCTGACGCTGCGCTTCGGCCTCGCCGCCGTCGTGCTGATAGTCGTCGCGCTGGCCACCGGCGCGCCCTGGCCGCACCGCGCGCGGGTCTGGGGACACCTGGCCGTCGTGGGCCTGCTGATGCAGGTGCTGCACTTCTCCTGCATCTATTTCGCGCTGCAGTGGGGCCTGAGCGCCGGCGTGGCGGGGCTGCTGATCGGCCTGATGCCGCTGGCCACGGCGCTGGGCGCCCACCTGTGGCTGGCCGAAAGGCTGAACCTGCGCCAGGCCCTGGGCCTGCTGGGCGGCCTGGTGGGCGTGGCCTGGGTGGTGATGGACAAGCCGCTGGGCGGCGTCTGGCCCGCCTATGCCGCGGCCGGCCTGGGCCTGCTGGGCCTGGTGGCCGGCACGCTGTACCAGAAGCGCTTCTGCGCCCACATGGACCTGCGCAGCGGCGCCGGCATCCAGATGGCCGTGTCGGCGCTGGCCGTCGGGCTGGCGGCCTGGCCCAGCGAGCATTTCGCGGTCGACTGGACGGCGGAGCTGGTCGGGGCCTGGCTGTGGCTGGGCCTGATCAACTCCATCGGCGCCTTCAGCCTGATGTTCATCATGATCCGCCGCGGCCAGGCGGGCCAGGTGGCCCGCCTGTTCTTCCTGATCCCGGGCGTGTCGGCGCTGATGGGCTTGCTCACCCTGGGCGAGCGGCTGTCGCCGCTGGCGCTGGCGGGCTTTGCGTTGTCGGCGCTGTGCGTGGCGGCGGCGGCGCGGCGCTGAGGTCTGGCGCGCCCGAGCAGTCGCGGATCATCAGCTGCACCAGCAGGTCGGCCTGGGCGGCCTGCCTCCAGGTGGCGCTGCGCAGCAGCAGGCCCAGGCGCCGGGCGGCGGGGCCGCTGTCGGACAGCAGGTGGACTTCGTAGACGCCTTCGGCCTTGTCGAAGCTGATGCCGACGTCCATGCCCCGGCGCAGCGCCTGCTGCAGGCGCTCGCCGGGCCGCGGGCCGCCGCTGCGCGTGATGCTCAGCCTGCAGGCCTCATCCAGCGCGAAGCGGCTGCGCTCGCCGCGCATGGCCTTGGCGCCCAGCGCGTCCAGCGCCTGCAGTCTTTGCGTGTTGTCGATGTCGAAGGGGTTGGGCGGGACGGTGTCCTCGCTGGGGTAGCCGTCGCAGGCGCTCAGCAGCAGCGCCGCGACGGCCGCGGAGAGTCGGGCCGTGAGGGGGCGGCAGAGGGCGGCCATCGCGTCAGCCCGCCTCGGTGGCCGCCGGGTGCAGCCGCGTCGCCAGCACCTTGTCTATGGTCTTGCCGTCCATGTCGACGATTTCGAGCCGCCAGCCCTCCCAGTCCACCGTCTCGGCCACGCGCGGCAGGCGGCCGGTCAGCAGCATCATCATGCCGCTGAGCGTGTGGTAGCGGCCGCGCTCCTCCTCGGGCACCGCGTCCAGTGCCAGCCTGTCCTTGAGCTCCGGCACCGGGATGTGGCCGTCCAGCAGCCAGGAGCCGTCGTCGCGCTGCACGGCCCAGGCCTGTGCCGGGTCGCGCGGCTGGAACTCGCCGGTGATGGCCTCCACCAGGTCCTGCAGCGTGACCAGGCCCTGGATCTCGCCGTACTCGTCGATGACGAAGGCCATGTGCACATTGCTGCCGCGGAAGTTCTCCAGCAGCTCCATGCCGGTCAGCGTCTCGGGCACGTACAGCGGCTCCTCCATGCCGGCCTCGGGCAGCAGCGGCTCGCCGTGCAGCTGGCGCGTCAGGATCTGGCGTGCGCTGACGACGCCGACGATGTGGTCCAGGCCACCGCGCACCACCGGGAAGCGCTCGTGGTGCGAGGCCATCAGCACGGCCAGGTTGTCGTCCACGGACTGGTCGAGGTCCAGGCAGACGATGTCGGCGCGCGGCACCATCAGCGAGGCGATCTGGCGGTCGTCCAGGCGGAACACGTTGCGCACCATGGTGTGCTCGTGCGACTCGATGACGCCGGCGCTGGTGCCCTCGGCCAGCAGCGCGTGGATCTCCTCCTCGGTCACCGCGGACGCGCCCTGGTCGCGCACGCCCAGCAGGCGCAGCAGCGCGTTGGTCGAGCCGGCCAGCAGCGCGACGAAGGGTTTCGTTGCGAGGGCCAGCGCCGAGATGGGCCGGGCGACGAGGCGGGCCACCAGCTCCGGGTGCGACTGGCCCAGGCGCTTGGGCACCAGTTCGCCCAGCACGATGGAGAAATACGTGATCACCACCACCACCAGGCCGGTGGCCATGCCGCTGGCATAGGCCGCGGGCAGGCCCAGGCCCAGCAGCCACACGGCCAGCGGCCCGGCCAGCACGGCCTCGCCGACGATGCCGTTGAGCACGCCGATGGAGGTGATGCCGATCTGGATGGTGGAGAGAAAGCGCGTCGGGTCCGCGCCCAGTTGCAGCGCGACGGCGGCGCTGCTGTCGCCCTCGTCGATGAGGCGTTGCAGCCGCGCCTTGCGGGCGGTGACCAGGCCGATCTCGGACATCGCGAAGGCGCCGTTGATCAGGATGAGGGCAAGCAGTAGGGCAATTTCCATGGGGAAGTGGGCAGGGGTGGCGTCCGGCGATGGGACGGCTGCGGGCCGGCCTCGTCGGGGCGACGCGGCCGGCAGTCAGGTCGGAAAAGGGTGAAGAGGGCGCGGCGGGGCCGCGTCAGGCGGGCGTGGCGGCGCTGGGTGGCCGCAGCGGCTGGGCCAGCGGGGCGTCGACGGCCAGGCGCCGGCCCAGGCTGGGCGGCGCGGCCGGGGGCTGGGCCACGGCCAGGTCGGCCGCGTGGGGCAGGCAGTGGTCGGACATGTCGTCCGAGGTGTCGCCCAGTTCGGCGATCAGCGCGGCGATGTCCGCCGCCGAGGCCGGTGCTTCGCCGGCCATGAGGACGGCTTCGCTGTCGGGCAGCGGCGGCGTCGCCACGGCCGCCAGGCCGTAGGCCGGCAGCAGCAGGGCGATGACCAGGAGTCGGAACCAGCGCAGCACGGCGGGATTCTAGGGGCAGGGCCCAGGGTTTGCCCGTGCAGGGTGGGCGACTAGCGGCGACAATCGCAGGCTTGCCTGGAGCCCCCGATGAAACCCTTGGACGACCCTCTGCACGACCGCGAAGCCGGCTCCCGCGATGAAACGCGCGACACGACGCGCACCGACGACACCCGCATCGGCGCCGTGCGTGCGCTGATCAGCCCGGCGCTGCTGCTCGAGGAGCTGCCGGTGCCGGACGCCGCGCTGGAACTCGTTGAGCAGGCCCGCCAGCAGATCGGCGACGTGCTGCACGGCCGCGACGACCGGCTGCTGGTCATCGTGGGCCCTTGCTCCATCCACGACCACGACCAGGCGATGGACTACGCCCGTCTGCTCAAGGTGGCACGCGACGAGCTGCAGCGCGACCTGCTCATCGTCATGCGCGTCTATTTCGAGAAGCCGCGCACCACGGTCGGCTGGAAGGGCTATATCAACGACCCGCGCCTGGACGGCAGCTTCCACATGAACGAGGGCCTGCGCCTGGCGCGCCGGCTGCTGCTGGACATCAGCGGCCTGGGCCTGCCGGCCGGCACCGAGTTCCTGGACCTGCTGTCGCCGCAATACATCTCCGACCTGATCGCCTGGGGCGCCATCGGCGCGCGCACCACCGAGAGCCAGAGCCACCGCCAGCTGGCCTCGGGCCTGAGCTGCCCGGTGGGTTTCAAGAACGGCACCGACGGCGGCATCAAGGTCGCCAGCGACGCCGTGCTGGCCGCCAGCAGCGCCCACGCCTTCATGGGCATGACCAAGATGGGCACGGCCGCCATCTTCGAGACCCGCGGCAACCAGGACTGCCACGTCATCCTGCGCGGCGGCAAGGCGCCCAACTACGACGCGGCCTCCGTCAATGCGGCCTGCGCGGCGCTGAAGGCCTCGGGCCTGCGCGAGCAGGTCATGATCGACTTCTCGCACGCCAACTCCAGCAAGAAGTACGAGCGCCAGGTCGATGTGGGCCGCGACGTGGCCGGGCAGATCGCCGGCGGCGACGCCCGCATCACCGGCGTCATGATCGAGAGCCATCTGCAGCCCGGCCGGCAGGACCTGGCCGAGGGCCAGACCCGGGCCGACCTGCTGCCCGGCGTGTCCATCACCGACGCCTGCCTGGGCTGGGCCCAGACCGAACCGCTGCTGCGCGAGCTGGCCGCGGCCGTGCAGCAGCGCCGCAAGGCCGGCTGAGGCCCGCCCGCCGTTCCGACTCCAACCGATCACCATCCCATGACCCAAGACGAACTGAAAGCCCTGGTCGGCCAGGCCGCCCTGCAATACGTGAGGCCCGACAGCCTGGTGGGCGTCGGCACCGGCTCGACGGTGGACAAGTTCATCGATGCGCTGGCCGCCAGCGGCCTGCGCATCGCCGGCGCGGTGTCCTCGTCCAACCGTTCCACCGAGCGCATGAAGGCGCTGGGCATACGCGTGCTGGAGGCCGGCGAGGTGGACAGCCTGCCCGTCTACATCGACGGCGCCGACGAGATCGACGGCCAGGGCTTCATGATCAAGGGCGGCGGCGCCGCGCTGACGCGCGAGAAGATCGTCGCCGACCTGGCCCAGACCTTCGTCTGCATCGCCGACGCGTCCAAGCTGGTGGGCACGCTGGGCCGCTTCCCGCTGCCGGTGGAGATCATCCCCATGGCCGCGGCCCAGCTGACGCGGCGCTTTGCCAAGCTGGGCGGCGAGGCCAGGCTGCGCGCCGGCGTCGTCACCGACAACGGCGGCCACATCCTGGACGTGACCGGCCTGTCCATCACCGACCCGCTGGCCTTCGAGACCGAGGTCAACCAATGGCCCGGTGTCGTCACGGTGGGCGTGTTCGCGCGCCACAAGGCCCAGGTCTGCCTGCTGGGCGGCGCCGATGGCGTGAGGACGCTGACGTTTTGAAGCCGGGCCCGGCCCGCTGACGACAAAGGGGCGCCGCGGCGCCCCTTTGCTTTCATCCGGCCGCGGCTCGCGGGCTCAGAAGGTCTCCCAGTCGCCGTCGTCGGCGGACAGGGCAGGAGCCGGTGTCGGCGCGGGCCGCGGCGCGGCCACGGCTGCCGCCGCGGCGACCGGCTTGGCGGCGCTCTTGGGCATGCTCTTGGCGGCCGGCTTGATGGTCGTCCTGGCGCCAGCGGTCTTGCTGGCCGTCTTGGCGACCGTCTTGGGTGCCGTGTTCGTCGCGCTGGCGGCGACGGTGTTGGCCGTGGGCTTGGGCGCAGCGGCCGGCTTGGCCGGCGGCGTTGCGGCCGCGGCCTTGACGGCCGGCGCGCGCGGCGCCGCGGCGCTGAGCCTGAAGACGCTGATGGCCTCGGCCATGCGGCTGGACTGCTCGCGCAGGCTCTCGGCGGCGGCGGCGGATTCCTCCACCAGCGCGGCGTTCTGCTGCGTCATCTGGTCCAGCTGCACGACGGAGCCGTTGACGACGGCGATGCCCTCGCTCTGTTCGCGGGCCGCGGCGCTGATCTCGCCGATGATGTCGGTCACGCGCTGCACGCTGGCGACGATCTCGGTCATCGTGCTGCCGGCCGCCTGCACCTGCTGGGTGCCGGAGTCCACGCGCTCGACGCTGGCGCCGATCAGCGTCTTGATCTCCTTGGCGGCCTCGGCGCTGCGCTGGGCCAGCGTGCGCACCTCGCCGGCCACCACCGCGAAACCGCGGCCCTGCTCGCCGGCGCGGGCGGCCTCGACGGCCGCGTTCAGCGCCAGGATGTTGGTCTGGAAGGCGATGCCGTCGATGACGCCGATGATGTCGTTGATCTTGCG
>JAACZV010000025.1 GCA_009996515.1 Comamonadaceae bacterium
CGAGGCGCCCGCCGGCGAGGATGCCGAGCCGGCCGCCGCCGACGCGCCGGCCAAGAAGCGCCGCCGCCGCCGGCGCAAGCCGGGCGGCGAGGGCGCCGGCACCCCCGCGCCGGCCGCCGAGTGAGTTCGCGCGCCTACGTGGGCCTGGGCGCCAACGTGGGCGCCGATCTGTCGTCCACGCTGGCCCAGGCCACGCGTGCGCTGGCCGCGCTGCCGGGCACGCGGCTGGCCGGCCTGTCCAGCGCCTGGCGCAGTGCGCCGGTGGATGCCGGCGGGCCGGACTTCCTGAATGCGGTTGCCGCGCTGGACACGACGCTTCAGCCCCTGGAGCTGCTGGACGCGCTGCAGGCCATCGAGCAGGCCCATGGCCGGGAGCGCCCCTACCGCAACGCGCCGCGCACGCTGGACCTCGATCTGCTGCTGTATGACGACCTGGTGCTGGACAGCCCGCGGCTGACGCTGCCCCATCCGCGGCTGGGGCAGCGCGCCTTCGTGCTGCGCCCGCTGCTGGAGATCGCGCCGGAGCTGGCGCGGCTGGCCATGGGTGATGACTGGCGCGCCCAGCGCATCGAGCGCCTCGGGCCGCTGCCGCCTTGAGCCGGACGCCGATGACGGAGGCGCTCTTCCGGGTGCTGGCGGGGCTGCGGGCCGACCGCTTCTTCCAGGTGCTGCTGGCGGGGCTGTTCGTGCTGGGCTGGCTGTCTGCGGCGCCGGTCTCGACCTATCCATCGCTGGTGGACGGATCGACGCTGGCGGCCCTCGCGGGCCTGCTGCTGCTGACCAAAGGCCTGGAGCTCAGCGGCGTGCTCCACTGGCTCGGCCACCGCCTGGTGGCGGCCATGCCCAGCGAGCGGGCGGTGGCGCTCAGCCTCGTGATGGCCGCGGCCTTGCTGTCCACGGTGCTGACCAACGACGTGGCGCTCTTCGTCGTGGTGCCGCTGACCTTGGGCGTGTGTCGAGTCGCGCGGCTGCCCGCCACCAAGCTCATCGTCTTCGAGGCCCTGGCGGTCAATGCCGGCTCGGCGCTCACGCCCATCGGCAACCCGCAGAACCTGTTCCTGTGGCAGCTGTCCAGGCTGTCCTTCGCCGAGTTCGTGTGGCAGCAACTGCCCCTGGTGGCCGTGCTGCTGGCCGCACTGGTCGTGCTGACCTGCGCGGCGTTCAAGGGCCGGGCCATGCATGTCTCCTCAGGCGAGGCCCTGCCGCTCGACGGCCGCCTGCTTGCGCTGTCGTTGCTGCTGTACCTGCCGTTCCTGATGGCGGCCGATCACGGCCAGGCGCCCTGGGCGGCCGTGACCTTGCTGGTCCTGTTCGCGCTGTTCCGGCCGCGCGCCGTTCTGGAGCTGGACTGGGGGCTGTTGCTGCTGTTCTCGCTGATGTTCATCGACTTGCGGCTGCTGGCCCAGTTGCCGGCGGTGAAGGCTGCCATGGCCGGGCTTGACCTGCAGCATCCCGTCCACCTCTACCTTGCCAGCATCGCCGCCAGCCAGCTCATCAGCAACGTGCCCGCCGCCATCGCCTTGGCAGAGTACGCCGACGACTGGCGGGTGATCGCCTACGGCGTGAACGTTGGCGGCTTCGGCTTCATGATCGGCTCGCTCGCCAACCTGATCGCCCTGCGGATGTCGGGTGACCCCCGGGCCTGGCGCAGCTTCCATGCCTATGCGGTGCCGGCCCTGCTCCTGGCCACGCTGGTGGGGGCGTGGCTGCTTGGCCTGGCAGGCCCTTGATGGCGCCAGATGTGACGGGTCGATGACGGCGCCGTGACATTGGCCGGTAAACTTCGCGCCTTCAAAAAATCCAAGGAAGGCCATGTTGTTTGGCAAGCTGCTGCCCCGCGAGGGCAATTTTTTTGAGCTGTTCAACGAGCACGGCGGTTTCATCCTGGAAGGCGCGCGCGCCTTCCAGAAGATGATCGAGAACTATGCCGACCCGGCGCTTCGTCAGCAGTACGCCGACGAGGTCGACAAGGCCGAGCATGCGGCGGACCGCGTCACGGCCGAGGTGAACCGCCTGCTGCACCGCACCTTCATCACGCCCATCGACCGCGAGCAGATCCACAGCCTGATCAATGCGATGGACGACATCCTGGATCTGCTGCAGGACTCGTCCGAGACGCTGTCGCTCTATGACGTGCGCGCCGTGCCGGAGCAGGTGCTGCAACTGTGCACGCTGTCCGTGCGCTGCTGCGAGCGCGTGCAGCATGCCGTCACGCTGCTGCCCAACCTGAGCAAGCCGGCCACGACCGAGGCCGCGCTGAAGACCTGCGAAGAGATCGACCGGCTGGAGTCGGACGCCGACCGCGTCATGCGCGCGGCCATGTCGCGGCTGTTCCGTGAGGAGGCGGACGTGCGCGAGCTCATCAAGCTCAAGGCGATCTACGAGCAGCTGGAATCCATCTCCGACCGCTGCGAGGACGTGGCCAATCTGATCGAGGGCATCGTCCTCGAGAACTCCTGATCCGGCCATGATTCGACTCCCGCACTCACTTCGTTCGTTGCCCCCCGAGGGGGCGCGTCAGCGCCTTCGGGCGGCCGGGCGGCGCTGACATGGCATCCGCTGAGATCGCCTTCTGGGTGGTGGCCCTGCTGGTCGTGCTGGCCCTGCTGTTCGACTTCATGAACGGTTTCCACGACGCCGCCAACTCCATCGCCACCGTCGTCTCCACCGGCGTGCTGAAACCGCAGCAGGCCGTGCTGTTTGCGGCCTTCTTCAACGTCATCGCGGTGGCCTTCTTCCAGCTCAAGGTGGCCGCCACCATCGGCAAAGGCATCGTCGAGCCGGGCATCGTGGACCACCACGTCATCTTCGGCGCGCTGGTGGGCGCCATCGCCTGGAATGCCATCACCTGGTGGTGGGGCATCCCGTCCAGCTCATCGCATGCGCTGATCGGCGGCATCGCCGGCGCGGTGGTGGCCAAGGCCGGCACGCAGGCGCTGATCGCGGCCGGCATCTGGAAGACGGTGGCCTTCATCGTCATCTCGCCGCTGCTGGGCTATCTGCTGGGCTCGCTGATGATGGTCATCGTGTCCTGGGTCTGCCGGCACAAGTCGCCGCTGCGCATCGACCGCTGGTTCCGCCGGCTGCAACTGGTGTCGGCCGGGCTGTACAGCCTGGGCCATGGCGGCAACGACGCGCAGAAGACCATAGGCTTGATCTGGATGCTGCTGATCGCCGCCGGCATGGTCGGCGCTGGCGACCATGCGCCGCCGAACTGGGTCATCGGCGCCTGCTACATCGCCATCGGCCTGGGCACCATGTTCGGCGGCTGGCGCATCGTGCAGACCATGGGCCAGCGCATCACCAAGCTCAAGCCGGTGGGCGGCTTCTGCGCCGAGACCGGCGGTGCCATCACGCTGTTCGTCGCCACGGCGCTGGGCGTGCCGGTCTCCACCACGCACACCATTACCGGCGCCATCGTCGGCGTGGGTTCGGTGCAGCGCGCCTCGGCCGTGCGCTGGGGCGTGGCCGGCAGCATCGTCTGGGCCTGGATCTTCACGATCCCGGCCGCGGCGCTGATGGCCGGCATCTGCTACTGGATCAGCTTCGCGTTGTATTGACCCAACCCCTTGCGGCCTGACGGCCGCCCCTCAAGGGGGCACTCCCGAAGGAACGGCAAAGCCGGATCCGTGGGAGTCGCTGGAGGGGCCGCGGCACTGCGTGCGCGGCGAATTCAGGATCCTTCGGCTTGTGATTCGAAGTAGCGCTGGGCGCTGAAGGCGATGGTCGCCATCAGCGCCGTGCCGCCCAGCAGCAGGCACAGCACGACGCCGATGATGGCCGGCCAGCCACCGGCCGACACCGGCTGGCCGCCGTTGAAGCGGGCGTTCCAGCGCTCGTCCGGCGTCAGGCCATAGACGATGCCGCCCAGCAGCGCGGCGACGAGGCTGAGGCCCAGCAGCGGGATCAGCACCCAGGCCAGTCGGTCGTCCTGGCCCAGCTGGTCCATCCGTTGCAGCCCGACGAGACCCAGCAGCGTCGGCAGCGGGAACAGCCAGGCCCAGCGGTCCTTCAGGCCGTGGAGATAGAAGCGGTGCAGGCCGAAGACGCCCAGCAGCAGGGCCAGCCAGGTGGCGACCGCCTTGTGCTTGACGGCGCTCATGCGGCCGCCGCGCTGTCGCCCAGGCCCAGCGTGCGTTGCATCAGCACGACGTCCAGCCAGCGGCCGAACTTCCAGCCCGCGCTCTTGAGCAGGCCGGTGCGCTCGAAGCCCAGCGCCTGGTGCACGCCGATGGAGGCGGCGTTGTGCGCGTCGCCGATGACGGCCAGCATCTGGCGCGCACCGGCGGCCTCGCAGCGGGCGATCAGCTCGGCCAGCAGCAGCCGTCCCAGCCCCAGGCCCTGTGCCGCCGGCGCGAGGTAGATGGAGTCCTCCACGCAGAAGCGGTAGGCCAGCCGGGGGCGGAAATAGTTCGCGTAGGCATAGCCCAGTACCTGGCCGTCGCGCTCGGCGACCAGCCAGGGCAGCTGGCGGCCCAGCACCTCCTGGCGGCGGCGGCCCATCTCGGCCACGTCGGGGATCTCGGTCTCGAAAGTGCCCGTGCCATGTTCGACGGCATGGGCGTAGATGGCCTGGATCGCGCTCAGGTCGGCATCGGTGCTGGGGCGGATGAGCAAGGCGGTGGGCGAGGGCTGGGGCATGGTTGTCTGGAAACGAATCCGATCGAGTTTATAATGCTGAGTTCCGGTGCCGGCCGCGGGGAGCTGCGGCGTATCTACGGTGCCTGAGACGGCGGTAATGCCGGCGGGGACTCGCCGCGAATTTTTGCTTTTCCGATCTGCTCGCCCTGAGTGTCTCCTGGTGCGGTGATCGCCCAACCCATCATCAGTTAAGGAAACATCATGGTTGTGATTCGTCTGGCCCGCGGCGGCTCCAAGAAGCGCCCCTTCTACAACATCGTCGTGGCCAACAGCCGCCAGCGTCGTGATGGCCGCTTCATCGAGCGCGTGGGCTTCTACAACCCCGTCGCTTCCGGTGCCGCCGAGAAGCTGCGCGTCTCGCAAGACCGCGTGAGCTACTGGATCGGCGTCGGCGCCCAGCTGTCGCCCACCGTCGCCCGCCTGGTGGGCGAGGCCAAGACGGCCGCTGTCGCTGCCGCCTAAAAGCGCGTGGCAGGCAACAAGCCTCAGCAAGACGGCGCCTCGGCGCCGTCTTTTGCTTCCTGGCCCGATGATCTGGTGCCGGTGGGCCGCGTCCTGGATGCCTGGGGCATCAAGGGCGGGCTCAAGGTGCAGGCCTACTCGGCCGATGCGGACGCGCTGTTCAGCGCCAAGCGCTGGTATCTGAAGTCCACCGGCCCCAAGCCGGGCCAGCTGACGCTGGCACTGCGCTCGGTGCGCGAGCAGGGCGAGGGCATCGTCGCCATGGCCGAAGGCCTGGACGACCGCAACGCCGCCGAGGCCTTGCGCGGCCACGAGATCCTCGTCCCTCGCAGCGACTTCCCGCGCACGCCGGATGGCGAGTACTACTGGGTGGACCTCATCGGCCTGGACGTCGTCAACCGCGAGTCCCAGCCGCTGGGCCGGGTCATCGGCCTGATCGACACCGGCCCGCATGCCGTGCTGCGCATCCTGCCGCCGGGTGTGGTCGAACCGGCCAAGCCCGACCAGGAGCGGTTGATCCCGTTCGTGGCGGCCTTCGTCGACGACGTGGACCTGCAGGCCCGGCGCATCACGGTCGACTGGGGTCTGGACTTCTGAGGCCATGCGCTTCGATGTCCTGACCCTGTTCCCGGAGCTGTTCGCGCCGCACCTGACGCATGGCGTCACGCGGCGCGCCTTCGAGAGCCGGCAGGTCGACGTGCGGCTGTGGCCGCTGCGCGACTTCGCCGAGGACAACTACCGCCGCGTCGACGACCGCACCTATGGCGGCGGCCCCGGCATGGTCATGCTGGCCGAGCCTCTGGAGAGGGCGCTCGCGGCCGTCAAGGCGGAGCGTGGCGAGGCGGCGCCCGCCGTCATCCATTTCACGCCCACCGGGGCCCGCATCGACCAGGCGCGTGTCAACGAGCTGGCGGCAGGCCCCGGCGCCATCCTGCTGTGCGGCCGCTACGAGGGCATAGACCAGCGCGTGCTGGACCGCCATGTGACGCTGGAGCTCAGCCTGGGCGACTTCGTGCTGTCCGGCGGCGAACTGCCGGCGCTGGCGCTGCTGGATGCGGTCGCGCGCCTGCAGCACGGCGTGCTGGGCGACGCGAAGTCGCATGAGCAGGACAGCTTCTCCGACGGCTTGCTGGACTGCCCGCACTACAGCCGGCCCGAGGTCCTGCCCGACGGCCGCGAGGTGCCGGCGGTGCTGCTGTCGGGCCACCATGCCGACATCCGGCGCTGGCGCCGCGAGCAGTCGTTGGCGCTGACGGCGGCACGCCGCCCCGACCTCATCGACGCGGCGCGCGCGGCCGGCCGCCTGAGCAAGGCCGACGAGGCTTTCCTGGCCAGGTCTAGGCAAAACCCGTAATTCCGGGCTACACTTACAGGCTGTCCGATCCTCTGGCGGGTCGAGTGGACCGGGTGCTTTGCGGCACCAGGCTGCAAACCCAACCGATAAATAGCGGCTCGCCACGATCCTTAGGAGTGCAGATGAACCTGATCCAAACCCTCGAGCAAGAAGAAATTGCTCGCCTGAACAAGACCATCCCGGCCTTCGCCCCCGGCGACACCGTGATCGTCAGCGTGAACGTCGTCGAAGGCAGCCGCAAGCGCGTGCAGGCCTACGAAGGCGTCGTCATCGCCAAGCGCAACCGCGGCCTGAACAGCAGCTTCATCGTCCGCAAGATCTCCAGCGGCGAAGGCGTCGAGCGTACCTTCCAGCTCTACAGCCCGCTGATCGCCGGCATCGAAGTCAAGCGCCGCGGTGATGTGCGCCGCGCCAAGCTGTACTACCTGCGCGAGCGTTCGGGCAAGTCGGCCCGCATCAAGGAAAAGCTGGCCTAATCAGCCGGCCCAGGCCACTCAAGCCGCCCGGAGCTACGCTCTCGGCGGCTTTTGTTTTTCTGCCATGACCCGTCCCGTCATCACCCAGCCGCAGCTCGCGCCGGTCACCGGCGTCGACACCCATCTGCCGGCCGTTCCCGCCGCCGCATTGACGGCCCAGGCCATCCGCGCGCGACTGGGCGCACTGGCGGGCTGGCGACCTGAGTTCCCGGGTGATGGCGGCCTGTTGGCCGGTCGCCAACCCGCCGGCGCCGCCGTGCTGATGCCCCTGGTGCAGCGCGACGCGGGGCTGAACCTGCTGCTGACGCGCCGCACGGACCATCTGCGCGACCATGCCGGCCAGATCAGCTTTCCCGGCGGCCGCGTCGAGCCCGAGGACGAGGGCCCGGTGGCGACCGCGCTGCGCGAGACCGAGGAGGAGATCGGCTTGTCGCGCCGCTACATCGAGGTCGTCGGTCAGTTGCCCGTCTATTCGACGGTCACCGCCTTCCAGGTCACGCCGGTGGTGGCCCTGGTCGAGCCCGGCTTCACGCTGCGGCTCGACGACTTCGAGGTCGCCGAGGCCTTCGAGGTGCCGCTGGCCTGGCTGATGGATCCGGCCCACCACCGCCACCACCGCGTCGAGTTCGCGGGGGCCGAGCGGCGCTTCCTGTCCATGCCCTGGCAGGGGGGCGGACGCGAGTACTTCATCTGGGGCGCGACGGCGGCAATGTTGCGCAACCTCTATCGTTTGCTGAGCGCCCCCTGACCCGGGCACTATCATCCGCGCCCATGAATTTCTTCGCGGTGCTGCTGGCCCTGTTGTGTGAGCAACTGAAGCCTTTGAGACATGGCAACCGGGTGCATCAGTCGGTCATTGCCTGGGTGCGCTGGACGGGGCGCAATTTCGATGCCGGTGACGAGCACCATGCCGTCGTCGTCTGGGCCATCACGGTCCTCGTGCCTGGCGTGGTGGTCGCGGCGCTGTTCCTGGCCCTGCGTCACTTCAGCCTGCTGCTGGCGCTGGCGCTGGACGTGTTGGTGCTGTACCTGACGCTGGGCTTCCGCCAGTTCAGCCACTACTTCACCGACATTCGCGACGCGCTGGAGCGCGGCGACGACGCCACCGCGCGCCAGCTGCTGGCGGAGTGGCGCCACCTGGACGCCAGCGAGCTGCCGCGCACCGAGCTGATCCGCCACGTCATCGAGCATTCGCTGCTGGCCGCGCACCGCCATGTCTTCGGCGTGTTCTTCTGGTTCATCGTCTTCTCGACGCTGGGCCTGGGGCCGGCCGGCGCCGTGGTCTACCGTATGGCCGAGTTCGCCGGCCGCTACTGGGCCTTCAAGAGCCGCACGCTGGACGCGCCCACCAACACCCGGCTGCTGGCCTTGTCGCGCCAGGCCTTCACGTGGATAGACCATCTGCCGGCGCGGCTGACGGCGACGGGCTTCGCCATCGTCGGCAATTTCGAGGAGGCGGTGAACGGCTGGCGCCGCGACGCCAGCCTCTGGTTGCATCCCAACGAGGGCATCATCCTCGCGTCGGCAGCCGGCGCCGTGGGGCTGCAACTGGGCGGCGCCGCGGCCCCCGGCATCACGCCGGACCGCAGCAAGACCTTCGACGCGGGCTCGGAGCCCGACGCCACCGGCGCCGCCGGCTCGACGGCCGGTGCGCCGCCGCAGCTGGGCCATCTGCAGAGCGTCGTGGGCCTGGTCTGGCGTTCGGTGGTGCTGTGGATGCTGCTGCTGGCGCTGTTGACGCTGGCCAATCTGGTCGGCTGAGCGCCGGCCGGGTCGCGGGCCAGTCCGCGCCCCGAAAGACAACAGGCCGGGCTCCCTCGCGGGAGCCCGGCCTGCTTTGCTTGCCCTGAGCGGGCTTACTTCAGCACCGTCTGCTGCATGAAGAGGACGGTGGCGTAGAACTGGTAGTCCTGGTTGTCCTTCTTCTGGAAGCCATGGCCCTCGTTGTCGGCGCGCAGATACCACACGGGCGTGCCACCCTGGCGCACCGTCGCGACGATCTGCTCGGCCTCGGTGTAGGGCACGCGCGGATCGTTCTTGCCCTGAATGACGAACAGCGGCTTCTTGATCTTGGCCGCGTTGGTCAGCGGCGAGATCTTCTCCAGGTGGGCGCGCATGGCCGGGTCACGCTCGTCGCCATACTCCACACGGCGCAGATCGCGGCGATAGCTCTCGGTGTTGTTCAGGAAGGTCACGAAGTGCGAGATGCCCACCACGTCGATGGAGCCGGCGATGCGGTCCGCATAGTGCGTCGACACGGCCAGCGTCATGTAGCCGCCATAGCTGCCGCCCGTGACCAGCACGCGTGAGGCATCCAGGTCGGGCTGGGCCGCGATCCAGTCCAGCAGCGCGCCGATGTCCTTGACCGAATCCTCGCGCTTGAAGCCGTTGTCCATGGCCAGGAAGCTCTTGCCGTAGCCGGTGGAGCCGCGCACATTGGGCTGGATCAGCGCCATGCCCAGCTCCTGCACGAAATAGGCGTTGCGGCCCAGGAAGCCGAACGTGGCCTGGCCCTCGGGGCCGCCGTGGATGGAGATCAGCACCGGGCGCTTGCCGCCGAACTTCTTGGGCGGCGCGGTCAGCAGGCCGGAGATGGTCGTGCCGTCGAAGCTCTTCCAGCGCACGATCTTCTGCTCGCTGAAGCCGGAGGTGTCCATGCCGGGGGCGGCGGCGGCACGAGTCCACTGCTGGACCTTGCCGTCCGCATCCAGCGAGTAGATCTGGCTGGGGCCCTGGGCGTTGCTGATCGAGAAGGCCAGCTCGCCGCGGCCGCGGTGGTAGGAGGCCGAGCCGACGTTGCCGTTGGGCAGGGCGGCCGGGGCCGGCACCTCCTTGGCCGTCGCGGCATCGAAGAAATGCAGTTCGTCGCGGCCGTCGACGTTGAACTGCGCGGCCAGCTTGCTGCCGTCCTCGGTCAGCGTGACGCCGCTGACGTCCCAGGGGATGTGGCTGCTGACGCGGTCGATGCGGCCGCTGCCCAGGTCCAGCTTCATCAGCTCGCGGAACTCGCCCGCGCGGTCGCTGGCGATCCACAGCCCTCGGCCATCGGGCGCCCAGCCGGCCGGCGAATAAGTGGCCTTGGGCTCCTGGCTGCCCACGGCCGGTGCGACCTGCTTGGCCAGGCCGCTGGCCAGGTCCAGCATCCAGATCTGCGATTCATTGGCCGACAGATAGCGCGTCAGCGACACCAGGCGCTCGTCGGGCGAGGGCCGGCCCGCGGACCAGCCGCCGCCGTCCAGCTCGGCGAGCTTGCGGCGGCCTTCGGGCTTGGCCGGGTCCATCAGCCACAGCGTGGTCGTGATCTTGCTGCGCGTGCCGCCCTGGGCCGTGCGGTCGATGGGCACGGACGAATAGATCAGCTGGCCGCTGTTACGCAGCCAGGTGTTGATGGCGTGGCGCTCGTCGGGGCTGGTCAGCAGCACGGGCTGGGCGCCGGCGGCGTCCAGTGCCAGGCGGTAGATCTGGCCCACCTCGTTGCCGCCGCTGGCGCGCTCGAAGACGATGTACTGACCCGTGCGCGGCTCGTAGCTGGCGCGCGTGACCGGGTCGACGCCGTCGGTCAGCTGCTGGCCCTCGCTCAGCGGCGACGTCACGCGGAAGATCTGCGCCGTGTTGGCGCCGGCCTTGCGGTGGCTGACCAGCATCTCGCGCCGGGTGGGGTGCCAGTCGGCGAAGCTGTGGCCGCGGAAGTCGTTGTAGCGGCCAATGGCGTCGGCCAGGCTTTGCGGCACGGCCGGGATGCCCTGGACGAGCAGGTTGGCATTCGGCGCGACGACGGCGGTCGGCGCGGTCGGTGTGGCGCAGGCGGCCAGCAAGGCGGTGCCCAGGGCGCAGATGGAAATACGCAAAGGATTCATGGAGGGGAGCCTGAAATGCAAATGGGCGCTCAAAGCGCCCATTCTCGATCGGGTTGGACTCGGGTCTAACCCGCTGTGACCTTGGTCATGCTGTCTGCTGGATGCCGGCGATCAGCCAGCTCTCGCCGGACTTGGCCAGATGCCAGATCTCGTCGAAGTCTTCTGCGGCCTGGGCACTGGTCTCACGCACCAGACCCCAGAAGCGCACGGACACGATCTGCTGGCCGTCCTCGGTCGCGACATCCACAACGCTGGCGTCCAGCTGCAGCACCTCGGTGCGCTGGGTCTGGCTGCCGCGATCCAGCAGCTCCTGCTGGATGCTGGCGTACATCTGCGGCGTCGTGAAGCGGCGCAGGTCGGCCTGGTCGCCGGCGTCGTTGGCGGCCTGCATGCGGATGAACACCTGCTTGGCGATCTTCTCGAAGCCGGCGCTGTCGAAGTCGGCCGGCACGGCGGCGGTCGTCGCAGCCGCGGCCGCAACGGGCGCGGCGGAGGCCGCGGGCTGCCAGGTCGGCTGTTGCGGCTGCTGCGGCCGCGCATCGAAGTTCATGCCGTTGGCGCCGGCCAGTTGCGGCGACTTCGGCGCGGCGAAGCGGCGCATCAGGAAGCGGATGGCCACGACGGCCACCAGAGCCAGCAGCACCATGGTCATGATGTTGGCCAGGCCCTCGCCGAAGCCGAAGTGGCTGGCCAGCGCGGCCAGGCCCAGGCCTGCGGCCAGGCCCGCGAGCGGGCCCATCCAGGAGCGCTTGGGCGCGGCGGCGGCGGCCGGTGCCGCCGTGGCCTGCTTACCCGGCGCGGCCTGTTGGGGCGCGGCGGGTTGCTGGGCGGGCGGCGTGTGCGGCGTCGTCTGCGTGGGCGTGCTGCGCTTCATGCCACCGCTGCCCAGGCGCTTGGCCTCGGCGTCGTGGGCGGGCAGGGCGACGGCCAGCAGGGCGGCCAGGCTCACGGCAAGAATGCGATTCAAGCGGGGTCTCCGGAAAAGTGAGGGAACGAGCCAGAGATGCTGGCTCACCTCAGGATTTTCAAGCCTCCCTGATGTCGGCGACTATGGTTTTTCCGAAGTCTGGCCGCAACAGAAAGCGAACAATGGCCGCCGCCGTGGCCTCGGCCGTCTGCAGCTGACCGCCGTCCTTCAGGCCCTGGAAGCGGGTCTGCTCGGGAAAACGTTGCGGATCGGCGCCGCGCAACTGCTGCTGCATGTCGGTGTCGATGACGCCGGGCGCCAGCGACACGACGCCCACGCCAGGCTCCTCCAGCGCCAGCGCACGGCTCAGGTGGTCCAGGCCGGCCTTGACCGCGCAGTAGGACGCGCTGCCGGCCATCGCGCGCCGGCCCAGGCCGGAGGAGATGTTGAGGATGCGGCGCTGGGGCACGCCGGCCGTCTCGGCCAGGAAGACGCGGCTCAGCAGCGCGGGCGCCTCCAGGCCCACGCGCAGTGCCGCGGACAGTTCGCCCAGATCGGTGGCCGCCAGCGGCCCCGGCGCGCTGAGCAGCGCCGCGTTGTTGATCAGCGTGGCGCTGTGCCAGCCGCCGTGGGAGCGCAGCCAGGCCTGCAGGCGCTGGGCGGCCGGCAGCGGGTCGGCCAGGTCCAGCGCCCATTGCTCGGCCTGCAGCGCCGGGTCGCTCCGGCGGGCGATGCCGATGACGGTGTTGCCGGGCTGCGCGAGCTGGTGGGCCAGCGCGGCGCCCAGGCCGCGGGAGCTGCCGGTGACGATGTAGAGGTGCATTCCTGGCGCGCTGGGCCGTTCCGAGCGCAAGGGCGCCCCCTCGGGGGGCAGCGGGTGAAGCGAGCGTGGGGGTTGCATGTCTAGAACTCCGGGGGACAGATGAAGTGGTGACCGGCGATGAGCAGTTCGCTGGCGTGCAGCAGCAGGCGCGGGCTGGCCGCGGCGATGCCGGGCGCGGCATACAGCGCGTCCCCGAGGATGGCATGCCCCAGCGTGGCCATGTGCACGCGCAGCTGGTGGCTGCGGCCGGTCAGCGGCTCGAGTGCGACGCGGGTCTGCTCGCCTTCATGCGCGAGCGTGCGCCAGCGCGTCTGCGAGGGCTTGCCGCGGGCGTGGTCGACCTGCTGGCGCGGCCGGTTGGGCCAGTCCGCTGCCAGCGGCAGGTCGATGAGGCCCGAGCCTTCGAGCCGGCCGGCGACGACGGCGATGTAGGTCTTGCCGACGCGGCGCTCGGCGAAGTCGGCGCTGAGCTCGCGCTGCGCTGCGAGGCCGCGGGCGAACAGCAGCAGGCCGGAGGTGGCCTGGTCCAGGCGGTGCACGATCAGCGCATCGGGGTAGAGCGCCTGCACGCGGGCGCTGGCGCAATCGGGCTCGGTGCGGCCCGGCACGCTGAGCAGGCCCGCCGGCTTGTCGATGACGACCAGCCGGTCGTCGGCATGCAGCACCCGCATCAGCGCGACGAGACGACGATGCCCGCGGCGATCAGCGCGAAGGCCAGGCCGTGGTACCAGGCCGGCGCCAGGCCCAGCAGCGCTGCCGAGATGACGGCGGCGAACAGCGGGGTCAGGTTGACGAAGAAGCCGGCCAGCGCCGGCCCGGCCTCGGCCACGCCCAGGCCCCAGCAGCGGTAGGCGATCAGCGACGGGCCGATGGCGACGTAGGCCAGCACCGCGACCAGCGTGGGGCTCCAGTGGATGTCCGCCGGCGCGACGAGCTGTTCCGCACCGGCCGCCAGGCCCGAGAAGACCACGCCGAACATCAGCTGGGCCATCAGCGCCTCGGCCCAGTTCCAGTCCGGCCGCTCGCCGGGGCGCAAGCCCGGCGCCGGCCGCGCCAGCATCCAGGAGTAGACGGCCCAAGTGAAGATGGCCACCAGCATCAGCAGGTCGCCGGGCACGAAATGCACGGCCAGCAGCGCCGCCGGGTCGCCGCGCGCGATGACGACCGCCACGCCGGCCAGCGACAGCGCCGCGCCGGCCAGCTGCCGCCGGCGCGGTCTGACGCCGTAGAAGACGGCGCCCACGCCCAGCATCCAGACCGGCATGCTGGCCGTGATCAGCGTGACGTTCAGCGGCGACGAGGTGTGCAGGGCCAGGTATTGCAGCGCGTTGTAGCAGCCCATGCCCAGCAGGCCCAGCCAGGCCAGGCCGCGCCAGCGCCGCAGCGCCTCGCCGGGGCTGGCCAGCAGCCGGCGTGCCAGCGGCGCCAGCAGCGCGAAGGCCAGCAGCCAGCGCAGCCCGTTCAGCGCCATGGGCGGGATGTCGTGGCGCACCAGCCGTCCGACCACCGCATTGCCGGCCCACAGCAGCGGCGGCAGGGTCAACAGCAGAGCGAGGCGTGGGGTCAGCGTCATCGGGCGGCAGCGCGCGGAGCAAAGGGCTGGCACGATAGCCGACAACTCAACAAGGAGCTGCAATGAGCGACAAGGCCGTGGTGATCGAGGCCCCGGGTGGACCGGAGCAACTGAAGCTGGTGGACGTGGAGGTCGGCGCGCCCGGCCCGGGCGAGATCCGCATCCGCCATGCGGCCTGCGGGCTCAACTACATCGACGTCTACCACCGCAACGGCAGCTATCCGCTGCCGCTGCCGGCCCGGCTGGGCATGGAGGGCGCGGGCGTCGTCGAGGCGGTGGGCGAGGGCGTCACCCACCTCAAGCCCGGCGACCGCGCCGCCTATGCCAGCCAGCCGCCTGGCGCCTATGCGACCGCCCGCGTGATGCCGGCCAAGTGCGTGCTCAAGCTGCCCGATGCGATCGACTTCGAGACCGGCGCGGCCATGATGCTCAAGGGCCTGACGGTGCAGTATCTGCTGCGCAAGACCTTGCCCCAGGGTGGCCTGCAGGCGGGCGACTTCGTGCTGTTCCACGCCGCGGCCGGCGGCGTGGGTCTGATCGCCTGCCAGTGGGCGCGCGCGCTGGGCCTGCAGCTGATCGCCACGGCGGGCAGCGCCGACAAGTGCCAGCTCGCGCTGGAGCATGGCGCCACGCATGCGATCAACTACCGCAGCGAGGATTTCGCCGCCCGGGTGCGCGACATCACCGGCGGGCGTGGCGTCAAGGTGGTCTACGACTCCGTGGGCGCCGACACCTGGGAGGGCTCGCTGAACTGCCTGGCGCCCTTCGGCCTGCTGGCCAGCTTCGGCTCGGCCTCCGGCCCGGTGCCACCGTTCAGCGTGGGCACGCTGGCGGCCAAGGGTTCGGTCTATGTGACGCGGCCGACGCTCTTCACCCATATCGCGACGCAGCAGGCCACCCAGGCCATGGGCGACGAGCTGTTCGCGATGGTGGCCAGCGGCCAGGTCAAGATCCGCATCGACCAGCGCTATGCGCTGGCCGACGTGGCCCAGGCGCATCGTGACCTGGAGGCGCGCCGGCTGCTCGGCAGCGCCGTGCTGCTGCCCTGAGAACGGGAGGGCCGGGCAGCGGCAGGGCTCAGAGGACGCGGCGCAGCGCGACCTCGAAGTGGAACGAGGAGCCCACGCCGGGCTCGCTGTCCACGCCCACGCTGCCGCCCATCAGCGCCACCAGGCGCTGCACGATGGTCAGGCCCAGGCCGGTGCCGCCGTAGCGCCGCGTGATGCTGCCGTCGGCCTGCGTGAAGGGGTCGAAGATCTGGGCGATCTGGTCGCGCGTCATGCCGATGCCGGTGTCCGTCACGCTGCCGCGCAGGCGCAGGCGGGCGGGCGGATCGCCGTCCTGTGGCTGGGCCAGCGCGATCTCTATGCGCACATCGCCATGCTCGGTGAACTTCAGCGCATTGCCCACCAGGTTGATGAGCACCTGGCGCAGCCGCAGCGCGTCGCCCACCAGCCAGGCCGGCACGCCGGGCTGCACGCGGGTGTGCAGCTGGATGCGCTTCTCGTGGGCCTGCAGCAGCAGCGGCTGCAGCGCCTCGCCCAGGCAGTCCTGCAGGCTGAAAGGCGCTTCCTCGATGACGATGCGGCCGGCCTCGATCTTGGCCACGTCCAGCAGGTCGTTGATGATGGTCATCAGCCCCTTGGCGGACTGGTGGGCCATGCCGATGAAGCGGCGCTGGCGCTCGTCGAGCTCGGTCTGCAGCACCAGCTCGGTCAGGCCCAGCACGCCGTTCATCGGCGTGCGGATCTCGTGGCTCATGTTGGCCAGGAAGGAGCTCTTGGCCTGGCTGGCCATCTCGGCCGCCTCGCGCGCGGCCACGAGGGCGGCCTGGCTGGCCTTGAGCTCGGCGATGTCATGCGCGTTGAAGAGCATGACGGTGTCGCCGGTGACGGGGTCGCGCATGGGGCGGGCGTCCAGCGCATGCCAGCGCTGGCCGGCCAGCGTCAGCAGCTCGACGTCCTGGCGGCAGGTCTCGCCGCGCAGCACGCGGTTGAGGATGCCCTGGGCGTCCTGGGCATGGGCGAACAGCCGCGTGAACTGGCTGCCGCCGGCGGGCGGCGGCGTGTCGCCGAAAGTGAGTGCCGCGGCGGGATTGCGCATCAGCAGCTCGCCCGCACTGGCGCCGTGCAGGCCGAACACGGCGATGCGCACCGAGGTGTGCTGCAGCGCCTCGACGCCGCGCAGCATGGAGAGGTCGGCGCCGCCGCCCAGCGAGTCGGCCGCGAACAGCATGACCTGGCGGCGGTCGGGCGTGCGCATGCCGCGTGACACCAGCATCACCGTCGTCGGCTCACCCTTGGGGTAGAGGGTCCATTGCTCGCGCACGATCTTGCCCTGGGCGTGGTCGGCCGCCGTGACGGCCAGCCGCTCCTGCACGGCATCGCCATGCTCGGTGTAGTCGCGCGACAGGAACTCCTCCGCGCTGTCGGCATGCCAGAACCGCAGTGCGGCGGCATTGGCCCAGAGGTTGCGCTGGTGCTGGGGGTCGAAGACCCAAAGAGGGACATCGAGCCAGTCGTAGTGGCTCAGGCTGGCGAAGTCGAGGAGCATGGGGGTGGGCAAGCGGAGCGCGATTGTCACCGGTTGTCTCGACGACCCGCGTGAACTACTGCGCTTGTCCGGGGGCTGGCGGGCCCAGCGCGGCGCGGTAGGCATGCCAGCTGGCATGGCCCAGCCAGGGGCCCACGACGATCAGGCCGGCGAAGTAGGGCAGCATGGCCAGCAGGATCAGCCCCGTCACGAGCAGGGCCCAGAACAGCATGACCAGTGGCTGGGTCAGGCAGAGCTTGAGGCTGGCCAGGCCGGCCGTGACGGCGTCCGTGTCGCGATCCAGCAGCAGCGGCATCGCGATGACGCTGATCGCGAAGATCAGGCCGGCGAAGACGGCGCCGACGGCGAGATAGGCAGCGATGAAGCCCAGGTTGTCCGGGTTGAGCAGCTGGCGCAGCGAGCCGGCGAAGTCCGGCATGCCGTCGAAGCTGACGGCGAAGACGACCAGTGCCGCGCGTCCCCACAGCATCTCCAGGATGAGCAGCACGAAGCCGAAGATCGCGATCTGGCGCACATTGGCCAGCCAGGCGCCCAGCGCGTCCTCGATGCTGGGGGCCTCGCCGCGCTCCAGGCGCAGGCTGACCTGGTACAGGCCCAGGCACAGCAGCGGCCCCAGCAGCAGGAAGCCGGCACACAGCGCCAGCGTGTACAGCGGCGCATGGCGGAACACGGCCAGCACGGCCAGGCCCATCAGCGCGAAGCAGGCGCCGAAGAACAGGCCTATGCCGGGGGCGCGCCGCAGGTCGGCCCAGCCCAGCTTGAGCCAGCGCAGCGGTGCCGACCACGGCAGGCGTTGCAGCGCCGGGCCCAGCTCGACGGCGGGTTCGGGAACGTAAGGGGTGTAGTGGGGTGGAGGCGGTTCAGGTGCGTCGGACACGGCGCAGTTCATCCAGGATCAACAGGATGGCGCCGATGGTGATCGCACTGTCTGCGACGTTGAAGGCGGGGAAATACCAGCCGCGGGCATGGACCTGGATGAAGTCGACCACGTAGCCGTGGATGGCGCGGTCGATGACATTGCCCAGCGCGCCACCCAGGATCAGCGTCAACGCCCAGGCGAACATCTTCTGGTGGCCGTGGCGGCGCAGCATCCAGATGATGAAGCCGGCCGCGGCCAGCCCCAGGGCCAGGAAGAACCAGCGCTGCCAGCCCGAGGCGCCGTGCAGGAAGCTGAAGGCGGCGCCGTAGTTGTGGGCACGCACCAGGTTGAAGAAGCTGGTGACGGGTTGGACGTCTCCCAGCCGGAAGGCACCCATGATGAGGATCTTGGTGAACTGGTCGGCCAGGATGATGACGGCGGCGATCAGCAGCCAGGCGGTCAGGCCCGAGGAGGAGGACGAACGAGAGGGCATGGGTCGGGGCGCGGTGCGGGGGGGCGTCAATGTAACTTGCCGCCCGGCGCGGGCTTGTGGAGGCGCAGGAAGCGGCGTAGAAGCAAGATTCTCCCTTGCCATTGGAGGTGGCCATGCGCAAACGCATCTACTGGCTGCTGCCCGACCTGGACAGCGCGCGTCGGACCACGGACGAGTTGCTGCTCGCCCGCATCACCGAACCTCACATCCATTTCGTGGCCGCCGAGGGCGCGCCCATGGAGGGGCTGCATGCGGCCAATGTGCTGCAGACCTCGGACCTCGTCGAGGCGGCCCAGCACGGCGCGCTGATCGGCTCCGGCCTGGGCGCGGCGGGCGGCGTCGCGGCGGCCTTCGCCCTCGATCCGGCCTCGCCGGCGGCTCTGGTCATCGGCGTGGGCGCCGTGGGCGCCATGCTGGGCACCTGGTCGGCCAGCATGATAGGCAGCTCGACGCCCAGCCGACGCCTGCGGCGCTTCGAGCGGGCCCTCGCCGAGGGGCAGTACCTGCTCATCGTCGACGTGCCCAGTGCGCGGCGCCTGGAGATCGAGCAGCTGCTGGCGCGCACCCACCCCGAGGCGCATCTCGAGGGCCGCGAGCCCAACGTACCGGCATTTCCCTGAGCAGCCCGGCGCCGGCCCGCCCGGCGCCGGCAGGCGGCGTCAGGCGATGCTGCGGGTCTCGCCGGCGCCGTACAGATTGCTGTTGCAGCGCCCGCACAGCGTCGGATGCTCGGCGATCTGCCCGACGTCGGCACGGTAATGCCAGCAGCGCTCACACTTGGCGTGGGCGCTGGGCGTGACGACCACGCCCAGTTGCGCGGCCGACACCAGCTTGACCGCCGACGTGATGAAGACGAAACGCAGGTCCTCGCCCAGGCTGCGCAGCAAGGCCTCGTCGCGTTCGTCCACCTGCAGCGTCAGCTCGGCCTGCAGCGAGGCGCCGACGGCGCCGGTCACGCGCACGGCCTCGATGGCCTTGTTGACCTCGTCGCGGATCTCGTGGATGCGGCCCCACTTGGCGAGCAGCTCGGTGTCGGTCTTGCCGAAGTCCCAGTAGGTCTCGACGAAGATGCTGTCGCCCTTGGCGAACAGGCTCCAGGCCTCCTCGGCCGTGAAGCTGAGGAAGGGCGCCATCCAGCGCAGCATCGCATGCGTGATCTGCCACAGCGCGGTCTGCGCCGAGCGGCGGGCCAGGCTCTTGGGCGCGGTCGTGTAGAGGCGGTCCTTCAGCACGTCCAGGTAGAAGGCGCCCAGATCCTCAGAGCAGTAGACCTGCAGCTTGGCGACGACCGGGTGGAACTCGTAGCGCTCGAAATGGGCCAGGATGTCGGCCTGCAGTTCGGCGGCACGGGCCAGCGCATAGCGGTCCACCTCCAGCAGCTGCTCCGCCGGCACGGCGTCCTTCGCGGGATCGAAGTCGCTGGTGTTGGCGAGCAGGAAGCGCAGCGTGTTGCGGATGCGGCGGTAGCTGTCGACGACGCGGGCCAGGATCTTGTCGTCGCCGGCGATGTCGCCGGAGTAGTCGGACGCCGCCACCCACAGCCGGATGATCTCGGCGCCCAGCTTCTGGCTGACCTCCTGCGGCTGGATGCCGTTGCCCAGCGACTTGCTCATCTTGCGGCCCTGGCTGTCCACGGTGAAGCCGTGGGTCAGCAGGCCGCGGTAGGGCGCGCGGCCCTGCAGCGCGCAGCTCAGCAGCAGCGAGCTGTGGAACCAGCCGCGGTGCTGGTCATGGCCTTCGAGGTAGAGATCGGCCTCGGGGCCGGTCTCATGTGCCGCGCCGGCATGGCTGCCCTTGAGCACATGCTGGAAGGTGGAGCCGGAGTCGAACCAGACGTCCAGGATGTCGTTGCCCTTGCTGTACTGGGCCGCCTCGTCGCCCAGCCAGTCGCGCGCGTCCAGCTGCGCCCAGGCTTCCACGCCGCCCTGCTCGACGAGCTGGGCCGCGCGCTCGATGAACTCCAGCGTGTTCGGGTGCGCCTCACCGGTGTCCTTGTGCAGGAACACGGGCAGCGGCACGCCCCAGCTGCGCTGGCGCGAGATGCACCAGTCGGGCCGGCCGGAGATCATGTCGTGCAGGCGGGCGCGGCCGTTTTCGGGGTAGAAGCTGGTCGCCTCGATGGCGGCCAGGGCCGTCTTGCGCAGCGTGTCGGGGGCCTTGTCCGTCGTGAACAAGCCCTCGCCCTCGTCCATGCGCACGAACCACTGGGCCGCGGCGCGGTAGATGACCGGCGACTTGTGGCGCCAGCAGTGCGGGTAGCTGTGCGTGAGCTTGGACTGGGCCATCAGGCGGCCGTTGTCCAGCAGCGTCTGCGCGATGACGGCATTGGCCTTCCAGATGTGCTGGCCGCCGAACAGCGGCAGGTCGGCGGCGTAGGTGCCGTTGCCCTGCACGGGGTTGAGGATGTCGTCGAAGGCCAGGCCGTGGGCGACGCAGCTCTGGAAGTCGTCCAGGCCGTAGGCGGGCGCGGAGTGCACGACGCCGGTGCCGTCGTCGGCGGTGGCGTAGTCGGCCAGGTACACCGGGCTCTCGCGGTCATAGCCCGGATGCACGTGGGCCAGCGGATGCTTGAACTTCAGCAGCTCGAGCTTGCGGCCCGGCACGACGGCCACGACGCTGCCTTCCAGCTGCCAGCGCGCCAGGCATTTCTCCACCAGCGCCTCGGCGACGACGAAGTAGCCCTTGGGCGTGTCCACCAGCGCATAGGGCAGCTCGGGGTTGAGGTTGAGCGCCTGGTTGGCGGGGATGGTCCAGGGCGTCGTCGTCCAGATGACGGTGAAGGCCTCCTTGGCCAGCGGGGCGACGGCGAAGGCCGCGGCCAGCTTCTCGGGCTCGGCGCTCAGGAAGGCGACGTCCACGGCCGGGCTGTGCTTGTCGGCGTATTCGATCTCGAACTCGGCCAGCGACGAGCCGCAGTCGAAGCACCAATAGACCGGCTTCAGGCCGCGATAGACGAAGCCGCGCTCGAACAGGCGCTTGAGCACGCGGATCTCGCCGGCCTCGTTGACGAAGTCCATCGTCTTGTAGGGATGGTCCCATTCGCCCAGCACGCCCAGACGCTTGAAGTCGGCGCGCTGCTGGTCGATCTGCTCGGCTGCATAGGCGCGGCTCTTGGCCTGCACCTCGTCGCGCGGCAGGCCGCGGCCGAAGGTCTTCTCGATCTGGTTCTCGATGGGCAGGCCGTGGCAGTCCCAGCCGGGGATGTAGGCTGCGTCGAAGCCCGCCAGCTGGCGCGCCTTGACGATCATGTCCTTCAGGATCTTGTTGACGGCATGGCCCATGTGGATCTGGCCGTTGGCATAGGGCGGGCCGTCATGCAGCACGAACTTCGGCGCGCCGCAGCGCGCGTCGCGCAGGCGCTTGTACAGGCCTTGCTCCTCCCAGGCCTTGACCCAGCCCGGCTCGCGCTTGGGCAGGTCGCCGCGCATGGGGAAGGGCGTGTCGGGCAGGTTGAGCGTGGAACGGTAGTCCGGGGTGGTCATGGCATGCGGCCAGGCGGCGGGCCTGGCGATCAGAAGACGGGAGGGCGACGACGGAGAGCGGCAGGGCGCCGCTTCAAATTCGGTCGCGCGTGGTCTGGCGACGCTGGGCGGCGTGGGTGGCCAGGAAGGCGCGCGCTGCTTCCGTGTCGGCGCGAATGGCGGCCGTGAGCGCATCCAGCCCGTCGTACTTGGCCTCGTCGCGGAGTTTGTGCAGCAGTTCCACGCGGGCGAGTTTACCGTAGCCCCCTTCGGCCGGCAGGGGCCAGTCCAGGCAGTGAACCTCCAGCAGCATGCGGCCGGCGTCCTCGATGGTGGGCCGCTGGCCCAGGCTGGCGACGCCGGGCAGCGGCTCGGGGGCCAGGCCATGCACCTGCACGACAAAAATGCCTTGAGCCGCCGGCTTGTCGTGAGGGAAGCGCAGGTTCAGCGTGCGAAAGCCGTCGGCGGCCCGCGGCCCGCTCTCGCCCAGCTGTCGGCCCAGTTTGCGGCCATGCGTGACATGGCCCGAGATGGCATAGGGCCGGCCCAGCAGCGCGGCCGCCGCCGCCATGTCGCCGGCCGCCAGCGCCTCGCGCACGGCCGAGCTGCTGACGCGCAGGCCGTGCACCTCGTAGCTCATCATGCGGGCGACGTCGAAGCCGCGCGCCTGGCCGGCGGCGTCCAGCGTCGCGTAGTCGCCCTGGCGCTTGGCGCCGAAGCGGAAATCGTCGCCCACCAGCACATAGCGGGCGCCCAGGCCCTCGACGAGCACCTGGCGGATGAAGTCCTGGGCCGGCAGCGAGGCCAGCGCCTCGTCGAAGCGCAGGATGACGACCTGGTCGATGCCGCAGCGCTCCAGTTCTCCGAGCTTGTCGCGCAGCGTCGCGATGCGGGCCGGCGCCAGCTCGGGCTTGCCGGCCTTGGCGGCGAAGAAGTCACGCGGATGCGGCTCGAAGGTCAGCACGCAGGTCGGCAGGCCACGATGTCGGGCCTCGGACTGCAGCAGCGCCAGCATGGCCTGGTGGCCGCGGTGCACGCCGTCGAAATTGCCTATGGTCAGCGCGCAGGCGGACGCGATGCCGGGATGGTGGAAGCCTCTGAAAACTCGCATGGGGTGGGATTGTCGGGGCTTCACCCGTCGCGGCGGTGGCTCCCATGGCTTGTAATCCACGCGCCGCGGCCCCCGCGCCTTGGAGACTGGCCGGCCGCCGGCGGCATGGAACTCATACAGGGAGAGAACAAATGATCAAGCTTCGAAGAGGCCCGGGCCGCGCATGGCCTGTCTGTCTGCTCGTGGGCGGGCTGTTGGCCGCCTGCGGCGGTGGCGGCGGCGGTTCGACGCCCTCGTCGGCCGACACAACCCCGCCGGCCGTAGCCGCGGTCAGCCCGGCGGACAAGGCCAGCGGCGTCGCGGCGAATGCGCAGGTCACGGTCACGTTCAGCGAAGCGGTGGACTGCGCCAAGGCCGGCGGCGACTCGCTGACCGTCTCCCATGCCGGCGTGGCAGTGGCCGGCGCCGTGACCTGCAATGGCAGCACGCTGAGCTTCAAGCCCACGTCCGCGTTGCCGACCAACGCGACGCTGACGGCGACGGCGAGCGGCGCGATGACCGATCTCGCCGGCAACCGCCTGGGTGCTGCCCATGCCTGGCGGTTCGATGTGAGGCCCTGGACGGTCCAGGTGGGCGCGAGTTCGCTCGAGGTCGTGTCGATCGACGCCGCGGGCAATCTCTACGCTGCAGGCAGCACCGCCGCCAGCATGGACGCCAGCTTCCCCACCGGCGGCGCGCTGCTGGCCAAGTACGACGCCCTGGGCAACCAGTTGTGGGCCCGCCAGCTCGGGTCCCGCCAGGACTCGGCGACCGCCTTGACCATCGGTGCCGATGGCAGCGTCTTCGTCGGCGGCCTGGCGGACGACGATCCTGTGCGCAATCCCGGCCTCTTCAAGTCCGTCTTCATCGCCAAATACGACGCGAGCGGGACACAGCTCTGGCTGAAGAGGTTGGGCAGCCAGACCAACGACCTGCTGCGGGCGCTCCAGGCGGATGCCGACGGCAACGTGGTCGCGGTGGGCTACACCCAGGGCGACCTGTTTTCCCGCAACGCTGGCGGCAGCAGCGACTTCTTTGTCATGAAGCTGGATGCAGCCGGCAACCTTCGCTGGGGCCGCCAGGATGGCGGGGCTCTGGGCGACAACGCGGGCGGACTCGCCGTCTCCGCCGCTGGCGAGATCTTCGTCGCCGGGTACGCGGGCACCGCCTTGCACGGCCAGGCATCCAGCGGCGGTACGGACGCTTTCCTCATCAAGTACGCTGCCGACGGTACTCGCCAGTGGACTCGGTTCATCGGCTCGGCGGGCTCGGACTATGGGGCGACGGTGCGTCGGGACGCAGCCGGGAACCTGTACGTGCTCGGTCGGACGTCGGGCATGTTTGCGGGGCAGTCGAGCGCTGGGGGGCTCGACGCCTTCGTGGCCAAGGTCGATGCGGCCGGTGCGCTGCAGTGGGTCCGTCAACTGGGCACGTCCGGAGACGAGTACCCCACGGCGATGACGCTCAATGGAGCGGGCGGCCTGCGGATCGCGGGCTTCACGACAGGGGCCTTCCCTGGTGCCAGCAATGCGGGTGCCCAGAATGGCTTCGTGGCCCAGCTCGATGCTGGTGGCGCGCTGCAATGGGCTCGCCAGTGGGGCGGCACCGGCAGCGAGTATGTCTACGGCATGGCCCTGGACGCGGCAGACAACACGTTCGTGGCCTCCACGAGGAGCGCACCGGGCTCGACTGGTGAGGCCTTCCTGCTGAAGTTCGCGCCGGACGGCACGCCGCGATGAAATCCGGGCCGCCGCGTGGCGGCCCTGGTCAGCCGACCTCTGCCGGGCTGTCGACCCAGCGCCATTCGCCCGGCTTGAGGTCCGCCGGCATCACCAGCGCGCCGAACTGCGGCCGGTGCAGCGACTCGACCCGGTTGCCGACGGCCGCGACCATGCGCTTGACCTGGTGGTATTTGCCCTCCACCAGCGTCAGGCGCAGCAGCGTCTCGTCGACGATCTCGGCGCCTTCGGCCTTGCTGACCTCGGGCGGGCGCTGGAACTTGCCCTCGGGCTCGCGCAGTTCCACGCCGGCCAGCAGTTGCTCCACCATCGCCGCCGTCAGCGCATGCTTGCAGCGCGCCTCATAGACCTTGGGCACATGGTGCTTGGGCGAGGTCAGCTTGTGGATCAACGCGCCGTCGTCGGTCAGCAGCAGCAGGCCCGTCGTGTCCTCGTCCAGCCGGCCTATGGGCTGCACGCCGCGCTCGCGCAGCGGCGCCGGCAGCAGGCTCATGACGCTGGGGTGGTGCTTGGGTTTCTGCGAGCACTCGTAGCCGGCCGGCTTGTTCAGCAGGATCAGCGCCTTGTCGAAGACCGGCCATTCCTGGCCGGCCACCGTGAAGCGCAGCCCCTGGGTCTCGAACTCGGCGTCCGGGTCGTCGACCACCTCGCCGTGGACCGCCACCTCACCGTTCCAGACCAGGCCGGCACACAGCCGGCGCGTACCAAAGCCCTGACTGAAGAGAATCTGGGAGAGTCGCTGTTTCAAGGCTTGGCCTGGTCTTTCATCGGCTGGATGTTGCCGCAGTCGCTGCCCAGCCAGCGGGCCTCGCCGCTGAACGCCATGGTCTCGGCCTTGCCGTTGTGCTTGCGGGTGATGCGCACCTGGTTGCTGAAACCCTCGCTGCCCTTGAGCGTGACGGTGCTGTCGCCCTCGCCGGCGGGGTCGGTGCAGACGAAGTGGGTCTTGATGACGTTGCCGCTGCGCTTGCTGTCGTGCGTGCAGTTGCCGCGCTCGCCCATGGGTGCCAGGTTGCGCTCGGCCTGTTCCTTGGTGATGCAGGCCTTGATGGTCAGCGCGCCGCCCGACAGCCCCATGCTGACGCCGTGCTGGGCCATCATGCCGTCCATCATCTTGCGCTGCTCGGGCGACATGTTCTCCATGGCCTTCTGCGCCTGGGCCATCTGGGCCTGGCGCTCGGGGCTGAGCTGGGGCGTCTGCGTCATCTCCCACAGGCCGGGCTTCAGGGTCTGGGCCTGGGCCAGGCCGGCCAGGCCGGCGAGCAGCAAGAGGGCAGGGGCTTTCATGGGCGTCTCCAGGGTTAGGCGAACACCCCCGCAGTGTCCTGCATCCGCGCGCTGACTTCACCGAGGTGATGCAAGCTGTCCCCCCATTGCATCTCCATGACGGTCAGGCGCTTGAAGTAGTGGCTGCCGGCATATTCGTCGGTGACGCCGATGCCGCCGTGCATCTGCGTGCACTGCTGGCCGACGAAGCGCATGGCTTGGCCCAGCTGCACCTTGGCCTGCGACAGTGCGCGGCGGCGCACGGCCGGTACGTCGCCCAGCCGCAGCGTGGCGTAGTAGCTCATGGAGCGGGCCAGCTCCAGCTGCATCTTCACGTCGGCCGTGCGGTGGCGCAGGGCCTGGAAGCTGGCGATGGCGACGCCGAACTGCTTGCGCGTGTTCAGGTAGTCGACGGTCAGCGCGAGGTATTGCTCCATGACGCCCACGGCCTCGGCGGCCTGCGCGGCGATGCCGATGTCGGCGGCCAGCTCCAGCAGCGCGAGGCCCTGGTCGGGGCCGGCGATGAGCCGGGCTGGCGTGTTGTCGAGGTGAACCTCGGCGGCGCGAGCGCCGTCATGCAGCGAGTAGGGCCGCGTGTGCACACCGGCCGCCGCGCGCTCGACGAGGTAGAGGGCAATGCCCTCCGGGGCGTCGTCGGCGCCGGCCAGGCGGGCCGGCACGATGAAGGCGTCGGCCATGTCGCCGGCCGGCACCAGGCTTTTCACCCCGGTGAGCCTGCCGTCCACGGCGCGGGTTGCCACGCGGTTGAGGTGGTAGCGCGATCTGGCCTCCTGGTGGGCCAGCACGACCAGCGCCTCGCCGCCGGCGATGCGCGGCAGCCAGTCGGCCTGCACGTCATCGGGCGCATGGCGCAGCACGGCCGGTGCGATCAGCGCGCCCTGGGCAACGGGCTCCAGCACGAGGCCGCGCCCGAGCTCCTCCATGACCACCATGGCCTCCACGGCACCTTGCCCCAGGCCGCCATGGGCCTCGGGCACGGCCAGCGCGGTCAGGCCCAGGCCGGCCAGCCCTTCCCAGGCGGCGCGGTCGAAGCCCCCGGCGCGCGCGATCTGCGTGCGGCGCTCGAAGCCGTAGTCCTTGTCGACGAAGCGGCGCACGGCATCGCGCAGCGCCTGCTGGTCTTCGGTGAAATCGAAATCCATCTGCTGTCTCCCTGTCAGCCGAGCACGGTCTGCGCGACGATGTTGCGCTGCACTTCGTTGGAGCCGCCGTAGATCGTGGTCTTGCGGACGTTGAGGTAGTTGCCGGTCAGCGGGATCGCATGCGAGGCGCCGCCTATCCATGCGCCGCCCAGCCACTGGTCACCCTGCCAGCCGGCCTCCATGGCCTCGTGCACATGGGGCAGGGCCAGCGGGCCGCCGGCCAGCATCATCAGCTCGGTGTAGCGCTGCTGCAGCTCGCTGCCGCGTATCTTCAGGAGGCCGGCCACGTCCAGCGGCTGTTTGCCGCTGCGCTCGCCGGACAGCACGCGCAACACCATCATCTCCAGCGCCACGACGTCGACCTCGCACAGCGCGATCTGGTCGCGAAAGCGCGCGTCGTCCATCAGCCCTTCCGCCTTGGCGATGCGCTTGAGCCGCTCCAGCTCGCGCTTGGCGCGGTTCACGTCGGCGATGTTGGTGCGCTCGTGGGACAGCAGGTGCTTGGCATAGGTCCAGCCCTTGTTCTCCTCGCCGATCAGGTTCTCGGCGGGCACCTCGACGTTGTCGAACCAGACCTCGTTCACCTCGTGCTCGCCGTCCAGCATGATGATGGGCTTGACGCTGACGCCCGGCGACTTCATGTCGATGAGCAGGAAGGAGATGCCGGTCTGCGGCTTGCCCTCGGTGGAGGTGCGTACCAGGCAGAAGATCCAGTCGCCGTACTGGCCCAGCGTGGTCCAGGTCTTCTGGCCGTTGACGATGTACTTGTCGCCGCGGCGCTCGGCGCGGCATTTCAGCGAGGCCAGGTCGGAGCCCGAGCCGGGCTCGCTATAACCCTGGCTCCACCAGACCTCGCCGCTCATGATGCCGGGCAGGAAGCGCTGCTGCTGCTCCGGCGTGCCGAAGGCCATGATGACCGGCGCCACCATCACCGGGCCGAAGGGCACGATGCGTGGCGCGCAGGCGAGGGCGCATTCCTCCTCGAACAGATGGCGCTGCACGGCATTCCAGCCCGGCCCGCCGAACTGCTTGGGCCAGGCCCAGCCATGCCAGCCCTTGGCGCCCAGGATCTTGGCCCAGCGCTGCATGTCGTCCTTGTGCAGGCGCTGCGCGTGGCGCACCTTGTGGGCGATGTCGGCCGGCAGGTTGGCACGCACCCAGTCGCGTACCTCGGCGCGGAAGGCCAGCTCCGCCGCGGTGAAGTTGAGGTCCATGTCTCGCTGTGTCGTCGTGATGGGATGCCGGGCTTTTTAGCACGGTCGTTCGCATCGGGCTGTCCGGCCAGGGACAGCCGTGCAGGCCGGACGGACAAACAAAAAGGCACTCCGAGGAGTGCCTTTCGGGGGCGGGCCGATCCGGATCAGGCGGCGGCCCTGGACTGGCGGCGGCGCAGGCCCGCGACCCCGATCAGCGCGACGCTGGCCAGCGCCAGCGTGGCCGGCTCGGGCACGTTGGTGGTGGTGCCGCCGCAGACGCCGTTGGCATTGACGGTGCCGGAGCACTTGGTACCGGCCGCGGCGAACAGCTTGAAATAGTCGTCGCCGTTGTTCAGCGTGCCGCGGTTCTCCGTGCCAGCGCTTTGCGTGAAGCCGCTGTTGTAGGCCGTGATCAACCACCAGCTGGACGTCTTGCCTTCGCTGTTGACCAGGTTGTAGGGGTTGCTGGTGTCCTTGATCATGTCGCCGTAGTTGCCGACCAGCTCCCAGCCCGCCATCGTGCCGGCAGTCGTGCCGGCCAGCGTCGGGGCGCTGGTGCCGGTCCAGCGGAACACGGAGATGTCCACCGTCACGTCGCTGGTCTTGCTGCCCTTGGCGCAGGACGCGCTGCCGATCACGGTGCCGATGACGGCGCCACCGCTGACACAGCCGTACTCGGCCGTGCCGGTGGTGGCGGTGAAGCCCAGGCCGATGCTGGTCAGCACGGTGGAGGCACTGAAGCTCAGCAGCACGCCTTCGGTGTTCTGGTTGTTATCCAGCGCGTGATAGGGCGAGCCGTTGTCCGTGCCGGAGTACATGCCCTGGCCGTTGCCGGCCCATTGCGTCAGCGTGCCGGCGGTCCACTTGCCGGACAGTTTGCCGGAGCTCAGCGTGTTGCCGACGTAGAAGCCCGACATCTTGACGGTGTAGGGGTTCTGCGCCGTGGCGGCGCTGTCGTTGATGGTGGAGGTGGGCGTGGTGTCCAGGCTCCAGTAGGCCTGGGCGGCGCCGCTCCAGGCGAGGCCGGCGGCGAGTGCTATCAGTGCAGTCAGGCGGACGGAGCGGTCTTTCATTTGCATTCCTCGGTGGTCGCCGGCCGGCGGTCGGGTTAGGACTGCCCTATGCAGATTCAGTGCCAGCCTGAAAACTTGCTTGCCATTCAAGGGCTTGCCCAAGCTTTGCTGGCGATCTGCTAAAAATTGTAAAAACAACCGACATCCTAGGGGGGAGCTGCTGACCCCTCAGTTGAGGGTGGAGAGCAAGGCCCTGGCGTCGTCCGCCGCAGCGAAATTCACGGGGCTGCGCAGCGCGGCCTGCAGTTCCTCCCGCGCCTCGCTCTTGCGTCCCGCCTTGGCCAGCACCGTGGCGAGGTGATAGCGGATCTGCGGCACCTCGGGCGCGCGCAGGCGCGCCTCGCGCAGCAGCTGCAGCGCCCGGTCATGGTTGCCAGCCAGGTGGTGGGCCCAGCCTGCCGTGTCCATCAGCTTGGGGTTGCGGGTGTCGGCCTGATAGGCGCGTTCGGCCATCGCGACCGCACCCGGGTCCCGGGTCACCATCAGCAGGTTGGCGAGGTTGTTCAGCGTCTCGGCGTGGTTGGGGCGCTGCTTCAGGATGGCTTCGTACTGCACCCGGGCCGCCGCGAAGTCGCGGCTGCGCAGCCGCTGCTCGGCGACGGCGCTGCGCACGGCCAGGTCGTCGGGATGGCGCTTCAGCCAGGCTTCGCCGAGCTCGGTGGCGGCCTTGGGGCCGCTCTGGCCGCCGACCGCCTGCATCAGCCGCGTCAGGCTGGCCTGGGACGGCTCGAGATCGTGCGCCTTGCGCAGCGCATCGATGGCGGCCGCGGCCTGGCCGCGGTGCAGCGCGACCTCGGCCAGCAGGTTGTAGCCCATGGCCGAGCGCGGTGCGGCCTGGATGACTTGTCTGGCGCGCTGCTCGGCCTTGGCGCTGTCGCCCTGAGCCAGGTCTATGCTGGACAGCATGGCCATGGCCGGCGCGAAGTCGGGGCTGCCGCTGAGGGCCTTGTCCAGGCTGTAGGCGGCGCCGCCGTAGTCCTTGATGCCCACCTGCTGGCGGGCGACCTCCAGCAGCCGGGGCGCGTCGAACGCGGCGCGGCGGGCGGCCTGGGTCAGCGTGGACTTGGCGCCGGCCGTGTCGCCGTTGGCGGCCTGGGCGCCGGCATAGGCCTGCAGGGTCTCGACGTCCTCGGGCAGCTTGGCCAGCAAGATCTTGGCGGCCTCGACGGCGCGTGCGGGCTGGCCCTTGCGCAGATGCCAGGCGACGAGGGCGAAGTTGGCCCGGGTCTCGCGCGGCGCGGAGGCTTCGGCCGCGCTTTCCAGCCATTTCAGCGCCTCGTCGTCCTTGCCCCGCAGTTCGTGCAGCAGGGCCAGCTCGAACAGCACGCTGGTGTTGCGCTCGTCGCCCTTGAGCATCTCGCGCAGGCGCTGGTTTGCGGCGTCGAAGTTGCCGGCCGCGGTGTCGATGCGCGCCAGGCCCAGGCGTGCCTCCGTCAGCTTGGGGTCCAGCTTGAGGGCTTTCTCGTAGCCGGCGCGGCCGCCCGCGGCGTCGCCGGCCTGGGTCTTGGCATAGGCCTGCACCATGAGGACGGTGGCGTTGTTCGGGTTGGCGCGGGCCAGCGTGTCGGCGGTGGCCAGCGCCTTGGGCAGCTGGCCTTCACGCAGATACACGGTGGTCAGCGCGAGGCCGGCGTAGGTCTGCCTGGGGTCGGCCTTGTAGGCCCTGGCGAGCTCGTCGGCGGCCGGCGCGAGCTTGCCGCTCTGCAGCAACGACAGGCCCAGGGCCGTGCGGTACTCGGGGGCGTCCTTGGCCCTGAGGGCCTCCTGCATCAGCGCGACGGCGCGCGCATGCCGGCCCTGGCTCATGTGCGCGGACGCCAGCAGCAGCAGGGCCTGGCCATCGCCGGGGCGGGCCTTCACATAAGCGTCCAGCAGCTCGACGGCGCGGCCGATGTTGGGCTCGCTCAGCGCGATCTGGGCCAGCAGCTTGATCAGCGGGCTGCCGGGCTGCTGGCGCGAAGCCAGCTCCAGAAAGGGCTTGGCCTTCTCCAGTTCGCCCAGGCCGTAGTGGGCCAGGCCGTTGAGCATCAGCAGCTGGGTGCGGTAGCGGATGTACTCGATGGGGACGGGGTCCAGCAGGTCCGTGACCCGCTTCAGCGCCGTGCGCGACCCGGCCTTGTCGCCGGCGCGCTCGGCCAGCACGGCGCGCAGATAGGCGCCACGCGGGTCGTTGGGCTTGATGGCCTGCAGTTGGTTGACCTCGGCCAGCGCATCGGCGTCGCGGTTCAGGTCGACCAGCAGGCCGGCACGCGCCAGGTGGGACTCGGCATGCTGGGGCTGGGCCCGGATGGCGCGCTCATAACCGGCCAGTGCCTGGGCGATCTGGCCGTTGGCATGGTGGATGGAGGCCTTCTGGTAGAGCGCCTCGGCGTTGTCGGGCGCCAGCTTGAGCGCCTGGTCGGCGGCGGCATGGGCCTCGGTGAACTGGCGGTTGCGCACGCGCAGCGGCACTTCCGCGAGCCAGCCATTGGCATCGCTGGCGTTGAGGGCGCGGGCCTGGGCCACGCTGACCAGCGCGGCCTTGGTGTCGCCCATGTCCGACTGGGCCAGCGCCCGCTCCAGCAGCAGCTGCTGCTGGATGCCGGCGGGCAGCCCGGCAGGCTGCAGGCGGGGGTCTTCCAGCAACTGGCCCTGCTTGCCCTGGGCATGCAGGGCCATGGCCAGGGCGACGGCGACCTCCGCGCGGTTGACGCCCAGGCGTATGGCCTCGCCGAGCTCGAACTCGGCCGCCGCCGGCTGGCTGTTGGCCAGCAGTGCCTTGCCCAGCAGCACGTGAACGGGCAGCTGGCTCTTGTCGGCCTGCAGCGCATTCTTCAGCTGGATGATGGCGCCGGGGATGTCCTGCTTCTCGTAGCGCTGCAGCGCGTCCTCGTAGAAGCGCGCGGCCTTGGCGGCGTCCGTTGCGGCGGGGGCGCCGGCGGCCAGCAAGGCAGCCAGCAGGCCGGGAAGCAGGGCGTGGTGACGGATCATCTGAGCGGGCCGGCGAGAGTGGGCGCGCCGGATTCTTGCAGAAGCCCGTCCGGCGCGGTCAGTAGCGCAGCTCCAGCGTCATGAGGTCCTGCTCGCGGCGCATGCGGAAGCGGTTCAGGAAGCTGTTGCCCAGCAGCACATGGCCCATGAGGCCGGGGATGACGATGGCCTCCACGTCGCGCACCTCGATGTCGCCCAGGCGCACGCTGTCCAGCTGCAGCTGGTAGGCCGGAACGATGCCGTTGGCGGTCTGCGTGACGATGCGTTTGCCGTACAGATAGCGCAGGCCCAGCTTGTCGGCCTCGCGCTGGCTGATGGCCACGCTGGTGGCGCCGGTGTCGACGAGGAAGTTCGTGGCCTGGCCGTTGATGGTGCCCAGCGTCGTGAAATGGCCGCCGGAGCCCACGGGCAGGACGATCTGGCGCGGTTGTGTCGGGTTCTGCGTGACGACACGGCCCGGCGCGGCACCCAGCGCCAGCACCTGGCGCCGGCCGCCATACTCGACGACGGCGCGCCCCTCCTCCAGCGCCACCAGCTTGACGCCGCGCGCTGCCGCGCCCACCGCGAGGGTGTGGGGTTCGCCGTCGATGATGAGCAAGGCCGCCCGGGCGCCCAGCATGCCGTTGAGCTGAACCTGGTCCGGCGGCTGCGCCTGGGCCATGGCGAGGTTGCCCCCCAACAGCAGTAGCAGCGGCGCGAGGCGGCGCATGCTCAATCGCGGAAGTTGTTGTAGGTCAGCGGCGTGTCGCTGAAGCTCTTCTTCAGGTGGGCGATGGCCGCCTGCAGGTCGTCGCGGTTCTTGCCCGTCACGCGCACCGCGTCGCCCTGGATGCTGGCCTGCACCTTGAGCTTGCTGTCCTTCAGCGAGGCGACGATCTTCTTCGCGAGCGTGGCCTCGATGCCCTCCTTGATCTTGTAGACCTGGCGCACCTTGTCGCCGCCGAGCTTCTCGACCTTCTCGGCCTTGTCGAGGAAGCTGATGACGACGTCCTGCTTGGTCAGCTTGCCGTAGAGCACGGCCTCGATCTGTTCGAGCTGGAATTCGCTGTCGCCGGTGGCGTGGATTTCCTTGTCCTTGAGCTCGACCTTGGCACCCGTGCCCTTGAAGTCGAAGCGGGTGCCGATCTCCTTGATGCTGTTGTCCACGCCGTTGCGGATCTTGACGTGGTCGGGTTCGAGAACGGTGTCGAAGCTGGGCATATGCGGTCCGGGGAATGTGTCTGCGAAAATTTTGCAGCTTGCGCGCCGCGCAAGCCATCCAAAAGTGTCCCATGTCCGCCGCAGCCCTGACCCCCTCGAACGATGTCCCCGGTCTCCAGATCGAGACCGACGTCAACCTCAAGCCCTACAACAGCTTCGGCCTGCCGGCCGTGGCGCGCCGGCTGGTGCGCATCCGTGAGGCGGCCGACGTGCGCCGGGTCGTGGACCATCCGGAGCTGGGCCGCGCGCCCAAGTTCGTGCTGGGCGGCGGCAGCAACCTGGTGCTGACCAAGGACGTGGAGGCCGTCGTGCTGAAGGTGGAGATCCCCGGCATCCGGCTGCTGGAGGAGCGGGCCGACGCCTGGATCGTGGAGGCCGGCGCGGGCGTGGTCTGGCACGAGCTGGTCAGCTGGACGCTGGACCAGGGCTATCCGGGCCTGGAGAACATGGCGCTGATCCCGGGCACCGTGGGCGCGGCGCCGGTGCAGAACATCGGCGCCTACGGCATCGAGGTCAAGGACAGGCTGGAGGCGGTGGAGGTCATGGACCTGGTCACCGGCCGGCCGGCGCTGCTGCCGGCCGAGGTCTGCCGCTTCGGCTACCGCGACAGCGTCTTCAAGCAGGACGGCTTCGGCGGCCTGGCCGGCAAGAGCGTCATCACGCGGGTGCGCTTTCGGCTGCCCAGGCCCTGGCAGCCGGTGCTGGGCTATCTGGAGATCGAACGCAAGATGGCCGAGACGGGCATCACGGCGCCGGATGCGCGCCAGATCTACGACTGGATCTGCGCCGTGCGGCGCGCCAAGCTGCCCGACCCGGCCGTCATCGGCAATGCCGGCAGCTTCTTCAAGAACCCGGTCGTCACGGCCGAGCAATGCCGCGACATCATCGGCCGCGACCCCGGCATCGTGCATTACCCCATGGCCGATGGCAGCGTGAAGCTGGCCGCCGGCTGGATGATCGACGCCTGCGGCTGGAAGGGCAAGACGGTGGGCGGGGCGGCCGTCTACGAGAAGCAGGCGTTGGTGCTGGTGAACAAGGCCGACGCGCGCGGCGCCGAGGTCGTCACGCTGGCGCGGGCCATCCAGGAGAGCGTCTACGGGCGCTTCGGCATCCGGCTGGAGCCGGAGCCGGTGCTCCTCTAGCGCGGCCGTCAGGCGGACCGGGCGCCGCCGCCGGCGTCATCCTCCCAATGGCGGAGGCCTTTTGCCGGCCGCCGTCCGATGATGGCTGGCATCCAGCCAGCGGAGGGCGCCATGAGCACATGCACGGTCGATGAGGGCCCGCCCGCGGGCCTGCAGATGCTGGGGCGACGGTCGCTGCTGGCCTGGTTGGGCGGTCTGGCGCTGCCTGCCACGGCCCTGGAGCCGCTGCTGGCGCGCAGCGCGCCCATGGACATCGACCCGACGCCCTACCTGGTCAGCGAGAAGCTGGACGGCGTGCGGGCTCTGTGGGACGGCGAGACGCTGAGATTCCGCAGCGGCCGCCGCATCGCGGCGCCGGCCTGGTTCCTGGCGGCCCTGCCCGAGCCGGCGCTGGACGGCGAACTGTGGATGGGACGGCGCCGTTTCGAGGCGCTGTCCGCCACGGTCCGGCGGGCCCAGCCGGTGGAGGCCGAATGGCGCCGCCTGCGCTATCACGTCTTCGAGCTGCCGGCCGGCGAGGGCCGCTTCGAGCAGCGTGCCGAGCGGTTGCGTGCGCTGGCGGGCGAGGTCGTCGTGCCCGTGGAGCATTGGCGGCTGGCCTCCAACGCCCAGCTGCAGGCGCGGCTGCGCGAGGTGGTGGCGGCGGGCGGTGAGGGCTTGATGCTGCATCGCGCCGACGCGGCGTTGGCGTCGGGCCGCAGCGATCTGCTGCTCAAGCTCAAGCCGCAGGCGGACGCGGAAGGCCTGGTCGTGGGCCATGAGCCGGGACGCGGGCAATGGGCAGGCCAGCTCGGCGCCCTCGTGGTGCAGACGCCCGAGGGCCTGCGCTTCAGGCTGGGCAGCGGCTTCAGCGCGGCGCTGCGCCGCAATCCGCCGCCCATAGGCGCAACCGTCACCTACCGCTATCGTGAGCTGACCGCCAGCGGCAAGCCGCGCTTTGCGAGCTTCGTCCGCGTGGCCGACGAGTTCTGAGCCTCAGAGCCAGCGCAGGATGAGCTGCAGCCAGCGGGGCAGCGGACGGCCGGGGACGTAGTTCTGGCGGTAGTGGCTGTGCATGGTCGGGCTCCTGAAACGAATACTGTAATTTTATACAGTATTCGCGGAGCCTGACCAGCCCTCTGCGGGTTTACTCCAGGCGAGGCAGACCGCCGCCGGCCAGCAGGCCCGCGCCGGTGTAGAGGCCCAGCTTGCCGCGGGTGTCGGTGATGTCCAGGTTGCGCATGGTCAGCTGGCCGATGCGATCGGCGGGGCTGAAGGGGGCGTCTTCCACCTTTTCCATGCTCAGGCGTTCCGGTGCATAGGTCAGGTTGGGGCTGCGGGTGTCCAGCAGCGAGTAGTCGTTGCCGCGGCGCAGTTCGATGGCGACCTCGCCGGTGACGGCGCGCGCCACCCAGCGCTGGGCCGCTTCGCGCAGCATGATGGCCTGCGGGTCGAACCAGCGGCCCTGGTAGAGCAGCCGGCCCAGCTTCATGCCGTTGATGCGGTACTGCTCGATGGTGTCTTCGTTGTGGATGCCGGTGACCAGGCGCTCGTAGGCGATGAACAGCAGCGCCAGGCCGGGGGCCTCGTAGATGCCGCGGCTCTTGGCCTCGATGATGCGGTTCTCGATCTGGTCGCTCATGCCCAGGCCGTGGCGGCCACCGATCTTGTTGGCCTCGGCCAGCAGGGCGACGGGGTCGCGGTACTCGACGCCGTTCAGCGCGACGGGCACGCCTTCCTCGAAGCGCACGGTCACCTCTTCGGCTGGGATAGCCACATCCTCGCGCCAGAAGGCCACGCCCATGATGGGGTTGACGATGCGGATGCCGCTGTTCAGGTGCTCCAGGTCCTTGGCCTCGTGCGTGGCGCCCAGCATGTTGGAGTCGGTCGAGTAGGCCTTCTCGGCGCTCATCTTGTAGGCGAAGCCCTTGGCCGTCATGAAGGCCGACATCTCGGCGCGGCCGCCCAGCTCGTCGATGAAGGTCTGGTCCAGCCAGGGCTTGTAGATCTTCAGCGAGGGGTTGGTCAGCAGGCCGTAGCGGTAGAAGCGCTCGATGTCGTTGCCCTTGAAGGTGCTGCCGTCGCCCCAGATGTTGACGCCGTCGGCCTGCATGGCGGCCACCAGCATGGTGCCGGTCACGGCGCGGCCTATGGGCGTGGTGTTGAAGTAGGTGACGCCGGCGGTGCTGATGTGGAAGGCGCCCGCCTGCAGCGCGGCGATGCCCTCGGCCACCAGCTGCGCTCGGCAGTCCACCAGCACGGCCTTCTCGGCGCCGTACAGCATGGCCTTGCGCGGGATCTCGTCGTAGTCCGGCTCGTCGGGCTGGCCCAGGTTGGCCGTGTAGGCATAGGGCAGGGCGCCCTTGAGCTTCATCCAGTGCAGGGCGGCGGAGGTGTCGAGGCCGCCGGAGAAGGCGATGCCGACCTTCTGGCCGACGGGGACGGATTGCAGGATCGTGGACATGGTGTGCGGTCTCTTGACTTAGGCGACGAGGTTCTGCCACTGGGGGTGGCGCTGGATGTAGGACTGGACGTAGCTGCAGGCCGGCTGGACCTTGAGGCGCTGGCCCTGGGCCCATTGCAGGCCGGCCTCGACGAGGCGGGCCGCCAGGCCCTGGCCGCGGTAGGCCGACGGCACCACGGTGTGCGTGAAGACGACGCGGTCGCCGCTGAGCTCGTAGTCCAGCACGCTGGTGGGCGTGGTGGGCAGCGTGAAGCGCTGCAGCTCGGGTTCGTGGCGGGGCGTCATTCGGAAGCCGCCTTCAGCGCGACGGGGTGGATCTCGACCGACGCGTTCGCGGTGGACACGTAGATGCTGCCGTCCTGGATGCTGATCTGCAGCTGCATGCTGCGCTCGGCGAGGGCGGCCAGGGCTTGGGACTGCTCGGCCGGGATCTGCCAGACGGTCAGCTTGGGCGCGCGGGTCAGCTTGCTTTCGAGGTTGCGCCACCAGACCTCCGTGCTGGACGCATAGCTGTAGACGCTGACGCGTTCGCTGCGGCCGTGGGCCTTCATCAGCCGGCGGTCGTCGGGCTGGCCCAGGTCTATCCAGTGCACGACGTCGCCGGTCAGGTCCAGCTGCCAGAGATCGGGCTCGTCCACGTCGGACAGGCCTTTGGTGAACTCCAGCCGGCCGCGCAGGTCGTCGGGCGCCACGTTCAGCGCGTAGGCCAGCACGCGGATCATCATGCGCTCGTCGGTCTCGCTCGGATGGCGGGCGATGGTCAGGGCATGGTCGCCGTAGACATGGCGGTCCATGTCGGCGATCTGGAGCTGGGCTTTGTGGATGGTGGCTTTGAGCGCCATGCAGCGAAGGGTGGGATGACTGAGGGCAGCCGACGATTATCGCGGCGAAGCCTCGTGGCATCATTCCGCCTCCCGTTCCGAACCTTCGCAACCCCGTGTTGCGCTCTCGCCATGAAACGCATCCTTCTTCCGCTGACCCTGGTTCTCGCCGTCTCCGCCCAGGCGCAGATCACCAACAACCCCAAGGCCAAGGTCGACCCGAAGAACAACAAGGTCAGCAACCCGGTCGTGGAGAAGCCCAAGCCCAAGCTGATGACGCGCGACGAGCTGCGCGCCTGCATCGACCAGCAGGAGGCCAACAGCAAGGAAGCCGAGGCGATCCGGGCCGAGCAGAACGCCTACAAGGCCAATGCCGAGAAGCTCAAGGCCGAAAAGGCCACGCTGGAGGCCGGCGAGGCCGCGCTGGGCAAGCAGGTCACCGAGGTCAAGGAAGAGCGCGATGCCATCCTGAAGGCCCATGAGACGCTGACGGCCGAGGCCCCCAAGCTCTCCAAGGAAGACCTGAAGGCCCGCAACGAGGCCTACCAGGCGCGCACCGCGGCCTTCGGCCCCAAGGTCGACGCCGTCAAGGCGGCCGACGCCGAGCAGGCCGTGAAGCGCAAGGCCTTCAGCGAGAAGGTGGACGCGCTGGAAGCCCAGTACAAGGCGCTGGAAGAGCGCACCGAGGCGCATTTCGACGCCAACGACAAGTGGTCGGCCGAGTGCAAGAACAAGGCCTACGACGAGAACGACGAGAAGGCCGTGCGCAAGGAAAAGGCCGCCGCCGCGGCCAAGTGAGTCGCGCCGCGACCTGACGACCGATGACGGGCCGCCTCCGACAGGATGCGGCCCGTTTTGCTTTGACCCTCCAGAAAGCCCCCGCATGAGCAACCCGCTGCTGCAGGATTGGGCCGGCCCGCATGGCCTGCCGCCCTTTGCCGACATTGAGCCGGCGCATTTCCAGCCCGCTTTTGACGCCGCCCTGGCCGAGCACCGTGCCGAGATCGACGCGATCGCCACGCAGGCCCAGGCGCCCGGCTTCGCCAACACCATCGCCGCCTTCGACGCCAGTGGCCGCCGGCTGACGCGACTGGAGCATCTGTTCTACACGTTGGCCGCGTCGGCCACCTCGCCCGAGCTGCAGGCCGCCCAGCGCGCGCTGGCCGCGCCGCTGGCCCAGCATGGCAGCGCCGTCTACATGCACCAGGGCCTGTTCGCGCGCGTCGACGCGCTGTTCGAGCAGCGCGAGCGGCTGGGCCTGACGCCCGAGCAGCGCCGGCTGCTGGAGCGCGTGCACCTGGACTTCCTGCGCGCCGGCGCCCGCCTGGCGCCCGCGGCGCGCGAACGCTATGCCGCCGTCATGGCCCGCCTGGCCGAGCTGAACACGCGCTTCGCGCAGAACGTGCTGGCGGCCGAGAGCGGCTACCAGCTGCGCCTGACGACCGAGGCCGAGCTGGCCGGCCTGCCCGGTTTCGTGCGCGCGGCCGCCCGCCAGGCCGCCATCGACCGCGGGCTGGACGAAGGCATCCACGTCATCACGCTGTCGCGCTCCCTCATCCTGCCCTTCCTGTCCTTCAGCGCCCGCCGCGACCTGCGCGAGCAGGCCTGGCGGGCCTGGGTGGGCCGCGGCGACGGCGGCGACACCGACAACCGCGAGCTCTGCCGCGAGATCCTCGAGCTGCGCGCCGAGGCAGCCCGGCTGCATGGCCATGCCTGCTATGCCGACTATGCGCTGGAGGACACCATGGCGCGCAGCCAGGGTGCCGTCATGGACCTGCTGCAGCGCGTCTGGCAGCCGGCGCTGGCGGCGCAGGCGCGCGAGCGCGAGGCCGTGCTGGGGGCCATGGCCGCGGCCGGCGCCACGCACGAGCTCGAGCCCTGGGACTGGCGCTTCTACGCCGAGCAGGCCCGGCGCGCCCGCTTCGAGCTGGACGAGGCCCAGGTCAAGCCCTATTTCTCGCTGGACCGCATGGTGGCCGCGATGTTCGACTGCGCCACTCGGCTGTTCGGCCTGCGCTTCCAGGCCCGGCCCGATATCGCCGGCTACCACCCCGATGTGCGCGCCTACGAGGTCTTCGACGCCGACGGGGGCTTGCGCGGCCTGTTCCTGCAGGACAACTTCGCGCGTCCGACCAAGCGCAGCGGCGCCTGGATGAACCCGCTGCGCAACCAGAGCCGCGCGCTGGGCGCCACGCCCATCATCCTGAACAACAACAACTTCGCGCGCGGCGCGGCAGGGGAGCCGACGCTGCTCAGCTTCGACGACGTGCGCACGCTGTTCCACGAGTTCGGCCATGGCCTGCACGGCCTGCTGAGCAGCGTGGAACACGAGCGCCTGGCCGGCACCCAGGTGCTGCGCGACTTCGTCGAGCTGCCGTCGCAGCTGTACGAGCACTGGATGGCCGAGCCCCAGGTGCTGAAGAAATTCGCCCGCCACTGGCAGACCGACGAGCCGCTGCCCGACGCGCTGTTGGCCAAGCTGCAGGCCGCGCGCCAGTTCGGCCAGGGCTACGAGACGCTGCGCTACACGGCCAGCGCCATCGTCGACATGGCGGCGCATGCGCTGCCGGCGGCACCCGCCGACGTGGTCGCCTTCGAGCGCGACACGCTGGCGCAATGGGGGTTGCCGGCCGAGGTGGGCATGAACCACCGGCTGACCCATTTCCAGCACCTGTTCAGCAGCGCCGGCTACGCGGCGGGCTACTACGTCTACCTGTGGGCCGAGGTGCTGGACTGCGACGCCTTCGACGCCTTCGTCGAGGCGGGCGACGTGTTCGACCCGGTGGTGGCGGCGCGGCTGCGCGACTGCATCCTGTCGGCCGGCAACAGCGTGGAGCCGGGCGAGGCCTTCCGGCGTTTCCGCGGCCGCGACCCGGTCGTGGAGCCCATGCTGAAGGACCGCGGCCTGCTGCCCGCCTGAGGCATCAGGCGTCGGGCCGATGCCAGAGCCAGATCGCCACGGCGGCCATCACGGCCGGCGTGGCGAGCTTGACCGCCAGCGGCGCCGCGGAGAACGCCAGCAGCGTGGCGCTGAACGCCATCATCAGGCTGGCGGCCCACTTGGCCCGGCGCGGCACCGCGCCATGCTCGCGCCAGCGGCGTATGGCCGGGCCGTGGCGCGGGTGCTGCAGCAGCCAGGCTTCCAGCGCCGGCCAGCCCTTGCCGCCGGCCCAGGCCGCCAGCAGCAGGAAGGGCACCGTGGGCAGGCCGGGCAGCACGATGCCGATGAGCCCCAGCGCCACGCTCGCCAGCGCCAGCGCCCGCCACAGCAGGATGCGCAGCGGGCCTACTTCAGGCCTCCCGACAGGAACTGCTGCAGCCGCTCGCACTGCGGGCGCAGCAGCATCTCCTTGGGATTGCCTTCCTCCTCCACCTTGCCCTGGTGCAGGAACAGGCAGTGGTTGGAGACCTCGCGCGCGAAGCCCATCTCATGGGTCACGACGATCATGGTGCGGCCTTCGGCAGCGAGGTCGCGCATGACCTTGAGCACCTCGCCGACCAGCTCCGGGTCCAGCGCCGAGGTGGGCTCGTCGAACAGCATGACCTCGGGGTCCACCGCCAGCGCGCGTGCGATGGCCACGCGCTGCTGCTCGCCGCCCGACAGCTGGGCCGGATAGACGCCGGCCCGGTGCGACACGCCCACGCGCGCCAGCAGCGCCTGGGCGCGCTCGACGGCCTCGGCCCGGGGCCGGCCCAGCACATGGATGGGTGCCTCGATGACGTTCTCCAGCACCGTCATGTGGGCCCAGAGGTTGAAGTTCTGGAACACCATGGCCAGCCGCGCGCGCCAGCGCTGCAGCTGCCGCGCGTCGGCGGCCCTCAGGCTGCCGTCGCGGTCGCGCACCAGTTGCAGCGCCTCGCCGCCCAGGCTGAGCTCGCCCTCGTGCGGCTGCTCCAGCAGGTTGAGGCAGCGCAGCAGCGTGCTCTTGCCCGAGCCCGAGGAGCCGATCAGCGTGACGACGTCGCCGCGCCGGGCGCTGAACGAAATGCCCTTGAGCACCTCGCGCTCGCCGAAGCGCTTGTGGATGTTGCGGGCCTGCAGTTGGATCGTCATTTCAAGTTCTCTTTGCGGGCCGAGCGCCGGGCCGCTCCCAAGCAGGCCCGCACTGGCGATGCTCTCGCGGCTCGATGCCGCGAGCATCGCCGTCCCCCAGGGGGACGGACCGGACCTGCCCGCGTTCAGCGCGGCGGGGCTGGGCAAGGGGCTTCATGTCAGGCTCCGAGCAACTTGCCGGTGCGCTTGGCCTCGCGGCCCGAGACCTTGGCCACGCGCATGCCGGCATTGGCGAAGCGCAGGAAGTCGCGCGCGAAGAACAGGCCGTCCACCGGGCTCTTCAGCTCGGTCACCTGGGCCGTGATGGGGTCGATGACATGGGCCAGCACGTCGCCCGCGCTCACCTCCTCGCCCACCTCCTTCAGGAAGGTCAGCACGCCGGCCACGGGCGACTTGATGGGCATGCTGCCGGCCAGCGGGCGGGCCTCGCCCACCGCGTCGGGCAGCGCGGGCTTGGTGCCGTCTATCAGGCCGCGCCAGCGCAGGAAGTCGACGATGTTTTTGGCGTCGGCCGCGGCCAGCTCATGCGTCACGTCGGTGGCGCCGCGCAGCTCGACGGTGGCCGACAGGCAGGCCTGCGGGATGGGGAAGCGGTCGCCGAAGCGCTGCTTCCATTTCCACCAGACCTGGGAGCAGGCCTCGTCGAAGGGGCTGTCGCCCGAGTCCTGGGCCAGCAGTGTCACGCGCGAGCGCAGGAAGCGCGCCAGCGGCTCGCACTCGGGCCAGCAGGGCGTCTCGGTGTAGAGGTGCATGACGGCCTGGGCGTCGCAGTGCAGGTCCAGCACGATGTCGGCATCGCAGGACAGGCCCAGCAGCGTGCGGCGCTGCGACTGCAGCTCGGTGTCCACCGGCGCGGCCAGCACGGCGGCCTTCAGCGCGCGGCGCAGCAGCGCCACGTTGGCCGCCGCGTCGGCGCCCAGCTGCGGCTCGACCTGGGCGGCCACGGCCTCGATCTGGTCAGGGTAATGGCGGTTGAAGTTCTCGCCCGACATCAGCTCGAAGCGGCCCAGGTGGGCGTGCAGCAGGAACTGGCTCATGCCTATGGGGTTGGCCATGGGCACCAGCACGATCTCGCCGCGGATCTGGCCGGCGGCCTCCAGCGCATCCAGCTGCAGGCGCAGGTGGTGCGCCACCAGCATGCCGGGCAGCTCGTCGCCGTGCAGCGAGGCCTGGATGTAGGCCTTGGGGGCGCCGGGCTGGCCGTAGTGCAGGGAGACCAGCTCGCGCTGCGTGCCGGGGGCGGGGGAGAGCAGGGGGTGACGGACGAGTTGCATGGTCAAAAGCGGCTAGCGGCTCATCATGGGCTTGAGCCAGCGCTTCTCGGCCCAGCGGAACAGGCCCACCAGGCCCAGCGTGAGCAGGAAATAGAAGACGCCGGCCGTGATGAAGGCCTCGAAGGGGAGGTAGTACTTGGCGTTGACGGCGCGGGCCGCGCCGGTGATGTCCAGCAGCGTGACGACGCTGGCCAGCGCGGTGCCGTGCAGCATGAAGATGGCCTCGTTGCCGTAGGCCGGCAGCGCGCGGCGCAGCGCGGCCGGCAGCACGATGCGGCGCAACAGCAGCGCCCGGCCCATGCCCAGTGCCTTGGCGGCCTCGATCTCGCCGGCCGGCAGCGCGCGGATGCTGCCGGCGATGATCTCGGTCGTGTAGGCGGCCGTGTTCAGCGTGAACGTCAGCCAGGCGCAGAAGGTGGCCGACGACAGCCAGGGCCAGGCCCAGCTGTCGCGCACCGCGTCGAACTGCGCCAGGCCGTAGTAGATGAGGAACAGCTGCACCAGCATGGGCGTGCCGCGGAACACATAGGTGTAGGCCCAGACGGCGCGCGACGCGATGCCACGCGACACGGTGCGCACCAGCGCCAGCGGCAGCGCCAGCGCCAGGCCGCAGCCCAGCGACAGCACGAGCAGCTTCAGCGTCACGCCCACGCCGTCCAGGTACATGGGCAGGTTCTCGACGATGGCGTCGAAGTTCACAAACGCCCCTCTTTCACGCCGATGGCCAGGCGGCGCTGCGCCCAGCTGAACCCCAGCTCGGAGACGCTGGTGAACAGCAGGTAGATCAGCGCCACGGCGAGGTAGAAGCTGAAGGGCTCGCGCGTCGTGCCGGCGGCCTGCTGGCCGCGCGTCATCAGGTCGGACAGGCCGATGATGGACACGATGGCCGTGCTCTTGATCAGCACCAGCCAGTTGTTGGACAGCCCCGGCAGCGCGTGGCGCAGCATCTGCGGCAGCGTGATGCGCCACAGCACCTGGCGCGGGCTCATGCCATAGGCCAGGCCGGCCTCGCGCTGGCCCGGCGGCACGGCCAGGAAGGCGCCGCGGAAGGCCTCGGTCAGGTAGGCGCCGAAGATGAAGCCAATGGTCAGCACGCCGGCGACGAAGGGGTCGATGTCGATGTAGTCCTCATGGCCCAGCAGCGGTGCGATGGTGTTCACCGCGACCTGGCCGCCGTAGAAGATCAGCAGCATCAGCACCAGGTCGGGCACGCCGCGGATCAGCGTCGTGTAGAGGGCGGCCGAGCCCTGCGCCAGGCGCGAGCGCGACAGCTTGGCCAGCGCGCCGGCCAGGCCCAGCAGGACGGCGATGGCCAGCGAGGTCAGCGCCACGCCCAGCGTCAGCGCGGCGCCTTCGAGCAGGCTGGGGAGGAATCCGTGCAGCAACATGGCAGCTCAGCGCCCCGGTGTGGCGCCATGGGGAACGGGGCGGCTCACTGCTTGGTGCGCGGCGCGATGTCGTAGTCGAAGTATTTGGCGGCCAGCTTCTTGAACATGCCGTTGGCCTGCAGCGCGTCGATGGCGGCGTTGAACTTCTTGCCCAGCGTGGCCTCGTCGGCCTTCCTCATGCCGACGCCGGTGCCGACGCCGAAGATCTTGTCGTCCAGGATGGCCGGGCCGGAGAAGGCGAAGCCCTTGCCCTCGGGCTTCTTCAGGAAGCCGAAGTCGCCGGCCGGCGAGTCCATCAGCGTGGCGTCGATGCGGCCGCTCTTCAGGTCCAGGAACACCTGGTCCTGGCTGCCGTAGCGCACGATCTCGCTCTGCGTGAAGGCCTTGGCCGCGTAGGTCTCGTGCGTGGTGCCGCGCTGCACGCCGATCTTCTTGCCCTTCAGGCCGGCGGCCGTGGGTTCCAGCTTCACGCCGGCCTTGGCGATGAGGCGGGCCGGCGTGTTGTAGTAGGGCTTGGAGAAGGCGATGACCTTCTGGCGCTCCTCGGTGATGGAGATGCTGGCGAAGATGGCGTCCACCTTGCGCGACTGCAGCGCCGGGATGAGGCCGTCGAAGTCCTGCTGCACCAGCGTGCACTGCGCCTTCATCTCCGCGCAATAGGCCTGCAGCAGCTCGATCTCGAAACCCTTGAGCTTGCCGTCCGGGCCGATCTCGGAGAACGGCGGGTAGGCGCCTTCGACGCCGATGCGGATCTTCTTCCACTCGGGGGCCTGGGCCTGGGCGAGGCCGGCCGCGGCCAGCAGGGCCAGGGCAAGCAGGGAGGATTTCTTCATATCGTATCTCTCGGGTGAGACGGGTTCAGCGGGCGACCTGGGGCAGCCAGTCGCGCAAGGTCGCAAGCGTAGCAGCCGGGTCCTCCTCCTGAGGCACATGCCCCAGCTCAGGGAAAACCACCAACCGGCTGCCGGGGATGGCCTGCGCGAACTCGCGGCCCCAGCGCGGCGGGATCAACCTGTCCTTGCCGCCCCACAGGATCAGCGTGGGCACCCGGATCTCGGGCAGGCGCTGCACCGGGCCGGGGGCCAGCTGGTCCATGCGCCGCATCAGCGCGACGCGGTTGCCTTCGCGCAGCGCCAGCTCGTAGTAGCGGTCCACCAGCTCGGCGCTGACCTTGCGCGGGTCGCCGTAGACGTCGATGACGCTGTCCTCGATGGCGCGGCGCGGCAGCAGCCAGCGCATGGGTTCGCGCAGCACCGGGATGCGGGCGATGCGAAAGCCCAGCGGCAGCGACTCGGGCTTGAAGTCGAAGCCGGCCGCGTCCACCAGCACCAGGCCGGCGACCAGCGGCGGGTCGGCCAGCGCCAGCTGCCAGGCGATCTCGCCGCCCAGCGAGTTGCCGGCCACGATGGCCCGGCCCACGCCCAGCCGGGACAGGAACTGGCGCACGAAGGCCACGTAGCGGGCGTCGCTGTAGTCGTTGTCCGCGTTGGGCCCGGTCAGCCCGAAGCCGGGCAGGTCCAGGCTGATGACGCGGCGCGTGGGCTTGAGCTCGGCCACCCAGCCCTCCCAGGTGTGCAGGCTGGCGCTGGTGCCGTGCAGCAGCACCAGCGGCAGCGGATCGCCGCTGGGGCCCTCGTCACGGTAGTGCACCAGCAGGCCGTCGATGTCGACGAAGTCGGACGGCGGCGGCGCCCAGCGCGGCACCAGGCTTTCCAGCGAGCGGTCCGGCGCCTTGCTGACGGCAAAGCCCAGCGCCGCCAGCATCAGCAGCATGCCCAGGGCCTTGAGCAGCAAGTCGGCGATGCGGCCGCTCATGCGGTGCCCTTCGCTCCGGGGGCGGTTCGTGCCGGCCTCACGCGACGGGGCTCAGGTCGGCGGCCAGCGCCTCGCGCTCGTCGAAGACGAAGCAGCCGCCGTGGTAATGCTTGCCGCCGGTGTCCTCGAAGTACTTCAGGATGCCGCCGTCCAGCTGCCAGGCCCTCAGGCCCTGCTCCTGCAGCACCATGGCGGCCTTCTCGCAGCGTATGCCGCCGGTGCAATAGCTCACCACCGTCTTGCCGGCCAGTTCGTCGCGGTGCGCGGCCAGCGCGTCGGGGAAGTCGCTGAACTTGTGCAGCCGCCAGTCGATGGCGCCGTCGAAGGCGCCATGGTCCACCTCGAAGCCGTTGCGGGTGTCCAGCATGACCACCTCGCGGCCCTCGTCGTCGTGGCCTTGCTCCAGCCAGCGCGCCAGCGTGGCGGGCGCCAGTGCCGGCGCGCGCGGCGCCTGGTCGGGCCGGATGGCGGGGCGGTTCATGCGGATGATCTCGGCCTTGACCTTGACCTTCAGGCGCCGGAAGGGCTGGGCCTCGCTCCAGCTTTCCTTGGGCGTCAGCGCCGCGAAACGCGGGTCGGCGCGCAGCTCGTCCACCCAGGTGTTCACCGCCGCGGCCGGGCCGGCCAGGAAGAGGTTGATGCCCTCCTCGGCGATCAGCACCGTGCCCCGGAGGTCCAGCGCCTGCGCCCGAGCGTGCAGGCGCTCGCGCAGTGCCGCCGTGTCGTTCAGCGAGACGAAGAGATAGCAGGAGATGTTGAGGATGGCGGCGGGCTGCATGGCGGGCTGGATTATCGATGCCCGCCATGGCCGGCATGGCAACGGCCTCGGCCGGCCTGCGCACCGCCTTGGGGCGCTGGCATGCGACAGCCACGCCCGGCGTGAAGAATGCCGCCGCCCCCTGGGGAAAGCCCAGGGCGGGACCGCGGCCCCAGGGGGAAGGCTGCGGTTATCCTGAGTTGCTATGCCACTCATACTCGTCGTTGACGATCAGCCCAGCAACATCCACTCGCTTTACCAGTTATTGGTGGACGAATGCGAGGTCTCCATGGCCACCAGCGGCGCCGAGGCGCTGGCCTATTGCGCCGAGCAGCTGCCCGACCTCATCCTGCTTGACGTGCTGATGCCGGAGATGAGCGGCTACGAGGTCTGCGACCGTCTGAAGGCCGACCCGCGCACGCGCGGCATCCCGGTCATCTTCGTGACCGTGCAGGGCAGCGCCGACGACGAGGCCGAAGGCTTCGCCCATGGTGCGGTGGACTACATCCCCAAGCCCTTCGTCGACGTCGTCGTGAAGGCGCGGGTGCGCACCCAGCTGGCGCTCAAGCTCGCCTCCGAGAGCTTTGCGCGCTCGCAGATCGAGCTGTTCCAGCGCGACAAGCTGGCCTCGGTGGGGCGCACCATCGCCGACATTGCCCAGGAGCTGAGTTCGCCGCTGGGCAATGCGCTGATCTCGGCCTGCACGCTGCAGGACGACCTGGCCCAGCTGCGCGGCCTGTCGCAGGCCGGCCATATCAAGCGCAGCGACCTCGACAAGCACCTGCGCGTCAGCGATGAGAGCGTGGGCCTGCTGCTGTCCAACCTGCAGCGCGCGCTGTCCACCGTCGACTCCTTCCTGCAGTCCACGGCCGACAACTTCGGCGACCAGCGCCGCAGCTTCTCGCTGCTGGAGCTGATCCACGAGGTGGTCGCAGGGCTGGAGCCGGCGCTGCAGACCCACCAGGTGCGCTGCGAGCTGGACGTCGGCGACGACCTGCACCTGCTGAGCTTCCGCGGCGCGCTGGCCAAGGTGCTGATGACGCTGATCCAGAACGCCGTCAAGCATGCCTACCGCGAGGCCGGCGGCGAGGTGCACCTGCGCGTGCGTCCGCTGGGCACCGACCAGCTCGTCCTCACGGTGCAAGACCACGGCGTGGGCATCCCGCCGGGCATGCTGGGCCGCGTCTTCGACCCCTTCTTCTCGACCCGTTTCGGCCTCAACCGCAGCGAGCCGGGGCTGTACATCGTCCGCAACCTCGTCACGTTCGCGCTGGGCGGCCAGATCCAGGTCGAGTCCACGCCCGGCCTGGGCACGACGGTGAGGCTGACGCTGCCGTTGATCTCGCCCGAGGCGCGGCGCGCGGCGGGTTAGGGCCATGCGGGTCGCACGGGCCCGACGGGCGTGGCTGGGCGGCGGCCTGCTGCTGGCGCTGCTGCTGGCGCTGTCTCTCGCGCTGCGGCCGGCGGCCGAGGAGGAGCGCGGCCCCATCGTCATCGGGCTGCTGCATGCCCTCAGCGGCCCCATGGCCCGCAGCGAGGCGCCGCTGGTGGCTGCCGTCAAGCTGGCGGTGGAGGAGATCAACGCCGGCGGCGGCCTGCTGGGCCGGCGCGTGCTGCTGAAGGTCGAGGATTCGCGCTCCGACCCCCGCGTCGCGGCCGCCGCGGCCGAGCGCCTCATCAGCGGCGAGCAGGTGGTGGCGCTGTTCGGCTGCTGGTCGTCGACCTGCCGCCAGGCCGTCAGGCCGGTCGTCGAGGCGCACCGGCATCTGCTGTTCTATCCGGCCGCCCACGAGGGCATGGAGCAGTCGCCCCACATCATCTACACCGGCCCGACGCCCAACCAGCAGGCGCTGCCGGCGACGGACTGGGCCATGCGCGGCTTCGGGCGGCGCGTCTACCTGGTGGGCACCCACGGCATCTACCAGCGCCGGCTGGGCGTCGTGCTGCGTGATTTCGTGCGGCTGGGCGACGGCCAGTGGCTGGGCGAGCGATTTGTGCCGCGGGGCAGCGGCGACATGGATGCCGTCGTGGACGACCTGCGCCGGCTGCGACCCGACGTCGTGCTCAGCGTGGTCAGCGGCGACGGCAACCGAGCGCTGTTCGATGCGCTGCTGGCGGCCGGCCTGGGCGGCCAGCCGCTGCTGTCGCTGGGCGCCGCCGAGCCCGAGATGACGGCCTTCGAAGGCGGCCGGCTGAGCCGGCATTTCAGCGCCTGGAGCTATCTGCAGTCCCAGCCCGGGCCGGCCAACGAGGACTTCCTGGCCCGCTTGCGGCGCGCCCATGGCCAGGCGCTGCAGGCCAGCGACACGGCCGTGTCGGCCTATGTGGGCGTGCAGCTGTGGGCCGCGGCGGTGCGCGAGGTCGGCAGCGCGCAGACCGAGGCGGTCAACACCAATGTGCTGCATCAGTCGGTGGTCGTGCCGCAGGGGCCGGCGGCGGTGGACAGCCGCAGCCGCCACCTGTGGCGCCAGCTGCGCATCGCCCAGGTCCGGCCCGACGGCCAGCTCGCCGAGGTCTTGCTGCTGCCGCGCTACATCCGGCCCGAGCCCTGGCCGGCATTCCGCTCGGTGGAGTATTGGAGCGACCGCATGGCGGGCCTCGAGGTGAGGCCTTGAGCGCCGTCCCGGAGGCGGCGACGCGCCGGGCCTGGCGCGTCGGGCCGGCGCTGCTGCTGGGCCTGGTGCTGCTGTCCATGCTGCCGCTGGGCGCGCTGGGGCTGTGGCAGCTCGTGAGCGTCGAGCAGCGCCTGCGCGAGACGGTGACGGACGGCCTGGTCGTGCTGTCGCGCAAGAAGGTCTACGAGATCAACGAGTACCTGAACGAGATCCAGATCGATGGCCGCTTGGTGGCCCAGGCCCGCGACACGGCCGAATTGCTGGCGCAGCGCGGCGATGCCGCCGCGACGCGGGTGCCGGCGGCCAGCCAGGCCTTCTTCGATCGCCTCTACGACACCGGCAAATACCTCAACCTGATGCTGGTCCAGCCCGACGGCCGCATCAGCTTCGCGATGAAGGCGCCTCCAGGCGCCGGGCCCATGCACCTGGACGGCGGCGCCTTCGAGGGCAGCGAGCTGCTGGCCGCCCATCGCCGCGTCATGGGCCAGCTCGACGCACAGCTGACGTCGGTGCAGCGCCTGCGCGGCCAGCAGGCGCAGAGCCTGTTCTTCATCCATCCGGTGGTCGTCGACGACCGCGTGCTGGGCAGCGTGGTGTTGCAGCTGGGGCTGGAGCGGCTGCTGCGCGTCGCGACCGAGCGTTCGGGCCTGGCGCTGGGCGGCGAGACGGTGCTGGTGCGCCGCGACGGCGAGCAGGCGGCCTTCATCAACGAACTCAGGCGTCTGCCCCTGCAGAGTGCCGAGCCGAACCTGGCGTCATCCGCCGCATCGCCGGCGCTGCGCGCACTGCGGGGCGAGAGCGGCAGCGGGCTGACCCGGGACTATGCGGGCGTGGAGGTCATCTCGTCCTGGCGTCACCTGCCGGCGCTGGACTGGGGCATCTCCGTCAATCTCGATGCGGCCGAAGCCTTTGCGCCGGCGCATGCGCTGCGCAATCGCCTGCTGCTGGCGCTGGGCCTGGCGCTGGCGCTGGCGGCCGCGCTGGGCCTGCTGCTGCGGCGGCGCATCGTCGAGCCGGTGGAGCTGCTCAGCGGCGCCGTGGCCCGCATCGCCGGCGGCCAGCTGGACGAGCGTGCACCGGTGCGGGGCTTCAGCGAGTTCCGCGCGCTGGCGCGCGGCTTCAACCACATGACGGACCAGCTGGTCGCCGAGCGGCAGCTGCTGGAGGCCCGCGTGACGCAGCGCACGCGGGCGCTGAACGACAGCGAGCGGCGCTTCCGCGGCGTGTTCGAGCGCGCCCAGGTGGGCATCGCGCTGTGTGACGCCCAGGGCAGCATCCTGGAGGTGAACCAGGCGCTGACGGCCATGCTGTGCCGCGAGGCCGGCGAGCTGCGGGGCGCCAAGCTGGCCGATCTGCCGGACTTCCGCCCGGGGCGGGCGCTGGGCGGCGAGCTGACGCGGCTGGCCGGCGGGCGGCTGGAGCATGTGCGCTTCGAGCGCGGCTTCGCGCTGCCCGGCGGCGGCGAGCTGTTCGTCGATGGCAGCGCCAGTGCCATCCGCGACCGGCGCGGGCAGCTCGTCAACGTGGTGCAGATGCTGATCGACGTGACCGAGCGCCACCGCGCCGAGGTGGAGCTGGTGCGCGCCCGCGTCGCGGCCGAGGCGGCCAGCCAGGCCAAGAGCGACTTCCTGGCCAATATGAGCCACGAGATCCGCACGCCCATGAACGGGGCCCTGGGCATGCTCAATCTGCTGCTGCGCACGCCGCTGTCGCCGCGCCAGCTGGATTACGCCAGCAAGGCCCGTACCGCCGCCCAGGCGTTGCTGGCCGTCATCAACGACGTGCTGGATTTCTCCAAGGTCGAGGCCGGCAAGATGGAGCTGGACCCGCACCGCTTCGAGCTCAGCGACTTCATGCGCGAGCTGGCCGTCATCCTGTCGGCCAATGTCGGCGCCAAGGACATCGAGGTGCTGTTCCGCCTGGACCCGCGCCTGCCCGCCGCGCTGGTGGGCGACTCCCTGCGGCTGCGCCAGGTGCTGCTCAACCTGGCCGGCAATGCACTCAAGTTCACGGAGCGCGGCGAGGTCGTGCTGGGCCTGAGCCTGCTGGGCGAGGAGGCGGGCCGGGTGCGGCTGCACTTCGAGGTCAGCGACAGCGGCATCGGCATCCCGCCGGACAAGCTGGAGCACATCTTCGACGGCTTCAGCCAGGCCGAGCAGAGCACGTCGCGGCGCTATGGCGGCACCGGCCTGGGCCTGGCCATCAGCCGCCGCCTGGTCGCGCTGATGGGCGGCGAGCTGCGCGTGGACAGCCAGGTGGGCGAGGGCAGCCGCTTCCATTTCGAGCTGCTGATGCAGAGCGCGCCGGCTGGCAGCGACGCGGCCGCCGACCTGGCCCAGCGCGGCCTGAAGGTCCTCATCGTCGATGACAACCCCATGGCCCGCGAGGTGCTGCTGGGCATAGGCGCCAGCCTGGGCTGGGACTGCGACCTGGCCGCCAGCGGCGAGCAGGCGCTAGACCTGGTGCACCAGGCCGCGCAGCGCGGCGAGCCGCGCTACCGGCTGATCCTGATGGACTGGCGCATGCCCGGGCTGGATGGCTGGGAGACGGCGCGCCGCATCCGCGACAGCCACGAGTCGGACGCGCCCGTCATCATCATGGTCACGGCCCATGGCCGCGAGCTGCTGGCCGAGCGCAGCGAGCAGGACTTGCAGGTGCTGAGCGCCTACCTGGTCAAGCCGGTCACGGCCTCCATGCTGTACGACGCCGTCGCGGAGGCCACCGGCGGCCGGTCCGCGCCGGTGCCGCGCGCGGCGTCCGAGGCGCCGCGCCTGGTGGGCCTGCGCCTGCTCATCGTCGAGGATAACGCCTTCAACCGGCAGGTCGCCCAGGAGCTGCTGGAGGGCGAGGGCGCCATCGTCACGCTGGCCGCCGGCGGCGTGGAAGGCGCCCATCTGGCCACCGTGGCCCAGCCGCCCTTTGATGCCATCCTGATGGACCTGCAGATGCCCGACATCGACGGCTTCGAGGCGACGCAGCGCATCCTCGCGAGCCGGCCCGACAGCCTGATCATCGCGATGACGGCCAATGCGATGGAGGCCGACCGCCAGGCCTGCCTGGCCGCCGGCATGCGCGACCATGTCGCCAAGCCGGTGGACCTGGAGCAGCTGGTGGCCAGCCTGCGCCGCCATGCCGGGCCTGCCGCGCCGGCCATCCTGCCCGCCGCGGCCACCACGGCCGCCATCCTGGAGCCCGAGGCCGCGCTGCGTCGCCTGGGCGGGCGCCGGGGCTTGTACGAGCGGCTGGCGAAGTCCTTCGCCCAGGATGCGCCGGCCGAGCTGGAGGCGCTGGGCCGGCATCTGCAGCAGTCGGGCCGTACCGATGCGATGCGCGTGCTGCACACGCTGCGCGGCCTGGCCGGCGCCATCGGTGCCAGCGCGCTGGCCGCCGCGGCGGGCCGCCAGGAGCAGGCACTGCGCGACGGCGCCACCTTGGAGGCTGCCGTGGACAGGGCAGCCCTCGGCGCCCTGCTCGACGACAGCCTGGCCGCGCTGGCGCCCTGGACGTCGCCGGCCGAGCCGCCGCCCGAGGTGGCGGCTCCGCCCAGGGCTGCCGGCGGCCCGCTGGAGGCCTTGCGCCGGCTGCGCCTGCTGCTGGTGGAGCGCAATATGCGCTCGGTGGCGGCCTGCGAGCAACTGGCGGCCGATCATGCGAGCCAGCTGGGTCCCGAGCTGGGGCCGCTGTCGGCCGCCGTCGCGCGGCTGGACTTCGTCAAGGCGCTGAAGGCCTGCGACCAGTTGCTGGACCGCCTCAACCCGCGCTGAAGCTGCGGGGCGGCCTGCGCCGGAAAAAACCATTCCCGTAGCTCCGGGAACGGCGTCCATTGAGTACAATGAGAATCATTCTCATCAAACCGACCCATCGTCGTCCCGCCATGTTCGAGCCGCTGCCCTCCAGCCTCGCCGCCGCCCCTGCCGGGCAGGCACTGACCGTCGAGCAGGTCCGTGCCCCCCAGCATTCGCCGGAATGGGCCGCCTGGCTGGCCGACCTGGGCTTCCTGCCGGGCGAGGCGGTGCGCGTGCTGCGCCGCGGTGCCCGGCGCACGGGCAACCTGGTGGTGCGCGTCGGGCAGTCGACGTTTGCGCTGCGCCACGCCGAGGCCGAATGCATCGCCGTGACGACGCGCCGCCATGGTTGAGGCGGTCGTCCATGTCCATCGCGGTGGCAAGCTGGTCGCGCTGGTCGGCAACCCGAACTGTGGCAAGACGGCCCTCTTCAACGGCCTGACCGGCAGCCACCAGAAGGTGGCCAACTACGCCGGCGTCACCGTCGAGCGCAAGGAAGGCCGGCTCGTCACGGCCGCGGGCAAGACGCTGCGCCTGCTGGACCTGCCCGGCACCTACAGCCTGCATCCGCGCTCGCCGGACGAGCGCGTCACCTGCGACGTGCTGGCCGGCCGCGCCAAGGGCGAGAAGCGGCCCGACCTGGTCGTCTGCGTGCTGGACGCGACCAATCTGCGCCGCAACCTGCGCCTGCTGCTGGCCGTGCGCCGCCTGGGGCTGCCGGTGGTCGTCGCGCTGAACATGGCCGACCTGGCGGCCCGTCGCGGCCTGAAGATCGACGCCGCCGCGCTGGGCCGGCAGCTGGGCCTGCCGGTGGTGCGCACCGTCGCCATCCACAAGCAAGGCCTGGACGAGCTGCGCGCGCTGCTGGACCGGCCCGAGGTGTGGGAGGCCGCCCCGCTGGCCGACCTGGCCGACCTGGCCGCCGAGCCGCCCACCGACGACCACGTCACCGTCAAGGCCTGGCTGCGCGCGCTGGACCTGGACCAGGAACTGCCCGCCCTGCCCAGCGATCGCGTGGACCGCGTGCTGCTGCATCCGGTGGCCGGCTCGGTCGTGCTGGCCGTGCTGCTGTTCCTGCTGTTCCAGGCCGTGTTCTCCTGGGCCGAGCCGCCCAAGGCCTGGATAGAGGCCGGCATGGCCTGGCTGGGCCAGCAGGTGGGCCACTACCTCCCCGAGGGCTGGCTGCACAGCCTCATCGTCGACGGCGTCATCGCCGGCGCCGGCGGCGTGCTGGCCTTCCTGCCGCAGATCCTGATCCTGTTCTTCTTCATCCTCGTGCTGGAGGAGTCGGGCTATCTGCCGCGCGCGGCGCTGCTGCTGGACCGGCTGATGGGCAGCGTGGGCCTGTCGGGGCGCAGCTTCATCCCGCTGCTGTCGAGCTTCGCCTGCGCCATCCCCGGCATCATGGCCACGCGCTCCATCGCCAACCCGCGCGACCGCCTGGTCACCATCATGATCGCGCCGTTGATGACCTGCTCGGCGCGGCTGCCGGTGTACGCGCTGCTGATCGGCGCCTTCGTGCCGCAGCGCGAGGTGGCCGGGCTGGAGCTTCAGGGCCTGGTGCTGTTCGGCCTGTACCTGGCCGGCATCCTGGGGGCGCTGGCCGTCGCCTGGCTGCTCAAGCGCTTCACCAGCACGGGCCGCCTGGTGCGGCCGTTGATGATGGAGCTGCCCAGCTATCACTGGCCGCATCCGCGCTCCATCGCCATCGGCCTGTGGCAGCGCGCGATGATCTTCGTCAAGCGCGTGGGCGGCATCATCCTGGTGCTGACCATCGCGCTGTGGCTGCTGGCCAGCTTCCCGGCGCCGCCCGAGGGCGCGACGGGTGCGCCCATCCAGTACAGCGTGGCCGGCTGGCTGGGCGCGGGCCTGGCCAAGGTCTTCGAGCCCATAGGTTTCAACTGGCAGATCAGCCTGGCGCTGGTGCCGGGCCTGGCGGCGCGCGAGGTGGCCATCAGCGCGCTGGGCACGGTCTATGCGCTGTCGGCTACCGGCGACGACGCCGCCCAGGCGCTGGCGCCGCTGATCGCGCAGAGCTGGAGCCTGGCGACGGCGCTGTCGCTGCTGGCCTGGTACGTGTTCGCGCCGCAATGCATCGCGACGCTGGCCGCCGTGAAGCGCGAGACCGGTGGCTACAAGCTGCCGCTCATCATGACGGGCTATCTGTTCGGTCTGGCCTACCTGGCCTCCTTCATCACCTACCGCGTGGCGCTGCTGCTGGGCGCCGGCTAAAGGCTCAGGGCGGCGTCGGTCGCGTCGGCACGGCGGCGCTGCAGATGTCCACATGGCCCGGGCTGTGCACGAACCAGCCGCCGCGGAAGCGCCGCGCGTCCAGCAGCCGGGTCCAGGTGGCGGACTCGGTCTTCAGCACCTGCAGCGCCGGCCGCTCGGCCGCCGGCACCTCGGCCAGCAGGCGCACACGCTGGATGCCGGTGCGCTGCTCGGGCTTGTCGTAGAAGCCCATGGCCGCCGTGCCGCGGGGCAGGGCGGACAGCAGTTCCATGCCCTTGATGACGCGGCCGACGACGGTGATGTTCAGGTCCAGCCCGCGCGGCGCATGGCCGATGACGGCGTAGAGCTCGGTGCCGTTGCTGGAGTCGATCGTGTCGCTGCGGCCGGCGCCCACCATGCCGTAGCAATGGGCCAGCCAGGCCTTGCCGGTCTTGGGATCGGCGGCGACGGGGAAGCCGCCGACGAAGCCGCTGCGCGGCGCCCAGCCATCCACGTCGGGCAGGCGGGCGAAGCCGGCGGCCTTGCCGATGCGGTCCAGCGGCACCGAGAACTCGGCCGGCAGTCTGGCCGCCGCGCCGGCCGGCAGCGGCCTGGCCTTGGCGGCGTCCTCGCCGTCGGGGTCGCCCCACTGGGTGACGAAGTTGTCCTGCACGCGCAGGATGGCCAGGCCGTCCCAGTAGCCGCCGCGGGCCAGCGCGCGGATGTTGGCCGCATGAGCGGGCGCGAAGCGGGGCGCCAGTTCGATGATGACCTGGCCCGACGCGAGCTCCATCAGCAGCGTGTTGTCGGGATCCAGCGCGCGCCAGTCGGCGGCGGGCGAGGCGGCCAGGATCTCGGCGGCGGTCTTCTTCTGGGGCTGGGCCTTGGGCGGCGCGGCGACGGCAGCGGCGCACAGCAGGCCGGCCAGGGTCAGGGCGGAGGCGGCGTGTTTCATGGGCGCGCAGCTTAACGGCTGCGGCCCGGCCGTCAGGTCGCGTGCAGTCGCCTCAGCACCGCCTGCCATTCGGCCGGCGTGACCGGCGTGATGGACAGCCGGCTGCCGCGTTCCAGCACGCGCATGGAGGCCAGCTCGGGCGCCTCGCGCATCTCTTTCAGGCTCAGCAGCCGCGTCGTCTCGCGCCAGCGCACATCCACGTGCAGCCAGCGCGGCGCGTCGGGCTTGGACTTGGGGTCGTAGTAAGGGCTCTCGGGGTCGAACTGCGTCGCATCCGGATAGGCGGCGCTGCAGACCTCGGCCAGGCCCGCGATGCCGGGCTCGGGGCAGGAGGAGTGATAGAACAGCACGCCATTGCCCAGCCGCATGTCGTCGCGCATGAAGTTGCGCGCCTGGTAGTTGCGCACGCCGGTCCAGGGCAGGGTGCCGGCCCGCTGCAGGTCGAGGATGGAGGCCTCGTCGGGCTCGGACTTCATCAGCCAGTAGTTCATGGGCCGATGCTAAGGGGGATGAGGTGTCCACCGACGGTCCTGGGGGCCGAGATCCTGAACACCCTGGGGTATACAGGTGGGCGAGGTCAGCCGGACTTCGGGTTCATCTGACGCGAGACGATCACGCCCGTCCGGAATTTTCCAAGCCCTTGCTCATAGAGCATCGGATGAAGGAAATAAAAGCCCCGGGGACCGCGATGGACGGATGGGATTCTAAGGCGCTACAAGAGCTGACCGTCGTGTTCCAGCGCTTCATCCAGGCGCTTGACGAGGGCATCCAGCTCCGGGCTTGACGGCAATGCCTGGGGGGCCGCTGGCTGGGGCGCCGGCTGCGCCGCCGTGCGCGGCGCCTCGGCCAGCTGGTAGGCCAGGTTGAGCGCGGCCAGCACGGCGATGCGCTCGCGCGCCTTGATCTTGCCGGCGTCGCGGATGGCGGTCATCTCGCGGTCCACCTGGGCCACGGCGGCGCTCAGCGCGACCTCGCCGCCCTCGGGGCAGCCCAGCAGATAGCTCTGGCCCATGATGGTGACTTCCATCTGCTTCACGGCTGTTCCTCCTTGGGGGCCTCGACGGGCAGTCGCTCCAGCAGCGCGTCGACGCGGGCGCGCGCCGCGTTCAGGCGCGAGCGCAGGCTGTCGCGCTCCTGCGTGATGGCGGTCAGCTGCACCTGCAGCAGCAGGTTGGTGCGCAGGATTTCGTCGTGGCGAAGGAGCAGTCGCTCCACGCGATCGGTCAGGTCGGTCAGGCTGGCCATGGATGGGCGGGTGTCAGGCGGCTGCTGATTTTAGGTGGCGGCCGTGGTCGCATTCGTCCACGACGGCACAAACGTTACACAGCGGCTTGCGCGCCTGGCAGACATAGCGGCCATGAAGGATCAGCCAGTGGTGGGCATCCACCCTGTAGGCCGGCGGGATGCGCTTGAGCAGGCCCAGCTCGACGGCCAGCGGCGTCTTGCCGGGTGCCAGGCCCGTGCGGTTGCTGACGCGGAAGATGTGGGTGTCGACGGCCATGGTCGGCTCGCCGAAGGCGACGTTGAGCACCACGTTGGCCGTCTTGCGCCCGACGCCGGGCAGGGCCTCCAGCGCCTCGCGCGTGCGCGGCACCTCGCCGCCATGCCGCTCGATGAGGATCTGGCAGGTCTGCAGCAGATGCCTGGCCTTGCTGCGGTACAGGCCTATGGTCTTGATGTGGGCCTCCAGCCCCTGCTGGCCCAGCGCCAGGATCTGCGCCGGCGTGTTGGCGATGGCGAACAGGCGGCGGGTGGCCTTGTTGACGCCCACGTCGGTGGCCTGGGCGGACAGCAGCACGGCCGTCAGCAGCTCGAAGACGCTGGCGTACTCCAGCTCGGTCTGCGGCGCCGGATTGGCGCGTTGCAGCGTGGCGAAGAAGCGTTCGATCTGCGCGGCGTTCATGCCGTCATTGTCAGCCGCGTTTGGCCCTGGCCCGCGCCAGCGCGGCCTCGATGACGGCGCGCTTGCGGTCCAGCTGGGCGGGGTCGGTGATGGCCGAGGCCCCGGGCAGGTCGGCCAGCTTGGCCTCGGCCTTGGCCATCAGCCGGGCCTCGTTCTCCTCGGCCTCGCGGTGGCGGCGGAACTGGCGGAAGGCGTAGCGCTGGCGTGCCTCGTCGGCCTGCGGCTGGCTCCAGGCGGCCCAGCCGGTGGCCGTCGTGACCTCGGGCATGGAGATGCAGTCCACCGGGCAGGCCGGCACGCACAGCTCGCAGCCGGTGCACTGGGCCGCGACGACCACATGCATGGCCTTCGGCGCCCCGACGATGCAGTCCGCCGGGCAGGCCTTGATGCACAGCGTGCAGCCTATGCACCAGGCCTCGTCGATGACGGCCACGCCGCGCGTGGCCTCGATGCCGTTGGCGGGGTTCAGCGGCAGGGCCGGGCGGCCGGTGAGGGCGGCCAGGCGGGCCACGCCCTCGGCGCCGCCGGGCGGGCACTGGTTGATCTCCGCCTCACCGGCGGCGACGGCGTCGGCGTAGCGGCGGCAGTCCGGGTAGCCGCAGCGGGTGCACTGGGTCTGCGGCAGCGCGGCGTCGATCAGCTCGGCGAGGTTCACGCTTTGCGCTGACGGGCCGGCTTGGCCGTGGCGGTCTTCTGCAGCGGGGCGGCCTCGTATTTGGCGATGAAGTCGCGCACCTCGGGGTAGACCTTCTCGCGCCAGCGGCGGCCCGAGAAGATGCCGTAGTGGCCGGCGCCGAGCGCGTCGTAATGGAACTGGTGCTGCTTGGGCACGCCCGAGCAGAGGTCGTGGGCGGCCCGGGTCTGGCCGGCGCCGGAGATGTCGTCCAGCTCGCCCTCGACGGTCAGCAGCGCGGTGGTCTTGATGTCCTGCGGGCGCACGAGCTGGCCGTCCACTTGCCAGGTGCCGTTGACCAGCGCGAAGTCCTGGAAGACGGTCTTGATGGTGTCGAGGTAGTACTCGGCCGGCATGTCCAGCACGGCGTTGTACTCGTCGTAGAAGCGGCGATGCGCCTCGGCGCCCTCGTCGTCGCCGCGCACCAGGTCCAGGAAGTAGTCGTAGTGCGAGCTCAGGTGCCGGTCCGGGTTCATCGCGACGAAGCCGGTGTGCTGCAGGAATCCCGGGTAGACCTCGCGGCCTGCGCCGGGGAAGTTGGTCGGCACGCGGTAGATGACGTTGTTCTCGAACCAGCTGAAGCTGCGGTTCATGGCCAGGTTGTTGACGGCCGTCGGGCTCTTGCGGGCGTCGATGGGGCCGCCCATCATGGTCATGCTGCGCGGCGTGGCCTCGCCGGCAGACGCCATCAGCGAGATGGCCGCCAGCACCGGCACGGTGGGCTGGCAGACGGAGATGACATGGCAGTCGGCGCCGCCGACATGGCGGATGAACTCCTGCACATAGCGGATGTAGTCGTCCAGGTGGAAGGGGCCCACCTCCAGCGGCACCATGCGGGCGTCGGTCCAGTCGGTGATGTAGACCTTGTGCGACTTCAGCAGCTGCTTGACGGTCTCGCGCAGCAGCGTGGCGTGGTGGCCGGACAGCGGCGCGACGACCAGCACCGTGGGCTGGTCCTTCATCTGGGCCAGCACCTTGGGGTCGTCCGTGTAGCGCTTGAAGCGCAGTAGGCGGCAGAAGGGCTTCTCCAGCGGCACCAGCTCCTGCACGGCGACGTCCACACCGTCGACCTCGACCGTGCGGATGTCGAACTCCGGCTTCTCGTAGTCCTTGGCCAGGCGGTGCGCCAGGTCCAGGCCGGCGGACAGGCGCTGCGCCATGGGCGTGTGCGCGAACGGCGACAGCGGGTGGCTGTAGAGCTTGGCCGACGCCGCCGCGAATTCGGAGAAGGGGCTGAGCAGGGCGCGCTGGGTTTCGAAGAGCTGATACAGCATGACCGGCCTTGATCTAGGGGAAGGAATGCGCGAATGGTGCCAGAAAACGCCTTCCCCTTTGTGCGGTGCAGCATCCGCCGGCGCAGGATGGGCGGCCAAACCGCCAATCCTGCGCACTTGACGGCCGCGTCAGCCCTTCATGACGGCCGCCATTGCGGCGGCCACGACGGGCAGGTTGGCCTCGTTCAGCGCGGCCACGCAGATGCGGCCCGAGTCCACGCCGTAGACGCCGAACTCGCTGCGCAGGCGCTGCATCTGGGCGGCGGACAGGCCGGAGTAGCTGAACATGCCCAGCTGCTCGGTGACGAAGGACAGGTCCTGGGTCACGCCCGCTGCCTTCAGCGCCGCCACCAGCGCCGAGCGCATGGCCTTGATGCGCACGCGCATGCCGGCCAGCTCTTCCTCCCACAGGCCGCGCAGCCGGTCGTCGGACAGCACCTGGGCGACGACCTGGGCGCCATGCGTGGGCGGGTTGGAATAGTTGGTGCGGATCATGATCTTCAGCTGCGACAGCACGCGGGCGGCCTCGTCGTCGCTGGTGCAGACCACGCTCAGCGCGCCGACGCGCTCGCCGTACAGCGAGAAGCTCTTGGAGAAGCTGGTGGACACGAAGAAGCCCACGCCGGCGGCCAGGAACTGACGCACCGCCTCGCCATCTTCCTTCAGGCCGAAGCCGAAGCCCTGGTAGGCCATGTCCAGGAAGGGCGTCAGGCCCTTGGCCTTGACGACGGCCACGACCTGGGCCCACTGGGCGGCCGAGATGTCGTAGCCGGTGGGGTTGTGACAGCAGGCGTGCAGCACGACGACGGTGCCGGCCGGCGCGGCATTCAGCGCGGCCAGCATGCCGTCGAAGTTCACGCCCTTGTGGGCGGCGTCGTAGTAGGGGTAGGTCTCGACCGTGAAGCCGGCCTGCGTGAACAGCGCGCGGTGGTTCTCCCAGCTGGGGTCGGAGATCAGCACCTTGGCGCCGGGGCTGAGGTGCTTGAGGAAGTCGGCGCCGATCTTGAGTGCGCCGGTGCCGCCCAGGGCCTGCACGGTGGCCACGTCCTTGCGCTCGGCGCCGAACACCAGCTTCTGCACGGCCTTGTCGTAGGCCGCGATGCCGTCGATGGGCAGGTAGCCGCGCGGCTTGGGCGCGGCGGCCATGGCCTTCTCGGCCTCCTGCACGCATTTCAGCAGCGGCAGCTTGCCGGCCTCGTCGTAATAGACGCCGACGCCGAGGTTGACCTTGCCCGCGCGGGTGTCGGCGTTGAACTGCTCGTTCAGGCCGAGGATGGGATCACGGGGGGCAAGGGCGACGTCGGCGAACAAAGAAGACATGACGAGATTCCTGAAGAGGCGTTGGCAGGAGGGGAGGCTTGAAGATTCGGGGTCTGCGCTAACCTGCCCGGTTTCGCAGCGCAGCAATTTTGCCCGTGAACCCAGGGAATTCCCCATGCAAGAAGCCTTGAACGCCATGTCCGTCCCCGAAAGCGACTCGGAGGAACGCAAGGGCGAATTCGTCAGCTTCGAAGGCTCGCCGTTCCAGCTGTTCCAGCCTTTCCCGCCGGCGGGGGATCAGCCCACGGCCATCGCGCAACTGGTCGAAGGCATCAACGACGGCCTGAGCTTCCAGACGCTGCTGGGCGTGACCGGCTCGGGCAAGACCTTCACGATGGCCAACGTCATCGCCCGGCTGGGGCGGCCGGCCATCATCTTTGCGCCCAACAAGACGCTGGCGGCCCAGCTCTACAGCGAGTTCCGGGACTTCTTTCCGAAGAACGCCGTCGAGTACTTCGTCAGCTACTACGACTACTACCAGCCCGAGGCCTATGTGCCGCAGCGCGACCTCTTCATCGAGAAGGACAGCGCGATCAACGAGCACATCGAGCAACTGCGCCTATCCTGCACCAAGAGCCTGCTGGAGCGGCGCGACGTGGTCATCGTCGCCTCGGTGTCGGCCATCTACGGCATCGGCAACCCCAGCGACTACCACCAGATGGTGATGACGCTGCGCGTGGGCGACAAGCTGGGGCAGCGCGACGTCATCGCGCACCTGATCCGCATGCAGTACACGCGCAACGAGATGGAGTTCACGCGCGGCCATTTCCGCGTGCGCGGCGACACCATCGACGTGTTCCCGGCCGAGCATTCGGAGCTGGCGCTGCGCATCGAGCTGTTCGACGACGAGATCGACGGCCTGGCGCTGTTCGACCCGCTGACGGGCCAGGTGCGGCAGAAGATCCCGCGCTTCACGGTCTATCCCAGCAGCCACTATGTGACGCCGCGCGAGCGCGTGCTGGCCGCCGCCGAGGCGATCAAGGAGGAGCTGCGCGAGCGCGTGGGCTTCTTCGTCAAGGAGGGCAAGCTGGTTGAGGCCCAGCGCCTGGAGCAGCGCACGCGCTTCGATCTGGAGATGCTGCAGGAGGTGGGCCACTGCAAGGGCATCGAGAACTACACCCGGCATCTCTCGGGCGCCCAGCCGGGCGACCCGCCGCCCACGCTGGTGGACTATCTGCCCCAGGACGCCGTCATGTTCCTGGACGAGAGCCATGTGCTGATCGGCCAGTTCGGCGGCATGTACAACGGCGACCGGGCGCGCAAGACGACGCTGGTGGAATACGGCTTCCGCCTGCCGTCGGCGCTAGACAACCGGCCGCTGAAGTTCGCCGAGTTCGAGCGCAAGATGCGCCAGGCCGTCTTCGTGTCGGCCACGCCGGGCCAGTACGAGCAGGACAACGCCGGTCAGGTGGTGGAGCAGGTCGTGCGGCCCACCGGCCTGGTCGACCCCATCGTCGAGGTGCGCCCCGCCACCCACCAGGTGGACGACGTGCTGCAGGAAATCCGCGGCCGGGTGGAGGCCAACGAGCGCGTGCTGATCACGACGCTGACCAAGCGCATGGCCGAGCAGCTGACCGACTACCTCAGCGACAACGGCGTCAAGGTGCGCTATCTGCACTCCGACGTGGACACCGTGGAGCGCGTGGAGATCCTGCGCGACCTGCGGCTGGGTGCCTTCGACGTGCTGGTGGGCATCAACCTGCTGCGCGAGGGGCTGGACATTCCCGAGGTGTCGCTGGTGGCCATCCTGGACGCCGACAAGGAAGGCTTCCTGCGTGCCGAGCGCAGCCTGATCCAGACCATAGGCCGGGCGGCGCGCAACCTGAACGGCAAGGCCATCCTGTACGCCGACCGCATCACCGAGTCCATGCGCCGCGCCATCGGCGAGACCGAACGCCGCCGCGCCAAGCAGATCGCCTTCAACGAGGCCCACGGCATCACGCCGCGCAGCGTGCAGAAGCGCATCAAGGACCTCATCGACGGCGTCTACTCCGAGGAGGCCGGCCGCGACGATGCGAAATTGCTGGCCGCGGCCCAGGTCGAGGACTTGTCGGAGAAGGATCTGGCCAAACGTATGGCCCAACTCGAGAAGCAGATGCTGGAACATGCCCGCAACCTCGAGTTCGAGCAGGCCGCCCGGCTGCGCGACCAGCTGGCGCAGCTGCGCGAGCAGGCCTTCGGCGCGCGGGTGCACGACAACATCGTGCCGCTGGACAGCGCCCGCAAGGCGGGCGGCCCGCGCTAACGCTGCTGCAGTGCAACAAAAGACCCCTGGCGGGCTGGGGCTACCCGGCGCCACCGGGGCGCCGGGCAGTAGTCGAGTAAAATCATCGGAAATGAATCGCTCGACTATTGTCTGAGTTCCTCGGGTTAACCCGGATTCGTGCGTGCCGAGCGACACCCGCCCGGACGTCTCGCAAAGGAGTTTGTATGCGTCTCACCACCAAAGGCCGGTTTGCTGTCACCGCGATGTTGGACCTGGCGCTGCGCGAGAATACGGGGCCCGTGGCCCTGGCGGCGATCAGCCAACGGCAGCAGATTTCGCTGTCCTACCTGGAGCAGCTGTTCGGCAAGCTGCGCCGCCATGAGCTGGTGGAGTCCACCCGCGGCCCGGGCGGCGGCTACTCGCTGGGCCGCAAGGCCGAGGACATCACCGTCGCCGACATCATCGTCGCCGTGGACGAGGCGCTGGACGCCACCGGCTGCGGCGGCAAGGAAAACTGCATGGGCGAGGACAGCGGTCGCTGCATCACCCATGAACTCTGGACCAATCTGAACGCCAAGATGATCGAGTACCTCGACTCCGTGTCGCTGCGCAAGCTGGCCGACGAGCAGCTGGCCAAGGGCTTCGAGGTCGAGGCAGCGCCCGTCAAGCGCGCCATCTCCAGCCAGCCGGTGCTCAAGCCCATCCGCGTGACGGCGCCGAATTCGGTGTTCGCGCTGGGTGGCAACCTCAGCGGCGCGTTCAGCAAGTAAGTCAGAAGAACTCAAAAGTAGTCGTTCCATGGACATGACCCCGCACTTCCCGATCTACCTCGACTACGGCGCCACGACGCCGTGCGACCCCCGCGTGGTGGACGCGATGATTCCCTGGCTGCGCGAGCATTTCGGCAACCCGGCGTCGCGCAGCCACGCCTGGGGCTGGGAGGCGGAAGAGGCGGTCGAGAAGGCCCGCGCCCAGGTGGCCGAGCTGATCGGCGCCGACCCGCGCGAGATCGTCTGGACCTCCGGCGCCACCGAGTCCAACAACCTCGCGCTGAAGGGCGCCGCGCAGTTCTACAAGACCCGCGGCAAGCACCTGATCACGGTGAAGACCGAGCACAAGGCCGTGCTGGACACCATGCGCGAGCTGGAGCGCCAGGGCTTCGACGTGACCTACCTCGACGTGCTGGAGAACGGCCTCGTCGACCTGGAGGCTTTCAAGGCCGCGCTGCGCCCGGACACCATCCTGGCCTCGGTCATGTATGTGAACAACGAGATCGGCGTCATCCAGGACGTGGTCGCCATCGGCAACCTCTGCCGTGAGCGCGGCATCATCTTCCACGTCGACGCGGCCCAGGCCACCGGCAAGGTGGAGATCGATCTCGCCAAGCTGCCCATCGACCTGATGAGCCTGGCCTCGCACAAGAGCTACGGCCCCAAGGGCATAGGCGCGCTGTACGTGCGCCGCAAGCCGCGCGTGCGCCTGGAGGCGCAGATGCACGGCGGCGGCCACGAGCGCGGCATGCGCTCGGGCACGCTGCCGGTGCACCAGATCGTCGGCATGGGCGAGGCCTTCCGCATCGCCCGCGAGGAGATGGGCGCGGAGAACGAGCGCATCCGCGCCTTGCACAACCGCCTGGTTCAGGGCCTCTCGGGCATTGAGCAGACCTTCATCAACGGCGACCTCGAGCAGCGCGTGCCGCACAACCTGAACATCTCGTTCAACTATGTCGAGGGCGAGTCGCTGATCATGGGCGTCAAGGGCATTGCCGTGTCGTCCGGTTCGGCCTGCACCTCGGCCAGCCTGGAGCCCAGCTATGTGCTGCGCGCGCTGGGCCGCAGCGACGAGCTGGCCCACAGCTCGCTGCGCATGACCATCGGCCGCTTCACGACCGAGGAAGAAATCGACTACGCGATCAGCGTGCTGACCGACCGCGTCGCCAAGCTGCGCGAGCTGTCCCCGCTGTGGGACATGTACAAGGATGGCGTCGACCTGTCGACCATTCAATGGGCAGCGCACTGAACGTCGGCATTAGGAGAACACCATGGCATACAGCGAAAAAGTCGTTGACCACTACGAGAACCCCCGCAACGTCGGCAAGTTCGACAACGGCGACGAGGATGTCGGCACCGGCATGGTCGGTGCGCCCGCCTGCGGCGACGTGATGAAGCTGCAGATCAAGGTCAACCCGGCGACCGGCCTCATCGAGGACGCCAAGTTCAAGACCTATGGCTGCGGCTCGGCCATCGCGTCCAGCTCGCTCGTGACCGAATGGGTCAAGGGCAAGAGCCTGGACGAGGCGCTGACCATCAAGAACACGCAGATCGCCGAGGAACTGGCGCTGCCGCCCGTCAAGATCCACTGCTCCATCCTGGCCGAGGACGCCATCAAGGCGGCCGTGGACGACTACCGCGCCAAACACGCGAACTGATATGTCGGTGACCCTGACCGAGGCAGCCGCCCGCCACGTCAAGCGCTACATCGCCAAGCGCGGCAAGGGCATCGGCGTGCGCCTGGGCGTCAAGACCACCGGCTGCTCGGGCCTGGCCTACAAGCTCGAATACGCCGACGAGGCCGCGCCCGAGGACGTCGTCTTCGAGGGCCATGAGGTCAAGATCCTCATCGACCCCAAGAGCCTGCCCTATCTGGACGGCACCGAGCTGGATTTCGTCCGCGAAGGCCTGAACGAGGGCTTCAAGTTCCGCAATCCGCGCGAGAAGGACCGCTGCGGCTGCGGCGAGTCCTTCCGCGTCTGACCGCCACTGAGTAGATGACGGGCGCGGTGCAGACCGCGCCTTTTTCTTGCCCGCCATGCGCCTGACCGACAACGACTTCCAGCTCTTCGGCCTGCCCGAGCGGCAGGCCCAGCAGCGTGCCGACATCGATGCGCGCTGGAAGGCGCTGCAGGCCCAGGTGCACCCGGACCGCTTCGCCGCGGAGGGCGCTGCCGCCCAGCGCGTGGCCATGCAGTGGGCCATGCGCGTGAACGAGGCCTACCAGCGCCTGCGCGACCCCCTGGCCCGTGCCGCCTACCTGTGCGAGCTGCGCGGCGCGCCGGTGCAGGCCGAGAACAACACGCAGATGCCCGCCGCCTTCCTGATGCAGCAGATGGAATGGCGCGAGGCGCTGGACGAGGCCGGCGACGAGGCCGCGCTCGAAGCGCTGGACGACGACGCACAGCGCGCCGAGGCCGCCGCGCTGGAGCAGGCCCGGCGCCTGCTCGACGAGGCCGGCGATGCGCCGGCTGCGGCATCCCAGGTTCGCGCGCTGATGTTCATCCAGCGCTTCCGGGCCGACATCGACAAGCGGCTCGCGATTCAAGAGGACATGGCGGCACAGGCCGTCCGCACGAAGTGAGTAGCTCTGTCCTCAACTGATTAAAAGATGGCTCTCCTCCAGATCTCCGAACCCGGCGCCTCGCCCGACCCGCACCAGCGCCGCATCGCCGTCGGCATCGACCTCGGCACCACGCATTCGCTGGTCGCCGCCGTGCGCCATGGCGTGGCCGAATGCCTGCCCGACGAGCAGGGCCGCGTGATGCTGCCGTCCGCCGTGCGCTACCTTGCCGAAGGCCGCCGACAGATCGGCGCCGACGCGCTGGCCGCCCAGGCGCAGGATCCCGAGAACACGGTGGTCTCGGTCAAGCGCTTCATGGGCCGCGGCCTGGCCGACGTGGCCGGCCGCGAGCATCTGCCCTACCGCTTCGAGGATCGTCCGGGCATGCTGGCCATCGCCACGCGCGACGGCGTCAAGAGCCCGGTCGAGGTGTCCGCCGAGATCCTCGCGACGCTGCGTTTCCGTGCCGAGGACAGCTTCCTGGATGACTTGTTCGGCGCCGTCATCACGGTGCCGGCCTATTTCGACGACGCCCAGCGCCAGGCCACCAAGGATGCGGCCGAACTGGCCGGCCTGAAGGTGCTGCGCCTGATCAACGAGCCCACGGCCGCTGCGATCGCCTACGGCCTGGACAACGCCAGCGAAGGCCTGTACGCCGTCTACGACCTGGGCGGCGGCACCTTCGACATCTCGCTGCTGCGTCTGACGCGCGGCGTGTTCGAGGTCGTCGCGACCGGCGGTGACGCTGCGCTGGGCGGTGACGATTTCGATCGTGCGCTGGCGGACTGGGCCCTGGGCGGGCGCCGCCTGGAGTCGGCCCATGACAAGCGGGCCGTGCTCGTCGCCGCGCGCGCCGCGAAGGAGGCGCTGTCCGATGCCCCCTCCACGGAGCTCGTCGCCGCGCTGGACGCGGGCGAGCTGCGCGTGACGGTCACGCGGTCGCAGTTCGAGGCGCTGGCCCAGCCGCTGGTCGCCCGCACGCTGTCCGCCGTGAAGCGCGTGCTGCGCGACGCCGGCGTGAAGCCGGCCGAGGTGCAGGGCGCGGTGATGGTGGGCGGCTCCACCCGCGTGCCGCTCGTGCGCCGTGCGGTGAGCGAGCTGTTCGGGCGCGAGGTGCTGACCAACCTGAATCCCGACGAGGTCGTCGCGCTGGGGGCGGCCATCCAGGCCAACCAGCTCGCCGGCAATGCCGCCGATGGCGAGATCCTGCTGCTGGACGTGATCCCGCTGTCGCTGGGTCTGGAGACCATGGGCGGCCTGGTCGAGCGCATCATCGAGCGCAACGCCACCATCCCCGTCGCCAAGGCCCAGGACTTCACGACCTTCAAGGATGGCCAGACGGCGCTGGCGCTGCATGTGGTGCAGGGCGAGCGCGAGCTGGTCAGCGAATGCCGCTCGCTGGCGCGCTTCGAGCTGCGTGGCATTCCGCCGATGGCGGCCGGCGCGGCGCGCATCCGCGTCAGTTTCCAGGTCGATGCGGACGGCCTGCTCAGCGTGTCGGCCCAGGAGCTGACCTCGGGTGTCGAAGCCGCCATCACGGTCAAGCCCAGCTATGGCCTGTCCGACGACCAGATCGCCGGCATGCTGAAGGACGGCTTCGCCAGCGCCGACGCCGACATGGCGGCACGCAAGCTGCGCGAGGCGCGGGTCGAGGCCGAGCGCATGGTGCTGGCGACGCGCAGCGCGCTGGCCGCCGACGGCGACCTGCTGCCGCAGGCCGAGCGCGAGGCGCTGGAGGCCCGCCTCGTGGCGCTGGCCGCCATGACCGACGATGCCGACGCCATCGAGGCCGCCACCAAGGCGCTGGCCGAGGCGACCGAAGGCTTTGCCGCCGAACGCATGAACCGCAGCATCGCCCGCGCGCTGACCGGCCGCGATGTCAGCCAGCTCTGAGATTCACACCATGCCCGTCATCAAGATCCTTCCGCACGCCGAGTACTGCCCCGAGGGCGCCAGCATCACGGCGGCGCCGGGCACGTCGATCTGCGAGGCCCTGCTGGCCAACGACATCCACATCGAGCATGCCTGCGACCAGGTCTGCGCCTGCACCACCTGCCACGTCATCGTGCGCGAGGGCGGCCGCTCGCTGAGCGAGATGGAAGAGGACGAGGAAGACATGCTGGACCGCGCCTGGGGCCTCGAGCCCGATTCGCGCCTGTCCTGCCAGGCGCTGCTGCGCCAGCAGGACATCACGGTCGAGATTCCCAAGTACTCGATCAACCACGCCAAGGAAGGCAAGTGAAACCCACCCGGGTCCTCGGCTTCGAATCGTCCTGCGACGAGACCGGGGTGGCGCTTATCGAGGTCGATGGCGACAGGCCGCCGCGGCTGGTGGCGCAGGCGCTGCACAGCCAGATCGCCATGCACCAGGCCTATGGCGGCGTGGTGCCCGAGCTGGCCTCGCGCGACCATGTGCGCCGCGTGTTGCCGCTGACGCGTGAGGTGCTGGCGCAGGCCGGGCTGGCGTTGCAGGACGTGGACCTGATCGCCTACACGCAGGGGCCTGGCCTGGCCGGCGCGCTGCTGGTCGGGGCCGGCGTGGCCGTGTCGTTGGCCGCGGCGCTGGACGTGCCGGCGCTGCCCATCCACCACCTGGAAGGGCATCTGCTGTCGCCCTTCCTGTCGGCCGACCCGCCGGAGTTTCCTTTCGTCGCGCTGCTGGTCAGCGGCGGCCACACGCAGCTGATGCGCGTGGACGATGTGGGTGCCTACGAGATGCTCGGCGAGACCATAGACGATGCGGCCGGCGAGGCCTTCGATAAGAGCGCCAAGCTGCTGGGCCTGCCTTATCCGGGCGGCCCGCACCTGGCGCGCATGGCCGAGTTCGGCAACCCCGAGGCCTTCGCGCTGCCGCGGCCGCTGCTGCACAGCGGCAAGCCCGACTTCAGCTTTGCCGGCCTGAAGACGGCGGTGCTGACGCAGGCGAAGAAGATCGGCCTGGACGGCTCGGAGCCCTGCGAGCAGGCCAAGGCCGACCTGGCCGCGTCGACGCAGGCGGCCATCGTCGAGGTGCTGGTGAAGAAGTCGCTGCTGGCGCTGAAGGAGGCCGGGCTGAAGCGCCTGGTCGTCGCCGGTGGCGTGGGGGCCAATGCCAGCCTGCGTGAGCGGCTGAATGCCGCCTGCGCGAAGCGGGGCGTGCGGGTGCACTACCCCGAGCTGCAGCTGTGCACCGACAACGGCGCCATGATCGCGATGGCTGCCGCGCTGCGGGTGCAGCGCGGCACTGCCCAGCCACGGCGCGACGGCGGCTTCGAGGTCCGCCCGCGCTGGGAGCTGGGGGCGGCTTAGTTCACCGTCAGCTGGCTGGCCGTGCTGGCGGCCCGCTTGACCAGCCTGAGGGTCAGCACGCCGTGGTCGAGATTGGCGCTGGAGTCGCCCTGGCTGATCTCCTGCGGCAGCGTGAAGCTGCGCGAGAAGCGGCTGACGGTGCGCTCGCGGTAGATGACGCGCTCGCCATCCTTCCTCTCCTCGTCCTTGCGCTGCTCGGCATCGACGCTGATGCGGCGGCCGTCGATGTTGACCTTGACCGCCTCCTTGGCCACGCCCGGCATGTCCAGCTTGACCGTGTAGGCCGTCTCGGACTCGCTGACGTCCAAGGCCGGGCTGCGCAGCGTGGCCGTTCCGGCGTCGCGGCCGTCGGCGAAGAAGCTGTCGTCGAAGAAGCGGTCCAGCGAGCGGGACAGGTCGGACAGGTTGCGGTTGACGGGAACGAGGAACATGGTGATCTCCTATCAGAGGCTGACGCTGCTCGTCTGGGGTCGGGAGCAGCACCCGATGACTGAGAGATAGGGCGGCCGGAACACGCTTCAAGGGTGGTTTTGTGCCGCTGCAAGAGAAGTCACTCGTTTGCAGGGCAGGGTGGTTTCGGCTCTTGAAAGCGCCGGTGGCCGGCCTTATGTCCGCTGGCTTGGCCTGTCGCGGTTTGGGGCCGGTCCAGCTTTACGCTAGAATCCGCAGGTTTTGCGCGCCGCCCAGGCGTGCGAAACGCACAGCACGGCTCGGGGTGGTTTCCCCCGTGTCCGCAAGTCAACCCCGGAAACCGTCTGCGGCAGCGCCTTGTGTGCGTCTCGCCCGGCCGGACTTCCGAAACCTTTTGGAAAACGCAATGTCCGTCGCCGATCTGAACAAGGCCGAAATCGTCAAGGCCAACGCCCGCAGCGCCAACGACACCGGTAGCCCGGAAGTCCAAGTCGCCCTGCTGACCGCCCGCATCAACGAGCTGACCCCCCACTTCAAGCTGCACGCCAAGGACCACCACGGCCGCCGCGGCCTGCTGAAGATGGTCAACACGCGCAAGAGCCTGCTGGCCTACCTGAAGCGCGTGGACTCCGCCCGTTATGTCGCGCTGATCCAGAAGCTGGGCCTGCGCAAGTAAGCTAGCGAATCCGTCAAGGAGCCTGTCTGGTCCCTCAAGCCCAGTACAGGCTCTTTGTCTTTCTACCCAGGAACCAAGCTGACGTGGTCGCGGATCATTCCAAGACGGCTCTCCTCGCCGAGCCGCCCTGGAATGGCATCTGGACCAAACCCAGCCTCGTTCCCGGTTCCCCCGAGTGCCTGAGCGCACTCACAACAACCAGGAGATGAGCATGTCCATGTTCAACAAGGTCACCAAGTCCTTCCAGTGGGGTCGCCACAACGTCGTGCTGGAAACGGGCGAGATCGCCCGCCAGTCCACCGGCGCCGTCCTCGTCAACATCGAAGGCACCGTCGTGCTGGCCACCGTGGTCGCCAAGACCGAGGCCAAGGCCGGCCAGGACTTCTTCCCGCTGACCGTCGACTACATCGAGAAGACCTATGCCGCCGGCAAGATCCCCGGCAGCTTCTTCAAGCGCGAGGGCCGCCCCTCCGAGCATGAGACGCTGACCAGCCGCCTGATCGACCGTCCGATCCGCCCGCTGTTCCCCGAAGGCTTCTTCAACGAAGTCCAGGTCGTCGTCCATGTCGTCAGCCTGAATCCCGAAGTGCAGGCCGACATCGCCGCCATGATCGGCACCTCGGCCGCGCTGGCCGTGTCCGGCATCCCGTTCAACGGCCCGATCGGCGCCGCCCGCGTGGGCTATGTGAACGGCGAGTACACGCTGAACCCGAGCAAGTCCGAGCTGGCCAACAGCCAGATGGACCTGGTCGTCGCCGGCACGCAGGCCGCCGTGCTGATGGTCGAGTCCGAGGCCTCGGGCCTGTCGGAAGAAGTCATGCTGGGCGCCGTGGTCTTCGGCCACGAGCAGGGCAACGTGGCCATCGCCGCCATCAACGAACTGGTCAAGGAAGCCGGCAAGCCGGCCTGGGACTGGACCGCACCCGCCAAGGACGAGGCCTTCATCGCCAAGATCAACGCGCTGGCCGAAGGCCCGCTGCGCGAGGCCTACCAGATCCGCTCCAAGCAGGCCCGCACGCAGGCCTGCCGCACGGCGGCTGCGAACGTCTTCGCTGCGCTGACCGCCGAAGGCATCGCCTTCGACAAGGTCGAGGTCGAAGGCCTGCTGTTCGAGATCGAAGCCCGTATCGTGCGCAGCCAGATCCTGGCCGGCGAGCCGCGCATCGACGGCCGCGACACCCGCACCGTGCGCCCCATCGAGATCCGCAACGGCATCCTGCCGCGCACCCACGGCTCGGCGCTGTTCACGCGCGGCGAGACGCAGGCCCTGGTGGTCGCGACGCTGGGCACGGACCGCGACGCGCAGCGCATCGACGCGCTGGACGGCGAGTTCGAAGACCGCTTCATGATGCACTACAACATGCCCCCCTTTGCCACCGGCGAGACGGGTCGTGTGGGCAGCCCGAAGCGCCGCGAAATCGGCCACGGCCGCCTGGCCAAGCGCGCGCTGATCGCCGCGCTGCCGAGCAAGGAAGACTTCCCGTACTCGCTGCGCGTGGTCTCGGAAATCACCGAGTCCAACGGCTCCTCGTCCATGGCCTCCGTCTGCGGCGGCTGCCTGGCGCTGATGGATGCCGGCGTGCCGATGAAGGCCCACGTGGCCGGCATCGCCATGGGCCTGATCAAGGACGCCAACCGCTTCGCCGTGCTGACCGACATCCTGGGTGACGAGGATCACCTGGGCGACATGGACTTCAAGGTGGCCGGCACGACGACCGGCATCACGGCCCTGCAGATGGACATCAAGATCCAGGGCATCACCAAGGAAATCATGCAGGTCG
>JAACZV010000026.1 GCA_009996515.1 Comamonadaceae bacterium
GGCGCTGTGGCGGCTGGTGGCCGGTGAGCCGCCGCTGGCGCTGAACGCGGCCGCGCGCCGCCTCATCGCGCCGGGCCGGGCCGCCGACGCGGCGGCCCTGCTGGCGCTGCTGGAGGCCGCGCCCGGCCGGCGCGTCGTCACGCTGCCCACCGAGCATGGCCAGGAGCGTGCCGTGCTGGCCGTGACGGCGCTGACCGTGCAGGGCCAGGCCTGGCGGCTGGCGGCCCTGGCGCCCATCGAGTCGGAGCTGGAGACCGAGGCGCTGGCCGCCTGGCGGCAACTGGTGCAGGTGCTGACGCACGAGATCATGAATTCGCTGACGCCCATCGCGTCGCTGGCCGCCAGCGCGCCGGCGCTGCTGGAGGCCGGCGACCATGAGGAGCTGCAGGCGGCCCTGGCCGCGCTGGCACGACGCGCGGCGCATCTGCAGGGCTTTGTCGAGCGCTACCGCAGCGTCAGCCAGCCGCTGAGCGCCACGCTGGCCGACGCGCCGCTGCTGCCGCTGCTGCAAGCCGTGCAGCGGCTGGTGGCGCCGGCCTGGGAGGCGGCGGGCGGCCGCGTCGCGCTGGCCGTCGAACCCGCGAGCCTGGCGCTGCGCACCGACGCGGCCCAGCTGGAACAGGTGTTGATCAACCTCGCGCAGAACGCGCTGAAGGCCTGCGCCGGCCGGCCCGCGCCCGAGCTGCTGATCGAGGCCCGGCTGGGCCGCGGTGCCCGGCTGCGGCTGACGGTGGCCGACAACGGCCCGGGCGTGGCGCCGGGGCTGGAATCGCGCATCTTCACGCCCTTCTTCACGACGCGCGCGGGCGGCAGCGGCGTGGGCCTGGCCGTCGTGCGCCAGCTGGTGCATGGCCTGGGCGGCACGGTGCGCCATGCCAAGCGGCCCGGCGGCGGCGCCTGCTTCATCCTGACCTTCTGAACCCGGGTCCAGCGCGGCCCGGCCGCCTCCGTCATCCGCGACGCCCGGCTTTCCTCGGTGGTGCGGCTCCGGGCCGGATGTTAGGCTGGCCGCTGTTACACCCCGGGGATGGAGATGTTTCACGAGTTGCAGGAGTTGCTGGGCGCCTACCTGATGCCGGTGCTGATCGCGATACCGCTGGCCATCATCGTGCTCATCGCCGCCTTCAAGCGTGACGACTACCGGCCCACGCGCGAGCTCGTGCCGCCGCAGCGCCCGCCGGGCGGCACGCCGCGCGCCGTGGCGCCGGTCGTGCTGCCGCCGCTGCCCCTGTCGCCCAACGCCGGGCCGCCCATGGCCAGCCCCTTCGTCACGGCGCCCACGCCCATGCAGCCACCGGCCCCCGAGCCGGTGGTTCCCGAAGGACCGCCCACGGTGCTGATCGCCGACGACTCGGCCGTCGTTCGCACCAAGCTCAAGCGGCTGCTGGAGGGTGCCGGCTTCGTCGTCGTGCAGGTCAACGACGGCAATGAGGCGCTGGAGCAGCTGGACGACAAGCCCCAGATCGCCGTGCTGATCACGGACCTGGAGATGCCCAACAAGGACGGCTTCGAGCTGATCGCCGACGTGCAGGGCAGCCTGGCGACCGAGGACCTGCCGGTCATCGCCATCACGGGCCACGACGAACTGCACGGCCGCGTGGGCCAGATCGAGGGCGTCTACGGCATCTTCAAGAAGCCCTGGAACGACCGCGAGCTGCTCAAGCGCGTGGAGTCGCTGGTGCATCTGCGCACGGCCGCCAGCCGGCGCGGCCGCCGCGTCGGTGACCTGCGCCCGCCGGCCGGCGCATGAAGGCCTCGCGTCCCGACTCGGCCCACGACTGGGCCGAGCTGCAGCCCGTCAAGGCGCTGACGCTGGTGGTCTGCGCCGGCCAGGCCATCGGGGCCATCACCGGCCTGCTGTACGCACGCGACCTGCACTGGTTCGAGAGCCTGTGGCAGGGCGCGGCGCTGGCCACGCTGCCGGCTTTTCTGCTGGGGCTGGCCGTGCAGGCCCGCGCCCGCCCGGGCAGCCTGGGCGAGAACGCGGCCCTGCTGCGCCGCTTCGCGCTGGTGGCGCTGCTGCTGAGCGGATACGCCCTGCTGCACTGAGCGCCGCCGGGCCCGCGCTCAGGCCGGCCGAAAGCTCCACTTCAGCCGGATCTCGGCCTGGCCGCTGCCGGCCGGCAGCCGGGCCTGGTCCTGGCCCTCGGCGCTGAGCCGGGCCAGGCGCTGCTGCAGCCAGGCCTGGGCCTCGCGCCATTGCAGGCCGATGCGGCCCTCGTGGCGTTGGGCGCGGCGGTTGCTCTCCTCGCGGATGCGCACCGCCTGCACGTCCTGGGGCACGGTGGCCAGCGCCGTCCAGACGCGGCCGTTGCGCGTGTCGAGCACGGCCTGCAGCGTGGGGCAGGGCGTGTCGTCGCGGCGGCTCTCCTCGCCGCGCGCCGTCTCGGTGTAGCTGACGACGCCTTGCACGTCGTTGAACTGGCCCTGCACGCGCTCGTCCAGCCGCGCGCCGAGCTGCAGGCCGCAGGCGGCCACGCCGGTGAAGAGCAGATAGGGCGTGGCGGGGCCGCCATCGTCGGGCGCCTCGACGCCACCGCCCGCCTGACGGCGCGCCTCGGCGCGGCAGGCCTCGCGGGCCTTGCCGGCGGGCTGGCGCTCGCAGGCCGCCGCGGCTTGGCCGTAAGCCTGCAGCCGGCCCTGGCTGCCGGGGTTGACGCCGGGCATGGCCGCGGCGCTGAGGGCCGAGGCCTCGCGCATCAGGCAGGCGCTGTCCTGGCCGCAGCGGGCCTGCAACGCCTGGGCCTTGGCCTGCAGGGCGCGCCAGTCGGGCGTGGGCGCCGCGGGCGCGGCGGCGCCGATGCGCTGCGCCGCCTCGGCCTGGCGGCGCTGCTCCTCCGGGTCCAGCGGGTTGTAGGGCAGGGGCACGCCGTCGCTCTGCAGCAGCGCGCTGACCTGCCAGCGCTGGCTGAGCCGCTGCTCGCCGCGTTCGGCGCCGGCCTGCACGGGGCCCTGGCGCTGCAGTTCCACGTCGAGCACGAGGCGACGCTGCTGCGGCGTCTGGGCCTGGGTGAGGTCGGTCAGCAGCCAGAAGCTGGCGAGGGCGGCCAGCAGCGCCAGGGCGGCGCGCGGGGTGGGCGAGGCAGGGGGCATGGCGGACTCCGGCGGGAGGGGAGGGAATGGCCGGCATCGTCGGCCGCCCGGCCCGGCGGCGCATCGCCCACGAGGAGCCATGCGGGCGGCGCGGGCCATGGCTCCCCCGGGCGATGCGGCCCGGCAGCGCCATGAGCCCGCCGCAGGGCCGCCCTCAGCGGGCCGCCGCCTGGGCGCGCGGGCTGATCAGCGCGGCGGCGCTCACCAGCGCCAGCGCCAGCAGCAGCACGGGCAGGACCTGGCGCGCGACCGGGTCGAACAGCAGGCCGGCCAGCGCCAGCGCGGCGCTGCTGGTCAGCGCATCGCTGAGCTGCAGCGAGGAGGTGTTGCTGCCCTGGCTGTCGGGCGGGGACAGCTGCAGCAGCAGCACCGACAACATGGGGAAGGACAGGCCTATGCCCAGGCCCACCGTGCTCCAGCCGGCGAACACCAGGCCCGAGGGCAGCGTGAACAGCAGCGGCGCGATGACGATGAGCAGGCCCAGCGCCGTCACCACGAAGCCGCCCGGCAGCAGCAGACGCCGCGTCTCGGGCCGGCGCGCGCGCGCCTGCAGCGCGCTGCCCAGGCTCCAGGTCACGGCGCCGGCGCTCAGCGCCATGCCGGCCTGCGTGAGGCTCCAGCCGAAATGCTGGGTCAGCAGCAGCGGCAGAAAGGCCTCGGCGCTGGCGAAGGTCGCGGCGATGAGGCCGCGCAGCAGGATGACGGTCGGCAGGCCGCGTGCCGCGCGCAGCGTGCCGGCGGGCAGCAGCAGCCGGGCCGCGATGCCGGCGGCCAGCAGGCCGGCCGCGAACAGCAGGGCCGCGCCGCCGCCCGTGCGCTGGCTGGCGGCATGCAGCGTCAGCGCGCCGCCGCTGGCCAGCAGCGCCCAGCGCATCGCGCCCCAGCGCAGCGGCTCGCCGCTGCCGCTGCCCACCCGCCTGAGGGCCGGCAGCATCATGGCCGCCGCCACCGGCACGGCGGCCGCCACGGCCAGGAAGACCGAGCGCCAGCCCAACCACTGCACCAGGTAGGACGCCAGCGCCGGCCCCAGCAGGCCGGGCACGACCCAGGCGCCGGCGAACATCGCGAACAGCTTGGGATGCAGCGGCGCCGGCACGACCTGGGCGACGCCCACGTAGAGCGTCACGCCCAGCACGCCGCTGCCCAGGCCTTGCAGCGCGCGGCCCAGCACCAGCACCGGCATGGACGACGCGAAGCCGGCCAGCAGCAGGCCGGCGAGAAAGGCCGCCAGCCCGGCCAGCGCCGCGCGGTAGGGCCCGCGCTTGTCGCAGAGCTGGCCGGCGGCCGTCATGCCCAGCACCGAGGTCGCCAGCGTCGCGCCGAAGGCCAGCGCGTAATAGGGCAGGCCATGCAAGGCCTCGGCCACGGCCGGCATCGCGGTGGCGACGGCGATGGACTCGAAGGCCAGCATGGAGATCAGCGCGACGGCGCCCAGGCAGGCGGCGCGGCGGCCGGGGGCGAAGAGCTTGTCGTCAGGGGCGAGAACGGGATCGGAAAGGTTCATGGCCGCAAGCCTAAAAGCTCAAGCCCACTTCAAGTCAAGCCGGCCGGCCCAGCGCTCAGCGAACGGGCGCGCGACAATCGGGGCATGTCTGTTTCCGTGTTGCACTGCGCCTCGGCCGGCTTCGAGTCGGCCTGCCGCATTCCCGCCCTGCCCGCCTCGAACCGCAGCCATGGCCTGCATGGCCACAGCTATTTCGCCACCGTGCGCACGGCGCTGCCGGCCGGCTGGGCGGCCTTCCCGGGCGGCGAGGTGGAGGCGCTGCGCGCCCGCATGGCCGACACGGTTGCGCCGCTGGACCATGCGCTGCTGAACGACCACCTGGCCGAGCCCACCGACGAGAACCTGGCCCGCTGGCTGCGTTCACGGCTGGCCGTGCCCGGCATCGTGCAGGTGGGCGTGCAGAGCACCACGCACAGCGGCGTGGATCTGGACGGCGCCGGCCACGCCCATGTCTGGCGGCGCTACCGCTTCCAGGCCGCGCACCAGCTGCCCAACGTGCCGGCCGGCCACCAGTGCGGCCGCATGCACGGCCATGGCTTCGAGGTCATCCTGCATGCCAATGCCGATCTGGGCGAACGCGACCTGGCCATCGACTACGACCGGCTCGACGAGGTCTGGGCGCCGCTGCACTTCGAGCTGAACTACCGCTGCCTGAACGACATCCCGGGCCTACAGAATCCGACCAGCGAGAACGTCTCGGCCTGGCTGTGGGATCGCATCAAGCCCGCGCTGCCCGAGCTGAGCTGGGTGACCGTCTACGAGACGGGCTCCAGCGGCGCCAACTTCAACGGCCTGAACTACCGCATCTGGAAGGAGATGACGCTGGACAGCGCCGTGCGCCTGAAGCACGCGCCCGCCGGCCATCCGCTGGCCGGCATCCACGGCCACACCTTCACGCTGCGCCTGCACCTGGCCGCGCCGCTGGACCAGGTGATGGGCTGGACGGTGGACTTCGGCGACGTGAAGACCTTGTTCAACCCCATCTTCAAGCGGCTGGACCACCACCCGCTGTTCGGGAACCCCAACCTGCAAGGCCTGGAAGATGGCGACGCGGCCAGCCTGGCCGCCTGGGTGCTGCGCGAGGGCGGCGCCGTGCTGCCGCAGATCGACCGCGTGGACCTCTACGAGACGCGCGGCTCGGGCGCCATCGTCAGCCGGGCCGACTCCGAGGAATTGATTCCCGTATGACGTATTCAGTCAAAGAGCTGTTCTTCACGCTGCAGGGCGAGGGCGCCCAGGCCGGCCGCGCGGCGGTGTTCTGCCGCTTTGCGGGCTGCAACCTGTGGAGCGGCCGCGAGCAGGACCGCGCGACGGCGGTCTGCAGCTTCTGCGACACCGACTTCGTCGGCACCGACGGCGAGGGCGGCGGCAAGTTCGCGACGGCCGACGAGCTGGCGGACGCGATCGCCAGGGCCTGGCCGGATGTGGCCGGCGGCAAGCGCTATGTCGTCTGCACCGGCGGCGAGCCGCTGCTGCAGCTGGACACGCCGCTGATCGCCGCGCTGCACGCGCGCGGCTTCGAGGTGGCCGTGGAGACCAACGGCACCCAGCCCGCGCCGCCGGGGCTGGACTGGATCTGCGTCAGCCCCAAGGCCGATGCGCCGCTGGTGCTGACCTCGGGCCATGAGCTCAAGCTGGTCTATCCGCAGCCGCTGGCGCAGCCCGAGCGGTTTGCGCAGCTGGACTTCCAGCATTTCTTCCTGCAGCCCATGGACTCGGTGCTGCAGCGCGAGCACACGAAAGCCGCGGTGGCCTACTGCATGGCCCATCCGCAATGGCGGCTGTCGGTGCAGATGCACAAGGTGGTGGGGATCGCCTGATAGCGCCGCCCCTCCCCGCGATGGGGAGTCAGGCGGCGCCAGCAGCGCCTGCCGCAGGGGCTTGTCGCTCGTAGCTGACGGTCAGCATTTCCCAGACGTGACCATCGGGTTCACGCCAGTACACCAGATTCCCGCCGAACGCCTGGTTCACCTGGTTGTCGTCCTGACCATGGGGCATGCTGCGAAAGGCGATGCCGGCCGCCCGGATCCGCCCCAGGATCTCGTCGAACTCTCGCTGCGTCACTCGAAAGCAGTAGTGCTGCTTGGGGATGGGCTCGACCCACTGGTCAAAGTCCAGCGTCAGTCCGTCATTGACGAACACGGGTGAGAACGGGCCGACCGCACCCTGCGCCGCCCAGGGCACCGCCAGGAGCTCGGCCAGGAGTCGCGCCGAAGCGACCCTGTCCTTGGCCGGAACGATCAGATGGTCGAGTTGTGCTGCCATGCCAATCCCGCTCCTTGTGGATGAGGTCCTCAAGTTGCCGGCCGTCGACGTGGTCCGGCTTGCCGCCGGCCTTGCCCTTGATCCCGCCTCAGAACCGATAGCCGATGCCGAATTTCACCGACACCGGGTCCAGCGTCGTCTCTATGGTCTGGCCCGTCGACAGGCTGCCCGTCGTCTTGATGAAGGTCTTGGTGAGCGACAGGCTGGCGGACCAGTCGCGCGTCAGGTTGACGGCGCCGCCCAGCTCCAGCGTCGTGCCCAGGCGGCTCTTCATGGACAGCGTGGTCGGGTTGCCGGGCGTGCCGCCCGTGATGCCGGACAGCACCGCCGTGGCACGCGGCTTGTAGAAGTAGCCGTAGGTGATGCCCGCGCCCACGAAGGGTCGGAACATGCTGTTGGCCTCGCCGAAACGGTACTGGGCCAGCAGCGTGATGGGCAGCGACTTGACGGTGCCCAGCTTGCCCACGCCCTCGATGGCGCCGGCGCCGACCACGTCGTGCTTGAACGGCAGCGCCAGCGGCAGGTCGATGCTGATGTTGTCGGTCCAGTAGTAGGTGATGCCGCCGGCGAACTGGCTGGCCTTCTTCACGTCGACCTTGGTGCCGGGCAGGCTGGGCGCGGTCAGATCGCCGCTGTCGACCTGCGGCTTGATCTGCACGGCGCCGCCGTAGACGACGATGCTGCCGGCCGACTGCGCAAGAGCGCCGCCGCTGGCGACGAGGGTGGCCACGGCCGCAGCGATGAGGAGCTTGGTGTTCATGGGTTGTCTCCGAGAGGATGGGCCGCGGCTCAGAGCCAACCCTTGGTGGCCAGGGACTTGGCGATCAGCTGCTGGGTCAGCTGATGGCCATAGGGCGTGGGGTGGAAGCTGTCGGAGAAGGCATAGCTCTTCCACCAGTCGGCGCCGCCGCTGACGCCGGCCGGCGGCGCGGCGGACAGGGCAGCGGCCGTGCAGCTGGGGAAGTCGTAGACGGGCAGGCCGTCGCTGCCCAGGCCCGTGATGGGGCAGGCGGGCGTCTTCACGTTGCTGAGGCCGAACTGGGCCGGCGTGGCCACCTCGTCCTGGATGCCCTTGTAGAAGTCGACGACGATGACGCTGTCGTTGCCGGCGAACTTGGCCGCCAGCTGGGTGTTGAAGGCCGTCATCCAGCCCTGGAACAGCGCCTGCGACTGCGCACGCGCCGTGGCGCCGGCCGTGCCGCCGCCGCTGGCCGCGGCGATGCCGTCCAGCACCATCTGGAAGCGCGGCGTGATGCTGATGTCGGGCATGTTCATGACGACCACATGGGTGGCGCCCTTGTCCAGCACGCTGGCCTTGATCTGGGCCGCGAACTTGTCGGCCAGCGCCGTCATGTAGGTGGCGCCGATCTGGGCGGTGGTGGTGGCGCCGCCCTGCAGCGCGGCGCCGATCTGGGCCGGCGTCAGCAGCGTGGCGAGCAAGGCCGAATAGGACTGGGCGGCGTCCTTCGGGATGGTCAGGTAGGCGCCGACCAGGTCGGCCGCGTCATTGCCGCCGCCGTCGATGATGACCAGGTCGCTGGCCGTGTAGCTGCTGGCCGCCGCATAGGTGGCCATCTGGGTGCCCACGTTCAGCGGGTTGGCCGCGCCGCCGGCGCCGGTGTAGGTGATGCGGCCGCCGCCGATGGCGAAGTTGGTGCAGCCCGTCTTGGCCGTGTTGGGCGCGAAGGTCGTGCCGGTGAAGACGAAGAAGTTGCACAGCGTCTGGCCGTAGCCGGCCGCGATGCGCTCGGCGTAGATCAGGTTGTCGGGGCTCTGGACGGTGAACTTGTAGCCGAAGGTGCCGCTGTCCTGCAGCGAGTCGCCGAACACCTTGACGGAGGAGATCTTCACCGCCGGCGTCGTGTCGGCCGTCGCACCACCACCGCAGCCCGCCACCAGCAGACTGCCCAACAACAGCGCCGAGACCGCGGCGATCCGAGTACGAGAAGACTTCATCGTTGTCTCCGGGGCGGCGGCGCTGCAAGCGCCGCACGAGATTCTGGGACGGCAACTCTAGCCGCGGCGCCCCCTCGCGACTGTCTTACCTTCCCCAAGGTTCACGTAAAGAAACAAGGCTGACAGCCTGGACCAGGCCCGGCCGGACCCGGCCGGCCGGCAGGCATCGAGGGCCTGGGCAAGCCTGTGGATGGCGCCGGGACAACTTCATAGATATCCACAGGCCAAGGCCCCGGCGCCAAGTTGTACCCAATCGCGAGCCGGCTCGTACCGGCTGCGGCGCACAGCCTTGTGCGGCAGCCAAGTGATTGCCTCGAAAGGACTTTCCTGGCTTGTCCACAGCGCGGCGCGGCCTCTACTACGACCACCACTTTGAAATCTTGAATACTGTTTGGAATACGTTGGACACTTCCCACATGGATATTTCCGCGCTGCAGCGCCGTCTGCGCCAGTTCTCCGCCGACCGCGACTGGCAGCCCTACCAGACCCCCAAGAACCTGGCGATGGCCATGACCGTGGAGGCTGCGGAGCTGCTGGAGATCTTTCAGTGGCTGACGCCCGAGCAGTCCGTCGCCCTCGACGACGAGCAGCGCCGCCATCTCGGCGAGGAGCTGTCCGACGTGCTGCTCTACCTGGTGCAGATCGCCGACCACGGCGGCGTGGACCTGGAGGCCGCCGTCGAACGCAAGCTGGCACTGAACGCCATCAAGCACCCGCCCAGGTCTTGAGGATGGAAACCATCGCCGTCGTCGACTTCGAGACCACCGGGCTGGCGCCCGCCGCGGGCGGACGTGCCACCGAGATTGCGGCCGTGCTGGTGAGAGGCGGCGTCATCGTGGATGCCTGGGCCAGCCTGATGAACAGCGGCGCCCGGGTGCCGCCCTACATCCAGGCCCTGACCGGCATCACCAACCAGATGCTGGCCGGCGCGCCGGACTCGGCCCAGGTCATGCGCGAACTGGCGCGTTTCACCGCGGGCTGCCCGCTGGTCGCGCACAACGCCTCGTTCGACCGCGGCTTCTGGCAGGCCGAGATGGCGCAGGCCGGCATCGCGCCGGACCCGGCCCATGAGTTCGCCTGCACGGTGCTGCTGTCACGCCGCCTCTGGCCCGAGGCCAAGAGCCATGGGCTGGGCGCGATGACGCAGTTCCATGGCCTGAGCTTCAGCGGCCGGGCACACCGCGCGATGGCCGATGCCCGCGTGACGGCGGAGCTGTTGCTGAAGGTTCAGGCCGAGCTGGGCCGGCGCTTCGCGCTGGACCTGGGCGAGCTGCCGGTGGACCATGCGCTGCTGGCGCAGCTGCAGCGCACGCCGGTGCGCGGGCTCAGGCGCGGCCTGGTGGCGCATGTGAAGGCGCGGCGCGGCGGGGCAGGAGTACAGGAAAAATTTCTGTCAAGAGCCTGTCCGGAGGCGATGGGCTAGGACAATCTCGCCCTTTCGTCCCCGTGCCATTGCTCAAGAGTTCCATGTCCGTGATCCAGGTTCGCCCCGCCACCCTGCGCGATGCCAAGGCCATCGCCGAGATCCACGTCGCCGCCAGCCAGGATGCCTACAAATCCCTGCTACCCGCGGCCGCGCTGGATGCGATGTCGGTGCAGAAGCGCCAGGCCTTCTGGCGCGAGGCCATAGACCTGTGCGAGCCGCAGGTCGTCGTGGCCCATCTGGACAACAAGATCATGGGCTTTGCCGGCTTCGACCGTTCGCGCGACAAGGGCACGCCCGCCACCACCGGCGAGGTCTGGGCGCTGTTCGCCAGTCCCGAGCACTGGGACAAGGGCGTGGGCCTGGCCTTGTGGGATGCCACCCGCGACGGTCTGCAGGAAGAGGGTTGCACCAAGGTCACGCTGTGGTGCTATCTGCGCAACGAGCGTGCGCTGCGCTTCTTCGAACTGGCCGGCTTCAAGCGCGAGCTGGGCAGCGCCCGCACGACCGAGGTGGGCGGTGCCCGCGTCGAAGAGATCCGCCTGCACCGCTCGTTGGTCTGAAGCCCCTCGCCCGGCCGCGCCCTGCTGAACGCAGGCTCGTCCGGTCGGTCCCCCGAGGGGACGGCGATGCTTGCCGGTTCGACCGGCAAGCACATCGCCAGAGCGGCCCGGCGCTCGGCCCGTGAGGGCTGTTCAGGCCGCGTAGCCGCCCGTGGACAAGGCCCAGCCCTCGGTCGCGTCGTCGTGGCGCTGCACGTGGACGGGGCAGAGCTTCTTGGCCGCCGCGCGTTCCACCAGGGCTTCGGCCTGCTCGGGGGTCAGCTGCAGCGCGAAGCGCGTCCAGCGCTTGCACACCAGCGGCTGGGCCCAGGCGTCTTCCAGCGCCCAGCGGATCTGCTGCGGCTGCTGCAGCTCGTTGGCCGCCAGCACGCGCGGAGCCAGGGCCAGCAGGAAGCGGTTGAAGTCGCTGCGCAGCTGATCCGTCGGCAGCAGCGCCTCCAGGCGGCTCAGGCGGGCGCTCCAGCCCGGCGTCGCGAGCTGGCGCGTGACCAGGGCCTGCAAGGCCTGGACGGGATTGAACAGGCGCAGCCGGTTGGGCGGCAGCAGGCGCAGCGGGATCTGCGCCGCCTCCTCGTGGCTCAGCGGCGTGACGAAGCTGGCCAGCACCGCCAGGCGCTGCCAGTCGGCCTCGGCCAGGCCGCCCATGCGGGTGATGGGGCCGGCCGCGCAGCTGGCGGCCTTGCCGGCCAGCGCCGCATAGCCCAGGCTGCCCTTGGCGCGGTTGGCGCGCCGGCTCATGACGGCGAGGTTGCCGGCCGCGTAGCCGGCATCGTCGCGGACGCGGTCGATGCTGCGGCTGTCTTCGTCCAGCAGCTCGCGGGTGATGGGGCAGTGCGTGGCGTCCAGCTGGGCCAGGTGGTGGGGCGTGAGCTGGATGTCCTCGAAGCTGCGGCCGCGCGTCCAGGCATGGGTGCGCAGCGACAGCCACAGCGCGACCTGCGGCGTGGCCGGCGTGCGCTGGGCCCGGCCGCGGGCGGCCATCCAGCCACGTTGCAGCGGCGACTGCGCATAGAGATGGGCGATGGGCGGCGTGATGCCGTGCAGCGCGTAGTCGCGGCCCAGGGCCAGGCCGACGCGTTCATGGACGCTGGCGGTGGCGGGCGCCTCGTCCATGTCCAGCGCGAACTGGACCAGGGCGGGGCGGGCGTTGTGGGTGTTCAGAACGGCTTGCATGGTCGGGCTCCTGTCGGTTGGGCTCGCCGATGAGGTTCGCGGGCCTTGCAAGCAGTCTGGTGAGCTCCTGGCTCATGAGATGATCCACCGGGAAACCACTGTAAATATTTTCAGGATGGACCGCACCGAGCGCTTCTACAAGATCGAGCAGCTGATCCGCTCGCGCGGCTGCGTGTCCTTCGCCGCGCTGCTGGAGGCGCTGGAGGTGTCGCCGGCCACGCTGAAGCGCGACCTGGCCTATCTGCGCGAGCGGCTGGATGCGCCCATCGAGTACGACGCCGGCGAGAACGGCTATCGCTTCGGCCAGCAGTGGCGCGGCGGCAAGCATGAGCTGCCGGGCGTCTGGTTCAACGAGGCCGAGCTGCATGCGCTGCTGACCATGCAGCAGATGCTGGCCGGGCTGGACGAGCAGGGCGTGGTGGGCCGCCACCTGCAGCCCATGTTCGACAAGATCACCGGCATGCTGGGCGTGGATGCGGCCGAGGCCGACGAGCTGCGCCGCCGCGTCAAGCTCATCGGCACGGCGCGGCGGCGCATGGCCAGCGACAGCTTCGAGACCGTGGGCAGCGCGGTCGTCAAGCGCCGGCGGCTGGCCATCCGCTACCGCAAGAAGCGCGATGGCGCCGGCAGCGAGCGCGAGGTCTCGCCGCAGCGCCTGGTGCACCACCGCCATGCCTGGTATCTGGACGCCTGGTGCCATGCCAGCGACGCCTACCGCCGCTTCGCGCTGGACGGCATCGAGAGCGCGACGCTGCTGGACGCCGAGGCCAAGGCCGTGCCGCTGGCCGAACTGGAGGCCGAGCTGGACCAGGGCTACGGCATCTTCGCCGGCGGCACGCCGCGCGAGGCGGAGCTGCTGTTCAGCGCCGAGGCGGCGGCCTGGGTGTCGCGCGAGGAATGGCATCCGGCCCAGCAGAGCGAATTCCTGCCCGATGGCCGCTGGCGGCTGCGACTGCCCTATGTGGACGACACCGAGCTGCTGATGGACCTGCTGCGCCACGCCGGGCAGGTGGAGGTCGTGGCGCCCGCGGCCTTGCGCGAGGCCCATGCGCAGCGCCTGCGGCAGGCCGTCGCCAACCTGTAGGACAAGCGCTTTTCGTTTGCGGTGCGTCATATCGCCGGCGTCCAACCGGGTTAGGCTTGGCCTGTGTTCGACCCCCGACCGAGGAGCCCGCGATGACTGACGCAACCCAGGCGAAGGAAAAACTGGCCGCTGATTTCCGTGCGGTGATGGACGACATCGACGCGCTGATGACGGCGACCACCAACAAGGCGGACGGCGAGGTCAAGGCCTTGCGAGCCCGCATCCAGGACCGGCTGTCCGGCGCCAAGGAGAAATTCCTCGACGTGCAGCACGAGGCGGTCCAGCGCGCCAAGGACGCGGCCACCGCGACCGACGACTATGTGCATGCCAAGCCCTGGCAGGCCATAGGCGTCGCCGCGGCCGTGGGCCTGGCCCTGGGCGTGCTGATCGGCCGCCGCTGAGCCTCGCTTGAGCGACGACAAGGAACCCGTCTCCGCGCCGCTGCGGCGGCTCGGGGCTTCGTTGCTGACGCTGGGGCGCATCCGGCTCGAGCTGTTCGCCATCGAGGCCCAGGAGGAGAAGGAGCGCATTGCCGGTATGCTGCTGTGGGCCGTGCTGGCCGCGCTGCTGGCGGGCTTCGGCCTGCTGATGCTGCTGATGCTGGTCACCGTGGCGTTATGGGACAGCCATCCGCTGCTGGCGCTGGGCGGCGGCACGCTGGTGCTGGTGGTCGCGGCCGTCTTCGCGATGCTCAAGCTCAGGGCCTTGATCGCCCAGCCGGCCAGCCTGTTCCAGTCCAGCATCGGCGAGCTGCGCGCGGATGCCGAGGCGCTGCGGCGCCGGCCGGGGCCTTGAGCGCTGCGGAGCCGCGGTGATCCCCCGCATCCCTGCCGATCCCGCCGAGCGCGCCGAGCGCAAGGCCAATCTGCTGCTGGCGTCGGAGCTGCTGCGCGGCCAGGCCGCGCTGGCGGTGGACGACCTCGGCCAGCGCGCCGATGGCTGGGTTTACCGGCTGAGGGCCTGGCGCAACCTGCTGTCCAACCCGCTGGTGATGGCCGCGGCCGGCACGGGCGCGGCCTTCTTCGCGGGCGCGGGGCAGAAGCGGCGCGGCCAGCTGTGGCGCGGTCTGCGCTGGGCCTGGCTGGCGTGGCGGGTCTGGCGCCGGCAGCGCGCCTGAATCCGCCCCCGAGGCCGTCTCAGTGGTCGGCGGCATCCAGCCGCTTCATGCGCTCGCTCTGCCAGTAGACGTCGTCACCGCCCAGGCCGTCGAGGTTGGCGCGATTCAGCACGCGGGCCAGCACGAACAGCAGGTCGGACAGGCGGTTCAGGTACTGCCGCGGCGCGGCGCGCACGCTCTCGGCCGCGGCCAGCGTGATGACGGCGCGCTCGGCGCGGCGGGCCACGGTGCGGCAGACATGGGCGATGGCGGCGCTGCGCGTGCCGGCCGGCAGGATGAACTCCTTGAGCCGCGGCAGGTGTTCGTTGTGGTGCGCCAGCGCCTCGTCCAGGCGCAGCACGGCGGCCTCCTTCAGCAGCTCGCCACCGGGCCAGGAGAGCTCGCCGCCGAGGTTGAAGAGCTCATGCTGGATGGTGACCAGCAGCTCGCGCACGTCCTCGGGCAGCGGTTCGGCCAGCAGCAGGCCGAGGTTGGAGTTCAGTTCGTCGACATCGCCCATGGCCTGCACGCGCAGGTGGTCCTTGGGGACGCGGCTGCCGTCGCTGAGGCCGGTGGTGCCGTCGTCGCCGGTGCGGGTGGCGATCTGGGAGAGTCGGTTGCCCATGGTGGTGCGGGTTGGTGCAAAACCGCCATTCTCGTCAGGCGGGCCGTCAGTGCCGGCGGCCGCTGCGGTGGAAGTCGGGCTTGTGCGGCGGCGCGGCATGCGGATGCGGGCCGTGATGCACGGGGGGCGGCTCGACGGCGGGGTCGGGTTGCGGCACCTTGCCGAGGTCGGCAGGGCGGCCCACCAGCTCGCGCCAGCGCGCCACCAGCACGTCGAAGCGCAAGGCCCCCAGTGCGATCAGCGCGACGGCCAGGATCAACAGCAGCCAGGTCAGGTTCATGGTGGACGCTCCCGGTGTGGACAGGCCCATGCTGACACCGTCGGCGGCACGCTGCAACACAATGGCCTGATGTGGATCAGGAGAGCTGTCGATGAATGCGCCCACCCTTGTTGATGCCGTTGCGCTGCCGCCAGACCTGCTGGCCGCGCTGCAGGCCCGGTTCGGCGCACGCTGTTCCACGGCGCTGGCGGTGCGCGAGCAGCATGGCCGCGACGAGTCCGTCTTCGACGTGCCGCCGCCGCAGGCCGTCGTCTTCGCCGAGAGCGAGGCCGAGGTGGCGCAGCTCGTCGCGCTGTGCGCCGCGCATCGCGTGCCGGTCATTCCCTATGGCGCGGGCTCGTCGCTGGAGGGCCATCTGCTGGCCGTGCGGGGCGGCATCAGCCTGGACCTGTCGCGCATGAACCGCATCCTGCACCTCGATGCCGAGGACTTGACGGTGACCGTGCAGCCGGGCGTCACGCGCAAGCAGCTGAACGAGGCGCTCAAGCACGAAGGCCTGTTCTTCCCCATCGACCCCGGCGCGGACGCCTCCATCGGCGGCATGGCCGCGACGCGCGCCAGCGGCACGAACGCGGTGCGCTACGGCACCATGCGCGAGAACGTGCTGGGCCTGCGCTTCGTGGCCGCCAGCGGCGCGGTGGTGCGCAGCGGCTCGCGGGCGAAGAAGAGCAGCGCGGGCTATGACCTGACCCGGCTGCTGATCGGCAGCGAGGGCACGCTGGGCGTCATCACCGAGCTGACGGTCAAGGTGCATCCGCTGCCCGAGGCGGTGTCAGCGGCGGTCTGTTTCTTCCCCGACATCGACGCCGCCGTGCGCACAGCCATGCAGGTCATCCAGATCGGCGTGCCCATTGCGCGCTGCGAGCTACTGGATGCGAACGCCATCAAGGCCGTCAACGCGCATGACCGGCTGGGGCTGAAGCAAGCGCCCATGCTGCTAATGGAGTTCCACGGCAGCGAGGCCTCGGTGGCCGAGCAGGCCGCTGTCGTGCAGGAGGTGGCGGCCGATCATGGCGGCGAGGCGTTTGAGTGGGCCACGACGCCCGAGGCCCGCACACGGCTGTGGACGGCGCGGCACCATGCCTACTTCGCGGGTCTGCAGATGCGCCCGGGCTGCCGTGCGGTGACGACGGACACCTGCGTGCCCATCTCGCGGTTGGCCGAGAACATCAACGCCAGCATTGCCGAGGTCGAGGCCGCCGGCCTGCCCTATTTCATCGTCGGCCATGTCGGTGACGGCAACTTCCACATGGCCTATCTGCTGGACCCGGCCCGGCCCGAGGAGCTGGCCACGGCCGAGCGGCTCAGTGCGCAGATGGTGGCGCGGGCCATCGCGCTGGACGGCACTTGCACGGGCGAGCATGGCATAGGCCTGCACAAGCAGCGCTTCCTGCTCGACGAGACGGGCGAGGAGGCGGTGGCCGCGATGCGGGCCGTCAAGCAGGCGCTGGACCCGCTGGGCATACTCAACCCGGGCAAGGTCTTTGCCTGAGTTGCGGGCTTGCCGTCCTCAAGCCTGAGGTGCGCGCCGGCGAGCCGCTTCCTAAACTGCGGGCATGGACACCGCCCCTGCCGCCGGCGCGCTGCGCCAGTTCAACGACCTGCCCGGGCCGCGCGGCCTGCCGGTGTTCGGCAACCTGCTGCAGATCGACTCGACGCGGGTGCACCAGCAGGTGGAGGCCTGGTGCGAGGAGTTCGGGCCCGTCTTCAGGCTGCGCCTGGGCAAGCGGCGCATCGTCGTCGTCGGCGACCACGAGCTGATCGGCGCGGCGCTGCGCGACCGGCCCGACGGCTTCAGGCGCACGCAGAGGCTGGAGGACGTGGGCCGCGAGATGGGCCTGAACGCCGGCCTGTTCGGCGCCAACGGCGAGGTCTGGAAGCGCCAGCGCCGCATGGTCATGGCCGGCTTCGATCCGGTGCATGTGAAGCGCTACTACCCCTTCCTGCTGCGCGTGGCCGGGCGCCTGGCGGACCGCTGGCGGCTCGCGGCGCGCGAGGACAGGCGCATCGAGCTGCAGGCCGACCTGATGCGCTTCACGGTGGACGCCGTCGCCGGCCTGGCCTTTGGCGCGGACGTGAACACGCTGCAGTCGGACGAGGACGTCATCCAACGCCACCTGAACCGCATCTTCCCGATGCTGTTCAGGCGCATCTTCGCGCCGCTGCCGACCTGGCGCTGGTGGCCCTCGGCCGAGGACCGCGCGCTGGCCCGCAGCGTGGCCGAGGTGAACCTGGCCGTGCAGGGCTTCATCGCCCAGGCGCGGGCGCGGCTGGCGGCCGACCCGGGCTTGCGCGAGCAGCCCGGCAATCTGCTGGAGGCCATGCTGGTGGCCGCCGATGCGCCCGGCAGCGGCATCGACGACGAGCAGGTGGCCGGCAATGTGCTGACCCTGCTACTGGCCGGCGAGGACACGACGGCCAACACGCTGGCCTGGATGATCTGGCTGCTGTGGCGGCACCCCGAGGCGCTGGCGCGGGCCCGGGCCGAGGTGGACCGCGTCTGCGGCGATGCCTTGTTGCCCGGCCTGGAGCAGCTGGGTGCGCTGGACTTCGTCGAGGCCTGCGCGCACGAGACCATGCGGCTGCGCCCGGTCGCGCCCATCAACACCATGCAGGCCGTGCACGACACCCAGGTCGGCGACGTGCGGGTGCCGGCCGGCATGATCGTCATGGCCGTCATGCGGCGCGACGCCACCAGCGAGCGCCATCTGCCCCATGCTGCCGCCTTCGACCCCGACCGCTGGCTGCTGGACGCCAAGCAGGCCGGCGCGGCCAAGCGCCTGTCCATGCCCTTCGGCGCCGGGCCACGCATCTGCCCGGGGCGCTATCTGGCGCTGATGGAGATCAAGCTGGCCTGCGCGCTGCTGCTGCGCCAGTTCGACATCGCCGCGGTCGACACGCCCGACGGCCGGGCGCCGCGCGAGCTGCTGCAGCTGGCGATGGGGCCGGTGGGCCTGTCCATGCGGCTGCGCCCGCGGGCTTGAACCGGATTGCGGCGCGTGCCATGCATGCGTGTTTGACAGTGGGCGGTGCTTCCCGGTCGCGCCCTGGCGAGCGGTGACGCTTCGCTGCGCGCCTAAGCGTGCGGTGCCGGCGGCGGCGCACAGTGGCGGCTCAATGATTCCCGGAGCCGCCATGCCCGCCATCACCTGCTTCATCCGCTACGAGCTGGACCCCTCTCAGCGCGAGGCCTTCCGTCAGTACGCCCAGGCCTGGGGCCGCATCATCCCGCGCCTGGGTGGCCGGCTGCTGGGCTATTGGCTGCCCTGGGAAGGCAGCAACCACGAGGCCTGGGGCCTGGTGGGCTTCGACTCGCTGGCCGACTACGAGGCTTACCGCGCGCGGCTCAAGGCCGACGCCGAGGCAAGGGCCAATTTCGAGTTCGCCAGCACCCAGCGCTTCATCCTGCGCGAGCAGCGGACTTTCTGTGAGGATGTGCAGCCATGATCGCCGTCATCTTCGAAGTGCAGCCCACGGCGGAAGGCCGCCAGGCCTATCTCGACCATGCCGCCGCGCTGCAAGCCCTGCTGCAGCGGATGGACGGCTTCATCTCGGTGGAGCGCTTCCAGAGCCTGGCGCAGCCGGACAAGCTGCTGTCGCTGTCCTTCTGGCGCGATGAGCCGGCCGTGCGCGCCTGGCGCGAGATGGGGCGCCACCGCGAGGCCCAGGCCGCCGGCCGCGGCGGGTTGTTCGCGGGCTACCGGCTGCGCGTCGCGCACGTCGTGCGTGACTACGGTCTGCATGACCGAGAACAGGTGCCGCAATGAATGCCGAGCCGCGCCTGGCCCGTGTCGCTGCGGCGATGGCCGATCCGACACGGGCGCGGGTGCTGGCGCGTCTGCTGGACGGCCGGCTGCACACGGCGGGCGAACTGGCGGCGCATGCCGGCGTCGGCGCGGCGACGATGTCGGCCCACCTGAGGCTGCTGGTCGATGAAGGCCTGGCGCGCGTGCGGCCGCAGGGCCGGCACCGCTACTTCGGCCTGGCCGACGGCGACGTGGCGCATGCGCTGGAAGCCCTGCTGCGCGTGGCCGATGGCCGCGATGCCGTGCCGGCCGCCGACCTGCGGCGCTGGCAGAAGCCCGAGATGCGCGGCCTGAGGCATGCCCGCAGTTGCTATGGCCATCTGGCCGGCGAACTGGGCGTGCAGTGGCGCGAGGCACTGCTGGTCAAGGGCTGGGTGACGGCGACGCCGGACGGCCGCTATGCAGTCAGCGGCGCGGGCCGCGAGGCCCTGGCCGAGCTGATGCCCGAGGGCTTTGCCGGGACGGGGCGAGCCCTCTATGACTGCGTGGACTGGTCCGAACGCCGCGACCATTTCGCCGGGCCGCTGGCCGTGGCCTGGCTCGATGCGTTGATGGCCAGGGGCTGGCTGCAGCGTGTGGGCGAGTCGCGCGAGTTGCGGTTGACGCCCACCGGCCGGATTGGACTTCTCGAAGGCTTGCTGGGTGCTACCCGGTGATGCGCGTCGATGCAGCGCGACCGGCCGTCTCGTCGCTGGGGTTGCGGCCACAACGACTGCGGCGCTCCACGGCCGCGGCCCGAGGTCAGCCCACCTGCGCCGGCACGTTCCAGCGCCGCGTCACGTCGCCCCGGCCGTTGACGCTCTCCAGGTTGACGGCGAAGCCCCACAGCCGGCCCACATGCTTGAGCACCTCCTGGGCGCTGTCGTGCAGCGGGCGGTTCTGGTGCTGCTGGTGGCGCAATGTGAGAGACCGGTCGCCGCGCAGGTTGACGTTCCAGACCTGGATGTTGGGCTCGCGCGTGGACAGGTCGTACTGGCGCGACAAGGCCTGGCGCAGATGGCGGTAGCCGCTCTCGTCGTGGATGGCGGAGATCTCGTACTCGCTCTTGGACTCGTCGTCGAGGATGGAGAAGAGCCGGAAGTCGCGCATCAGCTTCGGTGACAGGTATTGGCCGATGAAGCTCTCGTCCTTGAAGTTGCGCATCGCGTGGTCCAGCGTGGGCAGCCACTCGCAGCCGGCGATGTCGGGGAACCAGTCGCGGTCCTCGTCGGTGGGCTGCTCGCAGATGCGCTTGATGTCGGTGTACATCGCGAAGCCCAGCGCATAGGGGTTGAGGTTGGCGCCCGGGTGCTGGTAGATGACGTTGGTGTGGGACTTGAGCCACTCGATCATCATGCCGTCCGACAGATAGCCGTCGTCATACATCTGGTTGAGCAGCTTGTGGTGCCAGAACGTGGCCCAGCCCTCGTTCATCACCTGCGTCTGGCGCTGCGGGTAGAAGTACTGCGCGATCTTGCGCACGATGCGCACGATCTCGCGCTGCCAGGGCTCCAGCAGCGGCGCGTTCTTCTCGATGAAGTACAGCAGGTTCTCCTGCGGCTCCTCGGGGAAGCGGCGGCTCTCGGCGGCCTCGTCGGGACGGTCGGGCTTGCGCGGCAGCGTGCGCCAGAGGTCGTTGATCTGGGATTGCGCATGCTGTTCGCGCTCCTTCAGCCGCGCGCGCTCCTCGGCCAGCGACAGCTTGGCCGGGCGGCGGTAGCGGTCCACGCCGTGGTTCATCAGCGCGTGGCAGCTGTCCAGCAGCGCTTCGACGGCCTCCAGGCCATGGCGTTCCTCGCAGTCGGCGACGAAGTTCTTCGCGTAGACGAGGTAGTCGATGATGGAGGACGCATCCGTCCACATGCGAAAGAGATAGTTCCCTTTGAAGAAGCTGTTGTGGCCGTAGCAGGCGTGGGCGATGACCAGCGCCTGCATGGCCAGCGTGTTCTCCTCCATCAGGTAGGCGATGCAGGGGTCGGAGTTGATGACGATCTCGTAGGCCAGTCCCATCTGGCCGCGCTTGTAGCTGCGCTCGGTGGCGATGAACTCCTTGCCATAGCTCCAGTGGCGGTAGTTCACCGGCATGCCCACGGACGCGTAGGCATCCATCATCTGCTCGGCGGTGATGACCTCCAGCTGGTTGGCATAGGTGTCCAGGCCGAAGCGCTCGGCCGTCTGCCTGATGACGGCGTGGTAGCCCTCGATGAGTTCGAAGGTCCAGTCGTTGGGCGAGGGCAGGGGCTGGCTGGGCCGCTGCAGCAGCGGCTTCATGTGCCACAGCGGCTGGCGCTGGCGGCGCTCGGGCATGCCGGGCGGCGGCACGGCAGCCCGTTCGGGATGGCGGCGGTCCTCCTTGCAGCTCATGACGTCGAGCCCTCCTTCTTGAACAGCTCGCGGAAGACCGGATAGATCTCCGAGGCCTCGACGGCCTTGCGCATCGCGAAGTGGGGCTGGTCCTCGGCGAGCTTCTCGTATTCCTCCCACAGGTTCTGCTCGGGCTCGGCGACCTGTACGTAGGCGAAGTAGCGGCACAGCGGCAGCAGCTTGGTCGCAAGCAGCTCGCGGCAGCGGCCGCTGTCGTGGTGCCAGTTGTCGCCGTCGCTGGCCTGGGCGCCGTAGATGTTCCACTCGGTGGGCGAGTAGCGCTCGCGAATGATCTGCTCCATCAGCACCAGGGCCGACGAGACGACGGTGCCGCCGGTTTCCGTGGCGTGGAAGAAGTTCTGCTCGTCCACCTCCTGGGCCTGGGTGTGGTGGCGGATGAAGACGACGTCGATCTTTTCGTAGTGCCGCGTCAGGAACAGGTAGAGCAGGATGAAGAAGCGCTTGGCCAGGTCCTTGCGGCCCTCGTCCATGGAGCCCGACACGTCCATCAGGCAGAACATGACGGCCCGCGTGGTGGGCACCGGCACGCGCACGCGCGACCGGAAGCGCAGGTCGATGGGATCGAGGAAGGGGATGGCCTCCAGGCGCTGGCGCAGCAGCAGGATGCGCTCGCGGGTCTCGGCGAGAAGCCGTGGCGTTTCGGGCCGGTCTTCCTTCAGCAGCTCCTGCTCGCGGGCCTCGAGCTCGTGCAACTCGCGGCGCTTGTCCATGCCCAGCGCGATGCGCCGGCCCAGAGCACCGCGCATGGAACGCACGACGTGCAGGTTGGTGGGCGTGCCGTCGGAGACGAAGCCGGCGCGCTGCGACTTCCACTCGGGCGTGTCGGCCAGCGTCGTGCGGGCCATATTGGGCAGCGCCAGGTCGTCGAAGAAGACCTGCATGAACTCTTCCTTGCTGAGGTGGAAGACGAAGTCGTCCTCGCCCTCGCCGGAGTCGCTGGCCTCGCCGCTGCCGCCACCCTGACCGCCTTGTCCGCCCTTGGGCTTGGCGATGCGGTCGCCCTTGACGTATTCCTGGTTGCCGGGCCGCACGACCTCGCGCACGCCGCCGTCGCCATGGCTGAAGACGGGCTCGCTCAAGTCCTTCTTGGGGATGTGCACGTCCTCGCCGCGCTCGATGTCGCGGATGCCGCGGCCATCCACCGCGCGCTTCACGGCCTCGCGGATCTGCTCCTTGTTGCGGCGCAGGAAGCGCTCGCGGTTGCCGATGGACTTGTTCTTGCCCGAAAGGCGCCGGTCGATGATCTGCTGAAGCGACATCGCGCGACCTACTTTCTCAACTGGACTTGCGCACCCTCAGATACCACTCGCACAGCAGCCGCACCTGCTTGGCCGTGTAGCCCTTGTCCACCATGCGCTGCACGAAGTTCTCGTGCTTCTTGGCGTCCTCGGCGCTGGCCTTGGCGTTGAAGCTGATGACGGGCAGCAGCTCCTCGGTGTTGGAGAACATCTTCTTCTCGATGACGGTGCGCAGCTTCTCGTAGCTGGTCCACAGCGGGTTCTTGCCCGCGTTGTTGGCGCGCGCGCGCAGCACGAAGTTGACGATCTCGTTGCGGAAGTCCTTGGGGTTGGAGATGCCCGCGGGCTTCTCGATCTTCTCGAGCTCCGCGTTCAGCGCGCTGCGGTCGAACACCTCGCCCGTGTCCGTGTCGCGGTATTCCTGGTCCTGGATCCAGTAGTCGGCATAGGTCACGTAGCGGTCGAAGATGTTCTGGCCGTACTCGGAATAACTCTCCAGATAGGCGGTCTGGATTTCCTTGCCGATGAACTCGGCATAGCGCGGCGACAGCTGCTCCTTGATGAAGCCGACGTACTTCTCCTCCAGCTCCTTGGGGAACTGCTCGCGTTCGATCTGCTGCTCCAGCACGTACATCAGGTGCACCGGGTTGGCGGCCACCTCGGAGCTGTCGAAGTTGAAGACCTTGGACAGGATCTTGTACGCAAAGCGCGTGCTGATGCCGCTCATGCCTTCGTCCACGCCGGCGTAGTCGCGGTACTCCTGGTAGCTCTTGGCGCGCGGATCGGTGTCCTTCAGGTTCTCGCCGTCGTAGATCTGCATCTTGCTGAACAGCGAGGAGTTCTCGGGCTCCTTCAGCCTCGTGAGCACGGCGAACTGGCTCATCATCTTCAGCGTGCCCGGGGCGCATTTGGCCTCGGCCAGCGAGGAGCCGCGAATCAGCTTCTCGTAGATCTTGACCTCCTCGCTGACGCGCAGGCAGTAGGGCACCTTGACGATGTAGACGCGATCCAGGAAGGCCTCGTTGTTCTTGTTGTTGCGGAAGGTCTTCCACTCGCTCTCGTTGCTGTGCGCGAGGATGATGCCGTCGAAGGGGATGGCGCCGAAGCCCTCGGTGCCCTTGTAGTTGCCCTCCTGCGTGGCGGTCAGCAGCGGATGCAGCACCTTGATGGGCGCCTTGAACATCTCGACGAACTCCAGCAGGCCCTGGTTGGCCAGGCACAGGCCGCCGCTGTAGCTGTAGGCGTCGGGATCGTCCTGGGCATAGGTCTCGAGCTTGCGGATGTCGACCTTGCCCACCAGGCTGGAGATGTCCTGGTTGTTCTCGTCGCCCGGCTCGGTCTTGGACACGCCGATCTGCTTGAGCACGCTGGGGTAGCGCTTGACGACCTTGAACTTGCGGATGTCGCCGCCGAATTCGTCCAGCCGCTTCACGGCCCAGGGCGACAGGATGCGGTTCAGGTAGCGGCGCGGAATGCCGTAGTCGCGTTCCAGCAGCGGGCCGTCCTCGATGGGGTCGAACAGGCCCAGCGGCGACTCGTTCACGGGCGAGCCGGCCAGCGCATAGAAGGGGACCTGCTCCATCAGCTGCTTGAGCCGTTCGGCGATGGAACTCTTGCCGCCGCCCACGGGGCCCAGCAGATAGAGGATCTGCTTCTTCTCCTCCAGGCCTTGCGCGGCGTGGCGGAAGTAGGAGACGACCTGCTCGATGGCCTCCTCGAGGCCGTAGAACTCGGCGAAGGCCGGATAGATCTTGATGGTCTTGTTGGCGAAGATGCGCGACAGGCGCGGGTCGTTGCGCGTGTCCAGCATCTGCGGCTCGCCAATGGCCTGCAGCATGCGCTCGGCGGCCGTGGCATAGGCCAGCGGGCTTCTCTTGCACTCCGCGAGGTAGTCCTCCAGCGAGAGCTCCTCGACCTTGCTGCGCTCGAAGCGCGCTGCGAAATGGCTGATGACATCCATGCCGACCTCCTGCGGTTTGAACTCCACAGGGCCGCAGGCACGATGCGTGCCCGGGGTGCTGGGGGGTTCTGATCGCGCCTCAACTGCAAGGCGCCATCGGAACTCTCCGCTCGGCTTGGGCGGTGGTGCGGGCCACCGGCCATGACATCTCGTCTCAAGAATAAGCCGCCGTCAGCCTAGCAACAAACCAGCGCGACTTTCCGTTGACAGGATGCCGGTCCAGCATACGCCCACCGACCAGGCAAGACCTGCCACTCGACGGGCAAACCACACGAACGCGCAGGCCTTGTGGCAGCCAGCAGACAGCCTGGCGCCAGTGAAGAACTGTTGCAGGCCAGGCCTGCTCCACCCAGCCCCGGGGCAGGGCGCGGTTGCATGGCGCCGGCGCGTCGGGCGCCGCCGGCTGCGACTCAGCCGCGCAGCTTGTCGAGGATGCCGGACAGGGCGTCCAGCGAATCGAAGTGGATGGCCAGCTCGCCGCTCTGGCCGCGCTTGGTGGCCTTCTTCACGCGCACCTCGACGGTGGCGCCCAGCGCATCGGCCAGCTCTTCCTCCAGGCGCAGCACGTCGCGGCTCTTGTCGCTCTTCACGCGCAGCAGCGGCGCCTGGCGCGCGGCGCCCTGGGTCTTGGCGACCAGCTTCTCGGCCTCGCGCACGCTGAGCTTCTTGGCGGCGATCTCGCTGGCCGTCGTGATCTGCACGGCGCCGTCCAGCGGCAGCAGCGCGCGGGCATGGCCCATGTCCAGGTCGCCGGCCATCAGCATGTTCTGCACCGGCGCCGAGAGATTCAGCAGCCGCAGCAGGTTGCTGGCCGCGCTGCGCGAGCGGCCCACGGCCTGGGCCGCCTGCTCATGCGTGAGGCCGAACTCGTCGGTCAGGCGCTTCAGGCCTTGGGCTTCTTCCAGCGGGTTCAGGTCCTCGCGCTGGATGTTCTCGATCAGCGCCATCGCGGCGGCCGACTCGTCGGGCACGGCCTTCACCAGCACCGGCACTTCGCGCAGGCCGGCCAGCTTGGCCGCCCGGAAGCGGCGTTCGCCGGCGATGATCTCGTAGGCCACGGCGCCGCTCGGGGCGATGGGTCTGACCAGGATGGGCTGCATGATGCCCTGGCTCTTGATGCTCTCGGCCAGCTCGTACAGCGAGCCCTCGTCCATGCGCGTGCGCGGCTGGTACTTGCCGGCCTGCATCTGTTCCAGCCTCAGGGTGCTGGGCGTGCCGTCGCGCTCCGGTGCGGGGCTGTCGCTGACTTTGGGGCCGAGCAGCGCTTCCAGGCCGAGGCCCAGGCCTTTGGGTTTCTTGGTCGCCATGGCGGGGATTGTCCTTCAGCCCTTCGCCAGGCCGGCCAGCAGCGCGCGCCCCTCGGGCCAGTCGCCCAGGCCGGAGTCGGCGTTCAGGTGGCCGCGCGGGCCGGCCATGACGACGCTGCTGCCCCAGTCGGCCGCCATCTGCGTGGCGCGCTCGGCGGCGCCGTAGGGATCGTCGCTGCTGATGACGGCCACGCTGGGGAACGGCAGGCGCTGGCGCCGGATGGGGCGCCAGTTGTGCAGCTGCGGCGGCATGTCCTCGCGCTCGGTGTCGGGCGGCGCGACCAGCAGCGCGCCCTTCACGCGGCCGGCGTGCTGCGTGTGCTCGGCCCAGCTCGCCACCAGCTGGCAGCCCAGCGAGTGCGCCACCAGCAGTGCGGGCGCGTCGTCCTGCAGCAGCACTTCGTCCAGCCGCGCCATCCAGTCGCCGCGCCGCGGCCAGTGCCAGTCATGCTGCTCGACGCGCTGGTCGCCGTGCAGCCGCTCCCAGCGGCTTTGCCAATGCTCGGGGCCGGAGTTCTGCCAGCCGGGGAGTAGCAGGACGCGCGATGGCTTCATGGTTTGCCCTTATCCTTGATGATTCGATTTTCAGTGCTTGGAGCAGCGGCAATGACGTTCAAGGTGTTTGTGGATGGCCAGGAAGGCACCACCGGCTTGCGGATTCACGAATACCTCGCGGCCCGCACCGACATCGAGGTGCTCAAGATTGATGCCGACAAGCGCAAGGACCCGGCCGAGCGCTCGCGCCTGCTGAACGCCGCCGACGTGGCCTTTCTGTGCCTGCCGGACGCCGCCTCGCGCGAGGCGGCCTTCATGGTCAACAACGACCGCACCTGCCTCATCGACGCCAGCACGGCCCACCGCACCGCGCCGGGCTGGGCCTTCGGCCTGCCGGAGCTGGCCAAGGGCCAGCGCGGCGCCATCCAGGCATCCAAGCGCATCGCCAACCCGGGCTGCCACGCCAGCGCCTTCATCCTGGCCGTGCGGCCGCTGGTGGATGCGGGCCTGCTGCCGCGCGATGCGGCCGTCAGTGCGACGTCCATCACCGGCTACTCGGGCGGCGGCAAGAGCATGATCGCCGAGTACGAGCAGCAGCCGCTGCCCGCCCATCTGCAGGCGCCGCGGCCCTATGGCCTGGGCCTGAAGCACAAGCACCTGCCCGAGATGATGGCCCACACGGGTCTGGCCGCGCCGCCGGTCTTCATGCCCGTCGTCAGCAGCTTCTACAAGGGCCTGGCGGTCAGCGTGCCGCTGCAGCTCGGCCAGCTCAGGGCCGGCACCACGCCCGAGCAGATCCAGGCCGCGCTGGCCGCGCATTACGAGGGCGAACGCTTCATCCGCGTGATGCCGCTGCGCGACGCGGCCACGCTGGAGAGCGGCTTCTTCGACGTGCAGGCCTGCAACGACACCAACCGCGTGGACCTCTTCGTGTTCGCGAGCGACACGCAGGCGCTGGTCATCGCGCGGCTGGACAACCTCGGCAAGGGCGCCAGCGGCGCGGCCGTGCAGAGCATGAACGTGCACCTGGGGCTGGAGGAAAGCCTCGGGCTGGTCTGAAGCCGAAATCGGGGCGTTGACGAGGCACCCGGCGGCATAGGATGACGCCTCTCTGTAGGGAGGGGCGTGATGTCTAAGACCGCGGGCGTTGATCCAGTCCTGGCCCGGATCTCACTGGTCATCCCGGGCCGGGTGATCGCCCTGGGTGGCGAGCCCGAGGGCGTCCCCGCCTGCCGGCTCGACACCGAGGCCATGCGCTGGACCTATGTGCTGAGGGCGCGCGAACGCTGGCTGGGCTCCAGCGATGCCAGCGCCGGCCGCGAGGAGCAGGCCACGCGCACGCTGAAGGGCTTTGGCCTCCGGGATGCCGATCTGCAGGCCCTGGCCCGCGCGCCGCGCGTGGTCGTGCGCATGCCCTATGTGTCGGAGCGCGAGGGCTGGCAGGGCCGCATCTTTCCCTGGGAATATCTGCTGGCCAAGGCCACCCGGCGCTATCGCAATGTGGACAACCAGCACTTCACGGTGATGCGCGAAGTGGTGACCCCGGCGCCGCTGCGGTGGCAGCAGTCCCGGCAGCCCAGCCTGCTCTATGTGCAGAGCGCGCCGGGTGGCTTGCGGCAGGCCTGGGACTTCAGCGCCGAGGCCAGGCGGCTCAAGCGCGCGCTGGGCGGCATCCGCTTGATCGAGCTGAAGGACCCGAGCTGGCAGCAGTTGCATGACGTCGTGAAGCAGCACAGGCCCGACCTGATCCACCTGAGCGGCTTCGACAACCTGGCCGGCCTGAAGGCCTTGCGCGACCTGGTGCCGGGCAGCGAAGTGGTGGAGGCCGAGTTCGGCCCGATGCGGCTGGACGATGTGCTGGCCAGGGAGGCCGGCGTGCCCGACGGCATGCTGCTGGCCGGCGAGAGCAGCGGTGCGGCGGTGACAGGCGCGCAGCGGCTGGCCGAGGCGCTGGGGGCGGGCGGCGAGCACTGCGCCTATTTCGTCGCGGTCAGCCTCGACAACTCGGCCGCCCGCACGGCGGCGCTGATCGTCGCCGAGCGCGTGGCGCTGTCGGCCGTGGGCTTCCAGGACGCGGTGGAGAACCAGCTGGCGGACTTCTTCTTCGAGCTGGTCTACAGCCAGCTCGACCAGGCCGTCTGGAACCTGCCGCTGGCCTTCGAGAGCGCCTGGCTGCGCGCGCGCAAGGAGCCCAACGCCACGCGCGCCACCGGCGTGACGCTGTGGATGGGCGCGCCGCTGAACGAGGCCGCGTTCACGCGCGGCGAGCCCGCCGCGGCCGAGCTGCGCGATGCCGACACGCCGCCGCGCCTGCTGGCCTTGCCGGAGGTGGAACTCAATTACGCGGTGCTGCACAACAACGGGCGGCTGTTCCGCCAGATCGTCGTGGAGCGCGGCAGTGCCAGGCCCGACGACTGGCTGAGCGTCGACGTGGAGCTGCAGCTCGGGCCCGAGCAGGCGAGCTGGCGCAAGCGCTTCCTGGCCGGCGCGACGCGCTTCGACCTGAGCGGCGAGGTGCATGTGCCGCTCACCGCCGCGCTGATGCGCTCGCTGCAGGAGGCGGTCAACAGCACCCTGATGGTCCAGCTCAGCCACAACGACAGGCTGCTGACGCGCGACAGCCACCGGCTGCGCTTGCTGCCGGTGGACCAGTGGCGCGACAACGAGAAGGACGGCCAGTGGCTGCCCTCCTTCGTGCTGCCGCGCGACCCGGCCGTGGTGGGCGCCGTCGAGCTGGCGCAGCGCTATGTGCGCATCCTGCGCGACAACCCGGCGGCGGGCTTCGAGGGCTATCAGGCCGCGCCCGGCACCGAGGAAGAGCAGCTGCGCGAGGTGGACCTGCAGGTGCAGGCGATCTGGGCGGCGCTGCTGCATGAATGGCGGCTCGGCTACATCAACCCGCCGCCGTCCTACAGCAGCAAGCTCGACTCGCAGCGCCTGCGCACGCCCAGCACCATACTCGGCGCGCGCTCCGGCACCTGCATCGACCTGGCGCTGCTGTTCGCCGCCTGCCTGGAGCTGATCGACGTGTATCCCGTCATCTTCCTGCTCAACGGCCATGCGCTGCCGGGCTACTGGCGGCACCACAGCTTCCAGGCCGACTACCTGGCGGTCAGCGGCGAGGGCGCGCATGGCGCGATGGCCGGTGCGGCGGATCTCAACTCGTCCGCCAGCCTGCAGCGGTTTGCCTGGCAGGCGACGGGCCCTGCACCTTATCGCGAGGTCAGGCAGCTGATCCGCGCCCGGCGCCTGGTGCCCATAGAGACGGTGCGGCTGACCGAGCACTGCGGTTTCGTGGAGGCGGTGGAGGCGGGCATCGACGCGCTGTCCGAGGCCGACGACTTCCATTCGGTGCTGGACATCGTGACGGCGCGCATGAACGGCATCACGCCGCTGCCCATTGTGGAGGACAGGCCATGAGCGGTTCCGACATCTGGGCCGACGTGAACGCCAGGCTGGCGCTCGAGGAGGCGCCCGGCCGGCTCAGCGCCCTGCCCATAGGCCAGCGCCGCCGGCGCGGCGCGGCGCGCGATGCCGACGGCCGCGCCAAGGTCGAGCTGGTGCGCGACGAGGACGGCCTGCTGCGCTGGGTCTACTCGCCGCCCAGCACGCCGGGCGGCACGGGGCGGCGCTCCTACCGGGCGATTCGCGTGGCGCCCGCCGACGTGGTGCAGAGCTTTCGCTTCAACGATTTCGGCGCCAACGCGGTGACCGACAAGCTGATCGCGGCCGATGGCTGGCTGACGCCCGACCAGTGCATGCAGCGCTGGCAGGATGGCCGGCTGGTGGACGATGTCCAGCCCCGCATCGACCAGGGCCGCGTGCTGCTGCTGGTGCATGGCACGTTCAGCAGGTCGCAGATGTGGTTCGACGAGCTGCAGGCCAGCGAGGCCGGCAGCAAGCTGCTGGCCAGCTGGCAGCAGAAGTACAGCGCCATTCTGGCCTTTGGCCACCCGACCCTGTCGGTGGCGGCCTGGTCCAACGCGCTGGACCTGCATCGCGCGCTGCAGAACGTCAGCGCCCCCATCGACGTGGTCTGCCACAGCCGTGGCGGCCTGGTGGTGGGCTGGCTGATGCGGCTGCGTGCCGTGCCGGTGGAGCGGGTGGTCTTCGTGGCCTCGCCGCTGGTGGGCACCAGCCTGGCGGCGCCGGACAAGCTGCGCGCCGCGCTGGACCTGATCGCCAGCTACGCCGACGCGGTCTCCAAGGTCAGCGCGCAGGCCACGGGCATCCTGCCCTTCGCCGAGGGCGTGTCGCTGCTGGCCAAGATCTTCGGCAAGGTGCTGCAGCTGGGCAGCACCACGCCCGTCGTCGATGCGGCCGTAGGCCTGGTGCCGGGGCTGGCGACGCAGCAACTCGTGAAGAACAACGGCGACGTGCGGCAGCTGTTTGCCGACCCCTGGCTCAGCACACCCAAGATGTCCGGCATCGGCGCGGCCTTCCAGCCCGACGAGAGCGCGCAGCCGATCTGGAAGTTCTGGCGGCGCTTCAGCCATGTGGGCGACCAGATCAAGTACGGCGCCGCCGACCTGGTGTTTCCCGGCCCCAACGACCTGGTGGTGGACGTGGACTCGATGTTCCGTCTCGGTGAGGGCGGCAACATCGCGTTCGAGGCCCTGGGCGTGGGCCCCACCACGCACCACACCAACTACTTCCGCGACGAGCGGGTGATCCGCTACCTGGGCGATCAGCTGTCCATGCAGCACTGAGGCCGCCGCAGTTGCGGCGCGTCAGGGCGCTGCCAGCGACGCCAGCTGCCAGGCCGCGAACCCCGCCAGCAGCAGCGCCGAGCCGCGGCGTATGCCGCGCAGATGCGCCGCCCGCAGCCGCTCGCGCAGCCGGCCCACCAGGCCCACCAGCACCAGCCACCAGGCCGCCGAGCCGAGGAAGACGCCGGCGATCATCCAGGCCGGCGAGGCCACCGCCAGGCCCGCCGCCAGCGACGAGAACACGGCGATGAAGGACAGGATGGTGGCCGGGTTGGACAGCGTCAGCAGGAACGTGCCGCCAAAGGCCTGCCAGCCCTTGACGCCGCCCTGGACGGCCGCCGCCCGCCCGGCGGGCGCGCCATGCCAGGCCGTCCACGCCAGCCACATCAGGAACAGCGCCCCGCCCAGCGCCAGCGGTGTGCGCGCCGCGGTCAGCAGCGTGATCACGGCCGTCACGCCGAGGGCGCCGATCGCGCCGTACAAGGCGTCCGCCACCGCCGCGCCCAGGCCGGTGGCCAGGCCCACGCGCGCGCCGTGGTCCAGCGTGCGCTGGATGCACAGCAGGCCGATGGGCCCCACGGGCGCGGCGATGGACAGGCCGATCAGGGCCGACTTGAGCAGCAGGGGCAGGGCATCCATGGCGGAAAGTCTATGCAGGCGGATTCCGGCAGGGAATGCTTTGTTTCAGGCAAACTGAAGCCATCACCTGAATTCTTGAGGCGGATCTGCGATGAGCATGGTGGATGAGAAGGCTTGGCGCATCCTGTCGGCGTTGCAGGAAGACGCCCGTGTGTCGCTGAAGACGCTGGCCGAGGTCGCCGGGCTGTCGCTGCCGGCCACCGCCGAGCGGGTCAGGAAGATGGAGGCGGCCGGCCTCATCCGCGGCTATCACGCCGACATCGCGCCGGAAGCCCTCGGCTATGTCATCAAGGCCGTGGTGGCCATCACGACCCAGCAGCCCTACAAGCAGAAGTTCATCGAGGTGCTGAGGGCCAAGCCGCAGGTGCTGGAATGCCTGCATGTGACGGGGGCGGACTCCTGCCTGTTCACCGTGGTGGCCAAGGACATGCAGGACCTGGAGCAGTTCCTCGCCAGCATCAACCACTTCGGCGAGACGCGCACGTCCATCGTGATGTCGTCGCAGATTCCGCGCCGCGGCGTGCAGCGCTTCTAGCGGCGTTCAGCGCAGTTCCGGCTCGGGGCTGCGGTAGTGGTAGCGGTAGGCGAACACGAAGCCCAGGCGCGCGTAGAGCCGCTGCGCCACCGCGTTGTCGCTGCCCACCTGCAGATAGGCCTGGCGCGCGCCCTGGGACCGGGCCAGGGCCAGCAGCGACCGGCACAGGCGCTCGCCATGGCCCTGGCCCGGCCGGGCGGAGGCAATGTCGTACAGGCCCACGAGGTCGCCGTCGACCACCATCTGCCCGCAGGCCAGCAGCGCGCCGGCGTCATCCAGCAGCGCAAAGCCCTGGTATTGGACGGGTGCGTTGGCGATGCGCTCCGCATGGGCCGCGATGGCGCTGCCCGACGATCCGCGCAAGGCCCCCACGGTGGCGGCATAGGCGGCGGCGTCCAGCGCCTGCAGGCGGGCCGGGGCGGGCTGGGGCGGCAGGGCGTCCAGCACCATCACGTCGGCCGCGTCGAAGGCACCCCAGCCCCGGGCGGCGAGCAGGGCATCGAGGTCGGCGGGCTGGCTCCAGGGCGTCACGCGCACGGCCAGCGGCAGGCCGGCGGCCTCGAAGGCCTGCCGGCAGCGCGCCAGCAGCTCGTCCAGCGGCAGCGCGCCCTGGCGCAGCGCATTGATGCAGCGCGAGCGCTTGGCCTTGCCGGGCGACAGCCGGATCAGCCAGCCATCGATGTCGGCCTGCTGGGGCGGGGCGCTGGCATCCAGGCCGGCCCTCTCGGCGCGCAGGGCCAGGGCCTGGAGGCGGGCCTCAGGCATCGCCGAGCAGGGACGAGGGCCGGCGCCACACGCAGCGCCAGACCGGGTGTTGCCGGCCGCCCAGCGGCTCGCTCAGCTGCCGGTCCCGGATCTCGGCGCCCAGGCGCTCGTAGAAGCCCCGGGCGGCCTGGTTGACCTCCAGCACCCACAGGTAGAGCGGGCGGGTCGAGCCCTCACGCTGCAGGCGCGCGGCCACGCCCTGCATCAGCCGCCGGCCCAGGCCGCCGCCCCTGAGGTCGGGGGCCACGTGCAGGTTGTCGATGTAGTCGCCCCAGTCCGGGTCGCGGTCGGGCATGACCCAGGCAAAGCCCAGCAGGCGGCCGGCGCCGTCCTCGGCGATCAAGCCCCATTCGGTGCCGGTGGCGCCGGCCTGCAGGCGGGCGCGCCAGGCCTGGCGGCGTTCGGTGTCGGCCTCGTGGTCGAGGTAGCGGTCCGTGAAGACGCCGCGGTAGGCCGCGCGCCAGCTGGTGGCATGCAGCCGGGCGACGGCATCGGCGTCGGCCGGCGTCATGGGGCGTAGCGTGACGGCAGGCGGCGTCATGGCGCCTCAGCGCATCGTCGCGATCCGCCGCACCATCTCCTTGGCGAAGTCGACGAAGGCGATCGCGCCCTTGGAGCTGGGGTCGAAGACCACGCCCGGCAGGCCGTAGCTGGGCGCCTCGGCCAGCCGCACGTTGCGCGGAATGACGCTGTCGAAGACCTTGTCGCCGAAATGGGACTTGAGCTGGTCGCTGACCTGCTGCTGCAGCGTGATGCGCGGGTCGAACATGACGCGCAGCAGGCCGATGATCTCCAGCTCGCGGTTCAGGTTGGCGTGGATCTGCTTGATGGTGTTGACCAGGTCGGTCAGCCCCTCCAGCGCGAAATACTCGCACTGCATGGGCACGATGACGCCATGGGCGCTGCACAAGCCGTTCAGCGTCAGCATGGACAGCGAGGGCGGGCAGTCGATCAGCACGAAGTCGTAGTCGGCATCGGCGGCGGCCAGTGCCGCCTTCAGGCGGGCCTCGCGGCGCTCCAGCTCCACCAGCTCGACCTCGGCGCCGGCCAGCTCGCGGTTGGCGCCCAGCACGTCATAGCCGGCCTTGTCGGCGCGGGTCCTGGCCTCGGCCACCGTGGCCGACTCCAGCAGCACGTCATAGACCGTCATCTCCAGCTTGCGCTTGTCTATGCCCGAGCCCATGGTGGCGTTGCCCTGGGGGTCCAGGTCCACGACCAGCACGCGCTGGCCGATCTGCGCCAGGCCGGCGGCGAGGTTGACGGTGGTGGTGGTCTTGCCGACGCCACCCTTCTGGTTGGCGATGCAGAAAATCTTGGAGGCCATCTTCTACCTGGACAGGGCGAGCCGGATGCCGAAACCGAGCAGGCAGACGCCGGCGACCTTGTTGAGCGCTTGCGCGATCCAGGGCCGGGTGCGCATGCGCGCGGCGAGGAGGTGGGTGAGCAGCACGGCAGCAAGGCCGTACAGCAGCGTCAGCGCGGCGATGGTGGAGGCCATCACGGCGAAGGTCGTCATGCCCTGGTGACGGGCCGGGTCGACGAACAGCGGGAAGAAGGCCATGTAGAACACGATGGCCTTGGGGTTCAGCAGCGTGATCAGCGCGGCCTGCCGGAAATAGTGGCCCGGGCGGATGTTCAGCACCGGCCCCTGGCCCGGCTTGGCGGCCAGCATCTGCCAGCCCAACCAGGCCAGATAGCCGGCGCCCAGCCATTGAACGGCCTGGAAGGCGGCCGGGTAGGCCGCCAGCAGCGCGGCGACGCCGGCCACGGCCAGCCACAGCAGCACCTGGTCGCCCGCAATGATGCCCAGCGTGGCGGCCAGGCCGCCTGCGACGCCACCCTTGCCGGTGGACGTGATCAGCGCCAGGTTGCCGGGACCCGGTATCGCGAGGAACAACACGATGGCGGCGACGAAGGCGCCGTAATCAGCGATGCCGAACATGGAGGGGCCACAAGGGGAGGGGTGGCCAGTTTAAGCGAGGGACTTGTTCACCCCGCCTTCGGGCGCATCCAGACCATGCAGCGCTGGGCGTCCAGGCCCGGCACGGCCAGTTGTTCCACGTGAAACACGTCCACATCGGCAGGCAGGGCGGCGATCTCGTCGGCCGGATGCTGGCCCTTCATGGTCATCCAGACCGCGCCTTCGGCCAGATGCTGGCGGGTCAGCGTCGTGAAGTCGGCCAGCGACGCGAAAGCGCGTGACGTGATGACACCGAAGGGCGGGGTCTGCAACTGCTCCACCCGGCTGTGCACGCCATGCAGATTGGGCAGCTTCAACTCGGCGGCGACCTGCTGGATGAAGCTGGCCTTCTTGGCGACGGCGTCCACGCAGGTCACGTCGGTGCCGGGGCAGCAGATCGCGATGACGACGCCCGGCAGGCCACCGCCGGCGCCGACGTCCATCAAGCGCGCCGGCGCGCCATGGCGCAGCAGCGGCGGGATGGCCGACAGGCTGTCGATCAGGTGGTGGCTCAGCATCTGCGCCGGGTCACGCACGGCGGTCAGGTTGTAGACCTTGTTCCACTTCTGCAGCAGGGCCAGGTAGGCCAGCAGCTGGTTGAGCTGGGTGTCGCTGAGTGTGAGGCCGAGTTCGGTGGCTGCCGCTTCGAGCTGTTCCCTCATGCCGCTTCCACCTCGGTGAAGCCCTTGAACTTGCCCTTTTTCAGATGCACCAGCAACAGCGAGATCGCTGCCGGCGTGATGCCGGAGATGCGCGAGGCCTGGCCCAGCGTCTCGGGACGGTGGGCATTGAGCTTCTGGCGGGCCTCGAAGGAGAGGGCGTGGACGCCGCTGTAGTCCAGGTCCTCCGGCAGCTTCAGGTGCTCGAAGTGGGCGGCACGGGCGACGTCGTCGACCTGCTTGTTGATGTAGCCGGCGTACTTGACGCTGATCTCGACCTGCTCGGCGACGAGGTCGGCCAGCTCCTGGCCCAGTTCGGCGGCCAGCGTTTCACGTGAAACACCCGCCTCGGGTTTGGCGATGGAGGCCACTTCGGCCACCGTGTCGAAGCCCACGCCGGGCCGGCGCAGCAGATCGGCCAGGCTGTATTCGCGCTCCAGCGCCTTGCCCACCAGCCGTTCGGCATCCGGCGCCGGCAGGATGCCGGGATGCACCCAGGTGCTCTTCAGCTTTTCGGTTTCACGTGAAACCGCGTCGCGCTTGCGGTTGAAAGCGGCCCAGCGTTCGTCGTCCACCAGGCCCAGCTTCCGGCCGGTCTCGGTCAGGCGGGCGTCGGCGTTGTCCTCGCGCAGCTGCAGCCGGAACTCGGCGCGGCTGGTGAACATGCGGTAGGGCTCGGTCACGCCCTTGGTGATGAGGTCGTCCACCAGCACGCCCAGGTAGGCCTGGTCGCGCGCGGGCGTCCAGGGGCCCGAAAAGTGGGGATTCCCGCGCACCTGCAGCGCCGCGTTCAGGCCGGCGAACAGGCCTTGCGCCGCCGCCTCCTCGTAGCCGGTCGTGCCGTTGATCTGGCCGGCGAAGAACAAGCCCTGGATGGCCTTGGTCTCGAACGAGGCCTTCAGCCCGCGCGGGTCGAAGTAGTCGTACTCGATGGCATAGCCGGGGCGCAGGATGTCGGCGTTCTCCAGGCCCGGGATGCTGCGCACGGCGGCCAGCTGGATGTCGAAGGGCAGGGAGGTGGAGATGCCGTTGGGGTAGAACTCGTGCGTCGTCAGGCCCTCCGGCTCCAGGAAGATCTGGTGCGAGTCCTTGTCGGCGAAGCGGTTCACCTTGTCCTCGATGCTGGGGCAGTAGCGCGGCCCCACGCCCTCGATGACGCCGGTGAACATGGGGCTGCGGTCGAAGCCGCTGCGGATGATCTCGTGCGTGCGCGCATTGGTGTGCGTGATCCAGCAGGGCAGCTGCCGCGGGTGCATGGCCGCATGGCCGATGAAGCTGAACACCGGCACCGGGTCCAGGTCGCCCGCTTGCGGCTCGCACTTGCTGAAGTCGATGCTGCGGCCGTCGATGCGTGGCGGCGTGCCGGTCTTCAGGCGCCCCTGCGGCAGCTGCAGCTCCTTGAGCCGGGCCGACAGCGACACGGCCGGCGGGTCGCCGGCGCGGCCGGCAGCATAGTTCTCCAGGCCCACGTGGATGCGGCCGTCCAGGAAGGTGCCGGCCGTCAGCACGACGGCGCGGGCGCGGAAACGGATGCCGGCCTGCGTGACGGCGCCGACGACGCGGTCGCCCTCCACCATCAAGTCGTCCACGGCCTGCTGGAACAGCGTCAGGTGGGGCTGGTTCTCCAGCCGCTGGCGGATGGCGGCCTTGTAGAGGATGCGGTCGGCCTGGGCGCGCGTCGCGCGCACGGCCGGGCCCTTGGAGCCGTTCAGGATGCGGAACTGGATGCCGGCCTCATCGGTGGCCAGCGCCATCGCGCCGCCCAGCGCGTCGACCTCCTTGACGAGATGGCCCTTGCCGATGCCGCCTATGCTGGGGTTGCAGCTCATCGCGCCCAGGGTCTCGATGTTGTGGGTCAGCAGCAGCGTCTGCGCGCCCATGCGCGCCGCGGCCAGCGCGGCCTCGGTGCCGGCATGGCCGCCGCCGACGACGATGACGTCGAATTCCTTGGGGTAGAGCATCGCGATCCTGGAAAGAACAGCCGCCCGCGCGAGGGCTCGGGCAAACCCCGAATTTTACGAAGCGGCTGTGGATAAGTCACCCGTCGGATTTCTCGGGCGCCCGGCTCACCCGCGGCCCGCCGAGGGTGGGGGAGCGGGCCGCCGTCACCACCCAGCCCTGCAGGGCGGCCGGGGCGTGGGCCTGGGCGCGGAGGGCGGTGAGGGGCCAGTGCAGACCTTGGGCTGTGTCGGCAGTGAGCAGGCGCTCACCTTGCCGCACATCACCGATGCCTGGCGGGCGCAGGCCGCCGCACCGTCAGTCGTCGTCGTGGTGGCGGTCCCCATGATGCCTGTCGCCGTCGGCCTGGGCCTGGGCGGCACCGTGCCAGGGCGCGGTCGGGCCCAGGCTCCAGGCCCAGAAGCCCAGCGTGGCGACGAGCAGGGCCGCAGCCAGCAGGCGGTGCATGGAGCGTGTCGGCGGCGTGCCGGCCGGCACGGCCTTGCGCCCGGTCAGCATGGCCGGCACCAGGCGGTCATGCGCCAGCCGGCTCATCAGCAGCACGGCGGCGACGTGCACGCCGGCCAGCAGCAGCAGTGCGTTGGCCAGGGTCTCGTGGACGTCTTCCCAGGCCTCGCCGCCCTGCCAGGCCAGCCAGCCGCTGCCGGCCGCCAGCAGGCCGGTGGCCAGCAGCGCCAGCACGGCCCAGCCGCCGGCCGGGTTGTGGCCCGCATGCGGCCCGGCCCGGCCGGCCAGCAGCCCGCGCAGGTGTGCGGCCACCGCCGCCGGTCCGCGCACGAAGCTGGCAAAGCGCGCCGGCGGCGTGCCGACGAAGCCCCACAGCAGCCGCAGGATCATGGCGCCGGCCAGCGTCAGGCCGAAGCTGATGTGCACGGCCCGCCAGCCCTGGCTCTCCGCGGTCAGCCAGGCGCCGGCCAGGCTCAGCACCATCAGCGCGTGCAGCAGGCGCACCGGCGCATCCCACAGGGGCTGGATCACGGTGCGGGGTGAAGTGGTGTCGGTCGAAGGCGAGGTCATGGTGGCTCCTGGAAGGGATGCGCCCATGCTGGAGCGGCAGGCTTAGGGCTGGCTGAAGTCGAGCGCCGCCGCCGCGCCTTGCGCCATGCTGCAATGGCGTCATGCCCATCCCGCCCGACCCCGTCCTGGCGCCGCTGGCCGAGCTCGCCACCCGCGCCCGGCCGCTGCGCGTTCCCGCCGGCACCCGGCTTTTCGATGCCGGCCAGCCCTGCCCGGGCTTTCCCATCGTCGACGAAGGCAGCGTGCGCGTTGCTTTGCTCGCGCCCGATGGCCGCCAGATGGAGCTCTACCGCGTCGAGCCGGGCGAGGTCTGCGTCGTCTCGGCCACCTGCCTGTTCGCGCATCGCGCCGCCACGGCCTGGGGCGAGGCCCGCACGGAAACGGCGCTGCGCCTGGTCAGCCCGGCCGACTTCGAGGCCGTCTGCGAGCGCGACCCGGTGCTGCGCCGCTACGTCATGGGCCTGATGGCCGAGCGCCTGGCCGAGCTGATGGCCCTGGTGGAGGCGGTGGCCTTCCAGCGCCTGGACCAGCGCCTGGCCGCGCTGCTCTGCGCCCGCGGCCCGCGGCTGCTGACGACGCACCAGCAGCTCGCCGAGGAGCTGGGCACCGTGCGCGAGATCGTCAGCCGGCTGCTGCGCCGCTTCGAGCGCGACGGCTGGGTGGCGCTGGGGCGCGAGCGCATCGAGCTGACCGATGCGGCCGCGCTGCAGCGGCTTTGCGCGGCGTCAAACGCTGTGTGACCGAGGTCACCGACAAGAGGCGGCGTGGCGCCGACGATGGCGCCATCACCACCTCGAAGGAGAGCAGCATGTTCAAGACCAACGTCGGCGCCATCGACCGCATCGCCCGTATCCTCGCGGGCCTCGTGCTGCTGGGGCTGGCCGTCACCGGCAGCATCGGCGCCTGGGGCTATATCGGCCTGGTGCCATTGGCCACCGGCCTGCTGGGCAGCTGCCCGCTGTATTCCGTGCTGGGCTTCAGCACCTGCCCGATGAAGGGCTAGGCCGGCGGGGCGGACAATCCCTGCATGGCCGACGCCCCCGCCACCCCCTTCGCCTGCCGGCCGCGCTGCGCGGCCTGCTGCATCGCCCCGTCGATCAGCTCGCCCATTCCCGGCCATCCGGACGGCAAGCCGGCCGGCGTGCGCTGCGCGCAGCTGGACGAGCAAGACCGCTGCCGCCTCTTCGGCCGGCCCGAGCGGCCCGCCGTCTGCGGCTCGCTGCAGCCCAGCGAACTCATGTGCGGCGACGGCCGCGAGCAGGCGCTGCGCTGGCTGGGCTGGATGGAGCGCGAGACGGCACCGCCGCGGTCGGGCTGAGGCGGGCCCCCGCTCCGAGGGGCTCAGGGGCCGGTGCCCTTGCCACGGATCTTGTCGGTCACCGCCTGCCGCGACGACAGCTCCTCGACCCACACTTCGCAGGCCTCGGCCGCTATGCGCCCCGCCACGCGATAGGCCTTGCCTGCCTCGGGCGTGAACTGCACCTCGCCCTGCACGCGGCAGGTCGGGTGAGTCATGGCGAGGATGGGCGCGGCGTATTGCGTCAGCGCCTGCAGCTGCACGCGGGCCGGCCGCAACGGCAGCTCGTTGCTCAGCGCGACCGGCGCCACCGCGAAGCCGCGGCCCTGGTTGGCGCTCACCGTGGCGCGGCTGGTGGTGGACAGGCGGCGCCCGTCCACGCGGCTCATCTCGAAGACGTGCAGCAGCGTGCCGCTGACCTGCACGGCCTGGTCGGCCACGTTGACAGTGGGGCCGTCATAGTCCGGCGGCGTGGCGGGCTCGAAGCCCCCGAAGCCCGCACAGCCGGCCAGCAGCAGCGCCAGGGCCGTGGCCGCTGCCCTCATCGCGCCACCGCCGAGCGCATGGAGCGCGTCACGTACAGCAGCGCCACGGCGGCCAGCGCGAAGCCGGTGATGACGCCCGGCAGCACCTGGCTCCAGCGCAGCGCCTCGCCCTTGAGCACGGCCAGCATCAGCGTGTTCTGCGCCAGCCCCGGCACCCACAGATACCAGGGGGCTTCGCCGCCCGGGTTGAGCAGGCTGACCATGGGCATCAGGCTCACGACGGTGACGACCAGCGTGCTGCCGGCCTGCGCCTCCTTGTAGGTCTTGGAGCGTATGGCCAGCGCCATCAGCAGGGCCGACAGGCCGGCCGCCAGCGGGATCTGCAGCAGCCAGAAGGCCAGCACCTCGCCGGACCCGAACTGGAACATGGCCTGCAGGCTGTCGCTCCTGAGCAGCCATTGCGCCGGCACGAAGCTCAGCGAGGACAGCAGCGCCACGGCCATGCCCAGCAGCGCGACGGCGCCCCATTTGCCGGCCACGATGGCGCCATGCGGCACGGGGTTCATCAGCAGCGGCTCCAGCGAGCCGCGCTCGCGTTCGCCGGCCGTGCTGTCCAGCGCCGCGGTCAGCGCGCCGTAGAGCACGGCCATGATGATGAACATCGGGATCATGGCCGTCAGCCGCGACGCGCGGGCCTGGGCGTTGGCCAGGTCGCGCTCCTCGATGTCCAGCGGCTCCAGCAGCTCGGTGGAGACGCCGCGCAGGGCCAGGCTCAGCGTCGCGCGCTCCTGGCCGAAGCCGCGCAGCAGGCCGCGCAGCGGGCCCACGTTGGCGCTGGCCCGCTGGTTGGCACTGTCCGTCACGATCTCCACGGCGGGCGATTCGCCATGCAGCAGCTTGGCCTCGAAGTCCGCCGGAATCACCAGCAGCGGGGCGGAGTTCTTGCCTTGGCGCAGCGCCGCCTCGTAGCCCTCGCGCGCCTTCTCGCCCTTCAGCGTGACGATGCTGTAGGTCTGCCGCTGGATGAAGTTGATCAGCGTGGGGCCGTTCTCCGTGCCGTACACGACCACTTGGCGCTTCTCCGCCTGCTCCTCCAGCGACGCGATCAGGCCGGACAGGGCCGTCAGCAGCAGCGGCCCCATCAGCAGCGCGGGGATCAGCAGGCGCAACAGCGTGCGGCGGTCGCGCAAGGCGTCGGAGAGTTCCTTCGCGAAAACGATCAGGCCCTGTTTCATGCGGCCACCTCTTCAGGGAATGCGAGTTTCACGAAAGCGTCCTCGAAGCGGGCCTCGCCGGCCTGTTCCAGCAGGCCGGACACGCTGCCATGGGCCACGCTGCGGCCCTTGGACACGACGACCACCTCGTCGCAGAGCTGTTCCACCTCCTGCATGATGTGGGTGGAGAAGACGATGCACTTGCCGCCGCCCTCGGGGCTGCGCAGCCAGCGCAGCGCCTCGCGCAGCGCACGGGTGGCCAGCACGTCCAGGCCGTTGGTGGGCTCGTCGAGCACGATGTTGGCGGGGTCGTGCACCAACGCGCGGGCCAGAGCCGTCTTCATGCGCTCGCCCTGGCTGAAGCCGTCGGCGCGGCGGTCCAGGATGGCCTGCATCTCCAGCAGCCGCGCCAGCTCCTCGGCGCGGGCGTTGGCGGCCTCGGGCGCCATGCCCTGCAGGCGGCCGAAATAAATGATGTTCTCGCGGGCCGACAGGCGCGGATACAGGCCATGCGCGTCGCCGAGTATGCCCATGCGGGCCAGCGCCTTCTGCGGCGCCTCCTTCACGGCCAGGCCGTCGACCGTGATCTGGCCGGCGTCCGGCGGGAACAGCCCGCCCAGCATGCGCAGCGTGGTGGTCTTGCCCGCGCCGTTGGCGCCCAGCAGGCCCGTGATGCGGCCGTCCTCGGCCCGCAGGCTCACGCCCTGCACCGCGTGCACGACGCGCTTGCTGCCGCGCTTGAACAGGCTGCCACCCGTCTGGGCGGTGAACTGCTTGTGAACGTCCTGGATGTTGATCATTGGGCCGCTCCTCCTCGCGGCGATTGCACCGGCTGGAAGGCCGGCGGGCGTGGGATGCGGGTCGCGCAGGCGGCCTCCTGGGGCAGGGCGGCGGCGTCGGTCTTGGCGTCGATGAAGCGGAACATCAGGTCGCGCACGCAGCCCAGGCTCATGACGCCATGGCCCGCCTCGGGCACCACCAGATGCTGCACGCGCTCCGGATGGCCGGCCGCGAGCGCGCGGGCGACGCGCTCGCCGTGGCGCGTCGGCGTGACCGGGTCGGCGCCGCCGCTCATCACCAGCACGGGGCTGGGTGCGGGCGGGATGGTGTAGAAGTCCGCCGGCACGTCGCCGCGGGGCCAGGTCTTGCACACCTGACCGTACATGCGGGCGTCCAGGGCCTGGAAGTCGGCGCCAGGCGCGTCCTGGCTGTCGGCAAGGCGGGGCATGTCTTCCGCGCAGATGACGCTGTAGTGCATGCCCATGGCCAGGCGCAGGGACGGGTTGCTGCCGAAGGCGTTGCCGAGGCCGAACAGACCGGTGAAGTTGCCGTCCGCCGCGGCCGCATGGATGGCCGCGGGCAGGGCGGCGGCCAGCGACGGCTGGTACAGCGGCGCGCGCACGGCGCGCAGCAGCAGCTCGCGGGTCACCGTGAAGCGCTCGGGCTGCCCGGTCAGCGGGTGGGCCACCGTCACTTCGCGCGGCAGCGAGGCGAGCAGCTGCTGCCAGTCGGCGCGCAGCTGGGGCTGGGTCTTGGCGTTGGCGGCGATGAGCTTGTCCAGCGCGGCCTGGCCGTCGGTGGAGAAACTGGCCGGCAGCGCCATGTCCGGCGGCGCCACGCCGTCGATGAGGGTGCGCCTGACCTTGGTCGGGAACTGGCGCAGGTATTCCAGCGCGGCGCGCGTGCCGTAGCTGCCGCCGACGAGGTTCCACTGCGGCACGCCCAGGGCCTCGCGCACGGCGTCCAGGTCCTGCATGGCGATGCTGGTCGTGAAGAAGCGCAGGCCGCCGTCTTTGCCGTAGGGGAGCTTCTCCAGCGCCGCGCGGCAGGCGTCCAGGCGGCGCAGCTGGGCGGCGCTGTCCAGTTGTTCGGTGATGGGCAGCTGGCTGTCGTCGGGGCAGTTCAGCGGCGCGGACTGGCCGGTGCCGCGCTGGTCGATGAAGACCAGGTCACGCCGGTTGTGCAGCCGCGAGAGGCGCGACAGCACGCGCGGCGCGAGCTTGATGGCGCTCTGGCCGGGGCCGCCGGCCAGCATCAGCACGGCGTCGGGCTGCTTGTTGCGCGCCATGGCCGGCACGACGACGTAATGGATGTCGATCTTGACGCCGTCGGGCCGGGCCGGGTCCAGCGGGCGCTGCAGGCTGCCGCAGCGCAGCTCGTTGGGGATGCCGGCGATGCGGCAGGGCTCCAGCGGCGCGGCCTGCGCGGCGCCGCCCAGGACCAGCAGCAGGGCAGGAAGAAGGAGGAGGCGCTGCCAAGGTTCGCGCATGCCGTGTAGAGGAGTGGTTAATGAGGCCCGCAGTATGGGGCCCGCCCCCCGGCGCCGACCTGAACCGACGGGCGAATGGCAGGGCGGGCGACATGAATGGCGGCAGGGCGTGGCCGAGGTGGCGAAGACCTGTCCCGTGCAGGGACTTGGCCGCGTCGCTTAGCCTCGCGGCCCCGTCAACCCATACAACTCCGGAGTTGCTCTTGAAGCTCTACTACAGCCCCGTCGCCTGCTCGTTGTCGCCGCACATCGTGCTGAAGGAATCCGGCCTGCCCTTCGAGGCCGTGCTGGCTAGCACCAAGACCCACAAGCTGCAGGACGGCACCGACTACTACACGATCAACCCCAAGGGCTATGTGCCGCTGCTGGAGCTGGACAACGGCGAGCGCCTCACCGAGGGGCCCGTCATCGTGCAGTACATCGCCGACCAGGTGCCCGAGCGCGGCCTGATCCCGCCGGCCGGCTCGCTGGCCCGCTACCGCGTGCAGGAATGGCTGAACTTCATCACCAGCGAGCTGCACAAGGGCTTCTCGCCGCTGTTCAACCCGGCCATGCCCGAGGAAGCCAAGGCGCTGTTCCGCGCCAAGCTGGTGGAGCGCTTCACCTGGGTGGACGGCCAGCTGGCCGGCAAGTCCTACCTGACCGGCGAGTCCTTCAGCGTGGCCGATGCCTATCTGTTCACGGTCGCCAACTGGAGCCAGTTCGTCGGCGTGGACATCGGCGGCCTGGCCAACCTCGGCGGCTTCATGGAGCGCATGCGCCAGCGCCCCGCCGTGCAGGAGGCCATGAAGGCCGAGGGCCTGCTCAAGTAAGCAGCGCGCGGCAGGCCGAGCGCGCCTTGGCGTCGCTCGCATCCAGCCTGCCGCAGACGCCGTCGAGCTGGGCCTTGAGCCGGCCGACGGCGGCGGCCTGCGCGGGCGCCCGGCCCCAGGTCGCCAGCAGGCTGGCCACCTTCTTCAGCGAGCGCTCGCTGCGCTCGTAGAAGGCGCCGGGGTCCTTGGCGGCCTCGGTGAACAGCTGCGACGCGGCCTTCTCGATGCGGGCGGTGTCCTGCGGCGCCAGCTCGATGAGCGCGCCGAAGTAGTTGGAGCCCCATTGCAGCCGCGTGGCCGGGCCCTCGCTCTTGTTGAAGGCCTCCTCGTACCAGCGCAGCGCGTCCTCGACCTTGCCCTGCTTCTTGGCATTGGCGCCCAGCTGGCTCATCAGATAGTAGGGCGAGTGGCTGCGCGCCAGCGCCGACTTCAGCAGCTCGTCGCTGTCCTTCCACAGCCCGGCGCGGCCCAGCAGATGGGCGGCCTCGGTGATGACGGCCTGGCGCTCGTAGCCGTCGGTGACCTCGCGGTTGGCGCGGCCGGCCTGCTCGCGCGCCTCGTTCAGCAACGCGGTGGGGATGCCCTTGGGCTGCGGATCGTCCTTGGCGGAGTCCAGGCGGGCCAGGTCAATGCGGCCCTGCAGCGCATTGAGGCGGTCGGCGCGCGACAGCGTCGGGTCTGCGTTCAGCCGCTTCAGCGCGGCGTCGAACTCGGCGACCAGCGTCGCGCGCGCCGCGCCTGGCTGGGGCGCGAAGGCCTTGACGAGGTCGGGCGCCTCATTGGTCAGCACGTCCATCTGCGCGCGGGCCTGGACCGGGTCGGCCAGCACGGCGCGCAGGCGCGGCAGCTGCGCCGGGTCGGCCAGCTTGCCCTCGGCCATGGCGCCCACGGACTTCAGCCACAGCCGCGTCGTCGTCTCGGCGTCTCCGCCTTCGCTGGCCTTGGCCAGCTGGGCGAGCGTCGCTGCGCGCTCTGCGACGGGCAGCAGCTGCTGCTCATCCGTCTCCCAGCCGTAGAAGCCCAGCAGCCGCCATTCGTTGGCGCCCAGCTTCTTGCCGGCCCTGGCATCGGCCAGCACGGCCTTGACCGGGCGGCCGCTGGACAGGCCCAGCTGCAGCACCTTCATGACCTGGGCCGCATCCGCCTCGCCGGGCAGGCGGGTGATCTCGCTGCCATTGGGGCTGAACAGGATCAGCGTCGGGTAGCCGCGCACCTTGAAGCGCGTGCCCAGCTTCTGGGCGCCGGGCGCGTCGCCGTCTATGCCCACCGCGACGAAGGCCTTGCTCTGCTCGATGAAGTCGGCGCGGTTGAAGAGGGTGGCCTTGAGCTGGTTGCAGGGCGGGCACCACTTGGCGCCCCAGTACAGCAGCACGGGCTTCTTCTCGGCCCGGGCCTGGGCGAAATGGCGGTCGATGTCGGCGTCGACCGCGGCGGCCTGCCAGCTCACGCCGGGGCCGGGGCTGGCATGGGCCACGGGGGCGGTGGACAGCAGCAGGGCGGCCGCGAGGGCGGCGAACAGGGGGGAGGGCTTCATCGTGTGAAGAGAACTGGCGCTCGTGGCGGAGCCCGGATTCTGCGTCGCCCGCGCCGCCGCAGAATCGGCGCATGCCGAATAAGCTCAATCGGCGGCTGGATGAGGCCCTCCAGGCGCTGCGCTCGCGGGCCCGCCCCGACCAGCTCGACGCCATGGCCCGCTTCGGCCTGGTCGGCGAGGGCCGGCTGGGCCTGGCGGTGCCGACGCTGCGCGCCCTGGCCCGCGAGCTCGGGCGCGACCACGAGCTGGCCCTGGCGCTGTGGGACAGCGGCATTCCCGACGCGCAGCTGCTGGCCGGCATGGTGGCCGAGCCGGCCCGGCTGACGGCCGCGCAGATGGACCATTGGGTGGCCGGCCTGCAGGCCTGGGATGTCTGCGACCAGGCCTGCCTGAATGCGTTCGTGAAGAGCCCGCTGGCCTGGGACGCCATCCCGCGCTGGGCGGCGCGCCAGCCCGAGTTCGAGAAGCGCGCCGGCTTTGCGCTGCTGGCCGTCGCCGCGGTGCACCAGAAGACGCGGCCGGACGCCGACTTCCTGGCCCGGCTGCCGCTCATCGAGGCCGCCGCGGGCGACGACCGCGGCTTCGTCATGAAAGCCGTCAACTGGGCGTTGCGCCAGATCGGCAAGCGCAGCCCGGGCCTGTATGAGCCTGCGCTCACTTTGGCGGAGCGCCTGTGCTTGCACGAGGAGAAATCGGCGCGCTGGATAGGCCAGGACGCGCGGCGCGAGCTGAGCCGCCGCGCCGCCTGAGCCGGGCGCGTGCCGGCCGGACCGCAAGAAAACCGGTTCCGACCCTGTTTTTGACTCCCTCTTTGGAGGGAGGCCTGGGGGGATCTCGCCCCGGTCTTCCCTCCTCGGCCCACCCAAAGGGCGATGGTCGGGAGGCGGGCCGGCGCCGATGCTGAGGGTGTGACGTTTTGCACGACCTCCCACCGCCTCAGGACAACCGCCATGCAATTCTTCAGCTCCCCCCGGCATCCCTGGCCCAGCGTCAAGCCGCCGCCGACGGCATTGCCCCGCCCCCGCGAAGCCGCCGATGCGTGCGCGCCCGAGCTCTGCGGCTGGTTCGACTCCAGTTTCGACCTGGCCCAGGGCCTGCAAGTCGTCGAGCAGGACGACGACGCCCTGTATCAGCTCTGGAAGCTCTCGCTGAACTGAGCCCGCGCCGGCGGGCGGGCGCGACCGGCCCTAGAGGGCGCAGGCCAGCCGGGTGCCCTGCAGGATGGCCCGCTTGGCATCCAGCTCGCCGGCCTCCAGCGCACCGCCTATCAGGTGCACGCTGACGCCCGCCGCCTTCAGCGGCGCCTCCAGCTCGCGCAGCGGCTCCTGGCCGGCGCACAGCACGATGGTGTCGGCCGCGATCAACTGGGCGTCGGCGCGCTTCTCGCCATAGCTGACCCACAGGCCTTCGGGCGTGATCTGCTCGTAATTCACGCTGGCCAGCATGTCGACCTGCTTCATCTTCAGCGCGGCGCGATGGATCCAACCGGTCGTCTTGCCCAGGCCGGCGCCCAGCTTGCCGGCCTTGCGCTGCAGCAGCGTGATCTGGCGCGAGGGGGGCTCGGGGGCCGGCCGCAGCAGCCCGGCGCGCACCTGTTCCGGGTCGCCCACGCCCCAGTGGCGGCGCCAGGCGGCCGGGTCCAGCGTCAGCGAATGGCCGGCCTCCAGCAGGTACTCGGCCATGTCGAAGCCGATGCCGCCGGCGCCGACGATGGCCACGCGGGCGCCCACCGGCCGGTCATGGCGCAGCACGTCGATGTAGCTCAGCACCTGGCCACGCGCCTGGCCCTCGGCCTGGCCGGGGATCCTGGGATCGCGGGCGCTGACGCCGGTGGCCAGCAGCACCTCGTCGAAGCCCTTCAGCTCGTCCGCCGCGACGCGGCAGTTCAGCTTCAATTCGACGCCCGTGACCTCGATGCGGCGGCGGAAGTAGCGCAGCGTCTCGCTGAACTCCTCCTTGCCCGGGATGCGCCTGGCCATGTTGAACTGGCCGCCGATCTCGGCCGCCGCGTCGAACAGCGTCACCGCATGGCCGCGCTCGGCCAGCGTCGTCGCTGCGGCCAGGCCCGCCGGGCCGGCACCGACGACGGCGATGCGCTTGGCTGCCCCGTTCACCGGCCGCACGACGATCTCCTGCTCGTAGGCCGCACGCGGGTTGACGAGGCAGGTGGAGATCTTCTGCGCGAAGGTGTGGTCCAGGCAGGCCTGGTTGCAGGCGATGCAGGTGTTGATCTCGTCGGCCCGGCCCTGGCGCGCCTTCTTGACGAACTCGGCGTCGGCCAGGAAGGGCCGGGCCATGGACACCATGTCGGCGCTGCCGTCGGCCAGCACGCCTTCGGCCACCTCGGGCGTGTTGATGCGGTTGCTGGTGATCAGCGGCGTCGTGATGCCTTCCTCGCGCAGCTGGGCGCGAAGTTTTGCAGTGACCCAGGCAAAGCCCGCGCGAGGCACGCTGGTGGCGATGGTGGGGATGCGCGCCTCGTGCCAGCCTATGCCGGTGTTGATGAGGGTGGCGCCGCCGTGCGCCACGCGCCGCGCCAGCTCCACCACGTCTTCCCAGCTGCTGCCGTTGGGCACCAGGTCCAGCATGGAGAGGCGGTAGATGATGATGAAGTCCGGCCCCACGGCCTCGCGCATGCGGGCCAGGATCTCCAGCGGCAGCCGCATGCGGTTCTCGTAGGAGCCGCCCCAGTCGTCGGTGCGCTGGTTGGTGTGCTGGACGAGGAACTGGTTGATGAAATAGCCCTCCGAGCCCATCACCTCCACGCCGTCATAGCCGGCCTCGCGGGCCAGCTTCGCGCAGCGGATGAAGGCGCGGATCTGGCGCTCGATGCCGCGCGCGGAGAGTTCCCGCGGCGTGAACGGGCTGATGGGGCTCTGGATGCGCGATGGCGCTACGCACAGCGGTGAATAGCCGTAGCGGCCCGTGTGCAGGATCTGCAGCGCGATCTTGCCGCCCTCGGCATGCACGGCGTCGGTGATGAGCTTGTGCCGGCGCGCGGCGCCCGAGGTGGCCAGCGTGCCGGCAAAAGGCTTGGCCCAGCCCTCGATGTTGGGCGCGTAGCCGCCCGTCACGATCAGCCCCACCTCGCCCCGCGCGCGCTCGGCGAAGAACACCGCCATGCGCTCGAAATGCTTGCGGCCATCTTCCAGGCCCGTGTGCATGCTGCCCATCAGCACGCGGTTCTTCAGTGTCGTGAAGCCGAGGTCCAGCGGGGCGAGGAGATGGGGGTAGTTCATGGCGGCGATGCTAGCGACGCCACGCCGCGGCAGGCGGGGGGTTCTCCTCGGTGAGGCTGCTTCAGCAACAGTTCTTCACCGCGGCTGCGAATGATGGGAATCGTGACATCCTCGGCTTGAGTTCTAATCGCGAATCCGCGTTTTGGGATTTCAGCCCGGCGGTTTGGTTTTTTCGGAGAGTTTTCGATGCGATTCACCCCCTGGGCCACCCGGCTGGTCTTGACGCTGAGCCTGTCTGCCACTGCATTCCTGACTGCCTGCGGCGGTGGTGGAAGCGGCGGCAGCTCGACGCAGATCCGCCTGCTCAACGCCACCCAGTCCTACGCCAGTCTCGACCTGGTGGTCGACGACAAGACCATCAACTCCAAGGTTGCGCAGGCCAACGTCGGCACCTATGGCGGCGTGGACACCAACAAGACGGCGACTCAGGTCCAGACCAGCGACGTCGGCAACAGCGTCGCTGCGCTGGCCCCCGCGCTGGCCGGCGACAGCAGCTACACGCTGATCGCCTACGGCTTCGCCGGTGCCGTGCGCACCAGCCTGCTGCAGGAAGCCCAGGACGCCCCGGACTCCGGCAAGGTCAAGGTGCTGGCGCTGAACCTGGCCCCGGACGCGGGCCAGCTGGACGTCTACATCACGACGGCCGACGCCGCGCTGATCGACTCCACCCCCTTCGTCACCGGCCTGCAAGGCGGCGCGGGCAGCGGCTACATCCAGCTCAACGCCGGCACCTACCGCCTGCGCGTCACCGGCTACAACAACAAGAACGACCTGCGCCTGGACGTCTCCGGCGTCACGCTGGACTCCGCCAGCGTGAACTCGCTGATCCTGACCTCCACCAGCAGCGGCACGCTGGTCAACGGCTACAAGCTGGTGCAGAAGGGCGCCGTCACCCCTTACCCCAACGCGCTGAGCCGCGTGCGCATGGTCAACGGCCTGGCCGGTGGTGCCTATGCCAGCTCCACCGTGCAGGGCAAGCCGCTGCTGATCAACTCGCCGTCGCCCAATCGTGCCGACTACATCAGCCTGCCGGCCGGCGCCAGCAATCTGGTCGTGAACGTCAACGGCACGGCGCAGAACTTTGCGGCCCCCAACCTGGTGGCCGGCACGGACTACACCTTCCTGCTGTACGGCACGGCGGCCAATCCGCTGTTCAAGCCGCTGGTCGATGACAACCGCCTGCCGTCCACCAATGGCAACGTGAAGATCCGCCTCATCAACGCGCTGTCGGGCAACAACCCGCTGGCTTCGCTGGTGGTGGACTACACGACGCTGGCCTCCAATGTGGAAGCCGGCTCCAGCTCGGCCCCGCAGATGATCTCGTCCAGCACGGGCTCCACGGTGCAGATCACGTCGCCGCTGCTGGCCAACCCGCTGTACAACCCGGGCACCAACGGCGGTACCACCAGCCTGACCCCGCTGACGGCCAACGGCGTCTACACGGCGCTGATCTTGGGCGACTCGACCGTCAACACCGGCACGACGCCGCCCACCATGCCCGGTGCCACCGGCATGTTCATCAAGGACCGCTGATCCCGACCCGGGTTCCGCCCCTTCTTCAAAGCCCCTCGCGCCCCTGGCCCGAGGGGCTTTTTGCTGGCCGACAATGCCGTCCATGAGCCGTCGTGCCGCCCTTATCGCCAGCGTCTGCCCGCGTTGCGGCGGCGGCTTCGACTGCGGTGCCCAGGCCGGGCGCTGCGACTGCTTCGACGTGCGCCTCGACGAGGCCCAGCGCGCCTGGATTGCGCAGCAATGGCCGCAGGGCTGCCTGTGCGTCGCCTGCCTGCGCGGCATCGCGGGCATGATGCCGCCATGCCCCTCCTCGACCGCCTCGCCCCGCCGCTGTTCATCTTCATCTGGGCCACCGGCTACATCGTCGCCAAGCTCGCGGCGCCGCACGCCGACCCGCTGACCTTCCTGGCCTGGCGCTATGCCGGCGTGGTGGTGCTGATGCTGGGCCTGGCGCTGGCGGCGCGCGCGCCCTGGCCGGCGCGGCGCGACATGCTGCATCTGGCCGTCGCCGGCATCGGCATCCAGGCCGTGTATCTGGGCGGCGTCTGGGTGGCCATCCGCCAGGGTCTGCCGGCCGGCACGGCGGCGCTGATCGTCAACCTGCAGCCGGTGCTGGTGGCGGCGCTGGCGCCGCTGATCGGCGAGCGCGTCGCGCCGCGGCAATGGGCTGGCGTGGCGCTGGGCCTGGCGGGCGTGGTGCTCGTCATCTGGCACAAGCTGGCGCTGGGCGCCGGCTTCGGCCCGCCGCTGCTGCTTAGCGTGATGGCCTTGCTCGCCATCACCGGCGGCACGCTGTACCAGAAGCGCTTCGTGCCGCATTTCGACCTGCGCACCGGCCAGGTGGTGCAGTTCGCGGCGGCGCTGGCGGTGACGCTGCCGCTGGCCTGGGCGCTGGAGCCCATGCGCATCGAATGGAACACCGCCGTCATCGCCGCGATGGCCTGGAGCGTGCTGGTGCTGACGGCCGGCGGCATCAGCCTGATGTTCTACATGCTGCGCCACGGCCGCGTGACGGCGGTCAGCAGCACCATGTACCTGGTGCCCTCTGTCACCTCGGTGATGGCGTGGCTGCTGTTCGGCGAGACACTGGGCATGCAAGCCATTGCCGGCATGGCCGTGACGCTGCTGGGCGTCTACCTTGTCGTCGCGAAGAAACCGGAGATCCGAGCATGAACCCCCGCGCGCACCACAAGTTCTGGCCGGCCCGCGTGCCGCACGCGATAGCGCCACCCGCCACGCCGCTGCCCGACAACCTGCTGGTGAACGCGCGGCGCTTCCCGCATCGGCCCGCGCTGGTCTTTCTCGGCCAGACCACCACCTACGCCGAACTGGCCGCACAGGTGCAGCGCCTGGCCGCATGGCTGGCCGAGCGCGGCATCGTCAAGGGCGACCGCGTGCTGGTGGACCTGCAGAACTGCCCGCAGCTGGTCATCGCGCACTACGCCATCCTGAGCGCCAATGCCGTCGTCGTGCCGGTCAACCCGATGAGCCGGGCGGCGGAGATCCGGCACCTCATCGAGGACAGCGGCGCCGTGCTGGCCATCACCAGCGCGGACCTGACGGCCGAGTGGCTGTCTGCCGGCATGGCCGCGAGGAACCTGCTCGTCACCCGGCTGGCCGAGGTGCTGCCCGAAGGGGGCGTCGGCGACGACGCGGGCCTGCCGTCCGGCTGGGCCGACTGGCTCAACGCCGATGTCGCGCTGCCGGCCGGTGCCACGGCCTGGGCCGACGCGATGGACTGCACGGGCGAGCCGCCCGTCACGACGGTGGGCGCCGACGACCTGGCGCTGCTGCCCTACACCAGCGGCACCACGGGCCACCCCAAGGGCTGCATGCACCTGCACCGCAGCCTGCAGCACAACGTCTTCGCCGGCACGCTGTGGGCCAACGCCAACCACGAGGACGTCATCCTCGGCGTGGTGCCCATGTTCCACATCACCGGCATGGTGGTCGTCATGCACGGCACGCTGGCCGCGGGCGCGGCGCTGGTGCTGATGCCGCGCTGGCAGCGCGAATACGCGGCGCGGCTCATCAAGGAGCACCGCGTCACGCGCTGGACCAATATCCCCACCATGGTCATCGACCTGCTGGCCAGCCCGCAGGTGGACACGTTCGACCTCAGCAGCATGATCTCCATCGGCGGTGGCGGCGCGGCCATGCCGCAGGCCATCGCCGAGCGGCTGTGGCAGCGCTACGGCCTGCGCTACATGGAAGGCTACGGCCTTACCGAGACGGCGGCGCCCAGCCACAGCAATCCCTACGACGCGCCCAAGCAGCAGTGCCTGGGCGTGCCTTACATCAGCTGCGACGCCCGCGTGATCGACCCCGACACGCTGCGCGAGCTGCCGGTGGGCGAGAGCGGCGAGATCATCGTGCACGGCCCCATGGTGTTCGACGGCTACTGGCGCCGCCCGGACGCGACGCAGGCCGCCTTCATCGAGTTCGAGGGCCGGCGCTTCTTCCGCACCGGCGACATCGGCTACGTCGACGCCGACGGCTACTTCTTCATGACCGACCGCCTCAAGCGCATGATCAACGCCAGCGGCTTCAAGGTCTGGCCGGCCGAGGTGGAGAACCTCATGCACGCCCACCCGGGCATCGCCGAGGCCTGCATCATCTCGGCGCCCGATGCCTACCGCGGCGAGACGGTCAAGGCGGTCGTCGTGCGGCGCGCCGGCCACGAGGCGCTGACGGCCGAGCAGTTGCGCGAGTGGTGCAAGGCCCACATGGCGGCCTACAAGGTGCCGGCCGTCGTCGAATTCGTCGACACGCTGCCCAAGAGCGGCGCCGGCAAGGTGATGTGGCGGGCGCTGCAGGAACGCGAGAAGGCCAAGTGATGGTGGCGGCGCAGGTCCCGGCTGAAGACGCCACGCGGCTGACGGCGCTCGTGCGCGCCACGCCATAGTTCATGGCGGCGCTGCGGGCCGGGCGCGGGCTCGGGCTGGCGCACTGGTGCATAGGCGCGGGCGCGCTTCGCAACCTGGTCTGGGACGTCTTGCGTTGGCCTGGCGTCAGCGTGGAACCGGCCTGAGCATCGCCCCGCCCAGGGGCTGCTGCCGCGACATCACGGACTCGCGGCGCAGCACATGAGCGGATCGGGGGCGCGCAAGGCTCAGGCCGTAGCCTCGCGATCCAGCCTTGCACTTGACCCGCGCGGGCTCAGCAGCAGGTACAGCATCGGCCCGAACGAGCCTGCCGCCAGCGTGAGCAGCGCGAACGGCCACAGCCGGCGGCCGGTCTGCGTGGCGTCGCGCCACAGGAAGCCGAGCAGGATGAGCGACGTGATGACGAAATCCACCAGCAGCTGCCAGGCGCCGATGCTGGCCATGCCGGCCTGCCAGATGCCGGTGTAGCCGACCTCCCACATCGTGTACAGCGAGAAGGCACCGAAGGTGGCCAGGACGAGTATGAGGACGGTTCGCATGGTGAGGCTCCAGCGGGTTGAACATGCCGACATGCTCGGCAGCCGTGCGTGGCGCAGCAATGACCCCCGAGGTCATCGCGGCGCCGCGGGCCTGCATCGCAGAATCGCCCCATGACCGCCACCTTCGCCGCCCTGCGCAAGTCGCGCCGTGTTAGCCAGCTGGAGCTGTCGCTGCGCACCGGCGTCTCGCAACGCCACCTCAGCTGCATCGAAACCGGCCGCTCGCGCGCCGGCCGCGAGACCTTGGTCGCGCTGCTCGATGCCCTCGGCGCCACGCTGGAGGAGCGCAACCAGGCCCTGCTGGCCGCCGGCTACGCGCCGGCCCATGCCGAGCGCGCGCTGGACGTGCCCGAGATGGCGCCCGTGCGGGCTGCGCTGGAGCAGCTCATCCACGCCAACGGCGCGGCGCCGGCCTTGGTGCTGGACGGCGAGTACAACGTCGTCATGGCCAATGCCGGCCTGGCGCGGCTGCTGGCTCTGCTGGGCCTGCCGGCCGAGCAGCTGCTGGCCCAGCCGCTGAACCTGTTGCGCGTCGTCTTCGCGCCGGGTGGTCTGCGCGCGCTGTGCGTGGACGAGGCCTGGCTGTGCAACGAGATGTGGGCCCGGGCCACACGCGAAGCCCAGCACCTGCCGCGCCTGCGGGCGCTGCTGGATGAGCTGCGCCCCACGCTGCAGCCCTGGACGGCCGTGGAAACCGGTGGCCAGCTCCCCGTGCTGGCCTTCCGGCTGCGTGCCGCGGATGGCCGGGTGCTGAGCCTCTTCTCCACCATCACCAGCTTCGGCACGCCGCTGGACATCACGCTGGCCTCGCTGAAGGTGGAGCACCTGTTCCCGGCCGACGAGGACACGCGGCGCGCGCTGGCTTGAGGAGGCGCGGTTCAAGAGGAAGAAAGGCCGAGAACCGAGGCGTGAAACTTATCGGCGCCGCGCTTTGGCGCGACCCGGGTGCAAGCGGAGCCGGGGCGGCGTCGAATGCTGCTTCGTCACCATCCGGTGGCGCGCGTGCATGCCTGACTGCGGCACAGCCGGTTGCCGGCGCGTGATTCGTGCAGCAGGCGATGGGGCTCGCTGAACGGGTTGGGCCGCGGTCGGGTGCACAGTTCCTTGGCCGCCGACTCAGGAGCGCCGACCTGCGACCCCACAGGGCAAGTCTTTCGACACAAAGCGGTCACCGCTTGCTCATGCCGAAAATTCCGTGCTACAGTTGCGGGCTTCGCTGATCACAAGTCAGCGCGACGCGCCGGAAGGCGGGTTGTGCGGCAAGTGCGAGGCGGGCAGGCTGAAAAGCCTGGGCGGGCTGAAGA
>JAACZV010000027.1 GCA_009996515.1 Comamonadaceae bacterium
CAGTTGGTAGAGTCCAGGATTGTGATTCCTGTTGTCGTGGGTTCGAGTCCCATCAGCCACCCCAAAAAACAATAAGCAAATCAACGGCCCAGCGCTTAAAAACGCTGGGCCGTTTTGCTTTTGGGAATGCCTAGGCCCAGTTTGGGAAATCAACGCGCCTGGTGATGGCGCAAACCTCGGTTCGATCTCGGACCCGGGGCGGGCAGGGGTTGTCGACGGACGTCGGGAAGACGTCGCGGCATTGCCGGCCGGGCCGGATGGCCTTGGCTGCCCAGGCAGGCCTGCCGCGCGGGCGATCTCTCCAATCATCACGCCGCACTCCTCGCGGCGCTGCGCGACCTGCTTCATGCCCACCATGCCCGCGTCCTCATCGGCCCGATGCGGGGCCTGCTCCGGAAGCTCGACCTTGCGCTTGCCGGCGCAAGACCGGCGCGCTCCACGGCCGAGCCGACGACGCGACATCGGCTTCAGCCTTGCTTCAGGGGAGCGGCCCAGACTCGCGAACGTCCCTGCTGTTGTCCATGGACCTGCGCCGTCAGGTCGCCACGCGGCAGGCCGAATTGATCTGGGAGTACGCCTGTGTTGTGTTCTGGTCGGCGCCACCTGTGGCCCGTTCTTTGGTTCAGCTGCTGGGCCGGCCTGGCCGGCGCGGCGGCGCCCGCGGCTGAATTCGTGGTGGCCCCGGCCCAGCTCCAGGCGCTCGGCGTGGGCCTGCAGAAGCTGGTGGCGCCGGCGCCCGCCCTCGCTGCGCCGGCGCCGGCCAGGGTGACTCTGCCGGCGGAGCTCGACGCCCTGGTCAGCGCACCGGTGGATGGCGTCGTGACGCAGGTGCTCGTGAACCCCCAGGATGCCGTCAGGCCAGGTCAGGCCTTGCTGCGGCTGGCCAGCCCGGCGCTTGGCGAGATGCAGTTGCGCCTGATGGAGGCCGGATCGCGGCTGCAGCTGGCCCGGCAGACGCTGGATCGGGAGCGTCGCCTGTTCGACGAAGGCATCCTGCCCGAGCGTCGCGTGCAGGAGGCGCAGGCCGCGCACCGCTCCGCCGAGGCGACGCTGCGCCAGGCCGAGGCCGCCCTGCGCCTGGCGGGCATGGGCGATGAGGCCGTCCGCCGCGTGGCCGCGGGCGGTCGCCTGCAGGAGGGCCTGACCGTGTCGGCCCGTTCGGCGGGTTGGGTCACGGCGCTGGAGGTTCGCCCGGGTCAGCGCGTGCGTGAGGCCGATGTGCTGCTGCGCCTGGCGAACCCGCGTGAGGTGTGGCTGGAGGTGCAGCTGCCGGTCGGGGCCGCGGTCACGCCCGGCCAGGCCGTCCAGGTGAGCGGCCGTGATGTCGCGGCCGTCGCCCAGGCCCTCGGGCCGCTGGTGAGCGAAGGCCAGACGCAGACGCTGCGGGCCCGCGTCACGCGCGGCGCCGCGCTGCTGCGCCCGGGTGAGGTGGTCCAGGTCAGCGTGGCCCGGGCCGGTGGTGCGGGCTGGACGCTGCCGCAGGCGGCCGTCGTGCATCACGAGGGGCGACCCCATGTGTTCGTTCGCACGGCGCGCGGCTTCACGGCCGTGCCGGTGCAGGTGAGCGGCGGCGCCGCGGGCACCGTCCAGGTCTCGGGCCCCTTGCAGGCGGGCCAGGAGGTGGCGGTGCGGGCCGTGGTGGCGCTGAAGTCGGCCTGGCTGGGCCACGGCGGGGGTGAATGATGCTGGCTCGCCTCGTGCAGTTCGCGCTGTCGCAGCGCCTGTTCGTGCTGCTGGGTGCGGTGCTGCTCGCCGGTTTCGGCTGGTGGTCGTTCCGCGAGCTGCCCATCGACGCCTTCCCGGACGTCTCCAGCACGCAGGTCAAGGTCATCCTGAAGGCCCCCGGCATGACGCCGGAGGAGGTCGAGACCCGCATCGCCGCGCCCATCGAGGTCGAGATGCTGGGCATCCCGCGGCAGAAGATGCTGCGCTCGGTGTCCAAGTACGGCATCGTCGACGTGACGGTGGACTTCGAGGATGGCGTCGACATCTACTGGGCGCGCCAGCAGGTGGCCGAACGGCTGTCGGGCATCCAGGGCGATCTGCCGCCGGGCCTGAGCGGCGGCATGGCGCCCATCACGACGCCGCTGGGCGAGATGTTCCAGTTCACCGTCGAGGCGCCGGACCTGTCGCTGGAGGAACGCCGCGCGCTGCTGGACTGGGTCATCCGCCCCGCGCTGCGCACCGTGCCGGGCGTGGCCGACGTGAACGCGCTTGGCGGCAAGGTGCGTGCCTTCGAGGTGGTGCCCGACCTGGCGCGGCTGGCGGCCTTGGGCCTGTCCACGTCGGCGCTCAAGACCGCCATCGAGCAGAACAACCGCAACGACGGGGCCGGCCGTCTGGGTGACGGGGACGAAGTGCTGCTGGTGCGCGCCGAAGGCAATCTGCGCACGGCCGATGATGTCGCGGCGACCGTCGTGATCAGGCGCGGCGGCGTGCCGGTGCGCATCGGCGATGTGGCGCAGGTGCGGCTGGGCAGCCTCACGCGCTACGGCGTGGTGACCCAGGATGGGCGGGGCGAAGCCGTGGAAGGGCTGGTGCTGGGCCTGGCCGGCGCCAATGCGCGCAAGGTGGTGGAGGGCGTCGAGCACAAGCTCGTCGAGCTGCAGGCGACGCTGCCCGGGGGCGTGACGATCAAGCCCTTCTACAACCGCGCACGGCTGGTGGAGCAGGCCGTGGGCACCGTCTCCAAGGCGCTGCTGGAAGCCACCGTGCTGGTGCTGGTGCTGCTGGGCGCCTTCCTCGGCAACCTGCGTGCCGCCGTGACGGTGGCCCTGGTGCTGCCGCTGGCGGCGCTGTGGACCTTCATCGCCATGCGGCTGTGGGGCATGTCGGCCAACCTGATGAGTCTGGGCGGCCTGGCCATTGCGCTGGGCATGCTGGTGGACGCGGCGGTGGTGGTGGTCGAGAACGTGGTGCAGCACCTGGCGCATGACCGCGCTGCGGGCCGGCTGCCGCGCCTGCACGTGCTGCTGCGCGCGGTGCGCGAGGTGGCCTCGCCGGTGGCGGCCGGCGTGCTCATCATCGTCACCGTGTTCCTGCCGCTGCTGACGCTGCAGAACCTGGAGGGCAAGTTCTTCGTGCCGGTCGCGCTGACCATCGTGTTCGCGCTCGCCGGGTCGCTGCTGCTGTCGCTGACGGTGATTCCGGTCGTGGCGAGCTTGCTCATCCACCAGCCCTCGCACGAGGAGCCCTGGCTGGTGCGCCAGCTGCAGCGGCTGTACGCCCCGGTGCTGCGCGTGGCGCTCAAGCGCGAGAAGGCGGTGTATGTCTTTGCCGTGCTGATGCTGGTGCTGGCCGCGGGCGTCTACCTGCGCGTGGGCAAGACCTTCATGCCGGCGATGGACGAGGGCGACCTCATCGTCGGCATCGAGAAGCTGCCGTCCATCAGCCTGGAGGAATCCGCCGCGCTGGACCTCAAGGTGCAGCAGGCGCTGCTGCGGCACATCCCGGAGATCGAGGGCATGGTCGCGCGCGCCGGTGCCGACGAGATCGGCCTGGACCCGATGGGACTGAACCAGACCGACACCTTCCTGGTGCTGAAGCCCCGCAAGGACTGGCAACTTGCCGACAAGGACGCGCTGATCGCCCGCATCCGCGAGGTGCTGGAGGGCATGCCGGGCATCCGCTACGCGTTCACGCAGCCCATAGACATGCGCGTGTCCGAGATGATCCTGGGCGTGCGCGGCGACCTGGCCGTCAAGGTGTTCGGGCCGGATCTCGCCGTGCTGGGCGAGCTGGCCGGGCGCATCGAGGCGGTGCTCAAGACCGTCCCGGGCAACCAGGACGTCTACACGGTGCGCAACGATGGCGTGCAATACCTGCGCGTGGCCATAGACCGGCTGGCGGCCGGCCAGCATGGCCTGACGGTGGAGGAGGTGCAGGACGCGCTGCGCGCCCAGGTCGAGGGCCAGCGGGCCGGCCATCTCATCGAGGGCGTGCGGCGCACGCCCATCCTGTTGCGCGGGCCCGAGTCGGTGCGGCTGTCGCCGGCGGAGTTCGAGGCGCTGCAGATCGCCACGCCCGACGGCCGCGCCGTGCCGCTGCGCAGCGTGGCGACGCTGTCCCGCACCGGCGGCCCGGTGCAGGTCAACCGCGAGCTGGGCAGCCGCTACAGCGTCGTCATCGCCAATGTCGAAGGGCGCGACCTGGTGGGCTTCGTGGAAGAGGCGCGCCGCAAGGTGGTCGACGACGTGAAGCTGCCCACCGGCTACCGCCTCAGCTGGGGCGGCCAGTTCGAGAACCAGCAGCGCGCCGCGGCCCGCCTGGGCCTGGTCGTGCCGCTGGCGCTGGGCATCATCTTCGTCATCCTGTTCTCCACCTTCGGTTCCGTGCGCCAGTCGCTGCTGGTGCTGAGCAACATCCCGTTCGCGCTGGTGGGCGGCATCCTGGGGCTGTGGGTGACGGGCGAGTACCTGTCGGTGCCGGCCTCGGTGGGCTTCATCGCGCTGCTGGGCATCGCCGTGCTCAACGGCGTCGTGCTGGTCAGCTACTTCAACCAGCAGCATGCCGAGGGCCTGACGCTGATGCAGTGCGTCGTGCAGGGCTGCCAGCGCCGCCTGCGGCCCGTGCTGATGACGGCCTTCATCACCGCCTTCGGCCTCATCCCGCTGCTGATGGCCAGCGGCCCCGGCTCGGAGATCCAGCGGCCGCTGGCCATCGTCGTCATCGGCGGCCTCATCACCGCCACGGCGCTGACCTTGATCCTGCTGCCCGTGCTCTACCTGCGCTATGGCCGGCCCGCACCTGCGGGTCTGGCGACCCCGGAGATCGCTCATGACTGACTGTTGCCTGCATCTGCTCTGCCCGCTGGCCGTGGAAGAGCGCGCCGTTGACCTGCTGCTGGCGCGGGGCGGGTCGGGTGTCTTCACCAGTGCCCCCACCCGCGCGCATGGGTTCGCGCATGGCCGACTCAGTGCCGCCGAGCAGGTCAGCGGCCGCAGCGACGCCAGCCTCATCCACCTTGTGCTGCCGCTGGACGAGGTGGACGGATTGCTGGAGCAGCTGCGGCGCGAGCTGCGCGGCAGCGGTGTGCGCCACTGGGTGACGGCCGTCATGCAACACGGGGAGCTGACATGAGGCGGGTCTTGCGCGTCATCGCCGTGCTGGCGATGCCCATGGCGGCCCAGTCGCAGGGCCTGCCGCCACCCGGCTGGCTGCCCCCCGCCGCGCAGGCCGGCGCGTGGATAGAGCGCGATGCCAGCGTGAGCCTGGCCCGCCACGGCACGGCCGCCGCCGACCATGCCGCACAGGCGCTGGCGGCCGGCGGGCACGAGTGGGCCTTGCGGCTGCAAGCCCAGCGCCGCCAGCTGCAGGAGGGGCCATCGCCGTCGCGCGAGTGGCAGGTCCATCTGGAAACACCGCTGCGTGTGAACGGCAAGGCGGCGCTGGACCGGCAACTCGGCGACGTCGAGCGCGAACTGGCGCGCGCTCAGCTGGGCGAGGCGCGGCACGAGTCCGCGCGGGCCCTGGCCGACCTGTGGCTGGCGGTGCTGGCCGCCCGCCAGCGTGAAGCCCTGGCGGCGCAGCAGCTGGCGCTGGCCGAGGCCAATCTCGCCGCGGTGCGCCAGCGCCGGCGTGCCGGGGATGCGGCCCTGCTGGATGAGCAGCAGGCCCAGGCCGACGTCGGCGAGTCGCAGCGCGAGCTGATCGTCGTGCGCACGGCGCTGGGCAAGTCGCGTGTGGCGCTGCAGACGCGGTTCGGCGCCGAAGCGAGCCTGGACGGCGAGCTGGCCGATGTCGATGAGCCGGCCTGGGCCGAGGCCGCATGGCTGGGCCGGGTGCTGGAGGAGGCCGACGGGATCAAGACGCGTCAGGCCCAGTGGCAGCGGGCGCGGCTGACCGCCGCGCGGGCGCGTGCCGACCGCGTCGCCGACCCGGTCGTGGGCGTCTTCACCGCCAGCGAGGCGCGGGGCAGCGAGCGGCTGGTGGGGCTCAGCCTCACGCTGCCGCTGGGCGGCCGCTATCGTGAGCAGCGTTCGCTGCAGCTGTCCCGCGAGGCGGACATGGCCGAAGCGGCCCTGGAGCAGATGCGCCGTGAGGTGGAGCAGCAGGCCCGCGAGACCTGGGCCGACGCCGCGGGCAGCCGCGAGCGCTGGCGCCTGAGCCGCCAGACCGCGGCGCTGGCGAGCGAGAACGCCCGGCTCATCCAGCGGGCCTATGCGCTGGGCGAGGCCGATCTGCAGTCGCTGCTGCTGGCGCGGCGGCAGTCCGGCATGAGCAGCCTGGCGGCACTGGAGGCCCAGGCCGACGCCTCGAGATGGGCGGCCCGGCTGCTCATCGATGCCCACCAGATCTGGGGCCTCGAGCATGACTGAGGCGCGCGTCATCGCGAACATCGACATCCGGCACCATCCGGAGCAGCTCGGTGTTAGCGTGGCAGCCACACCCTGAGGACGACATGCGGCTGCTGCTTCTGGAAGACGACACCACGCTGGGCGAGGCCCTGACGGAATTCCTGCGCCTGGAGGGCCATGTGGTCGATTGGTTCCAGCGCCTGGGAGACGCCCGTTCCGTCATGGGGGAGCCTTTCGACGTCCTGCTCATCGACTGGCAGCTGCCGGACGGCTCCGGGGTGGACTGGGTGCGGCAGCTCCGCGCCCAGGGGCACACGATGCCCATCTTCGTGCTGACCGCGCGCGACCTGCTGCAGGACCGCATTCACGGCCTGGACAGTGGGGCGGACGACTACCTCGTGAAGCCTTTCCCTCCCGAGGAGCTGGTGGCGCGGCTGCGTGCGGTGCGCCGGCGCCAGCTGGCCCAGGGCGCCCCGAGGCTGGCCTTGCCCGGCGGCATCAGCATCGACCTGCCGGGCCGGGCGGTCTGGCGCGACGAGCAGCCGGTGGAGTTGACCGCGCGGGAATGGGGCCTGCTCGAGGCCCTGGCCGCGCGCGCCGGGCGGGTGGTGACGCGCACCGAACTGGAGTCGCTGTCGCAAGGCTTCGACGGCGATGCCACCAGCAACGTGCTGGAGGTGCATGTCTCCAATCTGCGCCGCAAGCTGGGGCGTGACCTCATCGAGACGGTTCGCGGCCTGGGCTACCGGGTGCCGAGATGACGGCGGGCATCCGGCTGCCCTCCCTGCGCCGCGAGCTGGTGAGGCTGACCACCTGGGTGGCGGTCGGCTGGCTGGTCGTGCTGGCCTTCACGGTGACCTGGACGGTGCGCCATGAGGTCGATGACCTGCTCGACGAGGCCCTTCGCGAGGCGGCCGAGGTGATGTACGGGGTGCTGACGACGGCACCCCAGCTGGCCCAGGGGAGTGCGGCCCTGCCGCAGGTGCTGCCGGCGCCGGCGCATGACGAGAAGTTCGTCTGGCAGATCGTGGATGGCCGGGGTCAGGTGGTGCGTCGCTCGCACAAGGCGCCCGCGACCAGCCTGAGCCCCGTGACGCGGGCCGGCTGGTTCGACCAGGGCGGGCAGTGGCGCGTCTACGGCGTGCCCATGCCGGGCAGCGAGCCCAAGATGTTGTACGTGGCGCAGGTCGCCGTCGAGCGCAACGAGGCGCGCTACGAGGTCGTCGGCACCGTGCTGCTGGCGGCGCTGACCGTCAGCCTGCTCTGGGCACTGTTGCTGCGCCAGCGCGTTGACCGCGCGCTGCGCCCCCTGGTCCATCTGACCCGCCAGATCGAAACCTACGACCCCTTGAAGCCGGAGACGGCGCCCGACCACGGGCAGCGTGCCGAGACCGCAGCCATCTCCGAAGCCGTTCGTTCGCTGGGCCGGAGGCTGGCCCACAAGGTCAGGGTGGAGCAGGCGTTCTCGGCGTGCGCGGCGCATTCCTTGCGCACGCCCCTGGCCGGCATGGACGCGCAGCTGGCGCTGGCCCAGCGCGAGCCTGCCGGCAGCCAGCCGCTGCGGCTGGAGCGCGTCAGGGCGGCCCTCACGAGGCTGACGCGGGTGGTGCAGTCGTTGCTGGCGCTGTTCAGGGCCGGCGAGGATTGGGGGCTGGAGCTGCGCCGTTGCCGGCTGTCGGAGCTGCTGGCCGAGATCCCCGTGGAGGGGCTGGCGGTGACGGTGGATCAGGACGTCGAGTTCATGGCCGACCCCAACCTGACGACCATTGCACTGGTCAACCTGCTGGACAACGCCGTGCGCTTTGGCGCGCGGCATGTGCACGTGCACGGCGCCAGCGATTCACGAGCGGTCTGCCTGCGCGTCCAGGACGATGGCGCCGGCATCGCCGTGGACCGTTGGCAGCAGGTCGCCGCTGCGCTGGAGGCCCCGGACTCCGGCTCGGGCCTGGGCCTGGGGCTCAGGCTGGCTGCCATGGTGGCGCAGGCGCATGGGGGGCGGCTGGTGCTGCCGCAGCCCCTGCCGGATCAGATCGGCTTTCTGGTCGAGCTGTGGCTGGCCGCCCAACCCGCGGCGGCCGCGAGTCCGCGGCCATGAGGCCATGAGGGCTGACGCGGCGCCCGCTGCCGCCCGGGCGCCGATCATCCGCCTCAGTTGCCGCGGTAGGTGGAGAAGCCGAAGGGGCTGAGCAGCAGCGGCACGTGGTAGTGCTGCTTGGCGCTGTCGACCCGGAACACGACCGGGATCTCGGGGAAGAAGCTCGGCTGTTGCTGCCGGGCATAGAACTCGCCCGTGCGGAAGACCACGCGGTACTCGCCGGCCGACCACTGGCCCAGCGCGTCGGCGGGCACCAGCGCGCGGATGCGGCCCTGCTCGTCGGTGACGCCGCTGCCCAGGGCCTGCCATTGGCCGGCCTCGACGCGGCGCTCCAGGTCGACGCGGATGCCGGGGCTGGGCTGGCCGGTCTGCAGATTCAGCACATGAACGCTCAGCGGGTTCGGATCGGCGGCCTGCGCGGGCAGGACCAGCCCGGCCAGGCCGGCGGCGAGCAACCAGGGGGCAATGGCGCGAAGAGGCATGTCGGTACTCCTTGGGTCGATGAAAAATCAGGACTGGGGCTTGAGGGCCGCGGCGGCGGCAAGGGCGCAGGCGTGGTCGTTCTCGGGCCCGCCGCCGCCGGCCACGCCGACCCCGCCCACCACGGTCTGGCCCGGCTTCAGCGGCACGCCGCCGCCCAGCAGCAGCAGCTCGGGCAGGTATTGCAGCGCGGCGGTGTCCGGCTGGCTGCGGGCCTGGCGGCCCAGTGCCAGCGTGGCCTGCCGGGTCGACAGCGCCGTGAAGGCCTTGCGGCGGGCCGCCTCGAGGTTGTGCGGGCCCACGGCCGGGCCGCGGCTGAGCAGCAAGGTCTGTCCGCTGCCATCCACGACGGCCACGGCGACCTCGCGGCCCAGGGCCTGGCAGGCCGATCGTGCCGCCGCGGCCAGCTGTTCGGCCGTGACCAGCGTCAGCTCGGTGTCGGCTTGCGCGCCGCCGGCCAGCCCGGCCGCCAGCATCAGGGAGAGGAGGGGGTGTGAACGCATGCCGCCACTTTAGAAATCCGTTGCTGCCGGGGCGCTGACCACTTGATGACATCTTTGCCATCGAGGCCGGCCGGCCACTCAGGCATGCTTGCGGCCTTGATGACGAGGAGATGGCTTGCGCATCCTGGTGGTGGAAGACGAGGCCCGGGCCGGTGACTACCTGAAGCAGGGGCTGGGTGAGGCCGGCTTCGTGGTGGACGTGGCCCGCGACGGCCATACCGGCCTGCATCTGGCCCTGGAGCAGGCCTACGACCTGATCGTGCTGGACGTGATGCTGCCCGGCCTGGACGGCTGGACGGTGCTGCGCCAGTTGCGGCAGACCGCCGTGGGTCGGCATGTGCCGGTGCTGTTCCTGAGCGCGCGCGACGCGCTGGCGGACCGCGTGCACGGCCTGGAGCTGGGGGCGGACGACTATCTCGTCAAGCCCTTCGCGTTCGCCGAGCTGCTGGCGCGCATCCGGACGCTGCTGCGCCGCGGCCCGCCGCGCGAGGACGACGTGCTGGTGCTCGACGACCTGCGGCTGAACGTGCCCGCCCGCACCGTGACGCGTGCCGGGCAGCGCCTGACGCTGAGCCCGCGCGAGTTCAACCTGCTGCACCTGCTGATGCGCCGCCAGGGCGAGGTGCTGTCGCGCAGCGAGATCGCCTCGCAGGTCTGGGACATGAATTTCGACAGCGACACCAATGTCGTGGACGTCGCGATCCGCCGCCTGCGCTTGCGCATCAACGACCCGGTGCCCGGGCGGCTGATCCATGCGGTGCGCGGCATGGGCTATGTCTGCGAGCTGCGGGCATGAGGCTGCCGCTGTCGCTGGGCTGGCGGCTGGGCCTGTCGGGGGCGCTGGTCGCGGCGCTGGCCAGCGCGCTGCTGGGCGCCTACCTGTACGGCTCCTTCGAGCAGCAGCTGCTGCGCCGCGACGACGTGCAGCTGCTCGGCAAGCTGCGCCAGCTGCGCCAGCTGCTGGGCCGCAGCGGCACGCCCGAGCTGCTGCGCGAGCAGGCCGACTACGTGCGCGACACCATGAGCGGCGAGAGCAACGCGCTCATCGAGATCCATGCCGCGCCCGCGCAGGGCGGCGGCCTGTTGCTGAACATCAATCCGCAGCGGCTGCCTCTGCCCGGCGAGCGGCCCGTGGACCTGGTGCAGGAGGCCGGGCTGCAGGACATCCGGCACTGGACGACGCCGGACGGCGTGCCGGCGGCCGCCCTGAACGCCTGGGCCCGGCTCGGCCCCGACCGCGTCGAGATCCGGCTCGCGCGCCTCTACCCGGAGCGCCGTGCGCTGCTGGCCGACTACCGGCTCAGGATCGTGGCCGCCAGCCTCGCCGCCGGCGGGCTGGCCGCGGTGCTGGTGCTGACGGTGATCTGGCAAGGCCTGGCACCGCTGCGCCGCGTGCGCGCGCAGACCGCGGCCATCGGGCCGCAGAGCCTGGGCCTGCGCCTGCATGCCGCCGACATGCCCGACGAGCTGCGCCCGCTGGTGGAGGGCGTGAACACCATGCTGGCCCGGCTGGAGCAGGGCTATGCGCAGCTCAACCAGTTCGCCGCCGACCTCGCGCATGAGCTGCGCACGCCGCTGGCCACGCTGACGGGCCAGAGCCAGGTCATGCTGAGCCGGCCGCGCACCGAGGCCGAGTACGCGGGGCTGCTGGAGCTGCAGCTGCAGGAGCTGGAGCGGATGGGCCGGCTGGTGGACAGTCTGCTGTTCCTGGCGCGCAGCGAGCATCAGGCCCTGGCCGGCGCGCTGCGCCGCCAGCCCCTGTCCGCCGCCGAGGAGCTGGCGCGGCAGGCCGACTACTTCTCCGACCTGGCGGATGAGCGCGGCCTGCGCCTGCAGTGCCGGGGGGATGCCCCGCTTTGGGCCGAGCCGCTGATGCTGCGTCGTGCGCTGGCGAACCTGATCTCCAACGCCTTGCGCCATGCGCGGCCCGGCAGCGTGATCGAGCTGGCCGCCCGCACCGAGCAAAGCGGCGGCGCGGCGGTTGCGGTGCTGGAGGTGATCAACGAGGGCGAGCCGCTGCCGCCGGAGGTGATGTCCCGGCTGTTCGATCGCTTCTACCGCGCCGACCCGTCCCGCCAGGGCGATGCCGGTGGCAGCGGCCTGGGATTGGCCATCGTGCGCGCCATCCTGGCGCTGCATGGCGGCAGCGCCGAGGTTCGCCAGCCCTCGGCCGGGCAGATCGCCTTCGTGCTGCGCATCCCGGTGGCCGCGGCGGCCCCGGGCGACGGCGGGCCGCCGCCCTCCGCAGGTCCGGCGGATGTCGGCCGGCACCCGGAATGACGGCGGCGCTGCGACGGGCGTGGCGTGAACAGGCCTGGGTAGCCGGGCCGGCCTGTCGCACCCGCAGCATGGCAACACCGGCCCCGTGCAGCATCCATCGCGTCGGCGGCCCGGCGCGCGTTCTGCTCATGCAGCACCGGCCGGCCCTGGTGCGGCCATGGACCGGGACGAGGAGCCGGGCGCGCTGCCTGGCCGCGGCTTGCGATTTCTCACAAAGCCGCAGCGCGTTTGCGATCACCGTGGCGGGGCATGCAGGGGATTGTCATGGGAATGCGCTTCGAGAATCGGATGGATGCCGGAGAGCGGCTGGCGGCGCGGCTGGTGGGCCGGGGCCTCGAGCAGCAGCGTCTGGTCGTGCTGGCCCTGCCGCGCGGGGGCGTGCCGGTGGCCTTCGAGGTGGCCCGGGCGCTGGCCGCGCCGCTGGACCTGGTCCTGGTGCGCAAGATCGGCGCGCCCGGGCAACCCGAGCTGGCCGTGGCGGCGCTCGCCGACGGGCCGGAGCCGGTGCTGGAGATCGACGAGAGCACGCTGGCGGCGACCGGCACGTCCCGGGCCTACGTGGACCGGCAACTGGCCGGCGAGATGCAGGAGATCGAACGCCGCCGCCGCGCCTACCTGGAGGGGCGCAGGCCGGAGGAGCTCGGCGGCCGCACGGCCATCCTCGTCGATGACGGCATCGCCACCAGCACGACGGTGCGCGCGGCGATCCGCTCGGTGCGGGCGCGCCGGCCGCATCGCATCGTGCTCGCCGTGCCGGTGGCGCCGGCCTCGGTGCTGCCCGCCTTGCGCACGCTGGTGGACGAGCTGGTCTGCCTGTATGCGCCGCAGGACTTCGGCGCCGTCGGGCGCCACTATGTGGAGTTCGGGCAGACCGGCGACGAGGAGGTGGTGCGCCTGCTGAGGCAATCCCGCTTGGGGGATGCGCGGCGCTCCGGCTGAAGCTGCGGTTCGCTGCCGCAGCGCGTCCGGTCGGTAGCGATCTTGCGCAGGATCAACGCGAGCACGGCGCCGGCGGTTTAGCGTGAGGCCGCAGGCATGGGTGTCCCACGGAGGTTTTCTATGTACCAGCGCATCCTCGTTCCCACGGACGGCAGCTCGACGGCCGAGAAAGGCCTGACCGAAGCGATCGCGCTCGCCAGGCTGACCGGCGGGCAGATCCGGCTCGTCCACATCATCGATGCCATGCCGGTGGCCGTCGGGGCGGACGGCCTGGCCGGCTATGCCGGCGAGATCCTGCCGCTGCTGCGCGATGCCGGGCAGCAGATTCTGGCCGCGGCGCGCCAGCGCGTCGTGGCGGCCGGCGTGGCCGTGGATGTGACGCTGCGCGAGATGCTGGCGGGGCGGGTCTTCGAGCAGGTGCTGGAGGAGGCCGACGCCTGGAAGGCCGATCTCATCGTCATCGGCACCCACGGCCGGCGCGGCGTGCGCAGGATGTTCCTCGGCAGCGATGCGGAGCAGATCCTGCGCTCCGCCTCGGTCCCGGTGCTGCTGGTGCGGGGGGCGTGAGCGGCGGCTGCGCCTGGCCTGCCAGGCGCGCGCGACGCTAGGCGGTGGGCACGACGTCGCGGCTGACGATCAGCATCTCCGAGGGCTGACCGTCATCGGGGCGGCTCGAGAACCCCATCGCGCTGGCCAGGCCCAGCATGGCGCGGTTCTCGCGCAGCACATAGCCCACCAGGCGACGCGTGCCCCGCGCGGCGGCATGCTCGATCAGCGCCTGCATCAGCAGCTTGCCCAGGCCCTGCCGCTTGCGGTCGCTGCGCACCATGACGGCGAACTCCGCCTCCACGTTGTCGGGGTCGCGCACGAGGCGGCCCACCCCCAGCGTGCGCGGGCCGCCGGGGGCCTGGGGGTCGACGAGGATGAAGGCCATCTCCCGCTCGTAGTCGATCTGGGTCAGCCGGGCGATCTGGTCGTGCGACAGCGCGTGCGGCGCGGCGAAGAAGCGGGTGCGCAGATCCTGCGCGTCGGCCGACTCCAGGAACTCACGATGCAAGGCCTCGTCCTCCGGCCGGATGGGCCGCAGGATCAGGCGCGACCCCTGCCAGCTCAGGCTGCGCTCCAGTTCGGCGGGATAGGGCCGGATCGCGAAACGGCCGGCACCGGCCGCCGGCTCGGCCGACAGGCGCACGCGGGCGTCCAGCGCCAGCGCGCCCTGTTCGTCGACCCAGAGCGGGTTGACGTCCAGTTCCGCCAGCTGCGGCAGCTCGGCCAGCATGCGGGCGACGGCGATCAGCACGTCGCACAGCGCGGTCAGGCAGGCCGGCGGATGGTCGCGGTAGCCGGCGAGCAGCCTGGCCGCGCGCGTGCGCGCTATGAGTTCCAGCGCCAGCGCCCGATTCAAGGGCGGCAGCGCGACGGCACGATCGCCGAGCACCTCCGCGGCCGTGCCGCCCTGGCCGAACACCAGCACCGGGCCGAAGACCGGGTCCAGCTGGGTGCCGACGAAGAGCTCCTGCGCATGCGGGCGGCTCACCATGGCCTGCACGCTGAAGCCCTCGATGCGGGCCGCGACACGGACGGTGCGCAGCTTCTCGAGCATGTCGTGGGCGGCCGCGCGCACAGCGTCCTCGCCCGCCAGGCCCAGCCGCACGCCCCCGGCCTCCGATTTCTGGTGGATGTCCTGGGAAATGATCTTCAGGACGACGGGCCCGCCGATCTCGCGCGCCGCCTCGGCCGCGGCCTGGGCGGTCGGCGCGGTGCGCCGCGTCGCGACGACGGGAATGCCGAAGGCGGCCAGCAGCGCCTTCGCGTCGATCTCGTCCAGCCAGGGCCGGCCCGCCGCCAGCGCCGCGTCCACGATGCCGCGGGCGCGCTGGAGATCGGGCTCGGCGAGGGCGCTGGCCGACGGCGTCTCCCGCAGCGTCGCCTGGTTGCGCCGGTAGTCCCGCATCAGCGCGAAGGCGCGCACGGCGTCTTCCGGCGTGCCGAAGTCGGCGCTGCCGGCGTCCTCGAAGAGCCGGCGTGCCTCGGCCACCGACTCGCCGCCCAGCCAGCAGCTCATCAGCCGTCCGCGGTGGCCCGCGATCAGCGGCGCGCAGGCCTGGGCGATCTCGCGGCTGGGGACGATGGCGGTCGGCGCATGGACGAACAGCAGCGCCCCGGCCTGCGGCGCCTGGAGCAGCGGCGCGAGCACCTCGGCATAGCGCCGGGCCGGCGCGTCGCCGCCGATGTCTATGGGGTTGGCATGCGGCCAGGTGGCCGGCAGCACCTGGTTGAGCGAGCGCATCAGCGCCTCACCGGGGCGGGCCAGTGCCACCCCCAGGCTGGACGCGGCGTCCGCCACCATGACGCCGGCGCCGCCGCAGTTGGTCAGCACCATCAGCTCCGTGCTGTGGTTGTCGCGGAAGCGGGCCAGCGTCTGGGCCGCGATGAAGAGCTCCTTGAGGGTGTCCACCCTCAGCATGCCGGCGCGGCGTATGGCCGCGTCGAAGACGGCGTCCTCGCCGGGCAGGGCACCGCTGTGGGCGCTGGCGGCCCGCTTGCCCGCCGGGCCGCGGCCGGCCTTGACGACGATGACCGGCTTGACCCGCGCCGCCAGCCGCGCCGCGGACATGAACTTGCGCGGCGAGGTGATGGACTCGAGGTAGAGCAGGATTGCGCGCGTGTGCTGGTCGGCGGCGAGGTGGTCCAGCAGGTCGCCGATGTCCACATCGATGCGCTCGCCCAGCGAGACCAGGTGGGAGAAGCCGATGTGCTCGGTGTTCGCCCAGTCGACCAGGGCCGACAGCAGGGCGCCGGACTGCGACACGAGCGCGAGGTCGCCGGGGAGGGCGTTCGCCTGCGTGAAGCTCGCGTTCAGGCCGAGCCGGGGGCACAGCAGGCCGATGCAGTTGGGGCCGATCAGCCTGAGGGTGTGAGGCCTGGCGGCATCGAGGGCGGCCTGTTTCTGCAGCGGCGACAGGCCGGCGGTGATGATGATGACGGCGCGCGTGCCACGCGCGCCCAACGCCGCCACCAGCGGCGCGATGGTGGCGGGAGGCGTGCACAGCACGGCCAGGTCCGGCACGAAGGGCAGGTCGGCGGCGCTCGCGTAGCAGGCCACGCCGTCGAGAGTCTGCAGCCGGGGATTGACCGGCGCCGCGCTGCCCTGGAAGCCCGCCGCGACGAGATTGCGCCAGACCGTGCTGCCCACGCGCCCGGGCTTGTCCGAGGCGCCGAAGACGGCAACAGACTGGGGGGTCAGCAGGCGATCGAGATGGCGCTGCGTCATGGGTCCATCCTCTCCAGGGGGGCAGGCGCGGACATGGCCTGGCGTCGGTCAGGGCAGGAGCACGGCGGCGCCGTTGACCTCGCCGGCGCGCAGCGCGGCGACGGCGGCGTTGGCGTCGCGCAGGGCATAGGTCTGGGTGTGGGCGCGCAGCCCCAGTGCATCGGCGACGCGCAGGAATTCCAGGCCGTCGCGCCGCTGCAGGTTGGCCACCGAGGACAGGCGCCGCTCCTCCCACAGCAGCCGGTAGGGGAAGGACGGGATGTCGCTCATGTGGATGCCGCCGCAGACCACCGCGCCGCCCTTGCGCACCGCGCGCAGCGCCTGCGGCACCAGCTCGCCGGCCGGTGCGAACAGGATGGCGCCGTCCAGCGGCTGCGGCGGCGCCTCGTCGGAACCGCCGGCCCAGGCCGCGCCCAGCGTGCGCGCAAAGGCCTGGGCCGACAGGTCGCCCGGCCGGGTGAAGGCATGGACCGTGCGCCCCTGGGCGCAGGCCACCTGGGCGATGAGGTGGGCCGCCGCGCCGAAGCCGTACAGGCCCAGCGTGCGGACGTCCTCGCCCAGGGCCCGCAGCGCGCGCCAGCCGATCAGGCCGGCGCACAGCAGCGGCGCCGTGTGCGCCGGGGCCGCCGCCTGGGCCGGGCTCAGCGGCAGGCAGAACGCGGCGTCGGCCAGCGTGTGGGAGGCGAACCCGCCGTCCCGGGTGCAACCCGTGAACTCGGGCCGGTCGCACAGGTTCTCCTGACCGGCTGCGCAGTAGCGGCAGCCGCCGCAGCTCCGGCCCAGCCAGGGCAGGCCGACGACCTGCCCCGGGCGCAGCGCCACGGCGCCCGACCCGACGGCCTCGACCACGCCGACGATCTCGTGCCCGGGCACGACCGGGTAATGCGCTTGCGGAAGTTCGCCGTCGATGAGGTGCAGGTCGGTGCGGCAGACCGCGCAGGCCAGCACGCGCAGCCGCGCCTCGCCCGCGGCCGGAGCCGGCAGGGGGCGCTCCTGCCACTGCAGCGCTGCGCGCGGCCGCTGCAGGACCATGGCATGCATGTCGGACATGGCGAGTTGGCGCTGGCTCGGGGGTTGCCGGGATTCTTGCGCGGCCACCGCCGCCGGGATTGATCCATCGCAAGCCGGGCCGACGCGCGCGCCAGCAGCATGCGGGCATCAGGTCTGCCGTTCATCGGCCAGGAGCCCGCCCATGAAGATCGTTCTCGCCGTCGACGGGAGTCCCTTCACCAAGCGCATGCTGAGCTATCTCGCCGCGCACGAGGAACTGGTCGGCGCGGACCATGATTTCGTCGCCGTGAACGTGAGCCGGCGGGTCTCGCCAGCGGTGGCGGCCTTTGTCCACCCCGAGGTGCTGCAGCGGTATTACGCCGACGACGCGGAGGCGGTACTCGGCCCGGTGCGGGCCTTCGCCCGCATGCAAGGCTGGCGCCTGAGCGAGCAGCATGCCGTGGGCCGGCCGGGCGATGCGCTCGCCGAGATCGTGCAAGCGCAGCAGCCCGATCTGCTGGTGATGGGATCGCACGGCCATGGGGCCATCGCCGGCGTCCTGCTGGGCTCGGTGGCGTCCCGGCTGCTGGCCCTCACGACCGTGCCCGTGCTGCTGATCCGTTGAGTCCGGAGCGTCGCCATGCAAGCCGTCTTCAATCATGTGCTGGTCGCCACCGATGGCTCTCACCTGGCCGACAAGGCCATCGCGCTGGGCCTGCGCTTAGGGGGCGACACCCGCGTCACGGCGCTGCTGGTCATGCACGACTACGGGCTGCCCGAGTACCTGCGCGCCACGCTGAGCCGTCGGCCGGACGCCACCGAGCTGCGGGAGGAGATCCTGGCCGAGGGCCGGCGGCTGCTGGACGAGGCGCTGGCCCGGGCCGCGCCCGGCGACACCCACATCGAGCGTCGCGTGCTGATCAGCGACCGCTCGCCCTGCCACGAGATCGTGGCCACCGCGCAGCGCGAGCCTTGCGATCTCATCGTCATGGCGTCGCATGGCACGGGTGGGCGCATGGCCCCGCTGATCGGCAGCCAGTCGCGGGCCGTGCTGGCGCTGGCGCAGGTGCCGGTGCTGATCGTGCGCTGATCGGGCGTGCCGCCCCGGGCCCGGCCGCGCGGTTCAGCCGGCGGCGGGCTTGTCGCCGGTGGCCGGGGACGAGGACGGCGCGGCGGCCTGTGGTTCCAGCAGCGCCAGCAGCTGCGCCTCGTCCAGCGCCTCCTGGGCCACCAGCGTCTTCACGCCGCGCGCCAGCGCCGCGCGATGCTGCGAGAGCAGGGCGGTGGCCCGGGCCTGCGCATCCTGCAGCAGCCGGTGCACGGCCTCGTCGATCTGCTGGGCCGTGCGCGCGCCGGCGGCCGCCTGGCCGGGCGGGAAGCTCTCCGGCACCGGCAGCAGCAAGGCATGCGCGCCGGCCAGCGACACCGGCCCGAGCTTGTCGTCCATGCCGAAGCGCAACACCATGTCGCGCGCCAGGTCGGTCGCCTTCGCGAGGTCGTCGGCGGCGCCGGTGGACGGCTCGCCATAGACCATGATCTCGGCGGCCCGGCCGCCCAGCAGCACGGCCAGCCTGTCCATCAGCTCGGAGCGGCGCATCAGGTGGCGGTCGTCGCTCGGGCGCTGCAGCGTGTAGCCCAGGGCGGCCATGCCGCGCGGCACGATGGAGACCTTGTGCACGCGGTCGGTGGACGGCAGCAGCAACGCCACGAGGGCATGGCCCAGCTCATGCGTGGCCACCCATTCCCGCTCCCGGGCGGTGACCAGGCGGCTCTTCTTCTCGATGCCGGCCACCAGCCGCTCGATGGCCACCGTGAAGTCGGCCAGCCCGACGGCCTCCGCCCCCCGGCGCGTGGCCGTGAGCGCGGCCTCGTTGACGACGTTGGCCAGGTCCGCCCCGGCCAGGCCCACCGTGATCGCGGCGACCTGGTCGAGGTCGATGTCCGGCGCCAGCCGGATCTTGCGGGCATGCACCCGCAGAATGGCCAGGCGGCCGGGCCGGTCCGGCCGGTCCACCAGCACCTGGCGGTCGAAACGCCCCGAGCGCAGCAGCGCCGGGTCCAGGATCTCCGGGCGGTTGGTGGCCGCCAGCAGCACGACGCCCACGCTGGGGTCGAAGCCGTCCAGCTCCACCAGCAGCTGGTTCAGGGTCTGCTCGCGCTCCTCGCGGCCGCCGGCCACTGGCAGGGCGCTGCGCGCCTTGCCCAGCGCGTCCAGCTCGTCGATGAAGATGATGGCCGGCGCGTTCGCGCGGGCCTGTTCGAACAGGTCGCGCACGCGCGCCGCGCCGACGCCCACGAACAGCTCAATGAACTCCGAGCCGCTGATGCTGAGGAAGGCGACGCCGGCCTCGCCGGCCACGGCGCGCGCCAGCAGCGTCTTGCCGGTGCCGGTGGGGCCGACCAGCAGCACGCCCTTAGGCACGCGTGCCCCCAGGCGGCCATGGCGCACCGGATCCTTGAGGAACTCCACCAGCTCCTGCAGCTCGGCCTTGGCCTCGTCCACGCCGGCGACGTCGGCGAAGCGCACGCCGGTGTTGCGCTCCATGTTGTAGAGCCGGGCCTTGCTGTGGCCCACGCCCAGCAGGCCCGCGCCGCCGCCCAGGCCGCCGGCGCGACGCGTCACCAGCGTCCAGAAGCCCATCAGCAGCAGCACCGGCACGACCCAGGACAGCAGGTCGCGCAGCAGCGTCGATTCATGCACCTGCTGAAAGCTCACGCCGAACCGGGACAGGCGCTCGGCCAGCGCCGGATCGACGGTCTCGGCCATGATGTGGCGGCGCCCCTGCGCGTCCGCAACCTTCAGCTCGCCGAGCATGCGCCCGTCGCTGACGGTCACCTGGGCCACCTGGCCGTCGCGCAGCCTCTCCTCGAAGGCGCTGTAGGGCAGCACCTCGATGTCCTGGCTGGCCTGCCAGCTGGCGTGGGAGAGCCAGGCCAGCCACAGCGACAGCACGATGCCAGTCACCAGCCAGCCGGGCGGGCGCCGCAGCTTCAGCGCCATCGCGGCCGCTCAGTGCGACAGCAGCACCGGGACGGGCGCGCTGCGCAGCAGCGTGCGCGTCACGCCGCCCAGCACGACTTCCCGGAAGCGTGAATGACCGTAGCCGCCGGCCACGATCAGGTCGGCGCTCATGTCGGCCGCATGCGAGAGCAGGGCCTCTCCCGCGCCGACGCTGCTGGGCACGTACTTGACGTCCACCTTGACGCCATGGCGGGCCAGCCAGAGGCCGATGTCGGCGCCGGGGATGTCGCCATGATCCAGGTCCACGTCCTCGGGCGTTTCGAACACCGCCACCTCGACGGTTTCGGCGTCCCGCAGCCAGGGCAGCGCGTCATGCAGGGCGCGTGCGGCCTCGCGGCTGGCATTCCAGCCGACCAGCACGCGTCGGGCGGGTGCGACCGCGCATTCGCCCGCATAGGGCAGCAGCAGCAGCGGACGGCCGGAGCGCAGCAGCACATGCGGGGCCAGCTGCGGGTCACGCAGCAGGTAGTCCTCGTCGGGGTCGACCTGCGTGACGACGGCCAGGTCGCAATAGCGGGCGGCGCGGGGCATGGCATCGACGGGATAGCCGACCTCGATGCGATGCTCGAAGGACGGCACGCTCAGGCGCTCGACCTGGCGGCGGAAGTCGTTGACGCAGCCCTCCGCGATGTCCCGCAGTTCCCGGATGGCCGTTTCCTGATAGCCCGCCGGGCCCAGCGAGTCATCGAACGCCGGCAGCACGATCCAGCCCGTGGACGCCAGTCCGACCAGATGGGCTTCGTGCCGCAGGGCCAGCGCGGCCGCCGCGGCGACCCGTGCCGGCGTGTGCTTGCCGTTGTCGAGATTGACGAGGATGCTGCGGATGGCCATGTCGTTTCTCCTTGCAGGGCCGGGCAGGCCGGTGGTGTGCACTCTAGGCAGCTGGCCGCTGCGGTGCTTGCGCTGGATCAAGCCCCGGGCGTCGGCGCAAGAGGGCGGTGCCGGCCGCGAGCGCGGATCGCGGCCTGGCACGAGCCCAGGCCTAGGGGGCGTCGTCGCGGTCCAGGCCGCCCTGCTGGTAGCGGTTGCCGGCGTTCCACAGCATCCAGCCGTCGGTGCCCAGCGCCTCGGCGGCCTCGATCTGCAGCCGGATCTCCCGCTCGCCGAAGCTGCGCCGGTCGAACGCATAGTCACGGAAGGCCTGCAGCCAGGGGCGCAGCCGGATGCCCGGCAGCCCCGTGCGCTCCAGGGCCCGCTGCAGGCTGCGGTGCACGATCTCGTAGGGGGCGTCCACCGGGTCGCGGTAGCCGGGGATGCCGAAGCTGAACCCGGACGGATAGAGCATGGGCGATAGGTAGTCCACATGGCGCACGATGGACTCCAGCTGCTGGCCGATGTGGGTGTCGTCGCGGTTCCAGGTCACGTAGCCGAACACGTCGGCGGCGATGAAGACGTTGTAGCGGGCGAGCCGCTGCTGTGCGGCGTCGAGGAAGGCGGCGATGGCGGCGATGCGGCGTTCCTCGGTGTCCGGCTCGGCAAAGCTCAGCCCGGTGGCATCGGGGAAGCGCAGGTAGTCGAACTGGATCTCGTCGAAGCCCAGGGCCGCGGCCTCCTCGGCCAGCGCCAGGCTGTGCGCCCAGGCCTTGCGACGGAACGGATCGATCCAGGCCAGGCCCTCGCGGTCCTGCCAGACCTTGCCGCGGGCGTCGTGGACGGCCCAGTCCGGATGCAGCGTGGCGTAGGGGGCGTCCTTGAAGGTGACGATGCGGGCGATCAGGTAGAGCCCCTGCGACAGCAGCCCCTGCACGAGCGCCGGCATGTCGCGGACGGTGACGACCTGCTGGGCCAGGCCCGCGGCGGCCAGGGCCGGGCTGGGGTAGGGCACGATGCCCCGGTCGCCCTTGATGTCGATGACGAGGGCATTGAGCTCGGTGTCCGCCACCAGCCTCAGCGCATCGCCCCGCAGCGTGGCGCTGCCGATGCCGTAGGCCGACAGGTACAAGGCCTTGGGCCGCAGCGGCCTCAGCGCGATGACCATGGGGCTGGCAGCGGCCACGCCCTTGAAGCGCGCATAGCCCGGCGCGCGGGCGGCGACCGGGCCGGCCTGGGCCTCTTCCGGCACGGAGATGAGGCCCTGCTCGTCACTGCGGTAGACGCGGTTGCCGACGACGGCGGTGGCGCCCGCCACCGCCGCGCCCGACTGTGCATCGCGCACCCTGAGGTCGAGCGCCTGCGCGCCGGGGGCCGCCAGCGCGAGCGACAGCAGCCCCGCCAGCCACCCCGGGGCGCTCACGACGCCGCCCCGTCGTCGAAGGCCGCGTCCAGCCGGGTGGCGAGCCGCCCGGCGTCGACGCTGTCGACGATGAGCTGGCGCGGCAGCGCGAACAGGGCGTCGCCGGGAGTGGCCGCGCGATTGCCGAGCGAGCAGGCGGCCAGGTAGCCGGCCTCGCGGGCCTGGCGCTGCAGGCCGGCGTCGCTGAGGCCGAAGGGCCAGGCCAGCAGCGTGACGGGCCGTCCCAGGCGCAGCGCCAGCGTGTCGCGCGAGCGCGCCAGCTGGTCGGCGGCGAAACGACGAAACGCGGCGGGCGGCATGTTCGCCTGGTCGCGCAACAGGTTGGGATGCCAGTAGGTGTGCGACTGCACCGAGAACAGCGGCTCGTCGGCCAGCTGCTGCAGCTGCGTCCAGGTCATCGCGTAATCGGCGTTCGAGATGGCCGAGGGGTAGACAAACAGGGTCATGGGCCAGCCGCGCTCGCGCAGCAAGGGCGCCATCACGTCGAACTGGGAGCGGTGCCCGTCATCGGCGGTCAGCACGACGGTGCGCGGCTGCAGCGGGACAGGGTCGCCCGCGTCCCAGGCGAGGCGCCAGGCCACCCAGGCCGACAACGGGATCACATGGCAAGCCATGCGCTGCAGCAGCGCCAGATGCGCTTCGAAGGTGGAGATGCGCACCGTCATGGTGTCCCGCACCTGGGTCGAGAACCGGTGGTAGACGAGGATGGGCACTTTCGGTGCCGCGGTGGCGGCCACGGCGGCACCCCGCAGCACCCCGCCGCAGGCCAGGGCCAGCATCAGGGCGCGGCGCCTCGCATCGGCGGGCCCGGGCCCGGGGCCGGTACGGACCTTCGCGCAGGCGCGGCTCATGAGCGGCGCCCAAACAGGCGGTAGACGGGGCAGTAGCCGGCAATGCCGGTGGCCAGCGGCAGCAGCCCGACATAGCCCAGCGGGCTGATGAAGCCCAGGGCCGCGGCGGCGATCAGCGCGAGGCCCATCAGCACACGGAGCCAACGATCGAGGGCGTCGACGTTCATGGCCATGCTCACCTCCACAAGCCGGGTCTCTGGAGCGGTCTGCTCAGCCTAGCCGCCGCGTGGCGGCGCGGTATTGCGCCGAATCAAGGCCGGCCGTCGCGGGGGGCGTTCAAGCCGCGGCTGGTTTGCGCAGGCGCAATATCCTGCCGGCCGGCATGCCTAGAGTGGACATCACCGCACTGGCTCTGGAGGCGTCATGTTCCATCGCAACACCTGCGCAGCCGACATCTGCTCGCGCATCGTCTCGGTCGCCTATCCGGAACTCGCCATCGACGAAGCGGCCCGCGTGATGCGCGAGCACCATGTCGGCTGCCTGGTGGTCGTCGAGGCGGTCAGCGAGGAAGAGCGGCATGTCGTCGGCATGTTGACCGACCGTGACATCGCCATGGGTGTCGTCGCCGACGCGCATGACGCGCAGACCCTGAGGATAGGCGACCTGATGAGCCGGGACGTCGTCAGCGTGCGCGAGCAGGACACCGTGCTCGACGCGCTGGCGTTGATGCGGCAGAAGGGCGTGCGCCGGGTTCCGGTGGTCGGCGTCCAGGGGCTGCTGATCGGCATTCTGGCGATCGACGACATTCTGGCGATCCTGGCCGAGGAGATGCAGGCCCTGGCGGCCGCGATCGCCGCTGCGCAACGCCATGAGCAGGCCATCCACCGCTGAGATGGCCATGCGGTCGAGCCTGGCGGTGCATCCTCGCGCGCTGATTGCGAGAATGCACGCGAGCCCACCGCGTGGGTGCGGGATGGCGGCGGCGTTGCAAGAGATTCGAACCGAGGAGGGGAGATGATGTCGAACCCGGGTCTGATGAGGGCGGCGGCTGCGCTGCCCCGGCGCTGGCGAGCGGCCAGCGCCCTGCTGAGCCTGTGCCTGCTGGCGGGTGGATGTGCGGTGGAGCTGGAGAACGCCAAGCCGGCCCAGGAGATGGCCAGGCGCGCGCTTCCCGCCGGTGACGTCTACGTCGGCTGGCGGGTCTACCAGCAGAAATGCGCCGCCTGCCACGCAGACTCCGCCCAGGGGTCGACCGATGCCCCCGACCTGCGGCAGACGCTGCGGGAGATGGGATCCCGCCAGTTCGTCGCCGTCGTGCTCAGGCGCTACGACGCGCTGCTCGGCGCGGCCGAGTCCAGTCCCGACGCCGGCGCGCGGGACGCGCTGATCGAGAAAATCCTGCAGGGCAGGGAAGAGGGGCTGACCATGCCCGCCTGGCAGGGCGACCCCATGGTGACGGCGCACATCATCGACCTGTACGCCTATCTGTCGGGCCGAGCCGATGGCACCGTGGCAGCCGGCCGGCCCTCGCGCTAGTTAGCGCGGCCGGCGACGGCACGCAGAGCTTCATCGCGATGGGTGGGTCATGTCATGGCGATAATGGGCGCATGTTCAGGCTCGTCGCCCTGCTGTTCGCCTTGCTGCTGCCGCTCCAGTTCGCCTGGGGCGTGGCGGCCGCCTATTGCGGACACGAGACGAGCGGCCAGGCTGTCCAGCACTTCGGCCACCACGCGCATGAGCATCATGCGGAGTCGAAGAAGTCCGCGGGCGGCAAGCTCACCATCGACAGCGACTGCACGGCCTGCCACGCCACCTGCTCGGTGGTGGCCAGCGATGCCCCGGCCCGCCTCGGCGCCTTCGCCGTGACGGGCCGACAGGCGCCGTCCCATCTCGACGCCCATGCGTCAGCGCCCGCCCGGGCGCCAGACCGCCCACAGTGGCCGCGTCTCGCCTAGCCGGCGAGACAGGAGGATCTCCCCCACACCCGTCTCGCCGAATCCCTGGTTTCAACCCAAAGAGATTCGATGCGAAGACATCTATGGCCGCTCGGGCTGGCGGCTGCATTGCTCTGCCCATTCACCGTCCGCGCGCAGGCGGCGGACACGCTCAACCCACTCACCCTCGAACAGGCGCTGGAGCTGGCGGCATCGCGCAGCCCGCAGCTGTCGGCGGCGCGGCGTGAGATCGAGGCCCAGGCCGGCGCCCTGCAGCAGGCCGCCAGCCGGCCCAACCCGGAGCTCGCCGCGAGCGTGGAGGACCACCGCAGCGCGACGCGCACCACGACGGCCACGCTGAACTTCCCGCTGGAGCTGGGTGGCAAGCGGGCCGCCCGCGTCAACGCGGCGCAACTCGCGCACCGGCTCGCGCAGGCCGAGCTGGCCGACGCCCGGGCCCAGGTGCGTGCCGCGGCCACGGCGGCCTATTTCGGGCTGCTGGCCGCGCAGGAGCGCGTCGAGCTGGCGACCCGGTCGGCCGAACTCGCGGCCAGCGGCGCCCAGGCCGTGTCCCGGCGCGTGGCGGCCGGCAAGGCCGCGCCCGCGGATGCGCTGCGGGCCCAGGTGGACCAGGCCAGCGCGCAGCTGGAGCTCACCGAGGCCCAGGGCGAGCTGACGGCGGCCCGCCATGCGCTGGCCGCGCAGTGGGGCGACACGGAGCCCCGCTTCGCGGCCGTCGCCGGCGGCCTCCAGGCCATCCCCGAGCGCGCGCCGCTGCCCGAGCTCATGGGCCGGCTGGACGAGGCGCCCGCGCTGCTGGCGGCGCGCACCGAGCGCGAGCGGCGCCAGGCCCTGGTGGACGTGGAGCGCAGCAAGGCGGTGCCGGACCTGACGTTCAGCGTCGGCGCCAAGCGCGACAACGAGCAGGGGCGCACGCAGGCCGTCGTCGGCCTGTCCATTCCGCTGCCGCTGTTCGACCGCAACCAGGGCGCGCTGCTGGAGGCGCGCAAGCGGGCCGACAAGGCCGACGACGAACTCCAGGCCGCGCGCCTGCGCCTGCGGGCCGAGCTGCAGACGGCGGCAACCCAGCTCGCCATCGCGCGCACGTCGCTGCAGACGCTGCAGGCCACCGTGCTGCCGGCGACGCAGCAGGCCTATGACATGGCGCGCAAGGGCTACGAGGCCGGCAAGTTCGGCTTCCTCGACGTCATCGACGCGCAGCGCTCGCTGCTGCAAGCCCGGGCGCGCTACCTCGGCACGCTCGCCAACGCCTACCAGGCCGCCACGGCCATCGACCGCCTGATCGGTCGCTAAGCAGACACATCCCCATGGCAATCACAAACAAGCAACGCGCCGCGATGGCGCTCATCCTGCTGGTCGGCCTGCTGGCCGGTGCCGGGCTGATCATCGGTGCTCGACACCCGGCGGGCGACGACGGCGGGCATGCCGGCGAGGCCGGCCACGCCCACCCCGAGGGCGGCGCCGCGTCCGCACCGGCCGCGGCGCATGGCGAGCACGAGGAGCGCCGGGTCGCTCTCACGCCGGAGCAGCTCGGCAAGGCCGGCATCCGGGTGCAGGCGGCCGGGCCGGCCCGGCTGCAGGCCGCCGTCGAGTTTCCCGGCGAGATCCGCTTCAACGAGGACCGCACGGCCCATGTCGTGCCTCGCCTGGCCGGCGTGGCCGAGCAGGTCGTCGTCAACCTGGGCGAGGCGGTGCGCAAGGGCCAGGTGCTGGCCGTCATCGCGAGCAACGCGCTGTCGGAGCAGCGCAGCGAGCTGCTGACCGCGCAGGAGCGCCGCGACGCGGCCCGGGCCACCTACGAACGCGAGAAGCAGCTCTGGCAGGACAAGATCTCCGCCGAGCAGGACTATCTGCAGGCCCGCTCGGCGCTGCGCGAGGCGGAGATCGCGGTGCGCAACGCGACGCAGAAACTGGCCGCCGTCGGCGCGGCCGCCGCCTCGACCCGGCTCAACCGCTTCGAGCTGCGCGCCCCCTTCGACGGCACCGTGGTCGAGAAGCACCTCGCGCTGGGCGAGGCGGTCAAGGAGGATGCCAGCATCTTCACGATCTCCGACCTGCGCTCCGTGTGGGCGGAGTTCAACGTCGCGCCCCAGGACCTGGCCACGGTGCGCGTGGGCCAGCGCGTGTCGGTGTCGTCGACGGCCTTCGACAGCAAGGTGGAGGGGCGCATCGCCTATGTCGGCGCGCTGCTGGGCGAGCAGACCCGCACCGCCCGCGCCCGCGTGACGCTGACCAACCCCGGCGGCGCCTGGCGGCCGGGCCTGTTCGTGACCGTCTCGGTGTTCGGCGACCACCAGGACGTGGCGCTGACCGTGCCGGCCGACGCCGTGCAGACGCTGGACAACCAGGCCATGGTGTTCAAGGCCGTGCCCGGCGGCTTCGAGGCCGTGCCCGTCAAGCTGGGCCGCTCGGATGGCCGGGTGGTCGAGGTGCTGGGGGGGCTCAAGGCCGGCGACCCGGTCGCGGCCGCGAATGCCTTCGTCCTCAAGTCGGAGCTGGGCAAGGCCAGCGCCGGCCACGAGCACTGAGGAGGCCAGGCATGTTCGAACGCATCATCCGCTTCTGCATCGCGCAACGCTGGCTGGTCATGCTGGGCGTGCTGGCCATGGCGGCCCTGGGCGGCTACAGCTACACCAAGCTGCCCATAGACGCCGTCGTCGACATCTCCAACGTGCAGGTGGTCGTCAACAGCGAGGCGCCCGGCTACTCGCCGCTGGAGACCGAGCAGCGCGTCAGCTACGCCATCGAGACCGTCATGGCCGGCCTGCCCGGCCTGGAGCAGACCCGCTCGCTGTCGCGCTACGGCCTGTCGCAGGTCACCGTCATCTTCAAGGACGGCACCGACCTCTACTTCGCGCGCCAGCTGGTCAACCAGCGCCTGCAGGAGGCGCGCGAGCGCCTGCCCGCCGGCGTGACGCCCAGCATGGGGCCCATCTCCACGGGCCTGGGCGAGATCTACCTGTGGACGGTCGAGGCCGCGCAGGACGCGCGCAAGCCCGACGGCACGGCCTACACGCCGACCGACCTGCGCGAGATCCAGGACTGGGTCGTCAAGCCGCAGCTGCGCAACGTGCCCGGCGTCACCGAGATCAACTCCATCGGCGGGTTCGAGAAGCAGTACGTCGTTGCGCCCAGCCTGGAGCGCCTGGGCGCCTACGGCCTGAGCCTGGCCGATGTCGTCGGCGCGCTGGAGAAGAACAACGCCAATGTCGGCGCCGGCTACATCGAGCGGCGCGGCGAGCAGTATCTGGTGCGCGCGCCGGGGCAGGTCAAGTCCATGCAGGACATCGGCGACATCATCGTCGGCACCGCCCAGGGCCAGCCCGTACGCGTGCGCGACGTGGCCGCCGTGGAGCTGGGGCGCGAGCTGCGCACCGGCGCGGCCACCGAGAACGGGCAGGAGGTCGTGCTCGGCACGGTCTTCATGCTGATGGGCGAGAACAGCCGCGCCGTCTCGCGGGCGGTGGACCGGCAGATGGCGGCCATCAACAAGACGCTGCCGGCCGGCGTCAAGGCCGTCACGGTCTACGACCGCACCACGCTGGTCGACAAGGCCATTCGCACGGTGCAGAAGAACCTGCTCGAAGGCGCGCTGCTGGTTATCGCGGTGCTGTTCGCCTTTCTCGGCAACTTCAGGGCGGCCTTCATCACGGCCATGGTCATCCCGCTGGCCATGCTGTTCACGTTCACGGGCATGGTGCGCTGGGGCATCAGCGCCAACCTGATGAGCCTGGGCGCGCTGGACTTCGGCATCATCATCGACGGCGCCGTGGTCATCATCGAGAACGCGGTGCGCCGGCTGGCCCACGCGCAGGCCTTGCGGGGCAGGGCGCTGACGCGCGCCGAGCGCTTCGACGAGGTGTTCGCGGCGGCCCGGGAGGTGCGCCGGCCGCTGCTGTTCGGCCAGCTCATCATCATGGTGGTCTATGTGCCCGTGCTGGCGCTGGGCGGCGTGGAGGGCAAGATGTTCCACCCCATGGCCTACACGGTACTGATCGCGCTGCTGGGCGCGATGCTGCTGTCGGTGACCTTCGTCCCCGCGGCCATCGCGCTCTTCATCGGCGAGCGCGTGACCGAGAAGGAAAACCGCCTGATGGCCTGGGCCAGGCGCCGCTACGAGCCCGCGCTGAAGGCGTCGCTGGGCAATGCGCCGGTCGTGCTGACCTTTGCCGGCGTGTCGGTGGCGCTGTCCGTCCTGCTGGCCACTCGGCTGGGCAGCGAGTTCGTGCCCCAGCTCAACGAGGGCGACTTCGCCGTCCAGGCGCTGCGCATCCCGGGCACCAGCCTGACGCAGTCGGTGGAGATGCAGAAGCAGCTGGAGCTGGCGCTCAAGGCCAGGTTCCCCGAGATCGAGCGCGTCTTCGCGCGCACCGGCACGGCCGAGATCGCGGCCGACCCCATGCCGCCCAACATCAGCGACGGCTACATCATGCTCAAGCCCATCAGCGAATGGCCCGAACCGCGCAGGACGCGCGACGAGCTGCTGGCGGCCATCCGCGAGGAGGCCGCCAAGGTGCCGGGCAGCAACTACGAGTTCTCGCAGCCCATACAGCTGCGCTTCAACGAGCTCATCAGCGGCGTGCGCTCGGACGTGGCGGTCAAGGTCTTCGGCGACGACAACGCACTGCTCGAAGAGACGGCCAACCGCATCGCCACGGCGCTGCAGCGGGTGCCGGGCGCGACCGAGGTCAAGGTCGAGCAGACCACCGGCCTGCCCATGCTGTCGGTCCACATCGACCGGGCCAAGGCGACGCGCTACGGGCTGAACATGACCGACGTGCAGCAGACCGTCGCGACCGCCATCGGCGGCCGCGAGGCGGGCACCTTCTTCCAGGGCGACCGGCGCTTCGACATCCTGGTGCGCCTGCCCGACGAGGTGCGGCAGGACATCGAGGCGCTCAAGCGCCTGCCCATCCCGCTGCCCAAGGCCGGCGGCGAGGGGCGCGCCAGCTACCTCCCGCTGGCGGAGCTGGCGACGCTGGAGCTGGCGCCGGGGCCCAACCAGGTCTCGCGCGAGAACGGCAAGCGCCGCGTGGTGGTCAGCGCCAACGTGACGGGGCGCGACCTCGGCTCCTTCGTCGCCGAGGCGCAGGCCGCGCTGGCGGACGTGCCGGTCCCGGCCGGCTACTGGACGGCCTGGGGCGGCACGTTCGAGCAGCTGCAGTCCGCCTCAAAGCGGCTGCAGATCGTGGTGCCGCTGGCGCTGGCGATGGTGTTGGTGCTGCTGTTCACGATGTTCGGCAACGTCAGGGACGGCCTGCTGGTCTTCACGGGCATCCCGTTCGCGCTGACCGGCGGCGTGCTGGCGCTGTGGCTGCGCGACATCCCGCTGTCCATCTCGGCGGCGGTGGGCTTCATCGCGCTGTCCGGCGTGGCCGTGCTGAACGGCCTGGTCATGCTGTCCTTCATCCGCGGCCTGCGCGAGCAGGGCCGTAGCCTGGACGACGCCGTCTGGCAGGGCGCACTGGCGCGGCTGCGGCCGGTGCTGATGACGGCGCTGGTCGCGTCGCTGGGCTTCGTGCCCATGGCCATCGCGACCGGCACGGGCGCCGAGGTGCAGCGGCCACTGGCCACGGTGGTCATAGGCGGCGTGCTGTCCTCGACGGCGCTGACGCTGCTGGTGCTGCCGCTGCTGTACCGCTGGGCGCACCGGCGCGACGGCATCGCAGCCATCGTGGCCGTCGGCGCTTGACGCCGCGCCCCGGCCCCGCGCGGCTCAGAGCCTGCGCATGGGCCGGGCCTGCGCCACCGTGACGGCGGGTGCCGAGGCCCTGGGCTGCCCGGCCACCACCGCGACCGGCGCCAAGGGTGCCGTATGGCCCACGACGACCACCCGCTCCAGCCGGGTGACCTCGGGCGCGGGTGCCGCCGTGCTGTCGGCCAGGCCGATGCCGATGACGGCGGCCGCAGCCACGGAGGCCAGGGCGATGGCGAAGGTCTGTGCGGCGGCGTTCATGGCGGCGGGCTCCGGTCGGGGAACTGTGGCGGTGACGGCAATGTCGCCGCACAGGGCCGCCCGGGCGAGCGCGACGCGACGGACTGACGCCGGAGTCGGACGAGTTGCGGTTTTCCGGCGCCGGCCGCGGCGCTGCCTGGGCCCGGTGCGGGGCTCAGGCCACGTAGCCCAGTGGCAGCGCGGTCGTCAGCTTGAGCTCTTCCATCGCGAAGCTGGAGCTGACATCGTGCAGCCGGGTGCCGGCGATGAGGCGCTTGTAGACGCGGTCATAGGCCGCGATGTCGGGCACCACCACGCGCAGCAGATAGTCCACGTCGCCGCTCATGCGGTAGAACTCGACGACCTCCGGGATGGCCTGCACGGTGGCCTTGAAGGTCTCGAACCACTCCTCGCTGTGCGTGCTGGTGCGCACCGACACGAAGACGGTGACGCCCACGTTCACCTTCTGCGCGTCCAGCAGCGCCACCTGGCGCGTGATGACGCCCGACTCCCTGAGTCGCTGGATGCGCCGCCAGCAGGGCGTCGTCGACAGGCCCACGCGTTGCGCCACCTCGGCCACCTGGAGGGAGGCGTCCTGCTGCAGGATTTCCAGAATCCGGATGTCTATGGAATCCAATTTCATGGATTCAATTATGTTGGGATTGAGTTTCTAAGCATCTGCGGATTTCGGCTGTTCGCCGCAACCCGCTTGCAGGCGCCGCTGGCCACAATGCAGCGCCGTCCTCCTCTCGCCGCCGCGCGCCCCGCCTCATGGAAATCTATCTCGACGCCAACGCCACCACGCCCGTGCTGCCGCAGGCCCGCGCGGCGGCGCTGGCCGCGATGGCCGAGGATTTCGGCAACCCCAGCAGCATCCACAGCACCGGGCTGAAGGCGCGGGCGCTGATGGACGGCGTGCGCGCCCGCGCGCGGCGGGTGCTGGGCGCCGGCAGCGGCCGGCTGCTGTTCCTCAGCGGTGCCACCGAGGGCATACAGACGGCCGTGCTGTCGGCCCTGAGCGCGCTGCGCGAGCGCGCGTACCGGCGCGAGCTGCTGTTGTACGGCGCCACCGAGCACAAGGCGGTGCCCGAGGCCATCAGGCACTGGAATGCGCTGCTGGGCCTGCACCTGCCGGTGCTGCCCATTCCGGTGGGCCGCGACGGGCGGCACGACCTGGCCTGGCTGCGCGAGCATGCCCCGCGTGCCGGCCTGGTCTGCACGATGGCGGCCAACAACGAGACCGGCGTCATCAGCGACCTGGACGGCATAGAAGCCGCGCTGCGGGACAGCCCCGCGCTGTGGCTGGTGGACGGCGTGCAGGCGCTGGGCAAGCTGCCGCTGCGCCTGGCCGAGCGCCGCATCGATTACGCGCCGTTCTCCGGCCACAAGCTCTACGCCCCCAAGGGCATAGGCCTGCTGTACGTGCGCGACGGCGCGCCGTTCACGCCGCTGCTGGCTGGCGGCGGCCAGGAGGGCGCGCTGCGCTCGGGCACCGAGAACATGTCGGGCATTGCGGCGCTGGGCGCGGTGCTGGCGGCGCTGGAGGAGGGCGGCACATTCCGCGACGCCGCGACGCTCGCCGCCTACCGGGAGCGGCTGGCGGCGGCGCTGCAGCGGGCCTTCCCCGGCCTCGTGTTCAATGCGCCGCCCGGGCTGTGCCTGCCGACCACGCTGAACTTCGCGGTGCCGGGCCTGAGCGCCAAGCTGCTGCTGGACCTGTTCGATGCGGCCGAGCTGCGCGTCAGCGGCGGCTCGGCCTGCAGTGCGGCCAAGGCCCAGCCCAGTTATGTGCTGGAGGCCATGGGCCTGCCGGGCTGGCAGACGGCGTCGGCCGTGCGGCTGTCGTTCGGCCCGGTGGCGGACGAGGCCTTCATCGACGAGGCCTGCGCGCGCATCCGCGTCTGCGGCGAGTCGTTGCGCGAAAGCTGCCTGGATCCGAGCGCCCCCGGCCAGGCGCTGCCGGCCGACGGCCTGACCCGCTTCGTCGTCGATGGCGCCTGCTGCTACCTGCTGGCCGACGCCGCCAGCCGCCGCGCCGTGGTCATCGACCCGCTGCCCGAGCTGACCGGGCGCCTGGCCCAGTGGCTGAACTGCCAGGGCTATGCGCTGGCCGCCGTGCTGGACACGCACAGCCATGGCGACCATGCCTCGTCGGCGCCCGAACTGCTGGCCGCCGTGCAGCAGCCGCGTGGCGACGTGGACGGCCTGGGCTGGCCCGGCGGCGTGGACGTGATCGAGCTGGGCGCGCTGCGCTTGACTCGCCTCGCCGTGCCCGGCCACACCCGGGACTCGACGGCCTATCTGCTGCACGATGCGGCCGGCCTGCGGCTGGCCTTCGTCGGCGACACCGTGATGCCCGGCGCGCTGGGCCGCAGCGATTTCGAGCAGAGCGCGCCGCTGGACTACGGCGCTTCGCTGCGTCGGCTGGCGCAGGCCGTCGGCCCGGACGCGCTGCTGCTGCCCGGTCACGACTACGACGACCGCTTCGCGAGCACGCTGGCCGTGGAATGCGCGGCCCAGCCGCTGCTGGCCGACGTGCTGGCGGGCCGCCTCGACGCGGCGGGCTTCGCCGCCGCCAAGGCCCGGCTGGAACAGGGGCTGGCGCTGACCGAATACCAGACCGTGGCCTGCGGCGCCCGCGTCGACGCCGGCTGCGCCCGGGCCTGCAGCGAACTCACGCTGGACGGGCTGCACGCGCTGCTGAAAGAGCAGCCGGGCCTGCGGCTGGTCGACGTGCGCGAGCCCTATGAGCAGCGGCTGGGCCAGGCGCCCGAGCTCGGCACCGGCCTGCGTCGCGAGGCCGTGCCGCTGTCCGGGCTGCCCAATGCGCTGCCGCGCTGGCTGGCCCTGCCGGCGCAGACGCCGGTGGTCTTCTTCTGCCGCAGCGGCAACCGCAGCGCCCAGGCCGCACAGGCGCTGCGCCGGCTGGGGCATGAGCAGGCCTGGAGCCTGAGCGGCGGCCTGGCCTTGTGGCCCCGGCCCAGCATGGCCGCGGACGCCGCCTTCGCGATCTGAGCGGCGGCCCGGGGCCGCCGAGCCATCAACCCGAAGCCGTTGGCCCGCGGGTGATCTGGTCGGCGACGAACTCGGCGATGGCCAGCGAGGCCGTCAGCCCGGGAGATTCGATGCCGAACAGGTTGACCAGGCCGGCCGTGACCTCGATGCTGAAGTCCGCCGCCGCCATTCCCGGCCCGCCGAGCTTGGGCCGCACGCCGGCATAGGCCGGCGCGAGCGCGCCCGCGGGCAGCTCGGGCCAGTAACGCCGCACCTCGGCCTCGAAGGCCGGGGCCAGCGCCGGGTCGACGGCGTAGTCCAGCCCGCAGGGGTCGCTGTCCGGCAGCCATTGCACATCGGGGCCGAAGCGGGCCTGGCCGCCCAGGTCCAGCGTCAGGTGCACGCCCAGGCCGCCGTCCACCGGCAGCGGGTAGATCAGCCGCGCGAACGGCGCGCGGCCGGCCAGGGCGAAGTAGTGGCCGCGCGCGAAGCGCAGCGGCGGCGCCGCGAGGCCCAGCGACTCGGCCACGCAGCCGGCGAACAGGCCCGCACTGTTGACGACGCAGCGCGCCTGCAGCTCGAAGCCTTCGCCCGCACGCAGCCGCCAGCCCGTGGCCGTGCGCGCGCCGCCGGTGACGGGGCTGGCCAGGGCCAGCAGGGCGCCGGCCTGCTCGGCATCGGCCAGCAGGGCCAGCATCAGGCCATGGCTGTCGACGATGCCGCTGGACGGCGACCACAGCGCGCCCTCGGCGCGCAGCGCCGGCTCCAGCGCCTGCACGGCCGCGCGGTCCAGCAGCGCCAGGTCGTCGACGCCGTTCGCGGCGCCCTGGGCGGCCAGCGCCTGCAGCCGCGGCATGTCGGCCGCGCGCGCCGCGACGACCAGCTTGCCGCAACGCCGGTGCGCGATGCCGCGCGCCGTGCAGTAGTCGTAGAGCAGCGCCTTGCCGCGCACGCACAGCCGCGCCTTCAGGCTGCCCGCCGGGTAATACAGCCCGGCATGGATGACCTCGCTGTTGCGCGAGGAGATGCCCGTGCCGATGGAGCCGGCCGCCTCGATGATGACGACCTCGCGCCCGCGCCGCGCCAGCTCGCGCGCCAGCGCGAGGCCCACGACGCCGGCGCCGATGACGACGATGTCCACCTGGTCCATGGCCGCAGTGTGCCCGGGCTGGACTGCGCGCGGTGCCGCTGTTTGGCGGCCTGCTGCCGATGCTGCTGGCCCGTGCGGCGCTGGTGTGGCGCTGGTGTGGCGCTGGTGTGGCGCTACCCGGCCGCGTCAGGCCGGCAGCGGCTGGGTGCGCTCGATCAGCCAGGCCAGCGCCGCACCGTCGACCCGCGGTGCCAGGCGCTCGCGCACGGTGGCGTGGTAGTCGTTCAGCCAGGCGATCTCGTCGGCGCGCAGCAGACTCAGGTCCATGCAGCGTGTGTCTATGGGGCACAGCGTCAGCGTCTCGAACGCCAGCATCTCGCCGAAAGCGTTGTTCTCCGGCGTGTCGAGGGCGACGTTGAGCACCAGGTTCTCGATGCGCACGCCCCACAGCCCCGGCCGGTACAGGCCCGGTTCGATGGAGGTGACCATGCCGAGCTCCATGGCCATGGCCGGCTCGGCGATGGCCTTGGAGATGCTCTGCGGGCCCTCGTGCACGTTCATGAAATAGCCCACGCCGTGGCCCGTGCCGTGGCCATAGTCCAGGCCGTGCTCCCACAGCGGCGCCCGGGCGATGGCGTCCAGCATGGGGCTGAGCGTGCCGCGCGGGAAGCGGGTGCGCGACAGCGCGATGGTGCCCTTGAGCACCAGCGTGTAGTCGCGCTTTTGCGCGTCGCTGACGCGGCCTATGGGCCAGACGCGGGTGATGTCCGTCGTGCCGCCCAGGTACTGGCCGCCGGAGTCGATCAGCAGCAGGCCGTCGCCCTCGATCCAGGCGAAGGACTCCGGCGTGGCGCGGTAATGGGGCAGGGCGCCGTTGGCCATCCAGCCGGCGATGGTGCTGAAGGACAGGCCCACGAAGCCCGGGCGGCGCTGGCGCGCGGCCGTGAGCCGGGTGTCGACGTCCAGCTCGCTCCAGCGCTCGCCGCGGGCCAGCGAGGCCTCGAACTCGGCATAGAACTCGCACATGGCGGCGCCGTCCTCGGCCATGGTCTCGCGGATGAAGGCGGCCTCGGCAGCGGTCTTGCGGCTCTTCAGCAGCGTGCTGGGGTTGATCTGCTCGACGACGGCCACGGTGGCCGGCACGGCCTCGCGCAGGCCCAGCGTCACGCGGCGCGGGTCGATCAGCAGCCGCGCAGTGGCGGGCAGGGCGGCCAGGGCCTGGGCGGCCTGCGCATAGGGCGCGAGCTGGATGCCGTCGGCCGCGAGCCGGGCGGCGACGTCGGCCGGCAGCTTGGCGTCGCCGACGAACAGGCGGCCGCCGCTCGTGTCCAGCAGCAGGTGGGCGATGAAGACGGGGTTGCACTCCACGTCCGAGCCGCGCAGGTTCAGCAGCCAGGCCACGTCGTCCACGGTGGAGATGAGGTGGTGGCTGGCCTGCACGGTCGCCATCGCGGCGCGCACGCGGGCCAGCTTGTCGGCGCGCGCCACGGTGGCCTGCGGCGGCAGGTGCTCGTAGACGGGCTCGGCGGGCAGGCCGGGGCGGTCGTCCCAGGCGTCCTGCACCAGGTCGAGGTCGGTGCGCAGCGTGATGCCGGCGCGCTGCATGGCCGTGCGCAGCGCATTGGCCAGCGACAGGCCCAGCACCTGGCCGTCCACGGCCAGCACCTGGCCGGGCTGCAAGGTCTTGGCGATCCAGTCGATGTAGATCGTCGATGCGCCGGTGGCCATCTTCTCCAGCTGGATGCCGCTGCCGGCGAGCTGGGCCTCGGCCTGGGCCCAGTAGCGGCTGTCGGCGAACAGCGCGGCGCGCTCGCGCGTGACGACCAGGCTGCCCATGGAGCCGGTGAAGCCCGACAGGTATTGCCGGCCCTGCCAGCGCTCCGGCAGGTATTCGGACAGATGCGGGTCGCTGGAGGGCACCAGCACGGCGTGCGCACCGTGGGCGGCGAGGGCATCGCGGATGCGCTCGATGCGCAGGCGGGTTTCGGAGGTGCGGGTGTCCATGGTGGCGGACCTTGGTCGGGAGCAACGGTGGCGGGATTCTAGGTTTCGCGTCGGCGGCGGCTCCGTTCGTCACGTTGGTGGCCTTGGGAGGGGCGCTCTGGCCGCGGGCGCCGCGGAAGAAGCGCCATGGCTTGGCGTCGCCGCGCAGCGCGGCAGCCGGCCGGCTATCGGTCAGCAGGTCGATGGGGCACTAGAAGTCGACACCCGGTGGCGCGCAAGGCGCTCCGCTCAGTGCGACGCCAGCAAAGCACAAGCGTATTGGCGCTCCAGCATCCTGGCGGCCGCTGCGGCATCGGGCATTGCGGCCATCGCGTGAGCTAGCGGCATGGCCCCTGCGCCCTCCTCACCGGCCGCCAACAGCTTCGACAGCTCCGTGCCCACCCGCTCCATGGACTGCCCCTCCAGATCGACCGCGCTCCCAGCGTTTGCCTGCTGGATGGCGCGTGCGTTGCGAAAGTGATCAGCAGCCTGTGGCAGTGCCAGATGTGGCAGCCCGTGGGCTGCCGCCCCGAGCATGGCACCCGCGCCGCCGTGCGAGATCACCGCATCGCAGTACGGCAGCAAGGCAGCCTGATCGAGAAAGCGATGGACGTGCACATGCGCGCCGAGCTGCGAAAAGCTCGCGACGTCGCCATCCAGGCCCACCGTGACGACAACGGTTGCGCCGAGCCGAGCCGCTGCCTGTGCGGCGACGAGAAGTGCCGGCCTGCGGTTGAACACCGTGCCGAACGTGACGTAGATGCGGGGGCGCTGCAAGGCCGTTGGCTGCAGCGCGTCCTGCAAGTCGGCCGGCAGCGCGTGCGGCTGCGCGGGAGCCGGGCCGTAGGCGTTGAAGCGGAAGGTGCGGCGGGCCTCAGGCCCGATCGACGGCTGGAGGCTGAGCGGCGCGATGTCCAGCTCCAGGTGGCGATACAGCCCGCCATCTGCGGGCGCGTTGAGCCCACGCGCCCGCCAGCATGGCCCGAAGAAGTTCATTGCGTCTTCGACATAGGCGCGCGGCAGGTGCAGGCCGTAGCCGTGGGTAACGTGGGGTAGTCCCAACTGTTGGCAGATCAGCGGCACGGCCAGCGCCGCGGGCTCGCTCACCACGAGGTCGGGGCGCCACGCATGGGCGGCTCGCTCGATGCCCTCCAACATCGGCGGTCCGAGCACCGCGCCGAATAGCCTTGGAAAGGCGTACGCCGACAAGGGTTCCCCGGACAGCCGCGCGACGTCGGGATGATTCGTCCGCAGCTCGTGCCGGCTCGCCTCGAAGGTGGGGCCCACTGGGAACAGATCGAACGCTTCTCCTTTCAGCGCCGGGCATGCGTCGGGCGCCGTCACCCAGGCCACGGGATGGCCACGGTGGCGAAGCGCGCGGGCCAGCGGCCGCAGCGGCAGCAGGTGGCCGAGCCCGCCTGTGGTGCAGAACAGCACACGCATCTTGCGTACCGCGTCCTTCAATCGGCCGTCAGCTTGTACGCGTCCACCAGCGCCGACCAGACCGCCAGCTCACGCGTGATGGTGGCGGTCAGCTCCTTGGGCGTCGCGCCTTCGGGAGCCAGCATCCGGCGCTCGAACTCGCTGCGCAGCTCCGGCCTTGCCACCGCGGCGGCGATGTCGGCGGCCAACCGGGCGCGGACGGCCTCGGGCACCTTGGCCACCGTGTAGACCCCCTGCCACGTGGGCACGCTGACCGCGCCCATGCCGACCTCGGCCATGGTGGGCACATCGGGCAGTGCAGCACTTCGTTCAGGATCCAACACGGCCAATACGCGCAGCGCACCCGACTTCGCCTGTGCCTGCAGCATGGACAGCGGCCCGAACATCACCTGCACCCGCCCCGTGAGCAGGTCCGGCAACGCCTGGGTGCCACCCCGGTAGGGCACGCGAGTGAGCTGGACACCCGCGGCCTGCATGAACTGCGCAGCGGCCAGCACCTCGCTCGGGGTGCTGGTGGCCACGTTGAAGATGTGAGGCTGTTGATGCGCCTGCTTCACAAACTCCGCCAGCGTCGAAGCGGGCACGCCGGGGTAGATGGCAAGGGCGAATGGCACGCGGCCGACTTTGCCGAGCGGCGCGAAGTCACGGGACCAGTCGAGCCCTGAAGCCTTGACGAGAAGAGGCGTGGCGATCATCGAACCCGGCGCGTAGAGCAAGGTGTGGCCGTCGGCCGGGGCCGCCATCGCCTCGCGCGCGGCGAGCAACCCGTTGGCCCCGGGCTTGTTCTCCACGGTCACCGCCTGCCCCAGCGACGCGCTCAACTGCTGCGCCACCTGGCGTGCGATGAAGTCGCTGGGCCCGCCGGCCGGCACCGGCACCAGCATGCGCAGGGGTTTGGTCGGAAAGGCCGCAGCAGCGGCAGCCTGTGCGGACGAAGTGACGGGTGCGGCCAGGGCGGCCAGGGCCGCGACGCATGACATCAGGTGACGCATGGAATCCTCCTGGAATCAAAAAAACGTTGGGAAGCTTGGGTTCGGCTGCAACCAGCGCAGCCAGGCGATGGAGGCCACGATGGCGCCGCACATGCAGGCATTGAAGGCGTTGACGGCGACGGCGCGGTTGATGCGCCGCCCGTTCTGTTCGTACAGCCACAGCGCCATCGTCAGGTTGGCGCCCAGAAAGGTCAGCCAGGTAAACAGCGAGTGCTGCTCGGCCTGACCGCTGGTCTGGATGGCAGCGAGCGTGGGGAGATAGGCCACGATGCGCAGCCCGTTGAAGAGGGAAAAAGCCCCCCCGAGCAGGGGGAGGCGGGGCGCGGTGAGCTGGGCGGTGTGCGTGGCCGTCTTCATGGTGTGCTCCACGGTGTCGATGGAATTCACTTTAGGAGTCGGTGCCGCTGCACGAAAGGTTGCGGCATGCACAATGGGCTTTAACCGCGGGTTAAGGTCTCGCCCAGGAAGCATCGGTCATGGACAAGCTTCGCGCCCTGCACTATTTCGTGGCTGCGGCTGAGGAAGGCAGCTTCTCGGCGGCGGCACGGCGCTTTGACGTCAGCGTGCCGGCCGTGACCAAGCTGGTTTCCTCGCTGGAGCGCAACCTGGGTGTCAAGCTGCTTGATCGGAGCACGCAAGGCCTTGCGCTGACAGCCCGCGGGACGCAGTACCTGGAAAGCTGCTCACCGCTGCTGGCCCAACTGGCCGATGCCGATCGCGCGCTGACCGTGGCGGGCGCCCGGCGCGCACGCACGCTGGTCGTGGGCGCGCCGCCGCTGCTTTCACGCACGCTGCTGGTGCCCGCCCTGAGCGAATGGCGGCGGCGCCATCCCTATGTGCATATCGACTTGCGCACGGTGGACTTCCTCACCGTCAAGGACGCGGCGACGCGTGGCGTCGACGTGCTGATCGCCCTGGGCTGGCCTGGCAGCGTTGACCTCGTCCAGAAGCCGCTGGCCCAGAGCCGTCTGATCATTTGCGCCAGCCCCGACTACTGGCGCCAGCACGGCATGCCCGACCGCCCCGCCGAACTGGCGAACCATGTCTGCCCGCTGGTGCGCACTCCCGAGGGCACGGTGCTCGACCTGTGGCGCCACACGCGTGGCGGTGTGGTCGAAGAAGTTGCCGTCGGCGGCTGGCTCACCTGCACAAGCCGTGATGACGTGCTGCAGGCCGTGCTGCTCGGGCAGGGCGTGGGGCGCTTCGCCGACCTGTCCGTCTGGCCCTTCACTCGCGACGGCCTGCTGCAACCGGCGCTGGTCGACTGGGAAAGCAGCGACTCACCACCGTTCAGCGCGCTGATCCGGCCTGAGTCGAAGCGGGACGCGGTGGTCCAGGACTTCGTGAATTTCCTGTCAGGCCTTCTGCGCTCCATCGAGGCGATGTGCAGCGAAGCATTCGGCCCAAGGCCATCCGTCGTGCGTCCCAGCTGGTACGCCAGCCGTCCTGGGCGGGCATCAAAAGCCCGCGAGTAAGCGCCTGGCACCAGGTCGTGGGCCGTCAGAGCCTGCTGGTGGCCGAGAGCTTCCGCATCGACCTGCTGCCGCCCAGCTCCAATCCATGCCCCAGTGCAGCGCGCGCCGCTCCCGCCTCAAAGCTCCGTGCGCAGCGCCCACAGCTCCGGGAACAGCACCACGTCCAGCATTTTGCGCAGATAGCTGACGCCGCCGGTGCCGCCGGTGCCGCGCTTGAAGCCGATGACGCGCTCCACCGTCGTCACATGGCGGAAGCGCCAGAGCCGGAAGGCGTCCTCCAGGTCCACCAGTTCCTCGCCCATCTGGTAGAGGTCCCAGTGGGCCTGCGGGTCGCGGTAGACCGTCAGCCAGGCGGCTTTGACGCCCTCGTCGGCGGTATGGGGCTGGGTCCAGTCGCGGTCCAGGTTGGCGGCCGGCACGGCGATGCCGCGGCGCGCCATCAGCTTGAGCACCTCGTCGTACAGCGACGGCGCCTCGAAGGCCTCGCGCACCTGGGCCAGCAGGTCGGGACGGTGCTCGTGGGGCTTGAGCATGGCGGCGTTCTTGTTGCCCAGCATGAACTCGATGCGCCGGTACTGCGCGCTCTGGAAACCGCTGCTCTTGGCCAGGTAGGGCCGGATGGCGCTGTACTCGGGCGGCGTCATCGTCGCCAGCACGTCCCAGGCGTGCACCAGCTGCTCCATGATGCGCGACACCCGCGCCAGCATCTTGAAGGCCTCGGGCAGCCGGTCGGCCGCCACGTTGGCGACGGCGGCATGCAGCTCGTGCAGCATCAGCTTCATCCACAGCTCCGAGGTCTGGTGCTGCACGATGAAGAGCATCTCGTTGTGGTCGGGCGAGAGCGGCTGCTGCGCGTTCAGGATGGCGTCGAGCTTCAGGTAGTCGCCATAGCTCATGTCGTGCGAGAAATCGAGCTGGGCGCCGTGGTGTTGGAGGGGCTCGCTCATGTCACGGCGCCTCGCTGCATGAATTCGGGCCTGCGCCAGGCTTCGGTGGCCAGCACGTCGACGAGGAGGGTGATGGCGTCCACCACGTCCACATGGCGGGTGTACAGCGGCGTGAAGCCGAAGCGCAGCAGCGCCGGCTCGCCGGCGCGGAAGTCGCCGATGACGCCGCGCGCGATCAGCGCCTGCATCACCGCATAGCCGTCGATCTCGGCCGGCAGCGAGAACGACACCTGCGAGCCGCGCAGCGCCGGCTCGCGCGGCGAGGCCACGCGGGCCTGGGGCACGCGGGCATCCAGTTCGGCGATGAAGGCCTCGGTCAGCGCCAGGCTCTTGGCACGCAGCGCGGCCATGCCGCCCAGCGCCTGCGCGGCGTCGAACACGTCCAGCGAGGCGTCCAGCGCCGTCATCGCCAGCACCGCCGGCGTGCCGCACTGGAACTGCTGGATGCCTGCGGCGGGCTGGTAGTCGGCGATGAACGCGAACGGCGCCGCGTGGCCCAGCCAGCCCGTCAGCGGCTGGCTGGCGCGGCCGGCGTGGCGCGGGTGCATCCACACGAAGGCCGGCGCGCCGGGGCCGCCGTTGAGGTATTTGTAGCCGCAGCCGATGGCGAAGTCGGCCTCGGCGCCATGCAGGTCCACCGGCACGGCGCCGGCGCTGTGGGCCAGGTCCCACACGGCCAGGGCGCCGGCCTCATGGGCCAGGCGCGTCAGCGCGGCCATGTCGTGCATGCGGCCGCTGCGGTAGTTCACATGGGTCAGCATCAGCACCGCGCAGCGGCCGTCCAGCAGCGCCGGGATGTCCTCGGGCGTGTCGGCCAGCACCAGCTCGCCGCCCTGCGCGCTCGCGACGCTCTGCGCGATGTAGAGGTCGGTCGGGAAGTTGCTGCGCTCGCTGACCACCACGCGGCGCCCGGGCGGCTGCAGCTGCAGCGCCGCGTGCAGCACCTTGTAGAGGTTGATGGAGGTCGAATCCGCCACCAGCACCTCGCCGGGCTGCGCGCCAATCCACGGTGCCAGGCGGTCGCCCAGCCGGCGCGGCAGGTGGATCCAGCCGGCGTTGTTCCAGCTCGCGATCAGGCCTTGGCCCCATTCCTGCTGCACGGCACGCGCGATGCGCGCCGGCGTGGCCTTTGGCAGGGCGCCCAGGGAGTTGCCGTCCAGGTAGATGACGCCGGGCGGCAGCGTGAAATGCTCGCGCAAGGCGGCGAGCGGGTCGCGCGCATCGAGCGCGAGGGCTTGTTCTCGGGAGGTCATGGGAGTTCTCTCAGGATGGCGCGCACCGGGGAGGCGCAGGCGCCTTGCAGCTTCAGGGGCAGGGCGATCAGCTCGTAGTCGCCCTCGGGCACCTCGTCCAGCACCAGGTTCTCCAGCACGCGCAAATCGTGGCGGCGCAACTGCTGGTGGCTGTCCAGCACCTTGGAGTCGGCCGGGTCCACGCTGGGCGTGTCGATGCCGACCAGCTTGACGCCGCGCGCGGCCAGCCATTCGAGGGCATCGGGCGCATAGGCGGTGAAGGCGGGGTTCCAGGCCGTGTCGGCCCGCTCGCAGCAGCGCACCAGCACGCGCGGCGGCAGCTGGCTTTCAGCGTGGCGCAGGTGCTCGACGGTGATCAGCGGCGCGGCGCCTATCGCGTGAATGACGCGGCAGCGGCCCAGGTAGGCGTCCAGCGGCACGTCGGCGATGGATCGCTCGTCGTTGGCGTAGTGAAGCGGCGCGTCCGCATGGGCGCCGACATGCGGGCTCATCGTGATGGCGCTGAGGTTGACCGGGCAGCCGGGCGACAGCCGCGCCGTCCAGCGCAGGCTGTAGGGCTCGTCGCCCGGGAAGATGGGCGAGTCGGGGGCGACGGGGGGCGAGATGTCCCAGAGGCGGGGGGAGGCGTTGGAAGGCATGGCGGGCGGCACCATAGCTTTGCCTGGATGCTCGTGGTGTCGGTTAATTCCAACTGGCTGTCAATGCGCGCCATGGCGGGCGCCATGGCTGCCCGCGGTTGAAGGGGGTGGCCTGTGGTTCGTGAACGAACGCACGGCGCCCGGCATGGGCCATCCCCTGCACGAGGGGGGCGGCAGGGCAAGACATGACCCTCGCACCCCCTAGAGTGAAGCCAGTCCGGATCACCCCTGAGCCCTGCGCTCGGCCGACCCGCCTCCCTCCACCGATTTCGCCTCACCTGGCCGACAAGTCCATGAACCGCAAGACCTTTTCACGCTCCATCGTGTCATCCGTCCGCAAGGGCATCGCCCTGACCCTGCTGCTCGGCACCGCCGCCGTGCAGGCCGGCCCGGTCACCGTCGACTACACCATCTTCACCGGCAACTCGGTGTGGGGCACCGGCAGCTTCAGCGGCAACGACGCTGATGGCAACGGCCTGCTGAGCCTGGCCGAGCTGATCAGCTTCAACGGCAGCAACAACGTCGAGGGCCAGACGGTCACGCTGGCCGGCCTGTCGGGCTTCGGCGACTTCGACATCAGCCACAACCTGTGGCTGGCCAACGGCACGGGCTGGGGCCGCAGCGGCTTCGCCTATTTCAGCTGGAACGGCACCACGAACTCGGTCAACAACATGTGGGCCCGCGCCGTCACGCAGGTGAGCGGCGGCAACACCGTCCCCGAGCCGGGCAGCCTGGCCCTGGGCGGCATTGCGCTGCTGGGTCTGGCCGGCGTTCGCCGCAGCCAGCGCAACAACGCCCGCTGAGGCGGCGCTGTCGGCTGGCAATGCCCTGTCCGGGCGCTGCCGGCCGCTTTCATTTGCGCGCTTCAGTGGCCACCCCTTGGCGCGCGGCTCACCGTGCTTCGCGCGCCGCCAGCAACTTCCTGCGCAGCACGCCTTCGCTGTCGGCCCGCCACGCCGCAAACACCGCCGACCCCTCGATGTCTTCCGCGAGCGGCCGGAACACCGCGCCCTGAATGCCCGCGCGCTGGAAGGCCGCCGGCACGATGCTGACGCCCAGGCCTTGCGACACCAGCGACACCACCGACAGCCAGTGCCGGCCCTCGTGCTGCAGCCGCGGGTAGAAGCCGTGCTGGCGGCAGATCTCGACGATGCGGGCGTGGTAGTCCGGCGAGCCCTTGCGTGAGAACAGGATGAAGGGCTGGTCGCTCAGCGCCGCCAGCGGAATTTCATCCCGCGCCGCCAGCGGGTGGCTCGCCGGCAGGCAGGCGAGGAAGGGTTCGGTGTAGAGCGGCTGCGAGGCCAGCGCCGGCGGCAGGCGGTCGGTGTGGACCAGGCCCAGGTCCAGTTCCTCGCCCAGCAGCGCGTCGATCTGGTCCTGCGAGTTCAGCTCCACGACGACGACCTCGACCTTGGGGTGGTCCGTCTGGAAGGCCTGCAGCCAGGCCGACAGGCCGTTGAACAGCGTGGAGCCGACGAAGCCCAGGCGCAGCCGCCCCACCTCGCCGGCCTGCACCTCGCGGGCCAGCGCGCAGGCGTCCTCGGCGCGGTCCAGCAGGCCTTGCGCGCTGGCGCGGAAGGCCTGGCCCGCGGGCGTCAGGCGCACGCCCTTGCTGTCGCGGTCGAAGAGGCGCGCGCCCACGCTGGCCTCCAGCTGCTGGATGGCCACCGACAGCGGCGGCTGCGTCAGGCCCAGGCGCTCGGCGGCACGGCCGAAGTGCAGCTCCTCGGCCAGCGCGATGAAATAGCGCAGGTGGCGGAACTCCATCGAGCGGGTGGCGGCGTGGGTTTCCATAGGCATGGCGAATCGTCGAAGTCGTTTCTTGAATTGGACACGAATCGCCGCCCAAGGAATACTGGGCGCCATACGCGCCCCGGCTCATGGCCTGGGTGAACCCGATCAACGAGGACACACCATGGCCACCAAGGCAAGCTTCCACTGGGACGACCCGCTGCTGCTCAACGAGCAGCTCACCGACGACGAACGCATGGTGCGCGACGCCGCCGCGGCCTATTGCAACGACCGGCTGCGCCCGCGGGTGCTGGAGGCCTTCCGCAACGAGAAGACCGACGCGGGCATCTTCCGCGAGATGGGCGAGCTGGGCCTGCTGGGCCCCACCATCCCGACCGAGTACGGCGGCGCCGGCCTGAACTACGTCTGCTACGGCCTGATCGCCCGCGAAGTCGAACGCGTGGATTCGGGCTACCGCTCGATGATGAGCGTGCAGTCCTCGCTCGTGATGGTGCCCATCCACGAGTTCGGCAACGAAGCGACCAAGCAGAAGTACCTGCCCAAGCTGGCGACCGGCGAGTGGATAGGCTGCTTCGGCCTCACCGAGCCCAACCACGGCTCCGACCCCGGCTCCATGATCACGCGCGCCCGCAAGGTCGACGGCGGCTATGAGCTGACCGGCAGCAAGATGTGGATCACCAACAGCCCCATCGCCGACGTCTTCGTCGTCTGGGCCAAGGACGACGGCGGCCAGATCCGTGGCTTCGTGCTGGAAAAGGGCTGGAAGGGCCTCACGGCGCCGGCCATCCACGGCAAGGTGGGCCTGCGGGCTTCCATCACCGGTGAGATCGTCATGGACAAGGTGTTCTGCCCCGAGGAGAACGCCTTCCCTGAAGTCCGTGGGTTGAAAGGGCCGTTCACCTGCCTGAACAGCGCCCGCTACGGCATCGCCTGGGGCGCCCTGGGCGCGGCCGAGGACTGCTGGCACACGGCCCGCCAGTACACGCTGGACCGCAAGCAGTTCGGCAAGCCGCTGGCGGCCAACCAGCTGATCCAGAAGAAGCTGGCCGACATGCAGACCGAGATCACGCTGGGCCTGCAGGGCTGCCTGCGCCTGGGGCGCATGAAGGACGAGGGCACGGCGGCCGTGGAGATCACGTCCATCATGAAGCGCAACAGCTGCGGCAAGAGCCTGGAGATCGCCCGCATGGCGCGCGACATGCTGGGCGGCAACGGCATCTCCGACGAGTTCGGCATTGCCCGCCACCTCGTCAACCTCGAAGTGGTGAACACCTACGAGGGCACGCACGACATCCACGCGCTGATCCTGGGCCGCGCGCAGACGGGCATCGCGGCGTTCTGAGGCCTGTGCGGGACAGGCCTGCTCCGAGGGCCGGCCTGTCTCCCACCGAATCGGAGGGTGGCTTGAGGCAGGGCGGGCCGCGCCAGGCATGCTCCCGGTCTTCCCGACCCGGAGACCGCCCATGACCTCCCGCCGCCATGCCCTGTTCGCCGCCGCCGCGCTTCCCGCCGCCGGCGGAGCCGCCGCTGCCGCCCCCGTCTGGCCCGATGCCGACGAGATCGCCCGGCGCGTGGCCGAGGTGTCGGCCACCGAGACCGCCTTCGCCGCCGCATTCGTGGCCCGCGACCTGGCACGCTTTCGAAGCTTCCTGGCGCCGGACACGATCTGGATGGGCAAGCAGCCCCTTCACGGGCCGGACGCCGTCATGCAGGCCTGGAACGCCTGGCTGACGGCGCCGCAGCCGCCCTTCAGCTGGGGCCCCGACCTGGCCCTGGTGCTGCCCAGCGGCGAGCTGGCGCGCACCAGCGGGCCGGTGCGCGACCCGGACGGCAGGCAGATCGGCCGCTTCCAGTCCACCTGGCGGCGCAAGCCCGCCGGCGGCTGGGAGATCGTGTTCGACTTCGGGACTTGAGGCGCGGTTCCGAACTCAGCGCGGCGGGGTCAGCCGGATCTCGAACAGCTTGGGCCAGAGCTTGCCGGTGACGAACAGCCGCCTGGTCTTGGCGTCATAGGCGATGCCGTTGAGCACGTCGTCGGCGCCGCGGCGCTGGGGCAGCAGGCCGCTCAGGTCTATCCAGCCGGTCACCTGGCCGGTCTTGGGGTTGATGCGGGCGATGCGGTCGCTCTGCCAGACGTTGGCGTAGACCTCGCCCTCCACCCATTCCAGCTCGTTGAGCAGCTCGACGGGCCGGCCGCCCGCCGTCACGCGCACGCGGCGCAGCTCCTTGAAGCTCAGCGGGTCCAGGAAGCGCAGCTCGGCCGTGCCGTCGCTCATGATGAGCTCGCGGCCGTCGTGGGTGATGCCCCAGCCCTCGCCGGCGTAGCTGAACTTGCGCCAGAGCTTGAAGGTCTTCAGGTCCAGCACGAAGGCGGTCTGCTCCTGCCAGGTGATGCCGATGAGGCGGTCGCCCCACAGCGTGATGCCCTCGCCGAAGAACTCCGCGGGCAGCTCCACACCCTGCACGACGCGGCCGGTCGTGATCTCCACCTTGCGGATGCTGGAGCGGCCGCGCAGGCCGGTGCTCTCGTACAGGAAGCCATCGTGGAAGAACAGGCCTTGCGTGAAGGCATCGGGGTCGTGCGGGTAGCTGTTGACGACCTGGTAGCCCTGCACGGGCGGCGTGGCGGCCCGCAGGGGCAGCGGCGCCAGCGTGGCGCCCGCGAGGGCGGCCAGCAGCGCGCGGCGCGAGGAGGGGGGAGTCGGGTGCATGCCGGCAGCGTAAATCAATCCTGCGCCGCGGCCTGGCGGGCCGCTTGCGCCGACTAGGGCCTGTGAACACTAGG
>JAACZV010000028.1 GCA_009996515.1 Comamonadaceae bacterium
CGGCCCCGTCGACGCTGTCGGAGCTGTCGACGGCCCTGCCCGGCCAGGTGAGTGCGCCGGCCGGGCCCGCCAGCGGCGAGCCCGGCGCCCAAGCCTCGGCCGCGCCCCGGGCCTCGGCCGGTTCGCCCGACGCCGGTTCGCGCCTGGGCGCGGACCTCGCCCTGCCGCCTTCCGCCGCCGCCAGCGCAGCGCGCGCGCCGCTCAATCTGTCGCTGCCGCGCCGCGGCGACATCGCCGCGCGCCGCGGCCCCGGCCTCATCGACCTGCTGCCCCAGCCGCCCGAGCGCAAATCCAAGCTGGAGCAGTCCATCGAGGAGGCCGCCAACAAGGACTGCCGCAAGGCCTACAGCAACGCCGGCATCCTTGCCGCCGTGCCGCTGGCCATCGACGCGGCGCGCGGCAAGGGCTGCAAGTGGTGAGACGCGCCTCCGCCCGGCCCTCGTTGGCCGATGCCAGCCACCCCTCGCCAATCTCCCTCAGCGCCGCAAGACGGCCAGCAGCAGCGCCAGCAGCACGAGCAGCGTGGCCACGACGAACGTGAGCTGCAGGCCCGCGGCCTTGAAGCCGGCCCCCAATGCCGAGGCGCCGGTGATCAGCCCCAGGTTGCGCGACAGCGTCAGCAGGCCCGCCACCAGCCCGCGCTCGTCGGGCGTCACGTCGGCCATGACGGCGGTGTTGTTGGCCGCCTGGAAGAGCGCGTAGCCCGGCGTGACGACCAGCAGGGGGCCGACATAGGCGAGCGCCCCCAACGAGACGGGCAGCATCACGATCAGCAGCCCGCCCAGGGCCATGGCGGCCAGCCCGGCCTGGCCCACGCGCGCCGCGCCGAAGCGATCGACCAGCCGGCCCGCCGGCACGCCGCTGGCCGCCGACGCCACAGGCCCGATCGACATCAGCGCACCGACCGCGGCGGCCCCCAGCCCGAGGCCGCCTGCCAGGTGGAAGGGGCCGACGACCAGCGTGGCCATCATGACCGCTGAGACCAGCGCATTCATCGCCAGGCTGCTGCCCAGGGCCGGGCTGCGCAGCAGCCGCAGGCGCAGCAGCGGCGCCGCCACGCGGGACTCCACCGCGACGAAGGCCGCCAGCGCCACGGCGGCCACGGCCAGCAGCGCGGGGGCCTGGGTCATGGCCAGCGCGTAGGCGCCCAGCGTCAGCGCCAGCAGCAGGGCACCGGCCAGGTCCAGACCGACGCGCCGGGCCGCGGGCGGGTCGGCGGGCAGGCTGCGCCAGGCCAGCACCAGCGCCAGCAGGCCCAGCGGCAGGTTGACGAGGAAGATGGCCCGCCAGCCCGACGCGGCGATCAGCAGGCCGCCCAGCGACGGGCCCAGCGCCGTGCCGATGGCCGACATCGTGCCCAGCAGCCCCATCGCGCGGCCGGTGCCGGCCTTGGGCACCGTGTCGGCCACGAAGGCCAGCGTCAGCGCCATCATCGCGGCCGCCCCCATGCCCTGCACCGCGCGCGCCGCCACCAGCCAGGCGAGGCTGGGCGCCAGCGCGCAGCCTAGCGAGGCTGCCGCAAACAGCGTGATGCCGGTCAGCAGCAGCCGCCGGCGCCCGATCAGGTCGCCCAGCCGACCGGCGACGACGATCAACGCCGTCGTCGCCAGCAGATAGCTCAGCACCACCCACTGCAGCTGCTGGAAGCTGGCGCCCAGCGCGGTGGCCAGCGTCGGCAGGGCGATGTTGGCGCTGCTGATGGCCAACGAAGGCAGCAGCGTGCACAGGGCCAGGCTGGTGAGGGTGCCGGCGAGGGGGGCGGCGCGGGGGGCAAAGGCGGTGGAGGTCGTCATGGTTCCCACCTTAGGCCTTGGCCTGGCATGGCGGAAGACGCATCATTTGCACTCCATTCATGCACCAAACGCCATGTCAGACCCCGACCTCAACCTGCTGCTGACGCTGGATGCCCTGCTGGCCGAGGGCAGTGTCGCCGCTGCCGCGCGGCGGCTGCGGCTCAGCCCGTCGGCGATGAGCCGGTCGCTGGCCCGGCTGCGCGAGGCCACGGGCGACCCGCTGCTGGTGCGCGCGGGGCGCGGGCTGGTGGCTTCGCCGCGCGCGCTGGAGCTGCGCGAGCGCATCGGGCCGCTGGTGCAGGCCGCGCAGGCCGCGCTGCGGCCCGCGGCGGCGCTGGACCTGGCCCGCCTGGCGCGCGAGTTCACGCTGCGCACGCGGGAAGGCTTCGTCGAGAACTTCGGCGCAGCGCTGCTGGCCCGCGTGGCGGCGGAGGCGCCCGGCGTGCGGCTGCGCTTCGTGCCCAAGCCCGACCGCGACAGCACGCCGCTGCGCGACGGCAGCGTCGACCTGGAGACCGGCATCGTCGGCCCGGCCAGCGGGCCGGAGTTGCGCACGCAGGCGCTGTTCCGGGACCGCTTCATCGGCGTCGTGCGCGCCGGCCATGCACTGAGCCAGGCACCGGTGACGGCGGCCCGCTACGCCGCCGGTCGGCACATCGCCATCGCGCGCCGCGGCTCGCACCGCGGGGCGATCGACGAGCTGCTGGCAGGCGCCGGCCTGCAGCGCGAGATGGCCGTGACGGTGGCGGGCTTCTCCGAGGCCCTGGCCCTGGCCCGCGCCTCGGACCTGATCGCCACCGTGCCCGAGCGCCATACCGGCACGCTGCGCGACGGGCTGCACAGCTTCGAGCTGCCGCTGTCGCAGGAGGACTTCACCGTGTCGCTGCTGTGGCACCCGCGCATGGACGGCGACGCCGCCCACCGCTGGCTGCGCGGCTGCCTGCGCGAGGTCTGCGCCTAGGGGCAACAAAAAGGGCCGGCCACATGACGTAGCCGGCCCAAAGCGCGGGAGCGCGCTCGAGGGAGAGGTCAGCCCAGGGACATGGTCACTCCTTGTCCGCCGGCATGGCGCCGGGCATGCCGTGCAGCGGCAGCGCCGTGGCGGCGCCGGGTGCTGCGGCTTGAGAAGTTTTCCTGTCGCGTACCAGGTAGCTGTAGAGCACCGGCACGACGACCAGCGTCAGCAGCGTCGACGTGATGACGCCGCCGATGATGGCGCGGCCCATGGGCGCCTGGATCTCGCCGCCGTCGTTCAGCGCGATGGCCATGGGCAGCATGCCGAACACCATGGCGGCCGTCGTCATGATGATGGGGCGCATGCGGATCAGGCCGGCCTGCAGCAGCGCGTCGGCGATGCTGGCACCGGCCTTGCGGGCATGGTTGGCGAAGTCCACCAGCAGAATCGCGTTCTTGGTCACCAGGCCCATCAGCATGACCAGGCCGATCATGGAGAACACGTTCAGCGTGGAGCGCCACAGCAGCAGCGCCAGCATGACGCCGATCAGGGCCAGCGGCAGCGAGGCCATGATGGCGATGGGCTGCAGGAAGCTGCCGAACTGGCTGGCCAGCACGATGTAGATGAAGATGCCGGCCAGCGCCATGGCGGCCAGCAGGCCGTTGAAGGCCTCGGCCTGCTGCTTGCCGGCGCCGTCCACCTTGAAGCTGATGCCGGCGGGCAACTGGGTCTCCTTGATGAGCTTCTGCACGTCGGCATTGACGTCGCCGCCCGGCCGCCCCTGCACGCCGGCGAACACGGCCTCGCGGCGCTGCAGGTTCTCGCGGCGGATGACCTCGGGGTTGAACACCGGCTCTATCGTGGCCACCTGCTCCAGCGTGATGGGCGCGCCGTCCTTGGAGAAGGCCACCGGCAGCTTGCCCATCTGCTCGATGCGCTCGCGCTGCTCGCGCGGCAGGCGCAGCAGCACCTCGACCTGGTTGCCGTCGGGCGTGGTCCAGTAGGTGGCGACCTCGCCGTTCACGTAGGCGCGCATGCTGGAGGCGATCTGCGGCGCGGTCAGGCCCAGCTCGCGGATGGCGGAGTCCTTCAGGCGCACCGCGAACGCGGGCAGGCCGGGCTTGACGGTGGTGTCCACGTCGACGGCGCCGGGGATCTTCTTCAGCTTCTCGGCGAAGTCCTGGGCCACCTGCGTCAGCACCTCGGGGTCGGTGCCCAGGATGGTGACCCAGATCGGGCGGTTGAAGCCCACGCTGACCTCGATGCCGGGGATCCTGGCGATGTCGGCGCGGATGGCGTCCTCGAGCTGCTTCTGGGTGCGCTTGCGCTCGCTGCGGTCCACCAGCGAGATGTTCAGCGAGGCCTGGTTGCGGCCCGTGGCCAGGCCCTCACCGGTGCTGCCGACGACGGTGGAGACGGTCTTGATCTCGGGATAGTGCTTGAGGATTTCCTCGATCTGCGCCACCTTGGCGCTGCCGCGCTCGACGCTGCTGGCCACCGGCATGCGCAGGTTGACCTGGGTGAAGCCGTTGTCGGTCTCAGGCACGAACTCGCTGCCCACCATGGGCGCCAGCATCAGCGCGACGACGAAGCTGGCGACGGCGCCCCACATCACCAGGCCGCGCGGCGTCAGCGTCGCGAAGCGGAACACGCGCTTGGCGCTCTTGTCGCGTTGGCCGTGGGCATCGAAGGGATGGCCGTAGGCGGGAACAGGCGGCACGAAGACGCGGTAGCGGCGGCCCGAGAAGGCCCATTGGATGAGGCGCTCGTAGCCGTTGTGCAGGCGCTCCATGCCCCAGTCGGTGGCGCGTATCGCATGGCCGATGACGGGCCAGTGCTTGATGCGCGCGTTCGGCGGGTCGTGCCAGACCGAGGACAGCATGGGGTCCAGCGTGAAGCTGACGAACAGGCTGACCAGCACCGCCACCGCGACGGTGATGCCGAAGGGGTAGAAGAACTTGCCGATGATGCCGCCCATGAAGGCCACGGGCACGAACACGGCGCAGATGGCGAAGGTGGTAGCCATCACCGCCAGGCCGATCTCGTTGGTGCCGTCGGCGGCCGCCGTGTGGTGGTCCTTGCCCATGGCCACGTGGCGCACGATGTTCTCGCGCACGACGATGGCGTCGTCGATCAGCAGGCCTATGCACAGGCTCAGCGCCATCATCGTCATGAAGTTCAGCGTGAAGCCGAAGGCATGCACGGCGATGAAGCTGGAGATGACGGCGATGGGCAGCGTCAGGCCGGTGATGATGGTGGAGCGCCAGCTGTGCAGGAACAGGAAGACGATGGCCACCGTCAGCAGCGCGCCTTCGATCAGCGTGTGCTTGAGGCCGGTCAGCGAGCCCTTGACGAAGTCGGAGTTGGCGTAGATCAGGCGCAGCTCCACATCCTTGGGCAGCACCTTGCGCAGCTCCTCCATCGCATCCTTGATGGCGTCGCCGGTGGCGACGATGTTGGCGTCCTGCTGCTTGAAGACGTTGAAGCTGACGGCCGGCTGGCCGTTGATGCGGGCGATGCTGTCCTGCTCGCGCTCGCGCTCGACGAGCTGCCCCAAGTCGTTCAGCGTCAGCGCCAGGTTGCCGCGGCGGGCGACGACGACGTTGCCGAAGGCCTTGGGATCACGAACGCGGCCCTCGACGCGCAGGATGGCGTCGGAGGTGGAATCGGACAGCAGGCCCACCGGCTGGTCGGCATTGGCATCGGCCAGCGCCTTGGCGATCTCGGCCGGCGTCACGCTGTAGGCGCGCAGCCGCATGGGGTCCAGGTCGATGCGCACCTCGCGGGTGGTCATGCCGCCCACGTCCACCTTGGCCACGCCTTCGACGCGGCCCAGGCGCTTGGCGATGATGAGGTCGGCCATCATGGACAGCTCGCGCGCGCCGCGGGTGGCGGACAGCAGCGCCATCACCACCACCGGCTGGGCGTTGTCGGCCTGGAAGCGCTGCACCGTCGGCGGCTTGGCCTCCCTGGGGAAGACGGCCTGGGCCGCGGCGACGCGGTCGCGCAGATCCTGCATCGCGCGGCCCATGTCGGTGTTCAAGGAGAACTCGACGCTGGCCTGCACGCGGCCCTCGAAGCTGCGCGACTGGATGCGGTCCACGCCGGCGATGGAGTTCAGCGCCTCCTCCAGCGGCTTGGCGATCTCTCGCTCCACGGCCTCGGGCGAGGCGCCGGGGTAGCGGATGTCGACGAAGGCGCCGGGCAGGGAGATGTCGGGCATCTGCTCGACGCCCAGCTTGGAATAGGAGAACAGGCCCAGCACGCACAGGGCCACCATCACCATGGTCGCGAAGACCGGGTTCTGGATGGAAACGCGGGTCATCCACATGTTGCGGCCCTCACTGTTGCGCCGCAGCCGGGGCCGCGCTGGCCACCTTGGCGGACTTGGCCGCGACGATCTGCGCCGGGTCGCCCTCGCGCAGGTTGTCGAAACGCGCGGCCAGCACCTGGGCCTCGGGCTTGAGGCCGTTCAGGATCTCGACGCGGCCCTCGCGGGCGTCGCTGCGGCCGGTCGTGACGATGCGGCGCACCAGCGCGCCGTTCTCGATCATCCAGACCTGCTCCTGGCCGGAATTGCGGCTGATGGCGGCGATGGGCACCGTCAGGCGCTGGGTGTCGTCGGGCAGCACCACCTTGGCGACGGCGTACTGGCCGGCGCGGTAGAGCTCCCTGGGGTTGTCCAGCACCAGCGTCACGCCGATGGAGCGCGTGCCCGGCTCGGCGCTGGGCGCGATGCGGGCGATCTTGGCCTCCACGGGCTGGTCCACCCCCTCGACCTTGACCTGCACGGGCATGCCCGGCTGCAGGCGGCTGACCTCATGCGTGCCGACCAGGCCGGCCAGTTCCAGCTTGGCCAGGTCCACGATGGTCAGGATCTGCTGCTCGGCGGCCAGCTTCTCGCCCGGCACCGCATGGCGCTTGGCGACGACGCCGTTGATGGGCGCCACCAGCGCGGCCTGGCGCATGGTCACCTGGCTGGTGTCGAGCTGGGCCTTGGCGGCGTTCCAGTTGGCGCGGGCCGACTCGTAGGCGGCGCGCGAGTTGTCCAGCGCCGTCTGCGCGATGAAGTTCTTGGCGGCCAGGCCTTCGTTGGCCTTGTAGCTGCGCTCGGCCTGCTCCATCAGCGCCCGCATGGCCTCCACGCTGGCACCGCGCTCGGCGATGCGGTAGCGCAGCTCCTCCAGGTCCACCTGGCCCAGCGCCTGGCCGGCCCGCACGCGGCTGCCCTCGCCAACGGCCAGGTTGAGCAGCGTGCCGTTGGACTTGGCGCGCACGACCACCGTGCCCGGCGCCACCAGCGGGCCGCTGAACTCGATCTGGGCCGGCATGGCGCTCAGCGTGGGCTTGACGACCTCGCTGGACAGGAACTCCAGCACCGTCTTGGGCTTGGCCTCGCCCGGCTTCTTCGGGCCGTCGCCCTTGCTGGCCATGACGGCCACGCCGGCGCCCCCCACCACCAGCACCACGGCGGCAATGCCACCCAACTTCCAAGACTTGCGCATGGTTCCCCCGAATCGCTCTCTGATACAGACCTTTGCAGTCTAGAAATCAGCGCGGGGCGGCGCAGCGGGCTTGTGACGAAACGCGGATTGCTGGGGCTGAGCTGCATCGGCCGGCGATCAGGCTGGCCGGCAGGCGGACGAAACGCGGATCAGGCGGGACGGGCGGCAGGGATGGGCGCGATGGGCAGCACGACGTCCCCGCATTGCGCCCTGTGACGAAGGGCATGGTCCATCAGCACCAGGGCCAGCATGGCCTCGGCGATGGGGGTGGCGCGTATGCCCACGCAGGGGTCGTGGCGGCCGAAGGTCTCCACCGTGGCCGGATTGCCGGCGCGGTCCATGCTGGCCTTGGGGCTGCGGATGGAGCTGGTGGGCTTGATGGCGATGCTGGCCACGATGTCCTGGCCGGTGGAGATGCCGCCCAGCACGCCGCCGGCGTTGTTGCTGGCGAAGCCCTCGCGGCTCAGCTCGTCGCCATGCTGAGTGCCGCGCTGCGCGACCGACGCGAAGCCGGCACCGATCTCCACGCCCTTGACGGCGTTGATGCCCATCAACGCATAGGCGATGTCGGCATCCAGCTTGTCGAAGAGGGGCTCGCCCAGGCCCACCGGCACGCCGGTGGCCTCGACAAGGATGCGCGCGCCGACGGAGTCGCCCGCACGGCGCAGTTCGTCCATATAGGCCTCCAGCTCGGCGATCTGGCTGGCGTTGGCGGCGAAGAAGGGGTTGCGGCCCACATGCTCCCAGCCCTCGAAAGGGATCTCGATGTCGCCCAGCTGCGTCATGCAGCCGCGGAACTCGGTGCCATAGGCCTGCTTCAGCCATTTGCGCGCCACCGCGCCGGCGCCCACCATGGGCGCCGTGAGGCGCGCCGACGAGCGGCCGCCGCCGCGCGGGTCGCGCACGCCGTACTTGCGCCAGTAGCTGTAGTCGGCGTGGCCGGGGCGGAAGGTGTCGAGGATGTTGCCGTAGTCCTTGCTGCGCTGGTCGGTGTTCTCGATCAGCAGGCAGATGGGCGTGCCTGTCGTGACGCCCTCGTAGACGCCCGACAGGATCTTGACCGCATCGGGCTCGTTGCGCTGGGTGACGTGCCGGCTGGTGCCGGGGCGGCGGCGGTCCAGCTCGGGCTGGATGTCGGCCTCGCCGAGCGGCATGCCGGGCGGGCAGCCGTCGATGACGCAGCCTATGGCCGGGCCATGGCTTTCGCCGAAGTTGGTGACGCGGAAGAGTTCGCCGAAGGTGCTGCCTGACATGGTGACAAATTCTAGGTGGCGCTGAAAAGCAAAAGCGGCCCGACAAGGCCGCCTTCATGCGTTGCGAACCAGGGCTGCGGCCCAGCGGCCCGCCAGCCCGGTGCGGGGGTCACGGCTTGGGCTCGGCCTCGGCCGCACCCTCCTCGACCGGCCAGTCGCGGATATAGGCCTTGAGCATGCGGTTCTCGAAGTCCTGGCTGTCGACGACGGCCTTGGCCACGTCGTAGAAGGAGATCACGCCCATCAGCGTGCGGCCGTTCATGACCGGCATGTAGCGCGCATGGCGGCCCAGCATCATGCGCCGCACCTCGTCGATCTCGGTCTCGGGGGTGCAGGTCAGCGGGTGGTCGTCCATGACGGTGCGGACGATGGTGGTGCCGACCTCGCCGCCGTTCTTCACGACGGCCTGGATGACTTCGCGGAATGTCAGCATGCCGACCAGCTCGCCGTGGTCCATGACCACCAGCGAGCCGATGTCGCGCTCGGCCATGGTGGTCAGCGAGTCCTTCAGCGGCTCGTCGGGCGTGACGGTGAACAGGGTGCCACCTTTGACACGCAGGATATCGACGACTTTCATAGGGGCCTCCGGGACGAATACGCGTGGTCAACATAGCACACAATGCCGGCCACTCCACCCAAAACAAACACCATGCCGGGCTTCGACACATTGGCTTTGCATGCCGGCGCCACGCCCGATCCGGGCACCGGCGCGCGGGCCACGCCGCTGCACCTCACCACCTCCTTCGTCTTCGAGTCCAGCGAGCATGCGGCGTCGCTGTTCAACATGGAGCGGGCCGGCCATGTCTACAGCCGGCTGTCCAACCCGACGACGGCCGTCTTCGAGGAGCGCATGGCGGCGCTGGACGGCGGCGTCGGCGCGATCGCGACCGCCAGCGGCCAGGCCGCGCTGCACCTGGCCATCTGCACGCTGATGGGCGCCGGCGGCCACATCGTTGCGAGCACCGCGCTGTACGGCGGCAGCCACAATCTGTTGCACTACACGCTGCGCCGTTTCGGCATCGAGACGACCTTCGTCAATCCGCGCGACCTGGACGCCTGGCGCGCGGCCATCCGGCCCGAGACACGGCTGCTGTTCAGCGAGTCGCTGGGCAATCCGGGGCTGGACGTGCTGGACATCCCGGCCGTGTCGGCCATCGCCCACGAGGCCGGCCTGCCGCTGCTGGTGGACGCGACCTTCGCGACGCCTTATCTGCAGCGCCCGGCGGAGCTGGGTGCCGATCTCGTCTACCACTCGGCCACCAAGTTCCTCTGCGGCCACGGCACGGTCATCGGCGGCGTGCTGGTGGACGCCGGCAGCTTCGACTGGCAGGCCGCCCATGACAGGCATGGCAAGTTCGCGACGCTGTGCGAGCCCTATGACGGCTTCCACGGCATGGTGTTCACCGAGGAGAGCACCGTCGGCGCCTTCCTGCTGCGCGCCCGCCGCGAGGGCCTGCGCGATTTCGGCGCCTGCATGAGCCCGCACACCGCCTGGCTGATGCTGCAGGGGCTGGAGACGCTGCCGCTGCGCATGGCGCGGCATGTCGCCAACGCCCAGGCCGTCGCCGAGTTCCTGGCCGTCCAGCCGCTGGTCGAGAAGGTGGCCTATCCCGGCCTGCCCTCCCATCCCGACCACGCGCTGGCGCAGAAGCTGCTGCCGCGCGGCGCCGGCGCCGTGTTCTCCTTCGACCTCAAGGGCACGCGCGAACAGGGCCGCGCCTTCATCGAGGCGCTGAAGATCTTCTCCCACCTCGCCAACGTCGGCGATGCCAAGTCCCTGGTCATCCACCCGGCCAGCACCACGCATTTCCGCATGGACGACGCAGCGCTGGCGCAGGCCGGCATCGGCCCCGGCAGCATCCGCCTGTCCATAGGCCTGGAAGACCCGGCCGACCTCATCGACGACCTCAAGCGCGCCTTGAAGATTGCGAGCAAGGCATGAAGCTGAGCGTCGACTCCCACGAGGCCTATGCCTACACCGGCGGCAAGCCCTTCGATCCCGCCCTGCCCTGCGTCGTCTTCATCCACGGCGCGCTGAACGACCACAGCGTCTGGACGCTGCTGGCGCGCTGGTGCGCCCACCATGGCTACGGCGTGCTGGCCGTGGACCTGCCGGGCCATGGCCGCAGCGGCGGCGCGCCGCTGACCAGCGTCGAGGCCATCGCCGGCTGGCTGCACCGGCTGCTGGACGCCGCCGGCGTGCGCAAGGCCGTGCTGGTGGGCCACAGCATGGGCTCGCTGATCGCGCTGGAGGCGGCCGAACGGGCCTCGGCGCTGGTCATGGTGGGCACGGCCTATCCCATGAAGGTCTCCGAAGCGCTGCTGACGACCGCGCGCGACCGGCCCGAGGCGGCCATGGCCATGGTCACGGCCTTCTCGCATTCGCTGGCCAGCGCCAAGCCCGGCTACCCCGGCCCGGGCAGCTGGCTGCGCGGCGGCGCCCTGGCGCTGATGCGGCGGCTGCAGTCGCGCCAGACGGCCGTGAACCTGTTCGAGAACGACTTCCAGGTCTGCGACCGCTACGCCGGCGGCGAGGCCGCCGCGGCGCGCCTGGACTGCCCGGTGCACTTCATCCTGGGCGAACTGGACCAGATGACCTCGCCCAAGCAGACCTCCGTGCTGACCGGCCTGCTCAAGCCGCGCGTCCACATGGTGCCGGCCGGCCATGCGCTGATGGCCGAGGCGCCGGACGCCGTGCTGGCCGCGCTGCGGGCGGCGCTTCAGCCCAGCTCGTAGGCCGCCGGGTCGGGCCGGCGCACGGCCTTCACGTATTCGGCCGTGAAGCCCGGCCAGATCGCGAAGATGCGGCCGTTGCCGTCGCGGTACCAGGAGCTGCAATGGCTCCAGACCGAACCCGCCAGGCGCTGCTGCAGCGCCGCGTCCTGCGCCGCGAACACGTCGGCCCGCACGACGATCCAGCGCCGGCCTTCGCGCCGCACGCGCCGCATGCAGGCCAGCACATGGGCGACCTGCGGCTCGATGAAGAGCAAGGTGGAGGTATGCCCCGTGCCGGTGTTGGGGCCCAGCGTCAGGAAAAGGTTGGGGAAGCCCGGCACCGTGAGGCCCAGGTAGGCGCTGGGGCCGGCATGCCAGGCCTGGTCCAGCGTCTGCCCGCCCAGGCCGGTGATGCGCAGGCCGGCCAGCGGCCGCACGGTGTCGAAGCCGGTGGCGCAGACCAGCGCATCCAGTTCGTGCTCGTGCCCGTCGGCCGTCCGCACGCCGCCGGCCGTGACGGCCTGGATGGGCGCCGTCACCAGCCCGGACCGCGGCAACGCCAGCGCCCGGTAGTAGTCGTTGGAATAGATGATGCGCTTGCAGCCCAGCGGGTAGGTGGGTGTCAGCCGCGCCCGCAGCGCGGGGTCGGCCACCTGGCGGCGCAGATGGGCGGCGGCGGTGCGGGTCATCAAGCGCCGCGCCAGCGTGCCCTCGTCGAAGCCACGCCGCCCCAGCTCCAGCAGCTGCACCCAGGCCTGGCGGGCCAGCGCGGCATAGGGCGGCAGCCGCGTCAGCCAGCGGTCGAGCCGGCCGTAGCGCCGGTCCAGGCGCGGCAGGATCCAGTTGGGCGTGCGCTGGAACACGGTCAGGCGCGCAGCAGTGGGCGCGATGGCCGGCACCAGTTGCGCCGCGCTCGAGCCGGTGCCGATGACGCCGACGCGCCGGCCCGCCAGGTCGGCGTCCGCGGGCCAGCGCGCGGAGTGCAGCAAGTGGCCGCGGAACTCCGCCAGGCCGGCGATATCGGGCCAGCGCGGGCGGCTCAGCGGCCCGGTGCTGCAGACGAAGAAGCGCGCGCTGAGGGCGCTGCCGTCGTCCAGCCTCAGGCGCCAGCGGCCCGCCTCGGCATCGAAGCCGGCTTCGACGACGGCCCGCCCCAGTCGGATGTGCGGCAGCAGGCCATGCTGCTCGACCAGGCGCTGCTGGTAGGCCTGGATCTCATGCGCATCGGCGAAGCGGTGCGTCCAGTGCGGGTTGGGCGCGAAGCTGAAGCTGTAGGCCGGCGCAGGCACGTCGACCTGGGCGCCCGGGTAGCGGTTGTCCCACCAGGTGCCGCCGATGCCGGCGGACTTCTCGAGAACGACGAAGTCGCGGATGCCGGCGCGCTGCAGCTGGATCGCCATGCACAGGCCGGACATGCCGGCGCCTAGGATGGCCACTTCGAGATCGGCCACGGGCTGCGAATCCATGAGCCCATTATTGCGAGGGCATCCCCGCTTGCCGCCCGGGTGCAACCCGCGCTTGAATCGCCCCATGAGCACGGAACGCTTCACCCGCTTCGCCGACTTCTACCCCTTCTACCTGGGCGAGCATCGGGACAAGACCTGCCGGCGCCTGCACTTCGTCGGTTCGACGCTGGTGCTGGTCTGCCTGTGGCAGCTGTTCACGACGGGCAGCCTGGCCTGGCTGCTGTACGGTCTGTTGTGCGGTTATGGCTTCGCCTGGGTGGGGCATTTCTTCTTCGAGAAGAACCGGCCGGCCACCTTCAAATACCCGCTCTACAGCTTCATGGGCGACTGGGTGATGTACCGCGACATCTGGCTGGGCCGCATCAAGTTCTAGTTGCGCCAGGCCAGCCCCAGGTTGGCATAGCTGCCGTTGCGCTGCTGCACCAGCGGGCTGTCGGCGACCGGCCCGAGCAATTGGTTGGCGCCGACGCCGCCGAAGGCGAACCAATGCTTGGACAGGGAGCGCGTGAAGCTCACGCCGGCATGCAGGTCGCGCAGCCCGCCGCCCGGCTCGTAGGCCGGCTTGCCGCTGCTGGCCACGGCGGACTCGGGCACGCCGAAGTAGCTGCGCAAATTCTGTGCATTGCCCGCCGACAGGCCCGCACCGGCGGCCCATTCCAGCGTGGCGCTGCGATAGAAGCGCCAGCCCAGGTCGACGCCGGCCGTCAGCCCGCCCTTGCGGCCCAGCAGGTCCTGCGACAGGTTGGCGCTCAGGTTCCAGTCCGGCGCGAGGCTGTAGTTGGCGTAGAGCCGGGCGCGCAGCGTGCGCTTCACGTCGGGCAGGCCTTGCGTGGTGCTGGCGTCGCCGCTGCTGCGGCCGCTGTCCACGCGCAAGGACAGGCCCAGCCGCAGCCGGCTGCGGTCGATCAGCAGCGTGCTGGCTCCCGCCCCCGCGCCGTCGCGGCCGAAGCCCAGCAGCGCGCTGCCGCCCGAGGTGCTGATGCGCCAGCGCCCCCACTGGACGGCCCACAGCGGCCTGATCTTGGTCTGGCGCGTGCTGGCGCCGTCGTACTCCGGCCGATCGGCGACCGAGACGCCCAGCAGATAGCGCGCCGGCTGGTCCTCGGGCGCCTGCTCGGTCTGCTGGGCGGCCGCAGGCAGAACCACGGCGCCGGCGGCGAGGAGGAGCAGCAAGGATTTCATGCCACGCAGCCTAACAGGCCGGGCTGTCGGCGGCCATTCAGTGCGGCTTCAGCTCGCGGCTCAGCTCGTGCAGCATGTCGTCCACCATGGCGTCCAGGTCGTAGCGCAGCTTCCAGCCCCAGTCGGCCTGGGCCGCCGAGTCGTCGATGCGCTGCGGCCAGCTGGCGGCGATGGCCTGGCGGAAGTCGGGCTGGCAGTCCATCGAGAAGCCGGGCATGCGGCGCCGGATGGAGGCGGCGATCTGCTCGGGCGTGAAGCTGACGCCCGCCAGGTTGTAGCTGCCCCGTTGCTTGACGGCCTCGGCCGGCGCGTTCATCAGCTCTATCGTGGCACGCAGCGCATCGGGCATGTACATCATGGGCAAGGCCTGGCCCGCTTCCAGGAAGCAGGTGTAGCGGCCGTCCTTGATGGCGGCGTGGAAGATCTCCACCGCATAGTCCGTCGTGCCGCCGCCGGGCGGCGTCTTCCAGCTGATGAGGCCGGGGTAGCGCAGGCTGCGCACGTCCACGCCATGCTTGGCGTGGTACCAGGCGCACCAGCGCTCGCCGGCCAGCTTGGAGATGCCGTAGATGGTGGTCGGGTCCATCACCGTCGTCTGCGGCGTGTCGACGGCCGGCGTGTTGGGGCCGAAGGCGGCGATGGAGCTGGGCCAGAAGACCTTGTCCAGCTTCTCGTGGCGCGCCAGCTCCAGCACGTTCAGCAGGCCCTTCATGTTCAGGTCCCAGGCCCACATCGGGTGCTTCTCGCCATTGGCCGAGAGAGCTGCGGCCAGGTGGTAGATCTGCGTGATGTGGTGGCGCTTCACGACGGTGGTCAGCGCGCCGGCGTCGGTCACGTCCAGCGCCTCGTGCTGCAGCGTGCGCACGCGGCCCTGGGGGCTGAGGTCGCTGGTGATGACGGCGTCCTCGCCGTGCAGTCGGGCCAGCTCGACCGCCAGCTCGGTGCCGATCTGGCCGTTGGCGCCGATGATGAGGATGCGGGTCGGACGGCTCATCGCACCAGCCCCAGCTCGCGACCGGCCTGGGCGAAGGCGGCGACGGCCCGCTCCAGATGCTCGCGCTCGTGCACGGCCGAGATCTGCACGCGGATGCGCGCCTGGCCCTTGGGCACCACGGGGAAGAAGAAGCCCACCGCGTAGATGCCCAGCTCGAGGATGCGCGCGCTGAGCTTCTGCGCCATCACCGCGTCGTAGACCATGATGGGCACGATGGGGTGGGTGCCGGGCTTGATCTCGAAGCCCGCGGCCTGGATGGCCTCGCGGAAGTAGGCGGTGTTGGCCTCCAGCTTGTCGCGCAGCGCCGTGGAGCCTTCCAGCAGGTCCAGCACGGCCAGCGACGCGCCGGCGATGGCCGGGGCCAGCGTGTTGCTGAACAGATAGGGGCGCGAGCGCTGGCGCAGCAGTTCGACGACCTCCTTGCGCGCCGCCGTGAAGCCGCCCGATGCGCCGCCCAGCGCCTTGCCGAAGGTGCCGGTGATGATGTCGATCTTGCCGAACACGCCGCGGTATTCGGGCGTGCCCCGGCCCGTCTTGCCGAGGAAGCCGGACGCATGGCATTCGTCGATGCCCAGCAGCGCGTCGTAGCGGTCGCAGAGTTCGCGGATCTTGTCCAGCTGCGCGATGGTGCCGTCCATGGAGAACACGCCATCGGTGAACACCAGCGTGAAGCGGGCGCCCTTGGCCTTGGCCTCCTGCAGGCAGCGCTCGAGGTCGGCCAGGTCGTTGTGCTCGTAGCGCCAGCGCTGGGCCTTGCACAGGCGGATGCCGTCGATGATGGAGGCGTGGTTGAGCGCGTCGCTGATGATGGCGTCCTGCTCGCCCAGCAGCGGCTCGAACAGGCCGCCGTTGGCGTCGAACGCGGCCGCGTAGAGGATGGCGTCCTCGCAGCCGACGAAGCGGGCGATGCGCTGCTCCAGCGTCTTGTGCAGGTCCTGCGTGCCGCAGATGAAGCGCACCGACGACAGGCCGAAGCCGTGCGTGCGCAGCGCCTCGTGGGCGGCCTCAATGACTTGCGGGTGCGACGACAGGCCCAGGTAGTTGTTGGCGCACAGGTTGATGACCTCGCGGCCGTCGGCGGTCTGCACGACGGCGCCCTGGGGGCTGGTGATGATGCGCTCCGACTTGTAGAGGCCGGCGGCGCGTATGGCGTCCAGTTCGGATTGCAGATGTTGGTAGAAGGCTTGGCTCATGGCGCCGCTCCTGATGCACAATTCGGTAAATTGAATTTGTTCGATATATCGAACTTTCGTGCAGTATCTGAAAAACGTTTGAGCACGTCAAGCATGAGCATGGACACCGAACCGCCCCGCGTGGGCGCCGCGCTGCAGGCGCTGCGCAGCAGCCGCGGCCTGTCGCTGGACGATCTCTCCAAGCGGGCCGGCGTCAGCAAGTCGATGTTGTCTCAGATCGAGCGCAACCAGGCCAATCCCACGGTGGCCGTGGTGTGGCGGCTGGCGAATGCGCTGGGCGTGGAGATGGGCGAGCTGCTGGGCGCCGAGCGCGCGGCCACGCCGGCCATAGAGACCGTGCCGGCCCATGCGACGCCGGGCCTGACCAGCCCCGACGGCCTGTGCAAGCTGCGCATCCTGGGCCCCATCGAGCTGGCCGGCCAGTTCGAGTGGTACGAGCTGAGCGTGCAGCCCGGCGGCGTGCTGGATTCGCAGGCCCACGAGCCCGGCTCGCGCGAGCACCTGAGCGTGCTCACGGGCAGCCTGGAGGTGACGGCTCAGGGACTGACGAGCAAGCTCAAGGCCGGCGAGACGGCGCGCTATGCGGTGGACGGACCGCACACCATCCGCAATGCGGCCAAGTCGGCGGCGACGGCGCTGCTGGTCGTGCTGCATTCCTGACCGCCCATGCAAGCCCTGAATCACGCCCTCTTCCTCTGGTTCAACGCCCCCGAACAGCCGCCGAGCTGGGCGGTGGCGCTGGCCGTGTTGCTGGCCGAACACCTGATCTGGGCGCTGCCGCTGCTGCTCGTCACCGGCTGGCTGCTGGGCCGCGAACACATCCGCCAGGCCATGCTGGCAGCCGCCCTGGCGGCCGGGCTGGGCCTGCTGCTGAACCAGCCGATCGGCCTGGCCTGGGCGAATCCGCGGCCCTTCGTGATCGGGCTGGGCCACACGCTGATCCCGCATGCCGCCGACCCCTCGTTTCCCAGCGACCACCTGACCCTGTGGTGGGCCACGGCCTTCGGCCTGCTGCTGCAGCCCGGGCTGCGTGGCTGGGGCGCGGCACTGGCGCTGCTGGGCCTGCCCATCGCCTGGGCCAGGGTCTACCTGGGCGTGCATTACCCGCTGGACATGGCGGGCGCACTGGCCATGGGCGGGTTCAGCGCCTGGCTGAGCCGGCGCAGCATGGGCTGGTATATGCAGCCGCTGTACCGCGCCGCCTGCCGGCTGCACCAGGCCTGCTTCGGCGGCCTGATCGCCCGGGGCTGGCTGCGCGAGTGAGCGGCCCGGGCCAGGCCCTGCGTCAGAAGCCGTCGAGATTCAGCAGCGCCACCACGCCCATGACCGCGAACATCGCCGCGGCGATGCCGTGCACCAGGCGCATCGGGATCTTCTTCGCGAAGCGGTCGCCGACGAACACGGCCGGCACGTCGGCGATCAGCATGCCCAGCGTGGTGCCCACCACCACCAGGACGGGGTCGGGGTAGTGCGCCGCCATCGCGACGGTGGCGATCTGGGTCTTGTCGCCCATCTCGGCCAGGAAGAAGGCGATCAGCGTCGTGCCGAACACGCCCCAGTGGCCCTTGACCTGCGTGTCCTCCTCGTCGATCTTGTCCGGGATCAGCGTCCAGACGGCCATGCCCAGAAAGCCCAGGCCCACCACCCAGCGCAGCACCTCGGGGCGAAGCACCGACGTGATCCAGGCACCCAGCGCGCCGGCCATGCTGTGGTTGACGATGGTCGCGGCCAGGATGCCGAGCACGATGGGAAGAGGCCGCTTGAAGCGTGCGGCGAGCACGAAGGCCAGCAGTTGGGTCTTGTCGCCGATCTCGGCCAGGGCCACCACGCCGGTGGACATCAGGAGTGCTTCCATGGGGTTTTATTTCTCGCTCGGCCGGTCCAAGAACGATTGACCACGCGCCTCCCCGGCCGAACCGGAGGCTGCGTGGTCAAAGGTCTTGCCAAGTCGTGACCGCTGGCGCCATGGCTGGAACAAGAGTCCCAGGCCAAGTGTGTTGACGCAAGCCACCGATATCGCATCGGTGCGGCTACTCCCCAATGACGGCGCTCATTCTAGCCGAGCGGCCGGGTCGGTCTGCAGCAAGGCGTCCAGCATCAGGCGCGACCACGCGCCCTGCGCCCAGACATTGGCCAGCAGCCCCTGGGAATCGGCCAGGAAGGCGCGCAGCAGCGGCCCGGCCGGCGTGCGCTCGGGCGCGCACAGCAGCGTCAGGCGCTGGGCGCCCTCTTCCTCCAGCCGGCCTATCCAGTCCAGCGCCAGCAAGCGGTCCACCACCGGGCTGAGCTGCAGCGGGTCGACGCGCAGCGCGGCGGCCAGGCCCAGGTCGGACAGGCCGCGCTGGCCGGCCTCGCGGACCCGCCACAGCTCGCGCAACACCTCCAGTGCCAGCGCCAGCGGCTGGCCCGGCGTGTCGGGGCGCAGATGCAGCCGGCCGGTCAGGCTGGGCGTGTTGGCGGCCAGGATGGCGCCCAGCAGCACGATGACCCAGCCCAGATAGACCCAGATCAGGAAGACGGGCACGGTGGCGAAGGCGCCGTACAGCGTCGAATAGGTCGGCACCTGCTTCACATACCAGGCCAGCAGCGACTTGGCCAGCGAGAAGCCGATGGACACGAAGGCCCCGCCCAGCAGCGCATGGCGCCAGCGCACATGGGTGTTGGGCACGTAGTGGAACAGCCCCGCCATCGCGAGACCCAGCAGCACGATGTCCACGCTGCCCAGGGCCGTGGACAGGCTGGGCGGCATGGCGGCCAGATAGCCCTGGCCCACGCTGACGGCGTAGCTGGTCAGCGTCAGGCTGCCGCCCAACAGCAGCGGGCCCAGCGTCAGCGCGGCCCAGTAGACCAGCACGCGCTGGGCCATGGGGCGTGGGCGCTGCACGCGCCAGATGGCGTTGAGCGTGCGGTCTATCGTCAGCATCAGCGCCAGCGCCGTCACGCCCAGGGCCACCAGGCCCACCGCACCCAGCTTGTTGGCCTTGGCCGCGAACTGCGTCAGCGACGCCAGCACCGGCTTGGCGATGTTGGGCGGGACCAGGCTCTTCAGGAAATACTGCTCCAGCGCCGACTGGAAGCTGGAGAACATCGGGAAGGCCGTGAAGATGGCCAGCATCACGGTCAGCAGCGGCACCAGCGAGATCAGCGTCGTGAAGGTCAGGCTGCCGGCCGTCAGGCCCAGCTTCTCCTCGCGGAAGCGCTGGCGGAAGGTGTGCAGCGTCTGCAGCCAGGGCCAGGCCAGCAGCTCGGCGAAGAAGTCGCTGGCGAAGGCGATGGGGTTGCGGGCCAGCGGCGCGTCGAGGTCATTCGGCTTGGCGGGCGCGGCCGGCGGAAGCGGGGTCGAGGACATGGCTTCTATGATGCCGCAGCTATGCCCACCGCCCTCGAAAGAACCCAGCCGCGCGCCAACGAGCGCCTGTCGCGCAACCTCGCACTGACCGGTGTCGTCGCGCTCATCCTGCTGTGCCTGGCCTGGGAGCTGTGGCTGGCACCCACGGGCCGCGGCACGCTGGCGCTGAAGGTGCTGCCGCTGCTGCCGGCGCCCGTCGGCCTGTGGCGCTATCGCATGTACACCTACCGCTGGGTGGCCCTGGTCATCTGGCTCTATGTGCTGGAAGGCCTGGTACGCGCCACCAGCGAGGGCGGGCCGGGGCAGTGGCTGGCGGCGGCCGAGGTGCTGCTGGGCGTCGTCGTCTTCACGGCCTGCACGGCACAGATCCGCCAGCGGCTGGCGGCGGCGAAGGCGGCGGCATGAGTATTCTGGATGCGCTGCGCGAGCGGCTCGGCGACGCCGGGCTGCTGGTGGGCGGCGATCTGGCGGCCTACGAGAACGACTGGCGCAAGCGCTACAAGGGCCGTGCGCTGGCGGTGGCGCGGCCGGCGTCGACCGACGAGGTCGCGGCCGTGATGCGGCTGTGTCATCAGCATCGCGTGGCCGTCGTGCCCCAGGGCGGCAACACCGGCCTGGTGGGCGGCTCCACGCCCGACGACAGCGGCCGCCAGCTGGTGCTGAGCCTCACGCGCATGAAGCGCGTGCGCGAGCTCGACGTCGCCAATGCAAGCCTGACGGCCGAGGCCGGCTGCGTGCTGGCGGAGGTGCAGGCCGCCGCAAGCGCCGCCGGCCTGCTGTTCCCGCTCAGCCTGGCGGCCGAGGGCTCGTGCACGCTGGGCGGCAACCTGGCGACCAATGCCGGCGGCACACAGGTGCTGCGCTACGGCAATGCGCGCGAGCTGTGCCTGGGGCTGGAGGTCGTGACGGCGGCGGGCGAGGTCTGGCACGGCCTGTCGGGCCTGCGCAAGGACAACACCGGCTACGACCTGCGCGACCTCTTCATCGGCAGCGAGGGCACGCTGGGCGTCATCACGGCGGCGACGATGAAGCTCTATCCACAGCCCAGGGAGCGGCTGACGGCGCTGGCCGGCTGCGCGTCGCTGGACGATGCGGTCGCGCTGCTGGGCCTGGCGCGCGAACGCGCGGGCGATGCGCTGACCGGCTTCGAGGTCATGAACCACGCCGCGCTGGCGCTGGTGGCGCGCGAGCTGCCGCAACTGACGCAGCCGCTGGGCGCCGCCGCCTGGACCGTGCTGCTGGAGCTGTCGGACGCCGAAAGCGCCCAGCATGCGCGCGGCGTCTTCGAAGGCCTGCTGGAGTCGGCCGTCGAGCGCGGCTGCGTGCAGGACGCGGCCATCGCGCAGAACCTGCAGCAGGCCCAGGCCTTCTGGCAGCTGCGCGAAGCCATTCCGCTGGCCCAGGCACAAGCCGGGTTGAACATCAAGCACGACATCTCGCTGCCGGTGTCGGCCATGTCCGCCTTCGTGGCGGAGATGGACGCGGCGCTGGCCGCTTACCTGCCCGGCATCGAGGTGATCAATTTCGGCCACCTGGGCGACGGCAACCTGCACTACAACGTGCAGGCGCCTGCCGGCATGGCGCCGGCGGCCTTCCTGGCCACGCACGAGCCGGCGATCAACGCGCTGGTGTACGACGCCGTGCAGCGGCGCGGTGGCTCGATCTCGGCCGAGCACGGCATAGGCCGGCTCAGGCGCGAGGAGCTGAGCCGCCGCAAGGACGCGACGGCGCTGGCACTGATGCGAGCCATCAAGCGGGCGCTGGACCCGCTCGACCTGCTCAACCCTGGGCGGGTGCTTTGAACGCGAAGCCCAGCGTCAGCCACTGAAGCAGCGTGGCCGGACGGCGCACCACCTGCATCAGCATCCGGAACACGAAGCGCACCAGCAGCAAGGCCAGCACGGCCTCCACCAGCGTCATGACGAAGGCCCCCAGCACCGTGAAACGCGGCGCGCGGCGCTGGAACTTGGCCAGCGCACGGTCGCGCGCGATCTCGATGCTGTCGTAGAAGGTCGGCACGATGAGCAGCGTCAGCAGCGTCGACGTGATGGTGCCGCCGATGATGGCCACGGCCATGGGTCGGTAGAACTCGCCGCCCTCGCCCACGCCGATGGCCACCGGCAACATGCCGGCGATCAGCGCCAGCGTCGTCATCAGGATGGGGCGGAAGCGCTTGCGGCCCGCATGCATCAGCGCCTCCTCGCGGTCGATGCCGGCCCTCTCCTCCTGGCGCGTCGCGTCCAGCAGCAGGATGGCGTTCTTGGCGACCAGGCCCATCAGCATGATGACGCCGATCAGGCTCATCAGGTTCAGCGTGCCGCCCGTCAGGATCAGCGCGACGACGACGCCGATCAGGCTCAGCGGCAGCGACAGCATGACGCCCAGCGGCGCCGTGAAGCTGTTGAACTGGATGACCAGCACGAAGTACATCAGCGCGATGCCGGACAGCAGCGCTGTGATCATGGCCGTGAACACGACCTGCTGGTCGCGCGCCGAGCCGGCCAGCTCGATGCCGAAGCCGGGCGGGAAGTCGATCTTCTCGGCCAGCTTCTTGGCTTCGGACGTGATCTCGCCGGGTGAGCGGCCCTGGGCGTTGGCGCTGACCGTGATGGTGCGCTTGCCGTCGCCGTGCTGGATCTGGCCCGGGCCCTTGCCCATGGTGACGGTGGCGATCTGGTCCAGCGGCACCATGCGGTTGGTGCCGGAGACGGCGATGGGCAGGCGCTCGATGTTGGCCGCGTCCACACGATCCGCCGGATGCAGGCGGATGGACACGTCACGCGTCTCGCCGGTCGGGTCGACCCAGTCACCGGCCTCCACGCCGGCGAAGGCCACGCGCAGCGCCTGGGCCGCGTCATTGACCGAGATGCCCATCTGGTTGGCCAGGCCGCGGTCCAGTTCGATCTGCAGTTCGTTCTGCGGATCCTGCTCGGAGTAGCCGATGTCCACGGCCCCCTTGATGCCGGCCATGGTCTTCTGGAACTCCTGCGTGATCTCCTGCAGCTTGCGCGAATCGGTGCCGAAGAAACGGATCTGCACCGGCTTCTGCGCGCCGTTGTTGAGGTCGTCCAGCACCACGTACTCGGCACCGACGAGGCGGCCCACCTTCTCGCGCAGCTCCTTGGCGACCTCGGCGGCCGAGCGCTGGCGCTCGGTGCTCTTGCCGATGTCGATGTAGATGCGGCCGCCGCTGGCGTTCGGGTAGGCCGTGGTCGCCTTGGTCTCCTTGATGGTCGCAGCCAGCGCCGCGGCGGCGTCGAGCTTGAGCTTGGAGTAGTCCAGGCTGCTGCTGGCCGGGCTGCGCACGTCGATGGCCAGGAAGCCGGCATCGGCCTGCGGCAGAAAGCTGGAGCCGCCCACCGTGAGCTGCAGCGCGATGGCGCCGACGAAGCTGGCCACGGCGAACGCGGCCATCCAGCGGCGGTGGTGCAGCGCCCAGGCGATGACGTGGCCGTAGCCGTTGGCGACGCCGTCGAACCAGTGGTTGAAGCGCTCCAGCAGCCTGCCGAAGCCCTTCTTGGGCTGCTCGTGGTAGCCAGGGGGGTCACCCCAGTAGGCCGACAGCATGGGGTCCAGCGTGAAGCTGATGATCAGCGACACGACGACCGAGGCGACCACGGTCAGCGCGAAGGGCTTGAACCACTGGCCGGGGCCGTTGCCCATGAAGGCCACCGGCACGAACACCGCGACGATGGCGAAGGTGGTGGCCGCGACGGCCAGGCCGATCTCGGCCGTGCCCTCGCGAGCCGCGGTCACGCGGTCGCTGCCGCGCTCCATGTGGCGCACGATGTTCTCGCGCACGACGATGGCATCGTCGATGAGCACGCCGATGGCCAGCGACAGGCCCAGCAGGCTCATGAAGTTCAGCGAGAAGCCCATCAGCCACACCGCGATGAAAGCGGCGAGCACGGACGTGGGCAGCGACAGCGCGGTGATCAGCGTCGAGCGCCAGCTGTTCAGGAAGGCGTAGACGACGAAGATGGTCAGGCCGGCGCCGAACACCAGCGCATGGGTCACGTTGTGCAGGCTGTCCTCGGCGTCCTTGCCGCCGTCCTGCGTGATCTCCAGCGTCGTGCCCTTGGGCAGCTCCTCCTTGATCTCGTCGACCAGCTTGCGCGAGTCGTTGGCGACGCTGACGGTGGAGGCGTCGCGCGAGCGCGTGATGGAGATGCCCACGTTGGGCCGGCCGTTGCGCAGGCTGTAGCCGGTCATCTCGGCGAAGCCGTCCTTGACCTCGGCCACCTGGCCCAGCCGCACCACCATGCCGGCATTGCGCTTGATGATCATCTGCTCGAACTCGGCCGGCGACTCCAGGCGCCCCAGCAGGCGGATGCTCTGGTCTTCCAGCGTGCCGCGCACCTTGCCGACGGGTGCCGTGGTGTTCTGCGCCCGCACGGCGTTCAGCACCTCGGTGACGGAGACGCCGAACTCGCGCAGCTTGTCGGCACGCAGCAGGATGGACAGCTCGCGCTTGAGGGCGCCGTTGACGCCCACGGTGGACACGCCCGCGATGCCGCGGAAGCGCTCGGCGAGCTTGTCCTCGGCGAGGCGGCTGAGCTGGGCATGCGTCAGCGTCGTGCTGGACAGCGACAGCTGCAGGATGGGCTGGGCGCCGGGATCGGCGCGCGTGATGATGGGCTCGCGGATCTCGGTCGGCAACTTGTAGCGCACCGAGGCGATGGCGTTGCGCACCTCGTCGGCGGCCTCGATCATGTTCTTCGAGAAGTCGAAGACCAGCACGATGGTGGCGCTGCCCTCGCGCGACGTGGAGTTGGAGCGGTCCACGCCGGAGATGCTCTGCAGCGCCTTCTCGATGCGGTTGACGACCTCGCGCTCCACCGTCTCGGGCGAGGCGCCCGGGTACGGGATGTTGATGACGAGCACCGGCGGCTCGACCTCGGGGAACTGGTTGACCTTGAGCTTGGACAGCGCCAGCAGGCCCACCAGCATCAGCCCGATGACCATGACGACGGTCGCGACGGGCCTGCTGATGCTGAAGTTGGAGAGGAACATGGAGGACCTCCTGGGCTTACTTGCTGGCGGTGGGCGTCGGCGCGGCGGCGACGGCCGAGGCCGCCCCCGCCCCCGCGGCGACGCGCTGCACGGGCGCGCCATCCTTGAGCATGCCGGTGGGCGCGCGCAGCACCTCGTCGCCCAGGGCCAGGCCCGAGGCAATGACGACCTCGCCACGCCGCTCGTCGCGCTCGCCCAGCGTGACGGCCACCTTCTTCAGCTGGTTGCCCGCCACCTTCCAGACGAAGGCGTTGTCGCCCTGGCGTTGCACCGAGCCCTCGGCCAGCACCAGCGCGCGGCGGTCGGCGCTCTCGACGCGGCCCTCGGCATAGAGGCCCGACACCTGCGGCGCCTTGGCCTTGTCGTCGAACTCGGCGACCAGCTCGACCTGGCGCGTCGTGGCGTTGGCGGCCGCGTCGATGCGGGCCAGCTTGCCGCGGAACTCGGCGTCGCCGAAGCCGTTGATGCGGAACGCCACCGGCTGGCCCAGCTTGAGCTCGCCCAGGCGGTCGGCGGAGACCTGGCCCTCGAAGCGCATGGACGCCGGGTCGATGACCTTGACGAGCTCGCGCCCGACCTGGACCGTGTCGCCCACCGAGATCTTGCGTTCGCTGACGACGCCGTCGAACGGCGCCCGCACCTCGGTGCGCGAGACCTGCTGGCGCGCCGTGACGACGCGTGCTCGGGCGGCGGCGAGCTCGCTCTGCGCCGCATTGCGGCGCACCTCGGCGTCTTCCAGACCCTGCATGGAGATCATGCCCTGCTGGTTCAGCGTGCGCTGGCGCGCCAGCACGCGCTCGGTCTGCTCGAAGCTCTGCTGGGCGGCGCGCAGCGCCTCCTCGGCGGACGTCAGGCCGTCGCGGATGGAGGTGGGGTCGAGCCGGATGATGAGGTCGCCCGCGCGCACGCGCTCGCCGTTGTCCTTGGCCACCTGCAGCACGACGGCGGCCACTTCGGCGCGCAGGTCGGCGCGACGCGCCGGCTGGATGGCGCCGGTGATGACGGGCGCGCCGATCAGGCCGCTCTGCCCCACCTGGCGCAGGTCTTCCGGCGCCAGCAGCAGCGGCGCCGCCTTGGCGGCCGCGGCCTGGGTCGCGTCGGGCTTGCCGCCCTTGCTGCAGGCGGTGAGGGTCAGGGCCAGCGTCAGGGCGGCGAGGATCGGCGTTGCACGCGTCATGGAGAAACTTTCTTCAGAGGACAGGGATCGAGCGACTCAAACGGATCAGCTTAACGATCTGGCAATACTTCGCCAGAGGTCATACACCGGCAGGTGAAGTGACCGGCTGCGGAGGGAAGGGGTGCGGGCTTCAGGCCGGCTGCCAGTGCAGCGGCCAGGCGCCCTGCTGCCAGCGCTGCAGCCACAGCAGGCCGATCAGCGTCTTGGCATCGGTCAGTTCACCGCGGACGGCGAACTGGTCGAGCTCGGCGGCGGTGTGCGTGACCAGTTCGAGGAACTCGCCCGCATCCAGCTTCTGCTCGCCCCTGGTGAGGCCGCGGGCGAAGAAGATGTGGATGCCCTCGTCCGAGTAGGCGATGGCGTTGTGCAGCACGCCGGCATGGGCCCATTCGGCGGCGCTGTAGCCGGTTTCCTCGAGCAGCTCGCGCCGGCCGCAGGCCAGCGGCGGCTCGCCGGCGTCCAGCTTGCCCGCCGGGAACTCCAGCATCACGCGGCCCATGGGGTGGCGGTACTGCCGTTCCAGCAGCAGCCGGCCGTCGTCCAGCAGCGGCACGACCATGACGGCACCGGGGTGGCGGATGTACTCGCGGTGGGCCGTACCGCCGTCGGGAAGCGCCACACGGTCGCGGCGCACATCGAGGAAATGGCCGCGGTAGACCTGGCCGGCCTCCAGCAGTCGTTCGACGAGATGCTCGTCAGTCGCGGCCACGGCGCAGATACCTCCAGACGAACCCCGGGAAGCCCAGCGTGATGAAGAGGCAGGCTGCCGCCGCGTAGAACTCCCAGCCCTGCTCGTGGCGCTGGCCGATGCGCGACTCCAGCAGCGTCCCCAGGCCCAGCGTCAGCGCGGCCATCAGCACCAGCTCCAGCACCCGCCACCAGGCGGACTTGGGCCGGCGGCGCGGGCCCAGCAGCAGCAGGCGCTCGTTGAAGTACGGCAGGTTCGCCGCGACGACAGCCGCGACGAGGACCAGCCAGACGGCGACGGACTGGTCCATGGCCCCGATCAGGTGGCGAGCGCCTTCACGATGGCCTGGGCGCAGGCCGCCATCAGGCCGCCGGGCAGCAGGCCCAGCACCAGCACCGCCGCACCGTTCAGCGACATGACCAGGCGCACGTCGGCCGGGGCCGCCAGCGGCGCGGTGTCGGTGGGTTCGTCGAAGAACATGACCTTGACGATGCGCAGGTAGTAGAAGGCGCCCACCAGCGACGCGACGACGGCGAAGACGGCCAGCGCGATGTAGGCCGTTTCATGCGTGGACACCAGCGCCTGCAGCACGGCCAGCTTGGCATAGAAGCCCACCGTGGGCGGCACGCCAGCCAGCGAGAACATGAACATGGTCATGACCAGCGCGAACCAGGGGCTGCGCTTGGCCAGGCCGGCGAAGTCCTTGATCTCCTCGGCCTCGTGGCCCTGGCGCGACAGCAGGATGACCATGCCGAAGGTGCCCAGCGTCGTCAGCACATAGGTGACGGCGTAGAACATGGCCGAGCTGTAGGCGTTGGCGGCGGACAGGGTGTTGTCGTTGACGACGCCCGAGGCCATGCCTAGCAGCATGAAGCCCATGTTGGCGATGGTCGAGTAGGCCAGCATGCGCTTGATGTTGGTCTGCGCGATGGCCGCCAGGTTGCCCACCAGCAGCGACATGATGGACAGCACGACCAGCATCTGCTGCCAGTCCACCGCCAGGCCGATCATGCCCTCCACCAGCAGGCGCACGGTGATCGCGAACGCGGCCAGCTTGGGCGCGGAGCCGATCAGCAGCGTGACGGCCGTGGGCGCGCCCTGGTAGACGTCCGGCACCCACATGTGGAAGGGTGCGGCGCCCAGCTTGAAGGCCAGGCCGGCAACGACGAAGACGACGCCGAACACCAGCACGGACTTGTTGGGCACGCCCTTGGAGATGACGTCGAAGACCTCGGGGATGTTCAGCGAGCCAGTGGCGCCGTACATCATGGACAGGCCGTACAGCAGGAAGCCGCTGGCCAGCGCGCCCAGCACGAAGTACTTCATCGCGGCCTCGGTGGACACCGCATGGTCGCGGCGCAGCGCCACCAGCGCGTACAGCGACAGGCTCATCAGCTCCAGGCCGAGGTAGACGACCAGGAAGTTGTTGGCCGACAGCATCAGGTTCACGCCCAGCAGCGAGAACAGGCTGAGGATGAAGAGCTCGCCCTTGAGCATCTCGCGCGTGCCGGCATAGGGACGCGCATAGACCAGCGCCACCAGCGTCGCGATGCTGGCGAAACCGGCCAGCAGATGGCCCATGGGGTCGGCGACGACCATGCCCTGCATGGCATAGGTGGTCAGTCCGGCGTCGAAGTAGCAGAAATGCATGGCCGCGACGACGGCCAGCGTCAGCTGCGTCAGCCAGTAGGTCGGGCGGCGCTGCTCATCGGTGACCCAGAGGTCCGCCAGGGCCACCACGCAGCCCATGGCCAGCAGCAGGATTTCGGGATAGATCGCGAGCCAGTTCATGTCGTTCATTGTTGTGCCTCAGCTCGCCGTCAACCCGGGATCTTGCTGAGCGCGACATGCTGCAGCAGCTCGGTGACCGAGACGTGCATCACGTCGGTGAAGGGCTTGGGATAGACGCCCATGTAGAGCGTAGCCACGGCCAGCAGACCCAGCATGACGAACTCGCGCCGATTGATGTCGGTGAGCGCGCGCACGTTGTCGTTGGCGATGTCGCCGAAGTAGACGCGCTTGACCATCCACAGCGTGTAGGCCGCGCCGAAGATCAGCGCCGTGGCGGCGATGCCGCCCAGCCAGAAGTTGGCCTTGACGGTGCCGAGGATGACCATCCACTCGCCGACGAAGCCGGCCGTGGCGGGCAGGCCGCAGTTGGCCATGCCGAAGAACACGGCAAAGGCCGTGAAGGTGGGCATGGTGTTGACGACGCCGCCGTAGGCCGAGATCTCACGGGAATGCACGCGGTCGTACAGCACGCCGATGCACAGGAACATGGCGCCCGACACGAAGCCGTGCGAGATCATCTGCACGATGCCGCCGGACACGCCCAGTTCGTTGAAGACGAAGAAGCCCAGGGTCACGAAGCCCATGTGCGCGATGGACGAGTAGGCCACCAGCTTCTTCATGTCCTTCTGCACCAGCGCCACAAGGCCGATGTAGACGACGGCGATCAGCGACATCGCGATGATGAGCCAGGCCCATTCACGCGCGGCGTCCGGCGCGATGGGCAGCGAGAAGCGCAGGAAGCCGTAGCAGCCCAGCTTCAGCATGATGGCCGCCAGCACGACGGAGCCGCCGGTGGGCGCTTCCACGTGGGCATCCGGCAGCCAGGTGTGCACCGGCCACATCGGCACCTTGACCGAGAACGCGGCCAGGAAGGCGAAGAACAGCCAGGTCTGGGCGCCGCCGGCCAGCGGCAGCTTGTGCCAGGTCTGGATGTCGAAGCTGCCGGCCGACTGGTAGTACAGGTACAGCAGCGCGACCAGCATCAGCAGCGAGCCGGCCAGCGTGTACAGGAAGAACTTGAAGGCCGCGTAGACGCGATTCGGGCCGCCCCAGACGCCGATGATGATGTACATCGGGATCAGCGTGGCCTCGAAGAACACGTAGAACAGCATGCCGTCCAGCGCGCTGAACACGCCCACCATCAGGCCGGACAGGATCAGGAACGCGCCCATGTACTGGTTCACGCGCGTCTCGATGACCTCCCAGGCCGAGATGACGACGATGACGGTGATGAAGGCCGTCAGCGGCACGAACCACATCGAGATGCCATCCACGCCCAGGTGGTAGCGGATGTTGAAGCGCTCGATCCAGGCCTGGTTCTCGACGAACTGCATCGCAGCGGTCGTCGTGTCGAAGCCCGTGATCAGCGGGAGGGTGACGAGGAAGCTCGCCACGGCCGCGACCAGCGCCATCCAGCGCACGGCCTTGGCCTGTTCGTCGCGCCCGAGCGCCAGCAGCAGCGCGCCGCAGGCGATGGGCAGAAAAATCGCAAGACTCAGCAACATTCTTGTTCTCCGCCGCGTCGATCAGAGCCCGAACAGGGCGCTGAACTGGGGCTTGATATAGGGCCAGAGCTGCCAGGTCATCAGACCCATGACGCCGAGGATCATGACCAGGGCGTACCAGTACAGGTAGCCGGTCTGCACGCGGCGCACCAGGCCGGCGATGCCACCCACGGTCTTGGCGGACCCGTTGATGATGAGGCCGTCGATCAGGCCCGCATCGCCGCCCTTCCACAGGCCCACGCCGATGGCGCGCGCCAGGCGAGCCAGCACGTTCTCGTTGAACCAGTCCATGAAGTACTTGTTCTCCAGGACGATGATCAGCGGGCGCAGCACCTTGGCCAGCGTGGCCGGGATGCTGGGGGCCACCATGTAGAACACATAGGCGGTGACGACACCGGCCAGCGCCAGCCAGAACGGCAGCGTCTGCAGGCCGTGCAAGGCCATCGCGGCGGCGCCGTGGAAGCCCTGGGCCAGCTCCTCCATCGCCGGATGGGCGTGCAGGTTGACGAAGATGGCGTCCTTGAAGAACTCGCCGTACAGCATGGGCTGTATCGTCATGAAGCCGATGACGACCGACGGGATGGCCAGCAACACCAGCGGCGCGGTGACGACCCAGGGCGACTCGTGCGGCGTATGCGCATGGCCGTCGTCGTGGTGATGGTCGTGCTCGCCCGGGAAAGGCTTGTGGTGGAAGTTTTCCTTGCCGTGGAAGACCAGGAAATACATGCGGAACGAGTAGAAGGCCGTCACGAACACGCCGGCGATGACGGCGAAGTACGCGAAGCCCGCGGCCGGCAGCGTGCTGGCGTGCACGGCCTCGATGATGGAGTCCTTGGAGTAGAAGCCCGAGAACAGCGGCGTGCCGATCAGCGCCAGCGAGCCCAGCAGCGAGGTGATCCAGGTGATGGGCATGTACTTGCGCAGGCCGCCCATGTTGCGGATGTCCTGATCATGGTGCATGCCGATGATGACCGAGCCGGCGCCGAGGAACAGCAGGGCCTTGAAGAAGGCGTGCGTCATCAGGTGGAACACGGCGACCGAGTAGGCCGACGCGCCCAGCGCCACCGTCATGTAGCCCAGCTGCGACAGCGTCGAGTAGGCCACGACGCGCTTGATGTCGTTCTGGATGATGCCCAGGAAGCCCATGAACAGCGCCGTGATCGCGCCGATCACCATGACGAAGTTCAGCGCCGTGTCGCTCAGCTCGAACAGCGGGCTGAAGCGGGCCACCATGAAGATGCCGGCCGTCACCATCGTGGCGGCGTGGATCAGCGCGGAGATGGGCGTCGGGCCTTCCATGGAGTCGGGCAGCCAGACGTGCAGCGGGAACTGCGCGCTCTTGCCCATCGCGCCGATGAACAGGCAGATGCAGGCCACGGTCAGCAGCGCCCAGTCGGTGCCGGGGAAGACCATCTGCGACAGCAGTTCCGACTTCGCGAAGGTCTCGGTGTAGTTCAACGAACCGCCGAAGGCCACCAGCAGGCCGATGCCCAGGATGAAGCCGAAGTCACCCACGCGGTTGACCAGGAAGGCCTTCATGTTCGCGAAGATGGCCGTCGGCTTCTTGTACCAGAAGCCGATCAGCAGATAGGACACCAGGCCCACCGCTTCCCAGCCGAAGAACAGCTGCAGCATGTTGTTGCTCATGACCAGCATCAGCATGCTGAACGTGAACAGCGAGATGTAGGAGAAGAAGCGCTGGTAGCCGTCGTCCTCTTCCATGTAGCCGATGGTGTAGATGTGCACCATCAGCGACACGAAGGTCACGACCACCATCATCATGGCCGTCAGGCCGTCGACCAGGAAGCCGACCTCCATCTTCAGGCCGCCGAGCATCATCCATTCGTAGACGGTGGCGTTGAAGCGCGCGCCGTCGACGGCGACGCTGTACAGCGTCATGGCCGAGAGGATGAAGGCGATCAGGACACCGAGGATGGTGACCATGTGCGAGCCGCGGCGGCCCACCGTCTTGCCGAAGAAGCCAGCGACGATGGCGCCCGCCAGCGGTGCCAGCGGCACCGTCAGCAGCAGGTTCTGGGAGAGTTGTGCAGACATCTTTTTCTCAACCCTTCAGCGCGTCGAGTTCCTCGACGTTGATGCTGGCGCGGTTGCGGAACAGCACGACCAGGATGGCCAGGCCGATGGCCGCCTCGGCCGCCGCGACGGTCAGGATGAAGAACACGAACACCTGGCCCGCCATGTCGCCCAGATAGTGCGAGAAGGCGACGAAGTTCATGTTGACCGACAGCAGCATCAGCTCGATGGCCATCAGCAGCACGATCAGGTTCTTGCGGTTCAGGAAGATGCCGATCACCGCCATCGCGAACAGCATCGCGCCCAGCGTCAGGAAATGGCCTAGCGTCAGGCCGCTCAGTCCAGCAATGCCGGTCATGCCTGGCCTCCTTCGGTGGGTGCGGGCGCGGGTGCGGCGACCGTGGGCGCCATCTTCACGATCTTCAGGCGTTGCGCCTTGGTGACCTTGATCTGCTCGGACGGGTCCATGGCGCGCGAGTCCTTGCGGCGGCGCAGCGTCAACGCGATGGCCGACACGATCGCCACCAGCAGCAGAACGGCCGCGATCTGCAGCGGGTAGAGATAGTTGGTGTAGATCTCGATGCCCAGCAGCTTGCTGTTGCCCATCTGGACCTGGGCCGCCGTCGCGGCGGGCGCCTCGGCCAGCTGGAAGCCGCCCATCAGCACGATGCCCATCTCGAAGGCGATCAGCGCGCCGATGACGGCCGCCACGGGCAGATGCGTCCAGAAGCCTGCGCGCACGCTGTCCGTGTTCAGGTCCAGCATCATGACGACGAACAGGAACAGCACCATGACGGCGCCGATGTACACGAGCACCAGCGCGATGGCCAGGAACTCGGCCCTCAGCAGCATCCAGATGCAGGATGCGGTGAAGAACGACAGGATCAGGAACAACGCGGCATGCACGGTGCTGCGCGCCGTGATGACACGGAACGACGACACCAGCAGGATGCCGGAGAAGACGTAGAAGAGGATGGTCGTGATGTCCATGTTTGCTCTGGCAAATACGTGGTGACCTGGATCCGAGGCGTCCGCCGGGCCGCCCCAAGGACGACTCGGGCAGATGTGAGCGGCGGCGTTCGCCGACGTTCATCTGCGTCCCCTCGGGGGACCGGCCGGGTACTCCCGGACGAGGGGTCAACGATATTTGGCGTCCGCCTCCTTTTGGGCCGCGATTTGGGGCTCGTACTTGTCACCGACGGCCAGCAGCATGTCCTTGGTGAAGTACAGGTCGCCGCGCTTCTCGCCGTGGTATTCGAAGATGGGGGTCTCGACGATGGAGTCCACCGGGCAGCTCTCTTCGCAGAAGCCGCAGAAGATGCACTTGGTCAGGTCGATGTCGTAGCGCGTGGTGCGGCGGCTGCCGTCGGCGCGCACGTCGCTCTCGATGGTGATGGCCATCGCGGGGCAGACGGCCTCGCAGAGCTTGCAGGCGATGCAGCGCTCCTCGCCGTTCTCGTAGCGGCGCAGCGCGTGCAGGCCGCGGAAGCGCGGCGACAGCGGCGTCTTTTCCTCGGGGAACTGGACGGTGATGTTGCGCGACAGGAAGTGGCGCCCGGTCAGCCTCATCCCCTTGAGGAGCTCCCAAAGGAAGAAGGTCTTGGCGAAATTCTTGATAGCAGTCATGGTCGCCGCCTCACTTCCAGATGTTGAACGGCGTCTGCATCCAGGCACCGACAACGACCAGCCAGATCAGCGTGATGGGAATGAAGATCTTCCAGCCCAGACGCATGATCTGGTCGTAGCGGAAGCGCGGGAACGTGGCACGCACCCACAGGAACATCGTGACGACGAAGAAGGTCTTGCCGAACAGCCAGGCCCAGTTCCAGAACGCCATCGTGTGCTGGATGAAGCTCGGCGTTTCCATGCCGAACAGGCTCCAGGAGATGGGTGCGGTCCAGCCGCCCAGGAACATGACGACGGCCAGCGCCGACACCAGGATCATGTTGGCGTATTCGGCCAGGAAGAACATCGCGAACGACATGCCGGAGTACTCAATCATGTGGCCGGCGACGATCTCCGACTCGCCTTCCACCACGTCGAACGGATGGCGGTTGGTCTCGGCCAGGCCCGAGATGAAGTAGACGATGAAGATCGGGAACAGCGGCAGCCAGTTCCACGACAGGAAGGTCAGGCCCATGTCGGCAAACATGCCTTTTTCCTGCACCTGCACGATGGCGGTCATGTTCATGCTGCCGGTCACCATCAGCACGACGACCAGCGCGAAGCCCATCGCGATCTCGTAGGACACCATTTGCGCCGAGGCGCGCAGCGCGCCCAGGAAGGCGTACTTCGAGTTGGACGCCCAGCCGGCGATGATGACGCCGTAGACCTCCAGCGAGGTGATGGCCATCAGGAACAGCAGGCCGGCATTGACGTTGGCCACGGCGGCCTCAGGCCCGAAGGGCACGACGGCCCAGGCGGCCAGCGCCGGCATGATGGTCATGACGGGGCCCAGGAAGAACAGGCCCTTGTTCGCGGCGGCGGGCTTGATGATCTCCTTGAAGATCAGCTTCACCGCGTCGGCGATGGGGGTCAGCAGGCCATAGGGGCCCACGCGGTTGGGGCCCGGGCGGATCTGCGACCAGCCGATGGCCTTGCGCTCCCATAGCGTGAGGTAGGCCACGCAGATCATCAGCGGCGCGACGACCGCGATGATCTTCAGCAGGCTCCAGACCAGGGGCCACAGGCCCCCCAGCAGCGCGGCGCCGTTTTGGTAGAGAGAGTCGATCATTCGGTGTAGCTCCCTCAGACCTTGCTGATGCTCAGCGTGCCGAAGGCGGCGCCGAGGGTGGCGGTTTCAGGCAGGCCGGACGGCACGCGGGCCAGGCCTTCGGGCAGGCCGGCCTCCAGACGGGCGGGCAGTTGGGCAGCGCCGCCATCCTGCACAATGCGCACCTGGTCACCCTCGCTCAGGCCCAGTTGCTGCCACAGACCGCTGGGCAGGCCCACCAGGCCGGCCTCGCGGCCGTCGGTGGTCAGCTGCAGCGACGTGGCATGGCGCACCAGCGCATCGGCGGCGTAGATGGGCAGATTGGCGAAGCGCTCGACGCCCTCCCCCTTGGCGGCCAGTTGCGGCTGGGCGGCGGTGGTGTTGTTCAAGCGGCCGGCGAGGTCGCCCGCCAGGGCCTGCTCGCGCACCTGTTCCGAACTGTCCTGGTTGAAGCCCTCGAGGCCCAGCAGGTTGCCCAGCACGCGCAGCACCTTCCAGGCCGGACGCGTCTCGGCCAGCGGGCGCACGACGCCCACGAAGCTCTGCAGGCGGCCCTCGGCGTTGACGAAGCTGCCGGAGGTCTCGGTGAAAGGCGCGATGGGCAGCAGCACGTCGGCGTACTCGAGGCCACTCCTGAACGGGCTCAGCACGACCACCATCTCGGCCGCGTCCAGCGCCTTGGCGGCGGCGGCGGCGTTGGCGGAGTCCAGCACCGGGTCGGTATTCAGCAGCAGCGCGGCCTTCAGTGCGGTGCCGTTCAGCATCTGGCCGGCGTTCAGGCCACCCGCCTGCGGCTGGGCCTTCACGAGCTGGGCGCCGACCGTGTTGGCCGCGTCCGTCAGGTAGCCGACGCTGGCACCGGTCTGCTGCGCAATCCACTGCGCCAGCGCGAGCAGGCTGCCGGCCTGCGGATGCTCGGCTGCGGCATTGCCCAGCAGGATGGCCTTGGCCTTGCCCGACTGCAGGCTGGCGGCGATGGCCTTGGCCGTGTCGGTGGCCGTGCCGTTCAGCGGCGCACCCGTGCCGATGGCGGCAGCCACGTCGGCCAGCGCCTGAACCCAGCCCGAGGGCGCGACGGATTGCGAGGCCGCGAGCGGCATCAGCCAGTCGTCGTGGCTCACGCCGATACGGCTGATCGCTGCGCCGCGGCGCGCGGCATGGCGCAGGCGGGCTGCGAACAGCGGGTGGTCCTTGCGCAGGTTGGAACCGACCACCAGCGCGCGGTCCAGCTCGGACAGGCTGGCGATGGACGTACCCAGCCAGCGGGCCTGGCCGGCGGGCGCGGCATTGCCGAAGTCGCTGTGCCGCAGGCGGTGGTCGACGTTGTCGCTGCCCAGGCCGCGCACGAGGGCACCCAGCAGATGCAGTTCCTCGACCGTGCTGTGGGCCGAGCCCAGCGCGCCGATGGCGGCGGCGCCGAAGTCATGCTTGATGGACTTCAGGCCGTTGGAGACGTACTCCAGCGCGGTGGTCCAGTCGACCTGCTTCCAGGCGCCACCCTGCTTGATCATGGGCGCGGTCAGGCGCGCGTCGCTGTTCAGCGCCTCGTAGCTGAAGCGGTCGCGGTCGGCGATCCAGCACTCGTTGACGTCCTCGTTCTCGAGGGGCACGACGCGCATGACCTGGTGGTTCTTGACCTGCACGACCAGGTTGGCACCCGTGGAGTCGTGCGGGCTGACGCTCTTGCGGCGCGACAGCTCCCAGGTGCGGGCGCTGTAGCGGAAAGGCTTGCTGGTGAGGGCGCCGACCGGGCAGATGTCGATCATGTTGCCCGACAGCTCGGAGTCCACCGTGCGGCCGACGAAGGTCTGGATCTCGCTGTGCTCGCCGCGGTGGGCCATGCCCAGCTCCATGACGCCGGCGATCTCCTGGCCGAAGCGCACGCAGCGGGTGCAGTGGATGCAGCGGCTCATCTCCTCCATGGAGATCAGCGGGCCCACGTTCTTGTGGAAGACGACGCGCTTCTCTTCCGTGTAGCGGCTCTTGCCGGCACCGTAGCCCACGGCCAGGTCCTGCAGCTGGCACTCGCCGCCCTGGTCGCAGATGGGGCAGTCCAGCGGGTGGTTGATCAGCAGGAATTCCATGACGCCCTGCTGGGCCTTGATCGCCTTGTCGCTCTTGGTGCGGACGATCATGCCCTGCGTGACCGGGGTCGCGCAGGCGGGCATGGGCTTGGGCGCCTTCTCCACGTCCACCAGGCACATGCGGCAGTTGGCCGCGATGCTCAGCTTCTTGTGATAGCAGAAGTGCGGGATGTAGGTGCCGGCCTTCTCGGCTGCATGCATGACCATGCTGCCTTCCTGGACCGAGACCTTCTGACCGTCGAGTTCGATTTCAACCATGGCGTTTCCCTCGGGGCTCAGGTCGGAGCCACCAGGGGCTTCTTGTGTTCAATCAGGTGCACGAACTCGTGCTTGAAGTGCTTGATCATGGCGCGCACGGGCATGGCGGCGGCGTCGCCCAGCGCGCAGATCGTGCGGCCCTGGATGTTGTCGGCCACGGAGTTCAGCAGGTCGAGGTCCTCTGCCCTGCCCTCGCCGTGGTAGATGCGCTCCAGCACGCGGTGCATCCAGCCCGTGCCTTCGCGGCAAGGCGTGCACTGGCCGCAGGACTCGTGCGCGTAGAAATAGGACAGGCGCAGCAGGCTCTGCACCATGCAGCGCGAGTCGTCGATGACGATGACCGCGCCCGAGCCCAGCATGGAGCCGGCCTTGGCGATGGAGTCATAGTCCATCGTGCACTGCATCATGATCTCGGCCGGCAGCACCGGCGCGGACGAGCCGCCCGGGATCACGGCCTTGAGCTTGCGGCCCTTGCGCACGCCACCGGCCAGCTCCAGCAGCTTCTCGAACGGTGTGCCCAGCGGGATCTCGAAGTTGCCGGGTTTCTCCACGTCGCCCGACACCGAGAACAGCTTGGTGCCGCCGTTGTTGGGCTTGCCGATCTCCAGGTAGGCCTGGCCGCCGTTGCGGATGATCCAGGGCACCGCGGCAAACGTCTCGGTGTTGTTGATCGTCGTGGGCTTGCCGTACAGGCCGAAGCTGGCCGGGAACGGCGGCTTGAAGCGCGGCTGGCCCTTCTTGCCTTCCAGCGACTCCAGCAGTGCGGTTTCCTCGCCGCAGATGTAGGCGCCGAAGCCATGGTGGGCATGCAGCTGGAAGCTGTAGTCCGAACCCATGATCTTGTCGCCCAGGTAGCCGGCCGCGCGGGCCTCTTCCAGGGCGGCCTCGAAGCGCTCGTAGACCTCGAAGATCTCGCCGTGGATGTAGTTGTAGCCGACCGTGATGCCCATCGCGTAGGCCGCGATGGCCATGCCTTCGATGACCTGGTGCGGGTTGTGCATCAGGATCTCGCGGTCCTTGCACGTGCCGGGCTCGCCTTCGTCGGAGTTGCAGACCAGGTACTTCTGGCCCGGGAAGGCGCGCGGCATGAAGCTCCACTTCAGGCCGGTCGGGAAGCCGGCACCGCCACGGCCGCGCAGCGCGGAGGTCTTGACCTCGGCGATGACCTGGTCGGGCGTCAGGCCTTCGCCACCGTCCTTGCCCAGGATCTTGCGCAGGGCCGCATAGCCACCGCGGGCCTCATAGTCCTTGAGGGACCAGTTCTTGCCGTTCAGGTCCGCGTAGATCTGCGGGCTGATGTGGCGGCCGTGGAAGCAGGTCTCGGCGCCGGTGGATTGGAATTTGGAGAGGTCCAGCATCGTTGTCCTCAGGCCTTCGCGGCTTCAGCGCGCAGCACGTCGACCAACTCGTCGAGACGCTCGGTCGTCATGAAGCTGCACATCTGGCGGTCATTGACCAGCATCACCGGCGAGTCGGCGCAGGCGCCCAGGCACTCGCTCTTCTGCACGGTGAACAGGCCGTCGGCCGTCGTGCCGCCCTGCTCGATGCCCAGCTTGCTGCACAGGTGATCGAGCGCCTTCTGGCCATCGCGCAGCTGGCAGGGCAGATTGGCGCAGACGTTCAGCTTGAACTTGCCGACCGGCCGCTGGTTGTACATGTTGTAGAAGGTCGTCACCTCGTAGACCGCGATGGGCGGCATGCCGAGGTGGGCGGCGATCGCGTCTTCCGCGGCGCGGGACACGAAGCCCTCTTCCTGCTGCACGATGGCCAGGCAGGCCATGACGGCGGACTGGCGTTGCTCGTGAGGGTACTTGGCGACCTCGCGGTCGAAGCGAGCGCGGGTGGCGTCGCTGAGGATGTAGTCGGTGCTGCTCGTCATCGTCTGCCTGTCAACGATCGATTTCGCCGAACACGATGTCCATCGTGCCGATGATGGCCACCGCGTCCGCGATCATGTGGCCGCGGCCCATCTCGTCCAGGGCCGCGAGGTGCGGGAAGCCCGGCGCGCGGATCTTCAGGCGATAGGGCTTGTTGGCGCCGTCGCTGACGATGTAGATGCCGAACTCGCCCTTGGGGTGCTCGACGGCCGCATAGGCCTCGCCCTCGGGCACGTGGAATCCTTCGGTGAAGAGCTTGAAGTGGTGGATCAGCTCTTCCATGCTGGACTTCATGTCCACCCGCGCCGGCGGCGCCACCTTGTGGTTGTCGGTGATGACGGGGCCGGGGTTGGCGCGCAGCCACTTCACGCACTGCTCGACGATGCGGCAGGACTGGCGCATCTCCTCGACCCGCACCACGTAGCGGTCGTAGGTGTCGCCGTTGGTGCCCACCGGCACGTCGAAGTCCATCTTGGCGTAGACGTCGTAGGGCTGGGTCTTGCGCAGGTCCCAGGCAATGCCCGAGCCGCGCAGCATGGCGCCCGTGAAGCCCATGTTCAGGGCCCGCTCGGGCGACACGACGCCAATGCCCACCGTGCGCTGCTTCCAGATGCGGTTGTCGGTCAGCAGCGTCTCGTAGTCGTCGACGTTCTTGGGGAAGCGGCGGCAGAAGTCCTCGATGAAGTCCAGCAGCGAGCCCTGGCGGTTCTCGTTGAGCTGGGCGATGGTCTTCGCGTTCTTGATCTTGGAGACCTGGTACTGCGGCATGCTGTCCGGCAGGTCGCGGTAGACGCCGCCCGGACGGAAGTAGGCCGCGTGCATGCGCGCACCCGACACCGCCTCGTACATGTCGAAGATGTCCTCACGCTCGCGGAAGCAGTAGATGAGGATGTTCATCGCACCGCAGTCCAGGCCATGGCAGCCCAGCCACAGCAGGTGGTTCAGGATGCGGGTCAGCTCGGCGAACATCACGCGGATGTACTGCGCGCGCTCCGGCACCTCGATGCCCAGCATCTTCTCGATGGCCAGGCAGTAGGCATGCTCGTTGGCCATCATCGACACGTAGTCGAGACGGTCCATGTAGGGCAGCGACTGGATGTAGGTCTTCTGCTCGGCGAGCTTCTCGGTGGCGCGGTGCAGCAGGCCGATGTGGGGGTCGGCGCGCTGGATGACTTCGCCGTCCAGCTCCAGCACCAGGCGCAGCACGCCGTGCGCGGCCGGGTGTTGCGGACCGAAGTTGAGGGTGTAGTTCTTGATCTCGGCCATGATGTTCAGAGCCCGCCGTACTTGTCTTCGCGGATGATGCGCGGCGTGATCTCGCGCGGCTCGATGGTCACCGGCTGGTAGATCACGCGCTTTTGCTCGGCGTCGTAGCGCATCTCGACATGGCCCGACACCGGGAAGTCCTTGCGCATGGGGTGGCCGATGAAGCCGTAGTCCGTCAGGATGCGACGCAGGTCGTCATGGCCGTCGAAGATGACGCCGAACATGTCGAAGGCCTCGCGCTCGAACCAGTTGGCCGAGCTCCACACCGGCGTGACCGAGGCCACGCAGGGAAAGTCGTCATCGGTGGCGAAGACCTTGAGGCGCAGGCGCCAGTTCTTGCTCACCGACAGCAGATGGCTGACGACCGCGAAGCGCGGGCCCTCGTAGCCGCCATTGCCGTAGTCGCTGTAGTCGACGCCGCAGAGGTCGATCAGCTGTTCCAGCTTGAGCTCGGGGTGGTCGCGCAAAGTGGTCGCAACGTCGAGGTAGTCGGCCGCGCGCACGGTCAGCGTCAGCTCGCCCAGGGCGGACTTCAGCTCGACGACACGCTCGCCGAGGATGGCACCAATCTGCTGGGCCAGGGTTTCGAGGTTCACGCTCATTCCTTGGCTCAGCGGGCGATGGTGTTTTCGCGGCGGATCTTGGCCTGCAGCTGCAGGATGCCGTACAGCAGCGCCTCGGCCGTCGGCGGGCAGCCGGGCACGTAGACGTCCACCGGCACGATGCGGTCGCAGCCGCGCACGACGGAATAGCTGTAGTGGTAGTAGCCGCCGCCGTTGGCGCAGGAGCCCATCGACAGCACCCAGCGCGGCTCGGCCATCTGGTCGTAGACCTTGCGCAGCGCCGGCGCCATCTTGTTGCACAGCGTGCCGGCCACGATCATCAGATCGGACTGGCGCGGGCTGGGACGGAACAGCATGCCGAAGCGGTCGATGTCGTAGCGCGCGGCACCCGCGTGCATCATCTCGACGGCGCAGCAGGCCAGGCCGAACGTCATCGGCCACAGCGAGCCGGTCTTGGACCAGTTGATGAGCTTGTCGACCGACGTGGTGACAAAGCCCTCTTTCAGGACGCCTTCAATACCCATTTGAAATTCCCAGCTTGTGTCGGCGGACGCTTATTCCCAATCGAGGGCGCCTTTTTTCCATTCGTAGGCGAAGCCCACGACCAGGATGCCGAGGAAGATCATCATCGCCCAGAAGCCGGCCGCACCGATTTCCTTGAGCGCCACGGCCCAGGGGAACAGGAAGGCGATTTCCAGGTCGAAAAGAATGAACAGGATGGCCACGAGGTAGTAGCGCACGTCGAACTTCATGCGCGCGTCTTCAAACGCCTCGAAGCCACACTCGTAGGGGGAGTTCTTGGCCGGGTCCGGCCGGTTGGGGCCCAGCAGTGCGCCGAGCACCTGGGGCGCGATCCCGACCACTGCGCCCACCAGGATGAAGAGGATGACGGGCAGGTATTGTTCGAGATTCATCTGCGCTTTCTCGCGTCACAAAAGCAAACAGGCGCGCCACCAGCGAATCGATTGATGTCGCTCGCGGATCGCGCCCGCCTGGAACCTTGCATCCACCTCCCGGCCGGAACCGGGCGACGTCTGCGACAGGCCGCTTTAGCCGGCTTCCACGGGGTGGAAGCCTTGCCGATTGTTTGGTGCCGTCGGCGAGACTCGAACTCGCACAGCTTTCGCCACTACCCCCTCAAGATAGCGTGTCTACCAATTTC
>JAACZV010000029.1 GCA_009996515.1 Comamonadaceae bacterium
GGCTGCGGCCGGCCGCCCCGCGGCGGCCAGCGCCGTGGCGGCATGCACCCGCAGGCCGGCGTCACCGGGCCGCGCGGCGATCGCCTGGCCGAAGGCCTGCGCGGCCTCGTCATGGCGCCCCAGCGCCAGCAGTGCGCGGGCACGGTTGCCCAGGGCCGCCGCCAGGCCCGGTTGCAGGGCCAGGGCCGCCTCGAAGGCCGCCAGCGCCTCGGCCGGCTGGCCCAGCGCCAGCAGCGCGTTGCCCAGGTTGTTGTGCGCGCCGGCCAGCCGCGGCTGCAGATGCAGGGCCTGCTCGTAGGCCTCGCGGGCCTCCGCCCAGCGGCCGCGGGCCGCCAGCAGCGCGCCCAGGTTGGCCGCCAGTTCCGCGTCGCCGGGCAGCAAGTCCCTGGCGCGCTGCAGGGCCGGCAGCGCATCCTCGCCGAGCATCTGCTGGGCCACCGACAAGGCCTTCCACCAGGCGCCGTTGTCGGGCTGGCGAGTCAGCAGGCCGCGCGCAAGGGCCGCCATCTCGGCATGGCGACCGGCCTGGAAAAGCGTGAAAAGTTCTTGAATTGCGGCTTCGGCCATGCGGTTCGGGGGGGCGTTCAGAGGGGGCGACACGCCAGGTCGCACCAGGCTGGCGCCAGATAATCTCATCTCGCCGCTGCCCTGCCTCCATGCCCCCCGCCCTGCATCCCCACGACCTGCTCGACCACGCGCTGACCGAGGCAGCCCCCCTGGCCCGCGAACTGCTGAACGTGGTGCAGGACGAGCTCGATGCCCAGCCCCAGCACTACCCGCTGCGCGAGGGCTGGCGCAAGGCGCGCAGCCATTTCGCGGCCGACTTCGAGGGCAAGCTCATCGAGCTGCTGCAGGCCGGCCGGCGCGGCGAGGATCCGCTGCACCGCGCCCCGCTGCAGTTCGGCGGCCTGGACAGCCTGAGCCTGGTCGACGAGCACCAGGCCTTGCAGGACGTGGCCATCGCCCATGTGGCCCGCACGGCCGAAGAGCTGAGCCGCGCCGAACTGCACCAGATCGGCAACTTCTTCGCCGCGCTGCGCGGCATCGCACGGGCCCGCGAGCGCGACAACCCGCTGCGCCCCGCCCTCTTCGCCCATGCGCTGCACCATGCGCTGGCGGCCAGCCCGCTGGGCGCCCAGGCCCAGTACGAGCTGATGCGCGTGGCCGCCCAGCCACTGGCCCGTGCGCTGCACCGCCTCTACACCCAGGCCTGCGCGATGCTGCATGCCGCCGACATTGGCGACATGGTGGCCTCCCACGCCAACGCCCGCAGCGACCCGCTGGCCCACCAGCGCCTGGCCGAGGCCCGCGGCATCGGCGCGCGGCCCACGGCCCACGGCACGCTGGACGGCCTGTCGCGCCGTGTCGACGCCGTCAACTCGCGGCCCCAGGGCCTGGCCGCGTCGCGCGACCCGCAGGCACCCGCCCCCTTCGTACGCACGACGGGGCCGGACATGCTGAGCCGGCTCTATGACCAGATCCTGGCCGACCCGCGCCTGCTGCCGCCGCTCAAGGCCCTGCTCGCAAGACTGCAGATCGCCGTCGTGCGCCTGGCGCGCAGCGACAGCGCGCTGCTGCGCCGCCAGGACCACCCCACCTGGGCGCTGCTGAACCGCGTCGCGGCCCATGGCATGGGCTTCGAGCGCGCCGACGACCCACGCCTGGTCGCCTTCCTGCGCCTGATGGAGGCCGAGGCCCAGCTGCTGGTGGACGCGCCCACGCCCACGGCGGCGCTGTTCCAGCAGGTGCTGGCCCGCGTGGATGCCCACATCGACCAGCAGGCCCGCCAGAGCGGCGAGCGCAATGCCGTCGCGCTGGCGGCCCTGGAGCGCGAACAGCAGCGCGCCGAGTGGCGCCAGCTGCTGCGCGAGCAGGTCGATCACCAGATGCTGGATGCGCCGCTGGGCCCGCGCATGCACCGCTTCCTGCAGACCAGCTGGGTGGAGGTCATCGTCGCCGCCATGGTGCGCCATGGCCGCGACTCGGCCGAGGCCCAGGCCGCGATGGAGGTCGTCGACGCCATCATCGACAGCCTGACGACCCCGCGCGACCTGGCCGACCGCGAGGCGCTGCGCATGCGCCTGCCGGTGCTGATCGGGCGGCTGACCGCCGGCTGCGACAGCATCCAGCTGCCGCAGGCCCGGCGCGAGCCGGCGCTGACGGAGCTGATGGCGCAGCACGCCCGGCTGCTGCGCGGCCTGCCGGCGCTGGACCCGGCCGAGCGCCGCGCGCCACCCCGGCCGCCCGGCGCCAGCCAGGCCGCGCCGGCCTCGGCGGACGAGATCGTGCGCCGCCTGATGGAGGAGCGCGACTCGCAGCTGCCCTCGCACTGGCTGAGCGCCGACGTCGACCGCGGCGAGCTGCCCACCGTGCCGGTGCAGCTCTACAGCGACAACGACTCGCCCGATGCCCGTGCCGCGCTGCAGCGCTGGATAGACGGCGTGCAGATAGGCCACTGGTTCCATCTGTTCATCCAGGGCGACTGGCATACCGCGCAGCTGGCCTGGATAGGCGAAGGGCGCCAGTTCATGCTGTTCGTCGGCCGCGAGGCCGACGAGCGCCTGCCGCTGACGCGCCGCGCGCTGGAGGCCTTGCTGGCCAACGGCCTGATCACGGCGCTGGAGGACGACAGCCTGGTGCAGCGCGCCGTCGACACGCTGATGAGCAACCTGGACGGCGGCTGATGGCCCACCCCCAAGGGCGCTGACGCGACTCCCCTCAAGGGGGCGCCGCCAGCGGCCCGGCAAAGCCGGTTCCGCGGCGGCCGCGCGAGGGAGCGGCGGGCGACGCCGCCGCAGTCGCCCCACCCGCCGGACGGGCTCAGTCTTCCGGCTCGGCGACGGGCGCCGCTGCGAGCACGGCGTCCGGCACCTCGCCCGGGCTCCGATGCGCCAGTACCCACTCGCGCAGCGCCATTGCGACGTCGCCGACGCCGCTCTTCTTCAGCGCCGAGAACAGCGTCACCGCCACGTCGGAATGCTCGGTCGTCATGCCGGCCAGGAAGTCGCCGGTCGCGCGCAGCGCGGCGTCGGCTTCCTTGCGGTTGAGCTTGTCGGACTTGGTCAGCAGCACCAGCAGCCGGATTTCGCCAGTGGCGACGCGCGCGGCGACGAACTCCAGCAATTGCTTGTCCAGGTCGGTCAGGCCCAGGCGCGAGTCCACCATCAGCACGACGCCGGACAGGCTGCGACGCACCTCCAGATAGTCGGCCATCACCTTCTGCCAGCGCAGCTTGGCCGCCTTGGCCACGGCCGCGTAGCCATAGCCGGGCAGGTCGGCGAACAGCGCATCCGGCGCGTCCTTGGGGCCCAGCTGGAACAGGTTGATGTGCTGGGTGCGGCCCGGCGTCTTGGACGCGAAGGCCAGGCGCTTCTGCTGCGCCAGCGTGTTGATGGCCGTGGACTTGCCGGCATTGGAGCGGCCCACGAAGGCGATCTCCGGCAGCTCGGTGGGCGGCAGGTGGATGAGCTGGCTGGCGGTGGTCAGGAAGCGCGCGGTGTGCGTCCAGGCCAGCGCGAGCTTTTCGGTAACCGGCTCGGCGGGCGCTGCATCAGGGATTTCGTTGGTCATGGCAGGGTCGGACGCTGTGATTCAGCATTGTAAAATTCCCAGGTTGCGCCCTTTGAGACCCCAACCATCCATGAAGACTGTCGCCTTTCTCCTGTCGAGTCTGCTGCTGGCCGCCACGGCTCATGCGAACGAGCCCGCGTCGGCCAAGCCCGATCTCGGCAAGGGCGGCATCATCGCGTCCCAGGTGTGCGCGGCCTGCCATACCGCCGACGGCTCGCGTGGCAGCCCGGCCAACCCCATCCTGCAGGGCCAGCACGCCGAATACCTGACCAAGCAACTCACCGAGTTCAAGTCCGGCAAGCGCAAGAACGCCGTCATGAGCGGCATGGTGGCCGCGCTGTCGGAGGAAGACATCCGCAACGTCTCCGCCTTCTACGCCGCCAAGACGGCCAAGCCCGGCTTTGCCAAGAACAAGGCCACGGTGATGCTGGGCGAGAAGATCTACCGCGGCGGCATCCCCGAGCGCAATGTGCCGGCCTGCGCCGGCTGCCACAGCCCCACCGGCGCCGGCATCCCGGCCCAGTACCCGCGCCTGGGCGGCCAGCATGGCGACTACGTCGAGGCCCAGATGACGGCCTTCCGCAGCGGCGCCCGCGCCAACAATCCCGTCATGATGACCGTGGCCGCGAAGATGAACGACGCGGAAATCAAGGCCGTCTCCGACTACATCGCCGGCCTGCGCTGAACGTTCCGCAAGCCTCGTGAACGAAGGCCGGTGCTCCCCACCGGCCTTTTTTTCCGCCCCGCCCCAGCGCCCGATGACCACTGCCCCCCCCCGCTCCTCCATCGCCCGCGAGTGGCTGGACCTGCTCGCGTCCATGCGCTTCGCCATCGCGCTGCTCAGCGTGATCTGCATCGCCTCGGTGATCGGCACCGTGCTGCGCCAGAGCGAGCCCATGGGCAACTACATCAACCAGTTCGGCCCCTTCTGGGCCGAGGTGTTCGGCAAGCTGGGGCTGTACACCGTCTACAGCACGGGCTGGTTCCTGGTCATCCTGGTCTTCCTGGTCGTGTCGACCAGCCTGTGCATCGCGCGCAACACGCCCAAGATCCTGGCCGACCTGAAGACCTACAAGGAGGGCGTGCGCGAGCAGTCGCTGCTGGCCCACCATCACAAGGCCTCCGGCGAGTTGCCCGGCGACCCGCAGCAGGCCCTGGCCGGCATCGGCGCGACGCTGACTCAGCTGGGCTGGAAGGCCCGCGTGCAGCAGCGCGACCACGGCATCATGGTCGCGGCGCGGCGCGGCGCGGCCAACAAGATCGGCTACCTGGCCGCGCACTCGGCCATCGTGCTCATCCTGGTGGGCGGCGTGCTGGACGGCAACGCCATGGTCAAGCTGGCCATGTGGTTGCAGGGCAAGCAGCTCTACACCGGCTCAGGTCTGGTCTCCGACATCAGGCCGGAGCACCGCCTCTCCAGCGCCAACCCCAGCTTCCGCGGCAATGTGTCGGTCGCCGAGCACCAGCGCCAGGGCATCGCGGTGCTGAGCCTGCCCAGCGGCGTCGTGCTGCAGGACCTGCCCTTCGACATCGAGCTGAAGAAGTTCAGCGTCGACTACTACCCCACCGGCATGCCCAAGAGCTTCGCCAGCGACATCGTCATCCATGACGGCGCGACGCTGCGCGAGGCCACGGTCAAGGTCAACGAGCCCGTCATCCACGACGGCCTGGCCATCTACCAGAGCAGCTTCGAGGACGGCGGCAGCCGGCTCAAGCTGCTGGCGCAGCCGCTGACCCAGGGTGGCGCGCCGCTGAGCCTGGAAGGCCGCGTCGGCAGCAAGCTGGCCCTGGGCGAGCAGACGCTGGAGCTGGACGGCCTGCGCGTCATCAACGTCGAGAACCTGGCCGGCGAAGGCAACGCCAGCGGCGCCGACGTGCGCAAGGTCGACCTCGGCGAACGCCTGAGCCAGCACCTGGGCAGCGGCGCCAAGTCCAACTCGAGCAAGTCCCTGCACAACGTGGGCCCCAGCTTCAGCTACAAGCTGCGTGACGCCTCCGGCCAGGCGCGCGAGTACAACAACTACATGCTGCCCGTCGAGCTGGACGGGCAGAGGGTCTTCCTCGCCGGCGTGCGCGACACGCCGGCCGAGAACTTCCGCTACCTGCGCATGCCGGCCGACGAGAACGGCGAGCTGGCCGGCTGGCTGCGGTTGCGCCAGGCGCTGGCCGACGCCGGCCTGCGCGACGCCGCGGCGCAGCGCTACGCGGCGGCGGCCACGCCGCCCGGCCAGCCGCAGCTGGCGCCGCAGCTCAGGCTCACCGCCCAGCGCGCGCTGACGCTGTTCTCCGGCGCCGACGCCAAGCCCGGCGACGAGGTCAAGGGCGGCCTGCCCGCGCTGTCGCAGTTCATCGAGCGCGACGTGCCCGAGTCCGACCGCCAGCGCGTCTCCGAAGTGCTGCTGCGCATCCTCAACGGCAGCCTGTTCGAGCTGCACCAGCTGGCCCGCGAGCGCGCCGGCCTGGGCGCCGCGGCCGCCGACGCCGCCTCGCAGGCCTTCATGACCCAGGCCGTGCTGGCGCTGTCCGACAGCCTCTACTACCCCTCGCCGCTGCTGCTGCAGCTGCAGGACTTCGAGCAGGTGCAGGCCAGCGTCTTCCAGGTCGCGCGCGCCCCCGGCCAGAAACTGGTCTATCTGGGCGCCCTCTTGCTCATCATCGGCGTCTTCGCCATGCTCTACATCAAGGAGCGCCGGCTGTGGGTCTGGATCACCCCCGGCGCCGACGCCAACGGTTCGCAGGTGCGCATGGCCATGTCCAGCACCCGCGAGTCGCCCGACAACGCCACCCTGTTCGCGCAGCTCAAGGCGGCCGTGCTGAAGGAGACCTCATGAACACCACCACCTTCGACCTGCCGCGCCGCCACGCGCTGCAGCGCCGCGACACGCTCGACTGGATCTTCGCCGCCCTGGTGCTGCTGGGCGGCGGCTATGCCTTCAGCCGCTACCACGCCAGCATGGACGTCTACGAGCAGGGCATCCTGCTGTGCGCCATGCCGGCGCTGATCGCACTGGGCTGGTTCTGGAAGCCGCTGCGCCTGCTGTGCGTGGGCGTGGGCGCGGCCACGCTGCTGGCCATCGCGCTGTACGGCCGGCACACCGACGGCTTCGGCGCCGACCTGGCCGCCGGCGAGCAGGTGTTCTGGCTGAAGTACCTGCTGTCCAGCCAGAGCGCCATCCTGTGGATGAGCCTGCTGTTCACGATGAGCATGCTGTTCTACTGGGGCGGCTTCTTCACCGGCGCCGGCCGCAACAGCGTGGCCGAGGTCATAGGCTCCAAGCTGGCCTGGGCCGGCGTCTTCATGGCGCTGGTGGGCACCATGGTGCGCTGGTACGAGAGCCACCAGATCGCCGCCGACATCGGCCACATCCCGGTCAGCAACCTCTACGAGGTTTTCGTGCTGTTCTGCTGGATGACCACGCTGTTCCACCTCTACTACGAAGCCCGCTTCGCGACGCGCTCGCTGGGCGCCTATGTGATGCTGGTCGTCAGCGGCGCGGTCGCCTTCCTGCTCTGGTACACGGTGGCGCGCGACGCCCAGGAGATCCAGCCGCTGGTGCCGGCGCTGCAGAGCTGGTGGATGAAGATCCACGTGCCGGCCAACTTCGTCGGCTACGGCTGCTTCGCGCTGGCCGCCATGGTGGCCCTGGCCTATCTGCTGAAGACGGCCACGCAGCGCGCGCTGCTCATCGGCCTCATCGCGATGCCGCTGGGCATCGTCGCCCTCATCCTGGCCGTGCGCTTCGGCGCCGGGCTGGACGCGGCCACCATCGCCGGCATGAACGGCTGGGCCTACAAGATCACCGGCGTCGCCGCCTTCCTGGGCCTGGCTGTCGCGCTGCGCAGCCGCCTGACGGCGCGCCTGCCCGACCTGCCCCAGCTCGACGACCTCATGTACAAGGCCATCGCGCTGGGCTTTGCGTTCTTCACCATCGCCACCATCCTGGGCGCCTTCTGGGCCGCGGAGGCCTGGGGCGGCTACTGGAGCTGGGACCCCAAGGAGACCTGGGCGCTGATCGTCTGGCTGAACTACGCCGCCTGGCTGCACATGCGGCTGATGAAGGGTCTGCGCGGCATGGCCTCGGCCTGGTGGGCGCTGGTGGGCCTGCTGGTGACCACCTTCGCCTTCCTGGGCGTCAACATGTTCCTGTCGGGCCTGCACAGCTACGGCACGCTGTGAGGCAACGTCGCCGGCTCAGCCCTGCTGCCGGCGCTCCAGCTTGACGCGGTACATCGCCGCGTCAGACTCGCGCAGCACCTGCTCGATGCTCGCCCGCAGCGGGTCCACGCAGGCCACGCCGACACTGGCGCCGGCGTAGTCCACGTGGGTCGGGCCGGCCGGATGGCGGCCCACGGTGGCCGCGGCCAGCCGCTGCTGCAGCAGCCGCGCGGCCTCCGCGCCATCCTCGTCCAGCTTGGGCCCCAGGCCGATGACGACAAACTCGTCGCCGCCCATGCGCGCCAGCACGTCGCCGCCACGCAGCGCCGCCTGCAGCTGGGCCGCGATGCTGCACAGGAACTCGTCGCCGGCGTCGTGGCCGTGGCCGTCATTGATCTGCTTGAAACCATCCAGGTCGATGGCGCCGGCCAGCAGCCAGCTGCCGGTGCGCTGCGCGAGCGCGCTCAGCTGAGCCAGCTCGCGCAGCAGCGCGCGGCGGTTCAGCAGCCCGGTCAGCGCATCGGTCAGGGCCTGGGTCTGCAGTTCGGCATTGGCGCGCTGCAACCGCTCGACGAGGCGTTCGCGCTCCACATGCTGCTCGATGAGGCGGGCGAACAGGCGCAGCACATGCTGGGCCTCGGCCGTCAGCGGCTGGCGCTGCGAGCTGGCGGCGCACAGCGTGCCGTACAGCGCGCCCTCGTCGGTGCGCACGGGCGTGCTGACATAGGTCTGTATGCCCAGCAGGCGGGCCGCGTCGGAGTCGCCCCACAGGCTGGCGACGCAGTCCGTGTACGGCCGGCCCTCATCCAGCGCGCGCTTGCACAAGGTGTCGCCCCAGGGCACGCTCAGGCCCTCGGGGATCTGCAGCTCGCGCGAGTTGCGCGCATAGACCACATGCTGCAGGCCCTGATCGAGATCGATGGTGGTCAGATAGGTCGACTCCAGGCCGGTCACGGTCTCGAGCATTTCGAGCAGCGGGCGGGTCAGGTCCTCCAGCGTGCGGGCCTTGCTGACGGAATCGGAAAGCTGGGCGAAGAGGGAGTCCATGTCCTGCGGAGAGTGGCGACCGGCGTACTGTAGGGGCCTCATCCCACCGGCAGGGCGGTTTCGTACTTCACCTCGCGTAACACGACATTGCTGCGCACGCTGCTGACGCCGGGCAGCTTGAAGATGTGCTGCTGCAGGAACTGGTCATAGGCCTTCATGTCGGCCGCGACGACCTTGATGACGTAATCGGCCTCGCCGGTGATGGCATGGCATTCGATGATCTCGCGCCGCGTCGCGATGAGCTGCTCGAACTGCTCCACCGCCCCCTCGCTGTGCCGCACCAGGCTGACATGGGCCAGCACCAGGATGGACAGGCCGATCTTTTCCCGGTCCACCAGCACCACCTGGCCGCGGATGACGCCGCGGTCCTCCATGTCCTTGACGCGCCGCCACACCGGCGTGGCCGACAGCCCCACCCGCTCGGCCAGCGCCTGGGTGGACAGCCGCGCGTCGGCCTGCAGGGCCTCGAGGATCTGCAGGCTGGATCGATCGAGTTCTGTTTTTTCCATGAATCGCCTCTTTGGAGATGAATCATCTCATTCCACGGCCGAACAGCCGTCAATGAGGCAAGTTCTTCCGGTCTCCCGGGAGAAGAATCTCCCGCCCCAAGGAGACAAGATGGCCGACACCCCCGCCCTGCGCCCCTACCAGCTCAGCGACAACCTGGCCGCCGCCGGCGGCGCCGTCTTCCTGACCGGCACGCAGGCCCTGGTGCGCCTGCTGCTGGCGCAGAAGAAGCTCGACGAGCGCGCCGGGCTGAACACGGCCGGCTTCGTGTCCGGCTACCGCGGCAGCCCGCTGGGCATGGTGGACCAGCAGCTGTGGAAGGCCAAGAAGTTCCTGGCCGCGGCCCACATCGAGTTCCTGCCCGCCATCAACGAGGACCTGGCCGCCACCGCCTGCCTGGGCGTGCAGCGCGTCGCGCTGGACCCGCAGCGCACCGTCGATGGCGTGTTCGCGATGTGGTACGGCAAGGGGCCGGGCGTGGATCGCTCGGGCGATGCGCTCAAGCACGGCAACGTCTACGGCACGTCCACGCAGGGCGGCGTGCTGGTCGTCGTCGGCGACGACCATGGCTGCGTGTCCAGCAGCACGCCGCACCAGAGCGACCAGGCCCTGCAGGCCTGGAGCATGCCGCTGGTACACCCCGCCAACGTGGCCGAGTACCTCGAGTTCGGCCTGTACGGCTGGGCGCTGAGCCGCTTCTCGGGCGCCTGGGTGGGCTTCAAGGCGATCTCCGAGGTCGTCGAGAGCGGCATGACGGTGGACCTGGACGCCGTGCCGCTGGGCTTCACGCAGCCGGTGGACCACCAGCCGCCCACCGACCTGCACATCCGCGCGGTGGACCTGCCCTCGCTGGAGCTGGAGTCGCGCCTGGCGCACAAGCTCGACGCCGTGAAGGCCTTCGCCCGCGTCAACAGCATCGACAAGCACATCGTCGTGAGCCCCGCCGCGACGCTGGGCATCGTGACGGTGGGCAAGGCGCATTACGACTTCATGGAGGTGCTGCGCCGCCTGGACCTGGACCCCAATGCGCTGGCCGCGGCCGGCGTGCGCGTCTACAAGGTGGGCCTGGTGTTCCCGCTGGAGCCCACGCGCATCACCGAGTTCTGCGCCAACCTGACCGACGTGCTGGTCATCGAGGAGAAGGGCCCGGTCGTCGAGCGCCAGATCAAGGAGCTGCTCTATCACCTGCCCGACTTCCAGCGCCCCCGCGTCGTCGGCAAGACGGACGAGCATGGCTGCGCGGTGCTGAGCGCCCTGGGCGAGCTGCGCCCCAGCCGCATCATGGGCACGGTGGCCGACTGGCTGGCGCGGCTGAACCCGGCGCTGGACCGCCGCCACCTGGTGGTGGACTTCCTGACGCCGCAGCTGCTGTCCAACGCGGCCGACGCGGTGCGCCGCCAGCCCTACTTCTGCTCGGGCTGCCCGCACAACACGTCGACCAAGCTGCCCGAGGGCTCGCGGGCGCTGGCCGGCATCGGCTGCCACTTCATGGCGAGCTGGATGGAGCGCGGCACCTCCGGCCTGATCCAGATGGGTGCCGAGGGCGTGGACTGGGCCGCGCACTCGCGCTTCACGAAGGAGAAGCACGTCTTCCAGAACCTGGGCGACGGCACCTACTACCACTCGGGCTATCTCGCGATCCGCCAGGCCATCGCGGCCCGAGCCAACATCACCTACAAAATCCTCTACAACGACGCCGTCGCAATGACCGGCGGCCAGCCGGTGGACGGCCAGACCAGCGTGCCGCAGATCGCCCGCCAGGTGGAGGCCGAGGGCGTGAAGCGCTTGTGCATCGTGTCCGACGAGATCGGCAAGTACGACGGCCACCATGGCCTGTTCCCGGCCGGCACCAGCTTTCACGACCGCAGCGAGCTGGACGCGGTGCAGCGCGAGCTGCGCGACATCGAGGGCGTGACGGTGCTGATCTACGACCAGACCTGCGCCGCCGAGAAGCGCCGCCGCCGCAAGAAGAAGGAATTCCCGGACCCGCCGCGCCGCATCTTCATCAACGAGGCCGTCTGCGAGGGCTGCGGCGACTGCGGCGTCGCGAGCAACTGCCTCAGCGTCGTGCCGGTGGAGACCGACTGGGGCCGCAAGCGCGCCATCGAGCAGAGCAGCTGCAACAAGGATTTCAGCTGCGTGAACGGCTTCTGCCCCAGCTTCGTGTCGGTGCACGACCCGGTGCTGAAGAAGAAGGCAGGCGCCCGCTACACGCCGCAAGACCTGGCGCGGGAGATCGCCGCCATCCAGCCGCCCGCGGCCTGGAACTGGACCGGGCCGTTTGATCTGCTGGTCACCGGCGTCGGCGGCACCGGCGTCGTGACCGTCGGCGCGCTGGTGTCCATGGCCGCCCACCTGGAGGGCAAGCAGGCCTCGGTGCTGGACTTCATGGGCTTTGCGCAGAAGGGCGGCGCGGTGCTCTCCTTCGTGCGCCTGGCCCCCACGCTGGACCTGCTGAACCAGGTGCGCATCGACACCCAGCAGGCCGACGTGCTGCTGGCCTGCGACATGGTGGTGGGCGCCAGCCCCGACGCGCTGGGCACGGTGAAGGCCGGCCGCACCGTCATCCTCGCCAACACGCATGAACTGCCCACGGCCGGCTTCGTGCGCAACCCGGACGCGTCGCTGCAGGGCGAGTCGCTGCTGGCCAAGATGCGCTTCGCCGTCGGCGAGCAGGGCCAGCTGGCCACCGTCGATGCGCAGGACATCGCGCAGCGCCTGATGGGAGACACCCTGCCCAGCAACATCATCATGCTGGGCGCCTGCTGGCAGCGCGGGCTGATCCCCGTCAGCGAGGCCGCGCTGATGCGCGCCATCGAGCTCAACGGCGTCGCCGTGGAGGCCAACAAGACCGCGTTCGCGCTGGGCCGCCTGGCCATGGCCGCGCCGGATGCCATTTCGAGGCTGGCCGGCGACGTCAACGTCGTCAAGCTCTTCAACTTCGACCAGCTCGACGGCCCGGACGGCCTCATCGAGCGGCGCGTGCAGTTCCTGACCGGCTACCAGGACGCCGCCTACGCGCAGCGCTACCGCGCGCTGGTGGAGCGCGTGCGCGCGGCCGAAGCCGCCCTCGGCAAGGGCCAGCGCCTGACGCAGGCCGTGGCGCGCTACTACGCCAAGCTGCTGGCCATCAAGGACGAGTACGAGGTCGCGCGGCTGTACACCGACGGGCGCTTCGAGGCGGCGCTGAAGGACCAGTTCGAGAACTGGGAGCGGCTCTCCTTCCACCTCGCCCCGCCGCTGCTGTCGCGCCCGGGGGCCGACGGCCGCGCGAAGAAGATCGAGCTGGGCTCCTGGACCTTCACCGCGTTCAAGTGGCTGGCCAGGTTCAAGGGCCTGCGCGGCGGCGTGCTGGACCTCTTCGGCAAGACCGAGGAGCGCCGCATGGAGCGCCAGCTGATCCGCGACTACGAGCAGCTGGTCGACGAGATCCTGGCCTCGCTGAGCGCCGACAACCTCGCCACCGCCGTCGAGCTGGCCCGCCTGCCCGAGAAGATCCGCGGCTACGGCCATGTGAAGCAGGCCAACGTCGTTGCGGTGAGGAAGCAGTGGCAGGCGCTGCTGGAGCGCTTCCACGGCCGCGCCGTGGAGGTGGCCGCGCAGCCGGTGGCGATGCCGGCGCGGGTGAAGGGCGTGGCGGAGCTCTGAACGGCCAGCCGGTTCAGACCGGCTCGTCCCAGCCCAGCGCTGCCATGTCCGCCTCGCGGTGCACGCGGTCGCCCAGCAGGATGAAGTCGTCCAGCTGCGGCGGCTTCACGGCCGTGCCGGCCAGCATCGCATGCGCCTGCCCGCGGTGGTGGGTCTGGTGCATGAACAGGTGGGCCAGCACCCGCCCCAGCGGCTCGCGCGGGCCGGCCGCCACACCGGCGCCGCGGTCGAAGGCGATCAGACGCACCTCGTCACCGGGCCGCAGCGCCTCGCAGAAGCTCACCAGCCGCCGGTCGCTGTCGTCCTGGCGCATCGCCAGCTCGGCGGCCGTCTGCGCGGGCACGTAGCGGGCCCAGATGCTGCGCATCTCCACATCGCCGTGCAGCGCGGCGAGGTAGTAGTGGTCCACGTTCAGCAGGTGGTTGAGCGTCTGCGCGAGGCTGGGGAAGAAGCTGGTGCGCGCCGCGTGGAACTCGGCCTCGGTCAACTGCGCCACGGCACCCAGCAGGCGGCGGTTGGCGAGCCGGTTGGCGCGGGCCTGCACCGCCAGCAGGGAAAAGGCGTTGTCCATCGGCGCATTGTGAATGCCCCGCCGCGCCGCCCGGTCAAGCGCCGCCTTCCCCCGCAGCGTGGCGCTTGCGCCGCCATACTCCGCCGCCCATGCCACACCGCCCCGACACCGGATTCAAGGGCAACAAGGCCCGCCTGCCGACCAAACCCTGGGCGGCCTGCGGCCGGCCCATGAGCTGGCGCAAGGCCTGGGCCAGCAACTGGCCCGAGGTGAAGTACTGCAGCGAGCGCTGCCGCCGTAGCCGAGGCGGCCATGCGTGACCTGGTGCTGGTGCTGGGCGACCAGCTGGACCTCGATGCGTCGGCCTTCGATGGTTTCGACCCCGCGCAGGACGCGGCCTGGATGGCCGAGGTGGCCGAGGAATCCACCCAGGTCTGGAGCAGCCAGCCGCGCATCGCGGTCTTCCTGGCCGGCATGCGCCACTTCGCCGCGGCCTTGCGCGAGGCCGGCCGGCCGCTGCATTACCGGCGGCTGGACGACCCCGCCACGCGCGAAAGCCTGGCCGCCCAGCTCGCCGCCGACATCGCCGCGCTGCGGCCGCAGCGCCTGGTGCTGACGCGGCCGGGCGACTGGCGCGTGCTGCAGGCGCTGCAGGCCGTGGCGGCCGCGGCCGGCCTGCCGCTAGACCTGCGCGAGGACCGCCACTTCTTCACGACGCCGGCCGACTTCGCCGCCCATGCCCGCGGCCGCCAGGGCCTGCGCATGGAGTACTTCTACCGCGAGCAGCGCCGCCGCTTCGGCATCCTGATGGACGGCCGCGAGCCGCTGGGCGGCGCCTGGAACTACGACAGCGAGAACCGCGCCGCCTTCGGCCCCGAGGGCCCGGGGTTCGACCTGCCGCAGCCGCCGCGCTTCGAGCCCGACGCGATCACGCGTGAGGTCATCGCGCTGGTGCGCCGGCGCTTCGCGGCCCATCCCGGCCGGCTCGACAGCTTTGCCTGGCCGCTGACGCGCACCCAGGCCCTGCAGGCGCTGCAGGCCTTCGTCACCGAGCGGCTGCCGCTGTTCGGCCCCTACCAGGACGCCATCTGGCCCGGCCAGCCCTGGCTCTACCACGCCCAGCTGTCGGCGGCGCTCAACCTCAAGCTGCTGACGCCGCAGGAGGTGGTGGCGGCCGCCGAAGCCGGGGTGCGCGCCGGGCGCGTGCCCGTCGCCAGCGGCGAGGGCTTCATCCGCCAGATCCTGGGCTGGCGCGAGTATGTGCGCGGCATCTACTGGACCCGCATGCCCGGCTATGCCGACGGCAACGCACTGGACGCGACCCACGACCTGCCCGCCTGGTACTGGAGCGGCGACACCGACCTGGCCTGCCTGCGCGACGCGATCACGCAGACGCTGGAGCATGGCTATGCCCACCACATCCAGCGCCTGATGGTGACCGGCCTGTTCGCGCTGCTGTACGGCGTGCAGCCGCGCCAGGTGCATGCGTGGTACCTCGGCGTCTACGTCGACGCCGTCGAATGGGTGGAGCTGCCCAACACCCTCGGCATGAGCCAGTACGCCGACGGCGGGCTGATGGCCAGCAAGCCCTATGTCGCCAGCGGCAAGTACATCGCCCGCCAGAGCCCGCTGTGCGACGGCTGCCGCTACCGGCCCGAGCAGCGCGTCGGCGCACGGGCCTGCCCGTTCACGACGCTGTACTGGGACTTCCTGCTGCGCCATGAGGCCCGCTTCGCCGACCACCCGCGGCTGGCGCTGCAGGTGCGTGGCCTGGCCCGCGTGGACGGGGCCGAGCGCGAGCGCATCCGCGCGCAGGCCGCCGCGCTGCGGGAGCGCCTGGCATGACGCCCGCCCCCAGCCGCGAGGCCGCGCTGGCCCGCCTGGCCGCGGTGGACGCCACGGCCTATGCCCGCACCCGCAACCACCTGCAGGGCGCCGTGACGGGGCTGTCGCCCTATTTGACGCATGGCCTGCTGAGCCTGCCCGAATGCCTGGCCGCGCTGGACCTGCCGCCCGGGCACAAGCTGGTCTACGAGTTCGGCTGGCGCGAGTACTTCCGCCATGTCTGGGAACACCGCGGCGACGCCATCCTGGAGAGCCTGCATGAGGGCCCGCTGCCCGACGCGCATTACGCCCGCAGCCTGCCGGACGATGTGCGCCGCGGCGCCACCGGCGTGCCGGTCGTCGACCAGGCCGTGCGCACGCTCTACGCCACCGGCCTGCTGCACAACCATGCGCGCCTGTGGCTGGCCAGCTACCTGGTGCATGGCCGCAAGCTGCACTGGCGGGCCGGTGCGGACTGGCTCTATGCCCATCTGCTGGACGGCGACCTGGCCAGCAACCATCTGAGCTGGCAATGGGTGGCCGGCACGGGCAGCCACAAGCCCTATCTGTTCGACGCCGCCAACGTGGCCCGCTTCGCGCCGCCCGACTGGCACAGCGCCGGCAGCGCCGTCGACCTGAGCTACGCGGCCTGGGACGAGCTGGCCCGCCGCCCGCAGGCCCTGCCCGCCGGCTGCGGTGCGGGCGTGGACGAGCCGGCGCTGCGGGCGCGGCCGGCCGGTGGCATGGCGCCGACGCCGCGGCCGGGCGCCGACCTGTGGCTGGCCCATCCCTGGGCGCTGGGCGAACCGCCGGCCGGCGCCACCGTCGTGGGCGTCGTGATCACCGAGGCCCACCAGCCCTTCCCCTGGAGCGGCCGCCGCTGGGACTGGGTGCTGGCGCGCCTGGCGGCCCTGAGCGACACGCTGTGGGTCGGCAGCGCGGCGGAGGTGGCGGCGGCGCTGCGCGGCGCCGCCCGCGTGCGCACCCAGGCCAACCCCCATGTGGACCGCTGGCTGCCCGCCGGCATCGAGGCCCTGCCCGAGCCGCGCCGGTTCCGCGCCGTCGCGCCGGTCTGCGCCTCGTTCTCGCGCTGGTGGAGCCGCGTGCATGGCTGAGCCGCCGACCCCGACCGCGCTGGTCTGGCTCAAGCGCGACCTGCGCGCCCGCGACCACGCGCCGCTGGCCGAGGCCGGGCGCTTCGAGCGGGCGCTGGCCGTCTACCTGATCGAGCCGGCCTGGCGGTCCTCGCCCGAGTTCCACCCTCAGCATGCCCGCTTCGCGCTGGGCGCGCTGGCCGCGCTGCAGGCCGAGCTGGCGGGCCGCGGCCTGCCGCTGCTGGTGCTGGAGGGCGAGGCGGTGGCCACGTTCGAGGCGCTGCGCCGTGCCCACGGCATCACCCATCTGTTCAGCCACGAGGAGACCGGCCCGGGCTGGAGCTATGAGCGCGACCGCGCCGTGGCCCGCTGGTGCCGGGCCACGGGCGTGGCCTGGACGGAATTCGCGCAGACCGGCGTGGTGCGCCGGCTGAAAAGCCGCGACGGCTGGGCCGGCCTCTGGGAGCGCCGCATGAACACGCCCGAGGTGCTCATGCCGGCCGGCTGGCGCGGCCTGCCGCTGTGCCCGACGCTGCTCCCGCTCGCCCTCCCGGAGCCGCCCCAGCCCGCGCGCGGCGCCACCGAGGCCGACGCCTGGGCCACGCTGGACGGCTTCCTCGCCGGCCGCGGCCGCGGCTACAGCCGCAGCCTGTCCAGCCCGCTAACGGCCGAGACCCATTGCAGCCGGCTCAGCGAGCACCTGGCCTTCGGCACGATCTCGATGCGCTGCGTGCACCAGGCCACCCAGGCCGCGATCCACGGCGCGGCGGACAGCGGCCTCGCGCGCGACCTGCGCAGCTTCGCCGGGCGGCTGCGCTGGCATTGCCACTTCATGCAGAAGCTGGAGGACGAGCCGGCCATCGAGGTGCGCAATTTCGCGCGCAGCCACGACGGCCTGCGCCCCGGCGACGGCGTGGCCATGACGGCCGCGGACCAGGCCCGGCTGGACGCCTGGTGCGAGGGCCGCACCGGCTTCCCGATGGTGGACGCCTGCATGCGCCAGCTGCAGGCCACGGGCTGGCTGAACTTCCGCATGCGGGCCATGCTCGTGAGCTTCGCGGCCCACCACCTGTGGCTGCATTGGCGCGCGCCGGGCCTGCATCTGGCGCGGCTCTTCCTCGACTTCGAGCCCGGCATCCACTGGAGCCAGATGCAGATGCAGTCCGGCACCACGGGCATCAACACGCTGCGCATCTACTCGCCCGCCAAGCAGGCGCTGGATCACGACCCCGAGGGCCGCTACCGCCGCCGCTGGCTGCCCGACTGGGGCACGCCGGCCTATCCGGCGCCCATCGTCGACGAGGCCGCGGCGCTGCGGCACGCCAAGGAGAGGCTCTACGGCCTGCGCCGCACCGAGGCGGCGCATCAGGAAGCCGACGCGATCCAGCAACGCCATGGCTCGCGCAAGGCCGGCCTGCCGGCCACGCGCCGCGCGCGGCCGCGCCGCGACCCGGAGCCCGGCCAGGGCCGTCTGTTCTGAGGTGGCTGACGCCCGCCGCCCGGCGTGGTTGAATAGGCGCCGCATCCCGCTCAACTCGGAGTTCGCAGCTTGCACATGGGAGACGGCGATCAAGACCGGCAGGCCGCCCTCGGCACCGCGGCCTGGGTGTCCGCGGCGGTGGTGCTGGCCCTGGGCCTGGCGCTGACCGCTGCCGCCGTCCTCTGGCAGCAGCAGCGCGCCAGCGCCGAGGCGCACCGGCTGCAGGAGCGCCAGCTCGAGCGGCTGCAGGCCGACGTCATCGGCCGGCTGATGCTGCCGGCCTATGGCCTCACGGGCGCGCGCGGCGCGCTGGCCGCGCTGGACGGCAAGTTCAGCCGCGCAAGCTTTGACGCCTACGTCGAGTCGCATGACCTGGCCACGGAGTTCCCCGGCGTGCGCGGCTTCGGCTTCATCGAGCGGGTGGCGCGCAGCGACCTGGAAGCCTTCGTGGACGCCAGGCGGCGCGAAGGCCCGGGCGGCTTCCAGGTCCATGGCTCGGGCGACGACGCCACGCTCTACGTCGTCACCCAGGTCTCGCCGTTCTGGCGCAACTTCCGGGTCTGGGGCATGGACTGGGGCGCCGATCCGGTGCGTCGCCAGGCCATCGAGCGGGCCATCGACACCGGCGAGACCACGCTCTCCCCGCCGCTGCGCCTGGCGCAGGATCCGCAGGCCGGCCCCGGCTTGCTGCTGCTGGTGCCGGTCTACCGGCATGGCCTGGACCCGGGTACGCCCGAGCAGCGCCGCGCGGCCCTGCAAGGCCTGCTGTGCGCGCCGCTGGTGGTCAGGGAACTGCTGCAGGGTCTGGCCACGCCGGCCGCGGCGGCCCTGAGCCTGCAGCTGTCGGTGCGCGCCGGCGACGGCGAATTCCTGCCGCTGCTGCCCGCCGGCCCAGGCCAGCCCCTGGACACGCCCCGGGCGGCCGATGACGCGCCGGCCCACACCCCCTTCACCCAGAGCAGCCACTTCAGCGTGGCGGGCCGCGAGTTCCGGCTGGACAGCGCGCTGACGCCGGCGGCCGCGACGACGCTGCTGGGTCTGTCGGGCGTGGGGCTGGCACTGGGCGGCGTGCTGCTGAGCCTGCTGCTGGCCGTGACGGTCTATCTGCTGGCCGCCGGCCGCGCCCGCGCCGAGCAGATGGCTCGCGACATGACGGCCGACCTCGCGCGGCTGGCGCGCGTGGCCAGCCACACGACCAACGGCGTCCTCGTCACCGACCCCGAGCGCCGCGTCGTCTGGATCAACGAGGGCTTCACGCGCCTGAGCGGCTACACCAGCGCCGAGGCGCTGGGCCGGCAGCCGGGCGAGCTGCTGCACTCCGAGTTCACCGACCCCGACACCGTGCACGGCATGCGCGAGGCCATGGACGTCGGCATGGGCTGCAAGGCCGAGCTGATGCACCGCGCCCGCGACGGCCACGACTACTGGGTCGAAGTGGAGATCCAGCCGCTGCTGGACGATGCCGGCGCGCTGACCGGCTTCATGCTGATCCAGTCCGACATCAGCGAACGCAAGCGCCTGCAGGCCCAGGCCGACGAGGCCCGCCAGAGCCTGCAGGATCTCTACGACAACGCGCCCTGCGCCTACTACGCGCTGGACGTCCACGGCCGCTTCCTGCAGATCAACGCGCTGGGCCTGAGCTGGCTGGGCTGCACGGCCGCGCAGCTGATCGGTCGCGCCAGTCCGGCCGACTTCTTCAACGAGGAGGGCCGCGCCCTTTTCAATGACGCCTTCCCGCGCTTCGTGCGCGAGGGCCGCGTCTCCGGGCTGGAGTTCGACATCACCGGCCGTCACGGCCAGACCCGCCGCGTCAGCATGTCGGCCACGGCCGTCTACGATGCCGACGGCCACTACCTGCGCAGCCGCTCGGTGATGTTCGACATCAGCGAGACCCATCGCATACGCCAGCGCCTGCACCAGCTGACGCTGGACCAGGAGGCCATGCTGGCCAACGACCTGGTGGGCATGGCCAAGCTGTGCGGGCGCCACATCATCTGGCGCAACCACGCGCTGGAACGCATCTTCGGCTATGCCGAGGGCGAGCTGCTGGGCGCACCGGTGCAGCAGCTCTACCTCGACGACACGTCCCACGCGGCGCTGGACACCCTGACCCATCCTCAGCTCGGCGCCGGCGGGCGCTTCCGGACCCAGCTGCAGATGAAGCGCCGCGACGGCACACCGCTCTGGGTGGACCTGTCGGGCGCGGACCTGCCCGGCAGCGGCGGGGAGTCGCTGTGGATGATGGTGGACATCACGCAGAGCAAGGCCCATGAGGCGCGCATGGAGCATGCCGCCCTGCACGACCCGCTGACCGGCCTGCCCAACCGCCTGCTGCTGGCCGACCGCCTCAGGCAGGCCATCGCCGCCGCCGAGCGCCTGGGCCATGCGTTCACGCTGGCCTATCTGGACCTGGACGGCTTCAAGCAGATCAACGACAACCACGGCCACGAGGCCGGCGACGAGGTGCTCAAGGTCGTCGCCGCGCGGCTGCATGCCGGCCTGCGCACCAGCGACACGGTGGCCCGGCTGGGCGGCGACGAGTTCGTCGTGCTGCTGACGCCGCAGCAGGCGCTCGCCGATGCCGAGCCGGTGCTGGGCCGGCTGCTGGATGCGCTGAGCCAGCCCGTCATGCTGGCGTCGGGCGCCCAGGTGGCCGTGGGCAGCAGCCTGGGCCTGGCCCATTTCCCCGAGAGCGGCCGCACGCCCGAGGCGCTGATGCGCCATGCGGACGACGCCATGTTTGCTAACAAACGCGCCGGCCGGCTGGGCACAACGGCCAGCAGGAGCTGATTTAGTTCACAGCGCTGCGGGCCCGGCCGGGGCATCATGGCCCCCCATGCAGACCCGACGCCACTTCCACCGGCTGGCCCTGGCCGGCCTCGCACTGCCCGCCGCACTGCCCGTCCGCGCCCAGGGCCGCGGCCTGGTGCTGGGCCAGTCCGTGCCGCTGACCGGCCCCGCCGCCCAGCTGGGCCTGCAAATGCAGCTGGGCGCGCGCGCCTACTTCGATGCCGTCAACGCGGCCGGCGGCGTGGGTGGCCTGCCCGTGGTGCTGAAGACGCTGGACGACGGCTACGACCCCGCGCGCTGCAAGGCCAACACCGAGAAGTTCATCCATGACGAGGTGTTCGCGCTGTTCGGCTACGTGGGCACACCCACGTCCCTGGCCGCGCTGCCGCTGGCCACGGCGGCCCGGGTTCCGTTCATCGCGCCGCTGACCGGCGCCGAGGCGCTGCGCGAGCCCTTCAACCGCCTGGTCTTCCACATCCGCGCGTCCTACGACGACGAGACCGAGCTCATCATCAAGCAGCTCACCCAGCTGGACCTGAAGAAGATTGCCGTCTTCCACCAGAACGACGCCTACGGCCAGGCCGGCCTCAAGGGCGTGCGACGGGCGCTGGACCGGCGCGGGCTGCAGCCGCTGGCCGTCGCCACCGTGGAGCGCAACAGCGTGGACGTGGCCGCCGCGCTGAAGGCGCTGCTGCCGGCCCAGCCCGAGGCCATCGTGCAGATCAGCGCCTACAAGAGCTGCGCCGCCTTCATCCGCGAGGCCCGCCGGGCCGGCTGGGGCGGGCAGTTCTACAACGTGTCCTTCGTCGGCACCCAGGCCCTGGCCGACGAACTGGGCAAGGATGCCGCCGGCGTGGTGGTGTCGCAGGTCATGCCGTCCCCGTTCGGCACCGCGGCCGGCCTGGTCAGCGACTACCAGCAGGCCCTGCATCGATTCGACGCCAAGGCCGAGCCCAACTACACCAGCATGGAGGGCTATCTGGCGGCACGCGTGGTGGTGGACGGCCTGCGCCGCCTGGGCGGCCGCCCGACGCGCGAGGGCCTGGTCGCCGCGCTGGAGACGCTGTCGGGCTACGAGTCGCGCGGCTACCGGCTGCAGTTCTCGCCCAGCCGGCATGTCGGCGCCAGCTTCGTCGAGCTGACCATGCTGACGGGCGACGGCAAGGTCAGGCGCTGACGGCCAGCCCAAGCACTCCGAGGAACGACGCAACGACATGCAGATAGAAATCCAACCCGGCATCCGCCTCTTCGTCGACATCGAGGGCCCGGGCCTGGTGCCCGACGGCCCCCGGCTGCGCGAGAAGCCCACCCTGGTTCTCATCCACGGCGGCCCGGGCTTCGACCATACGGGCTTCCGGCCCTTCTTCAGCCGCTTCGCCGACCTCTGCCAGATCGTCTACTTCGACCTGCGCGGCCATGGCCGCAGCGACCCGCGGCCGGCCGAGGAATGGCGGCTGGACGTGTTCGCCGACGACGTCGTGCGGCTGTGCGATGCGCTGGGCGTCACGCAGCCCATCGTGCTGGGCCAGAGCTTCGGCGGCTTCGTCGCGCAGCGCTACCTGGCCCGTCACCCCCGGCACCCGGCCAAGGTCGTGCTGTCCAGCACCTCGCACCACTTCGGCCTGCAGCGCAAGATCGAGCGCTTCGGCGCACTGGGCGGGCCGGCGGCGGCGGCGGCCACGCGCGAGTTCTGGGAGAACCCCGGCCCGGCCAGCTGGGCCGTCTACGAGAAGCTGTGCCGCCACCTCTACAACACCCGGCCCAAGAACCCCGATGCCGGCGGCTGGATGATCTTCAGGCCCGAGATCCTGTTCACGCACACGCGCACCGAGCTGCCCGGCATGGACCTGCGCCCGGGCCTGGCCCGGGTGCAATGCCCGGTGCTGGTGATGGCCGGCGAGGCCGACCCGGTCACGCCGCTGCAGGATGCCGAGGAGATCGTCGCGGCGCTGCCACCGCAGTGGCGGCAGTTCGAGCGCTTCGCCGATGTGGGCCATGGACCCTGGCGCGACGCTCCCGAGGCCGCGGAGCGCGTGCTGCGCGCCTTTCTGCAGTCGCGCTGAGTCCGGCACCGGGGGCGCTTGGCGCCCCCTCGGCTCAGAAGCGGACCTGCAGCCCCGTCTGGGCGGAGCGGCCCGGCTGCGGCGCCAGCTCGCGGATGGTGGGCACGGCCGTGGCGTTGTAGGCCAGCTTGTTGGCGAGGTTGTCCAGCTTCAGATACCACAGCGCATCGGTCTGGCCCCAGCGCAGCTGGCGCGCGATCGACAGGCGCAGCGTGCCGTAGCCGGGCGTGGGCGTGTCGAACTCGGCGACGCGGGTCTGGCGCGCCGCACCGCGCCATTCCAGCTTGCCCGACCAGTCGCCCCGCCTGGCCTCCAGCCCCAGCATGGCGCGCAGCGGCGCCAGGCGGGGCAGCGGCTCGCCGGTGGCGCGGTTGTTGCCGCGCACCGCGTCGAGCTGGCTCAGCAGCGCCAGCCCCGGGCCGAACTGCCAGCGCCCCTCGAGCTCCACGCCGCGCAGCCGCGCCGGCACGGCCTGGAAGGCGTAGACCGGCACGCTCTGGCCGTCGTGATCGAAAGACTCACCGGTGGCCTGCAGCGCGATGTAGTTGGCGAAGCGGGTCTCGTAGACGTTGACGTGCACATGGCTGCCGTCGCCCTCCCATTTCAGGCCCAGGTCCAGGCCCCTGGAGGTCTCCAGGCCCAGGCCGGCATCGCCGCGCTCGTAGGACGCGCTGGCCACGTGCAGGCCGTTGGCGAACAGCTCGTAATAGGCCGGCGCACGCTGGGTGCGGTTCAGGTTGGCGCTCAGGCTCCAGGACGGCGACAGCGGCAGCACGCCGCTCAGCGCCAGGCTGGTGGGGCTGAAGCGGCGCGACGCCGGCGCGCCGAAGCGCTCGCCGCCGTCCGAGTCCACCGTCACGCGCTCGCTGCGCGCGCCGGCCGACCAGTCCACGCCGGCCAGGCGGGCCTGCTCCAGCAGGAACAGGCCGGTGTTGCGCGTGCGCGTGCTGGGCACGAAGGCCTCCTCGCCCAGCGCCGAGAAGTCCAGCGCCTCGGTCTGCAGGCCCACCAGGCCCTTGAACGGGCCGATGGCGGCATGCTCCACCTCCACGCGGCCGTCGGTGCCCCGGCTCTTGAAGGTGGTGCCGGCCACGTCGCCCTCCATCTCCACATGCTCGTAGCGGTTGCGGCTGAGCTGCCAGCTGACGCGGCGGACGGGGCCGTCCGCCGTGGCCCATTCGCCGGCCGTGGCCAGGCGCTGGCGCTGCATGCGTATGGTCACGTCGGGCTCGGCCGTCGTGCCGTAGTTGGTGTGGTAGTCATCCAGCGACACGCCGGCAAAGCCGCCCTGGAAGAACACCGAGCCGCCGACCGCGCCGCCATGGCTGCGCGCGGCGGAATTGCGCACGCTGGTGCGGCTTTCGCTGCCGTCCTCGGTGGGGCTGGCGAAGCGCGGCGCGATCTGGTCGCCGGCGTCGCGGCCGGCCAGGTCCACATGCCAGCCCCAGCCCGCGTTCGGCCGGCCCGCGCCACCGTCCAGCACGACGGCGCCGCTCTTGTCGCGCGACGCGCCGCCCAGGCGGATCTCGGCCGCACCGCTCAGGCCGTCGATCAACGTGCGCGGAATGCGGTTGTCCAGCGTGTTGACGACGCCGCCCACCGCGTTGCCGCCGTACAGCAACGCCGCGGCGCCGCGCAGCACCTCGACCTTGTCGATGACCAGCGGGTCTATGGCCACGCCATGGTCGAAGCTGAGATTGGACGCGTCCACCGACGCGCCGGAGTTGTTGAGGATGCGCACCCGGTCGCCGTCCAGGCCGCGGATGCTGGGCCGGCTGGCATTGGGGCCGAAGTTGGTGGCCGCCACGCCCGGCAGGCCTTGCAGCGTGTCGCCGAGGTTGGCGGCGCGGGTCAGCACCAGCTGGTCGCCGGACAGCGAGTCGCTGGGCTGGGCCAGCACCTGGCTCTTCAGCGGGTTGCCGGTGACGACGACTTTGTCGAGGGATTCGGCGGGATCGGCATGGGCGACGAGGGACAGGCAGGCGGCCGCGAGCGGCGCCAGGGCAAAGAAACGCATGAGAAATGACTTCCGCAGGAAAACGCAAGGGCCCGCGCTCCGTCCGGGGCGCGGGTCAGGACTTGGAGTTCAGGCGGAAGCGGGCGGCGCGCGGGCCGGTGGCCGCCGGGCGCTGTCGCGCCCCAAGGCGGGGGACTGCGGCGCGGCGGCCTGGGTGGCGGCCGGGACGCCGGCCGGCAGCACCGCCGGCCCAGCGGCCGGTGCGCCGCCCGCCAGGTTGGCCGCGGTCAGGCAGAGGTCGCAATGGACCAGGTGGACGATGCCGGCCTCCTGGCGCTCGCCCGTGACGTGCGACAGCGCATGCACCCCCGCCACCGCTTGCGCGATGGGGAGCAGCAGGGCCAGCCAGAACAGCCAGCTTCGGACGTTGCGACGCAGGTTCACGGCCGCAATCCTAAACTCGGCCTGTTACAGCGCCTGAAGTCACCCGCCATGAAGCTCATCGATTCCATCCTGGCCGACGCGCCGGAGATCACGGCCATACGACGCGATCTGCACAAGCACCCCGAACTGTGCTTCCACGAGGAGCGCACCGCCGACGTCATCGCCAAGGCGCTGACCGACTGGGGCATTCCCGTGCACCGCGGCCTGGGCAAGACCGGCGTGGTGGGCATCGTCAAGAACGGCACGTCCAGCCGCGCCGTGGGCCTGCGCGCCGACATCGACGCGCTGCCCATGACCGAGCGCAACCAGTTCCCGCACGCCAGCGCCTACCTGGGCCGCATGCATGCCTGCGGCCATGACGGCCACACGGCCATGCTGCTGGCCGCGGCCAAGCACCTGGCGACGCACCGCAATTTCGACGGCACGGTCTACCTCGTCTTCCAGCCCGCAGAGGAAGGCGGCGGCGGCGCACGCGAGATGATCAAGGACGGCCTGTTCGACAAGTTCCCGATGGAGGCCATGTTCGGCGCCCACAACTGGCCCGGCATGAAGGCGGGCCAGTTCGCGGTGAAGACCGGCCCGGTGTTCGCGTCCAGCAACGAGTTCAAGATCACCTTGCGCGGCAAGGGCTCGCACGCGGCCATGCCCCACCTGGGCGTGGACCCGGTGCCGGCGGCCTGCCAGCTGGTCACGGCCTTCCAGACCATCATCAGCCGCAACAAGCGGCCCATAGACCCGGGCGTCATCTCGGTGACCATGATCCATGCCGGCGAGGCCACCAACGTGGTGCCGGACTCGGTCGTCATGGAGGGCACCGTGCGCACCTTCACGCTGGAGCTGCTGGACCTGCTCGAGCGCCGCATGAGGGACATGACGGAGCAACTGGCCGGCGCCTTCGAGCTGACCGCCGAGTTCGAGTTCCGCCGCAACTACCCGCCCACCATCAACCATCCCGCCGAGACCGACTTCGTGCGCCGCGTGCTGACCGACATGGTGGGCGCCGACAACGTGCAGGAGTTCGAGCCGACGATGGGCGCCGAGGACTTCAGCTACTACCTGCTGGACAAGCCCGGCTGCTATTTCCTGATCGGCAACGGCGACGGCGAGCACCGCACCGGCGGCCACGGCCTGGGGCCGTGCACGCTGCACAACCCCAGCTACGACTTCAACGACGAGCTGATTCCGCTGGGGGGCTCCATGTGGGTACGCATGGCCGAAACCTGGCTGAATACGCCGCGATGAACACAAGGCAACCACAGAGGCACGGAGAAACAGAGAAACAGCCAACTTGGATTTCCTCTGTGCCTCTGTGCCTCTGTGGTTGCCTTTCCTGAACCCTTATGAACCACGAACAAGTCATCAACGACACCCGCGACTGGGTCGTCAAGGCCGTCATCGGCCTGAACCTCTGCCCCTTCGCTAAGGCCGTGCACGTCAACGAGCGCATCCGCTATGTCGTCAGCGACGCCACCGAGCCCGAGCAGCTGCTGAAGGACCTGGCCCGCGAACTGCTGGCGCTGAACCGCGCCGACCCCGAGGCCGTCGACACGACGCTGGTCATCCATCCGCAGGTGCTGACCGACTTCCTGGACTTCAACGACTTCCTGGGCGCCGCCGACGCGCTGGTGGAGGAGCTCAAGCTGGACGGCATCCTGCAGATCGCCGACTTCCACCCCGACTACCAGTTCGACGGCAGCGAGCAAGACGACATCGCCAACTACAGCAACCGCTCGCCCTACCCCACGCTGCACCTGCTGCGCGAGGACAGCATCGCCCGCGCCGTCGAGTCCATGCCCGACACGGCCGCCATCTACGAGAACAACCTGGCCACGCTGGAGCGTCTGGGCCACGAAGGCTGGGCCGAGCTGGGCCTGAAGAAGCCCGCTACTCCTTGACCCAGGACAGCCCGCCGGCGCCCTTCCTGGGCGAGCCGGCGCGCGTGCGCAGCACCGCGTCGAAGCCGCTCTTGCCGCCGTTCCAGATCGCCGTCAGCAGGCCCATGACGTCCTCGCGCGTGTAGGCGTCCAGGTCGCCGCGGAACTGCTTGATCGCGGCGGCCAGCATCTCCCGCGGCAGCCCCGGGTGGGTGGCCAGCACGACGAACATCGCCGCGTGCAGGTCGGGCCAGCCGGCGCACAAGGCCTGGATGCGCTTGAGCGCCTCGGCCGGCGCGGCACGATGGCCCGGCAGCAGCCAGTGCAGCGGATCGGCATCCGCGTCGCGAGGAAGTTCGTCCATCGTTGGCCTCCTGAACTTCAGATTTCACACAACATGGCGCCAAAATCAATCATTTATGGCGCAAAGGCCACGTAAATCGACAACTTCATGTCAATTGAAAGCCTGCTGACGCCTCCGTCATGCGGCACACTCCTCGGTTGCTCTCGTGCCTACCGCCCGCCATGCAGCCCAAGACCCTTGCCCTCATCGACGACGACGCAGAGTATTCGGAATTCCTGACCCAGTTCCTCCAGGAGCAGGGCATGGTCGTCAGTCGTTTCGACGACAGCAACGCCCTGCTGGCCGCGCCGGATGCCTTCTCCTTCGACTTCTACCTGGTCGACCTGATGCTGCCCGGCGTCAACGGCGTGGAGCTGATCAAGATCCTGCGCCGCCGCACCGATGCCGGCGTGGTGGTCGTGTCGGGCCGCCTCGGCCCCGAGGTGTTCCGCGAGGTCATCACGGCCGGTGCCGACATGTACCTGGTCAAGCCGGTGCAGTTCGAGCAGGTGGCGCTGGCCATCGCCGCCGTGCAGCGCCGCGTCGCCAAGCCCTCGGCGGCCGACGCCGTCTGGAAGCTGGACCGCAGCAGCGGCGAACTGGTGGTGCCGGACGGCACCCGCATCCAGCTCAGCGAGGCCGACCGCCAGCTGCTGGAATGCTTCGCCCAGGCCGGCGGCGAGCCGGTCACGCGCGAGGCCTTGCTGAACAAGCTGGGCCGCGAGGTGGCCGAGGGCGAGACCGACGACGGCCTGTCGGCCACCATCTACCGGCTGCGCCGCCGCATCGAGCGCGCCACGCCCACGCTGGTGCCGCTGCAGAGCAAGTCGCGCGTCGGCTACGTGTTCCGCGCGCCGCTGCAACTGATCTGAGGCTGGCCGGCCCGGCGCCCGGCAGCCGCCTCATGCGGCGGGCGAGGCGGCGGACGGGGCAGCAGGCGGCTGGCTGCGCTGCACGTCATGCATCAGCCGGGCCACGACCAGGCGCATGACGTGGAAGCCGAGCTTGGGGTTTTGGTAGTAGAGCAGCGCCATTTCCTCGGCCGTGAGGCTGTAGACGACGCAGTCGCTGATCGCCTCCAGCGTCAGCGTGCGGTGGTTGTCGGGTGCGAACAGGCCGATCTCGCCAACCAGCGCGCCGGGCAGCAAGGTCTCGTCGTACTCGGCCAGGCGCAGCGCACCGGCCTCCAGGTAGAGCATCTCCGTCGCCACATCGCCCTTGCGCCACAGCACCGTGCCGGCCTTCACGCTGCGGCGGTGCATGTGCGGCAGCAGCCATTGCGCGACCGGGGTGTCGGCGCGGGCGTTCTCTATGGCCTTGACGAGCTTGCGCATCTGCAGCGTCTTCTTGACGTTGATGGGCACCAGCGCGCCGTACAGCAGCAGCGTCGGCAGGGCCGACTTCAGCGCGCCATAGGCGACCAGGCAGCAGCAGGCCGCCAGCGCCGCGACGCGCAGCGGCAGCATGCTCTTCATCCAGTAGCTGGCCAGCATCAGCGCGGCGCCGGTCAGGCCAAGGACGGTGGCAAGGGTGTCGGTCATGGGCGGCTGGGGTGAGTGGCTTGGGAAAGCGGCGCGAGGCCCCCGAGCAAGGCCCGGGCCTGCGGCCGCGCGAGCACGTCCTCGGCATGGGCCTGGCCCTGCTGGACGATGGCGTCGAAGCGCTGCCAGGCCAGCAGGCCCACGCGCTCCAGCGGCGGGTTGAAGTAGAGGTCGCAGGCCGCCTGCGCGGCGCGGCGGCGCGAGCTGCTGTAGAGGATGGTCACATTGAGCAGATAGGCCGGCAGCGTGGGTAACCGGTAGCGCCGCCGGCCGCGCGGGCGCAGCCGGTCGCGCAGCAGCGCCCAGGGGCCGGGCATTTCGTCAAAGTCCAGCTTGCGGGCCTTGTGCAGGCTCAGGTCGGCGCCGATGACGCAGCCGACGCCGCGCCGCGCCCGCATCACGTCGACGGGGAAGTTGTTGAAGCTGCCGCCGTCGCAGAGCAGGTCGCCGTCGACGACGACCGGCGGCAGTGCGCCGGGGATGGCCGTGCTGGCCCGCAGCGCGCGCTCCAGCGGGCCATGCGTGAGCAGCGCCTCGCCGGCCTGCGAGTAGTTGGTGGCGATGCAGTAGAAGGGCTTCCACAAGTCCTCGATGCCGGCCTGCGCGCCGACCAGCCGGCCCAGCGCGCCGTCCAGCGCGGCGCGCAGCCGCCGGCCGCGTATCAGCGAGATCAGCGGCAGCAGGTTGAAGTCGCCCGTGGGGTTGAGCCTGAAGGCTTCGCGGGCCACGGCCATGACGCGCTCCAGCGGCTGGTCGCAGGCCACCAGCGCGGCCATCACCGAGCCCATGCTGGTGCCGCCCACGCAGTCCACCTCCACGCCATGCCGCTGCAGCGCCTGCAGCAGGCCCAGGTGCGAGAAGCCGCGTGCGCCGCCGCCGGCCAGCACCAGGCCGACGGCGCGGCGCGCCTGCAGCCGCGCCAGCCGCGCCATGTCGCGGGCCAGGGCCGGCCGCACATGGAAATGCTCGGTCACCGGCCGGCGCGCCAGCCAGGCCGCCGTGCCGCGCGGCGCCGGCGCGTTTGCCGCGTGCAGCAGCACCAGGATCTCGGCCGACTCGGCCTGCGGCGGCCGCTCCACCAGGCATTGCGTCTCGCTGGCATGCACCGCCGGCGCGGCCGTCGCGTCGGCCAGCAGCAGCACCTCGTCGGCATGGCGGCAGCAGCAGCGCGTCCACGGCGTCGGCGCGGCGTCGGCCAGCAGCAGCACGAAGTCGTGGGCGGACTCGGTCTCGTCCAGCCACAGCGACACCTCGCGGTAGTGCGCGGCGATGTCCTCGCCCACGGCGGCGCGCACCGCCGCGGCATCGACGACGCAGCAGCGGCCGAAGCGCCCCAGCTGCGCGGCCAGGTCGGCGGCGAAGCGGGGCAGGTCCACACCGGCGGTGACGGGCAGCAGCGTCTGCACGACCGGCGCGGCGAACGGCGCGACGGCATGCTCGGTCTGCAGCCGGTGCACGATCTGGCGCGTCAGCGCGACGCCCACGCCCGCATGGCGGGCGATGAGCTGCAGGAACTGCGCCTTGTCCAGCCGCACCAGCAGCGAGTCACGGATGGCCACGACGGTGGCCGAGCGCGGCGCCTCCGTGTACAGGCTCATCTCGCCGATGACCTCGCCGCGGCCCAGCTCCCTGACCATGCGCGGCGCCTCGCCGTCCTGGCTCACGTAGACGCGCAGGCGGCCGCTGACCGACAGGTACATGGAGTCGCCCGCCTCGCCCTGGCGCATCAGCGTCTGCCCGCCGGCCACCTCCACCCAGGCCAGTTGCTCGCGCAGCAGCGCCAGCGTGGCCGCGTCCAGCTCGCCGAAGGCCCGGGCCAGCAGCTCGCCCAGCAGGCGGTCGTGGTAGCCGCCGCTCATGGCAGCCGCAAGGCGAACACGTCCACCGCGCTCGTCTTGCCCTTGAACTGCACCGGCCCCAGCGGCTCGCAGCAGAGCGCGCCGGCCAGCTGGGCCTGGGTGGCGGCGTCCATCAGCACGGCGCGCTCGGCCAGCTTGGTGTGCGCCTCCAGCCGGGCCGCGACGTTGACCGTGTCGCCGATGCAGGTGTAGGTGGCGCGCTGGCGCGTGCCGGTATAGCCGGCCACCACGTCGCCGCTGGCGATGCCCACGCCGATGCGGATCTCCGGCCGGCCGCCGGCGCGCTGCTCCTGGCTGAACTGCGCCACCATCTCGATCATCTCGGCCGCCGCCAGCGCGGCGCAGCGGCCCGGCGCCTGCAGCGGCTGCGGCGCGCCGAAGATGGCCATCAGGCCGTCGCCAATCATCTGGTTGACGACGCCGCCATGGCCGTTGATGGCCGCGAACATCAGCGTGTAGTAGGTGTTCAGCAGCTCGATGATGTCCTCGGGCGGCTGCGACTCGGCCAGCGTCGTGAAGCCGCGGATGTCGCAGAACATCACCGTCGCCTGCACCTTGCGGCCGCCCAGCGCAAAGCCCTCGGCCTCCAGCTCCTCGGCCACCTCGCGGGTCGCAAAACGCCGCACCAGCTCGCGCTGGCGGTCGCGCAGCTGCTTGCGCTCCAGGCTGGCGTTGATGCGCGCCTTCAGCAGCACCAGGTTGACGGGCTTGTGCAGATAGTCCTCCGCACCCAGCTCGATGCAGCGCACGATGCTGTCCAGGCCCTCGACGGCCGAGGTCACGATGACCGGCAGCTCGCTGAGCTCGGGGCTGGCGCGCAGCTTCTCCAGCAGCGCGATGCCGTCCATGCCCGGCATGTGGATGTCCACCAGCAGCAGGTCGAAGGCCTCCTGCTGCACCCGCTCGAGCGCCGCCAGGCCGTCCTCGGCCATCTCGACCTGGTGGCCCAGCAGCTCCACATGCCGGGCCAGCAGCAGGCGGTTGACGCGGTTGTCCTCCACCAGCAGGATGCGCGCCCGCTTGGCCCGGCGGTCACGCATGGCGGCGCTCCCTCAGCGCGGCGGCGACGGCGTCGAACAGCGCCGCCAGCGTGTCGACGCGCGCCGGCGCGGCCGCGTCGGTCGGCGCCATCTGCTCCAGCTCGCGCGCGGCGTCGGCGAAGTCCCGGGCGCCGAAGGTGGCGCCGTTGCTCTTCAGCGAATGGGCCGCGCGGCGGAACGCCAGCGCGTCGCCGGCCGCCAGCGCCGCGCGCAGCGCCGCCAGGCCCTGCGGCGCGTCCTCCAGGAAGGAGGCGATCAGCTCGGGCATGAAGTCCGCCCCGGCGCTGTCCACCAGGGCCGCAAACACCTGTTCGTCGATCACCGCCATGGGGTTCTCCTTCGCACCGCCTCTTGCTGCACATCCGTCGGTGGCTGATCCCGGGCTGCCATCATGACCGCGGCGCCGTGTCTTGCAAGGCCTGCACCAGCGCCTCCACGCGTATGGGCTTGGTGAGGTAGTCGTCCATGCCGGCCGCCAGGCAGGCCTCGCGGTCGCCCTGCATCGCGTTGGCCGTCATCGCGACGATGCGCGGCCGCGCTGCCCCCAGGCGCTCGACGATCAGCCGCGTCGCCGCCAGGCCGTCCATCTCGGGCATCTGCACGTCCATCAGCACCAGGTCGTAGGGCTGGCGCTGCACGCATTCGACGGCCTCCACGCCATCGGCCGCCACGTCGGCGCGGTAGCCCATCTGCTGCAGCAGGCGCAGCGCCAGCTTCTGGTTCACGGCGTTGTCCTCGGCCAGCAGGATGCGCAGCGGATGGCGCGCGGCCAGCGCCGCATCCAGGCGCGGCGCGGCGGGCGGCTCGGGCGCCTGGGCGGCCTCGTGGTGCAGCACGGTCACCAGCGTGTCGAACAGCTGGCTCTGGCGCAGCGGCTTGGTCATGACGGCGGCGAACAGCGCCTCCTCCACCTCGCGCCGGCCCAGTGACGTGAACAGCACGCGCGGCAGCTCGGGCCTGAGCTCGCGCAGCCGGCGCGCCAGCGCCACGCCGTCCATCTGCGGCATGTGCATGTCGACGACGACCAGGTCGAAGGCCTCGGCCTGCGCCAGCTGCAAGGCCTGCTGGGCGTCCTCGGCGTCGCGCACGCTCATGCCCCATTTGGCCGCCTGCAGGGCCAGGATGCGGCGGTTGGTGGCGTTGTCGTCGACGACCAGCATGCGCCGGCCCTTGAGCGCCGGCTGGGCACCGATGAACTCGCGCCGCGGCGCCTGCAGCTCGCCCGCCGTCACGGCCGGCAGCGTGAAGCGGAAGCAGCTGCCCCGGCCCGGGCCGTCGCTCTCGGCCCACATGCGCCCGCCCATCAGCTCCACCAGCCGCTTGCTGATGGCCAGGCCCAGGCCGGTGCCGCCGTACTTGCGGGTGGTGCTGCTGTCGGCCTGGCTGAAACTCTGGAACAGCCGCGACAGCCCCTCCTCGGTCAGGCCTATGCCGGTGTCGCGCACCGCGAACTGCAGCTCGCCGCCCTGCAGCCGCGCGCTGACGACGACCTCGCCGCGCTCGGTGAACTTGACCGCGTTGGACAGCAGGTTGAGCAGCACCTGGCGCAGCCGCGTCACGTCGCCCAAGAGCGTCTGCGGCAGCTCCGTCTCGGGTTCGAAGGCCAGCTCCAGCCCCTTCTCGGCCGCGCGCTGGGCCACCAGGTCCAGCGCCGCCTCGATGCAGTCGCGCAGCTCGAAGGGATGCTGCTCTATGCCCATGCGCCCGGCCTCGATCTTGGAGAAGTCCAGGATGTCGTTGATGATGGTCAGCAGCGTCTCGCCGCTGTCGCGGATGGTGGCGGCGTAGTCGCGCTGCTCGGCGTTCAGCGGCGTGTCCAGCAGCAGGCCGCTCATGCCGATGATGGCGTTCATGGGCGTGCGGATCTCGTGGCTGACCGTGGCCAGGAAGGCCGACTTGTGCGCGCTGGCCGCCTCCAGCACGGCCGTGCGCTCGCGCACGCGCTGCTCGGTGAGCGCCTCGTTCAGGCGCTGGTTCTCGAAGCGCATGCGGATGGAGCTGCTCAGCGCCCTGGCGAACACATGGGCATAGGCCAGCGAGCACAGCATGAGCAGCAGCGCCGTCAGGCCGAACAGCCGGGCCAGGTCGCCACCGGCCCACAGGCAGCTGAGCAGGAAGGGCAGCACGCTGGGCAGGATGAAGGCATAGGCCAGCGGCAGCAGCACGGCCGTCGCGGTCGCGCTGCTGACGAGCATGCCCAGCACCAGCACCAGCAGCGTGGTCAGGCGGATCAGCGTGGGCTCGAAGAACAGCGCGCCGGCCAGCCCCCAGGTCAGCCCCAGCAGCAGGTGGAAGCCCCACTGCAGGCGCAGCCAGTCGCGGGCCCGGCCGGCCGCCACCCAGGGCCGGTGGCGCGGCAGCAGCAGCCCATAGAACAGCAGCACCAGCGCCACCACCGCGGCGCACCAAGCCAGGAAGCGCGGCCGGTCCAGCCCGCCGCCATAGGCCAGCGCCGCGGCCAGCAGCGGCAGCCCCAGCAGCGCGGCCGCCATGCCGGCGCGCATGTTGTCGGCCAGGATCTGCAGCCGCACCGCGGTCAGCTGCGCCTCGTCGATGTCCGCTGCGGGGTCATGCGCCGTCATTCAGGCCTCCCTGGCCGGGGTTCTCGTCAGCGCCGCCGCCAGCTCGTCGACGCGTATGGGCTTGGTCAGGTAGTCGTCCATGCCGGCCGCCAGGCAGGCCTCGCGGTCGCCCTGCATCGCATTGGCCGTCATCGCGACGATGCGCGGCCGCTCGCCCGCCGCGACGATGCGCCGCGCGGCCTCCAGCCCGTCCATCTCGGGCATCTGCACGTCCATCAGCACCAGGTCGTAGGCCTGGCGCCGCACCGCCGCGATCGCCTCCAGCCCGTTGGCCGCCAGGTCCGCGCGGTAGCCCATCTGCTGCAGCAGCCGCAGCGCCAGCTTCTGGTTCACGACGTTGTCCTCGGCCAGCAGGATGCGCAGCGGATGGCGCTCGGCGAGATGGGGCGCCGCCACCGGCTGGCCGCGCGCGCGGCGCGGGCCGGGCTGCACCTCGGCCGCCACGGCGGCGCGCAGCGTGAAGCCGAAGCACGCGCCGCGCCCGGGGCCGTCGCTCTCGGCCCACATGCGCCCGCCCATCAGCTCGGCCATGCGCCGGCTGATGGCCAGGCCCAGGCCGGTGCCGCCGTATTTGCGCGAGGTGCTGGCGTCGGCCTGGCTGAAGCTCTGGAACAGCCGCGACAGGCCCGCCGCCGTCAGGCCGATGCCGGTGTCGCGCACCAGGAAGCGCAGCTCCACGCCGGGCTCGGCCGGCGCGGCGTCGACCTCCACGGTGATGCTGCCGGCCTCGGTGAACTTGACCGCGTTGGACAGCAGGTTCAGCAGGATCTGGCGCAGCCGCGTCACGTCGCCCCGGATGCCGGCCGGCACGCCGGGCGCGAAATCGACGGCCAGCGCCAGGCCTTTCTCGCGGGCGCGCGGCGCGATCAGGTCTATGGCCGCGTCCACGCAGTCGCGCAGCGCGAAGGGCGCGCTCTCGAGCTCCATGCGGCCGGCCTCGATCTTGGAGAAGTCCAGGATGTCGTTGATGATGGTCAGCAGCGCCTCGCCGGCCTCGCGGATGGTGGCGGCATGGTCGCGCTGCTCCTCGTCCAGCGCCGAGTCCAGCAGCAGGCCGCTCATGCCGATGATGGCGTTCATGGGCGTGCGGATCTCGTGGCTCATGGTCGCCAGGAAGGCGCTCTTGGCCGCGTTGGCCTGCTCGGCCGCGGCCTTGGCGGCCTGCGCCTCGCCGAACAGGCGCGAGTTCTCCATCGCCACCGAGGCCGCCAGGGACAGGCCCACGAGAAAGTCCAGCTCGCCGCGCCGGAACGGCTGGCCGCCCAGCCGCCAGACCGTCAGCGCGCCCAGCACGCGCCCGCCGGCACGCAGCGGCGCCACCATCATGCGTTCGTCGGGGTCCTCGGCGGTACCCGCCAGCCGGGTGCTGCGCGGATCCTCGCGGGTCGCATTGATGACGCCCGGCTCGCCCTTGGCGATCAGCGAGCCGATGATGCCCTCGCCCGCCGTGACGACGGCGTCGCGCAGCTCGTTCTCGTAGCCGCCCACGGCGACGATGGCGCGGTAGCGCCGCGCCGCCGCGCCGCCCGCCTCCTCCTCGGGCACGAAGATGGCGCTGTTGTCGGCCTCCAGCAGCTCCTTGGCATGCACCGCGATGCGGTTCATGACGGTGGCCAGGTCCAGCGTCGACGAGATCTCGCGGCCCACCTCGGCCAGCGCCGCGCTCTCGCGCGTGCGGCGCCGGATCTCGTCCAGCAGCCGCGCGTTCTCCAGCGCCACGCCGACGCTGGCGCCCACCGTGCTGAGGAAGCGCACGTCGGCCTCGCTGAAGGCATCCTCGCGCTCGTAGCTCTCCACGAGGATCACCCCCAGCACCTGGTCGCTGCCGACGATGGGCACGCTGGCAAAGCACAGGCACTGGTCGGTGCCCGGCAGCGCCAGCAGGCCGGCCGCGCGGATCTCGGCCAGGTTGTGGCAGACCAGCGGCCGGCGCGTGCGCCGCATGCGCTCGAAGGGGCCGTCCGGCACCGGCCGCTCCGGCGGCAGCTGGATGGGCCGGCCATGCTCCCGCTCGTAGAGGTAATGGTTGAGGCCGGTGGCCGGGTCGTGCCAGCGGATGCCGATGTCCTGGGTCTGCAGCAGCTCGCATAGCCGGTCGCCGACGCGCTGGATGATGGCCTCGAAGCTCAGCTCCGGCGACAGGCTCTGCTGCAGGCTGTTCAGCATGGCCAGCTCCTGCACGCGGCGCTCCACCTGGGCCTTGCTGGCCAGCAGCTCGGCGGTGCGCTCGGCCACGCGCTGCTCCAGGCCCTCGCGCAGCCTCAGGTTGGCCAGGGCCACGGCGGCCTGGGCCGCCAGCATGACCAGCAGGTCGCGGTCGGCCGGGCGGAAGGCGCCGAAGGCGCCGTCCAGGTCGGCGTAGAGATAGCCCAGCAGCTCGCGCTCGGCGATCAGCGGCGCTACCAGGCAGGAGCGCTGCTGCACCGGCGGCGCGCCCTCGGGGCCGATGCGCAGGCTGGCGGCACGGCTGCTGCGCGCCTCGTCCAGCCAGGGCGAGATGGCGGCCAGCAGGGCCGCCTCGCCGCCGGCCTCGGCCTGCGGCAGCAGCTGGCTGGCGATCTGGCGCCGCCCCGCCCCGTCCTCCAGCACCAGCAGCACGCGCTCGGCGCCGCTGACCTCGGCCGACTCGTCGACGAGGAACTCGTGCAGCTCGGCCCCGCTGGCCAGCTCGGCCAGGCGCAGGCCCATGTCCACCTGGCGGGCGAAGCGCTCGTCCAGCCGCGCCACGCCGGCCAGATGACGGGCCCGGCCGCCGCCGGCCAGCCAGGCCAGCACGACGGCGCGCGCCACCGGACGCTTGGCCAGCGAATTGCGCCTCAGCCCCTCGTCGGACAGCCCGGCCAGGCGCAGGCACAGGAAGCGGTAGGCCCGCGCCAGCGCCACGCCGGCGGCGCGGCCGCGACCGGCCGCGCGCAAGGCCTCGCGGCGCTGCCACCACAGGGCCGCCAGGTCCAGGTTCTCCAGCGGCGCCAGGCCTTGCTCCGCATGCAGCCGGGCTGCCTCGCCGCTGGCGTCCAGCGCCGCGTGCAGCCGGCCCGCCGCCAACTCGGCCCAGGCGACCAGGCCCAGGTCGGCCATGCGCTGCGCGGCCGAGGGCGAGTGCGCCAGCGCCTGCCGGAACTGCGCCGCCGCCGCGGTGGCATCGCCCTCGGCCATCGCGATCTCGCCGCGCAGCCGCGCGATCTCGGAGCGAAAGCCGGGGTTCTGGCGCGCCAGGCCCAGGGCCTCGACTTCGTCGGCGTAGGCGCGCGCGCCGGCCAGCGCGCCGGCCTCCAGGTCCAGCCGCGCCAGCGCCGTCAGCGTGTAGGGCAGCAGCGCCGTGGCGCCGGTGCGGCGCCAGATCGCCAGCGCGGCCAAGTAGTGGCGCCGCGCGCGCCGGTTCAGGCCCAGCGTGACGTAGTGGTTGCCGATGTTGTGGATGGCCGTGCCCTGGCGCTCGGCATAGCCGGCCGCCGCATAGGCGGACAGCGCCTGCTTGGCACGGTGCAGGCAGTCGGCCAGGTCGGGGTTGTTGAAGGTCAGCGCGTTGTAGGCATTGCCCTGGCCCAGCAGGTCGCCGCTGGCCAGCGCCAGCGCCAACGCGCCCTCGGCCGCCGCGCGCGCCTCGGCCACCCGGCCCAGCATGCCCAGCAGCAGCGACTCGATATAGCCGCAACGCCCCTGCGGCACCGGCTTGCCCGCGACGGCGAACAGCACCGCGGCCTCGCGCACCCGGCCCAGCGCCAGCGCCGGCTCACGCTGGCAGCGGCATTGCGCCTCGGCCAGCAGGGCCAGCGCATGGGCACGGTCCAGCGGCGCGGCGCCGGCGCCGGCCAGCGCGGTCTCGGCCGTGGCGATGGCGGCCAGCAGCTCGCCGCGCCGCATCTGCACCAGGCCCTGGGCCAGCCGGGCGCGCAGCCGCCAGGCGGGGCGGCGGCCG
>JAACZV010000030.1 GCA_009996515.1 Comamonadaceae bacterium
GCTTCGCCATCCGTGAAGGCGGCCGCACCGTCGGTTCGGGCGTCGTCGCCACGATCCTCGAGTAATCACGGCGTGACGTGCGCCGGGCGGCTGCCGCCCGGCGTTCACCACCTGCTCTTTAAGGAACCGTCATGCAAAAGCAAAAGATCCGCATCCGCCTGAAGGCGTTTGATTACAAGCTGATCGACCAGTCGGCCCTCGAGATCGTCGAGACCGCCAAGCGCACTGGCGCCATCGTCAAGGGCCCCGTGCCTCTGCCGACGCGCATGGAGCGTTTCGACATCCTGCGTTCGCCGCACGTCAACAAGACCAGCCGCGACCAGTTCGAGATCCGCACCCACCAGCGTCTGATGGACATCGTCGACCCGACCGACAAGACGGTCGACGCCCTGATGAAGCTCGACCTGCCTGCCGGCGTCGACGTCGAAATCAAGCTGCAGTAAATCCCCGCGGCCTCCGGGCTGGCGTGATACCAAGGCCCCGGTCCTGTCTCGACAGGCCGGGGCCTTGTCTTTGGGGGGATGGTGGGCCTGGTGCTTGCATTGGTGCTATCCCGCAGGCTATACTCGCCAGCTTTCCCGGGTAGACCTGCGTCCGCCTGGGGTTCGCGCAGCGCTGCTTTCACCTCGGTGGTGGCGGTGTTGCAAGGTCAGCCCGGCCAATCGATGTCGGGTGTTCGTAATGGCTTCGGTCGCCCAAGCGGCCGGGGCTGGAGAAAAACATGAGTCTGAGCAACCGTCTCGGTTTGCTGGGCCGCAAGGTGGGCATGATGCGCATCTTCACGGACGATGGCGATGCCATTCCCGTGACGGTGCTGGACGTGTCCAACAACCGCGTGACCCAGGTCAAGACCGAAGAGACCGACGGCTACAGCGCCATCCAGGTGGCGTTCGGTTCGCGCAAAGCCTCGCGCGTGACCAAGCCCGAAGCCGGCCACCTCGCCAAGGCGGGCGTCGAAGCCGGTGAAGTCCTCAAGGAATTCCGCGTCCCCGCCGACGTCGCCGCCCAATACCAGGCCGGCGCTACCGTCCCGGTGACCCTGTTCGCCACCGGCCAGCTGGTCGACGTGCAAGGCACGTCCATCGGTAAGGGCTACGCAGGCACCATCAAGCGCCACAACTTCGGTTCGCAGCGTGCCTCGCACGGTAACAGCCGTTCGCACAACGTGCCGGGCTCGATCTCGATGGCGCAAGACCCGGGCCGTGTGTTCCCGGGCAAGAAGATGACCGGCCACATGGGCGACGAGACCGTCACCACCCAGAACCTGGACATCGTGCGCGTGGACGAAGCCCGTTCGCTGCTGCTGGTCCGCGGTGCGGTCCCCGGCGCCAAGAACGGCCACGTCGTCGTCCGCCCCGCCGTCAAGGTCAAGATCAAGAAGGGAGCCAACTGATGCAGCTCGAGCTCCTGAACGAGCAGGGTCAGGCCACCGCCAAGGTGGACGCGCCTGACACCGTCTTCGCTCGCGACTACAACGAAGCCCTGGTGCACCAGGTCGTCGTCGCCTTCCAGGCCAATGCCCGTCAAGGCACGCGCGCCCAGAAGGACCGCGAACAGGTCAAGCACTCGACCAAGAAGCCTTTCCGCCAGAAGGGCACCGGCCGCGCTCGCGCCGGTATGACCTCGTCGCCGCTGTGGCGCGGGGGTGGTCGCATCTTCCCGAACCTGCCTGACGAGAACTTCTCGCACAAGCTGAACAAGAAGATGTACCGCGCCGGCATGGCTGCGATCCTGTCGCAGCTGGCCCGTGAAGGCCGCCTGGCCGTGGTGGATTCGATCTCGGTCGAAGCCCCCAAGACCAAGCTGCTGGCCGCGAAGTTCAAGGCCATGGGTCTGGACTCGGTGATGGTCATTGCCGACACCGTGGACGACAACCTGGCGCTGGCCTCGCGCAACCTGGCCAACGTGCTGGTCGTCGAGCCGCGCTACGCCGACCCCCTGTCGCTGGTCTTCTACAAGAAGGTGCTGGTGACCAAGGCTGCGGTCGAGCAACTCAAGGAGATGCTGGCATGAGCGCCCCCAAGTATTCCGAAGGCCGTCTGGCCTCCGTGCTGCTCGCGCCCATCGTGTCCGAGAAGGCCACGCAAGTCGCCGAGAAGCACAACCAGGTGCTGTTCAAGGTCCTGCGCGACGCCACCAAGCCCGAGATCAAGGCCGCTGTTGAACTGATGTTCAAGGTCGAGGTCGAGTCGGTCAGCGTGGTGAACGTGAAGGGCAAGGCCAAGCGCTTCGGCGGCCGTGCCGGTCGCCGTGACCACGTCAAGAAGGCCTATGTGGCCCTCAAGGCCGGTCAAGAGCTCAATTTCTCCGGGGAGGCCGCGTAAATGGCCATCGTCAAAGTCAAGCCCACTTCGCCCGGCCGCCGTGGCGTCGTCAAGGTGGTGCACAAGCACCTGCACAAGGGCGCGCCCCATGCAGCTCTGCTTGAGCCGCAGATCCAGAACGCCGGCCGTAACAACAACGGTCACATCACGATTCGCCACAAGGGCGGTGGTCACAAGCACCACTACCGCGTGGTCGACTTCAAGCGCAACAAGGACGGCATCCCGGCCAAGGTCGAGACCATCGAGTACGACCCCAACCGCACCGCCCACATCGCGCTGGTGTGCTACGCCGACGGTGAGCGCCGCTACGTGATCGCCCCGCGCGGTCTGGAAGTCGGCGCGACCATCCTGAGCGGTGCCGAGGCGCCGATCAAGGCCGGCAACACGCTGCCCATCCGCAACATCCCGGTGGGTTCGACCATCCACTGCATCGAGCTGCTGCCCGGCAAGGGCGCCCAGATGATCCGTTCGGCCGGCACCTCTGCCGTCCTGATGGCTCGTGAAGGCGTCTATGCCCAGGTCCGCCTGCGCTCCGGCGAAGTCCGCCGCGTGCACATCGACTGCCGCGCCACCATCGGTGAAGTGAGCAACGAAGAGCACAGCCTGCGTCAGTACGGCAAGGCCGGTGCGATCCGCTGGAAGGGTGTCCGCCCGACCGTCCGCGGCGTCGCGATGAACCCGGTGGATCACCCGCACGGTGGTGGCGAAGGCCGCACCGGCGAGGGTCAGGTCCCCGTCTCGCCCTGGAACACCATGACCAAGGGCTATCGCACTCGCAACAACAAGCGCACGCAGACGTTCATCGTCTCGCGTCGCAAGAAGTAAGGGCTAGGCCATGACTCGTTCGCTGAAGAAAGGCCCCTTCGTTGACCACCACCTGCAGGCCAAGGTCGACAAGGCAGTTGCCAACAAGGACAAGAAGCCCATCAAGACTTGGTCGCGTCGCTCGACGATCCTGCCCGAGTTCATCGGTCTGACGATCGCCGTGCACAACGGCAAGCAGCACGTGCCGGTCTATGTGTCTGACCAGATGGTCGGCCACAAGCTGGGTGAATTCGCACTGACCCGCACCTTCAAGGGCCACCCGGCCGACAAGAAGGCCGGGAAGAAGTAAGGACTAGAGACGATGGAAACCAAAGCAATCGTCCGTGGCGTCCGCCTGTCGTGTGACAAGGGCCGCCTCGTGGCCGACATGATCCGCGGCAAGAAGGTGGATCACGCCCTCAACATCCTGACCTTCACCCAGAAGAAGGCGGCCCTGATCATCAAGAAGGCGCTGGAAAGCGCCATCGCCAACGCCGAGCACAACGACGGCGCTGACATCGATGAACTCAAGGTCACCTCGATCTACGTCGAACAGGGTGCCACGCTGAAGCGCTTCTCGGCTCGCGCCAAGGGCCGCGGCAACCGCATCAGCAAGCCCACGTGCCACATCTTCGTGGCCGTCGGCAACTAAGGCGTTAGGAAGACTATGGGACAGAAAATCCATCCGGTTGGCTTCCGCCTGCCTGTCACCCGTAACTGGGCTTCGCGCTGGTACGCGAACAACCAGAACTTCGCCAGCATGCTGGCCGAGGATCTGCAGGTTCGCGACTACCTGAAGGGCAAGCTCAAGAACGCCGCTGTTTCGCGCATCCTGATCGAGCGTCCCGCCAAGAACGCCCGCATCACGATCTTCTCGGCTCGCCCGGGCGTCGTGATCGGCAAGAAGGGTGAGGACATCGAAGCGCTGAAGGCTGAGCTGACCAAGCGTCTGGGCGTGCCCGTCGCCGTCAACATCGAAGAAGTGCGCAAGCCCGAAGTCGATGCCCAGCTGATCGCCGACTCGATCACGCAGCAGCTCGAGAAGCGCATCATGTTCCGCCGCGCCATGAAGCGCGCGATGCAGAACGCCATGCGTCTGGGTGCCCAGGGCATCAAGATCATGAGCGCCGGTCGTCTGAACGGCATCGAAATCGCTCGCACCGAGTGGTATCGCGAAGGTCGTGTGCCCCTGCACACCCTGAAGGCCGACATCGACTACGGCTTCTCGGAAGCCAAGACCACCTATGGCGTCATCGGCGTCAAGGTCTGGGTCTACCGCGGTGACCGTCTGGCCAATGGCGAGGCCCCCGTCATCAACACCCCCGCTGGCGCCGAAGACGATCGTCGCCCGCGCCGTAACGCCCGTCCGGGCGCTCCCGGTGGCCGTGGCCGTCCGGGTGGCGACCGTGGCCCGCGTGACGGAGCAGACCAGCCCGCTGCCGCCGCCCCCGCGGGCGACGCAGCCAAGCCCGCCGGCAAGCGCGTGATCCGCAAGGCTCCCGCCGCCGGTGAGGCCAAAGGAGAATAAACATGCTGCAACCTAATCGTCGCAAGTACCGCAAGGAGCAGAAGGGCCGCAACACCGGTGTTGCGACCCGTGGCGCCGCGGTGTCTTTCGGTGACTTCGGCCTGAAGGCCACGGAGCGCGGCCGCTTGACGGCCCGCCAGATCGAAGCGGCTCGCCGCGCGATCTCGCGCCACATCAAGCGTGGCGGCCGGATCTTCATCCGCATCTTCCCGGACAAGCCCATCTCGCAGAAGCCCGCCGAAGTCCGTATGGGTAACGGCAAGGGCAACCCGGAGTACTACGTGGCTGAGATCCAGCCCGGCAAGGTGCTCTACGAGATCAATGGCGTTCCCGAGCAGCTCGCTCGCGAGGCGTTCACGCTGGCCGCTGCCAAGCTGCCGCTGCGTTGCACCTTCGTGGCCCGCCAGGTCGGTACCTGAGGAAGCACACCATGAAAGCATCTGAACTCCGCGCCAAGGACGTCGCTGCCCTCGAGAAGGAAGTGACCGACCTGCTGAAGGCCCACTTCGGCCTGCGCATGCAAAAGGCTACTCAGCAGCTGACCAACCACAGCCAGCTGGGCAAGACCCGCCGCGACATCGCTCGTGCCAAGACCATCCTGGCCGAGAAGAAGAAGGAGGCCACGAAATGACTGAGGCCCAAGTGAAGAACACCCGCACCCTGGTGGGTCGCGTGGTCAGCGACAAGCGTGCCAAGACGGTCACCGTCCTGGTCGAGCGTCGCGCCAAGCACGAGCTCTACGGCAAGATCGTGGCCCGTTCCCGCAAGTACCACGCCCACGACGAAAAGGGCGAGTACAAGATGGGCGACATCGTCGAGATCAGCGAAGGTCGTCCGATCTCCAAGACCAAGAGCTGGGTCGTGACCCGCCTGGTCGAGAAGGCCGACATCGTCTAAAGACGCCGGTCTCATGACCGCTGCACAACCGGCGCGCTGGGCAACTGGCGGGCCGGTTTTTTATTGTCCGAACATTCAACCAGGAGCGACATCATGATCAAGATCGGCGACAAGCTGCCCGCCTGCAGCCTGCAGGAGTTCATCGAAGTGGAGGGCCAGGGCTGCTCGCTCGGCCCCAACAGCTTCGACATCGAGAAGGCCACGGCCGGCAAGACCATCGTCATCTTCGGCCTGCCCGGTGCCTACACGCCAACCTGCTCGGCCAAGCACGTGCCCGGCTATGTCGAGTCGGCCGAAGCGCTGAAGGCGGCCGGCGTCGACGAGATCTGGTGCGTGTCCGTCAACGACGCCTTCGTCATGGGCGCCTGGGGGCGGGAACTGAAGACGGCCGGCAAGGTCCGCATGATGGCCGACGGCAGCGCCGCCTTTGCCCAGGCCACCGGCCTGACGCTGGACCTGACGGCCAAGGGCATGGGCCTGCGCTCGCAGCGCTACTCCATGCTCGTCAAGGATGGCGTCGTCAAGACGCTGAACATCGAGGGCCCTGGCAAGTTCGAGGTCAGCGACGCTGCCACCATGCTGGGCCAGGTCAAGGCGGCCTGAGCCATCTGACGAAGTGCCGCGGGGCCTGCGCGCCGGGCCTCGCAAAAACTTCAGCGCAGGCATTGACGCCCCAAGGGTTCTCACTGCATAATGCGCAGCTTCGCCGAATGCCAGCGCTTCCTGCCACGCAGGGGCCCCAAGCTGGCTTCGGATCCGCCCTCAACCGTTGGGCAGCAAAGGCGCAAGTCGCCGGAGTTGTCTGACTTACGGGCCCAAGACTGACCGACGCGTGGTTCGCCACAACTCGGGGCAAGTTGGGGACAGACATGATCCAAATGCAATCGCGGCTTGATGTCGCGGACAACACTGGCGCGAAGTCCGTTCAGTGCATCAAGGTGCTGGGCGGCTCCAAGCGTCGCTATGCACACATTGGCGACATCATCAAGGTCAGCATCAAAGAAGCTGCGCCGCGTGGTCGCGTGAAGAAGGGCGAGGTCTACAGCGCCGTGGTCGTTCGCACTGCCAAGGGTGTGCGCCGCCAGGACGGCTCGCTCGTCAAGTTCGACGGCAACGCCGCCGTGCTGCTCAACGCCAAGCTGGAGCCCATCGGCACCCGCATCTTCGGCCCGGTCACGCGTGAACTGCGTACCGAGCGCTTCATGAAGATCGTGTCGCTGGCGCCCGAGGTGCTCTGAGCCCCCACTGTCTGAGGTAAGCCATGAACAAGATCCGTACCGGCGACCAGGTCATCGTGTTGACCGGCCGCGACAAGGGCAAGCGCGGCACCGTGTCCGCGCGCGCTGATGCCGACCACGTGGTGGTCGAGGGCGTCAACGTCGTGAAGAAGCACGTCAAGCCCAATCCCATGAAGGGCACCACCGGCGGCGTCGTCGACAAGACCATGCCCATCCATCAATCCAACGTGGCGATCTTCAACGCCGCTTCCGGCAAGGCCGATCGCGTGGGCGTCAAGCTCGTCGACGGCAAGCGGGTGCGCGTCTACAAGTCGACCGGCGAAGAGATCAAGGCTTAAGAGGTCCGACATGGCTCGTCTGCAAACGCATTACCGCGAAAAAATCGTGCCCGGCCTGACCGAAAAGTTTGGCTACAAGTCGGTCATGGAAGTGCCCCGCATCACCAAGATCACGCTCAACATGGGCGTGAGCGAGGCGGTCGCGGACAAGAAGGTCATGGACCACGCCGTGAGCGACCTGACCAAGATCGCCGGCCAGAAGCCCGTGGTCACGAAGTCCAAGAAGGCCATCGCCGGCTTCAAGATCCGCGACAACGTGCCCATCGGCGCGATGGTCACGCTGCGCGGCGTCCAGATGTACGAATTCCTGGACCGCTTCGTGACGATCGCGCTGCCGCGCGTTCGTGACTTCCGTGGTATCTCCGGCCGTTCGTTCGACGGTCGCGGCAACTACAACATCGGCGTCAAAGAGCAAATCATCTTCCCCGAGATCGAGTACGACAAGGTGGATGCTCTGCGTGGTCTGAACATCAGCATCACGACGACTGCCAAGACGGACGACGAAGCCAAGGCGCTGCTGGCTGCGTTCAAGTTTCCGTTCAAGAACTGAGGTGAATCGTGGCAAAACTCTCGATCAAACAACGTGAGCTGAAGCGCGAGGCGCTCGTCGCCAAGTTCGCCAAGAAGTACGCCGAGCTCAAGGCCATCATCGACGACAGCAAGAAGTCCGAGGAAGAGCGCTACGCCGCCCGCCTCGAGCTGCAAAAGCTGCCCCGCAACGCCTACCCCAGCCGCCTGCGCAACCGCTGCGAGCTGACCGGTCGTCCGCGTGGCACCTTCCGCAAGTTCGGCCTGGCCCGTAACAAGATCCGTGAACTGGCCTTCAAGGGCGACATCCCCGGTGTCGTCAAGGCCAGCTGGTAATCGGCTGATAGGAGAAATCGCAAATGAGCATGAGTGATCCCATCGCCGATATGCTGACCCGCATCCGCAACGCGCAGATCGTCGAAAAGACCAGCGTTGCCATGCCGTCGTCCAAGCTGAAGGTGGCGATTGCCAAGGTCCTGAAGGACGAAGGCTATATCGACGACTTCGCCGTGCGTGGCGAAGCCGCCCGTCCGGAGCTGGAAATCTCGCTGAAGTACTACGCTGGCCGTCCGGTCATCGAACGTATCGAGCGCGTCAGCCGCCCCGGTCTGCGCATCTACAAGGGCCGCCACGACATTCCCCAGGTCATGAACGGCCTGGGCGTGGCGATCGTCACGACCCCGCAAGGCGTCATGACGGACCGCAAGGCTCGCGCTGCCGGTATCGGCGGCGAAGTCCTCTGCTACGTCGCCTAAGCGAAGGAGTAGGAACAATGTCCCGCGTTGGAAAAATGCCGGTCGTCCTCCCGCAAGGCGTGGATGTCTCGGTCTCCGCTGACACGATCAGCGTCAAGGGTTCGCTCGGCACGCTGGTGCGTCCGGCGAACGGCCTTGTCACCGTCAAGAACGAAGCCGGCAAGCTGAGCTTCGTGCCCGCCAACGAATCGGCCGAGGCCGATGCAATGAGCGGCACGATGCGCGCGCTGGTGGCCAACATGGTCAACGGCGTCAGCAAGGGTTTCGAGCGCAAGCTGAACCTGGTTGGCGTGGGTTTCCGTGCCCAGGCCCAAGGCCAGAAGCTCAACCTGCAGATCGGCTTCTCTCACCCCGTGGTGAAGGACATGCCGGCCGGCATCAAGGTCGAGTGCCCCACCCAGACCGAAATCATCATCAAGGGCGCCGACCGCCAGGTCGTCGGCCAGGTCGCTGCCGAGGTGCGCGCCTTCCGTCCTCCCGAGCCTTACAAGGGCAAGGGCATCCGTTATTCGGATGAGAAGGTCATCCTCAAAGAGACCAAGAAGAAGTAAGGAGCCGCGCCATGTTGACCAAGAAAGAACAACGCCTGCGTCGCTCGCGCCAGACCCGCGCCCGCATTGCCCTGCAGCGCGTGGCCCGTCTGACGGTGTTCCGCTCCAACCTGCACATCTACGCCCAAGTCGTCTCGGAAGATGGCGACAAGGTGCTGGCCGCGGCCTCCACGGCCGAGAAGTCGATTCGCGAGCAGCTCAGCGGCAATGGCGGCAACGTCGCCGCCGCCACGCTGGTCGGCAAGCTGATCGCCGAGAAGGCCAAGGCTGCTGGCGTCGAGAAGGTCGCCTTCGACCGTGCAGGCTTCGCCTACCACGGCCGTGTCAAGGCACTGGCCGAAGCAGCCCGCGAAGCCGGTCTGCAGTTCTGACGCATCAAGGAATACGAAATGGCAAAGTTTCAACCCCGCGGCGCTCAGGCTGAAGGCAACGACGACGGCCTGAAGGAAAAGATGATCGCGGTCAACCGCGTGACCAAGGTTGTGAAGGGCGGTCGTACGCTGTCCTTCGCCGCTCTGACCGTGGTCGGTGACGGCGATGGCCGCATCGGCATGGGCAAGGGCAAGGCCAAGGAAGTTCCCGTGGCCGTGCAGAAGGCCATGGAATCGGCCCGCCGCAACATGGTCAAGGTCCAGCTGAAGAACGGCACCATCCACCACAACGTGGTCGGCGAACACGGTGCTGCGCACGTCATCATGGCTCCGGCACCTGCCGGTACCGGCGTCATCGCCGGCGGCCCGATGCGCGCCGTCTTCGAAGTGATGGGCGTGACCGACATCGTGACCAAGAGCCACGGTTCGACCAACCCTTACAACATGGTCCGCGCCACGCTGGACGCTCTGAAGCGTTCCACGACGGCGTCGGAAGTCGCTGCCAAGCGCGGCAAGACGGTTGAAGAACTCTTCAACTGATCGCCCAAGCGGAGCACAAGATGTCTGACAAGAAAACCGTGACGGTCAAGCTGGTGCGCAGCCCCATCGGCTGCCGCGCCTCGCACCGTGCCACCGTGGTCGGCCTGGGTCTGCGCAAGCTGAACAGCCAGTCCACGCTGGAAGACACGCCCGCCGTGCGCGGCATGATCAACAAGATCGCCTATCTGGTGCAGGTGCTGTAAGCGCCGCGCACATAGAGGACAAGACGATGGAACTCAACACGATCAAGCCCGCAGAGGGCGCCAAGCATGCCAAGCGCCGTGTCGGCCGTGGCATCGGCTCGGGCCTGGGCAAGACCGCAGGTCGCGGCCACAAGGGCCAGAAGTCCCGCGCTGGTGGCTATCACAAGGTGGGCTTCGAAGGCGGCCAGATGCCGCTGCAGCGTCGCCTGCCCAAGCGCGGCTTCAAGTCGCTGACGCTGAAGTACAACGCCGAGATCACGCTGACGGACCTGCAAGGCCTGGCCGGCGACGAGATCGACGTGTCGACGCTGAAGGCCGTCGGCCTGGTGCCGCAGCTGACCAAGTCGGTCAAGGTGATCCTGGCCGGCAAGATCGAACGCAAGGTCACGCTGAAGGGCGTGAACGCCACGAAGGGCGCCAAGGCGGCCATCGAGGCTGCGGGCGGCTCGGTCGCTTAATCCGGCGCACAAGGGACTGATCCAGCGTGGCTACCAACGCGAATCAGCTGGCCAAGAGCGGCAAGTTCGGTGACCTGCGTCGCCGGCTCGTCTTCCTGCTGCTGGCTCTGGTCGTCTACCGCATCGGGGCGCATATCCCCGTGCCCGGTATCGACCCGAACCAGCTGGCCCAATTCTTCAAGGGTCAGGCCGGTGGCATCCTGAGCCTGTTCAACATGTTCTCGGGCGGCGCGCTGTCGCGCTTCACCGTGTTCGCGTTGGGCATCACGCCTTACATCTCGGCCTCCATCGTCATCCAGCTGATGACTTACGTCGTGCCGACGCTGGAGCAGCTGAAGAAGGAAGGCGAGGCGGGCCGCCGCAAGATCACGCAGTACACCCGCTACGGCACGCTGGGCCTGGCTCTGTTCCAGAGTCTGTCCATTGCGCTGGCGCTGGAGGGATCTGCGGGCCTGGTGCTCAACCCCGGTTTCGGCTTCCGCCTGACGGCGGTGTCCAGCCTGGTGGCCGGCACGATGTTCCTGATGTGGCTGGGTGAGCAGATCACCGAGCGCGGCCTGGGCAACGGCATCTCCATCCTGATCTTCGGCGGTATCGCCGCGGGTCTGCCGGGTGCCATCGGCGGGCTGTTCGAACTGGTGCGTACCGGTGCGATGGGCTACGGCTCGGCGCTCATCGTGATCGCGCTGGTGGTGCTGGTGACCTATGCCGTGGTCTATGTCGAACGTGGTCAACGCAAGATCCTCGTGAACTATGCGAAGCGCCAGGTCGGCAACAAGGTCTACGGTGGCCAGTCGTCGCACCTGCCGCTGAAGCTGAACATGTCGGGCGTGATCCCGCCGATCTTCGCGTCGTCCATCATCCTGCTGCCGACCACGGTGGTGAGCTGGTTCGCGACGGGTGACGGCCTGCGCTGGCTGAAGGACCTGGCCGCCATGGTCAGCCCGGGTCAGCCTATCTATGTGCTGCTGTACTCCGCTGCGATCGTCTTCTTCTGCTTCTTCTACACGGCGTTGGTGTTCAACAGCCGCGAGACGGCGGATAACCTGAAGAAGAGCGGCGCTTTCATCCCGGGCATCCGCCCGGGTGAGCAGACGGCCAAGCACATCGACAAGATCCTGTCCCGTCTGACGCTGGCTGGTGCGATCTACATCACGCTGGTCTGCCTGTTGCCCGAGTTCCTGACGCTGAAGTACAACGTCCCGTTCTACTTCGGTGGTACGTCCCTGTTGATCATCGTCGTCGTGACGATGGACTTCTGGGCCCAGGTGCAGAGCTACATCATGAGTCAGCAGTACGAATCACTGTTGAAGAAGGCCAGCTTCAAGCCCAACTGAGGGCGGCGAGCTGTTCGTTAACCAAGGTAATTGATTCAACCCACACCGAGACGTAGGTTATGTCGAAAGACGACGTGATCCAGATGCAGGGCGAGATTCTTGAGAACTTGCCCAATGCAACGTTTCGAGTGAAGTTGGAGAACGGGCATGTCGTTCTCGGTCACATCTCCGGCAAGATGCGGATGCACTACATCCGCATCCTCCCCGGCGACAAGGTGACCGTGGAGCTGACGCCCTACGATTTGAGTCGTGCTCGCATCGTGTTCCGGGCGAAGTGAGCTGTTTGAACCCCCGGGAACGCGTCAAGAGCGCATAAGAGTTAGGCCAAGGAGCAGACCATGAAAGTTTCGGCATCCGTGAAGCAGATGTGCCGCAATTGCAAGATCATCCGCCGCAAGGGCGTGGTGCGTGTGATCTGCACCGACCCGCGCCACAAGCAGCGCCAGGGCTAATTGGCCGCACGACAGGACTAGAGGACCACCATGGCACGTATTGCTGGTATCAACATTCCGCCGCAGAAGCACACTGAGATCGGTCTGACGTCGATCTACGGCATTGGCCGTACGACCGCCCAGAAGATCTGCACGAGCTGCGGCATCCCGTTCGACAAGAAGGTCAAGGACCTGACCGACGGCGATCTCGAGAAGATCCGTGACGAGGTCAACAAGCTGACCATCGAAGGCGATCTGCGCCGTGAGCAGTCCATCAACATCAAGCGTCTGATGGATCTGGGCTGCTACCGTGGCTTCCGTCACCGCCGTGGCCTGCCGATGCGCGGCCAGCGCACCCGCACGAACGCCCGCACCCGCAAGGGGCCGCGCAAGTCGGCTGCGACCGGCAAGAAGTAAGCTGCCCGAACTGAAAGAAGGTCAATATGGCAAAGGCTCCCAACAATTCGGCGGCTCAACGCGTTCGCAAGAAGGTCCGCAAGAACGTTGCTGACGGCATTGCGCACGTCCACGCCTCGTTCAACAACACCATCATCACCATCACCGACCGCCAGGGCGGCGCCCTCTCCTGGGCTTCGTCCGGTGGCCAGGGCTTCAAGGGTTCGCGCAAGTCGACGCCCTTCGCAGCCCAGGTGGCGGCTGAAGTCGCCGGCCGTGCGGCTCAAGAGCAAGGCATCAAGAACCTGGACGTCAAGATCAAGGGCCCCGGCCCCGGTCGCGAGTCGTCGGTGCGCGCCCTGGCTGCTCTGGGCATCCGCATCAACTCGATCTCCGACGTGACGCCGGTGCCGCACAACGGCTGCCGTCCGCAGAAGCGTCGTCGCATCTGATTCCGATCACTGTCAGGTGACAGGGATTTTGCAGATTCGGATGACGGTGCGATAATCGCGCGTTTTCCCGAAGCCGGCGGGCACTCAGGTGCCGCGCCGGCTTCAGTCTTGAGCCGGCTCCATTGCGGCGCCGACTCATAAGCCCACCGTCCAAGCCCACAACAACACCGGCTGGACTCGCGCCAAGGCATTCCCTCGGCGTCAGATTGAACAAGGACACGCAAAGTGGCACGTTACCTCGGCCCCAAGGGCAAACTTTCCCGCCGTGAAGGCACCGACCTCTACCTGAAGAGCGCCCGCCGCGCCATCAGCGACAAGGTCAAGTTCGACAGCAAGCCCGGTCAGCACGGCCGCACCTCGGGTCAGCGCACGTCCGACTTCGGCCTGCAGCTGCGTGAGAAGCAGAAGGTCAAGCGCATGTACGGTGTGCTGGAGCGTCAGTTCCGCCGCTACTTCGCCGAAGCCGAGCGCCGCAAGGGCTCGACCGGCGTGAACCTGCTGCAACTGCTGGAATCGCGTCTGGACAACGTCGTCTACCGCATGGGCTTCGGCTCCACGCGTGCAGAAGCCCGTCAGCTGGTGTCGCACAAGGGCGTCACGGTGAACGGCGAGGTCGTCAACATCGCTTCCTACATGGTCAAGGCAGGTGACACCGTCGCCGTGCGCGAGAAGGCCAAGAAGCAGCTGCGCGTCACCGAGTCGTTCAAGCTGGCCGACTCCATCGGCCTGCCGGCCTGGGTGAGCGTCGACGGCACGAAGCTGGAAGGCGTCTTCAAGAAGGCTCCTGACCGCGACGAGTTCGGCGCCGAGATCAACGAGTCGCTGATCGTCGAGTTGTACTCGCGTTAATGTTTCCCCCCGCCGATCGCGCCCACACGGGCGCGGTCGGCGTTTCCTCGTCCGGGCTACAAGCCCTTCGCAGGCTCTGCCCGGCTGGTCCTCAGCCTTATCGGTGTAACGAACCGAGGGTATTGAAAGAAAGACCTCATGCAAACCAACTTGCTCAAACCCAAGTCCATCAACGTGGAGCCCCTGGGCGGTCATCGCGCCAAGGTCACGCTGGAGCCGTTCGAACGCGGCTACGGCCACACCCTGGGCAATGCCCTGCGCCGTGTGCTGCTCTCGTCGATGGTGGGTTATGCGCCGACGGAAGTGACGATCGCCGGCGTGCTGCACGAGTACTCGGCCATCGACGGCGTGCAAGAGGACGTGGTTCACATCATGCTGAACCTCAAGGGCGTCGTCTTCCGCCTGCACAACCGTGAGGAAGTGACCCTGGTCCTGCGCAAGGAAGGCGAAGGCCCCGTCACCGCGGCCGACATCCAGACCCCGCACGACGTCGAGATCATCAACCCCGAGCACGTCATCGCCCACCTGTCGCAAGGCGGCAAGCTGGACATGCAGATCAAGGTCGAGAAGGGCCGTGGCTATGTGCCCGGCACGATGCGCCGCTTCGGCGACGAGCCGACCAAGAGCATCGGCCGCATCGTCCTGGACGCCTCGTTCTCGCCCGTCAAGCGCGTCAGCTACGCCGTCGAGAACGCCCGCGTCGAGCAGCGTACCGACCTGGACAAGCTGGTCATGGAGATCGAGACCAACGGCGCCATTTCGCCCGAGGAAGCGATTCGTGCCTCCGCCAAGATCCTGGTGGAACAGCTCGCCGTGTTCGCCCAGCTGCAGGGTACTGACCTGGTCGACGCCTTCGACCAGCCGGCCCAGCGGTCCAGCAGCTTCGACCCCATCCTGCTGCGTCCGGTCGACGAACTCGAGCTCACCGTGCGTTCGGCCAACTGCCTGAAGGCCGAGAACATCTACTACATTGGCGACCTGATCCAGCGTACCGAGACCGAGCTGCTGAAGACCCCCAACCTGGGTCGCAAGTCGCTCAATGAAATCAAGGAAGTCCTCGCTTCGCGCGGGCTGACCTTGGGCGCACGTCTCGAGAACTGGCCTCCCCAAGGTCTCGACAAGCGTTGATTTTTAGAAGGGTGGCGCGCTGACCAACGCCACCCGGTGCACCCGGCAGTACCTGACACGGCTGCCGGCATTAATGAAGTGAAAGGAAAAGCACCATGCGTCACCGTAACGGCCTCCGCAAACTCAACCGCACCAGCGCCCACCGCGCTGCGATGCTGCGCAACATGTGCGTGTCGCTGCTGCAGCACGAAGCCATCAAGACCACGGTCCCCAAGGCCAAGGAACTGCGCAAGGTGGTCGAGCCCCTGATCACGCTGGCCAAGGAGCCCACGCTGGCCAACCGCCGCCTGGCTTTCGACCGCCTGCGCGACCGCGACATCGTCACCAAGCTCTTCAACGAACTGGGCCCGCGCTTCAAGGCCCGTCCGGGCGGCTACACCCGCATCCTGAAGATGGGCTTCCGCGTCGGCGACAACGCGCCCATGGCCTTCGTCGAGCTGGTGGATCGCGCCGAGGGCGAGACCGAAGCCGCTGCCGCCGAATAAGCTCGGCCTGCGCTGAACCGAAAAGCCCGCCCCGTGCGGGCTTTTTTCATGCCAGGCTGCACGCATGCTGGCTGCGTGCCTGGCCGCGTCTGGGCGCTGCCGACTCCCGCCAGCAGCAGCGAACGGCGTCGACGCAGGCTTTGGATGCGGACCCGGAGCAGGTCTCGCGATTAATTCGCGAGAAAACTTGCTAGGACTTCAAAAACTGTTGTATACTGCTAGCTTCAGTCGCGGGGTGGAGCAGTCTGGTAGCTCGTTGGGCTCATAACCCAAAGGTCGTCGGTTCAAATCCGGCCCCCGCAACCAATACCGGAGACCCGTTGAGTGCCAGTCGCTCAGCGGGTTTTTCCATTTCGGCCCAGGTCGCGCCCGTGTCGGCGTCGCGGCCGATCAGCACCGGTCCGAGCATGTCGGCCAGCAGTTGCCGCGTGCGGTCGCGGTCAGCGTCCTCATCGAGCACGCGCTGTAGTTCCAGCACCTGGCGCCGGTAGCGCGCCAACACGTCTTCGATCACCTGGCGCGGGCCGGCCTCGGCTTGCTCGATCAGCTGTGCCAGCCGGTCGCGTTCGGTCTCAGCCGTGCGAAGCCGCTGCTGCAGGGCCGGGCTGATGCCCACGGCCGCGACGGCATCCACCAGCCGGGCAATCTCGGCGTCCAGCGCCTTGAGCTGGCGCGGGGCTGCTGCAGCGTCGCCGCTGGCCTGGCGCTGCAGGTCTGCGAGCAGTGCGCCGACTTCCCGCTGCAGCATCGCCAGGGCCTCCGGGTTCAGAAGCTCTTCGCGCACCTCGGCCAGCAGCCGCTTGTCCAGCATGTCGCGGGCCAGGGTCACCGATGAGCCGCATACGGCTGCGCCACGGTCGCGGTGGGCGCTGCAGCCGTAGCGCTTCGAGTTGATCGCCGTGAAGGCCGCGCCGCAGGCGTGGCAGCGCAGCACGCCCGCGAACAGCGTGCGGGGGATGGCGCCCTTGCCGGTGCGTGTGCCGCGAGCTGGGCCGCGACGCGCGCGGTCTTGCACGCGCAGCCACAGCTCGGCGCTGACGATGCGCAGCTCGGGTGCCTCGCGGACTTGCCATTCCTCCTTGGGCCGCTCGACGTAGCGGCGCCGGCCCGTCTCCGGGTCTTTCAGCCACTGGCGCCGGTTCCAGATGACGCGGCCGATGTACAGCTCGTTGTTCAGCATGCCCAGGCCTTTTTCGCTGCTGCCCTGCAGCGCGCTCACTGCCCAGGTGCCGCCCCGTGCGCTGGGCTTGCCCTGTGCGTTGAGCTGGTGGGCGATGTGGCGCGTGCTGTGCCCATCGGCGAACTGCTCGAATACCCAGCGGACCACCGCCGCTTCCGCGTCGTCGATCACCATGCGCCGGCTCTGGCCGTCTTCGGCGACGGCGCTGGTGTAGCCGTAGGTCCGGCCGCCCGCGTGGAAGCCGCGCTCGAATTGGCCGGCAAGGCCTCGGTGCGTCTTCTCGCGCAGGTCATCAAGGTACAGCTCGTTCACCAGGCCGCGCGCGATGCGCATGACCTTGCGGCCTCGGGCCTCTGTGTCGTAGCCATCGGCCGTGCCAATGATGCGCACGCCGCGATGCTCCAGCCGCTTGACGACGGTCTCGGCCTCGCCGATTTCGCGGCTCAGCCGGTCCAGCCCCTCGACGATGAGCACGTCGAAGCGCTTGGCCAGGGCGTCGGCCATCAGTGCCTTGCCGCCGGCACGCATCGCGAGCGGCGTCGATCCGCTGACGCCCTCATCGGCGTGCGTCGCCACCACGTGCCAGCCCTCGCGGTCGGCCCGGGCATGGGCCTCGCGGAGCTGGTCAGTGATCGACGTTTCGCGCTGCTTGTCCGTGCTGTAGCGGGCGTAGAGCGTGGCTCGCTGGGTCATGGCGTGCGGTCTGGGCTTGTTCCGCCAGCGCGTCTTGCACCAGCCGGCGCGCCAGTAGCTTGATGAGCTGGTGGCGAGCTGCGGCCTGCAGATCGGTCGGCGGCGTGTGCATGGTACGGGGCCTCAGGTGCGCGGTTCGCGCTTCAGGCGGCGGGCGTAAACGGCGGCACGGCGCGCGCGCGACGTGAGCCCGTCTCGCAGCCTCAGGCGAGCCAGGTGACGGCGCAGACGGATCAAGTTGATCTCGACCGAGAAGGCCCGGATGGGGGTGAAGTCACCCATTGCTGCGACGCGGCGGTTTTCCTGGTTTTTCATAGGGGTGAAGGGGCTTGGTTGCACTGGTTGCACGGCTCAGTTCACCCGAGCGAACCACATGATTTCGTCGCGGATCAACTGGCTCGTGGCGCTGGTTTCGCTGCTGGTTTCGGCAGCTGGAATGCCTGCATGCGGAGGCTGCAGTGGGTACGTTTGGACCCCCGGGGCGGGGTCATTTGCCGTTCCGAACTCACCGATCTGCCCCAGCTTCGCCAGCTGGCGTTCGGCTTTGTCCAGCCGTTCCAGCAGGTTGCGAGCGATGTGTGCCTGAAGCACCGCGTCGTTGTGCGCCTGCGTGTGCACCAGCGATTGCCCCCATCGCGTGGCGTAGAAGAGGGCGAGCAGTGCCGCGCGTGGCGCGCAGTCTGCCGCTACCCAGCGTTCGACGGTACGGACGTGGACCCCGAGCACTTTGGCGACAACAGACAAGGAAGGGGTGCCGATGTCTTCGAGCATGGCGTTCAGCGACGGCGTATGTCTGGGCAGCAGCACGAGGAAGTTCTTCCGAGGCGTCACCTGGCCGTTCCTTTTGAGAAGCGTCTTCTTGCTCATGGTTATGCGTGCTCCCCGGTCGAAGTTCTTGCTTCTCCCAGCCCGCGCGCTACGCTGCGCGCCGGCTGATCTCCAATGGCCTTGTCCTGTACCGGGTAGCGGTGCCCGGTGCGGGACACCTCTTCTGCCTCTCTGGCATCCCCCCAAACCCTCACCCCTTCGGGCAGTGCGTCCGGGAAAAGTCCTTTTAGATCAAGGCTTGCGGAGTTATTGATTCGAGTCCAAGAGGGGCAAGGCCCCTCGCTCACGCTCACCCCGGCCGCGCTCGCGGCACTGGTTTTCGGCCGCGGCTCGATGCGCCATGTGTCGCAGCGCGTGGTGATCTGAAGGGAGCCGCCCAGGTCGCCGCCCTCAACTCGCAGCCCCTGCACGGCCTTCGTCGTCTCTCCCCGGTAGCGGGTGCTGGGCCGTTCGCTGTACTCCACGGCCAGGCGCAGGCCGTGGGCCTCGGTGGTCGCCAGCCAGGCGGCGTAGTCGTTCGCCTTGCAAGCCGCGTGCAGTGCCGGCAGGGCCTCGCCAGGCAGCGTTTCGCCTGCCACGCGGTAGAACTCGCGAGCCGGGGTGATGGGCGGCACGCCGAAAAACTGGAACTGCCGGATGTTCCAGACACGCGCCCAGGCCACCTGTCGGACCGCGGCGCTGCGGCCGCCCTCGTTGCTCTCGGTGTCGCCGTCCACGCCATGCCCGTCGATGCTCTTCGACACGTACTTCGCGACGTAGCCGGCGGCGCTGCCCTTGGCTGAGTCGATGCGCTCGACGGTGAAGCGTCGCTTCAGGGCGCCGGGCTCGCTAGGGCTGTCGCGCAGGGCGTAGTCGCGCATCAGCGCGATGAACGGCTCGGCCTGGTCGGCCGGCGTGAAAGCCAACACGTGCCAATGGGGGCAGGCGTCGTGATGAGGTTCCACCACACGCAAGCCGTAGGGGCGCAGGCCTTCGTGAGCTGCAGCACGCAGCGCGCGGCCCCAGACGCGGCACAGGTAGCGATGGGCCCGGGTCGGGAACCAGCGGCCGTCATAGGCCGGGTTGGGGGCGCCCGATTTCCGCTGCCGCGGGTGCATGCGGCTCGGGCAGGTCAGGGTGAGGAACAGCCCGACGTGGCCGCGCGCGGTGGCGCTGGCCTCGATGCCCTTGATTCGCGCCATGAGGGCGCTACGGCGGTGGGTCGGGTTGGCGAGGCTGGCTTCTACCAGCTCAGGCATGGGCACCGCCTCGCCGGTGGTCTGGTTGATGGCTTCTAGCGCGGCCATCTGCTCGGCCAGGCGCTCGGCGTGGCGCTGGTGGCGGCGCAAGGCCTTGTCGGACACGTAGGGCGATGCGTGGGCGTGCACGGCGCCGCGCTGGATCGCGGTCAACTCGACGGCCTTGAAGCGGTAGCGCAGCGCTCGGCGCCAGAAGCCGGCGTCGCACATGCGGTTCACGCGCTCGGCCAGCGCGGCCTTGTTGGGCATACGGATGGCGTGGCGCTTGGCGATGGCGCGCAGGCTGCGCAGCACGGCCGCATCTGCTGTGCCGTTGCGCTCCCACAGGTCGGCCAGGCGACGCACAGCGCCGGCCGCCTTTTCTGCTTGCTCGCGAATGTCGGCGTCGGCCAAGTCGAAGCGCTCGGCCAGGTGCGCCAGGTGGGGCGGGGTGGTCGGCGCTGCACTCATGCTTGTGCCCCAGCGCTCTCCGCGGCGTCGGCCGCGGCCAAGATGCCGGCGGCGACTTGGCGGGCCTCCGCGGGCGTCAGGCGGCACCGGGCGGACAGGCACTGAGCCGAGAGGTTCACCCACACGGCGGCGTCAGGCGCATCGCCCGGTTCGTCGGCGACCATGCGGTAGATGCGAAGCTCGCCGGCCCCGAACGACGGCTGAACTCGGGCGGTCTCACTGGGCGACATGGCTACCCCCGAGAGAGCTGGCGTAGTGAAAGGCTCGCAGCTCGACGCGAACGGCCGTCAGGTCGATCAGGTCTTGAGCCAGCGCCGCGGCCTGATCCTCGGCGAGGCGCATCGCGCCATCGACGTTGGGACAGGTCTTGAAGGAGGCGTGCAGCAGGTCCAGGCTGCGCAGGTAGGCCCGATAGTCGGGCAACCACAGCACGCAGGGCATGGGAGGCAGCTTGTGGGTCTGCTTACCGGCGGCGTTCACGGTGCCCAGGAGGGCGAAGAGAGGCGCGGCCCATGCGGCGGCCTCAGCTTGAAAGCTTTTCATGGCGATCTCCGGGTTGGGAGCGGAGGGCCGGCCGCGGCGGTGAGCCGGCGCCCCGCGAGGGGGTCAGCTCAGGCCGAGGGCGTGGGCCAGCGAGCCCGCCACGGAGGGCTGCTTGCGCTGGGCGATGGCGGCCTTGTCGCCCTTAACGGCACGGTGCGCCGTCGCCTGGCTGCGATGCAGCAGGTCTGCGTGAGTCTTCGGCTTGGTGCCGCCGGCCAGCACCTTGTCATCGGGCGTGCCGCCCAGGTCTCGGCCGAACAGGCGGGCCCACATCGCACCGTTCTCTGCGAGCAGCTTCAATGCCTCGACGTGCGTCAGCTCGGACTTTTCGTTGAAGGCGTCGAGGAAGCCGGCGCCAACAGGCTGCTTCAGCAGGGCCTCGAGCTTTTCTTCGTTCGCCTCGATCAGGTCCAGCACCCGGCCCATCTCGTCTTCATCGCGCATCGCGATGCGCATGTGGTGGATGGCCGTCTTCTGGTGGCGGCCGGGAGCAGGCTGGCTCTCGCCGTCACCGTCGTCACCGACGACACCGCCAGCGAAGACATCACCGCTGCCTTTGGCCTTGGCGGCCGGTTCCTCGAAGCGATAGCCGTGCTGCTCGTAGAAGTCCCGCAGAGCCTGCAGGAACTCCACGTCCGGCATGTAGTTGCCGGCCTCGAAGCGCTTGATCTTGTGGGCGGGAAGACTGGAGTCTTCAGCAGCCTTCGCCTGGCTGAAGCCCAGATAGTTGCGCGCGGCGCGGGAAAGCTCGGGACTGAGAGGAAGAGAATTGAAGTCGAACATATGAACTCCTTGTTGTTGCCAAACTCGACACATGCAACTGTAGGAGCACTTTTTCGACGCGTCAACTATCCGTTCAACTTCTAGTCGTCTTTCTTGACATTTTGGCTTGGCGGCGAGGGGTCGGGATAGAGCCAGGCGCCCTGGATGTTCTCTTCGTCCTCGATGTTGAGGTTGGTTCCGATGTTCGATCCAAGCTGCTTAGAGAGCGCGTCAGCGACTTGCTCAAGTGTGAGCTTCGAGGGGTCTTCAATGTCGGAAATGGCTTCATCGAAAACGCGCGCTACCTCCGGTAGCGACAGCTTCGCCATTGTTCGCAAGCCGGAAAGCCGGACATCCCCGAGCTGCCGGCCGGCGAGTGAAAGGGCCAGGCTCACCAGCGCGTCTCGTTCGTGGCCTTTCAATGAGGCCAGCACGAAGCCAAGTTCAATCGCAGTTCTGAGGTCCGCCCCATTCTTTTGCTGCAGCGTCTCCATCGCAGGATGGGCGGTGCTTGGGGGCCTCTCGCTGCCGAACAGCAGCTTGTTGGCGCTGATCGCGAGCGTCTGGCAAAGGATGCGAATCTCGCGCGCGCCTGGCCTGGAAGTACCTGCCTCGTAGCCAATGATGGCCGTTCGCGAGATACCCTTTTCCTCAGGGTCTGCCCACTTTGAGCGGCTGGCGACGGCTTGCTGCGTCAGCTGCCGTGCCTCTCGCGCTTCCTTCAGGCGCTGGCCCAAAGCGGCGTCGGACCAAGCTTCGTTGTGCTGAGGCTGTGCAGTCGAGTCAGGAGGTGGCAGGTCTTGAGCCATTGGGGGGCGGCGTGTCGTTGGAATGGATTCTCGCAGTTGCGTGCCGACCCAGAGCCAAGCTCCCGGCCTGCGGCCTCTCCTGGGGTGCCCCCAGCCCCCAATACCGTCTTGACAGAGAACTACTATCGCGCCCCTGGAGGTGAACGATGCAGCCATTCTTCAAGCGCTTGCGGGCCTACTTCGAAACAGTCGCGGCGGTCCTACGGGGAGAGGCTGACGCGGCGGCCATGTTTCCGAATTCCTCCAACGTGGGTGCAGCGAGAGAAAGGATCTATGCCGAGTTCCTGAGACAACATGCACCCTCAAAGTGCAACGTGCTGTTGGGAGGATTCCTCTTCGACGAAGACGGCGCAGAGTCTAAGCAGTTGGACATCATCGTGACAACCGACACCGCGCCTCAGTTCAACTTCCACAATCGGGATGGGGCCGGGCCATCCTTCTCACCCGTGGAGGGCACTCTCGCCGTTGTGTCTGTCAAATCGACGCTGGACAAAGCCCAGCTTCATGATGCGCTCCAGGGCCTCGCGTCGATCCCCGCCACTCGGCCACTTGGCACGCGAGTGAATCCGAATTTGCGAATCTCCGGCTATGAAGACTGGCCTTTGAAAGTCGTGTACGCCTCAAGGGGCATCGCGGCCAACACGCTTTTGGAGCACCTGAACGCGTTCTACCGAGAGCATCCCGAGATCCCTCCGACGAGGCGGGTCGACTTCATCCACGTTGCCGGCAACTGCTTCATCGTCAAGTTGAGGGAGGGAATGCAAGTGATGGACCGAGCCACCGGACAACTGGCAGATCAGCCGCCTTTGGGGGCGTACCAACTCTTCAACCTGCATCCAGACATGAGCGCTTTGATTTGGATGGTGGAGGAACTACAGACGCGCGCGAGCGCCGCCACCCACATCCTGTTCAAGTACAACGGCTTGCTTGCCAGCATGCATGAGCTAACCGAATAGGCGGCGTCTATCCATTCAGCTTGATGCGTCTCCGAGAGCAGTTGCGCCCCCCCGCAACCAAGAATACGAGTCCTGTGAAGGATTCAGCAAAGCCCGCCCCGTGCGGGCTTTGTCGTTTTAGGCCGCAGGCAACAGCTGTCGAGACGGCCGTTGCGGCTCCCGGGTCCTGCCTGTGCGCTTCAGGCCTGAGCAGCGCGTCGCATCGCGGCACCGCGTTCAAAGATGGTTCATTCGGTACGGCGAGGCTGCCTCAGTCACCCGCGTTGACCCCAATGTCAATCAAATGACAGCGTTGTCAAAATGGCTGACCATGGAATCCATCCCGCGTCTCATCCGGCGGCTCGCCTGGATCTGCTTGTGCCTCACCGCCGAGGCGGTGCAGGCCCAGGCGGCCTTCAACCAACTGGGCTATCTGCCCGGTGCTGCCAAATGGGTCGTGCTACCCGCCGAGGCGGGCGATGAGTTCCGCGTCATGCGTCCGGGGGCTGGTGATGTCGTGCTGCGCGGCCGCCTCGGCGCGGCGCGGCTCTGGGCGCCCGCCGGGCAGACGGTGCGGTTGGCGGACCTCTCCGCGCTGACCGATTCGGGCGAATACGAGCTGCGCGTCGAGGGCCAGCCCGTGGCGTCGCGCATCGTCGTCGCGCCCGACGCCTATGCCGCGCTGACGGCCGCCGGCCTCAAGGCCTTCTACTTCAACCGCGCCGGCATCACGCTGGAGGCCCGCCACGCCGGCCGTTGGGCCCGCGCTGCCGGGCACCCGGACACCGAGGTGCTGATCCACGCCTCAGCGGCCAGTCGGGTGCGCCCGGAGGGCACGCGCATCGCCGCGTCCAAGGGCTGGTACGACGCGGGCGACTACAACAAGTACGTCGTCAACTCCGGCATCACCGTCTACACGCTGCTGGCCGCCTGGGAGCAGTTCCCGGCGCTGTTCAAGGCGCAGGGGCTGGGCATCCCCGAGAGCGGCGGCGAGCTGCCCGACCTGCTGGCCGAGGTGTTGTGGAACCTCGACTGGATGCTGGCCATGCAGGACCCGGCCGATGGCGGCGTCTATCACAAGCTCACCAACCTGAGCTTCGACGGCAACCAGATGCCGCGTGAGGCCACGCGCCCGCGCTACGTGGTGGCCAAGAGCACGGCCGCGGCGCTGGACTTTGCGGCCGTGATGGCCCAGGCCAGCCGCGTCTACCGGCCCTTCGAGGTGCAGCGGCCGGGCCTGTCGGCCCGCATGCGCGAGGCCGCCGTGGCCGCCTGGCACTGGGCGCGCGCGAATCCGGGCGTCGTCTACCAGAACCCGCCCGATGTGCAGACCGGCGAGTACGGCGACACGAAGCTGGATGACGAGTTCGCCTGGGCCGCCACCGAGCTCTACCTGAGCACCGGCGAGGCCGCCTACCGTGACGCGCTGAAGCTGGACGCCCTGCCCATACGCGTGCCCAGTTGGGACGACGTGGTGGGGCTGGCGTGGATGAGCCTGGCCCAGCACCGGGACCGGCTGTCCAGGGCCGACGCCGATCTCGTCACGCGCCGCGTGCGCGGCCTGGGTGACGAACTCGCGGCGCGGTGGCAGGCCTCGGCCTATCGGCTGCCCATGGAGAGCGCGACCGATTTCGTCTGGGGCAGCAACGCCCACGCGCTGAACCAGGCGCTGATGCTGATCCAGGCCTATCGCCTGGACGGCGAGCGTCGCCGGCTCGACGCCGCCCAGTCCGTGCTGGACTATGTGCTGGGCCGCAACCCGCTGCGCATGAGCTATGTGACCGGCTTCGGCCAGCGCTCGCCGCTGCACCCGCACCACCGCCCCTCCGAGGCCGACGGTATCGACGCGCCGGTGCCCGGCTTCCTCGCCGGCGGCCCCAACCCGGGCCGGCAGGACCAGCAGCACTGCCCCGTGCGCTACCCCTCGGCGCTGCCGGCCCTGGCCTATCTGGACCATGGCTGCAGCTACGCCAGCAACGAGGTCGCCATCAACTGGAATGCGCCGCTGGTCTATGTGTCCGCGGCACTGCAGGCCCTCACGCCTGCCACTCGCTGAGCACAGGAACGGAGCCCCCGCATGTCCACGACCTCCCGCCACCCGCTGGTCTGGGTGCCCTCGCTCTACCTGGCCATGGGCCTGCCCAACGTGATGGTGGGCGTGGTCGCGGCCATCATCTACAAGAACCTGGGCGTCTCCAACGAGGACATCGCCCTCTACACCTCGCAGATGTACCTGCCCTGGGTGCTCAAGCCGCTATGGGCGCCGCTGCTGGAGACCTACCGCAGCAAGCGCTTCTGGGTCATAGGCATGGAGTTCACGATGGCTGCGGCGCTGGGCCTGGTCGCGCTGTGCCTGCCGCTGGAGGGCTTCTTCAGGCTGTCGCTGGCCTTCTTCTGGATCGTCGGCTTCGCCTCGGCCACGCAGGACACCTGCGCCGACGGCGTCTACATGACCACCGTCTCCAAGATCGACCAGGCGCGCTACTCCGGCGTGCAGGGCATGTGCTGGAACCTGGGCGCCGTCATCGCCTCGGGCCTGCTGGTGTCGCTGACCGGCTGGCTGCACAACCACATGGGCCTGAGCTGGGTGCAGTGCTGGATGGTGGTCGTGTCGCTGGCCGCCGTGGCCATGGCGGCGTTCGGCGGCTACCACTGGCGCGTGCTGCCGCCCGGTTCGCCTTCCGCGCTGCACGGCCAGGGGCTGGCCGGCGGTCTCAGGGCCACCGCCCAGGCCTGGGTCAGCTTCTTCCAGAAGCCACAGATCTGGATGATGCTGGCCGTCATCTTCTTCTACCGCTTCGGCGAGGGCTTCATTGAGAAGTTCGGCCCGCTGTTCCTGCTGGACGCGCGCGAGGCCGGCGGCCTGGGTCTGGACAACGAGGCGCTGGGCCACATCAACGGCACCGTGGGCACGCTGAGCTTCATCGCCGGCGCCTTCCTGGGCGGCCTGCTGGTGGCCCGGCGAACGCTGCCGCGCACGTTCTTCGCGCTGGCCCTGGTGCTCAACGTCCCGCACCTGACCTATTTCTATCTGGCCCAGTCCATGCCGACGGACACGCTGACCATCGCGGCCATCGTCGCCATCGAGAAGTTCGGCTTCGGCATGGGCTCGGTGGGCCACATGCTCTACATGATGCAGCAGATCGCCCCCGGGCCTTTCCGCATGGCCCACTATGCGATGGCCACCGGCGTCATGGCGCTGACCAAATGGGGCACGGGCAGCGCCAGCGGCCTGCTGTGGAGCCACGTCGGCCATCAATACCTGAGCTTCTTCGGCTGGGTGCTGGTGTTCTCCATCCCGCCGGTGCTGCTGGCGTGGCTGGCGCCGTTCCCGCACGAGCGCGAGGAATCCGCCGAGGGCCGGGAGGCCGCGGTCGCCGCGCATTGATGGGCCGGCCCGGCGCCGGCAGCATCGCCACCGTCGCGTCGCTCAGCCGACCCTGGGAACCAGGGTTTGCCCGTCGCGCCTCGGCGCATTTAAATGCTTGACGTTTGAACTATTGATTTCTAAAGTGGTCCGCACCATGCGTATCACCTGCATAGGCGGCGGCCCCGCCGGCCTGTACTTCGCGCTGCTGATGAAGAAGGCCGACCCCAGCCATGAGGTGCGGGTGCTGGAGCGCAACCGCACGGGCGACACCTTCGGCTGGGGCGTCGTGCTGTCCGACCAGACCGTGGAAGCGCTGCGCGAGGCCGACCCCGAGACGGCGGCCCAGATCGCCGACGCGTTCAACCACTGGGACGACATCGCCGTCCACATCGGCGGCCGGCGCATCGTTTCCGGCGGCCACGGCTTCTGCGGCATAGGCCGCAAGAAGCTGCTCAACATCCTGCAGGCCCGTTGTGAAGCCCTCGGCGTCGAGCTGGTCTACGAGACCGACGTGCCGGACGATGCCGGCCTCGAGGCCGACCTCATCATCGCCGCCGACGGCCTGAACAGCCGCATCCGCCAGAAGTACGCCGCCGCCTACCAGCCCGACATCGACCTGCGCCGCTGCCGCTTCGTGTGGCTGGGCACGACGAAACTGTTCGACGCCTTCACCTTCGACTTCCAGCGCACCGAATGGGGCTGGTTCCAGGCCCATGCCTACCGCTTCGACGCCACGCACTCCACCTTCATCGTCGAGGCCCCGGAGGACGTCTGGCGCGCCGCGGGCCTGGAGGGCATGGACAAGGAAGAGGGCATCGCCTTCTGCGAGCAGCTGTTCGCCAGGGTGCTGGACGGCCATCCGCTGATCTCCAACGCCAAGCACCTGCGCGGCTCGGCGCAGTGGATACGCTTTCCGCGCGTGGTCTGCAAGACCTGGGTGCATCGCCGCGCCGAGGACGGCGTGCCCGTGGTGCTGATGGGCGACGCCGCCCACACGGCCCATTTCTCCATCGGCTCGGGCAGCAAGCTGGCGCTGGAAGACGCCATCGCGCTGGCGCGCGACATCGAGCAGCATGGCGGCGACCTGGCCGCGGCGCTGGACGACTACCAGGCCAGCCGCAGCATCGAGGTGCTGCGCATCCAGAATGCGGCGCGCAACTCCACCGAATGGTTCGAGAACGTCGAGCGCCATGCGCGGCTGGCGCCCGAGCAGTTCGCCTATTCGCTGCTGACGCGCTCGCAGCGCATTTCGCACGAGAACCTGCGGCTGCGCGACGCACGCTACGTCGGTGAGTTCGAGCGCTGGCTGGCGGGCCAGGCCGGTGTCGATGCCGAAGTCCCACCGATGTTCACGCCCTTGCGGCTGCGCGGCCTGACGCTGAAGAACCGCGTCGTTGTCTCGCCCATGGCGCAGTACAGCTGCGTGGACGGCGTCGCCGGCGACTACCACCTGGCCCATCTCGGCGCGCGGGCGCTGGGCGGCGCGGGCCTGGTGTTCGCCGAGATGACTTGCGTGTCGCCCGACGCGCGCATCACGCCCGGCTGCCCGGGGCTGTGGAACGACGAACAGGGCGGGGCCTGGCAGCGCATCGTCGAGTTCGTGCACCGGCACGGCAGCGCCCGCATCGCGATGCAGCTGGGCCATGCCGGGCCCAAGGGCTCCACCCGCGTGCCCTGGGAGGGTGAAGACCAGCCGCTGCCCGAGGGCAACTGGCCGCTGATCTCGGCCTCGCCGCAGCAATACCTGGCCGGCATCAGCCAGACGGCGCGCGCGATGACGCGCGCCGACATGGAGCGTGTGCGGGAGGACTTCGTCGCCGCCACCCGCCGCGCCGCCGCGGCCGGCTTCGACTGGCTGGAGCTGCACTGCGCCCATGGCTATCTGCTGTCGGCCTTCATCTCGCCGCTGACCAACCGGCGCGATGACGACTACGGCGGTTCGCTGCAGAACCGGCTGCGCTACCCGCTGGAGGTTTTCGCTGCGATGCGCGAGGTCTGGCCGCCGGACCGGCCCATGTCCGTGCGCATCTCGGCCCATGACTGGGTGCCGGGCGGCACCACACCGGAAGACGCGGTGCAGATCGCCGCCGCTTTCAAGGCCGCCGGCGCCGATCTCATCGATGTGTCCTCCGGCCAGGTCAGCAAGGCGCAGCAGCCGGTCTACGGCCGCATGTGGCAGACGCCGTTGGCGGAAAGCATCCGCAACCGCGCCGGCATCGCCACCATGGCGGTGGGCGCCATCTCCGAGGCCGACCATGTCAACAGCATCATCGCGGCGGGCCGGGCCGACCTCTGCGCCATCGCGCGGCCGCATCTGGCCAACCCGGCCTGGACGCTGACCGAGGCGGCGCGCATCGGCTACCGCGGCCCCGTCGGCCTGGAATGGCCCAGGCAATACCTCTCCGGCAAGAGCCCGCTGGAGCGCGAGTTCGAGCGCCAGCGCGCCGGCAGCGTGGCCGCGGCCGAGCAGGCGAACAAGGCCTTGGGCGTATGAAGCATGCGGTGATCACAGGCGGTGGGAGCGGCATCGGCGCCGCGGTGGCGAAGCGGCTGCTGGCCGACGGAATGCGCGTCACGCTGATGGGGCGCAGCCTGGAGCGTCTGCAAGCCCAGCAGACCGCGCTGGGCGACGTCGCCATCCAGGCCTGCGACGTGTCCGACGAGGCCGGCGTCGCAGCGGCCTTCGCGGCCGTAGGCGACGTGGACCTCCTCGTCAACAACGCCGGCCAGGTCGAGAGCGCACCGCTGCACAAGACCTCGCTGGAGCTTTGGCAGCGCCTGCTCAACGTCAACCTCACCGGCAGCTTCCTGTGCAGCCGCGCCGTGCTGCCGGGCATGCTGGTACGCCGGCAGGGCCGCATCGTCAACGTGGCCAGCACGGCGGCGCTGAAGGGCTATGCCTATGTGGCGGCCTATTGCGCGGCCAAGCATGGCGTGCTGGGCCTGACCCGGGCGCTGGCGCTGGAGGTGGCCGCCAAGGGCGTGACGGTCAACGCCGTCTGCCCCGGCTATACCGAGACCGACATCGTCGCCCACGCCGTCGACACCATCGTCGCCAAGACTGGCCGCAGCGCCGAGCAGGCGAGGGCGGAGCTGGCCCGGGCCAATCCGCAGGGGCGCTTGATCCGGCCGGAGGAAGTGGCCGACACCGTGGCCTGGCTGGCCAGCGCGGCCGGCGTCAACGGCCAGGCCATCGCCGTCTGCGGCGGGGAGACGATGTGAGCGCCGCCCGGCCGCCCGAAGGCGCCCAGCTCCTGTCCGGCGGGGCCGTGCGCGGCGCGAAGCAGGCGCAGGCGCGGGACATCGATCTCGAAACCCGGCTGTCGGACGACGACCACCAGGCCCTCAAGCTCTGGCTGCGCCTGCTGTCCTGCACCACCCGCATCGAGGACCAGATCCGCCAGCGCCTGCGCGCCGAGTTCGGCACCACGCTGCCGCGCTTCGACCTGCTGGCCCAGCTGGAGCGCCATCCCGACGGGTTGAGCATGCGCGAGCTGTCCCGGCGGCTGATGGTGACGGGCGGCAACGTCACCGGCATCACCGACCAGCTCGAGGCCGAGGGCCTGGTGCAGCGCGAGACGCGGGCGGACGATCGCCGCAGCTTCATCGTCAGGCTGACGCCCCAGGGTCGCCGCCAGTTCAAGCGCATGGCGGCCACGCACGAGGGCTGGATCGTCGAGCTGTTCGCGGGCTTGACGCCGGCGCAGAAGACCCAGGTCCACGAGCTGCTGGCCCGGCTCAAGACCCATTTGAAGGACAACACCCCATGACCCCGCATCTCGCCCCGGGCAACCGCCAGAGCCTGGCCGGCTACAGCCCGCAGCATTTCCTCTGGCAGCAGCAGGGCGCCGTCGGCGTCATCACGCTGAACCGGCCGGAGCGCAAGAACCCGCTGACCTTCGACTCCTATGCCGAACTGCGCGACCTGTTCCGGGTTCTCTCCTATGTCGACGACGTGAAGGCCATCGTCATGCAGGGCGCGGGCGGCAACTTCTGCTCCGGCGGCGACGTGCACGAGATCATCGGCCCGCTGACCGGCATGAGCATGCCGGATCTGCTGGCCTTCACGCGCATGACGGGCGACCTCGTCAAGGCCATGCGGGCCTGCCCCCAGCCCATCCTCTCGGCCATCGACGGCGTCTGCGCCGGCGCCGGCGCCATCCTGGCCATGGCCTCGGACCTGCGTGTGGGCACGGCGCGCAGCAAGACGGCCTTCCTGTTCAGCCGCGTGGGGTTGGCCGGCTGCGACATGGGGGCCTGCGCCATGCTGCCGCGCATCGTCGGCCAGGGGCGCGCGTCGGATCTGCTCTACAGCGGCCGCAGCCTGGGCGGCGAGGAGGCGCTGAGCTGGGGCTTCCTGAACCGCATCGCCGAGCCCGAGCAGCTGCTGGACGAGACGCTCCAATGGGCCGGCGAGATCGCCAGCGGCCCCGGCTTCGGCCATGCGATGACCAAGCGCATGCTGCACCAGGAATGGGCCATGGGCGTGGACGAGGCCATCGAGTCCGAGGCGCAAGCCCAGGCCATCTGCATGATGACCCAGGACTTCCAGCGCGCCTACGAGGCCTTCGTGGCCAAGCAGAAGCCGGTCTTCCAAGGTGATTGACATGCAGCACCTCGACTGGCCCTTCTTCGACGCCAAGCACCGCGAGCTGGCGAGCGCGCTGGACGCCTGGTGCGACGCACATCTGCAGCATGTCGACCATGACGGCGATGTGGACGGTGAATGCCGGCGCCTCGTCGCGCAGCTCGGCAAGGCGGGCTGGCTGAACCATGCGGTGGCCGGCGAGGGCCAGGCCATAGACACCCGCGCCCTCTGCCTGATCCGCGAGACGCTGGCCAGGCACGACGGCCTGGCCGACTTTGCGTTCGCGATGCAGGGCCTGGGCTCGGGCGCCCTCTCGCTGCAGGGCACGCCCCAGCAACGCGAGCGCTATCTGCCGCGCGTGGCGCGCGGCGAGGCGCTGGCGGCGTTCGCGCTGTCCGAACCCGAGGCCGGTTCCGACGTGGCCGCCCTGCAATGCAGCGCCACCGAGGACGGCGACGCCTACGTGCTGAATGGCGAGAAGACCTGGATCTCCAACGGCGGCATCGCGGACTTCTACGTGCTGTTCGCGCGCACGGGCGAGGCGCCCGGTGCGCGCGGCATCTCGGCCTTCATCGTCGACGCCGGCCTGCCGGGCTTCGACATCGCCGAGCGCATCAACGTCATCGCACCGCACCCGCTGGCCCGGCTGCGCTTCACCAACTGCCGCGTGCCCAAGACCCAGATGCTGGGCGCGCCCGGCGAGGGCTTCAAGCTGGCCATGCGCACGCTGGATGTGTTCCGCACCTCGGTCGCCGCCGCGGCGCTGGGCTTTGCGCGCCGCGCCTTGCATGAGGGCCTGGCCCAGGCCAAGGCGCGGCCCATGTTCGGCGCGCGGCTGGCCGACCTGCCGCTCACGCAGGCCAAGCTGGCCGACATGGCCTGCACGGTGGACTCGTCCGCACTGATGGTCTATCGCGCCGCCTGGCTGCGCGACCAGGGCAAGACCATCACGCAGGAGGCCGCCATGGCCAAGCTGATGGCCACCGAGGGCGCGCAACGCGTCATCGATGCCGCCGTGCAGCTGTTCGGCGGCCGCGGCGTGCGCCGGGGCGAGATCGTCGAATCCCTGTACCGGGAAATCCGTGCGCTGCGCATCTACGAGGGCGCCAGCGAAGTGCAGCAGCTCATCATCGGACGTGAGCTTTTGAAGCGGGCTTGAACATGCATGCATCGGCTCACCTGGATACCTTCGCCAGAGACCACCTGCCGCCGCCGGAGCAGTGGCCCGAGCTGGTCTTCGACCTGCCCGAGCTGCAGTTCGGCCCGCGGCTGAACGCGGCCACCGAGCTGCTGGACCGCTGGGTGGCGCAAGGGCAGGGCGATCGCCCCTGCGTGCAGGGCGGCGGTGTGGCGTGGAGCTATGCCCAGCTGCAGGCCGAGGCGAACCGCATCGCCAACGTGCTGGTCAACGAGCTGGGCGTCGTGCCGGGCAACCGCGTGCTGCTGCGCGGCGCGAACACGCCGCAGCTGGCGGCCTGCTGGTTCGCCGTCATCAAGGCCGGCGCCATCGCGGTGGCGACGATGCCGCTGCTGCGCGCGGTCGAACTTGGCAAGGTGATCGCCAAGGCCGAGGTCAGCCACGCGCTGTGCGATGCGGCCCTGGCCGGCGAGCTGTTGACGGCGCAGCAGCAGAACCCGGTGATGCGCAGCATCTGCCTGTTCCGCAGCAGCGAGCCCGATGGCCTCGAAGCCCGCGCGTCCCGCCAGCCGGCCAGCTTCACGAACGTGGACACCGCCAGCGACGACTGCGCGCTGATCGCCTTCACGTCCGGCACTACGGGCCAGCCCAAGGGCACCATGCATTTCCATCGCGATGTCCTCGCGATCTGCCGCTGCTGGCCGCCGCATTGCCTGCAGGCCCGGGCCAGCGACGTCTTCATCGGCAGCCCGCCGCTGGCCTTCACCTTCGGCCTGGGCGGCCTGCTGCTGTTCCCGATGAGTGTGGGCGCGTCCGCCGTGCTGCTGGAGAAGGCCGCGCCCGACCTGCTGCTGGCCGCCATTGCCGAGCACCGCGCCACGGTCTGCTTCACCGCGCCGACGTCCTACCGTGCGATGGCGCCGCTGGTGGCTCAGCACGACATCTCCAGCCTGCGCAAATGCGTCAGCGCCGGCGAGGCGCTGCCGGCTGCCACGCGCGCGCTGTGGAAGCAGGCGACCGGCATCGAGCTCATCGACGGCATAGGCGCCACCGAGCTGCTGCACATCTTCATCTCCCACACCGAGGAGACCGCCAAGGCCGGTGCCACCGGCAAGCCCGTGCCGGGCTACCAGGCCTGCATCCTCGACGATGCCGGCCAGCCGCTGCGTGCCGGCCAGGTGGGCCACCTGGCCGTCAAAGGCCCCACCGGCTGCCGCTACCTGGCCGATGCGCGCCAGCAGCAGTATGTGCAGGACGGCTGGAACCTGACCGGCGACGCCTACCTCGTCGACGAAGACGGCGACTACGTCTACCAGGCCCGCACCGACGACATGATCATCTCGGGCGGCTACAACATCGCCGGCCCCGAGGTCGAGGCCGCGCTGCTCAGCCACCCGGCTGTGGCCGAATGCGCCGTCGTCGGCGTGCCCGACGAGGAGCGCGGCCAGCTGGTCAAGGCCTTCGTCGTGCTGCGCGAGGGCCAGGCCGGCGACGTGCAGGCGCTGCAGGCGCATGTGAAGGCCGCCATCGCGCCCTACAAATACCCGCGCGTCATCGAGTTCCGCGCCACGCTGCCGCGCACCGAGACCGGCAAGCTGCAGCGCTTCAAGCTGAAGGAGCCCGGCGCATGAGTGCCCGGGTGTTCGAGCGCGAGCAGACCGTGCGCTTCGGCCATTGCGACCCGGCCGGCATCGTCTTCTACCCGCGCTATTTCGAGATGCTCAACGAGCTGGTCGAGGACTGGTTCGCGCTGGCGCTGGGCCTGCCGTTCGCGCAGCTCATGGGCCAGCGCCGCATCGGCATGCCCACCGCCAGGCTGGACACGCGCTTCAAGCGCATCAGCCGCCTGGGCGACCGCCTGCGCCAGCGCCTGCGGGTCGAGCGGGTGGGCGGCAGCTCGCTGGCGCTGGCCATCGCCTTCGACGGCGACGATGGCAACCGCGTCGAGTTCGACCAGCTGCTGGTCTGCACCTCGCTGGACACACATAGGCCCCAACCCCTGCCCGCCGACCTGCGCGTCGCGCTGGAGACCCCATGACCAAGCAAATCCTGCAACCCGCGGGCTGGGCCGCGCCGCGCGGCTATGCCAACGGCGTCGCGGCCAGTGGCCGCCAGGTCTTCGTCGCCGGCCAGATCGGCTGGAACGAGCGCTGCGAGTTCGACAGCGACGACCTCATCGCCCAGGTGCGGCAGACGCTGCTCAACATCCGCGCCGTGCTGGCCGAGGCCGGCGCCGGGCCCGAGCACATCGTGCGCATGACCTGGTACGTGGTCGACAAGCGCGAATACCTGGCCCGCGGCCGCGAGGTGGGCCAGGCCTACCGCGACGTGCTGGGCCGCGACTATGGCGTGGCGATGAGCGCCGTGCAGGTGGCGGCGCTGATGGAGGACCGGGCGCGGGTGGAGATCGAGGTCACGGCCGTCGTGCCGGCCTGACGGGCCGGCGGCGCTCCGCCGTCATCGCGGCCGCTCCAGGCTCAGGATCCAGGCCACCAGCTGCCGGGCATCGGCCTCGCTGATCGCCACCTCGTTGGGCGGCATGGCCAGGCCGCTGACCTTGCCCTTCCAGTGGCTGCTGTAGGGGTTGGAGCCGGCCATCACGGTGCGCGTCAGCTGGTCCTGCGCGCCGGCCGCGCCGCGGTAGCGCGCGGCCACGTCGCGCCAGGCCGGGCCTATGGGAGCCAGCCCGTCGGGGCCTTGGGCGCCGGCCTCGATGTGGTGGCAGGTCATGCAGCCGCTGCCGCTGGCCAGCTTGAGCATGGCGGCGTCGTCGGGCGCCGGTGCGGCGCCGGCCTGCAGGGCCGCGAGGGCGATCGCGGCCAGGAAGAGGGGGCGGGATGTCATGGTGTTGCTCCGTGGATGAAGACCGGGGTCGCGTCCAGGCTAGTGGCGCGGCCTGCGCCAACCTTGACGCCCATCAAGCCCGGCCGCGGATTTGCCATCCTGGAGCAGGCTCGGCGGCGTGGCGCAACGCCGGTGCGCCGGGCTGGCGCAGCCCACTGTGCCGCGGCGGTACAGCGGACGCGCCGCCGGCATGCTGCGGGCCCGGGGCCTTGGCGCCGCTGCATGGTTATCCTGCCGACCATGTACGCGCCCTTCTTCGGCTTGAAACAAGCGCCGTTCTCGATCGCGCCGGACCCGCATTACCTGTTCATGAGCGAGCGCCACCGCGAGGCGCTGGCCCACCTGCTGTACGGGCTGGACGGCGGCGGCGGCTTCGTGCTGCTGACCGGCGAGATCGGCGCCGGCAAGACCACCGTGTGCCGCTGCTTCCTCGAGCAGATCCCGGCGCACTGCAACGTCGCCTACATCTTCAACCCCAAGCTCACCGTCACCGAACTGCTGCAGGCCATCTGCGACGAGTTCCATGTCAACGTGCCGGCGGGCGCGCAGACGGTGAAGGACTATGTGGACCCGCTCAACGCCTTCCTGCTGGCCCAGCATGCGGCGGGGCGCAACAACGTCCTCATCATCGACGAGGCGCAGAACCTGTCGGCCGACGTGCTGGAGCAGCTGCGCCTGCTGACCAATCTGGAGACCGCCGAGCGCAAGCTGCTGCAGGTGGTGCTGATCGGCCAGCCCGAGCTGCGCGGCATGCTGGCCCGGCCCGAGCTGGAGCAGCTGGCCCAGCGCGTCATCGCGCGCTTTCACCTCGGCGCGCTGTCCGAGGCCGAGACGGCGCAATACATCCGCCACCGCCTGACCGTGGCCGGCCTGACCGGCGCGCTGCCGTTCGACCGTGCGGGGCTGCGCCTCATCCACCGGCTCACGCGCGGCGTGCCGCGCCGCATCAACCTGCTGTGCGACCGCGCGCTGCTGGGCGCCTACGCCGGCGGCCAGGCCCAGGTCACGCCGGCCATCGTGCGCCGGGCCGCGGCCGAGGTGTTCGATGCGCAGCAGGCCGCGCCGGCGTCGCCGCGCTGGTCGGCCCCCTTCGTCGTGGGCCTGGCGGTGCTGGCCGCGGCGGCGGCCGGCGCGGGGCTGAGCTGGGTGCTGCAGCGGTCCTCGCAGGCCGGGGCGGCGCCCGCGGCCGCAGCGCCTGCGGCGTCCG
>JAACZV010000031.1 GCA_009996515.1 Comamonadaceae bacterium
GACCGCAGCGGCGCCCGCGCCGCCGCCGAGCGCGCCGTGCAGCGCGCCGACGCGGCCGAACCGGCCTGGCGCGACGCGGCACGGGCCACGCTGGCCGCGACTGACTTGCGTTAGCGCAGAGTGCCCGCGGCTACAGTCGCGCGCATGAAGTCCACTGCCGTACCGCATCCGCCCGCCACCTTGGCCGTCGCCTGGCGCCAGCTGTTGCGAGACTGGCGGGCCGGCGAGCTGCGGCTCTTGATGCTGGCCGTGGCGCTGGCCGTCGCGGCCCTGTGCGCGGTGGCCTTCCTGTCGGACCGGCTGGACCGCGGCCTGCGCCGCGATGCGGCCCAGCTGCTGGGCGGCGACGCCGTCGTGGCCAGCGACCAGCCCACGCCAAAGGCGCTGCTGGACCTGGCCGAGGGGCTGAAGCTGACCCTGGTGCGCAGCGCCACCTTCCCCAGCATGGCGCGCGCCACCGAGGCCCAGGGCGGCGAGAGCCGGCTGGTCGCCGTCAAGGCGGTCAGCGCCGGCTATCCGCTGCGCGGCCGCATCGCGCTGCGCGAGGCCCTGCCCGGCCGCGCAGGCGCACCGGCGGCCGGCGAGGTCTGGGCGGATCCGGCCGTGGCCGACGGCCTGGGCCTGAAGCTGGGCGACCCGCTGCTGCTGGGCGACAGCCAGCTCAAGCTGGCCGCCCTCATCGAGACCGAGCCCGACCGCGGCGCCGGCTTCATGAACTTCGCGCCGCGCGTCATGCTGGCCGAGAGCGATCTCGCCGCCACCCACCTGGTGCAGCCGGCCAGCCGCATCACCTACCGCCTGGCCCTGGTGCCCGGCCCCGGCGCCGCGCCGGACGCGGTGCAGCGCTTCGTCGCCGCCGCCGGGCAGCGCATCGAGGCCGACAAGCTGCGCGGCGTGCGCCTGGAGTCGCTGGAATCGGGCCGGCCCGAGATGCGCCAGACGCTGGACCGCGCGGCGCGCTTCCTGCGGCTGGTGGCAATGCTGTCGGCGCTGCTGGCGGCGGTGGCCGTGGCGCTGGCGGCGCGCGACTTCGCGGCCCGCCACCTGGATGCCTGCGCGATGCTGCGCGTGCTGGGCCAGCCGCAGCGGCGCATCGCCTGGGCCTACGGGCTGGAGTTCCTGCTCGCCGGCCTGGGCGCCAGCCTGGCCGGCGTGGCCGTGGGCCTGGGCCTGCACCAGGTCTTCGTATCGCTGCTGGCCGGCCTGGTCGACGTGAGCCTGCCGCCGCCCAGCGTCTGGCCGGCCCTGCTGGGCCTGGGGCTGGGGCTGTCGCTGCTGCTGGGCTTCGGCCTGCCGCCGGTGCTGCAGCTGGCGGCGGTGCCGCCGCTGCGCGTGATCCGCCGCGACCTAGGCGCGCCCAAGGCCGGCTCGCTGCTGGTGCTGGGCGCCGGCGTGGCGGGCCTGGCCGCCATCCTGATGGTGCTGGCCGGCGACCTGATGCTGGGCGGCATCGCGGCGGCAGGCTTTGCCGGCGCGGTGCTGCTGTTCGCGGGGCTGGCCTGGGGCGCGGTGAAGCTGCTGCGCCGCGTGGTGCCCAGCAACGTCAGCGGCGCCGGCGTGCCGCGCTGGCTGCTGCTGGCGACGCGCCAGGTCGCCGCGCGGCCGGGCTTCGCCGTCATGCAGGTGGCCTCGCTGGCCGTGGGCCTGCTGGCCCTGGCCCTGCTGGTGCTGCTGCGCACCGACCTGATCTCCAGCTGGCGCCAGGCCACGCCGGCCGCGGCGGCCGACCGCTTCGTCATCAACATCCAGCCCGACCAGGCCCAGGCCTTCCGCCGGACGCTGGAGGCCGCCGGCGTGCGCGACTACGACTGGTACCCCATGATCCGCGGCCGGCTGACGGCCATCAACGGCGAGGCCGTGCAGGGTCGGCGCTTCGCGGAGGACCGCGCCCAGCGCCTGGCCGAGCGCGAGTTCAACCTCAGCCACATGGCCACGCAGCCCGCGCACAACCAGATCGTCGCCGGCCGCTGGGGCGCCGCGCCGGCGGGCGAGCTGGGCATGAGCGTGGAAGAGGGCCTGGCGCAGACGCTGGGACTCAAGCTGGGCGACCGGCTGGCCTTCGACATCGCCGGCCAGCCGGTGCAGGGCCGCGTCACCAGCCTGCGCCAGGTGGACTGGTCGTCGATGCGGGTCAATTTCTTCGTGCTGTTCGAGGCCGCCGAGCTGCCCGACCTGCCGGCCACGCAGATCGCCGCCTACCGCAGCCCGCCGGCCGCCAAGCTGGACCGCGAGCTGGCCCGGCAGTTCCCCAACCTGACCGTCATCGACGTGTCGGCCCAGCTCAACCAGGTGCAGGGCGTGCTGAACCAGGTCATCCAGGCGGTGCAGTTCCTGTTCGGCTTCACGCTGGCGACCGGCCTCGTGGTGCTGCTGGCCGCCGTGGGCAGCACGCGCGAGGCGCGCACGCGCGAGTTCGCGCTGATGCGGGCCCTGGGCGCACCGTCCTCGCTGCTGGCCCAGGTGCAGCGCGCCGAGCTGCTGGGCGTGGGCGCGCTGGCCGGCTTCCTGGCCGGCGCCGTGGCGCTGGTGCTGGCGGCGCTGCTGGCGCATTACGTCTTCCAGTTCGACTGGCGGATCAAGCCCTGGGTGCCGCTGGCCAGCGCCGGGGTGGGCGCGCTGCTGGCCTGGAGCGCCGGCTGGTGGAGCCTGCGCGGCGTGCTGCAGCGGCCCGTCGTGCAGACGCTGCGCGAGGCGCAGGCGGAATGAGGTTGCCTCGCGGCTTGTCCGCCCGGGACGTCGGGCGCTATCTGGCGCTGTCGGCGGGCATCACCGCCATCTACCTGCTGCTGGGCCGGCTGGGCCTGCTGATGGTGCTGCCGCCCTATGAGGTGGCCCCCATCTACCCGGCCGCGGGCTGGGGGCTGGCGGTGCTGCTGGTGCTGGGCCTGCGCTACCTGCCGGCCGTGGCGCTAGGCTCCTTCATCGTGCAGGCCACGATGCTGGGCCGGCTGGGCCACGAGGTGTTGCCGCTGGCCACGGCCATAGGCCTGGGCGCGGCGGCCCAGGCCGCGGTCGGCACGCTGCTGGTGCGGCGCTGGTGCGGCCGCCCGCTGCTGCTGGTGTCGCCGCGCGAGGTGGGCCGCTTCCTGCTGGCAGTCACGCTGGCGGGGCTGGTCAGCCCCAGTTGCGCGACGCTGGGGCTGGTGGCCACCGGCACCATCGCCAGCGCCCAGATGGGCCTGGTCTGGCTGGTCTGGTGGACGGGCGACCTGATGGGCGTGCTGATCGCGACGCCCGTCACGCTGGTGCTGATCGGCCAGCCCCGCGCCGCCTGGGCGTCGCGCCGCCTGAGCGTGGGGCTGCCCATGCTGCTGACGACGCTGCTGGTGGGCATGGGCGTGGCCGCCACGATGGAATGGGACCGCCAGCGCCAGCGCGCCGACTTCGAGCGCGATGCCAGCAGCGCGGCCCAGGCCCTGGCGGGCCGGCTGCGCGAGCCCTTGCTGGCCCTGGAGGGCCTGAACGGCATGCTCAAACTCAAGCCGCGGCCCACACGACAGGAATTCGTCCAGGCCACCAGCGGCCTGCTGGCCGAGGACAGCGCGCTGATCGCGCTGGGGCTGACGCTGCGCGTCGCGCGTGCCGACGTCGAACGCTTCAATGCCGCGGCGGCGGCCGACGCCTTCCCGGGCGGCTACCAGGCCCGCGACCGGCTGCGCGCCGGCGATTTGCGCCCGCCGGCCGACGAGGACATGCTGGCCATACGCCTCATCGAGCCGCTGTCGCGCAACGCCGCTGCGCTGGGCGTCAACGTTCGCACCGTGCCCGGCGCGCGGGCGGCCATCGCCAAGGCCGCCGCCTCGGGGCGCCCGACGGCGTCGGCCGGCATCCAGCTGTCGCAGGACCAGGATGCGGCGGTGGGCGTGGTCATCTATCAGCCGCTGTACAGGCAGCCGGGCCGGCCGGGCGGCGCGGCCCGCTCCGGCGAGGAGGCGCTGGATGGCGTCGTCTTCGCCACGCTGCGGCCGGATCTGCTGCTCTCCAGGCTGGCGGCGAACTGGCCCGAGCGCCTCGGCGCCTGCCTGGTCGACCTGGAGCCGGACGCCCTTTACCCGCGGCTGGGTGGCCGCCCGGGCTGCGAGGCGGTGCAGCGCAGCGCCCATGCGGTGACGCCGCTGGTCAAGGCGCCGCTGGACTTCGGCGGCCGGCACTGGGAGGTGCGCATCTACGAGTTGCCCGGCACGCTGCCGGCGCCTGGCCGCAGCTGGGCCTTCGCGCTGGTGGGCCTGCTGACCACGGCCATGGTGGGCGCGCTGCTGCTGCTGATGTCGGGGCGCACCCTGCACGTCGAGGCCCTGGTGAGGGAGCGCACGGCCGCACTGGAGCGCGAGATCGCCGGCCGCGCGCAGGGCGAGCGCGCGCTGAGCCAGAGCGAGCGGCGCTTTCACAGCATCTTCGAGACAGCGCCCATAGGCATCGCCTTCACCGACCTGAACGGCGGTTTCCAGGAGGTCAATGCGCATTTCTGCAGCCTGGTGGGCTATTCGGCCGAGGCGCTGGCCAGCAAGCGCTCCATCGACCTGACCCATGCCGATGACCGCCGCGAGGACGTTCGCCTGGCGCGCCGGCTGATGCGCGGCGAGATCCCGTTCTACCGGCGGCTGAAACGCTATGTGCGCCCGGACGGCAGCATCGTGCACGTGCGCTCCATCGTCAGCCTGCTGCGCGGCGCGGACGGCCGGCCGCACCGGCTGGTGGGCATCGTCGAGGACATCACCGACCAGTTGCGCATCGAGGAGCTGGACCGGGCCCGCGAGGCGGCCGAGGCCGCCAACCAGGCCAAGAACGAGTTCCTGTCGCGCATGAGCCATGAGCTGCGCACGCCCATGAACGCCATCCTCGGCTTCACCCAGCTGATGCAGATGGACGCCAGCGAGCCGCTGCCGCCGGGCCAGCGCGCCCGCGCCCGGCAGATCGCGCAGGCGGGCTGGCATCTGCTGGAGATGATCAACGACACGCTGGACCTGTCGCGCATCGAGGCCGGCTCGCTGCGGCTGGAGATGACGGCGCTGCAACTGCAGCCGCTGCTGGCCCGCGCGCTGGCGCTGGTGCAGGGCCAGGCGGAGCAAAGCGGCCTGGCCATCAGCCAGCGCATAGCCCCGGGCGCCCGGGCACTGACCGGTGACCCGACGCGGGTCACGCAGATCCTGACCAACCTGCTGAGCAATGCCGTCAAGTACAACCGCCCCGGCGGCAGCATCGCCATCATGGCCGACTGCCCCGAGCCGGGCTGGATAGAAATCGCCGTGCGCGACACCGGCCTGGGCCTGACGGCCGAGCAGCGCGCCGCGCTGTTCCAGCCCTTCAACCGCCTGGGCCGCGAGCACAGCGGCCTGAGCGGCACCGGCATCGGCCTGGTCATCAGCCGGCGCCTGGCCGAGATGATGGGCGGCAGCCTGCGCGTCGAGGACCAGGACGGCCCCGGCGCCTGCTTCGTGCTGAGGCTGGCCGCGGCCGGCAGCAACGCGGCCACCGCCGAGGAGGCGCCCCCCGACATGCCCGCGCCGCCGCGCACCATGCCCAGGCAGCACCTGCTCTACGTCGAGGACAACGAGCTGAACGCCGAGGTCATGCGCGGCATCCTGGCGCAGCGCCCCGGCATCGCGCTGGAGGTGGCCGGCACGGTGGAGGCCGGCCTGCGTGCGCTGCGCGAGCGCCCGCCGGCCCTGCTGCTGCTGGACTGGCAGTTGCCGGACGGCGATGGCCTGATGCTGCTCGCCCGGCTGCGCGAGGGCGACGGGCCGCTGCCGCCCGTCATCGTCGTGTCGGCCGACGCCCAGCCGGAACAGATCGCCGTGGCCCAGGCGGCCGGCGCCCGGCATTACCTGACCAAGCCGCTGGACGTGCCTGAACTGCTGGCGCTGATCGATGAATTGTTGGCGGCGGGGGGCGGCACGCAGCGGGCAGAATGAAGGCCTAGCCTTCCAACCCACCGCAGCCCCGATGAGTTCCACCGATCTCGTTCCCAGCACCGGTGCCCAGGCCGTGCAGGCCTCGGCCCACCCCGATGCCCGCCAGTTCCTGACCTTCCGCGTCGGCGCGGAGGAATACGGACTGGACATCCTGCGCGTCCAGGAGATCCGCTCCTACGAGCCGCCCACGCGGGTGGCCAATGCACCGGCCTTCATCAAGGGTGTGGTCAACCTGCGCGGCGTCATCGTCCCCATCCTGGACCTGCGCATCCGCCTGGGCCAGGCCGGCGAGGTCAACGCCTTCACGGTCGTCATCGTGCTGAACGTGGCCGGCCGGGTGGTCGGCATCGTCGTGGACTCGGTGTCCGACGTGCTGGAACTGGGCGAGGACGAGATCAAGCCCCGCCCCGAAGTGCCGGCCGCGATGGACGCCCGCTTCATCACGGGCCTGGGCAAGATCGGCGAGCGCATGCTGATCCTGCTGGACATCGAGGCGATGATCACGAGCCCGGATTTCGGCCTGGTGGAGTGATCCCCTCCCCTGGCCCGGCCTCGCGGCGCTGCGGCCCGGGGCGCAGTCGGCGCCCATCAAGTTAGTGGACGCCAACGGCTTCATCCGCAGAAACACTGCTTTTCAGGCCCGACATCGCCGGCTTTAGCACTCGACGGGTTGGAGTGCTAATATTGTTCTCGCCGTGGCACTCCCGCGCCGCGGTTCTGAAGGATTCAAGACGATGTCCGCTTCTTCTGCCATTGCCGTCCGCGACCCCTGGGCCCTGGTGCCATCGCTGGGCAATCTGGACGCCTACATCTCCGCCGTCAACCGCCTGCCCCTGCTGACCGCGGAGGAGGAAAGCTCCGCCGCGCGCAGCCTGCGCGACAAGGGCGACCTGGAGGCCGCCGGCCGCATGGTGCTGTCGCACCTGCGCCTGGTGGTGTCCATCTCGCGCCAGTACGTGGGCTACGGCCTGCCCCAGGGCGACCTGATCCAGGAAGGCAATGTGGGCCTGATGAAGGCCGTCAAGCGCTTCGACCCCGACCAGGGCGTGCGCCTGGTCAGCTATGCCATGCACTGGATCAAGGCCGAGATCCACGAGTACATCCTGAAGAACTGGCGCATGGTCAAGGTCGCGACGACCAAGGCCCAGCGCAAGCTGTTCTTCAACCTGCGCTCGATGAAGCATCAGCTGAAAGAGCACGCAGCCGAGGGCCAGACGCACCGCAACACGCTCAGCGAAGCCGAGGTGGCCCATGTCGCCCGCGAGCTCAACGTCAAGCGTGAGGAAGTGCTGGAGATGGAGACCCGGCTGTCGGGTGGCGACGTCGCGCTGGAGCCGCAGGCCGACGACGATGGCGAGAGCTTCGCCCCCATCGCCTACCTGGCCGACGACAGCCAGGAGCCCACGCGCGTCATCGAGGCCCGCTCGCGCGACCAGATGGCCGGCGACGGCATCCAGCGCGCGCTGGACGTGCTGGACCCGCGCAGCCGTCGCATCGTCGAGGAGCGCTGGCTGAAGGTGAACGACGACGCCTCGGGCGGCATGACGCTGCACGAGCTGGCGGCCGAGTACGGCGTGTCGGCCGAGCGCATCCGCCAGATCGAGGTGGCCGCGATGAAGAAGATGAAGAAGGCGCTGACGCAGGCCGCCTGAACCGCCACGCCAACACCGAACGGGCCTGCTGCATGCAGGCCTTTTTTTGTCCGTCGCGGGCCGGCTGGCCCGCCGGCACTCAGTTCGGCGCCGCCGGGGCCGGCGACCTGAGCACGCCCTGGAACACCGCGGCGCTGCCGTCAACGCCGGCGGCCGCCGGCAGCCCGATGAGCTGGCGCAGCAGCGGGTAGACGTCCACGTTGTCGAAGCTCGGCAGCGCCCGGCCGACGGCGAAGGCGGGGCCGTTCGCGATGAACAGCGCGTTCATCTCCGGCGCCATGTTGTCGTAGCCATGGTTGCCGCCGCTGAAGGCCTGGCGCGGCGCCGTGGCCTGGATCAGCCAGCCGGGCTGGGCCAGGCAAAGAATGGGCTGGATGCGCGGATTCGTGCCGTAGCGCAGGCGCGCCGGGATGTCGGCCTTGCGCCAGCACTGCATATGCTCATGCGGCGCGAGCAGCGCCCGCTCCACGGCCTCGGCGGCGCCGGGCCGCGGCGCCAGGCTGGCGAACGTGCCCGCCTCGACCAGGTGGTAGCGCTCGGGATCGAGCAGCCCGTCCAGCGCGATGACGCGCTCGCTGCTGGTGGCGGCCATGCCGTGGTCCGAGACGACGAGCAGATTCGCCGGCTGGCCCAGCGCCTTCAGGCCGGACTCCAGCGCCGCGATGGCGCGGTCCACCTCGGCCACCGCCTGCAGGGTCTGGGCACTGTCGGGGCCGTGGTGATGGCCAGCGGTGTCGACCTTGTCGAAATACAGCGTCACGAAACGGGGGCGAATCGCCTCGGGCCGGCGCAGCCAGTCCAGCACCATGTTGACCCGCTGCGTGTCGTTCACGGCCTGGTGATAGGGCACCCAGTCCGAGGGGCGCGTGCCGAGCACGGCCTCCCGCCCCGCCTCGGCCGGCGTCGCGCCGATCGCGACATTGGAGCCCGGCCAGAACATCGCGGCCGTGCGGATGCCGGCGCGCTCGGCGTCCACCCACACCGGCGCCGCGGCGTTCCACCACCAGGGGTCGTCCGTCGCCAGCGTGAAGGGCGCCTTGCGCTCGGCCACCTCCATGCGGTTGGCGACGATGCCATGGCGGTCCGGGCGCAGGCCGGTCACCAGCGTCCAGTGGTTGGGGAAGGTCTTGGACGGAAACGACGGATGCATGACCGCCGTGACGCCACCGGCCGCCAGCCGCGCCAGCGTGGGGCTGGCACCGCGCTGCAGGTAGTCGGCACGGAAGCCGTCGATGGACAGCAGGATGGTGACCGGCTGGCGTTCTGCAGCCGCGGGCTGAGCGGGCGCGGACGCGGCGCAGCCCGCCAGCGCGAGGGCGGCCGCGGCCAGCAGGCCGGCCAGCGTGGCGACGGCTCTTGCGCTCAGCGCGCGGGAGTCGGGGCGGGCCATGGACGCGCTCAGCCCTTCTTCTCGGCCAGCAGCAGCTTGATGTCGTCCGCCAGCGCCTGGGCGCCCGAGCCGTAGCGGGCGTAGACGCGCACCCGGCCCTCGGTATCGAAGATGAAGCTGGCGGCGGTGTGATCCATGGTGTAGGTCTCGGGCGTCTTGCCCGGCACCTTGGCGTAGAAGACCTTGAACTCCTTGGCGGCGGCCTGGGTCTGCTCGGCGCTGCCGCGCAGCGCGACGAAGCTGGGGTCGAAGCTGGCCATGTAGGCCTTCAGCAGCTGGGCGGTGTCGCGCTCGGGGTCGATGGTCACGAAGATGCCCTGCACCTTGTCACCGTCGGCGCCCAGCGAGCGCTTGACCTCGGCCACCTCGGCCATGGTCGTGGGGCAGACGTCCGGGCATTGCGTGTAGCCGAAGAACACCACCAGCACCTTGCCCTTGAAGTCGGCCAGCGAGCGAGCGCGGCCGTCCTGGTCGCTGAGGTTGAGCTGCCGGGCGTACTCGGCGCCCGTCAGCTCGATGCCCTTGAAGGCCGGCTTGTCGGGGCCGGACTTCTGGCAGCCGGCGAGGGTCAGCGCGGCCAGCGCGGCGAGGGCGAAGCGTCGGGTGTTCATGCGATGTAGTGGTCGATCAGGAGGGCCGCGAACAGCAGCGACAGATGCCAGATGGAGAACCAGAAGGTGCGCCGCGCCAGCATCTCCGAGTAGGCGCGCCAGAGCCGGAAGGCATAGCCGCAGAAGCCCAGGCCCAGGATCAGGGCGCTGGCGAGGTAGAACCAGCCACTCATGCCGGTCAGGAAGGGCAGCAGCGTGGCCGCGAACAGCACCCAGGTGTAGAGCAGGATTTGCAGCCGCGTGTAGTCGTTGCCATGGGTCACGGGCAGCATGGGCAGGCCGGCCCGGGCGTAGTCCTCGGCGCGGTACAGCGCCAGCGCCCAGAAGTGTGGCGGCGTCCACAGGAAGATGATGAGGCACAGCAGCCAGGGCTCGGGGCCCAGCTCGCCGCGCAGCGCCGCCCAGCCCAGCACCGGCGGCATCGCGCCGGAGGCGCCGCCGATGACGATGTTCTGCGGCGTCATGGGCTTGAGGATGACGGTGTAGATGACGGCATAGCCGACGAAGGTGGCGAAGGTCAGCCACATCGTCAGCACGTTGACGTAGACGCCCAGGATGGCCATGCCGATGCCGCACAGCAGCGCCGAGAAGGCCAGCGTCTGCGGGCGGCTCAGCTCGCCCTTGGCGGTGGCGCGCCAGGCGGTGCGCTTCATGCGCGCGTCGATGCCGTCCTCGATGAGGCAGTTGAAGGCCGCGGCCGCGCCGGCCACCAGCCAGATGCCGGCGATGGCCGCGAGCATGGTCAGGGCCTGCTGCAGATCGGGCAGGCCGGGCACGGCCAGCGCCATGCCGATGGCGGCGCAGAAGACGATGAGCTGGACGACGCGTGGCTTGGTCAGCTGGTAGAACTGCTGCCAGCGCGGGCTGTGCACGAGGGCACTGGCGGTGGACGTGGAGGCCATGGTTAGGGGTGAGCGCGCTGCAGGCGCGCGAGCAAGGTGGTGAGCAGGCCCAGCAGCACGGCGGCGCCGGCGGTGTGGGCCAGCGCGGCGATGATGGGCCAGTCGAGGACGACGTTGGACAGGCCGGACGCCAGCTGCCAGCCGGCGGCGGCCAGCAAGGCCTTGGCCCATCCCGGCGCCGGCGCGCGCAGCGCCCAGGCCAGCGCGATGACGGCGGCGAAGACGACCAGCGCGCCGAGGCGGTGGGCCATGTGGATGGCGGCCAGGGCCTCGAAGCCCAGGTAGCCGCCGTCGGCACGCTGGCCCAGCTCGCGCCAGAGCTGGAAGCCCTGCGCAAAGTCCAGGTGCGGCCACCATTGGCCGCCGTGGCAGGTGGGGAACTCGTCGCAGGCCAGCACGGCGTAGTTGGTGCTGACCCAGCCGCCCAGCGCCACCTGCAGCAGCGTCAGCACGAGGACGGCGGCAACGGCGAGGCGCAGCGCGGGCCGGACCGCGAGGGGCTGCGGCCGGTAGGCCTCATGCTGCCAGGCCAGCAGCATCAGCAGGCCCAGGCCGAACAGCAGGTGCAGCGTGACGATGGCCGGGAACAGCTTCATCGTGACGGTCAGCGCGCCGAAGGCGCCCTGCACGCAGACCCAGGCCAGCGTCAGCGTGGGCAGCCAGGGCGAAGGCGCGGGTTCATGGCGGGCGCGGGCCGAACGCGCCAGCTTCCAGCTCAGCACCGCCATGACGAGGATGAGCAGGCCCACGCCGCTGGCCAGGTAGCGGTGCAGCATCTCTATCCAGGCCTTGCCATGGGTGACCGGGCCCGTGGGCATGGCCGCCTGCGCCGCCGCGATGTGGTGGTGCGCGCCCAGCGGGCTGGCGGCGCTGTAGCAGCCCGGCCAGTCGGGGCAGCCCAGGCCCGAGTCGGTCAGCCGCGTCAAGGCGCCGAAGACGATGAGGTCGAAGGTCAGGAACAGCGTCAGCAGCGTCAGCGCACGCAGGCGGCCGGCCGGCGTGCCGGTGCGCGAGCGCTGGCGCCACCACAGCAGCGGGCCGATGGCGACGGCGCCGCCGATGGCGGCGACCTGGCCCAGGGGGAGCAGCAGATCGTTCATCGTGACCTCAACGCCCCGGCTTGTCCCAGCCGGCGCTGGCCTTGAGCAACTTGTCGAGGTCGGCCTTGAGCTTCTTGGGGTCGGGGTCGGCCGGCGCACGCAGCATCCAGCGACCCAGGGGGTCGATGACGTAGAAATGGTCCTCGAGCGCCTTGCCCGGCGCCGGCTTGAGCCAGGCCGCCAGGCGGTCCTGGGGCACGTGCAGCACATTGACCTCCACGCCCTTCTGGCCCACCGCCGCCAGCAGCTGCTCGCGCGGCCGGCCGTCATCGGGGATCAGCCAGAGCTTGTCGACCCGGGCGCGTTCCTTGCCGAGCATCTCGCGCAGCTGGCGCTGCACATAGAGCTGGCGCTCGCAGGCCGGGCCGCAGTCGGCAGGCTGCACGACGGCCAGCAGCCACTGGCCGCGCAGCGACTCGGCCGGCACGGCGCGGCCCTGCAGGTCGGTCAGCGGCAGCTCGGCCGGCATCTCGACGGTGGGGGTGATCAGCTCGCCATAGGCCGAGCCGCGGGGCTTGACGACGTAGAAGGTGAAATAGGACGCCACGACCGGCGCCGCACAGATGGCCAGCACCATCAGCATCTTCCAGCGGCCGGCGCGCTGCTGCGGGCTGCTCGCGACGGCGCTCGGGTCGGGCAGGCTGTGCACCGCGAAGCTCAGCGGCGTCGTCGGCTCACGAGGGCTGCTGGCGGCGGAGCCGGGGGCGGATGAGTTGGAACCAGACATAGAGGCAGAGGATCAGCGCGCAGAGCGCGAACCATTGGAAGGCATAGCCGTAGTGTTTGTGCAGGCCCAGATCCGGCGCCGGCCAGTGGCGCAGCAGGCCGTCGTCTGCGGAGGCCTGCGTCTGCACGACCGTGAGCGGCAGCAGCTTGAGCCCGGACTCGGCGGCCAGGGCCGCCGCATCGAGATTTTGCCGGATCGCACCGGATGCCCCCCCGCCCAGCTCATAAAGCCGCGACGGCGAGGCGGCCAGCCGGCCGATCACCTCCACCTCGCCGGCCGGCGTGACCAGCCGCGGCAGGCGGCTGCGGTCCGACGGGTCGCGCGGCGCCCAGCCGCGCTGCACCAGGATGGCGTCGCCGCGCCCCGCCAGCAGCAGCGGCGTGACGACGTAGAAGCCGGCGCGACCGTCCATGGGGCGGTTGTCCAGCCAGATGCTGCGCTCGGCCAGCCAGTGCCCGCGCAGCGCGACGCGCCGGTGCAGCTGATCGCCGCCCAGCTCCGCATTGGTCAGCGGCGGCCGCGTGGCCTCGGCATCGAGGGCGGCCTGGAGGGCCAGCTTCTGCTGTGCACGGTCCAGTTGCCACAGGCCCAAACCCGCGGTCAGCGCCGCACCCAGCAGCGCGGCGGCCAGCAGCAACGCGCGCCGCAGGTTCACGTCGGCACCCCGCGCGGATAATCCGGCGCCATGAAATTCGTGTTCCTGCTGGCCTTCATCGGCATCCTCGGCGCGCTGGCGGCGGCCGGCGTCTTCATGCTGCGCAAGGGCCGCGGCGACGCCAGGCGCAGCCCCAACATGGCCCGTGCGCTGGCGCTGCGGGTGGCGCTGTCGGTGGCGCTGTTCCTCATCATCCTGCTGGGCTGGAAGCTGGGCTGGATACAGCCGACGGGGCTGCCGGTGCGTTCATGAAGGCCCGGGGCTGAAGTAAAAAAGCGCCGCGGCTGCGGCGCTTTGTTTTGGCGGCGGATCGTCTTACATCCAGTAGACGACAACGTACAGGCCCAGCCAGACGACGTCGACGAAGTGCCAGTACCAGGCCGCGCCTTCGAAGCCGAAGTGGCGGTCCGCGGTGAAGTGGCCCTTGTGCAGGCGCAGCGTGATGAACAGCAGCATCAGCATGCCCACGCAGACGTGGAAGCCGTGGAAGCCGGTCAGCATGAAGAAGGTGGAGCCGAAGATGCCGGAGCTGAGCTTGAGGTTCAGGTCCTTGTAGGCATGGGCGTACTCGAAGCCCTGCACGAACAGGAAGGTCAGGCCCAGCAGCACGGTGACCCACATGAAGCCGATGGTGCGGGCGCGGTTGCCGGCGATCAGCGCATGGTGGGCGATGGTCAGCGTCACGCCCGAGGTCAGCAGCAGCGCGGTGTTCAGCGTCGGCAGCGGCCAGGGGCCGATGGTGCTGAAGGCCTCGACGGTGCCGGCCGGCGATGCGGTGAAGCCGGGGGCCGTGCTGGGCCAGATGGCCTTGAAGTCGGGCCACAGCAGCGAGTTCTCCAGGCCGCCCAGCGAGGGCACCGAGAACACGCGCGCCCAGTACAGCGCACCGAAGAAGGCGGCGAAGAACATCACCTCCGAGAAGATGAACCAGCCCATGCTCCAGCGGAAGGAGACGTCGATGCGGTCGCTGTAGAGACCGCCCTCGCTCTCGCCGATGGCATCGCCGAACCACTGCTTCAGCACCAGGGCCCACAGCGCCAGGCCGCCGAACAGCGAGTACATGCCCCAGCCGTGGCCGTTGATCCACTGACTGGCACCGAGGATGACGAAGAACAGGCCGATGGCGGCCATCACCGGGTGCCGCGAGGGCGCCGGGACGTAGTAGTACGGGGTCTTGCCCGGGGTTGTCGCTGCCGACATGTCGTTCTCCTAGTTCTCGCTCGTTCTGAATCTTGTCGCGGCCGGCCTCAGCCCGCCACACCACTGCCGATGACCCAGCGGATCAGCAGCACCAGCATCAATACCAACAGCGCGGCGCCGATCAGGCCCGCGATGATGACGTGCAGCGGGTTGAGCTTGGCCATGTCACTCTCACGGTCCTTGCCCCGACGCACGCCGAAGAAGCCCCAGGCCACGGCCGAGATCGTCTGCAGCAGCGATCCCTTGCGGCTCACGACCTCCTTGACGTCCTTGCCCGCCTGGCTCACAGCGCCGCTCCCGTGCCCGGCACCGCCTTGGGTGCCTGGCCCAGCTTGACGCCACCCTTGCCCGCCACCTCGAAGAAGGTGTAGGACAGCGTGATGGTCTTCACATCCTTGGGCAGCTTGGGGTCGATGACGAAGACGACCGGCCACTGCTTGCTCTCGCCCGGCTTCAACGTGTACTCGTTGAAGCAGAAGCATTCCAGCTTGTTGAAGTGCGCACTGGCCTGCATGGGCGCATAGCTGGGGATGGCCTGCGCAGCCATGGTGCGGTCCTGCTTGTTGCGGAACTCGTACATGACCTGGCTGAGCTCGCCCGGGTGCACCGTCATGTGGCGCACCGCCGGCTTGAAGTCCCAGGGGCCGCGCGCATTGGTGTCGAACTCGACCGTGATCTCGCGGCTGTAGTCGATCTGGCCGTTGCCGGCCGCAACACCCTTCTGGGACAGCAGCGTCTGCCGCTCGGACAGCGACAGCACGTTGATGCCCAGCGCCGCGCAGATCGCCCTGTACAGCGGCACCAGCGCATAGCCGAAGCCGAACATCAGCGCCACGATGACCGCCAGCTTGGTCAGCAGCTGGCGGTTGTCACGGCGCAGGGCGGCGAGGAATTTCATCTCAGTGGCCGGCGAACAGCGTCATCTTGGCGATGAAGCCGAGGCCGAAGGCCAGCGCGATCGACAGCAGGATCAGGCCCAGCCGGCGGTTGGCCTTGCGTTGCTCGGGCGTCGCCATGGGTCCGTCCTCAGCCAACGATGCGGGTCGCCGAGGCGTTCAGCTTGGGCGGCTCCTCGAAGGTGTGGAAGGGTGCCGGCGACGGCACTTCCCACTCCAGGCCCTCGGCGCCTTCCCAGGGCTTCTGCACGGCCTTCTCGCCCTTGCCGCGCATCATGGGCACGACGACGAACAGGAAGAAGTAGACCTGCATCAGACCGAAACCGAAGGCGCCGATGGAAGCGATCTGGTTGAAGTCGGTGAACTGCATCGGGTAGTCGGCATAACGACGGGGCATGCCGGCCAGACCCAGGAAGTGCATCGGGAAGAACGTGATGTTGAAGAAGATCAGCGAGCCCCAGAAATGGATCTTGCCGCGTGTCTCCGAATACATCACGCCGGTCCACTTCGGCCCCCAGTAGTAGACGCCGGCGAACAGCGCGTACAGCGAGCCGGCCACCAGCACGTAGTGGAAGTGGGCCACGACGTAGTAGGTGTCCTGCACCTGGATGTCGATGGGCGCCACGGCCAGGATCAGGCCGGTGAAGCCGCCCATGGTGAACACGAAGATGAAGCCCACCGCAAACAGCATGGGCGTCTCAAAGGTCATGGAGCCGCGCCACATCGTCGCCAGCCAGTTGAAGATCTTCACGCCCGTGGGCACGGCGATCAGCATGGTCGCGTACATGAAGAACAGCTGGCCCGTCACCGGCATGCCGGTGGCGAACATGTGGTGGGCCCAGACGATGAAGGACAGGATGGCAATCGACGCCGTCGCGTACACCATGGACGCGTAGCCGAACAGGCGCTTGCGGGCGAAGGCCGGCACGATCTGGCTGATGATGCCGAAGGCCGGCAAGATCATGATGTAGACCTCGGGGTGGCCGAAGAACCAGAAGATGTGCTGGTACATCACCGGGTCGCCGCCGCCCGCGGGATTGAAGAAGGCGGTGCCGAAGTGGCGGTCGGTCAGCGTCATCGTGATGGCGCCGGCCAGCACCGGCATCACGGCGATCAGCAGATAGGCCGTGATCAGCCAGGTCCAGGCGAACATCGGCATCTTCATCAGCGTCATGCCGGGGGCGCGCATGTTGAGGACGGTCACGATGATGTTGATCGAGCCCATGATGGACGAAGCACCCATGATGTGCATCGCGAAGATGCCGGCATCCATGGACGGGCCCATCTGCAGCGTCAGCGGCGCATACAGCGTCCAGCCCGCGGCGGGTGCGCCGCCGGGCATGAAGAAGCTGCCCACCAGCAGGATGGCCGCCGGGATCAGCAGCCAGAAGCTGAAGTTGTTCATCCGCGCGAACGCCATGTCGCTGGCGCCGATCTGCAGCGGGATCATCCAGTTCGCGAAGCCGACGAAGGCCGGCATGATGGCGCCGAACACCATGATCAGACCGTGCATGGTCGTGAACTGGTTGAACAGCTCGGGATTGAAGAACTGCAGGCCCGGCTGGAACAGTTCGGCGCGTATGCACAGCGCCAGCACGCCGCCGATCATCAGCATCGCGAAGCTGAACAGCAGGTACAGCGTGCCGATGTCCTTGTGGTTGGTCGCGAAGACCCAGCGGCGCCAGCCGGTGGGGGCGTGGTGGTCGTCGTGGGCGTGGTCACCGGCATGGCCGCCGTGAACGCCGTGGGGGGGGAGCACTGCACTCATGGGATTTCCTCTGATTCGGCGTTCGGGCTGTTACTTGCGGGCGGCGACCACTTCGGCCGGCTGCACCGTCTGGCCCGTCTTGTTGGACCAGCTGTTCTTCGTGTACGTGGCCACGGCGGCGATGTCGGTGTCGCTGAGCTGCTTCCAGGCCGGCATGCCCTTGTCCATGCGGCCGTTCAGGATGACCTGCACCTGCTCCAGATGGTTCTCGGCCAGCACGACGGGCGACTTGTCCAGCGCCTTGATGGGGCCGGCGCCGGCGCCGTCGGCCTTGTGGCAGACCGCGCAGTTGGCGGCGTAGACCTTCTCGCCGCGGGCGATCAGCGCGGCCTGCTCCCAGACCTTGTTCGGATCGTCGGCCTTGGCGGCGATCTCCTTGAGCTTGCCGTCCACCCACTTGCTGTAGTCCTCGGCGGACACCACCTTCACGTGGATGGGCATGTAGGCATGCTCCTTGCCGCACAGCTCGGCGCACTGGCCGTAGTAGTCACCCACCTTCTCGGCGCGGAACCAGGTGTCGCGCACGAAGCCGGGGATGGCGTCCTGCTTCACGCCGAAGGCCGGCACCATCCAGGAGTGGATGACATCGTTGGCCGTCGTGATGATGCGGACCTTCTTGTCCACCGGCACCACCAGCGGGTTGTCGACCTTGAGCAGATAGTTGTCGACCTTCTCGGGGCGGCCGCTGTCGGAGGACTCGCGCTGCTCAGAATCCAGCGTGGCCAGGAAGGCGATGCCCTCGCCCTCGCCCTTCAGGTAGTCGTAGCCCCACTTCCACTGGTAGCCCGTGGCCTTGATGGTCAGGTCGGCGTTGGTGGTGTCCTTCATCGCGACGACCACCTTGGTGGCCGGCAGGGCCATGCCGATGACGATCAGGAAGGGCACCACGGTCCAGGCGATCTCGACGGCCACGCTCTCGTGGAAGTTGGCCGCCACCGCACCCTTGGACTTGCGGTGCTTGAGGATGGAATAGAACATCACGCCGAACACCGCCACGAAGATGACGAGGCAGATGATCAGCATGAAGTTGTGCAACCACATCTGGTCACGCGCGATGTTGGTCACCGGCTCGTGCAGATTGAGCTGATTGACGCCGGGGCCGCCCTTGAGGTCGTTCACCGCGAGGGCCGGGCCCGCTGCCAGAGCCATCGTCGCCGCGGCCCAAAGGGCCCAAGCGCGTGAGGCGCTCTGCACTCGTGCGTTCATCATCGTCATGGTTGTCACTTGGTTCTTTGAAGAGCGGTGCCTGCTTGTCCGGCCATATAACCGGTTTGCCACGCAAGTTCCGTGGAGCCGACCGGGTTTTGCACCCGTTCATTGATGCGGCGCAAGAGTTTAGCCCAGGCACATCCCGCCCCAGGGCCGCCGCAGCCCCGGGGAATCACCCACATGGCCGACTCTCAGCCCGTTCCGCGGCCCTGGCGCAGCGAGGCGCGCATGGCATCGACGGACACATGGGTCTCGGCCGCGACGCTCAGCCGCGGCGCCGCCTTGAAGGCGTGGCCGAACACCAGTTCCAGCGTCAGCACCAGCCGCCCGTCGGCATCGCGCAGCGTGTCCAGTTCCGCCAGCAGCCGCTGTCGCCAGCCCCGGCCACGCAGCCCCGCGAAGCGCGTCGGCGCCAGATTGCCGCCCAGCGCACGCAGGTCCGCCAGCAGGCTCTCGGGGCTGCCCCAGGTGAGTCGCAGGCGCTGCTGGTCCATGACGGGGTCGGCGAATCCGGCCTTCAGCACCAGGTCGCCGATGTCGTGCATGTCCCACCAGTCCGGTGCCGGCCGGCCCCAGCCGTTGCGGGCGTACAGCGGGCGCAGCTCGATGAAGCTGTCCGGCCCCAGGCAGGAGAACATGACGAAGCCGCCCACCGCGATGCTGGCCTGCCAGGCCTGAAGCAGCGCGGGCAGGTCGGCGCAGGCATGCAGCGCCATGTTGGACCACAGCAGGTCCACCTCGGGCCGGGCGGGCAGCGCCTCGACCCGGCCGACGGAGGCGCCGCGCAGCTTGCGCCACCAGTTCAGCGCACGATCCTGGGCAGCACGCGCAGCCAGTTCAGCGTCCGCCTCGTGCCACAGCATCTCGGCCGCGGGATAGGCCAGCCGCAGCAATTCCTGGCTGGCGCCCAGCGCGGGCGAGGCGTCCAGCACGCGGGCCGGCTGCAGCTTGATGTAGGCCAGGCGCTCGGCCATGCGGCCCGCCACCTCGGCATGCAGCCAGGGCGGCTGCCCCGCCCCGGCGAGGCGCCGTGCCTGGTGGCGCGACGCGGTCGCATCCAGATCCTGGGGCCGCGGCCCCTTGTTTGAAGTAGGGGCTGCTGCCGTCTCGCTCATGGGCCGGTCAGTATATTGAGCCGATGCCAGCGCGCCCTCTGCCCGCGCCCAAGCCCGCACTGACCGGGCTGGTGTTGCTGCGCTGCGCCGGCCAATGCGCCGTCTGCCGCAGCTGGAGCCACCAGACCATCTGCGCGAGCTGCCTCGCCCTGTATGCCCGCCCGCAGCCGCGCTGCTGGACCTGCGCGGCCCGCCTGCCCGTCGAGCTCATCGGCCGGCCGCGGCCGCAGTGCGGGCGCTGCCTGCGCGAGCCGCCGCCGCTGGACCGCGCCATCGCCGCGCTGGACTACCGCTTCCCCTGGGACGGGCTGCTGCAGCGCTACAAATACCACCAGGCGCTGGACCTGCGCGAGAGCCTGCTGGAGCGGCTGAACACGGCGCTGACCGCGGCCGACGTCGACGCGCCGGACTGGCTGCTGCCCGTGCCGGTGTCGGCCCAGCGGCTGCGCGAGCGCGGCTACAACCAGGCCCACGAGCTGGCCCGCGCGCTGGCGCGGCGACGCGGCCTGCGCTGCGAGCCCGAGCTGCTGCTGCGCCTGCGGCACAACCCGCCCCAGGCCGGCCTCAAGCGCGAGGAGCGTGCGGCCAATGTACGCGGCATCTTCGCCGTCGAGCCGCTGCAGGCCGCCCGCCTGCGCGGCAGCAGCGTCGCGCTGCTGGACGACGTCATGACCAGCGGTGCCACGCTGTTCGAGCTGGCCGGCATGCTGCTCAACACCGGCGTGATGAGCGTGCAGGCCTGGGTCATCGCGCGCACGCCGGAGCCCGGGGATGAATGAGGCCTCTCGTCCAGGCCCGCGCCGCTGAACGCGGCGGGATACTCCCGCCCATGTTCCATATCGTCCTCGTCCAGCCGGAGATCCCGCCCAATACCGGCAACGTGATCCGGCTGGCGGCCAACACCGGCTGCAGCCTGCACCTCATCGAGCCGCTGGGCTTTTCCATGGAAGACCGGCTGCTGCAGCGCGCCGGGCTGGACTATCACGAGTACGCCCGCGTGCAGCGCCATGCCGACTGGGCCACCTTCCTCGCCGCCGAATCCCCCGACCCGGCGCGCCTGTTTGCGTTCACGACGCGCGGCAGCCGGCCGTTCGGCGAGGTGGCCTGGCAGCCGGGCGACTGGCTGGTGTTCGGCAGCGAGACGGCGGGCCTGGCGCCGGCGCTGCGCGAAGGTTTCCCGGCCGAGCAGCGCGTGCGCCTGCCCATGCGCGCGGGCCAGCGCAGCCTCAACCTGAGCAACAGCGTCGCGGTGGCCGTGTTCGAGGCCTGGCGGCAGAACGGCTACGCCGGCGGCGCCTGAGGGGCCGCCCTCTCGCTCAAGGCGCCGCCTGCCCACGGGCGACGGCGCAGCCCCGCCCTACTCCGCTTTCGCGTCCCGGCTCATCAGCCACTCGACCGCCTCGCCCACGCGCAGCCGCCCCTCCAGCAAGGCCACCATGGCCTCGGTGATGGGCATGTCCACGCCCAGCTCGCGCGCGCGCGCCAGCACCGTCGGCGCGCTGTAGACGCCTTCGGCCACATGGCCCAGCTGCCGCAGGATCTGCGGCAGGGCCAGGCCTTGCGCCAGCAGCAGCCCGACGCGGCGGTTGCGCGACAGGTCGCCGGTGGCCGTCAGCACCAGGTCGCCCAGGCCCGACAGGCCCATGAAGGTCTCGGCCCGCGCCCCCAGCGCCTGGCCCAGGCGCAGCATCTCGGCCAGGCCGCGCGTGATGAGGGCGGCGCGCGCGTTCAGGCCCGGGGCGTCCGGCGCGGCGCCCGAGAGGCCGTCGCAGACGCCCACCGCAATGGCCATGACGTTCTTGACCGCACCGCCCACCTCCACGCCGGCGGGATCGGTGGAGGTGTAGACGCGCAGCCGCTCGCCATGGAAGGCGTCGACGGCGGCCTGGGCCAGGGCCGCATCCTCGCTGGCCGCGACCAGCGCCGTGGGCCGGCCGGCGGCCACCTCCTGCGCGAAGCTGGGGCCCGACAGCACGCCCACGCGCATGGCCGGCTGCAGCTCGCGCGCGATCTCGTGGCCCAGCCGCCGCGTGCCGGCCTCGAAGCCCTTGCACAGCCACAGCACGCGCTGCGTGGACGGCAGCGCGGCCAGCGTCTCGCGCAGGCCGGACATGGGCGTGGCGATGATGGTCAGCCCCTGGGCCGCATGGGCGACAGCGGCGTCGCGGTCGGCGCTCAAGCCCAGCGCGGCCGGCAGCTCGCTGTCGGGCAGGTAGGCCAGGTTGCGGCGGCCCGCACGCATCTGCTCGATGGCGGCGCCGTCGCGCCCCCACAGCATCACCTCATGGCCGGCGTTGGCCGCCTGTATCGCCAGGGCCGTGCCCCAGGCACCGGCGCCCAGCACGCTGATTCTCATGGTCGTCATGCGCGCAAGTGTCGTCCAACAAGTGAAACGCCCCGCACGGGGCGGGGCGTCGTCAGGAGCGAACCGAGTTCAGTTGACCGCCTGGCCGCCCTGGGCGGCACGCTGCGCCTGCTGGGCCTCGAACATGGCCTGGAAGTTCACTTCCGTCAGCAGCACGGGCGGGAAGCCGGCGCGGGTGCAGACGTCGGACACGATGGCGCGCAGATAGGGGTAGACCATCTGCGGGCAGACGATGCCCAGGATGCCCTCGAGCTGGTCCTGCGGCACGTTGCGGATCTCGAAGATGCCGGCCTGCTTGGCCTCCACCAGGAACAGCGTCTTCTCGCCGACCTTGGTGTTGACGGTGGCCGTCACGCAGACCTCGAAGATGCCGTCGGTGACGTTCTCGGCCGACAGCGTCAGGTTGATGTCGACCTGGGGCTGCTGCTGCTCCAGCAGGATGTGGGGCGCGTTGGGCTGCTCCAGCGACAGATCCTTCAGGTACATGCGCTGGATCTGGAACACGGGGGTGCCCTCGGGGGCAGCTTGGATCTCGTCGGCCATGGGAGTCTTTCTAGCGGAGCGTCAAACAAAAGCCCGCAGACGGCATGCTGCGGGCGGTAGCTGGATTATGGGCGAGGCCCCGTCGCGGGCCGCCCGGGGGCTTGCCCGGGCTTGAAATCAGGCCGCCTGGAGCAGGGGCATCAGTCCGCCCTTCTGATCGAGGGCGATGAGGTCGTCGCAGCCCCCCACATGGGTGTCGCCGATGAAGATCTGCGGCACCGTGCGGCGGCCGGTCTTGTCCATCATGGCCTGGCGCTCGGCCGGATTCAGGTCGACGCGGACCTCGTCGATCTGCTCCACGCCGCGCGATTTGAGCAACATCTTGGCGCGCACGCAGAACGGGCAGACCAGGGTCGTGTACATCTTGACGGGCACCATGGCCACTCCCTCCTCAGGCAGACTTCTCGACCGGCAGATTGGCATCGCGCCAGGCCTTCAGGCCGCCCGCCAGCACGCGGGCCTTCTCATAGCCCAGCTTGCGCAGCATGCCAGCGGCGCGGCCGGCGCGTGCGCCGGTCGGACACAGCAGCACCAGCGGCAGGGCCTTGTTGCTGGGCAGTTGCTTGTGGCCCTCGATCTGGCCAAAGGGGATGTTGCGCGCGCCGACGGCATGGATCTTGGCGAACTCCTCGGGCTCGCTGACGTCGATCAGCACGCCCTTGTCGCGATTGATCAGCTGCACCGCCTCGGCGGGGCTGAGGGCGGCGCCCTGTGAGCCCGACACCAGCATGGGCCAGAGCAGCATGCCGCCGGACACGATGGCGGCGACGAGCAAAAACCAGTTCTCGATCAGGAAGTTCAAGCAAGCATCCCGTGTAATTCAACGAAGCCGGTCATTATCGCCGGGTCGGATAATCCCCGGCTTCCCACCCTCTGTGCGCCTCTTGCCCATGTACAAGCTCGTCCTCATCCGCCACGGCGAATCGACCTGGAACCTGGAAAACCGCTTCACCGGCTGGACCGATGTGGACCTGACCCCCACCGGCGTCGAGCAGGCCAAGACGGCCGGCCGGCTGCTGAAGGAGGCGGGCTACGACTTCGACATCAGCTACACCTCGGTCCTGAAGCGTGCGGTCTGGACGCTGTGGCACTGCCTGGACCAGATGGACCGCACCTGGCTGCCGGTGCGCCACGCCTGGCGCCTGAACGAGCGCCACTACGGCGCGCTGCAGGGGCTGAACAAGGCCGACATGGCCAAGCAGTACGGCGAGGAGCAGGTGCTGATCTGGCGCCGCAGCTACGACACGCCGCCGCCGGCGCTGGAGGCGGGCGACCCGCGCAGCGAGCGCGGCGACCGCCGCTACGCCGGCCTGAAGGAGGGCGAGGTGCCGCTGACCGAATGCCTGAAGGACACGGTGGCCCGCGTGCTGCCGTTCTGGAACGACACCATCGCACCGACCATCAAGTCCGGCCAGCGCGTGCTGATCGCCGCCCACGGCAACAGCATCCGCGCGCTGGTGAAGTACCTGGACAACATCGCCGACGACGCCATCGTGGGCGTCAACATCCCCAACGGCATTCCGCTGGTCTACGAGCTGGACGAGAACCTCAAGCCCATCAAGAGCTACTACCTGGGCGATGCGGAAGCCGCCGCCAAGGCGGCCGCCGCCGTGGCCAATCAGGGCAAGGCCTGATCGACCGCTGCAACGACCTCGTCGACGCTGACCCACTCGCCGCCACCCCGGCGCATCAGCGTCACCGTCGGCCCCCAGGGCGCCCAGCGCGCCGCATCCATGGGCCCCCAGATGCTCAGCAGCCGTGCCCCCACGCCCGCGGCCATGTGGGCCGGCCCGGTGTCGTTGGCCACCACGACGCCGGCCAGCTGCAGCAGCGCGTTGTAGACGCCCAGCGGCACGCCGTCCAGCGGCAGGGCCTGCGGGTAGAGATCCCGCGCGCCCTGCACCTCCGTCGGCCCCGGCACGATGAGCACGCGGCGCCCGGCCCCATGCAGACGCCGCACGAAGTCCGGGAAGGCCGGCCAGCTGCGGTCGAGGAATTCCACGCGGCCGTTGGCGAACGGGCAGATCAGCACGAAGCGGCCCGGTTCGACGCCCTGCGCCGCCAGCAGCTCGAGCGCCCGGGCGCGCTGGGTCTCGCTGACGCGCAGGCCGATGTCTCGGGGCGGCTCCGCCGCTATGCCCAGAAAATCGCAGGCCAGCTCCCAATACTCCACCAGCGCATGCCGGCCCTCGCGGCGCGGATGGGCGCGCCGCAGCAGCGCGCTGCGGCCGTCGCCGGCATGCCCCTCGGCCCGCAGCCCCGCCAGGCGCGCATCCAGGGCCGCCGAGAAGGCATAGGGCAGCAGCAGCATGTTGGCGCGCCGCTCGAAGGCCGGCTCCTGCGCCGCGAGGCGCCGCCTCAGCCCGCGCAGCTGCGCGACCCGCTCATGCAGGCCGAAGGGCCGCACATGCACGGTCCAGCCCTCGGCTTCCAGCAGGCTGCGCGCCCAGCCCTTGCCCACCAGCTCCAGACGGTAGCCTTGCGCCTGCAGCAGCCGCAAGGCCGGCAGGCTCAGCACCGTGTCGCCGACGAAATTGCGCAGGCGGACGATCAGCGGACGGGCTTGTGTCATCTTCAAATCGTCAAAATGGTGAGAGATTCTCACCCGCCGTCATGACATTCCTGCCCTCCTCCGCCGACGTCATCGCCGCGCATGACCTGGCCCTCACCTCCCCGCCGGTGGCCGCCGAGACCACGGACCTGGCCGGCTGCATCGCCGCCAACCATTTCCACAACCGCAGCCTGTGGGCGCAGGAAGACCTCGCCCGCCGCAGGCAGGCAGCCGACGCCGAGATCGTCGCCAACAAGCGCGCCATCGACCGCCACAACCAGGCCCGCAACGACGCCATCGAGCGCATCGACGAGTTCCTGCTCGGCGCGCTGGGCCTGGTCGACCCCGCGACGCTGGCCAGCCCCATGCCGCGCTCGGTGGTGCGGGAGGGCATGCGGCTGAACAGCGAAACGGCCGGCTCCATGCTGGACCGCATCTCCATCCTGGGCCTGAAGATCGCCGCGATGCGCGAGCAGACGCAGCGCAGCGACGTCGACGACGCGCATCGCCGCCTCTGCGCACAGCGGCTGCAGCAGCTGACGCAGCAGCGCGCCGACCTGGGGCGCTGCTACGACGAGCTGCTGGCCGACGCCCGCGCCGGCCGCGCCTATTTCAAGGTCTACCGCCAGTTCAAGATGTACAACGACCCGCGGCTGAACCCGGCCCTGGTGGCGGAGTCGCGGTGATCCCGCCGCGGTTTGCCGCCAACCTGGACTGGCTCTATCCCGAGCTGGCCTATCTGGAGCGCGTGGATGCCGCACGCGCCGACGGCTTCGGCCGCGTCGAGATGCTGCTGGCGCACCAGCAGCCCCGAGCGGCGCTGCTGGCGCGCCTGGCCGGCCTGCCCGTCGCGCTGGTCAACGCGCCCGCGGGCGACTGGGCGCAGGGCGAGCGCGGGCTGGCCGCGCTGCCCGGGCGCGAGGCGGAGTTCCGCGCGCACTGCCTGCGCGGCTTCGAGCTGGCCCAGCAGACCGGTGCACCCGTGGTGCATGTGATGTCCGGCCTCGCCGAAGACGACGCCGTGACGCGCGCCACCTGGCTGGCCAACCTGGCCTGGGCCGCGGCGCAGGCGCCGGCCGGCCTGACGCTGACCGTGGAGCCCATCAACCGCCGCGACATGCCCGGCTATTTCCTGCACCGCCAGGCCCAGGCGCTGGAGCTGCTGGCGCTGCTCGCCTCGCCGCGCGTGAAGCTGCAGCTGGACCTCTACCACTGCCGCGTCGCCGAGGGCGGCGAATCGCTCAGCCATCTGGAGCGGGCGCTGGACCTGGGCCTGCTGGGGCATGTGCAGCTGGCCGGCGTCAACGGCCGCCATGAGCCCGAGCCGGGCGAGTACGCGGCCGAGCTGGAGCTGCTGGCCGCCCGCGGATGGGCGGGCGCCATCGGCCTGGAATACCGGCCGCGCGGCGACACCCGGGCCGGGCTGGCCTGGCTGGGCTGAGCCCGCACCAGGCCTGCCCTGCTGCCGCAGGCGCGGCCAGTCAGCCCAGGCGGGCGGCGATCCGGCTGCGCAGCGTCTCGCTCAGCGCGCGCCGCTCCAGGCCCTCGGTGGCCACGCTGGGCAGCAGCTGGACCTCGAGGCCCAGCCCCTTGGCCGACGCGATGCGCCACAGGCTCTGGACCAGCGTCGTGTCGCCGATGAAGCGGGCCGACGCGCTGAAGCGCTCGCCGGGCTCGTACCAGCGCAGCACCACGGGCAGCACCGGCGCCCCGGTGGTGACGGCGGCCTGCAGCAGGTTGGCGTGGAAGGGCAGCAGCTCCGGGCCGGCGCCGGTCGTGCCCTCGGGGAAGACGGCCACGCAGTCGCCGTTCTTCAGCGCCTCGGCCGTCTGGTGCACGACACGCAGCGCGTCGCGCTTGCTGGCGCGCTCGATGAAGAGCGTGCCGGCGCCGTCCACCAGCGTGCCGATCAGCGGCCAGCGCTTCACGTCCGCCTTGGACACGAAGCGCGCCTGCGGCAGCACGGCGTGCACGCCGGCGATGTCCAGCCAGGACACATGGTTGGCCACCAGCAGATGGCCGGCCGGCAGCGCCTGACCCGAGGCCTTGAGCTCGATGCCCAGGATGTCCAGCGTCTTGACCGACCACCAGCGGATGCGCTCATGGCGCCGCGCGGGCGTCATGCGGCCGAAGTGCCGGCTGACGATCCACAGACCGTGCAGCACATGGGGCAGCAGGCGCGCGAGGCGCCAGGCCGCGACCACAGGCCTCATGCGGCTTCGTAGGCGATATGGCCCGCCACCAGCGTGCAGCGCACCCGCGCCGGCAGCTCGAAGCCGCTGGACGCGAACGCGAACGGCGTGTGCTTGCCCTGGCTGGCCAGCGCCTCGGGCGTGACGGCCCAGCTGGCATCGGCGTCGAACACGCAGACGTCGGCCACACCGCCCTCCACCAGCCGGCCGGCGCTGGCCGACAGCGAGCCCAGTGCCGGGCCCAGCACGCGCACCGGCTCGGCCGTGACGACGGCCAGCGCGCGCTGCAGCGGCAGCTGCGCGTCGCGGGCCCAGCGCAGCGCCAGGCTCAGCAGCAGCTCCAGGCCCGTGGCGCCCGGCGTGGCCTCGGCGAAGGGCACGGCCTTCTCGTCGCTGGTCACGGGCATGTGGTCGGACACCAGCGCATCCAGCGTGCCGTCGGCCAGGCCGGCGCGCAGCGCGTCGCGGTCGCGGCCCTGGCGCAGCGGCGGCGTCAGCCGCATGGCGGAGTCGAAATAGCCGATGTCCACGTCGCTGAGGTGCAGCGAGTTGATGGACACGTCGGCCGTCACGGGCAGGCCCTCGCGCTTGGCGGCGCGCACCAGCTCGACGCCGGCGGCGCTGCTGATGCGGCACAAGTGCACGCGGGCGCCGGTGGCGCGCACCAGCTCGAAAATCGTGTGCAAGGCCACGGTCTCAGCGCTGACCGGCACGCCGGACAGGCCCAGCCGCGTCGCGACCGCGCCGCTGGCGGCCACGCCGCCGCTCAGATAGGCGTCCTGCGGGCGCAGCCACACCGTGTAGCCGTAGGTAGCCGCGTACAGCAGCGCGCGGCTCAGCACCAGCGTGTCCCTGATGGCCACCTCGGCCTGCGAGAAGCCGATGCAGCCGGCCTCGGTCAGCTCGGCCATCTCGGTCAGCGCCGCGCCCTGCAGCTGGCGCGTCAGCGCGCCCAGCGGGAACAGCCGGCAGCGGCTCAGCTTGCGGGCGCGGAACTTCAGCATCTCCACCAGGCCCGGCTCGTCCAGCACGGGGTCGGTGTCGGGCGGGCAGACGAGACTCGTGACGCCGCCGGCGGCCGCGGCCGCGAGTTCGCTTTCCAGCAGGCCCTCATGCTCATGGCCGGGCTCGCGCAGGCGGGCGCACAGGTCCACCAGGCCGGGCGCGACGACGAGGCCGCGCGCATCGATCGTGCGGTCGGCATCGAAACCGGTGACGTCGCCGAGATGCACGATGCGGCCGTTCGCGATCGCGACATCGCCCGTGCGGTCGAGGTTCGAGGCCGGGTCGATCAGCCGGCCGCCTTGGATCAGGATCTTCATACGCTCAAGCCTCGTTGCCAGCCAGGATGGCCATGACCGCCATTCGGACCGCGATGCCGAAGGTCACCTGCGGCAGGATCACGCTGCTCTTGCCGTCCGCCACTTCCGAGGCGATCTCCACGCCGCGGTTGATGGGCCCGGGGTGCATGACGATGGCGTCGGGCTTGGCCAGTGCCAGCTTGTCGGGCGTCAGGCCGAAATGCTTGAAGAACTCGCCGCTGCTGGGCAGCATGCCGCCGTTCATGCGCTCGTTCTGCAGGCGCAGCATGATGACGACGTCGGCGTCGCGCACGCCCTCGGCCATGTCGTGGCAGACGCGCACGCCCATGTCGCGCAGGTCGCCGGGCACCAGGGTCTTGGGGCCGACCGCGCGGATCTCGGGCACGCCCAGGATGCCGAGCGCGTGGATGTCGCTGCGCGCCACGCGCGAATGCACGATGTCGCCGACGATGGCCACCGTCAGGTTGCGGAAGTCCTTCTTGAAGTGCCGGATCGTGTACATGTCCAGCAGGCCTTGCGTCGGGTGGGCATGACGGCCGTCGCCGGCGTTGACCACGTGCACATGCGGCGCGCAATGCTGGGCGATCAGGTGCGGCGCGCCGCTCTCGCTGTGGCGCACGACGAACATGTCGGCATGCATGGCGCTGAGGTTGGCCACCGTGTCCAGCAGCGTCTCGCCCTTGGCGGTGGAGCTGCGCGCGATGTCCAGGTTGATGACGTCGGCGCTCAGGCGCTTGGCCGCGATCTCGAAGGTGGTGCGCGTGCGCGTGCTGTTCTCGAAGAACAGGTTGAACACCGACTTGCCGCGCAGCAGCGGCACCTTCTTGACCTCGCGGTCGTTCACCGACAGGAAGCTGCCGGCCGTGTCCAGGATCTGCTCGATGATGGCGCGCGGCAGGCCTTCGACGGACAGCAGGTGGATCAGCTCGCCGTGCTTGTTCAGTTGGGGATTGCGCTTGCTCAGCATTTACTTCACCTCGAAGCTGAAGCGGCCGTCGTCGCCGCGGGCCAGGCGCAGGCTCTGGTCGGCCTTGAGCGTCACGCGCGCGGCCGAGAGTGCCGGCTCTATGGGCAGCTCGCGCCCGCCGCGGTCCACCAGCACGGCCAGCTGCACGCGCGCCGGGCGGCCGAAGTCGAACAGCTCGTTGATGACGGCGCGCGTCGTGCGGCCGGTGTAGAGCACGTCGTCGATGAGCAGGATGTCGCGGCCGTTGACGTCGAAGGGCAGCCGCGTGTGGTCGGCCTTGGCCATGCCGCGCGAGCCGAAGTCGTCGCGGTGCAGCGCGCTGGAGATGGTGCCGGCCGCGACGCCCAGGTCCGCCGCCAGTCGCTCGGCCAGCCAGGCGCCGCCGCTCCAGATGCCCACCAGGGCGGTGTCCGGTGTCAGCAGTCGCTGCACACCGCGTTTGAGCTCGAGGTACAGGCCTTCGGCATCAAGCAGCAGTTCACTCATGGGTGTTCTCGGAAAAACTGTTCCAGGATCAGCGCGGCGGCGGCGGCATCCACGTCCTGCGCGCCTTCGGCCTCGGCCTCGACGCTGGTGTAGCGCTCGTCCACCTCGAAGACCGGCAGGTGGTAGCGGCCGCGCAAGCGCCGGCCGAAGTTCAGCGCCTTCTCCGTCATCTCGTGCGGTGCGCCGTCGGGGTGGCGGGGCACGCCGATGACCAGGGCCTCGGGCTGCCAGGTGTCGATGAGCGCGGCGATGGCCGCGAAGTCGCCGCCCTTGATCGTGCCGCGCGGCTGGGCGGCACCGAGCAGCCGCGTGCCGCTGGCCACGCCGATGCGGCGCAGGCCGAAGTCAAAAGCGAGAAAGGATTGGAGCTGGGAGGGCGACACCGGCGTCGCCATCACGCATGCCCCGCGTCGGCGCTGAGCATGCGCGGGTCTATGCCCAGCAGGCCCAGGGCCTTCTCGTAGCGCTGCTCCACCGGCGTGTCGAAGATGATGGCCGGCGAGGCGTCCACCGTCAGCCAGCCGTTGCGGCCGATTTCTTCCTCCAGCTGGCCGGCGGCCCAGCCGCTGTAGCCCAGCGTGACCAGCAGCTTGCGGGGGCCGGCGCCATGGGACAAGGCCTCCAGCACGTCGCGGCTGGTCGTCATCTCCAGGCCGCCGGGCACGGCCAGCGTGGCGTTGTAATGGCCGCCCTCCTCGTCCAGCGGCTCGTGCAGCACGAAGCCGCGGTCGGTCTGCACCGGGCCGCCGTAGTACACCGGGCTGTCGGCCAGCGGCTCGGCCGGCGGGCTCAGCTCCACCTTCTCGAACAGCGTGCCCAGCGTCAGCGAGATGGGCTTGTTGATGACCAGGCCCAGCGCGCCGTTGTCGTTGTGCTCGCAGAGGTAGACCACCGTGCCTGCGAAAGCCTCGTCGGCCATGCCCGGCATGGCGATGAGGAACTGGTTTGTCAGGACGATCCGGTCGGCGGGCATGCCGGCATTTTATTCTGCGGGCATGTCCGAGCATTTTGATCATGTCCTCGTCTGGTTCCGCCGCGACCTGCGCGTCGACGACCAGGCCGCCCTGTACCACGCGCTGCGCGCCGGCCGTCAGGTGTTCTGCGCCTTCATCCTCGACCGCGACATCCTCGACGCCCTGCCCCGGGCCGACCGGCGCGTGGAGTTCATCCTCGGCGCGCTGCGGACGCTGGACCAGGACTTGCGCGCGCGCGGCGGCGCACTGGTGGTGCGCCATGGCCGGGCGGCCGACGAGATTCCCCGCCTGGCCGCCGAGCTGGGCGTGCAGGCCGTGTTCACCAACCATGACGACGAGCCGCAGGCGCTGGCGCGCGACGCGCTCGTGGCCCAGCGGCTGGCCGCCAGCGGCGCCGTGCTGCGCAGCTTCAAAGACCATGTGATCTTCGAGCGCCGCGAGGTCATGACGGCCGGCGGCGGCCCCTATGGCGTGTTCACGCCCTACAAGAATGCCTGGCTGCGCAAGCTGGACGGCTTCTATCTGCGCAGCTACCCGGTGGATCGCCATGCCGCGGCGCTGGCCGCCACGCCGCTGGCCACGGGCCTGCCCGCGCTGGAGGACATCGGCTTCGAAGCCGCCGGGCTGTCCTCCCATGTCGGCCAGGGCAGCCGCGGCGCCGAGACGCTGTTCGACGACTTCCTGGACCGCATGGCGCGCTACCACGAGGCGCGCGACTTCCCGGCGCTCAAGGGGCCCAGCTATCTCAGTGTGCACCTGCGCTTCGGCACCGTCTCCATCCGCCGGCTGGCGCGCGCGGCGCATGAGCGCATGCAGGCCGGCGAGCGCGGCGCGGAGGTCTGGCTGTCGGAGCTGATCTGGCGCGACTTCTACCACCAGCTCATGCACCACCACCCGCACGCGATGACGGCGGCCTTCCGGCCCGAGTACGACGGCATCCGTTGGGAGACCGGCCCCCAGGCCGATGCGCAGTTCCAGGCCTGGTGCGAGGGCCGCACGGGCTACCCGCTGGTGGACGCGGCCATGCGCCAGCTCAACCAGACCGGCTATATGCACAACCGCCTGCGCATGGTGACGGCCAGCTTTCTGTGCAAGGACCTGGGGCTGGACTGGCGCCGCGGCGAGGCCTATTTCGCGCAGAAGCTGCTGGACTTCGACCTGGCCGCCAACAACGGCGGCTGGCAATGGGCCAGCAGCAGCGGCTGCGACGCCCAGCCCTGGTTCCGCATCTTCAACCCGACCACGCAGAGCGAGAAGTTCGACCCCGAGGGCCGCTTCATCCGCCGCTACTGCCCCGAGCTGGCCGGCATTGCGCCCAAGGCCATCCACGCCCCCTGGGAGCGCGCGCCGCTGGACATGCAGGGCCTGGACTACCCCCGCCCCATCGTCGAGCACGCTCTCGCCCGCGAACGCACGCTGGCGCGCTATGCGGTCGTGAAGTCCCGGGCCCTGCCTGCAGGCGAGGCCTGAGCGCCCTCAGAACAGCTCGACGTCGCTGAGCTGGGCCGTTTCCTGGATGACGCCGCTGGCCACCAGCGCCGCGTAGTTGTGCACCTGGTTGCGGCCGTGCGCCTTGGCGTGATAGACGGCCTTGTCGGCGCGCTCAAAGGCGGCCGCCGGCGCGTCACCGGTGCGCACCTCGGTGAAGCCTATGCTGACGGTGATGCGGCCCACCTGCGGGAAGGCGTAGCGCTCGGTGTTCACGCGCAGGCGCTCGAAGGCCTCGCCGGCATGGATCTCCTCGTCGCAGCGCATCAGCACGACGAACTCCTCGCCGCCGAAGCGGTACAGCAGGTCGTGGAAGCGGAAGGAGCCGCGCATCAGGCGGGACAGCAGCAGCAGCACCTCGTCGCCGATCAGGTGGCCGAAGCGGTCGTTGACGGACTTGAAATGGTCGATGTCGATGACGCCCAGCACATAGTGCGGCGTCGCCGTCTCGTGGCGGCGGTCCTCGGCCTCGTGCCGGGCGTCGTGCCGGGCCGGCATGTCGCACAACACCTTCAGGAAGCTCTCGTCGAAGGTCTTGCGGTTCAGCAGGCCGGTCAGCGTGTCGCGCTCGGAGTAGTCCAGCAGGCCCTGGAAGTTGTGATAGATGCGCAGCACGCTGCTGACCGTGCGCTGCGCGCCCACGCCCAGGCGGCGCGTGGACAGGATCTCGATGACGCCGATGACGTCGCGGTCGGTCGCGATCGGGAACAGGTAGAGCCACTGCCCGCCCTGGGCCACCTGGGTCACGGCGCGGCTGCGCATGGCCTCCAGGCGCAGCGGATGCGTGCTCGCCGGCGGCAGCGCCGCGGGCTTGGCCCACAGCGGGTCGGCCGAGGCCACGGCATCGCCCGCGCGCAGGTGGGCGCGGGTCAGCCAGCGCTCCTCGCCCGGCTCGCCCACGCAGCGGTAGATGGCCACCGACTCCGGCTCCAGCAGGTCACGCAAGGCCATGACCAGCGTGACGTCCATGACGTCGCGGTCGCGGAAGCCGGTCAGCTCGGCAAGGTGGTCGACAACCTGGGACATGGGCTCAGGCCGCCGCGCTGCGCTGGGTGTACTGCTGGATCAGGCCGAGCAGATGCTCCTCGTCGTAGGGCTTGCCGAGGTAATGGTCCACGCCCAGCTGGGCAGCGTAGTCGCGGTGCTTCTGCGCGATGCGCGACGTGATCATGATGACCGGCAGGCCGGCCAGCCGCGAGTCGGCGCGCATGTTGCGCACCAGGTCGAAGCCGTCCATGCGCGGCATCTCGATGTCCGACAGCACCACCGCGGGCAGCTCGTCGCCGGCCAGCTTCTCCATCGCGTCCAGGCCGTCCTTGGCCAGCATGACGCGCAGGCCCACGCGCTCCAGCAGACGCTGGGTCACGCGGCGCACGGTCAGCGAATCGTCGACCACCAGCACCAGCGGCGCCTGCTCCACCTCGGCGGCCGGCGCCGTCTGCAGCGGCACCGCCGACTGCGCCTGCGCCGCGGCCAGGCGGGCGCGGGCTTCCGCCCCATACCAGTCGGCCAGCGCGACGACGTTGTAGATCAGCGCCACCTCGCCCGAGGCCAGCAGGCTGATGCCCGCCAGGCCCGGCACGCGGTTGAGCTGGGCGCCCAGGTTCTTGACCACCACTTCCTGGTTGCCCACCACCTCGTCCACGTGCAGGGCCAGCGCCGCCTGGGCGCTGCGCACCAGCACCACATGGGCGTGGCGGCCATGGGGGTGGCCGCGGCCGGCCTGGCCCAGCAGGCCGCCCAGCCAATAGAACGGCAGATCGGCGCCGCCATGCTGCAGCCGGCCCGTGGCATAGGCCTGCTCCACGGCCTCCACCGGCACGCGCTGCACCGAGGCCATCAGCGCCGCCGGCACGGCGACGACCTGCTCGCCGCTCTTCAGCAGCACGATCTGCGTCAACGCGGTGGTGAGCGGCAGGCGCAGCAGGAAGCTGGTGCCCTGGCCGGCCGTCGAACTGGTGTCGATGCTGCCGCCCAACGTGCCGACCTCGGCGCGCACCACGTCCATGCCGATGCCACGGCCGCTGAGCTCGGTGACCTGGCTGGCCGTGGAGAAGCCCGGCGCGAAGATCATGCGCTGCAGCTGGGCCTCGTCGGGCCTGTCCTCGGGCGTGATCAGGCCCAGCTGCTGGGCACGCTCGCGGATGCGGGCCAGATTGAGGCCGGCGCCATCGTCCGAGAAGTTCAGCAACACCTCGTTGCCCTGCTGGCCCACCTCGATGCGCAGCGTGCCGACCAGGTCCTTGCCGGCGGCCGCGCGCACCTCGGGCGTCTCGATGCCATGGGCCACGCTGTTGCGCAGCAGATGCTCGAAGGCGCCGGCCGTGCGCTCCAGCACCGAGCGGTCCAGCTCGGTCTGGCCGCCGACGATCTCCAGCCGCACCTGCTTGCCGCTTTCGCGGGCGGCCTGGCGCACGACGCGGTGCATGCGCTCGCCGACGCTGTCGAACTCGACCAGGCGGGTGCGCAGCAGGTCGTCCTGCAGCTCGCGCGTCAGCCGCGACTGCGCGGCCAGCTCGTCCTCGCCGGTCTGCACATTGCGGCCCAGCGCGCGCTGCAGCGTGGCCACGTCGCCGACCGACTCGGCCAGCATGCGGGTCAGCTCCTGGAAGCGGGTGTAGCGGTCGAACTCCAGCGGGTCGAACTCGCGGCCGCCCTGCTGCGCCAGCTCCTGCTGGGTGTGCATCTGCGCCTCGGCCTGCAGCTCCAGCTCGCGCAGCTGCGCGCGCAGGCGCTCCAGGTTGTCGTCCAGGTCCAGCAGCGCGCCCTTCATCTGGGCCAGCTCGGACTCCATGCGCGCACGGCGGATGCTGACCTCGCCGGCCTGCGTGGCCATGCGCTCCAGCAGGCTGCCACGCACGCGCACCTGGGCCAGGCCTATGGCCAGACTGTCGCTGCCGACAGGGATCTCCGCGGCGCCGGCAAAGCGGCTCCAGTCGATCTCGCGGGCCGGCTCGGCGGCGCGGTCGGCCGCGGCGGGCGGCGCCGCCTCGACGGGGCTCGCGGCCACGGGCCTGGCGG
>JAACZV010000032.1 GCA_009996515.1 Comamonadaceae bacterium
GCCTTGCCGCTTGCAAGCGGCAAGGCAGGATTCCCGCGGCGGTGCACCGAGCTGCAAAGGCTCTCGGCAAGAGCAACCCACCGCCAAGAGCGCACTGACATGGCCACGCCAGCACTAGAAATCCAGAACCTCCACGCCTGGTACGGCGAAAGCCACATCCTGCACGGCATCAACCTCAGCGTGCAGCCCGGCCAGGTCGTCACGCTGCTGGGCCGCAACGGCGCCGGCCGCACGACCACGCTGCGCGCCATCATGGGCCTGACCGGCGCGCGCAAGGGCTCCATCAAGGTCCATGGCGAGGAGGCCATCGCCCTCTCGCCGCACCGCGTCGCCCAGCTGGGCATAGGCTACTGCCCCGAGGAGCGCGGCATCTTCGCCAGCCTCACGGCCGAGGAGAACCTGCGCCTGCCGCCGCTGCTGAAGAGCCGGCGCGGCAAGGTCATGAGCGAGGCCGAGATCTACGCGATGTTCCCCAACCTCGCCGAGCGCCGCCACAGCCCCGGCACGCGGCTGTCCGGCGGCGAACAGCAGATGCTGGCCGTCGCGCGCATCCTGCGCACGGGGGCGGACATCCTGCTGCTGGACGAGATCTCCGAAGGCCTGGCCCCCGTCATCGTCCAGGCCCTGGCGCGCATGATCCGCGAGCTCAAGAAGCAGGGCTTCACCATCGTCATGGTGGAGCAGAACTTCCGCTTCGCCGCGCCGCTGGCCGACCACTTCATCGTCATCGAGCACGGCGAGGTCGTGCTCTCCTTTCCCGCCGCCGAACTGCCGGCCCACCAGGCCCGCATGGACGAGCTGCTCAGCGTTTGAATCGACTCAACCAGGAGACAGACAGACCATGAAAGCGATCCGCACCACCCTCGCCGCCGCCGCCCTCGTCAGCTGCGGTCTCGCCGCCCAGGCCCAGATCTCGGGCGACGTCGTCAAGATCGGCTTCCTGACCGACATGTCCAGCGTCTATGCCGACATCGACGGCGCTGGCGGCGTGGAGGCCATCAAGATGGCCATCGCCGACATGAAAGGCATGGTGGCAGGCAAGAAGATCGAACTGATCTTCGCCGACCACCAGAACAAGGCCGACATCGCCAACGCCAAGGCGCGCGAGTGGATGGACACGCAAGGCCTGGACCTGCTGGTGGGCGGCACCAACTCCGGCGCCAACCTCGCGATGGCCACCGTCGCGGCCGAGAAGAAGAAGCCCTTCATCTCCATCGGCGCCGGCAGCTCCGCGCTGACCAACGCGGCCTGCACGCCCTACACCATCCACTACGCCTACGACACCGTCGCGCTGGCCCGCGGCACGGTCAACCCCATGGTGAAGGCCGGCGGCAAGAGCTGGTACTTCCTGACCGCCGACTACGCCTTCGGCGCCGCGCTGCAGGCCGACGCCACCGCCGTCATCCAGAAGGCCGGCGGCAAGGTGGTGGGTGCCGTTAAGCACCCGCTCAACGCCAACGACTTCTCCTCCTTCCTGCTGCAGGCCCAGGGCTCGGGCGCGCAGATCCTGGGCCTGGCCAATGCCGGCGGCGACACCATCAACTCGGTCAAGGCCGCCAACGAGTTCGGCATCACCAAGACGATGAAGCTGGCCGGCCTGCTGATGTTCATCAACGACATCCACTCGCTGGGCCTGAAGACCGCCGAGGGCATGTACCTGACCGACTCCTGGTACTGGAACCAGAGCCCCGAGGCGCGCGCCTGGAGCCGCCGCTTCTTCGAGAAGATGAAGCGCATGCCCTCGTCGCTGCAGGCCGCCGACTACTCGGCCGTCATGCATTACCTGAAGGCCGTCGAGGCGCTCAAGACCGACGACGCCGACAAGGTCATGGCCAAGATGAAGGCCACGCCCATCAACGACTTCTACACCAAGGGCGTGATCCGCAAGGAAGACGGCCGCGGCGTGCACGACATGTTCCTGATGCAGGTGAAGTCGCCCAAGGACTCCACCGAGCCCTGGGACTACTACAAGGTCGTCTCCAAGATCCCCGGCGACGAGGCGTTCACCAGCCTGGCCGATTCCAAGTGCCCGCTGGTCAAGAAATGATGGCTTGAAAGGTCCGAGGAAATGCAACCACAGAGTCACAGAGGCACGGAGAACGCCTTTGAACTCATTTGCATTTCCTCTGTGTCTCTGTGCCTCCGTGGTTGCGTTTGATGTTCGGATCGCTCGATGACTGAGCTCTTTGGTATCCCCCTGCCGGCCCTGCTGGGCCAGCTGCTGCTGGGCCTGGTGAACGGCTCGTTCTACGCGATGCTGTCGCTGGGCCTGGCGGTCATCTTCGGCATGCTCAACATCATCAACTTCGCCCACGGGGCGCTGTACATGATGGGGGCCTTCTTCGCCTGGATGGGGCTGGAGTACCTGGGGCTGAACTACTGGCTCATGCTGGGCCTGGCGCCGCTGGTGGTGGGCCTGATCGGCATCGTCATCGAACGCACCATGCTGCAGTGGCTCTACAAGCTGGACCACCTCTACGGCCTGCTGCTGACCTTCGGCATCACGCTGGTCATCGAGGGCGTGTTCCGCAGCTTCTACGGCGTGTCGGGCCAGCCCTATGCGGTGCCCGAGCAGCTCACCGGCGCCACCAACCTGGGCTTCATGATCCTGCCCAACTACCGGGCCTGGGTGGTCGTCGCCTCGCTGGTGGTGTGCTTCGCCGTGTGGGCACTGATCGAGAAGACCTCGCTGGGCGCCAAGCTGCGCGCCGGCACCGAGAACCCCAAGCTGGTGCAGGCCTTCGGCATCAACGTGCCGGCCATGGTCACGCTGACCTATGCCGGCGGCGTGGCGCTGGCGGCCTTCGCCGGCGTGCTGGCCGCACCCATCCTGCAGGTGTCGGCGTTGATGGGCAGCAACCTCATCATCGTGGTGTTCGCCGTCGTCGTCATCGGCGGCATGGGCTCCATCCTGGGCTCCATCCTGACCGGCCTGGGCCTGGGGCTCATCGAGGGCCTGACCAAGGTCTTCTACCCCGAGGCGTCCAACACCGTCGTCTTCGTCGTCATGGCCATCGTGCTCCTCGTTCGCCCCGCGGGCCTGTTCGGCAAAGAGAAATGAACAAGAAGCTCATCGGCTACGTCGCCCTCTTCGTCGGCATCGGGCTGCTGCCCCTGCTGGGCGCCTACCCCATCTTCGTCATGAAGGTGCTGTGCTATGCCCTCTTTGCCTGCGCCTTCAACCTGCTGGTGGGCTTCACCGGGCTGCTGTCCTTCGGCCATGCGGCCTTCCTGGGCACGGCCGGCTATGTCTGCGGCCATGCGCTCAAGGTCTGGGGCCTGCCGGCGCCGCTGGGCCTGGTGGCGGGCACCGGCGCGGCCGCCGTCGTGGGCCTGCTGTTCGGCCTGCTGGCCATCCGCCGCTCGGGCATCTATTTCTCGATGATCACGCTGGCGCTGGCGCAGATGCTGTACTTCTACTTCCTGCAGGCGCCCTTCACCGGCGGCGAGGACGGTCTGCAGTCGGTGCCGCGCGGCCACTTCCTGGGCCTGGACCTGGAGCACGACCTGGTGCTGTTCTACGTCGTGCTGGGCATCTTCATCGCCGCGTTCTGGCTGATCTACCGCATCGTGCACTCGCCCTTCGGCCAGGTGCTGACCTCCATCCGCGAGAACGAGGCGCGCGCCACCTCGCTGGGCTACGACACGGCCCACTTCAAGCTGCTGGCCTTCGTGCTGTCGGCCGCGCTGGCGGGCCTGGCCGGCGCGACCAAGACGCTGGTGCTGGGCTTCGCGACGCTGACCGACGCGATCTGGACCACCTCGGGCCTGGTCATCCTGATGACGCTGGTGGGCGGCATGGGCACGCTGGTGGGGCCCATGGTGGGCGCGCTGGTCATCATCGCGCTGGAGAACAAGATCGGCGACTTCGGCAACCTGCTGGCCGACCTCACCGGCATCGCCTGGTTCAACGGCCTGGGCGAGTCGGTCAGCCTGGTCACCGGGCTGATCTTCATCGTCTGCGTGCTGGCCTTCAGGCGCGGGCTGGTGGGGGAGGCGATGGCGCTGTGGGAGAAGTGGGCGGCGAAGCGGCAGGCCGCCTGAGGCGCGACCTGCGGCCGGCCGCCCGCTGCTGCCACCACGCCGTCAGCATTCACGACCGACCTAGGGGGACGCAGCCGCCCCCGGATGGCCCACCATGGCGGCATGGTCACCTCAGCCCGCTTCAAGTTCACTGCCACGCTGCTGCTGTCGGTGCTGGCCGTCGTGCTGACGCTGTGCGTGCCCGGCGAGAACGACGCGGCCGACAGCCCGGTCCGCACCGCCAGCCTGCTGCCGCCGCCGCAGCGCTGAGGGCGGCCGCTCGCCCCGGCGTGACAAACGACGCCGCCCGCCCCCCGACGACAGCCTCTTGCGCGCGGCGCCGCGCCCGCTGGCGCGATGATGTGCGCCCCTGACCTCGCACCACGACGATGAACGAGCTGTTGACCTGGACCCTGGCCGCCGTGGCGGTGGCCGTCGCGCTGTTCCTGCTGTGGCTGGGCGCGCGCCGCCAGCAACGCGCCCGCGCCGACGCCGAGCGCCGCGAGGCCCAGCGCATCGCGCTGGAGCAGGCCGAACATGCGGCGCGGCAGCGCGCCGAGCAGGAGCAGCGCGCCGCGGCCGAGCGCGAGCAGGCCGAGCGCCTGGCGGCCCAGGCCGCCCAGGCGGAACGCGAAGCCGCCGCCGAAGCCCAGCGGCTCGCCCAGGAAGCCGCCGACCGCGAGGCCCTGCGCCTGGCGCAGCAGCAGGCCGAGGCCGAACGCCTGGCCCGCGAGCAGGCCGCCCTGGAGTCCGCCAAGGCCGCCGAGGCAGAGCGGCTGAAGGCCGAACAGCTGGCCCGCGAAGCCCAGGCGCAACGGCTGGCCGCCGAGCAGGCCGAGGCCGAACGCGAAGCCGCCCGGCGCCTGGCGGAACAGCAGGCCGCCGAAGCCGCCGCCCGCGAGGCTGCCCATGAGGCCGCCCGCCAGGCTGCCGAGGAAGCCCAGCGCCGCGCCGCGGCCGAAGCAGCGGCCGCCGCCGCCCAGGCCAGCCGCGAACTGCGCGCCGACGAGACCCTGGTGCTGGTGGCCGACGACTCCAAGATCGTTCGCGTCAAGATCAGCCGCCTGCTGGCCGCCCAGGGCTACCGCGTCGCGCTGGCCGAGAGCGGCGAACAGGCGCTGGAGCTGATGGCCGCCGAGCGCCCGCATGTGCTGATCACCGACGTCGAGATGCCCGGCATCGACGGCTTCGAGCTGACCCGCCAGGTGCGCGCCAACACCGCGACGGCCGCGCTGCCCGTGCTGATGATCACCTCCTCCGACGACAAGCTGGACGAGGCCCGCGCGGCCGGCGTGACCCAGCTGCTGGGCAAGCCCTATTCGGAAGAGGCGCTGCTCGCCGCCATCGAACAGGCGCGACTGGCCATGCGCGTGCCGGCCTAAGGCGGCTTCCGCTGCGCGCCTGGCGCCGTTATGGTGGGGCCCCACCCACCACCTTCCGCCGCCACGCCATGGAGTTCTTCCAGCGCTTCACCGCCCCCGACGCCGCGGCGCTCCAAGCCAGCATCGCCGAGCACCAGGCCAGGCTGGCCACGGCCCGGCAGGCCGGCGACGCGCTCGCCATCGTCGAGCACACGGCCGACCTCGGCGCGCTGCTGACCACCGCGCGCCGCGAGGGCGAGGCGCTGCCGCTGCTGCAGGCACAGCTGGGCCCCGTGGAGCGCTTCTCCAGCTCCGAGGTGGCCGGCTGGTTCTGGAACGCCTACGCGACGGCGCTGCAATACAACGGCCTGCGCCGCGAAGCCGACGCGGCCTTTGCCCGGGCACTGGCCCTGACCCGCGCCGGCGGCTGGCGGCGCCTGCAGTCCTTCGTGCTGCAGCACTGGGGGCGCAACCGGGTCGAGCAGGGCGAGCTCAATGACGCGCAGGCGAAGTTCGAAGAGGCGCTGGCCCTACGCCGCGAGCTGAACGACCCGCGCACCGCCTCCACCGAACAGGCCCTCGCCGGCCTGGCCGAGCTGCGCGCGCGGCGGGCTGGCGCGGCCCACGACACCCCTGCGCCCTGAACGCCATGCCCGCTGACGAACACACCGCCTCGCTGCTGCAAGGCCGCTGCCACTGCGGCGCCGTACGCATCACGCTGCCCGCCGCGCCGGACAAGGCGACGCAGTGCAACTGCTCGCTGTGCCGCCGCCTGGGCGGCCTGTGGGCCTATTACGAGTTCGGCAGCGTAAAAGTGGAAGGCCACCCCGAGCACACCACCGACTACGTCTGGGGCGACAAGACGCTGAGGACGGTGCGCTGCGCCCACTGCGGCTGCGTGACGCACTGGGAGCCCCTGGCCCCCGAGGCCGGCGCCCGGCATGGTGTGAACCTCAACAACTTCGATCCGAAGTTGGTCGCAACCGTGAAGGTGCGGCGGTTTGATGGGGCGGAGTCGTGGACGTTTCTGGACTGAGCGGGGCGCGAGGGATTACCAAGGCTGGCGGGCCGCTCAGTGAGAAGCAAAGCCCTAGGGTTCCTGGGGTGCGACCTGCGCGCGGTTGCTGGCAACATTTGCTAACACCGCCCTGCAGGCGGCATTCACTTATGCGCGCCTTGCCGTGCCTGTTATCGCGCGGGCCCCAGAGTTATCCGACACGTGCTGTCGACACATAACCAGCTAGCCCTTCCCCGGAAATATCTATGTCTGATGCATTGAATCAGAACGCGACTGACTACGTAGTTACCGCAGCCAGAGCTGCTCTTGGAATGGTGCCCTTTGCCGGGTCGCTCTTGGCCGAACTAGCTGGGTCCATCATCCCGAAGCAGCGCATGGACAGACTGGTGGACTTCGCTCGTGAGCTGGAAGTACGGATAGGTGAACTTGATCAAGATGCCGTGCGAGCCAAGTTAACGGATGAAAATTTCACTGATTTATTGGAGGAGTCAGCGCGGCAAGCAGCTCAGGCTGTGACTCAAGAGCGCCGTCAATACCTTGCGTCGCTCTTGGCGTCAGGCGTTACGGCGACTCACGTTTCCTATGTCGAATCAAAGCACCTTCTTCGAATACTCAGCCAGATCAACGACATCGAAGTTATATGGCTACGCTTTTATCACTATCCGTCCCTAAGTGGCGACGACGAATTTAGGACCAAGCACGCTGCAGTGCTCGAACCGGTTAGAGCAACTCTAGGGAGTGACCAAGCAACGCTCGACCAACACGCGCTTCAAGAGAACTACAAGGAGCACCTGATCTCACTTGGACTGCTGACTCGACCCCTCCAAGTAGATTCAAAGACCGGGTATCCAGTCTTTGACAAGCTCACCAATAACTGGAAAACCCGAGGAACGCAAACCACTCCTCTAGGTCGACTCCTAGTACGGCACATCGGCCTGGAATGTGCCGATGGCCCCTAACCATTCTCGAGCCGCCTCGCATCGACAACCTGCCGCTCGCCGGTAAGCCTCAACAGTTAGGATTCAATAGGTTATGACGCCAACGTCACCACTCTTTGAGATGGACGCCACGCTGGAACCGAGCCTGCGCGTCTATCGAACACTTGATTTTTTTAGTGCCGCCGCGCTGATTTCTCAGCACCGCTTCATGTTCTCACGTGCTGATACCTTCGAGGACAAAAACGAAGGCGTAGAGAGATTGCTGCTTCAGCTGGAAGCGACGAGTCCGGATAGCGGTTGCGGCATGGGGTGGACCGATCAGAAGTCCGCTCGCGCTGAGCATGAGAGCCTCAAGCGAAGCCACTTCATCAGCTGTTGGAGCTCGAATCCAGAGTCCGTTGCGATGTGGTCTTTATATTCTCCAGACTACTGTTCAGTAAGAGTCTCTACTTCAATAGGGAAGCTCGGCAGTGTGGTTGAGGAGTTGCTCCGCAAGTATTGCATCTCAAGAATCTCCGAAGCGAACAATGGTGAGCAAATTGTTGTGGCGATCGCCGGTCGAATCGCTCCAGTTACTTATGTTTCTTTGGCTGACATTGCAGCCAAAGTTAGCCGGCGAGCGAAGGCCCGTATAGCACTTTCGAATAGATATCGGAGAAAGGGGCAGTCTTTGCCCAGACCCAATTTTTCCGACTCCAACTATTGGCAGCGCGAACGGCAACGGAGATTCGTTGAACTACAAACCTCGTGCAGTCTGAAAGACATTAGCTTTCAGCATGAGAAAGAGATCAGGCTGGCAGTTCGACTTGGTGAAGAACCCTACCACCCCTCAGTATTAAAGGAGCAGGAGCTTCTCAATCCTTCGCACCCTCATAGCTCAGCCCTCAAGCCACTGCTGAACGTGTGGGGCTTTGTACGGCAGGTTGAAATTCCTGAACGCGAATTCGTCAGTTGCCCCAGGGATTTGATCGAGTCAGTAGCACTTGACCCACGCTGCCCACCGCACAAAGCGGCCTTTATGAAAAGTTGGTTTGAGGGGCAGGGAGTGCCTGTTGTCCAGTCCACATGTTTTGGCTATTTGCCAGCCTCCTTTGACGTCTTTCCGGACAAATAAAGGTAAGAAGCCCTATGGACTCGGCAACAACAACATAGGCCTGATCGACTGAGCGAGGTTGAGGGGAGCATTTCCTTTCCTATATCCAGCATCTGGTATGGGACCTTTGTTATCCCCTGCCGACATAGAGCCTGCATTACCGCTGCGTCGCGCCCAGCAGACGGCAGGTCCGTAGCTTGGCCGTTGAGCGCCCGCTTCATTGGCGGACGTCTTCAGTGGTCGCAGCCCCACGCCAGGCCGCCGTCCCTCACCCCTTCACCGCCCCCAACACCCTCCCAATGAACTCGTTCAACGCCGGCCCGTTGTCTATCCAGCGCACCACGGCCACGAGGTCGTTGTCCCAGTCGATGTAGACGATGTTCTGCCCGTTGCCGCGGAAGGTCACGCTGCTCTCGGGCGCCGCCGGCAAGGCCTTGCGGCCGGTGTTGAGGAACCAGTTGCAGTAGCCGTACTCGGCGTTGGCCGGCCCCGGCGCGCGGGCCTGGGCGATCCAGTCGCGCGACACGAGCTGGCGGCCGTCCCACTCGCCCTGGCGCAGGAACAGATAGCCGAAGCGGGCCAGGTCCCAGGCGTCGATGAACATGCCGCCGCCCCAATGCCCGCCGCCAGAGACGGACTGCAGGCGCTGCCCGTCCAGCTCCACCCAGCTGTTGTCATAGCCATGCCAGCGCCAGCGGCCGGACGCGCCGATGGGGTCCATGACCCGCTCGCGCAGCACCTCGGGCAGCGGCCGGCGCCAGACCTGCAGCGCGGCCAGCGCCAGCACGTTCACGCGCACGTCGTTGTACTTGTAGTGCGTGCCCGGCGCGTGGACCGGGCGGTGGGGCCAGTCCTCGGGCGTCTTGCCCACGGGCCGGTCGGCCCAGTCGGGCTTGCCCCACAGCGTGCCCTGCCAGTCGCTGGTCTGGCGCAGCAGCTGCTCCCAGGTGATGGGCGCGTTCTTGGGCGACGCGAACAGGTCCACGCCGGGCGGCATGTAGTCGGCCGCGCGGTCGTCGGTGCTGCGGATCAGGCCTTGTTGCCAGGCCAGGCCCACCACCGTGGACAGAAAGGTCTTGGTGATGCTGTGGCTCATGTCCACGCGCCGCGTGTCGCCCCATTCGGCCACCACCCGGCCGCGGCGGATGACGATGCCGTTGATGGCGGCGCGCTCGCGCGTGGGGCCGATCTGGCCGCCGAAATAGGGCTCGGCCTTGCCGAAGCTCTGGGCCAGCGCCAGCGCCTGGTCGCGCGGCGCGGGGTTGTCATGCGCCTGGGCGTAGGCCACGGCGTCGGCCAGCTTCGCGGCATCCAGGCCCACGGCGGCGGGCTCGGCGCGCTGCCAGTCGCCGCGCGGCGGAAAGTAGGCGGGCTGCGCCGCGGCGACGGCCGCCGCCAGCCACAGTGGAGCGAGGAGAAGGGTTAGGCGCAGCATGCTCATGCGGCCATTGTGGCCAGCCGCCCCGGCCGCTTGCGCGGGGTCAAACCCCGGGCGCTTGACCTTGCCATCATGGGAAGCTTGAAGATGCACCTACCCTCCCGGAAACCAACCCCGCCATGAGCACCGCTACCGCCTCTTCCGCCCTCAATGACGTGACGCTGCAGATCAGCGGCATGACCTGCGCCTCCTGCGTGCGCCGCGTCGAGAAGGCCTTGCAGGCCGTGCCCGGCGTGCAGGCCGCCAGCGTCAACCTCGCGACCGAGAAGGCCTCGGTGAAGGCGCTGCCCAATGTGCCCGTGGCGGCGCTGACGGCGGCGCTGGACAAGGCCGGCTACCCGGCCAGCGAGATTGCGGCCGCGGCGCCGCCGGCCCCTGAGCCCGCCGGCGGCCTGCCCGCCTGGTGGCCCGTCGCGGCCGGCGTCGTGCTGACGCTGCCGCTGCTGCTGCCCATGCTGCTGGGCCCCCTCGGCGTGGACGCGATGCTGCCCGGCTGGTGGCAGCTGCTGCTGGCCACGCCGGTGCAGTTCCTGCTCGGCGCGCGCTTCTACCGCGGCGGCTGGAGCGCGCTGCGCGCCGGCAGCGGCAACATGGACCTGCTGGTGGCCCTGGGCACCTCGGCGGCCTATGGCCTGTCGGTCTACCTGCTGCTGCGCCACCCCGGCCACGCCCACCTCTATTTCGAGGCCTCGGCCGCCGTCATCACGCTGGTGCTGCTGGGCAAGTTCCTGGAGCAGCGCGCCAAGCGCCAGACCACCGACGCCATCCGCGCGCTGAACGCGCTGCGGCCCACCACGGCTCGCGTGCTGCGCGGCGACGTCGAGCTGGAGGTGCCGGTCGCCGACGTGCGCGTGGGCGACGTCGTGGCCGTGCACCCCGGCGACCGCATCCCGGTGGACGGCGAGATCGTCACGGGCCGCAGCCATGTGGACGAGTCCCTCATCACCGGCGAGAGCCTGCCGGTGGCCAAGGCGCCCGGCGAGCGCGTGACCGGCGGCGCCATCAACGCCGAGGGCGCGCTGACGGTGCGCACCACGGCCATAGGCGCCGAGACGGCACTGGCCCGCATCATCCGCATGGTGGAGTCGGCCCAGGCGGCCAAGGCGCCCATACAGCGCGTGGTCGACCGCGTCAGCGCCGTCTTCGTGCCGGTGGTGCTGGTCTGTGCGGCGCTGACCTTCGCCGGCTGGTGGCTGCACGCGGGCGACGCCGAGCAGGCCCTCGTCAACGCGGTGGCCGTGCTGGTCATCGCCTGCCCCTGCGCGCTGGGCCTGGCCACGCCCACCACGCTGATGGCCGGCACCGGCGTCGCGGCCCGCCAGGGCATCCTCATCAAGGACGCCGAGGCGCTGGAGCTGGCCCATGCGGTGACGGTGGTGGCCTTCGACAAGACCGGCACGCTGACGATGGGCCAGCCGACGCTGGCCGCCGTCGTGCCCGCCGAGGGCCTGGGCCGCAGCGAGGTGCTGCAGCTGGCGGCCGCGCTGCAGCGCAGCAGCAGCCACCCGCTGGCGCTGGCCGTGCTGACCGAGGCCCAGGGCCTGGCCGCGCTGCCCGTGGAGCAGGCGCGTGCGCTGCCGGGCCGTGGCGTGGAGGGCGTCGTGCAGGGCCGCCACCTGGCCCTGGGCAGCGCGCGGCTGGCGCAGGAGCTGGGCGTGAGCAACGCGGCGCTGGCCGACGAGGCCGGCCGGCTGGAGGCCCAGGGGCAGACGGTCTCCTGGCTGGTGGTGGACGGCCGTGCGCTGGCGCTGCTGGCCTTCGGCGACCGCGTGAAGGACACGGCCGCGGCCGCCGTCGCGCAGCTGCAGGCGCGCGGCATCCGCACCGTCATGGTCAGCGGCGACAGCCGCGGCGCGGCGGCCGGCGTGGCCCGGCAGCTGGGCATAGACGAAGTCCATGCCGAGGTGTTGCCCGGCGCCAAGGCCCAGGTCGTGCAGGGCCTGCGCGACGGCGGCGCCGTGGTCGCCTTCGTCGGCGACGGCATCAACGACGCGCCGGCGCTGGCCGCCGCCTCCGTGGGCTTCGCGATGGCCGGCGGCGCCGACGTCGCGACCGAGGCCGCCGGCGTCACGCTGATGCGCGGCGACCCGCGCCTGGTGGCCGACGCGCTGGACGTGTCGCACCGCACCTACGCCAAGATCCGCCAGGGCCTGTTCTGGGCCTTTGCCTACAACGTGGTGGGCATCCCGCTGGCGGCGCTGGGCCTGCTGAACCCGGTCATCGCCGGCGCGGCCATGGCCTTCAGCAGCGTCAGCGTGGTCGCGAACGCGCTCACGCTGAAGCGCTGGCGCGGCACGGCGCGGTGAGCTGAGGCCCCTCGTCCAGTCGCGCTATCGTCTGGCCCTCCAGCAGTTTCGGAACTCCGCCATGCGCCTCGTCCTCCTTGCCACCCTCGCCCTGGCCGCGGCCACGGCGGCCCAGGCCGATTCCTTCGTCTCCTCAGCGGCCGGCGCCGGATCGGCCTCGTCGGGCAGCGTGTCCGACTCCTTCAAGCAGTCTTCCGGCAGCAGCAGCGGCGGCGAACGCCGCGCCGAGGGCCGCTACCGCGTCACCGAAGTGGCCCGCGCCGACGAAGCCGGCAAGCTGCGGCTGACGCTGGCCCGCGAGGGCGCCGCCCCGGTGGCGCTGACGCTGCCCGAGCAGGCGCTGACCGCGCGCGCCGTGCACGTGGGCGACGAGGTGCAGGCCACGCCCCAGCCCTATGGCGTGGCCTTCGCCCATGCGGACACCGGCCGCGCCTTCTACCTGGTGCTGGAAGACGCCTGGGCTGCTGAGCTGGCCGCGCGCGTCGTCACGCCTTGATGCGTCGCATCGCCGCGCTGGCGTTCGCGCTGGCCGCGGCCCCGGCGCAGGCCGGCTCGCTGCCGCCGCGCGGCTGCGACCGGCCCATGGCCGTCACCGCCGCCCAGCAGGACCGCCTGCTGCGCTTTGCCGCCGCGGTGCGCGAGGCCCTCGCCGCCTCCGGCAGCCCCGCCGCGCTGATTGCGCGCTCGGGCACCGACCTGTCGCGCTTCGGCCTGCGCTACTCGCACGCCGCCGTCGCGCTCGCTTCAGGGCTGGACCTGCCCTGGGCCGTGCGCCAGCTCTACTACGCCTGTGCCGAGGGCCGGCCACGGCTGTTCGACCAGGGCCTGGCCGGCTTCGTGCTGGGCAGCGACGACGCCGAGCTGGGCTACATCAGCCTGCTGCTGCTGCCGCCCGACGCCGCCACGGCACTGGCCAGCGCAGCGCTGGACAAGCCGCTGGCGCTGGGCCTGCTGAACGCGCGCTACAGCGCCAACGCCTACCCCTTCAGCACCGAGTACCAAAACTGCAACCAATGGGTGGCCGAGCTGCTGGCCGCGGCCAGCACCGGCAGCGCCGACCGCGCCCAGGCCCAGGCCTGGCTGCGCGAGCAGGGCTATGCGCCCGAGCCGGTGCGGGCCTCGCCCTGGCTGATGCTGGCCGGCCGCTTCGTGCCCTGGCTGCATTTCCACGACCACCCGCCGGAGCAGCTGGACGCCGGCCGGGTGCAGACCAGCCTGCCGACGAGCATCGAGGCCTTCGCGCTGCGGCGCTGGCCCGCGGCGCGCCGCATCGAGCTGTGCCACGGGCCGCTGGGCATCGTGCAGCGCGAGGGTGGCGCGCCGCTGGCGGCGGGCTGCGTGCCGCAGCCGGGCGATCGGGTCACGGCGCTGGATTCAGCGCTCGACGGCCTCAGCCCCGCGCCGGGATCCTGAGCCCGCGCTGCACGGCCGGCCGGGCCAGGAAGGCCTGCAGCACGCGGTCCACCTCGCGGAAATCGGCATAACCGACCAGCTCGCCGGCACCGTAGAAGCCGATGAGGTTGTTGATCCAGGGGAAGGTGGCAATGTCGGCGATGCCGTACTCGTCGCCCACCAGCCACTCGCGGCCCTGGAGATGGCCGTCCAGCACGGCCAGCAGCCGGCGCGCCTCGGCCACGTAGCGGTCGCGCGGGCGCTTGTCCTCGAAGTCCTTGCCGGCGAATTTGTGGAAGAAGCCCACCTGGCCGAACATGGGCCCGACGCCCCCCATCTGGAACATCAGCCATTGCAAGGCCTCGTAGCGGCGGGCCGCGTCCCGGGGCAGCAGCTGGCCGGTCTTGTCGGCCAGGTACACCAGGATGGCGCCGCTCTCGAACAGCGCCAGCGGCCGGCCGCCCGGGCCATGCGGGTCGAGGATGGCGGGAATCTTGTTGTTCGGGTTCAGCGACAGGAACTCGGGGCTGAGCTGGTCCTGGGTGTCGAAGCTCACCAGGTGCGGCTCATAGGCCAGGCCGGTCTCCTCCAGCGCGATGGACACCTTGACGCCGTTGGGCGTGGGCAGCGAGTAGAGCTGCAGGCGGTCGGGATGGGCGGCGGGCCATTTCTTCGTGATGGCAAAGGCGCTGAGATCGGTCATGACGTCGGCTTCAGTGACAGGAGGCGCGTGACTGTAGGCGGGCCGCATTGGCCGTGCGGCCGCCGGGACATCGCGCTTGAGGCAAGGGCCGTCAGGCCCAGTCGATGCGACGCACCGCGGCGCCGGCGCGCAGCGTGTTGTGCACCTCGGCCACGGCATCGGTCTCGCGCAGCAGCTGCTCGATGCGCTCGGCCGGTGCCGGCGACACGATGCGGGCGCGGTAGCTGATGTCGCGGGCGGCCAGCCCCACGCCGTCGAACTCGGCCTGCGCCTGCACCTCGACCTCGGCCAGCTCGATCTGCAGCCGCGCGGCCTCGCGGTAGAGGTCGTTGCAATAGCAGGTGGCGAGCGCGAGCATCAGGAACTCGCCGCCGTTGACGGCCGAGCCGCCGCCCGCGCGGCCCGCGACGGACAGGGACTTGGCCTGGCCCGCCGTCGTCACGCGGGTTGCGTGCGACATGGCCGTGCTGTGGAGCTGGGCAGAGATCTGCATGGCGCCTCCGGGGTCGCGAAGAGCCGGACTATGCCAACAACAGCGCCGCCGCGTGGCGCGAGAATGCCTTCATGTCGACCTCCGCTCCCGCTGCCGCCCCTCCCTCCCGCCTGGCTCTTTACCTCCAGCTGATCCGCTGGGACCGCCCGGCCGGCTGGCTGCTGCTGCTGTGGCCCACGCTGTCGGCGCTGTGGATCGCCGCCGACGGCTGGCCGGGCTGGCACCTGGTGATCGTCTTCACGCTGGGCACGGTGCTGATGCGCTCGGCCGGCTGCTGCGTCAACGACGTCGCCGACCGCGACTTCGACCGCCACGTCAAGCGCACCGCGCAGCGGCCGGTGACGACCGGCGCGGTGTCGGTGAAGGAGGCGCTGCTGCTGGGCGCGGCGCTGTCGCTGCTGTCCTTCGGCCTGGTGCTGACCACCAACCCGCCGGCCATCCTGCTGAGCTTCGCGGCGCTGGCCGTGACCATCGCCTACCCCTTCGCCAAGCGCGTGCTGGCCATGCCGCAGGCGGTGCTGGGCGTGGCCTTCTCCTTCGGCATCCCGATGGCCTTCGCAGCCGCGCTGGGCGGCGTGGAGTGGCATCTGCGCTCGGTGCCGCTGTCGGCCTGGGCGCTGCTCGTCGCCAACCTGTTCTGGGTGCTGGCCTACGACACCGAGTACGCGATGGTGGACCGTGACGACGACCTGAAGATAGGCGTGCGCTCCTCGGCCATCGCGCTGGGCCGCTTCGACGTGGCGGGCATCATGGCCTTCTACGTCATTCATCTGGGGCTGTGGACGGCGCTGAGCCTGCGGCTGGGCCTGGGCCGCTGGTTCCTGCTGGGCGTCGCCGTGGCGGCGGCGCAGGTGCTGTGGCATTTCCTGCTGATACGCCGCCGCGAGCGCGCCGACTGCTTCCGCGCCTTCCGCGCCAACCACTGGCTGGGCTTCGCGGTGTTCGCCGGCACCGTCCTGGACCTGGCCCTGCGTTAACCCCGATCGCGCGACGGCGTGACTGCCGCGCCGCTGCGCTAAATTGCGCATCTAGGCGGCTCAGACTGCCTGCGTTCAATCAGGGAGTTTGTTCATGTCTCATCCATATCGCGGCGCGGCCGCGCTGGCCCTGGCCTTGCTGCTGGCGGGCTGCGGCGGCGGCGGCGGTCCGTCGGGATCGCCCTCCTTGGGCTCGGGCTCGACAGGGGGCTCGTCGGGCGGCTCGACCGGCGGCGCGTCCACCGGGCCGGCCGGCCCCTCGGCCAGCTTCGCCCAGCAATGCGCGGCCAACAACACGCTGGCGGCCAGCAGCCTGCGCAACTCGACGCTGGACACCGAGAAGAAATGGCTGCGCGCCTATTTCGACGAGGCCTATCTGTGGCGCGACGAGGTGCCCGGCGTGGACCCGACGCGGCCGGCCTACAGCGGCAGCGATGCCTACGCGGCCATGGACAACTATTTCGAGGCCTTGAAGACGCCGCAGCTCACCGGCACGGGCCAGAAGCGCGACCGCTTCAGCTTCACCTACCCGACCGACAAGTGGAAGGCGCTGGTCGAGAGCGCCGTCGACGCCGGCTACGGCATCGAATGGAAGCTGACCAGCGCCACGCCGCCGCGGCAGATCCGCATCGCCTACGTCGAGCCGGGCAGCCCCGCCGAGCAGGCCGGGCTGATGCGCGGTGACCAGCTCGTCAGCGTCGACGGCACCAGCGCCGACGCCGCCGACAGCGCCGGCGTCGACCGCCTCAACGCCGCCCTCTACCCGGACGCCACCAACGCCCAGCACAGCTTCGTCTTCACGCGCGCCGGCGCGTCGCTGACGCGCTCGCTGACCAGCGCGGCCATCACCAAGACGCCGGTGCCGCTGGCCCGCGTCGTCACGACGCCGCAGGGCCAGCGCGCCGGCTACCTGCTGTTCAACGACCACATCGCGCCGGCCGAGGGCCAGCTCATCGCCGCGATGCAGGGCTTCCAGGCCCAGGGCCTGCGCGAGCTGGTGCTGGACCTGCGCTACAACGGCGGCGGCTACCTCTACATCGCCAGCGAGCTGTCGACCATGATCGCCGGCACGGCGCGCACCTCGGGCCGCGCCTTCGAGACGCTGAAGTACAGCGCCAAGCGCAGCAGCGAGAACGAGGTGACGCCGTTCTACAACACCTCCTGCATCCTGGTGGGCAACCGCTGCACGCGCGAGCAGCCCCTGCCCACGCTGAACCTGAGCCGGGTCTACGTGCTGGCGCAGTCGGGCACCTGCTCGGCCAGCGAGGCCATCATCAACGGCCTGCGCGGCGTGGGCGTGGAGGTGGTGCTGATCGGCGGCAAGACCTGTGGCAAGCCCTATGGCTTCACGGCCCGGGACAACTGCGGCATCAGCTATTTCCCCATCGAGTTCGCGGGCGTCAACGACCAGGGCTTCGGCGACTATGCCGACGGCTTCGAGCCCAGCGCCGGCGGTACGGCCGGCACGCGCTTCGTCAAGGGCTGCCAGGTGGCCGACGACACCGGCCGTGCGCTGGGCGACCCGGCCGAGGCCATGCTGGCCGCGGCCCTGGGCCATGTCGACGCCGGCAGCTGCCCCGCGCCCACGGCCCTGGCCGGCGCGCGTGCGCTGGGCGCGGCCACGGGCGAGGCCGGCGTGCCGCTGGCGCTGCCGCGCCACCCGGCGCGCAGCAACCGCCTGCTGCTGCCGCGCTGATCAGCCGGGTCCGGGCGCGGCCGGGAACTGGGCCCGGATCGCGTCCATCCAGCCCAGCAGGGCCAGCGTCTCGGCATGCGGCATGCGCGGGCTCTCGATGCGGCCCGCGCGTATGCAGGCCTGGGCCTCGGCGATCTCGCCCTCGAAGCCGTTGACGGCGAAGGGGGCCGCGAAGCGCTGGACCGGCGCCTTGCGCTCGACCAGCTCGACGGCCTCGGCCTGCCAGAAGTCCAGCGGGAAGCGCAGCGCCGCCCTGGAGCCCAGCGCCTCGAAGGTGTTCAGCGACGCGGCGTCGAAGCCGCAGCGGAACTGCGATGTCACGCCGCCGGGGAAGCGCAGCGTCGCCGTCACGGCCGCGTCCACGCCGCTGGGCGCCAGCTCGGCCTGCACGTCCAGGGCCACGGGCTCGGGACAGACGCCGCCGTTCAGCTGCTGCAGCACCCAGCGCGTGACGGCCAGGTTGTAGATGCCGATGTCCCACAGCGCGCCGCCGGCCAGCGCCGGGTTCCACTGGCGGTGCAGCGGGTCGTAAGGCGACGCGAAGCAGAAGCTGGACTGCATCGCGCGCAGCTCGCCGATGGCGCCGTCGCGCAGCAGCCGGCCAGCCAGCTCGTAGGCCGGCAGGAAGCGCGTCCACAGCGCCTCCATCAGGAACAGGCCGCGCTCGCGCGCCAGCTCGACCAGGGCCAGCCCTTGCGCCAGCGTCGTCACCAGCGGCTTCTCGCACAGCACGGGCTTGCCGGCCAGCAGCGCGGCGCGCACGTACTCGCCATGGTGGGAATGCGGCGTGGCGATGTAGACGGCATCCACGGCCGGGTCGGCCAGCAGCTCCGGCAAGGCCGTCGTCACGCGCGCCGGGGCCTGGCCGTCGCGCCGCCAGCGCGCCGCATAGGCCTGGCCCTTGGCCGCGTCGCGCGCCAACACGGCGGCCAGGCGCGCGCCGGGCACGCCGGCCAGCGCGGCGGCAAAGCGGTGGGCAATGCCGCCGGGGCCGATGACGCCCCAGCGGAAGAGGTCGTCGTCAGGGGCCATGGCTGAGCGCCTTCACGAGGTCGGATTGCGTGACGATGCCGACGAGCCGGGCCTGCTCGCCGACGATGGGGATGTGGTGGTGGCCGGTGTCGGAGAACAGCGGCACCAGCTCGGCAATGGAGCGCTCGGCGCCGGCCACACGCACCTGGCGGCTCATGATCTGGCCCACCACCTCGGGCTGGGTCGAATGCGTGGACGGCGAAGGCCGCAGCAGCGCCTGCAGCCGCTCGCCCAGGCCCTCGCGCCGCTGGCCCTGCGCGGCGCGCATGAAGTCGGCCCGGGTCACGATGCCGACGATGCGCTGCACGCGGTCCACCACCGGCAAGGCCTTGATGTTGTGCTGCCGCAGCAGCGCCCAGGCCTGGGCCAGCGGCGTGCCGAACTCGACGGTGATGACGGGGCGGGACATGATGTCCGCGCAGCGCAGGCCGCCCAGCCGGTTGCGGTAGCTCAGCAGCTCGGCCTCGTGCAGCAGGTCGGCGAGGTCGTCGCGCGGCACGTCCAGCACCTGGTTGTAGCGGGCCAGCACGGCCTCCAGCTCGGCGTCGCCGAAGCGCGGCGGCGCCAGCTGCGCGCCGAGTGCCGCGGGCGGCTGCTGGGCATGGGGGTAGCGGCGGCCGGTCAGGCCGTTGTAGAGCATGCCGGCCAGCACCAGCAGCAGCGAGTTCAGCGCCACCGGCTCCAGCGCGAAATGCCAGTCCCGCGTCGCCGTCAGCACCATCAGCAGCGCCGCGGCGCCGCCGGGCGGATGCAGGCAGCGCAGCAGGAACATCAGGCCTATGGCGAGCGCGACGGCGACGGCGGCCAGCGTCATGGGCGGCAGCGGCAGCCAGTGCAGGCAGGCGATGCCCACCAGCGCCGAGACCGTGTTGCCGCCCAGCACGGCCCAGGGCTGGGCCAGCGGGCTGGCCGGCAGGCCGAAGACCAGCACCGCGCTGGCGCCCAGCGGTGCCACCAGCCAGGGCAGGCCCGGCACCATGGCCGCCTGGCTGAGCGCACCGGCCAGCAGCAGGCCCAGGCCCGCGCCCAGCAGCACGCGCAGGCGCTCACGCGTGTTGACGGCTTGCGGCGCGGGCCGCAACGCATGCAGCAGTGCGCGCAGGCGGCGGGGCAGGGAGGCGGCGATGGGCATGGGCGGCGGACAGGGAGGCCGGGGGCGCCGATTGTGTGCGCCGCCAGCGCCAGCCCGGGTTCAAGCGGGTTTCAGCCGCCCCTCAGGGCCGCCATGCGAACTCAGCGTTTGCTGAGCAAGCCATTCATCTTCACCTTCAGCTCCTGGGCCTGGGCGCGGCGTTCCCGGGTCGCGGCGCGCTGGTAGGCGGCCTCGGCCTTCTCGCGCAGCGCGACGGCGCGCTGCAGCGCCTCCTGGTAGCGCTCGATGGTGTAGGTGTTCTCCGTGCCGATGTAGACGCTGCGCGCCAGCGGCGTCTCGCCGAAGCGCGGCAGGGTCACGGCGAAGCTGCAGTCACGCACGCGGCTGCCGGCGCGCTGGCGCACGATGGGGCCGGAGATGCCCGAGGGCAGATCGCTCTGCTTCTTGCGGCTGGGCGTGCGGCGCAGGCGCGACGGCGCGGGCAGCGTCGCGATGCGCTTGAGCAGCTCTTTGGTCGCCAGCGCCAGCGCGCGCCGCGCGCCGCTGCCGTCCTGGCTGTGGTCGGAAAACAGCTTGGTGCCGCCGTAGCGCAGCTGCCAGCCATGCGTCGACAGATGGTCGATTCTCTGTATGCACTGCGGCACGACAAAGCGCTCGCCGCTGAAGATCACCACGTCTCGCGTGTTCATGAATGCCCCCAATTCCAGTCACTCAGCCAGCCTGCACATCGCTGCACGGCCCGGTCTACTAACGCCTCTCTGGTACGGACGAAGTTTATGAGCGTTTATGGGCAAGTCACGAATTTATGATGTCACGAAAACACTTCCATCATCAACACGTCAGCTGGATGACAGCTAGGCGACGGGCCGTCCCGGCCGGTGGCCGGCCAGCTCGGGCGCGAACAGTTCCATGACGCGAAGCTGCGTGCCGCCGCGGCTGAACACCGAGTTGCGCGACCACAGCATCTGCGCCGGCATCGCAGTGCCGGTGGCGGCCTGCCATTGGCGGGCGGCATGGCGGCGGGTATGTCCCGGACGTGACAGGCGGCGCGGCTGCAGCTCGCTGCGGCTGATCCGCGGATCGTCGTAGAGCAGATGGCCCAGCGGCCGCGTGCCCAGGCCCTTCAGGGCCCGCCAGGGGCCGGTGGTGGCGCGCTGATGCACCGCCGAGCGCGCCCAGACCAGGGGCTGGCCATCCACCCTCAGGATGACCTCGCGCACCACCGTCAGCCCGCGCGGCGGCAGGCCCAAGGCGGCGCGCTCCAGCGCCCGGAACGGCACGACGCCCTGGCGCAGCACCTGCACCTCGAAGCGCTCGCCCAGCCGGGCCAGGCGGCGGCTGAGCGAGCCCGGGGCGCGCAGCCAGTCGCGCAGGCTGTCTCGGGTCGCGATACCCACGTCAGCGACGCTCGCGGCGTGAACGACTTGCGGGCCGCTCCCGAGCCGGCCCGCGCCGGCGATGTGCTTGCGGCTCGATGCCGCAAGCATCGCCGTCTCCACGGGAGACCGGCCAAGGTATGCCTTGGACGAGAGGCTTCATCTCTTCAGCCGAATTCGCGGCCCAGCTCGGCGGCGCGTTTCTGGGCCGCCAGCACGGCGCGGCGTATGGCCGCATCGACGCCGTCGCCCTGCAGCGACGTGATGGCCGCATGCGTGGTGCCGCCCTTGCTCGTCACGCGCTCGCGCAGCGTCGTGGGCGATTCCGGCGACGCCAGCGCCAGGCCGGCCGCGCCGGCGCAGGTGGCCAGCGCCAGGCGCCGGCCCTGCTCGGCCGTCAGGCCCATGTCCACGGCCGCAGCCATCATGGCCTCGACGAAAAAGAAGAAGTACGCCGGGCCCGAGCCCGACAGCGCCGTCACGGCGTCGAGATCGTCCTCGCGGGCCACCCACAGCGTCTGGCCGGTGGGGGCCAGCAGGCGCTCGACGGTGGCGCGCTCGCCGGCCGACACGGCCGGCCGCGCGAACAGGCCGGCGATGCCCTGGCCGATCAGCGCCGGCGTGTTGGGCATGGCGCGCACGACGCGCTCGCTGCCGGTGGCGGCGACGAGGGCGTCCGAGCGTATGCCGGCCATGACCGACAGCTGCAGCGCGCCGCCCACCCAGGCCTTGACGGGCTCGGCCGCCGCGCCGAACAGCTGCGGCTTGACGGCCCAGACGACGACGTCGGCGCGGGCCAGGGCCGCATCGCCCGCGGCCAGCGCCGCGATGCCGAACTCGCCGACCAACTTGTCGCGCTGCGGCGCATGGGGCTCGACGATGGTGAACTGGGCGGGCTTCATGCCGGCGCGCAACAGCCCGCCGATGATGGCGCTGGCCATGTTGCCGCCGCCGATGAAGGCGATCTGTTCTGCACTCATGGGGAAGAGTCTAGGGCCACGACGCGGTTGCGGCCGGCGGCCTTGGCGGCGTACAGCGCCTGGTCGGCGCGCCGGTACAGCGCCGCGAAGTCCTCGCCCGGGGCGGCCTGGGCCAGGCCGGCGCTGAGCGTCACGCCCCGGCCGTCGCTGGCACGCAGGCCGGCCACGGCCTGGCACAGCCGCTCGCTGATGCGCTGAGCCGCCGGCAGCGGGCAGTTGAACAACAGCACGGCGAACTCGTCGCCGCCCATGCGGCCGGCCAGGTCGCCCTGACGCAGCGCGCCGCGCAGCTGCTCGGCGAAGCCCTGCAGCAGCGCATCGCCCTCGGGGTGGCCCAGTTCGTCGTTGACGGCCTTGAAGGCGTCCATGTCGCACAGCATCAGGCAGACCGGCAGCCGGCTGGCGCGCGCCTGCATCAGCAGCACCTCGCTGGCGGCCTCGAAATAGGCGCGGCTGGCCACCTCGGTCAGCGCGTCGACGTTGGCGCGCCGCTCCAGCTCGGCGCTGGCCAGCTGCAGCCGCGCCTCCACGCGGCCATGCAGCATCAGCAGCATGGCCGACACGCGCGTCACCGCCACCGCGATGTTGACCACCATCAGCACGGCCAGCAGATGCCGCGGCGGCGGCACGCCCGTGCCGGCATAGGGCCAGTTCTGCGTCGCCCGCCACAGGCTCATGACGATGATGAGCAGCGCGCCCCAGCCGATCAGCTGCAAGGCCAGGCGCGAAGGCCGGTCGGCGGTGTCGCGCAGCTGGGAGTGCAGATACTGCGCGAACAGCAGCGCCTGCAGCGTGTTGACGCCGGTGAAGAGGACGGAGCGGCCGGCATAGTCCAGGCCCAGCGACCAGGACCACCACCAGGCCGCGAAGCCCAGCACCGCCAGCCCCCAGCGCCAGGCCATGCCGGGCCACAGCCGGCGGCCGAACCACACGCGCAGGCCCAGCTCCAGCATGGGGATGCCCATCACGAAGGCAGCATTGCCGGCCGCCAGGATGGGCCGGGCCGGGCTGACGGTGCTGATCATCAGCAGCAGCGCGCCCGCGGCCAGCGCCGCCTCGTTGAGCACCCACCAGCCCATGCCGGCCGTCTGGCGCCGCCTCGCGCTGCGCCAGAACAGGCCCAGCAGTGCGCCCATCATCACGTGGACGATGACGCTGAGGGTGAAGGTGGTGGCCAGGTCGAGCGGCATGCAGCCCCCAATGCTAGGGCCTGCTGGGGCCTGGCCGCCGGGGCCGGCCCCTCACGTTATCGTCGCGGCATGCAGTCCGCACGCTTGCCCGCCCTTGCCGCCGCCCTCGCTACGGCCCTCGCCCTGGCCGCCTGCGCCGGCGGCCCGCCACCGCCCTGGGCCGAGACGGCAACTCGCGAGCTGAACCTGTCGCTTGGCCACCTCGAGCTGCAGGGCCGGCACATCACCCTCACGCGCCACAACGCCGCCACCGGCGCCCTGCCGGTGGTCGTCTACCTGCCCGGCATCGGCCAGGGCAGCGAGGCCGGCCAGCGCTGGGCAGCCGCCTGGGCGCAGGCCGGCTACGCGGTGCTGGCCGTGCAGCCGCTGGAAGCCGACGCCGCCGCCTGGCGCTCGGCGCTGGCCCGCAGCGGCGAGTTCCGCGAGTTGGGCGAACTGCACTATGGCGAGGCGATGCGCGCGGCCCGGCTGGCGGCGCTGCGCGGGCTGCTGTCGGCGCTGCAGGCGCCGGGGGCCGTCGGCGGCGTGACGCTGGACTGGCAGCGCGCCGCCGTGGCCGGCTACGAGACCGGCGCGCAGACCGCGCTGGACCTGGGCCGCGATGCGACGGCCTGGCTGCCGCGCGCCGTCATCGCGATCAGCCCGCCGCCCATGGACGCCGCGGCCGCGACGCCACCGGCCCTGCTGATCACCAGCGACAGCGACGGCGATGCGCTGGGCCTGGTCAGGCGCCCGGCCGAGCGCCGCCGTGCCTTGGACACGCTGCGCCCCGGCGCCGCCTGGCTGCTGAGCCCGCCGGGCCTGTCGCATGCGGCGCTGTCGGGCACGCTGGCGCCCGAGGGCTGGCAGGCCCAGGACCAGCAGCGCGGGCGCGAGGCCATAGCCGGGCAGCGCGGCGGCATGGGCGGCGGACGCCGCGAGCATGGCCCGGCCGGCGGCATGCCGCGCGGCCCGCGCAGCGGCAGCGCGACGGAGGCCGCGCAGGCCGACCTGAACGAGGCGCTGCGCCTGAGCACCGCCTTCCTGGACGCGCAGCTGCGCGGCACCGCGCTGCCGACGGCGGCCTCGCTGACGGCGCGTTGAGCGCGCCGCGCCGCCGCGTCAGGCGTCGGCCAGCGCGCCGTCCTCGGTCTCCAGGCCCAGGAAGCCTCCGCTCTGGTGGGCCCACAGCCGCGCATAGATGCCGTTCTGCGCCAGCAGCTCGGCATGCGTGCCCTGCTCGACGATGCGGCCGGCATCCATGACGACGAGGCGGTCCAGCGCGGCAATGGTGGACAGGCGGTGGGCGATGGCGACCACCGTCTTGCCCTCCATCAGCGTGTAGAGCGACTGCTGGATGGCCGCCTCGACCTCGCTGTCCAGCGCGCTGGTGGCCTCGTCCAGCAGCAGGATGGGCGCGTCTTTCAGCATCACGCGGGCGATGGCGATGCGCTGGCGCTGGCCGCCGCTGAGCTTGACGCCGCGCTCGCCCACATGGGCCTCGAAACCGGTGCGGCCCTTGGGGTCGGAGAGCTGCGCGATGAACTCGTCGGCATGGGCGCGCCGGGCGGCGCTGCGCAGCTCGGCCTCGCTGGCATCGGGGCGGCCGTAGAGGATGTTGTCGGCCACCGAGCGGTGCAGCAGCGAGGTGTCCTGCGTGACCATGCCGATGTGGCGGCGCAGCGAGTCCTGCGTGACGCGGGCGATGTCCTGGCCGTCGATGGTGATGCGGCCGCCGTCCGGCGGCAGGTCATACAGGCGCAGCAGCAGGTTGACCAGAGTGCTCTTGCCGGCGCCGCTGCGGCCCACCAGGCCGATCTTCTCGCCGGGCCTGATGACGAGGTCCAGCCCGTCGACGACGACGCGGCCATTGGGGTAGGCGAAGCGCAGGTTCTCGAAGCGCAGCTCGCCCCGCGTCACCGTCAGCGCGGTGGCGCCGTCCGCATCGGCGATGGCCTGGGGCTTGGACAGCGTGGCCAGGCCGTCCTGCACGGTGCCGATGTGCTCGAACAGCGACGCCATCTCCCACATCACCCAGTGCGAGATGCCGTTCAGCCGCATCGCCATCGCGGTGGCCGCGGCGACGGCGCCCACGCCCACGGCCGACACGCCCCACAGCCACAGCGCCAGCAGCGCCGTGCTGCCCACCAGCAGCGCCGACAGCAGCGTGTTGACGACCTCGAAGCCGGTCACCAGCCGCATCTGGCCGTAGGCCGTGACCATGAAGTCCTGCATCGCCGCCTTGGCGTAGCCGGCCTCGCGCCGGCCATGGGCGAACAGCTTGACGGTGGCGATGTTGGTGTAGGCGTCGGTGATGCGGCCCGTCATCAGGCTGCGCGCGTCGGCCTGGGCCTGCGCGATCTTGCCCAGGCGCGGCACGAAGTAACGCAGCGCCAAGAGGTACAGCGCCAGCCAGGCCGCGAACGGCAGCATCAGCCAGGCGTCGAAGCTGGCGACGATGCCCACCAGCGTGCCGAAGTAGACGGCCACGTAGACCAGGATGTCGACGACGATGAGCCAGGTGTCGCGCACGGCCAGCGCGGTCTGCATGACCTTGGTGGCGATGCGGCCGGCGAACTCGTCGCCGAAGAAGGACAGGCTCTGGCCCAGCATGCGGCGGTGGAAGATCCAGCGCAGCCGCATCGGGAAGTTGCCGAACACGCCCTGGTACTTCAGCAGCGCCTGCGCCGACGCGAGCACGATGCTGGCGCCCAGCACGCCCAGCAGCAGCAGGATAACGGGCTGGGGCCGGCTCCACAGCTCGGCCGGCTTGAGCCCGGCCAGCCAGTCCACCAGCGAGGCCATCAGGCTGAACAGCAGCGCCTCGGCCGCCGCGATGCCGGCCGTGAACAGCATGACGGCGAACAGGTGCGGTCGCACGCCGTCGGCGCAACGCCACAGGAAGGCGAAGAAGCGCGGCGGCGGCGCGCCGGCGGGCGTCTCGGGATAGGGGTCGACGAGGCGCTCGAAGCGCGAGGTCAGGGGCTGGAACAACGACATCCGGCGAGTGTCGCCGGACCGTGCTGACAGCTCATGGCATCAGCGCCGTCGCCTGGCGTCGCGCCGGCCCCAGTACTGGAAGGCGTCCTCGTGCACGTCCAGGTCCACCTCGGCCACCCGCTGCGCCAGCCGCTGCTGCACGTCGGCCACCGCCTGGTTGTAGACCAGCGGGGCGATCTCCTCAAGGAAGAAGCCCAGCAGCGCGCCGGCCGCGACATTGCCCAGCCGCAGCTCCAGCTCCTGCTCGACATAGCGCGTCAGCGACTGGACGGCTTGCTCGCGCTGCGCGCGCTCGAGTTCGATGGCCATGGCCGTGCTCAGCGGCTGGCCGCCGAAGCCGGCGGCTGGGACACGGTGACGCCCGGCGACAGCGAGATCTCGTCCACCAGCGTGACGCCGGTGACGAAATGCCGGGTCTCGCCGAAGCAGGAGGTCGGCAGGCCCACCTTCTCCTCGTAGTGCAAGTTGACGCGCCGGCCCATCACCTGGTTGATGGCCTCGGCCGCGGCCTCGTCATGCACGGTGAACTGGAACTTCTCGACGGTGCTGGAGCCGGGCAGCGACACCAGCGCCTGCTCGCCCTCCCAGGTCTTGCAGATCCAGCCCTTGCGCGAGAACTTCTGCACCCAGCCGGCGCGCTCGCCCGAGGCGTAGCTCCACTTCCAGGCGAAGACAAACCAGGCCACCACGAGCAGCAGCAGGGCGGCAACGAACAGGGCGAGCTTCAGGCGCATGGGGCAGGCATCGGATGCGGGAGCCACGATTGTGCAGTCCTGCCGCAAATTCAGAGCGCATTCGCAACGGCGGCCGCCAAACCGGGGCAGGCCCGCGAAAAATCGCCGACCGCCCCTCGAATCGAGGGCCCGAGAAGGATGAATGGATGAACTTGAAGGACACCAAGATCGCGACCCTGCTGATGCTGGGCTTTGCCGCGATGAGCCTGCTGATCGTGCTGATGGGTGCGCTGGCCTGGGTCCGGCTGGACGCGATGGACACGCAGTTCAAGCTGGCGATGGAAGACCGCTACCCCAAGGTCAAGGCCTTCGGCTCCATCCGCGACACCAACAACAACGTGGCGCGCGCACTGCGCAACCTGGTGCTGCTGGGCCCCGACGGCGACAAGGCCGCCATCGACGCGGAGTACGCCGTCATCGAGGCCGGCTCCAAGTCCACCGCCAAGACGCTGGAGCAGCTCGGCAAGATCATGACCACGGAGGCCGGCAAGGCCGGCCTGAACAAGCTCAACGAGGCGCGCGGCGGCTACCGCATCGTGCGCGACCAGATCATCAAGCAGCTCAAGGCCGGCGACGTCGCGGCCGCCACGCAAGGCCTGCTGGTGGACCTGCCGCCCAAGCAGGCCGCCTACATGGGCGCCGTGGACGAGCTGGTGGCACTGGGCGACAAGCTGATGGCCATGTCCAGCGCGGCGGCCGAGGCCGAGGCCAGCAGCGCGCGCACCCAGGTGGTCGCGCTGGTGCTGGTGGCGCTGGGCCTGGCGGGCTTCTTGAGCTGGTGGCTGATCCGCACGGTTACGGCGCCGCTGCACGAGGCGGTGCGGGTGGCCAGCGGCGTCGCCGCGGGCGACCTGGCCATGCCCATCGCCAGCGGCGGCCGCAACGAGACCGGCAGGCTGCTGACGGCGCTGCGCGAGATGCAGGGCCGGCTGGCGTCCATCGTGCGCGAGGTGCGCGAGGGCGCCGAGGGCGTGGCGACGGCCTCGGCCGAGATCTCCTCGGGCAACCACGACCTGTCGGCCCGCACCGAGCAGCAGGCCTCGGCGCTGGAGGAAACGGCCGCGTCCATGGAGGAGCTGGGCAGCACGGTGCGCGGCAATGCCGAGAACGCGCAGCAGGCCAACCAGCTGGCGCTGGCCGCCTCCAGCGTCGCGGTGCGCGGCGGCGAGGCGGTGGGCCAGGTGGTGCAGACCATGCGCGAGATCAGCGACAGCTCGAAGAAGATCGCCGACATCATCGGCGTCATCGACGGCATCGCCTTCCAGACCAACATCCTGGCGCTGAACGCGGCCGTCGAGGCGGCGCGCGCCGGCGAGCAGGGCCGCGGCTTCGCGGTGGTGGCCAGCGAGGTGCGCACGCTGGCCGGCCGCTCGGCCGAGGCGGCCAAGGAGATCAAGGCGCTGATCAACGCCAGCGTCGAGCGCGTGGAGCTGGGCAGCAGCCAGGTGGACGGCGCCGGCGCGACCATCAACGAGGTGGTCGCGTCGATACGCCGCGTCACCGACATCATGGGCGAGATCAGTGCCGCCAGCCGCGAGCAGAGCTCGGGCGTGGCCCAGGTGGGCGAGGCCGTCACGCAGATGGACCGCGCGACGCAGGAGAACGCCGCGCTGGTGGAGGAATCCGCCGCCGCCGCGGAGAGCCTGAAGCAGCAGGCCCAGCAGCTGGTTCAGTCGGTGGCGGTGTTCCGGCTGGCCTGACCGGCGTCGGCGCCCGGATGGCGCTCGCGCCAGGCGCGCAGCGCGCGCCGGTACTCGTCCATCGCCAGGTCGTGCAGATCGAAGATGCAGGGCGAACAACCATTGCCGCAGCAGGCGTCCAGGTCGGGCGGGGGCGGCGGCAGCGGCATGGGGTCGGCGGCGGGAGCGGGAGGCGGGGTCATGGGCAGCATCGCCGGCCATTGTGCGATTGAGCAGAATGCGGCCGGCCGGGCATCATTCCCGCACCACCAGGAGCGTCATGTGCTGATCGTCACCACGGAACATCTTGCGGGCCATCGCGTCGTCGAGGTCAAGGGCCAGGTCTTCGGCGTCGTCGTGCGCAGCCGCGGCCTGGCGGGCAACATCCTGGCCGGGCTGCGTTCCATCGTCGGCGGCGAGATCACCGAATACACCCAGCTGCTGGAGGAGGCCCGCCGCCACGCGATAGACCGCATGGTGAAGAACGCCAGCCTGATGGGCGCCAACGCGGTGGTCATGATGCGCTTCGACTCCTCGGAGATGGGGCAGACCATGAGCGAGATCGTCGCCTATGGCACGGCCGTCGTGGTCGAGCCCGTGGCGGCCTGAGGCCATGTTGCGCACGCTGCTGTTGCTCGCGGCGCTGGCGGTCTGCGGCGTGGGCCTGGCGGCCCACCTGGCCGGCCATCGCGACGCGACGCCGTTCGCCGTCTGGGGCGGGGTCATCGCCGCGGCGGTGCTGTTCGAGCGCTGGCGCTACCGGACGCACGGCGCGGCCCGGGACGACGGCTGGCAGCCGACGCCGGAGCGCTTCATCGACCCCGAGTCGGGGCAGGCGATGCGGGTGTTCTACAACCCGCGCACCGGCGAACGTCGCTACGAGCGCGCCGACGCCGCGGCGGACGGCACGCCGCGCGCGTGAGCCCCGGCCCCGGTGAGCCCGCGCTCGCCCCGCGCCCGGCAGGCTAGCCTTCGGGGATGGACTCGCTGATCTCCGCCGCCGCCCGCGCGCTGGCCGCCGGCGATGCGCTGCGCGCGCTCAAGCATGTGGCGCTGCGCGACGACCCGCCGGCGCTGGCGCTGCGCGGCATCGCGATGGCCCAGCTGGGCGAGCTGCCGCGCGCCCGCGAGCTGCTGCGGCGAGCCGCGCGGGCTTTCAGCGCGCACGAGGCGCTGGCGCGGGCGCGCTGCGTCGTCGCCGAGGCCG
>JAACZV010000033.1 GCA_009996515.1 Comamonadaceae bacterium
GCCGCTCCGGCCAAGAAGGCTGCGCCCGCGAAGAAGGCCGCTCCGGCCAAGAAGGCTGCACCCGCCAAGAAGGCCGCTCCGGCCAAGAAGGCTGCACCCGCGAAGAAGGCCGCTCCGGCCAAGAAGGCCGCACCCGCGAAGAAGGCCGCCGCTCCGGCCAAGAAGGCTGCACCCGCGAAGAAGGCTGCTGCGCCCAAGAAGGCTGCCGCTCCGGCCAAGAAGGCTGCTGCACCCAAGAAGGCCGCTGCCAAGCCTGCCGCCAAGCCGGCTGCCAAGCCCGCCGCGAAGAAGGCTGCTGCGCCCAAGAAGGCTGCTGCCAAGCCTGCCGCTGCTGCCAAGCCTGCTGCCACCGCACCGGCTGCCAAGACGGCGCTGAGCCCGCAAGCGGCCTGGCCCTTCCCGACCGGCAACAAGCCCTAATCAGGCGATGCGCTGACTCTCTGGCCGGGTGGCTCGCCGCCCGGTCCGTGATGCCAGACCACCCGGCCCGAGCCTCTCGGTGCCGGGTTTTTTATTGCCTGGAGGCGGCGTCAGCAGGATGTGGACGCAGGTCCCGATGTTTTTGGGAGGGCGCGCGGTCGGGCCTGGTGCCTCGCGGCCTGTACGCATCGAGGGCTTAGGCATGCGTCGCGAAGTCCTCAGGACTTCACTAGGTCCCGTCTCATGCCTCGCTGCCTGCATGCAGCGAGGCCTTCGGCACGCGTCGCGCAGTCCTCAGGACTGCGCTCGGTCGCGCCTCATGCCATGCCGCCTGCATGCGGCATGGCCTTCGACAGGCGTCGCGCAGTCCGCAGCGGACTGCGCTCGGTCCCGTCTCAGGGATAGAAGATGTTGACGCTGTAGCCGCTGACGCGCTGGCCGCCGGTGCTGAAGACCAGGCTGAGCGCCTGCTCGGAGTCGGCGTTGACCTGGGTGAGTGCCGGGCTCATGGCCTCCGGGCCCAGCACGCGGCGCGCGAGCGGGGCGCCGTTGGCATCGGTCAGGCTGAGCTCGATGGAGGGGGCCGCCACCGCGACGCCGGTCTTGTTGCGCAGCGCCAGATTGAGCTTGTAGCCGCTGCTGCCGACGGGATTCAGCGAGGTGGCGTCGATGCTCAAGGCCTCGATGCGCCGCCAGGGCTTGATCTCGCAGCCCGTCAGGCCGCACAAGGCGGCCAGCGGCCCGCGCAGCGGCGGGTGCAGGGCGGCGAGGGCATCGCGGAAATGCAGCGCGGCCTGCAAGGCCAGCAGCAGGGCCAGCAGCAGCGCCAGGCCCGCCAGCGCCAGCCGCACGCCGGGCCGCTGCCAGCGCGCCTGGCTCTGCGCGCGGCGCATGAACTCGGGCACCACAGGCGCCGCCGCTGGGGCCGGCGCCATGGGCTCCGCGACCATGGCAGGCGCCGGCTCGGGCTCCGGCTCGGGTGGCGGCGGCGCGGCCGCTTCGTGCTCGTCCACCCAGCGCGGCTCCTGCCGGTCGCTGTCCGGCGCCGGCCAGCCCGTGGGCAGGGCATCCTCGGCATGGGGCTCGGGTTCAGGCGGCGGCAGCCAGGGCTGGGGCGGCTCGAAGACCGGTGGCGGCGGCGGTGGAGGAGGCGGCAGCGGTTCGGGCGCCACGGCCGGCGCGAACGGCGCGGGCCAGGGCGGTGGCGCGTCGCGCTCGATGTCGAACAGCAGCTCGCGGGCGTCGAAGATCTCGGCGCAGCGGCCGCAGCGCACCCAGCCGTCGGAGACGCGCAGCTGATCCTCGACGATCCTGAAGACCGTGCCGCAGGCGGTGCAGCGCGTCGCGAGACTCATGCCGGACGTTGGGCCGTCATCAGAATCCAGCCATCCTCTTCGTCGCCGACCTCCAGCTTCAGCCAGGGGGCATAGGCGGCCTTGAGCTCGTCGGCCTGGCGGCTGAGGATGCCGGCCAGGATCAGATGGCCGCCCGGCGCGACATGGGCGCACAGCAGCGGTGCCAGCAGCTTCAGCGGCGTGGCCAGGATGTTGGCGATGACCAGCGGGTACTCGCCCTGGGCCAGCTCGGGCAGGCCAGGGTTCAGCGTGACGCCGTTGGCCGCCGCGTTGTCGCGCGAGGAGGTGATGGCCGCCGGGTCGATGTCCACCGCGTCGATGTCGCGGGCGCCGTGCAGGGCCGCGCCGATGGCGAGGATGCCGGAGCCGCAGCCATAGTCCAGCACGCGGGTCCAGGAGACCTTGGAGCCCTCAGGGCCGTCGCCGCCCTGCGCCGCCTCGGCATGCGTGGCGATCCAGCGCAGGCACATGCGCGTCGTCGGATGCGTGCCGGTGCCGAAGGCCAGGCCGGGGTCCAGCCGCATGACGCGCTGCGCCTGCGGCGGCGCCTGATGCCAGCTCGGCACGATCCAGAACTCCGGAGTGATCTCGACCGGCGCGAACTGGCTCTGCGTCAGGCGCACCCAGTCCTGCTCGGGCACGGCCTGGATGGCCTGCACATGCACGTCGGCCGCCCAGTCCTGGGCCAGGATCAGCGTCGCCGCCTCGGTGGCCTCGGGCTCGGTGGGGAACAAGGCCTTGACGACCGAGCGCTCCCAGCCGGCCTTGGGCGCCGGCATGCCGGGCTCGCCGAACAGGGCGCGCTCGGCATCGGTGTCGGCGTCGGCGTCTTCCACCGACACCGCCAGCGCGTCGATCTCCATCAGCGCATCGCTGACGATCTCGACGTCGGCCTCGCGGCAGACCAGGGCAAGCTCAAACAGGTTGCTCATCAGCGTTTGTGGGCGGCGATCCAGCCCTCGAGGTAATGGATGGAGGTGCCGCCTTCGATGAACTTGGCGTCCGCCATCAGCTCGCGGTGCAGCGGGATGTTGGTCTGGATGCCTTCCACCACCGTCTCGCTGAGCGCGATGCGCATGCGCGCCAGGGCCTGCTCGCGGGTGTCGCCGTGCACGATGATCTTGCCGATCATGGAGTCGTAGTTGGGCGGCACCGTGTAGTTGGTGTAGGCATGCGAGTCCACGCGCACGCCGGGGCCGCCGGGCGCGTGCCACATCGTGATGCGGCCGGGCGAGGGCGTGAACTTGACCGGGTCTTCCGCGTTGATGCGGCATTCGATGGAGTGGCCGCGCATCTCGATCTGGCGCTGCGTGAACGGCAGCTTCTCGCCGGCCGCGATGCGGATCTGCTGCTGCACGATGTCGATGCCGGTGACCAGTTCCGTCACCGGATGCTCCACCTGCACGCGGGTGTTCATCTCGATGAAGTAGAACTCGCCGTTCTCGTACAGGAACTCGAAGGTGCCGGCGCCTCGGTAGCCCATCTTCTTGCAGGCGGCGGCACAGCGGTCGCCGACCTTCTCGATGGCGCGGCGCGGGATGCCGGGGGCCGGCGCCTCCTCGATGATCTTCTGGTGGCGGCGCTGCATGGAGCAGTCGCGCTCGCCCAGCCAGACGGCGTTCTTGTAGGTGTCGGCGAGGACCTGGATCTCCACATGGCGCGGGTTCTCCAGGAACTTCTCCATGTAGACCTCGGGGTTGCCGAAGGCGGCTGCCGCCTCGGCGCGCGTGGTCTGCACGGCATGCACCAGCGCCGCCTCGGTGTGCACCACGCGCATGCCGCGGCCGCCGCCGCCACCGGCCGCCTTGATGATGACGGGGTAGCCGACCGAGCGGGCTATTCTGATGATCTCCTTCGGGTCCTCGGGCAGGGCGCCTTCGGAGCCGGGCACGCAGGGCACGCCGGCGCGGATCATGGCCTGCTTGGCCGAGACCTTGTCGCCCATCATGCGGATGGACTCCGGGCTCGGGCCGATGAAGGTGAAGCCCGAGCGCTCGACGCGCTCGGCGAAGTCGGCGTTCTCGGCCAGGAAGCCGTAGCCGGGGTGGATGGCCTCGGCGTCGGTGACCTCGGCCGTCGCGATGATGGCCGGCATGCTGAGGTAGCTCTGCGCCGACGGTGCCGGGCCGATGCAGACGGCCTCGTCGGCCAGGCGCACATATTTGGCGTCGCGGTCGGCCTCGGAATAGACGACGACGGACTTGATGCCCAGCTCGCGACAGGCGCGCTGGATACGCAGCGCGATCTCGCCGCGGTTGGCGATAAGAACCTTCTTGAACATCAGAAGTCCTTACTCAATCACGAACAGCGGCTGACCGAATTCGACCGCCTGGCCGTTCTCGCACAGGATCTTGGTGATCGTGCCGCTCTTGTCGGCCTCGATCTCGTTCATGATCTTCATCGCCTCGATGATGCAGATGGCCTCGCCCTCCTTGACGACCTGGCCCACGTCGGCGAACGGCTTGGCGTTGGGGCTGGAGGCGCGGTAGAAGGTGCCCACCATGGGCGACTTCACGATGTGGCCGGTCTCGGCGGGTGCCGCAGCGGGCGCCGCGGCGGCGGGCGCGGCCGCGGGTGCAGCGGCGGTGACGACCGGCACGGCCGGTGCGGCGGCCGGCGCGGCATAGACCGGCTGCACCGCGACGGCAGCGGCCGGGTCGGACTTGACGATGCGGACCTTGCCATCGGCCTCGGTGATTTCCAGTTCAGAGATATTGGATTCCGAGACCAGGTCGATCAGGGTTTTGAGCTTGCGCAGGTCCATCGTGGCTCCAGGCTGTGTTGTTGTTGTGGGGTAGAAAGAAAAAAACGGCGCAGGATCAGGCGCCGGTTTCCAACGATTCGAGGGCATGGCGCAGCGCGAGGCGGTAGCCGTTCGCGCCGAGACCGCAGATCACACCCACCGCCAGTTCGCTCACATAGCTGTGATGGCGAAACGCCTCGCGGCGGTGGATGTTGGACAAATGAACTTCGATGAAGGGCAGGGCCACGGCCGCCAGCGCGTCACGGATGGCGACGCTGGTGTGGGTGTAGGCGGCCGGGTTGATGATGATGAAGCGCGTGCCGTCGCTGCGCGCGGCCTGGATGCGGTCGACCAGAGCCCCCTCATGGTTGCTCTGGAAGCTGCTCAGCGTTGCGCCGGCATCCGCGGCGATCTTGGCCAGTTCGGCGTCGATCTGCGCGAGAGTCTGCGCGCCGTAGACCTCGGGCTCGCGGGTACCGAGCAGGTTGAGGTTGGGGCCATGCAGGACGAGAACTTGCATCAAACGCGTGGCGACAGGTCGGCCCTGGGGCCTAGAGGCGCGCCACTAAATTGAGGAAGGGCGAACTTTACGCGTTTTGGCGCCGATTTCCGGCTCGATAGGGAAATTCTCAGTTTTTGTTCAACAGCCTCAGATCTTCCAGGCTGCTGACGCCCAGACGGCGCCAGCTGATCTCGCCCGTCTCGTCGAAGACGACGGAAAACGGCAGGCCGCCGGCCGGATTGCCCAGTTCCCGCACCAGGCCCAGGCCTTGCGGGCCGGCCAGTGCGATGGGGAAGTCCAGCGGCGTCTTCTGCAGAAAGGCCTTGACCGGCTCCGCCTGGTCCACCGCCAGGCCCAGCACCTGCCAGCCCTGGCCCTTGGCCTCGTTGTAGAACTGGTTGATCTCGGGCAGCTCCTTCACGCAGGGCGGACACCAGGTGGCCCAGAAGTTGACGAGCAGCGGCCGGCCGCGCCAGCGGGCGGGGTCCAGTTCGCTGCCCTCCAGGCCGGCGAAGCGCTGGGCCCAGAAGGCCTGGGCGGCGGCGGAAGTGGCGGGCGGGTGCAGCCGGCGCCAGGCGAAGGTCGCGCCCAGCGCCGCGGCGCCAAGGCCTGCGCCGGTCAACAGGAGACGGCGGGTGAGGGGGCTCATGGGGAGGTATCCAGCAGGGTTTGCAGGGCGGCCAGATCGCCGCGCTCGGTCCGGCCGCGGGCATCGGGCTTCAGGCCGCCGCGCAGGTCGTCGAAGTCCAGGATGGTCAGGCACAGTGTCACCCGTTCCCCCAGCGCGGGGCAGGGCACGTCCAGGATGAGCATGTCCACCGTGCGGCCTCGGCCGGCGGTGGTCTCGGCCACGTCGAAGCTCAGGCCGCGGTTGAGCAGCTCGATCTCGGCCGCCTTGCCGTCGTCGCAGTAGAGCTGCAGGTGCAGGTTGGACAGCCGCGTGGCCGTGCCGCGCCAGACGGCGCCGGTCAGATGGGGGCGGAACTCGGCCAGCCGCGCCATCCACTGCGCGGCCAGCTCGCGCAAGGCGCGCAGCTCGGCGGGCTGGGTGTCGGCATGGAAGATGGCGATGTGCTCGCGCACGGCGTCCTCGACCTCGTCGTTGCCGGGCAGCGCGGCGCGTGGCTGGCCCAGGTCGCGGGCGGCGCGCTGCTTGGCCGGGCCCCAGTCCATGCCCTCGTCGACGATGAGGCGGGCCGCCATCGCGGCGATTTCTGCGGTGTCGCTCATGGCCTGATCAGGGGAGTTGGGCGCTGTTCATGCGGCCCGCGATGAGGCCGGCCCGGTTCAGCACATAGGGCGACGCCGGCTGGCGCTCGAAGCGCTTGGGCGCGGGCAGCATGACGGCCAGCCGCGCGGCCTCGAACGGACCCAGCCGGGCCGCGTCGACGCGGAAGTAATGGCGCGCCGCGGCCTGGGCACCGAACAGACCCTCGCCCCATTCGACGTTGTTCAGATAGATCTCCAGGATGCGGCGCTTGTCCAGCAGGCCTTCCAGCATCAGCGTCAGGATCAGCTCCTGGCCCTTGCGCAGCAGCGTGCGCTCGCCGGACAGGAACAGGTTCTTGGCCAGCTGCTGGGTGATCGTCGAGCCGCCGATGACCTTGGCCGTCCGGCCGCGCGCCTCGGCGCGGGCCTGGGCCTTCTCGTTCTTCTTCCAGGCGCTCTTGAGCGCGTCCCAGTCGACGCCGCCATGCTCGGCGAAGGAGTCGTCCTCGCTGGCGATGACGGCGCGCTTGAGCGTGGCCGGCAGCCGGTCGTCGTCCACCCATTGCTGGGCCCAGGCCACCTGCTGCTTGTCCTTCAGCAGGCGGACGACCTCGCTGCGCTGGAAGCTGGTGGACTGCGGCGCGACGAAGCGCATCAGCGCGATGCGGCCGGCAAACCACAGCTGCAGGCACAGCACGGCCAGCAGCAGCACGGCCAGCAGCCGGGCCAGATGGCGGATCACGGTGCGGCCCCGAGTTCGGCCCGGATGGCGGCCAGCACCGGGGCCGTCTCGGGCCGCAGGCCGCGCCAGAAGAAGAAGGCCTCGGCCGCCTGCTCCACCAGCATGCCCAGGCCGTCGCGCGGCTGGGCGCCATGGGCCGCGGCCCAGTCCAGGAAGCCCTGCGCCTGGGGGCCATACATCATGTCCAGTGCCAGCGCGCCCGGCGCCAGCACGCGGGCATCCACCGGCGCGGCCGCACCGGCCAGGCTGGTGCTGGTGGCGTTGACGACGATGTCCTGCGCGGCCGGCGCGTCGGCCAGCGTCGCCGCGGCCAGCGGGATGCCGAGATGGGCGTGGCTGTTCACGAGCGCCTGGGCCTTGTCGAGCGTACGGTTGACGACGGTGATGCCGGCCGGCGCGGCCGCGATCAGGCTGCCCAGCACGCCGGCCGCCGCGCCGCCGGCGCCCACCAGCAGCACGCGCCGGCCGGCCAGCGCCCTGCCGGCGTTGCGCTGGATGTCGTTGACCAGGCCGGCGCCGTCGGTGTTGTCGCCCACCCAGCCTTCGGCGTCGAAGCGCAGCGTGTTGACGGCACCGGCGAGCGCTGCGCGCTCGGTGCGGCGGGCGGCCAGCGCGAAGGCGTCGAACTTGAAGGGCACGGTGATGTTGCAGCCGCGCGCGCCGGCGGCGGCGAAGGCGCGCAGCGCGGGTGCCAGGCCGTCCAGCGGCGCCAGCAGGCGTTCATAGCTCAGGTCCTGGCCGGTCTGGGCCGCGAACATGGCGTGGATGGCCGGCGAGCGGCTGTGCTCGACGGGGTTGCCCACGACGGCGTATCGGTCTGTCATTGCTGTGCTGCCAAGGTTGCTTCCAGCCCCTCGTCGCGCGTGAACCTGAAGCGCGACGTGATGACCAGCACCTCGGCGCCGCGCAGCATCTCGCTGCTGAAGCTGCCGAAGGGGGCGGCCGCGCGCACGATGGCGACGGCGCGGCGGTCCAGCGTGGGGTTGCCGCTGGGGGCCACGATCTCGGTCTCGATGACGCGGCCCTTGTGGTCGATATGGATGTTCATCGTCAGCTCGCCGTAGAGCTTGCGGCCGCGGTACTCGGGGAAGTCGCGCGTGCCGCGCTCCTCGATGCGGCGCCGCAGGCCATCGTAGTACTGCGCATAGACCACCTCGCGGGTGGACGGGCTGACGTAGCGCTTTTTGGGCCGGGCGTTCTCGGCGTTGACGCGCTTCTCGATCTCGGCGAGCAGCTCGACGAGCTGGCGGCGCTTCTCGGCCAGCGCGCGTTCGGCGGCGTCGCTCTTCTCGCGCCTGGGGTCGGGGGGCGGCAGCAGCGCCAGCTCGCGCCTCACCTGGGTCAGCAGCTGCTGCTGTTGCTGCTGCAATTGGGCGATCTGCGAGCTCTGCGCCTCGGCCGCGTCGCCCGTCTCGGTGTGCCGGGCCGGCGGCAGCGGCGAGGTGGCGCGGCCGGCCTCGGCATGGCCGCCGCCCGCGAGGTTGGCCTGGGCCAGGGCCGCCGCCTTGGCCGGCGCCTCGCTGGAGCGGCTGTTGACGAGGATGACCTCCAGCGGCGTGTCCTGGAAGATGCGGTTGAAGGCCTCGGGCGCGGCGATGCGCAGGCTCAGCAGCGCGCCATGCACGCCGAGCGAGAACGCGAGGGCGATCTGCAGCGTGCTGAGCTTGCGCATCGTCAGTTGGGCGCGGCGGCTTCGGCGGGGTCGGACTCGCCGGCGCCGTCGTTCAGGTCGATGGCCAGCGCCAGCGGCGCCGCCGCGGCCTCCAGCTCGTCGTCGTCGCCGTCCGCCTCGTCGACCGGGGCGGCCTCGTCCAGCCGCTCGATCAGCGTCGCATGCACGTCCAGCGTCATCTCGTCCAGGCCGGTGATGCGCACCCGGACATGGCTGCCGCGCGGCAGGCCGTCGCAGCCCAGCGCGTGGAAGACCAGCGGCAGCTCGTCGGCGCGCACCAGGCCCTCCTTCATGACGGCGGCGGTCAGCTCGGTGATGCCGTTCTGCTGCAGCCAGCGCAGCGTCCAGAAGCGCTCGATGGCGTTCTGGAAGCCGTTGTAGGCCGAGTAGGCGGACTCGAAGCCCGAGATGATGGAGAACAGCTGCGCGTCCTTGGGCTTGAAGGGCGCCACCAGCGCGGCCGTCTTGCCGTGGCGGGCGCAGGCAATGATCTGCCACTGGTTGACCAGGTCGACGTAGCGGCGCAGCGGCGACGTGGCCCAGGTGTATTGCGCCACGCCCATGCCGGCATGGGGCAGCGGCTTGACGCCCATGCGCACCTTGATGCCGGGCGCCAGGCTGGCCTGGCTGCGGTAGATGCCGGGCAGGCCCAGCTCGGCCAGCCAGCCGCCCCAGGCCGAGTTGGCCATGATCATGGCCTCGGCGACGATGAGGTCCAGCGCGCTGCCGCGGGCGCGCACGCCGATCTCGATGGACTCCGTGCCGTTGGGCGGCTCCATGCGTTCGCCGACCAGGCGGAAGTTGTAGTCCGGGCGGTTGAAGGTCTCGGGCTTGCCGCGCACGATCTCGCGCTGGGCCTTGAGGTGCTTGGCCAGGCGCCAGGCAAAGGCCAGCTCGGGCGCGAAGGCATAGTCGGCCGGTGCCGCGCCGGACAGCGTGGCGTCGGTGACGATGCCGTCCAGCTTGTCGTGGCGCAGGTTGGCGGCGATGGGCACGCGCTCCAGCTTGGTCTCGCGCGCCTTGACCTCGAAGGTGGCCTCATCCAGCGTGAAGTAGATGGACACCGCCGGGCAGTCGCGGCCCTCGATCAGCGTGTAGGCCTGCACGACGTCGTCGGGCAGCATGGTGATCTTCCAGCCCGGCATGTAGACGGTGGACAGGCGCTCGCGCGCCAGCTTGTCCAGGGCCGAGTCCGGCGTGATGGCCAGGCCCGGCGCGGCGATGTGCACGCCGAAGACGACCGTGCCCGTGCCCAGGCCCTGCACGGACAGCGCATCGTCGATCTCGGTGGTCTGCGAGTCGTCGACGGAGAAGGCCTGCACGGGGGCCAGCGGCAGCTCGCCCTCGACCTCGGGCGCGCTCAAGACCGGGAAGCCGGTGCCCTTGGGGAAGTTCTCGAACAGGAAGCGCTTCCAGTGGAACTGGTAGGCGCTGGTGATGGCGCCGGCGGTCTGCAGCAGGTCCAGCGGCGCCTTGTGCGAACGCTTGCTGGCCTCGACGACGGCCTTGTACTCGGGGCCGTTCTTGTCGGGCTTGAAGAGGATCTTGTAGATCTGGTCCTGGATGGGCTGGGGGCAGGTGCCCTGGACCAGCTCCTCGGCCCAGGCCTGGATCTGCAGCTGCTGCTGGCGCTTGCGCTCCAGCCCCAGCAGCGCGGCCTTGACCGTCTCCTCCGGCGCCTTCTTGAACTGGCCCTTGCCGGCGCGGCGGAAGTAGTGCGGCGCGTCGTAGAGACGGAACAGCGCCGCGGCCTGCTGCACGACGCCGGCCGAGGCCGAGAAGTAGTCGCGCGCCAGCGCGGCGAAACCGAACTCGCCCTCGGGCGCGAACTCCCAGGCCAGGTCCAGGTCGATCTCGTCGGCCTGCTTGCGCGCCTCGGCCAGCAGCACGGCGGGCGCCGGCTGCTCGAACTTCAGCAACACATTGGCGGACTTCACCTTGACCCGCTTGCCCGAGTCCAGTTCCACCTGCAGCGAGGCGTCGGCCTCGGACATCACCCGGCCGGCGAGGAACTTCCCGGCGTCATCAAACAGCGCAAACATAAGCGGGCGATTGTCGCCTCAGCCTTGCAGGTGACGAACGACACCCGGCAGATGGGCCTGGAAGTCGCTCAGGCCATGGTCGCTGCCCTCCAGCACCTCGCCGTCGCAGCCGGCGTAGCGGGCCAGCATCTCGCGCCAGTCCAGCAGCTCGTCGCCCTTGGCGATCAGCGCGTAGTAGCGCGACGGCTCCGTCAGCCGCGGCGGCGGCGCCAGTGCGGCCAGCTCGGCCACATGCTGCTGCGTGAACTCGAACCGCAGCGCCGGGTCGTGCCAGGCGGTCTGCGTGCCGATGTGGCGCGACAGGTCGCGTGCCGGGTCCACGGCCGGGTTCAGCACCGCCACGCGCCAGCCGCGCCGGGCGCGCTGCTCGGCCAGCGCGGTCGCATAGAAGCCGCCCAGCGAGCTGCCGACGACGGCGACGCCCCGCGCCGGCCAGCCGGCCACCAGCTCGGCCACCCGGTCCATGGCCTCGAGCGGGGAGGGCGGCAGCTGCGGGCAGGCGAAGACCAGGCCCGGCTGCCCGGCCGCCCAGGCCGCCATCTGGCGCGCCTTGGCCGAGGCCGGCGAGGAGCGAAAGCCGTGCAAATAGAGCAGATGTGTGAGTGCCATGACGGAAGTTTTGAGCGGAGCTTGGCGCCCTCGCGACGCAGGCGGAAACCGATTGACGCAAGTGTCGCTGCCCGCCACAGTCCCGGCCTTTCCATCCTCGGACCCTTTCCCATGATCCCGACGCCCCGTACCGCCCTGGCCGCCGCCGCGCTGCTCGCGCTCGCCGCGGTCGCTCAAGCCCAGGCCCCGGCCCCCGCAGCACCCAACGGCGCCGCTCCGGCCGCCGCTGCCGCTGCCGCCGCGGCTGCTGCCGCCCCCAAGCCCTTCGCCGAAGTCATCAAGGGCGCGAAGGAGCAGCCCGGCCTGTTCCCGATCTGGCGCAAGGACGAGAAGGTCTGGATCGAGATCCCCAAGGAAGCCTTCAACAAGCCCTTCCTGTTCAGCGTCAACGTCGCCAACTCCATCGGCGAGCGCGGCCTGTACGCCAGCCAGATGCTGGGCGACGAGCTGGCCGAGTGGCGCCGCGTCGGCAACCAGGTGCAGCTGATCGCGCTGAACACCAAGTTCCGCTCCGACAACGCGTCCAGCAAGCTGGCCCTCGAACAGGCCTTCTCGCCCAGCCTGATCGCCGGCACGCCGGTGGCCAGCGCCGAGCATCCGGACCGCAAGTCGGTGCTGGTGGACGCCAGCGGCCTGCTGCTGGGCGACATCCCCGGCTACTCCACGCGCCTGGAGGCTGCCTACCGCCTGCCGTTCGCGCCGGACCGCGCCAACTCCTACATCGAGGCCACGCGCGCCGACGCCCAGATCTCGACGCTGACCTCGCGCGTGCACTTCGCCACGCCGCGCATTCCGGCGCCCTCGCTGGTGCCCACGCCCGTGCCCATGCCGACGCCGCCGCAGGCCACGCCGGATCCGCGCTCGATGTTCTTCAGCTTCGTCTACAACTTCCGCGCGCTGCCCGAGACGCCCGCCGCCATCCGCCATGCCGACCCGCGCCTGGGGCATTTCACCGAGAGCTACAGCAACCTCGGCGACGACCTCAAGGCCAATCCGCGCGTGCACATGATCGCCCGCTGGCGCCTGGAGAAGAAGGACCCGAGCGCGGCGCTGTCCGAGCCCAAGCAGCCCATCGTCTACTGGATGGACAAGAACATCCCCGCCAAGTACCGCGCGGCGGTCAAGGCCGGCATCGAGGAGTGGAACAAGGCCTTCGAGAAGATCGGCTTCAAGGACGCGGTCGTGGCCAAGCAGCAGCCCGATGACGCCGACTGGGACAACATGGACGCGACGCACGCCTCCATCCGCTGGTTCACCGGCGCCGACGTGGGCTTCGCCATCGGCCCCAGCAGCAAGGACCCGCGCACCGGCGAGATCCTGGATGCCGACATCGGCATGAGCGACGTCTTCGGCCGCGGCTCGCGCCGCCTGGCCGTGGACGACGTGCTGCCCGGCGGCCAGCAGGCCCTGACGGGCTGGATGGGCGAGCGCAGCCAGCAGCTGGCCGAGCAGCACTGCAGCTACATGGCCGACCAGGCCCATGAGCTCGGCTTCGCGCTGGACCTGCTGGCGCTGCGCGACGGGCTGGACATGAACGGCCCCGAGGCCGAGGCGCTGGCCCAGGCCGTCATCAAGGACGTGGTCATGCACGAGGTGGGCCACACGCTGGGCCTGAAGCACAACTTCAAATCCTCCACGACGGTCACGCAGGCGCAGCTGAAGGACAAGGCCTTCACCGACGCCCATGGCATCTCCAACTCGGTGATGGACTACAACGCCTACAACCTGCCGCTGAAGGGCGAGGCCAAGACCACCCTCACCAACACGACGCTGGGTGCCTACGACTACTGGGCCATCGAGTACGCCTACAAGCAGATCCCGGCCGAGCAGGAGGCCGCCGAGCTGGCCAAGATCGCGGCCCGTTCGACCGAGCCGCTGCTGGCCTATGGCGACGACTTCGACCAGGGCGTCGGCGGCCCCTACGACGGCTTCGACCCGCGCACCAACCAGCGCGACCTCGGCGACGACCCGCTGGCCTACGCCAAGAAGCGCCTCAAGCTCAGCCAGGAGCTGTGGGAGCGCGTGCAGTCGCGCCCGGCCGCCGTCGGTGACGACCCGCTGCGCAACCGCCGCTCCATCGCCGAGTCCTTCCGCCAGATGGGCATGACGGCCAACAACGTCAGCAAGTACGTGGGCGGCATGCATGCCGAGCGCGTGGTGCCGGGCGTCACCAGCGGCCCGGCCTTCAAGCCGGTGGACAACGCGCAGCAGCGCGAGGCGCTGCGCTTCATCGCGACCGGCCTGCTGTCCAGCGACTCGTTCAAGTTCAAGCCCGAGTTCCTGGCCACGCAGACGCTGGACTACAACGAGTGGGATCGCGGCCTGCCGCTGTCCATCCCGGACAGCGTGGCCGCGCTGCAGGGTCGCGTGCTGGACCGCCTGATGTCGGCCAACACGGCGCGCCGCCTCATCGAGCAGGCGGCCTACCTGCCCGAGGCTCAGCGCAAGGGCGCGGTGTCGCTCAGCGAGGTCTACGGCACGCTGCAGGGCGCGATCTTCAGCGAGCTCAAGACCGGCGCCGAGATCGACCGCATGCGTCGCAGCCTGCAGCGCGAGTACCTGAAGCGCCTGCAGGCCCAGCTGAACCGTTCGACCAACGGCGCGGCGACCTTTGCCGACGCGTTCTCGATGGCGCGCTGGCACGCCAACCTGCTGGCCGGCGAGCTGCGCACGGCCGCGGCCAAGCCGGGCCTGTCGGTCGAGACGCGTGCCCACCTGGCCGAGATGCAGGACCTGCTGAACGCGATGCTGAAGGCCTCGCTGACGCGCAGCTGATCGAACCCGCTTCGACGCACAAGGCCGGCTTCATGCCGGCCTTTTTGCTGCTCACTACGATGGGTGCCGTTTCACGAGGAGGGCTTTCATGGCCGATGTTGCGCAATACAACCAGTTCGGCGTCAAGAACCTGCCGGGCCATCTCGGCATCGTCATCACCCGGGTCGAAGGCGGCGAGGTCCATGCCGAGCTCGCCGTGCGGCCGGAGCTGATGGCGCCCAACGGCTTCCTGCATGCAGGCAGCGTGGTGACGCTGGCGGACACCTGCGCCGGCTATGGCTGCATGGCGAGCCTGCCGGAAGGGGCGGTGGGCTTCACGACGGTGGAGCTGAAGTCCAACCACCTGGGCACGGCGCGCGAGGGCACGGTGGCCTGCGTGGCCAAGCCGGTGCACCTGGGGCGCACGACGCAGGTGTGGGATGCGGTGGTCACGAACAAGGACACGGGCAAGACGATGGCCTTGTTCAGGTGTACGCAGATGGTGTTGTACGGGAAGTGATGGGGGCGGGTGTGCAGGGTTGGTTGCTTTTGCCGGCAGTCTTTCGACTCGCTGCACCGAGCCGGGAATTCGCCCCGGCGGGCGAGTAACTTTCTTCTGTCGCGCCAGAAGAAAGTCACCAAAGAAGAGGCGCTGAACCGCACCTCGCCACTGGCCTGCGACGGACATCGCGCGAAAACGGGCGCTCGGCCCCTGAGCAGAAGCGAGCCGCTGCGCTCTCGCTGCTGTCCTTGTCACCGCCCGAACTCATCCACCGTCCGTGCGCCCAACGTCGGCTGCACGCCGTACTCACGAGTTCAAAGACAAGCGCCGCCCGAGCGGCGCGTCGTGGCGTGTGGTGCATTCACTGGTGAGCCCGGCGTGCAGCCGGCGTTAACCGGCGTGAAGGGGCGGTGAATGGCGCTCGTGACAGGGACAGCAGCGAGAGCGCAGCGGGTCGCGTCGGCGCGGGGCAGGAGTCTGGGCTTTCGCGCGTGAGCCTGGGCGCCGAGCCGATGGCTTGCGGTTCAGCGCCTCTCTTTTGGTGACTTTTCTCTGGCGCGACAGAGAAAAGTTACCCGCCCGCCGGGGCGGACTCCCGGCTCGGTGTAGCGAGTGGCAAAGGCTTTCAGCAAAAGCGCCAGGCTTGGGAGAGCGAGTCGTCAGCTCCGCAGCGCCGCCAGCAGCTTCTCGTGAATGTCCCCAAACCCGCCATTGCTCATGCAGAGCAAATGGTCCCCCGGCTTCGCGGCCTTCACCACCGCCGCCACCAGCGCGTCGACATCGGCACCCACCATCGCCTGCGCCCCCATCGGCGCCAGCGCCTCCTTGGCATCCCAGCCCAGGCCTTGCTGGTTGCAGAAAGCCAGGTCGGCTTCCTCCAGCGCCCAGGGCAGTTGGGCCTTCATGGTGCCCAGCTTCATGGTGTTGGAGCGCGGCTCGAAGATGGCCAGGATGCGCTCCGCCGGCGCGATGCGGCGGCGCAGGCCGTTGATGGTGGTGCGGATGGCCGTCGGGTGGTGGGCGAAGTCGTCGTAGACCTTGATGCCGGCCACCTCGCCGCGCAACTCCATGCGCCGGCGCACGTTCTGGAACTCGGCCAGCGCGGCGGCGGCCTGCTCGGGCGCCACGCCCACATGCTCTGCCGCGGCAATGGCGGCCAGCGCGTTGAGCTGGTTGTGCTCGCCGATCAGCCCCCATTCGACGCGCGCCACCTTCAAGCTGCCGCGCAGCACGTCGAAGGCCTGCGGTTCGCCGCGGGCGCGCAGCGCGCCGGGCTCCTCCTTCTTGGCGCCGAAACGCTGCACCTCGCTCCAGCAGCCGCGCGCGATGACGCGCTGCAGCGCCTCCTCGCGGGCGTTGACGACCAGCCGGCCGCTCGCCGGCACGGTGCGCACCAGGTGGTGGAACTGCGTCTCGATGGCGGCCAGGTCCGGGAAGATGTCGGCGTGGTCGTGCTCGAGGTTGTTCAGCACGGCCGTGCGCGGGCGGTAGTGCACGAACTTGCTGCGCTTGTCGAAGAACGCGGTGTCGTATTCGTCGGCTTCGATCACAAAGGCCCGGCCCTCGCCCAGCCGCGCCGACACGCCGAAGTTCTGCGGCACGCCGCCCACCAGGAAGCCGGGCTTCAGCCCGGCGTGCTCCAGGATCCAGGCCAGCATCGACGTCGTCGTCGTCTTGCCATGCGTGCCGGCCACGGCCAGCACATGACGGCCCTGCAGCACATGCTCGGCCAGCCACTGCGGCCCGGAGGTGTAGGGCAGGCCGGCGTCGAGGATGGCTTCCATCAGCGGGAAGCGCTCGCCGCGCGTGACGACGTTGCCGATGACGAAGACGTCGGGCTTGAGCTCCAGCTGCTCGGCGCCGAAGCCCTCGACCAGCTCGATGCCAAGGGCCTGGAGCTGGGTGCTCATGGGCGGGTAGACGTTGGCGTCGCAGCCGGTCACGCGGTGGCCGGCCTCGCGCGCCAGCGCCGCCAGGCCGCCCATGAAGGTGCCGCAGATACCGAGGATGTGGAGATGCATGTCAGTCACTCAACCTTGCTTGGCAGCGCATGCGCCGCAAAAAGCGAGCCATCAAGCGGCTGCCGTGGATCCGGCTTTGCCGGTCCACTGGCGGCGCCCCCTTGAGGGGGCCGGCGAAGCCGGTAGGGGGTGGTTCATTTCAGGGCGGTGCGTGCGGCCGCCAGCGTTGCGTCGATGTCGGCATCGCTGTGCGCGGCCGACACGAAGCCGGCTTCGTACAGGGCCGGCGCCAGGTAGACGCCGGCATCCAGCATGGCGTGGAAGAAGCGGTTGAAGCGCTCCTTGTCGGTGGTCATGACCGTCGTGTAGTTCTGCGGCAGCTCCGGCAGCAGGAAGAAGCCGAACATGCCGCCTTCGCAGTCGGCACTGAAGGGCACGCCGTTCTCGGCGGCGACGGCCTTCAGGCCATCCACCAGCTGGCGGGTTTTGGCGCCGAGCGCATCGAAGAAGCCGGGCTTCTGGATCTCGCGCAGCGTCGCCAGGCCGCAGGCCGTGGCCACCGGGTTGCCCGACAGCGTGCCGGCCTGGTAGACGCCGCCCTGCGGGGCCAGGTGGGCCATGACCTCGCGCCGGGCGCCGAAGGCCGCCAGCGGCATGCCGCCGCCTATGACCTTGCCGAAGGTGGAGATGTCGGGCGCGAAGCCCGGGATGTGCTTGGCGTAATGGGCTTGTGCCGAGCCCAGGCCCACGCGGAAGCCGGTCATGACCTCGTCGAGGATGAGCAGCGCGCCATGCTGCGTGCACAGCCGGCGCATGGCCGTCATGAAGGGCAGCGAGGCGCGCACGAAGTTCATGTTGCCGGCGATGGGCTCCACGATGACCGCGGCCAGCTCGGCGCCGTACTGGGCAAAGGCCGCCTCGAGCTGCTCGACGTTGTTGTATTCGAGGACGACCGTGTCCGCCGCCGCGCCGGGCGTGACGCCCGCGCTGGTGGGGTGGCCGAAGGTGGCCAGGCCCGAGCCGGCCTTGACCAGCAGCGAGTCCGTGTGGCCGTGGTAGCAGCCCTCGAACTTGATGAACTTGTGCCGGCCGGTGGCGCCGCGCGCCAGCCGGATGGCGCTCATGGTCGCCTCGGTGCCGGAGCTGACCAGGCGCACCTGTTCCATGCTGGGGACCAGCTTGAGGATTTCCTCGGCCAGCTCGATCTCGCGCTCGGTCGGCGCGCCGAAGGAGAAGCCCTCGGTGGCGGCCTTCTGCACCGCCTCCAGCACGGCCGGATGGCCGTGGCCCAGGATCATGGGGCCCCAGGAGCCGATGTAGTCCACAAAACGCTTGCCTTCGGCGTCATAGATGTAGGCGCCCTCGCCGCGGGCGATGAAGCGCGGCGTGCCGCCGACGGCGCGGAAGGCGCGCACGGGAGAGTTCACGCCGCCGGGGATGACGCGGGCGGCACGCTCGAAGAGCTCGGAATTGCTGGCCATGGGAGGGGGATCAGAAAGTTAGTGCATCCGGCGCGGCGTCTTGGGCGGCTGCTCGGGTTCGGGTTCGGGCTCGTAGTCGGGCGGCTCGCCGCCTTCCTCGTCCGCCGCGGGCAGGGCCCAGAAGAAGCGGTCGGGGATGACGTTGCCCATGCCGGGGCGGAAGCCCGCGTCCAGCGACTGGTCGAGGAAGGACAGCGCCTCGCTGACGGCCGAGTGCAGCTCGGCGCCCACCGACAGCAGCGCCGCCAGCGCCGCCGACAGCGTGTCGCCGGCGCCGACGAAGGCAGTCTCGAAGCGCTCGAACTTCTCGCCGGTGATGGGGCCTTGCGCATTGGCCAGCACGTTGTCCACGTACTGGTTGGGCAGCTGCACGCCGGTCACCAGCACATGCTGGGCGCCGGCCTGCGCGGCGGCGACGGCCAGCTCGCGAGCCGAGGGCGCGCGCTCGCTGTCCCAGTCGGGCAGCAGGAAGTCGGTCATGGTCTTGTGGTTGCCCACCAGGACCGCGGTCTGCGGCAGCACCAGCTCGCGCAGCGCGTCCAGGTACTGCTGCTGTTCGTCCTCGTCGATCCAGGCGACGGAGGGCAGATAGGTCACCAGCGGCACGTCCGGGTAGTCGCTGAGCACCTCGGCCACGGCGGCCACGGCTTCGGCGTTGCCCAGGAAGCCGACCTTCCAGGCCGTGATGGGCACGTCCTCCAGGATGTGGCGGGCCTGCTCGGCGATGGTGTCGGCATCGAGGCTCTCGTGCTCGAAGACCTCGGCCGTGTCGCGCAGCACGACCGCCGTGACGACGGGCAGGCAGTGCGCGCCCATGGCGGCGATCGTGGCGACGTCGCCGGCCAGGCCGCCGGCGCCGGAGGCGTCGCTGGCGTTGAAGCTCAGCACGCAGGCCGGCGGCGGGCTTTCCTGCTCGTCTTGGGGGGCATCGACCTCGGGGTCGGCGGGGTGGGGATTAGGGCTCATGGGGAGTTCTTGGCGGGCGCGGGCTAAGAGCTGCCGCAAAGCGTGGAGTCTGCCGCTAAATGGGCGCTTCTGAAGCCCGGGGCCCAGGCGTTTGCCCTCAGCATTGCGCTCTCGGGCCCTGGCTAGAATGATTTGATTGTAGTGAGCAAACTCTGAGCACCGTGAGCGAACCCAGTACCTGGATGTGCCTGATCTGTGGATGGATCTATGACGAAGCGGCGGGCGATCCCGAGCATGGCATTGCGCCCGGCACGGCCTGGGCCGATGTCGACATGAACTGGACCTGTCCCGACTGCGGCGCGCGCAAGGAAGATTTCGAGATGGTGCGCATCTGATCGGCCTCGCTGGCGGCCGGCAGGGCCCGGTCCCAAGCTGAAGTTCCGAGGAGACGAGGTTTGAACGAGCAAGTTTCCGGCGCGGGCCCCACCCGCATCCTGGTCATCGACGACAGCAACACCATCCGTCGCAGCGCGGAGATCTTCCTGAAGCAGGGTGGTCACGAGGTGGCCCTGGCCGAAGACGGCTTCGATGCGCTGGCCAAGCTGGGCGACTTCCATCCCGACCTCGTGTTCTGCGACATCCTGATGCCGCGCCTGGACGGCTACCAGACCTGCGCCATCATCAAGCGCAACCCGCAGTTCTCGGGTGTGCCGGTGATCATGTTGTCGTCCAAGGACGGTCTCTTCGACAAGGCCCGCGGACGCATGGTGGGCTCGCAGGACTACCTGACCAAGCCCTTCACCAAGGACCAGTTGCTCCAGGCCGTGCTGCAGCACCGGCCTTGAGACTCGCCCACCCAGAGAGAACCGCCATGAGCATTCACAACATCCTGCTGGTTGACGACTCCAAGACCGAGCTGCACGCGCTGTCGGAGATGCTGGGCAAGCGCGGCTTCAGCGTGCGCACCGCCGAGAACGGCGAGGAGGCCATGAAGCGGCTGGCCGAGGCCAAGCCCGACCTGATCCTGATGGACGTCGTCATGCCGGGCCAGAACGGCTTCCAGCTGACGCGCGCCATCACGCGCGACGAGCGCTACGTCGGCGTGCCCGTCATCATGTGCACCAGCAAGGGCCAGGAGACCGACAAGGTCTGGGGCATGCGTCAGGGTGCCAGCGACTACGTCGTCAAGCCCGTCAAGGCCGAAGAGCTGCTCGCCAAGATCAAAGCCCTGGGCTGAGGCGGCAGGCGCATGGCCAATACCACCGCCCTCCGCGAACTTCAGCAGCGCCTGGCCGAGCGCATGCAGGCCGCGCGCGAGCAGACGCTGATCGCGAACTGGCTGGCCGTGGAATGTGCCGGCGTCGGCCTGCTGTTCTCGCTGAAGCAGGCCAGCGAGATCTTCGCGCCCGTGCCCATCCAGCCCGTGCCCTATGCCAAACCCTGGCTGGCCGGCGTGGCCAACCTGCGTGGCGGCCTGTTCACGGTCGTGGACCTGGCCGTCTACCTGGGGCTGCGCGAGCCCGCGCCGGGCCGCGCCCTGCCGACGCACAGCCGGCTGGTGTCGCTGGCCAGCGAGCTGAATCTGAACTGCGCGCTGGTGGTGGACCGGCTGGCCGGCCTGCGCGGCGACGAGCAGCTGCCGCTGGCCGCGCAGCAGCCGGCCGGGCCGCTGCCGCGCTTTGCCGGCGCGCTGCGCTGCGACGAGTCCGGCCGCCACTGGCAGGAGATCGATCTCGAGGCGCTGTCGCGGCAGGAGAGCTTCCTGCACATCGTCGCCTGATGGGCGCTGCGTTTCCAAGCTTCATGCCGCGCGTGGGCGCGGACGTCACAAACACTGAAGGACGAGGGTGAGATGAGCCTGCTGGACAAATTCAGGGGAAAGCCCGAAGCCGATGAGCAGTCGCTGGCACTGCTGGAGGTGGCCGAGACCACCCTCGACTCGCGCGGGAACGCCGGTCTCGACAGCGGCCGCCATGCCGACTCCACGCTGGTCGGCGGCGACCTCCCCACGCGCGCCGAGATGCCGTCCATCATCTCGCCGGCCCTGCCCTCGGAGCCGGGTCCGCTCAGCGACTTTCCGCCCAGCAGCACGATGAGCTTCGCGCCGACGACGCAGGCCGCCGACCCCACGCAGCTGCCGCCCGCGGCGGCTCGCGAAGGCCGGCTGGCCGGCTTCCTCGGCCGTCACCGCCAGCGCCTGCTGACCGCCCTGGTGGCGCTGGGCTTCATCGGCACCGCCGTGTCGGTCAGCCTGGTGCTGGTGTCGTCCAACCGCAGCGCGGCCCAGGTGCGCGCCTCCGGCCAGGCGCTGATGCATTCGCAGCGCATGGCCAAGTCCGTGTCCGCGGCCCTGGTCGGCAACCCGGCCGCCTTCGGCGAGCTGCGCGAATCGGTCAGCACGCTCAGCGGTGTCGTCAACAACCTGCGTACCGGCGAGGGCGAGCTGTACATCGCGCCGGCCGCCGTGCAGCCGACGCTGGATGCCCTGCAGCCGCTGGTCGAGCGGGCCGAGAAGAACGGCAAGATCGTGCAGGGGCAGGAAAAGGTCCTGACCCAGGTCGGCTCGGCGCTGCGCGCCATCAACCGCCAGTCCAGCGACCTGCTGGAGTCCGCCGAGGCCGTGTCGTCCCAGGCGCTGCAGATCGGTGCCTCCGCCGGCGAGGTGTCCGCCGTGGGCCAGCTGGTCATGCTGACGCAGCGCATCGGCAAGAGCGCCAACGAGTTCCTGACGCAGGAGGGCGTCAGCCCCGAGGCCGTGTTCCTGCTGGGCAAGGACTTGAACTCCTTCAAGCTCATCACCGAGGCCTTGATCAGCGGCAGCCCCGAGCTGCGCCTGAACGCCGCCCGCGACCCGCAGCTGCGCGAGCGCCTGCAGACGCTGCTCAAGCAGTACGAGCAGACTCGCACCCAGGCCGCGGCCATCCTGGGCAACCTGCAGGGCCTGGTGTCGGCCCGCGAGGCGCAGACGGCCATCCTCAACGACTCCGAGCCGCTGCGCAAAGGGCTGGAGCAGGTGGCCGGCGAGCTGGAGAAGTCCGGCGGCGCCGGTGCCGGCCTGATCGCGCTGCTGGTGCTGTCGCTGGTCGCGCTGGTGGCCGGCGCGGTGGGCTTCCTGCGCCTGTTCGTGGCCGACCAGTCCGAGCGTGCCGCGCTGGCCGAGGCGCAGAAGCGCGAGGCCGAGGCGCAGGAGCAGGAGGCCAAGCGCGTCAACGACGCCAACCAGGCGGCCATTCTGCGGCTGATGAACGAGCTGGCCAGCGTCGCCGAGGGCGACCTGACGCAGCAGGCGACGGTGACGGAAGACATCACCGGCGCCATCGCCGACTCCGTGAACTACACGGTGGAGGAGCTGCGCAACCTGGTGGGCCAGGTGCAGGCCACGGCCGCGCGCGTGACGGACACCACCGGCGCCGTGGACCAGACCTCCACCGACCTGCTGGCCGCGTCGAAGGAGCAGCTGCACGAGATCCGCGCCACCGGCGAGGCCGTGCTGGGCATGGCCAACCGCATCACCGAGGTGTCCGCGCAGGCGCAGACGACGGCCGAGGTGGCGCGCCAGAGCCGCCAGGCCGCCGAGCAGGGCCTGTCCGCGATGCAGAACAACATCGCCGGCATGAACACCATCCGCGACTCCATCCAGGAGACCTCCAAGCGCATCAAGCGGCTGGGCGAGTCGTCGCAGGAGATCGGCGAGATCACGGAGCTGATCTCGGACATTACCGAGCAGACCAACGTGCTGGCCTTGAACGCGGCCATCCAGGCCGCATCCGCCGGTGAAGCCGGTCGCGGCTTCTCGGTGGTGGCGGAAGAAGTGCAGCGCCTGGCCGAACGCTCCGGCGACGCGACGCGCCGCATCGCCGCGCTGGTCAAGACCATTCAGACCGACACCCACGACGCCGTGGCCGCCATGGAGCGCTCGACGCGCGGCGTGGTGGAGGGCACGCAGCTGTCCGACGCGGCCGGCAAGGCGCTGGAAGACATCGACAAGGTGTCGCGCCAGCTGGACGAGCTGATCGTGCGCATCTCCTCGCAGGCGCGGCAGGAGGCCGAGCATGCCAACGAGGTGGCCTCCAACATCCAGCACATCTTCGCGGTGACCGAGCAGACCTCCGAGGGCACGCGCTCCACCGCCCAGATGGTGCATGAGCTGTCCCGCTCGGCCGAGGCGCTGCGCGCGTCCGTGTCCCGATTCAAGGTCGCCTGACCCGCGCCCCCCGCACACCGCACCGAGCAGAAAGCCCATCGCATGGACAGCTCCCTGCGCGACTCCGAATTCCCGGCCGACCTCAGCCCCCTGGCCTGGGTGCAGGAGGAACTGCGCCGCTCCCTGGAGTCGGTACACAAGACCCTGCGCCGCCTGGTGCGCGACGGCGACAGCCGGCACGCCGCGCTGGGCGGCGAGGTCCAGCCCAGCCAGCCGCTGCAGCAGGCGGCAGCCCAGCTGCACCAGGTCAGCGGCGTGCTGTCGCTGGTCGGGCTGCCGGCCGGCGCCGCCATGCTGCGCGCCGCCGAGACGGCCGTCGCCCGGCTGGCCGAGCGGCCGCTGGAGGTCGAGGCCGGCATCGTCGACACCATCGAGCATGCCGACTTCGCGCTGCTGGCCCATGTCGCCCGGCTGCTGGCCGGCAGCAAGGCCTCGCCGCTGTCGCTCTACCCGAGCTATCGTGCGTTGCAGCAGCTCAATGGCGCCGAGCGCATCCACCCGGCCGACCTGTGGCCGTTCGACTGGAGCTGGCGCAGCATTGCGCTGGAAGAGGGCGTGGCACCGCGCCCGCCCGAGGCGGTGCGTGCGCCCTTCGAGGCCGCGCTGCTGCGCCAGATGCGCGAGCCCAGCCCCGCGCATGCGGCCAACCTGTCCGGCCTGTGCGCCGGTCTTGCGGCCGCCTTGCCGGCCGGCAGCGCGCGCACGCTGTGGCAGCTGGCCGCGGCCGTCTTCGAGGGCCAGGCGCTGAAGCTGCTGGGCAGCGATGCCTACACCAAGCGCCTGGGCTCGCGCTTGCTGCATGAGCTGCGCCTGATCGGCGCCAGCGGTCAGGGCGGCCAGGCCGACCCCACGCGTGAACGCCTGGCGCAGGACCTGCTGTTCTTCTGCGCCCAATGCCGCATCGCCCAGGGCGCCGGCCCGCGCCTGATGGCCGTGCACGAGGCCTACCGGCTGACCGAGGAACTGGCCGGCGACTACGAGGACGCCAGCCTGGGCCGCATCGACCCGGCCTGGGTCGCGCAGGCCAAGCGCCGCGTGCTGGCGGCCAAGGAGAGCTGGTCCAGCGCCGCCGAGGGCGACCAGCACCGGCTCAGCAGCCTGGACGAGCAGTTCGCCGCGCTGGCCGATTCGCTGACCCGGCTGTTCCCCAGCGGCGAGGTGCTAGCGCAGACGCTGCAGCGCGCCGTCGTCGCGACGCTGCGCTCGCGCGCCGCGCCGCCGCCGGCGCTGGCGATGGAAGTCGCCACCAGCCTGCTCTATGTGGAGGCCGCGCTGGAAGACGCCGCCTTCGACCAGCCCGACCAGGCCGACCGCGTGCGCCGCCTGGCGCGCCGCGTCGAGGCCGTGGCCCATGGCCAGGCCGCCGAGCCGCTGGAAGACTGGATGGAAGACCTGTATCGCCGGGTCTCCGACCGCCAGACCCTGGGCAGCGTCGTCCACGAACTGCGCGCCAGTCTGTCCGAGGTCGAGAAGCAGTGCGACGAGTATTTCCGCAGCCCCAGCCAGCGCGAGCTGCTGATCCCCGTGCCCGGCCAGCTGCAGGCCATGCGCGGCGTGCTCAGCGTGCTGGGCCTGGACCAGGCCGCCCTGGCCACCGTGCGCATGCGCGACGAGGTCGACAGCCTGGCCAACACCGAGATCGATTTCAGCCGCCCTGGCGCGCGCGACGTCTTCGAGCGCCTGGCCAACAACCTGGGTGCGCTGGGCTTTCTCATCGACATGCTCAGCGTGCAGCCGCAGCTGGCCAAGCGCATGTTCCGCTTCAACGAGGCCAGCGGCCGGCTGGACGCCGTCATGGGCCGCCGCGAAGGCGCCGTCGAGCTGCCCGACTTCGAGGCCAGCGGCTTCCATGTCGAGCCGGACGATGAGCCGCCGGCCGCGCTGGACGCGACCCAGCCCCTGCATGTGGACCTGGGCAGCCTGGACCTGCCCGACCTCAGCCTGCCCGACGTCGACCTGTCGCTGCCGGCGCCCGAGGCCGCAGCGGTCGCCGCACCGCCCGCGCCCAGCGTCGCCGACGACCCGGAGATGCGCGAGATCTTCCTGGAGGAGGCCGCGGAGGTCATCGCCAATGCGCGCGCCGCGGTGGCCGAGCTGCACCAGCAGCCCGCCGACCACGGCCAGCTCACCATCGTGCGCCGCGCCTTCCACACGCTCAAGGGCAGCGCCCGCATGGTGGGCCTGAACGACTTCGGCGAGGGCGCCTGGGCCTGCGAGCAGCTCTACAACGCCCGGCTGGCCGAGGCCGCTCCGCAGGCCGACCCGGCGCTGATCGGCTTCACGACGGAGGCGCTGGACTATTTCGCGCAATGGCGCGAGCAGATCGCCGGCGAGGCGACCGGCCACAGCCTGCCCGACCCGCTGCGCCGCAGCGCCGATGCACTGCGCCTGCAGGGGCAGTGGCTGCCGCTGCAGCAGGCCGCGCCGGTTCCGGAGGCCGTCGAGATCATCGAGGTCGGCGAGGCCATGGAGCCGGTGCCCGCCGCGGCCGCGGAGCCGCTGCTGCCCGATCTCGTGCTCGAACTGGACGCGCCGGCCGTCGAGGCGGAACTGCCCGTGCCGGACGTGGTGCTGGAGTTCGATGCTGCCGAGCTGCCGGCCGATGAGCCCACGCTGGACCTTGGCATGGGCCCGGCGTCGACCGAACCCCTGCCCCTGTCCGAGGCGCCGCACGAGGCGCCGCCGGCCGACCTGGGCGTCGTGCTGGCGCTGGACGAGCCCGCCGCAGCGCCGGCCCTGCCCGCGGGCGAGGAGCCGTCCGCGCCCGAAACGCATGAGGCGCATGAGGCGAAGGCGCCGACGCTGCCCAGGCTGGTGGTGGACAACGAGGCGGCCGCGCTGCAGGCGCAGCCCGAGCCCGAGCCCGAGCCCGTCGACCCCGACGAGGGCTTCAAGCTCATCGGCCCGCTGCGCATCAGCATCGCCCTCTTCAACATCTTCCTGAACGAGGCCGACGAGCTGTCGCGCAAGCTCTCCATCGGCCTGGCCGAATGGGCCGCCGAGCTGGCCCAGCCGGTGCCGTCCAGCTGCGAGGCGCTGGCCCATGCGCTGGCCGGCAATGCGGCCACGGTGGGCTATGAGGACCTGTCCGCGCTGGCCCGCGAGCTGGAGCACACGCTGGGCCGCGCCCAGCGCGCCGTGCGCTACGAGCCGGCCGATGCCGAGCTCTTCCTGCGCGCCGCCGACGACATCCGCCGCCTGCTGCACCAGTTCGCGGCCGGTTTCCTGAAGCCCAACGACCCCGAGGTCATCGCTCGCCTGCACGACTACGAGCCGCAGCAGGAGTCCTTCAGCGTCGCTGCGGCGCTCGACGAGGCGCCCGTTCTTGCCGAGCAAGCGCAGGCCGCCGAGCCGTCGCTGCCCGCCGCAGCCGAGGAACTGCCGGCTGCCGAGCCGATGGAGGTCATCGAGGCCCTCGAGGCCCTCGAGGTCGTGGAGGCCGCGCCGGTGGCGCCCGTTGAGCCGCAGCCTGAGCCGGAGCCCGAGGCGGGCCTGCCGGACCAGATCGAGCCCGAGCTCTACCCCATCTTCGAGGAAGAGGGCCGCGACCTGCTGCAGCAGCTGCACGGCGCGCTGCGCGACTGGCTGGCCCAACCGGGCGAGCTGGGCCGCTCCGACGCCTGCATGCGCGCGCTGCACACCTTCAAGGGCGGCGCCCGCCTGGCCGGCGCCATGAGCCTGGGCGAGCAGGCCCACCACCTGGAGTCGGCCATCGAGGCCTTGCTGCGCGACGGCAGCGCCGACCATGAACAGGTGCAGGCGCTGCAACTGCAGGGCGATGCGCTGGAGCATGCCTTCGAGGCGCTGGGCCGCAGCCTGGCCGCCGCCGCCATGCCGGCGCCGGCCGTCGTCGCGCCGCCGCCGCCCGAGCCGCCGGCCGCCAGGCCCGTGGCCGCGAGCCCCGTCGAGGCGGCGCCGCCC
>JAACZV010000034.1 GCA_009996515.1 Comamonadaceae bacterium
CAACTCCCGGCGACTCAGTCCTCACCGGTCTCCGGCAGGTGGATCAGCCCCGTGTGGTAGTCGTACTCGAACACCTCGCTGTAGCGCCCCGTTTTTCAAGCCGCTTTCACTCGGCGTAAGCACCGCTGCGCCGCACCGCAGGCGCGGTTAAGGTCGCATCATGATCGATGACCGCTTTCTTGCCGACAACGCCGCGCTTCAGCGCGCTCCGGTGCAGTTCTATTTCGACTTCTCCTCGCCCTATTCCTATATCGCTTCGGAATGGGTGGAGGCCGTGGCGGCCCGCCATGGCCGGCGCGTGCAATGGCATGCCATCCTGCTCGGCGCCACCTTCCAGGCCGCGCAGTTGAGGCCGCCCGTGGACCATCCCGTCAAGCGCGACTATGCGCTGCGCGACTTCGAGCGCTCGGCCCGGTTCGCCGGTCTGCCCTATCGCCAGCCTGGCATCTTCCCCATCGCCACGCAGAATGCGGCCCGCGTGTTCTGGTGGTTGCATGAGCAGGATCCGGCGCGTGCGGTCGCCTGGGCCCACGCCGGTCTTCGCGCCTATTTCACGCGCGGCGTCGTGCTCAGCGACACCGCTGCATTGAAGCAGTTGCTGAGCGAGTCCGGCATCGATGCCGATGCGGCCGAAGCCGCCTGGAACGATGCGGCCTGGAAAGTGCGCCTGAAGGCCGAGAACGAGGCGGCCATCGCCGCCGGCGTGTTCGGCGCGCCGCACTTCATCGTCGATGGCGAGCCCTTCTGGGGCAATGACCGCCAGGCCCAGATCGAGCGCTGGCTGGCCAGCGGCCCCTTCAAGGGCATGGTCTAGGGCCTTCACCGACGCGTCATGACCGGCGGGCAGCATGCCCGCCATGCCGACGAAGCAAAGTCCCAACGCCGCCGCCGTTGACCCTGCCGCCGACACGCCCACGCTGTCGGTGCGTACCGTCTGGATCTCCGACCTGCACCTGGGCACGCCCGGCTGCCAGGCGAGGGCCTTGCTGGATTTCCTGCGCGACGTGGAGTGCGAGACGCTCTATCTGGTCGGCGACATCATCGACGGCTGGCAGCTGCGGCGCAGCTGGTACTGGCCGCAGGCGCACAACGACGTCGTGCAGAAGCTGCTGCGCAAGGCCCGCAAGGGCACGCGGGTCATCTTCATCCCGGGCAACCACGACGAGTTCGCACGCAAATACATCACGCACAACTTCGGCGGCGTGGACGTGATGGACGAGGCCATCCACGTGACCGCCGACGGCCGGCGCCTGTGGGTCACGCATGGCGACCTGTACGACGGCGTCATCCAGTGCGCGCGCTGGCTGGCCATCGCGGGCGACCTGGCCTACGAGTTCACGCTCAAGGCCAACCGCTGGTTCAACCGCATCCGCGCCAAGTGCGGCCTGCCGTACTGGAGCCTGTCGCGTTACCTGAAGCACAAGGTCAAGCGCGCGGTCAGCTACATCAATGAGTTCGAGAACGCGGTCGCGCGCGAGGCCAAGAAGCGCGGCGCCCACGGCGTCGTCTGCGGCCACATCCACCATGCCGAGATCCGCGAGATCGATGGCATCCTCTACTGCAACGATGGCGACTGGGTGGAGAGCCTGACGGCGCTGGTGGAGCACTTCGACGGCCAGTTGGAGATCATCGATCGTGGCGACCAGGCCGCGCTGCCCGGCATGCTGCCGGCGGCCAGGTCCCAGCCCGCGCCGGCGGGCCTGCCGGTGCCGGCCGTCGCCAAGGTGGCGACGCCGGACGGCGTCAGCCGACCTGCCTGAGCAGCGCCTGGCCGGCGCGGATCTGCACGCCGGTGGCGATGCCCTCGGCCAGCTCGAAGCCCCGCGGCACGAAGACGATGAGGGTGGAGCCATGCTCGAACCAGCCCATCTCCTGGCCCTTGCGGTGCGGCGCCGAGCAGGGCATCTCGTGGGCACCGCGGCGCCCCAGGTGCAGCAGCACGTCCAGGAAATGCAGGCGGATGCTGGCCACCAGGATGGCCGCCACCGGCACCAGCGCGATCGCGTGCCCGCTGGCCAGCGTCATGCGCAGCACGGCGCGCTCATTGCGGCAGAACAGCCGCTCCACGCGCTTGAGCGCCACCGGGTTCACGTTCCAGGTGTCGCCGCTCAGATAGGTCACATGCTCCACCGTGCCGTTGGCCGGGGCGTGAAAGCGGTGGTACATCGCCGAGGTGAGGCGCAGCGTGACGAAGCGCCCGCCCTCGAAGACGCTCGCGTCCTGCGTGGGGCCGAACAGCTCGGCCGTGGAGTAAGGGAAGCCCTTGGCCTGATAGACCTGGCCCTGCTGCACGAGGCCGCAGGCGCCGACGATGCCGTCGCTGGGGCTGCACAGCACGTCGGGCCTGGCATCGAAAGGCCTGGCGCCCGGCTTCAGTTCCCGCGTGAAGCAGTCCTTCAGCGAGCGGAACTGCTGCTGCCTGGCCTCGCTGAGGTCCAGCGGCGTGAACAGCCGCCAGACGGCGATGGACAGCCGCGTCAGCCAGCGGCTCTCGATGCGCGAGAAGCGCCCCATCGCCTTGGTCAGCGCGATGCGCGGCACGCGGTTGGTCAGCAGGAAGTTCAGGTCTTCCTGGGCGAAGAGACGCTGGATGCGGCCCCGGGCGGTGGTCATGGCTTTGTCATTCATTCCGCTGTCAAGCGTCGCAGCTACATCTGAAACCTTCGTGAATTCCGGAAGACCAGATGGACGAATCCCTGACCCTGTCGGCCCTGGCCCTTGGCGTGCTGGCCTTGCTGCCCGCGGCCAAGCGCAGGCTGGAGCTGTCGCGAGCCAAGCACCGCTCGCTGGCCGGCCATTCGCGCATGGCCAAGCGCCTGGCGCGCTGGGTGCCGGGCTATGCCTATGACGAGGTGCAGTTCTTTGCCGCCGACGGCGCACCGGCCGACGTTGCGGCGAAGCGCAAGGCCGCCTTGCAGCGCCTGGGTGCCGAGTTCGACGCCCGCTTCGAGAAGACGCTGGCCGCCACCGAGGCGGCGCGCGACACCATCTCCGACCTGCGCTTCACCGGCCGCTACCGTGTGCCCTTCCAGTTCAGCCCGGTGCTGCGCCAGCACCTCAAGGTGGGTGCCTTTCTGCAGGCCAGCGCCGGCGTGCAGGTCGAGGACCTGGACGGCAACCGCTTCTACGACCTGACCGGCTCCTACGGCGTCAACCTGCTGGGCTACGACACCTACAAGGCTTGCATCGACGAGGCCGTTGCGACCGCCCGCGAACTCGGGCCCGTGCTGGGCGCCTACCACCCCTGCGTGCTGGACGTGCTGTCGCGCCTGAAGGCCATCTCCGGCCAGGAGGAGGTCAGCTTCCACATGTCAGGCACCGAGGCCGTCATGCAGGCCGTGCGGCTGGCGCGTTATCACACGAGGAAGAAGCGCCTGGTGCGCTTCGCCGGCGCGTACCACGGCTGGTGGGAGGACGTGCAACCCGGCCCAGGCAACCCGCTGCCGCCGCGCGAGACCTTCACGCTGCAGGACATGGCCGAGCGCTCGCTCAAGGTGCTGGCCACGCGCAGCGACATCGCCTGCGTGCTCGTCAACCCGCTGCAGGCCCTGCACCCCAACGCCAACGCGCCGGGCGACTCGGCGCTGATCGACGGCAGCCGCCGCGCCGGCTATGACCGCGAGGCCTACGCGGCCTGGCTGCGCAAGCTGCGCGAGGTCTGCAGCGCACGCGGCATCGTGCTGATCTTCGACGAGGTCTTCGTGGGCTTCCGCCTCGCGCCCGGCGGCGCCCAGCAGTACTTCGGCGTCAAGGCCGACCTCGTCACCTACGGCAAGACGCTGGGCGGCGGCCTGCCGGTAGGCGTGGTCTGCGGCAGCCGCGCGCTGATGCAGCGCTACCGCGAGGACCGGCCGGCCGACATCTGCTTTGCCCGCGGCACCTTCAATGCCCACCCCTATGTCGTCGCCGCGATGGCGGCCTTCCTGAAGCGTCTGGAGCAGCCCGAGGTGCAGGCGCTCTACGACGGCCTGGACCCGCGCTGGAACGCCCGCTGCGCACAGTTCAACGCCCGCCTGGCCGCGGCGGGGGCGCCCGTGCGCATGGCCAATCTGTCGACGATCTGGACGGTGATGTACGAGCAGCCCGGCCGCTACCACTGGATGCTGCAGTTCTACTTGCGCAAGCACGGGCTGGCGCTGAGCTGGGTGGGCACGGGGCGGCTGATCTTCAGCCTCAACTACGGAGACGCCGAGTTCGCCGAGGTCATGGAGCGCTTCATCGCCGCCTGCGACGAGATGCGTGCCGACGGCTGGTGGTGGACGGCGCCTGAGCTCACCGCCCGGGCCATACGCCGCAGCGTGTTCCGCGAGATGCTGGCCAGGAAGTTCTGATCGAGCCCGCAAACGAACAAGGCCCGCAACAGGCGGGCCTTGTTGGCTCGGGGTGCGGCGCGATCAGTGCGCTTGGCGACCCACGTGATCCATCGGGTCGATCAGCTGGCCGCGCAGCAGGTACAGCGGTGCCTTGTGATACAGCATCACGTCGTGGAAGGGGTCGGTGATGATCTTGAATCCCCAGGCCAGTCCCTGCATCAGGCTCTGCGTCACCCACAGCTGCACGACGCGGAACACCAGGCCCGTCACGCCCAGGCAGAACCAGGCTATGCCCACGTCCTCGATGAAGCCCTGCAGGCCCTCGGCCGGCTGGATCAGGCCGCCCAGCGAGGGCGCCAGCCACAGCACCAGCGGCAGCGCCACCCACACCGACATCAGCACGATCTTGCGGCGGATGTTGTAGCCAATCTTGATCTCTTCCTTGTACTCGTCGGTGGCCTGGTTCACATGGTCGTAGCCGCGCGGCTCGAAGAAGAAATGGCCCGCCTGGCGCGTCGTCATCGACACGCACCAGGCCAGCAGCGCGGCCCAGGCCGGATTGACGAACACCAGGCCATAGGCCACCAGGAAGCACAGCGCGCTGATCAGGTGCAGGCTCTGGTTGATGCGGCTGTGGTGGTAGTAGCGGTGGTCGTCCCAGCGCTGGGTTCTCAGGGTTTGGAAAAACTCGTTCACGGCCCGTCCTTGTCGTGGGGTGGAAAGCGGGGCGCATGGTGGGCCGCTTGCGTGAAATCGGCGTGACGGCGCCGCTGTCATCGTGCTGTTGCACGGCCGGATCAGCATCCGCGCCATGAACACCCCAGCCGACGACGACATCCTGGTCGACGACCTGCCCGCGCCGCGCCACTCGCGCCGGCTCGCGGTGGTGACGGAGACCTACCCGCCCGAGGTCAACGGCGTCGCGATGTCCATGGCCCGCGTCGTCGACGGACTGCACCGCCGCAACCACGACGTGCAACTGATCCGCCCGCGCCAGCCGGCCAGCATGGCCGTGCCGGCCGGCGCGCCCCAGCCCGAGGTCGACGAGGTGCTGACCAAGGGCCTGCCCGTGCCGCTGTATCCCAATCTGCGCATGGGCGTGCCCAGCAAGAGGGCGCTGGTGAAGCTGTGGTCGCTGCGTCGGCCCGACGTCGTGCACATCGCCACCGAGGGGCCGCTGGGCTGGTCGGCGCTGCAGGCCGCGCAACACCTGTCGCTGCCGGTCACGTCGGACTACCGCACCAACTTCCATGCCTACGGCCGGCATTACCGTCTGGGCCTGCTGTCGCGGCCCATCATGGGCTATCTGCGCAAATTCCATAACCGCTGCGGCGCCACCATGGTGCCTACCGAAGCCATGCGCGCACAGCTGGCCGAACGCGGCTTCGAGCGGCTGACGGTGGTGGGGCGCGGCGTCGACGCGCAGCGCTTCGACCCGGCGCGGCGCAGCGCCGCGCAGCGCGAGAGCTGGGGCGCGGGGCCCGACGATCTGGTCATGGGCTATGTGGGCCGGCTGGCGCCGGAGAAGAACCTCGGCGTCGTGCTGGCCGCCTATGAGGCCGTGAAGGCGCAGCAGCCGCGGGCGCGGCTGGTGTTCGTCGGCGACGGGCCCATGCGGGCCGAGCTGGCGGCACGGGCGCCCGAGGCCGTGTTCGCCGGCTCGCGCAGCGGCGACGACCTGGCGGCCCACTATGCGGGGTTGGACCTGTTCCTGTTTGCCAGCCTGACCGAGACCTTCGGCAACGTGACGACCGAGGCCATGGCCAGCGGCTGCGCGGTCGTGGCCTTCGACAGCGCGGCGGCCGGCGAACTGATACGCAGCGGCGTGAACGGTTGGCTGGCGGGGGCGGGGCGCGAGGCCGACTTCGTCGCCGCGACGCGCGTGGCGGCCTCGGATGCGGGTGCGCGCCGTGCCGTTGGACAGGCGGCGCGGGCGACGGCGCGCCGGCTGGACTGGGGTGACATCACGGCGCGCTTCGAGTCCGTGCTGGAAGAGGCCATTGCGCGGGCCGAGCCGGGGTTTGCCTTGCCGGGGTTGCAGCCGGCGGCCTGAGGCGGGGCGGTTCGACGCGGGGCGCCGTCCGCTGCGACCGGCTGTTAGCCGCTGGCGCGCCGGTAGTGCAGGGCGATCGCACCGTTGCCGAGCGGCTGTGCCGAGACCAGCGCCAGCCGTCGCGTGCCGGGCAGCCCGCCCTGGTACAGGGTCGGGCCGTGGCCGGCGATCCTGGGGTGAACGAGGAACCGGTACTCGTCGATCAGATCCAGCCGGTCCAGCGCGGTCGCGAGCCGGCCGCTGCCGAGCAGCACGCCGGCCGGGGTCGCGTCCTTGAGCTTCTGCACGCCGGAGCGCAGGTCGCCGGCGATCAGCTGGCTGCGGGTCCATGGGAAGTCCGTCCGCGTCGACGACACGACGTACTTCGGCTTGATCTCCAGCTTGGCGGCCCATTCGCGCAGCGCCGGCGGCGCCTGCACCTCGCCGCGCGCGACCGCCGGCCAGTAGCTCTCCATCATCTCGTAGGTGACTCGGCCCCACAGCATCGCCCCGGCCTCATCCATGAGACGGGTGAAGAAGGCATGCGTCTCGTCGTCGGCGATGCCCTCCTGGTGGTCGACGCAGCCGTCCAGGGTGACGTTGAGGCTGAAGGTCAGAAGTCCCATGCGAGTCTCGTCGGGGTTGGGGCGCTGGACTGCCGCGCGGCGGCCGAGCATAGAGCGTCGCGGCATGCCGTCACAAGCTGAGCAGAGCAGCCTTGCGCCGACCCGCATCCACCCAGATCAGCGCGCCGATCGCCGCCGCCACCAGCAGGCCCAGGCCGCTGAGCGTGGCCACGATGGGCAGGCCCGCCGCCTCGCAGCCCGCGTAGGCCGCCAGCATCGCCAGCACGCTCAGGTTCTCGTTGAAGCCCTGCACCGCGATCGACCGCCCCGCACTCAGCAGCTGCGCGCCGCGGTGCTGCAGCAGCGCATTCAGCGGCACCACCATGGCCCCGCCCACCGCGCCGACGAGCGCCAGCACGACGGCCGCCCGCGCGACGTCGCCGACCTGGGCCACCACCGGCATCAGCAGCCCCAGCGCGACGCCGGCCCACAGCCCATGCCGGGCCTGGTGCAAGGCCAGCCAGCGCCCCGCCGCCGCGGCGCCGGCGATGACGCCCACGGCCACCGCCGCCTGCAGATAGGCCGCCTGGCTCAGTGGCAAGTTCAGCGACTCGCCAGCCCAGCGCAGCACGGCGAACTGCAGCGTCGCGCCCACGCCCCAGAACAGCGTCGTCGCCGCCAGCGACAGCCCGCCCTCGCGGTCGCCCCACAGCCGGCGGTTGGCCGCGCGGAACTCGCGCAGCAAGGTCAGCGCATCGTGGGCCTCGCTGCGCTGGCGCCGGCCGCTGTCCGCGATGCCGGCATTGAGCCCGCTGCTGACGGCATAGATCAGCAGCAGCGCGGCCAGCGAGCCGCTCAGCTTCTCGGCCGGCAGGGCCAGGCCGTCGCACCAGTCCGCCAGCCCCGAGGCCAGCCACTGCGGGCTGACCAGCGCGCCGCCCAGCACGGCGCCCAGCAGCGCCGCGGACACGACGCTGATCTCAATCCAGCCATTGGCCTTCACCAGCGCCTCGGGGGCGGCCATCTCGGTGATGAGGCCGTACTTGGCCGGCGCATAGGCCGCGGCGCCCAGGCCCACGACGGCCAGCGCGGCGACGGGATGCAGGCCCAGGGCCAGCAGCGCCAGGCCCAGCATCTTCACGACGTTCATCGCGGCCATCACGCGGCCCTTGGCGAAGGCGTCGGCCAGCGGCCCCACCCAGGGTGCCAGCACGACATAGGCCAGCATGAAGCCGAACTTCAGCAGCGGCGCCCACCAGGGCGCGAAACCCTGCTGCGCCAGCAGCGCGATGGCGACGATGAGCAGCGCGTTGTCGGCCAGGGCCGACGCGAACTGCGCGCCGATGACGAGGCCGAAGCCCTGGGGCAGGGTGGGGCGGGCAGACGGAAGCAAGGCGGACATGGCTGTGCCGCCAGCTTGTCATGCGGGCATGAATGGGCCGTGAACAGGCCGTGAATGGGCCGCGCGGAANTGGCTGCCGTCGTACAGCGGCACCTCGATGCGGGCCGCCGCCGCGCTGGTCAGGCCGGCCAGTTCGGCATGGCAGGGGTGCAGGGCGGCGTCGGGCAGGGCCAGCGGTGCGCCATGGCGGGTCAGCAGGTCCAGGTAGCGGGGCTGCTGCTCGGCGCTCAGCCCGCCCTGGCCCAGTGGCCAGCGCATCACGTCGCTGAGGCCCAGCATGCGCGCGCTGGCGGCCTTCAGCTCGGCCAGGGCCTCGTGGGGCGACAGCGCGGCCAGGCGCTGTCGCTGCCCGCACAGCTGCAGCAGCTGCTCCTCCGGCGTGACGGGCACGCCGCCCTCCTCGTGAGGCGGCGCGGCCAGCGCGGCCCGGGCCGGCAGGCTCAGGCGCTCGATCTCGGACTGCAGGGCCAGGTGTTGCCAGAGGTGCTCCAGCGCGCCGGCCGCGTCGCCCTCGGCCTGCAGCAGCTGGGCCAGTTGCAGATGGGCCTGGCGGGCCTGGGCGCGGGCCTGGATGCGCTGGGCCAGCGCCAGGCCGTGGCGGGTGGAGCGCACGGCGGCAGCGTTGTCGCCGCGGGCCAGCGCGATCTCGGTCCAGGTGCGGCTGGCGGCCGCCTCCAGCCAGGGGTAGCCGTGGCGCACGGCGATGTCCAGCGCCAGCCGGCAGTCGGCCACGGCCCAGTCCATGCGCTGCCGAGCCAGCGCCGCGCGCGCCAGGTGCCAATGCGCCTCGGCCTCGAACACGCGGTGGCCGCCGCGCCGCGCCGCCGCCAGACCATGGCTGAAGTGGCGCTCGGCGGCCGGCAGGTCGCCGGTCTCGAAGCTGCCGACCCCGATGTTCAGCGCCAGCTTGGCGGCCAGATAGCTGTCGTCCGTGCCGGCCAGATGCTCGCCGGCCTCGCGCATCTGGCGCAGGCCGCGGGCCCAGTCGGCCTGGCCGTAGTGGATCTGGCCCAGGCCTATGCGCGCGGCGACGCCGGTCTGCAGATGGCCGCTGACCTCGGCGAGGTCCAGTGCGCGCGACCACTGCTCGCTGGCGAGCTGGTACTCGCCCTGCTGGTAGGCGATGCGCCCCAGCGCCTCGCAGACCCGCGCCGCCTGCACCGGGAAATGGCCCGCGGCCGCCTGCGCGCCGGCCTGCTCCAGCGCCGGCAGCAACTCCAGCGCGCGGCCGCGCGGTTCCAGCAGGCCGAAGCGGGCATACAGCGCATCGACGCCGACGGCGGTGTCGCCGGCCTCGAAGGCCTGGGCGCTCAGCGTCTCCAGCAGGCGGTCGGCCAGCGCCGGGTGGCGATGGGCGACACGGCCGATGCGGCCCAGCGTGTCGGCCAGGGCCTCGCTGGCGGCGGGTTGAAGGGTGAACACGGTGGCAGATCCGGATGGGACGGGTTGGTTTCTCACTGGTATTCTTGTCGATTCCGAGCGACCGTCGCCCCGGCCTGGGGCAGACCCCGAGCTGCCCCGATCGGCCGTAGACCAGTTTAAAACCAATTGACGGTCTCGCTCGTTGGTATTAGAGTGGTATCGACACTTTCCGTCGACCATGCCGCTCGTTCTCCACCCCTCCCTCCTCACCTCGCGCAACTCCGGCCGCCCCGTTCGGTATTGGGTGGGCATAGACGGTGGCGGCACCAGCACGCGGGCCCTGGTGGCCGATGCCCAGGGGCGCATCCTGGGCCGCGGCGAGGCGGGGGCGTCGGCCCTGGGCCAGGGTGCCGAGCAGGCCTGGCGGCATATCGCCCAGGCCATCGCCGCCGCCAACGTGCCGGGGCTGGAGCTGGCGCATTGCGCGCTGGGCCTGGGCCTGTCCGGCACGGGCGTGCCGGCGCAGTTGCAGGCGTTCGTCGCGGCCGATCCCGGCGTGGCCCGCTTCACGCTGGTCACCGACGGCCTGGTGGCCCTGCTGGGCGCCCATGGCGGTGAGCCGGGTGCGCTGCTGATCTCGGGCACGGGCTCGGTCGCCGAGGCCTTGCTGCCCGATGGCAGCCGGCGCATGGTGGGCGGCTGGGGCTGGCAGATCGGCGACGAGGGCAGCGGCGCCTGGCTGGGCCAGCAGGCCATGAAGCTGGCGCAGGCCGCGCACGACGGCCGTGCCGAGGCGGGCGCACTGGTGCAGGCCGTTCGCGGCCAGGCCGGCAGCACGCGCGAGGAATTGCTGGCCTTCTGCGCCCGTGCGGGCCAGGGCGGCTACGCGGGCCTGGCGCCGCTGGTGTTCGAGCACGAGGCCCATGACCCCGCCGCGGCGGCGCTGCTGCAGCAGGCCGCGCAGGCGCTGGAGACGCTGGCCGCGGCCGTCCATCCGACGCTGCCGCTGGCCCTGGCCGGCAGCATCGCGCTGCGGCTGGCGCCGCGCCTGAGCCCGGCCCTGCAGGCCCGCCGCATCGAGCCCCGGGGCGAGCCGGTCGCCGGCGCGCTCTGGCTGATCCAACAACAAGAAACGACCACCGCATGAGTGCCGTCTTCGATTTCAAGCCCGACCCCAACGCGGCGTCGCCGCTGTACATGCAGCTGGCGCACAGCCTGGCCCAGGCCATACGTGAAGGCCTGTTCCATGCCGACGAGGCCCTGCCCAGCGAGCGCGTGCTGGCCGAGCAACTGGAGCTGTCGCGCGTTACCGCACGCAAGGCCATAGACCGCCTGGTCGAGCAGGGCCTGATCATCCGCAAGCGCGGCTCGGGCAACTACATCGCGCCCAAGCTGGAGCAGCCGCTGACGCGCCTGACCAGCTTCTCCGAGGAGCTGCACCAGCGTGGCTTCGTGCCCGGCTCGCGCTGGCTGCTGCGCGGCTTCACGCCAGCGGCGCCGGACGAGCAGCTGTCGCTGGAGCTCAAGGGCGGCGAACGCGTCGCGCGCCTGGAACGGCTGCGACTGGCCGACTCGGTGGTCATGGCCTACGAGGTGAGCGTGCTGCCGCAAGCGGTGCTGCCCGACCCGCACAAGGTCGAGGCCTCGCTCTACGCCCATCTGGGCGAGCGCGCACCGGTGCGCGCGCTGCAGCACATCCGCGCGCTGAACGCCGACGCCAAGCTGGCGGGTCTGCTGGAAGTGCCGTTAGGTGCCGCAGTGCTCTTCATCACGCGGGTGGGCTACCTGGCCTCGGGCCAGGCCGTGGAGCTGACGCATTCCTACTGCCGTAGCGACTACTACGACTTCGTCGCCGAAATGAGGCGGGATTGATGCGGCTTGAAGGCGACATCGTCACGCCGCAGGGCGTGATCACGGGCCACCTGGACATCGTCGATGGCCGGATCGCGGCCATGGCGGGCAGCCGCGTGGACGCGGCCCAGGCCGGCGCGGGCGGCCGGCCCATCCTGCTGCCCGGCTTCATCGACACCCATGTGCACGGCGGCGGCGGCCGCGACACCATGGAGGGGGGCGACGCCATCGAGGAGATCGCGCGCCGCCATGCCCGCCATGGCACGACAGCGCTGCTGGCGACGACGATGACGGCGCCTCTCGCCGACATCGAGGCCGCGCTGCGTGCGCTGGCCCCGGTCTGCCGCGAGCGCGGCGCGCAGTCGGCGCGCGTGCTGGGCGTGCATCTGGAAGGCCCCTACATCAGCCCCGGCCGGCTGGGGGCCCAGCCGGCGCATGCCATCCCCGCGACGCTGGCCGAGGTGCAGCGCCTGAACGCGATCGTGCCCATCAAGGTGCTGACGCTGGCGCCCGAACTGCCCGGCCACCTGGCGCTGATCGGTCCGCTGCGCGATGCCGGCATCCGCGTGCAGATCGGCCACAGCAACGGCAGCTACGACGACGGCGTGGCCGCGCTGCAGGCCGGCGCGGCCGGCTTCACCCATCTCTTCAATGCGATGAGCGGGCTGCACCACCGCGAGCCGGGCATGGTGGGCGCGGCGCTGGCCCATGCCCAGCATGCGGAGCTGATCCCCGACCTGCTGCATGTGCACCCCGGCGCCATGCGCGCCGCGCTGCGCTGCATTCCGGGGCTGTTCTGCGTCACCGATTCGACGGCCGCCGCCGGCATGCCCGATGGCGACTACCGGCTGGGTGAGCACCTGGTGCGCAAGTGCATGGGCGGCGTGCGCCTGCCCGACGGCACGCTGGCCGGCAGCGCGCTGACCATGGATCAGGCGCTGCGCAATCTGGTGCAGCAGCTGAAGCTGCCGCTGACCGACGCGGTGCGCCGCGTGTCGACGGCGGCGGCCGACTATTTGGGAATGACGGACCGCGGGCGCCTCGCCGAGGGCGCGTGGGCCGATGTGCTTGTGATGGACGCCGGGCTCAGGCTGCGGCGCGTGTTTGTAGAAGGTGAAGAGATCGATGTCGTCGTTGATGCTTGAAGAGGCGCTGAGCGCGCCCGACGTGGTGGCCCGCCAGCTGGCGGCCGACCCGCTGAGCTATGCCCGCCTGGGCCAGGTGTTGCAGGAGCAGCCGCCCAGCAGCGTGCTGACCATCGCGCGCGGCAGTTCCGACCATGCCGCCCATTACCTGGCCTACCTCGTGATGGCGCGGCTGGGCCGGCTGGTCACGTCGCTGCCGATGTCGCTGATCACGCTGTACCAGAGCCGCATCCACTGCGAGGGCCTGCTGTCGCTGGCGTTCTCGCAGTCGGGCCAGAGCCCCGACCTGGTGGCGCCGACGCAGTTCTTCCGCGCGGGCGGCGCCCGCACGGTGGCCTTCGTCAACGCCAGCGGCTCGCCGCTGGCGGCCGCGGCCGAGCATGTGTTCGAGCTGCATGCCGGCCCTGAGAAGAGCGTGGCCGCGACCAAGAGCTATATCGCCCAGCTGGTGGCCGGTGCCCGCGTCGTCGCGGCCTGGCAGCAGGACGATGCGCTGCACGCGGCGCTGAACACGCTGCCCAGCGCGCTGGAGCAGGCCGCCCAGCAGGACTGGAGCGCCGCGCTGCCGGTGCTGCAGGACCAGCAGCGCCTGTTCGTGCTGGGCCGCGGCACGGGCCTGGCCGTCGCGATGGAGGCGGCGCTCAAGCTGAAGGAGACCTGCGGCATCCAGGCCGAGGCCTTCTCCGGCGCCGAGGTCAAGCACGGCCCCATGGCGCTGGTGCGCGACGGCTATCCGCTGCTGGTGTTCGCGCCGCGCGGCCCGGCCCAGGCCGGCCTGCTGGCCATCGCCGACGAAATGCGCCAGCGCGGCGGCCGCGTGCTGCTGGCCGCCCCCGCAGGCACGCCGGGCGCCGAGCTGCCGCTGGCCACGACGGGCAACGAGGACCTCGATCCCATCGCGCTGGTGCAGAGCTTCTATCCCATGGTCGAGGCGCTGGCGCGGGCCCGCGGCTTCAACCCCGACGTGCCGCCCAACCTCGCCAAAGTCACGAAAACGCACTGATCATGAGCAACTTCGACCCTGGCCGCCTGGTGATGGTGGACATCCCCGGCACCGCCCTCGACGACGAGACCGCTGCCTTTCTGCGCGAGCAGAAGATCCGCTCGGTCTGCCTGTTCCGCAAGAACCTCGGCAGCGAGGACGACGTCAGGGCGCTGATGCGCGACCTCATCCGGGTGCTGGGCCCCGAGGCGCTGATCGGCATCGACCAGGAGGGCGGGGCCGTCGTGCGCGCCACCTTCCTGCCGCAGCCGCCGTCGGCGATGGCGCTGGGCGCGGGCGGCGACGCGGCGCGTGCCGAGGCCGTGGGAGCGGCGGTCGCGCGCGGCTTGAAGTCGCTGGGCATCAACTGGAACTTCGCGCCGGTGCTGGACGTCAACAACAACCCGGCCAACCCGGTCATCGCCGAGCGCAGCTTCTCCAGCGATGCCGATGAGGTGACGCGGCTGGCGCGGGCCTGGATGCAGGGCTCGCTGCGCGAGGGCGTGGCCTGCTGCGTCAAGCATTTCCCCGGCCATGGCGACACGCATGTGGACTCCCACCATGCGCTGCCCACCGTCGACAAGTCGCGCGCCGAACTGGACGCGCTGGAGCTGCGCCCCTTCAAGGCGCTGGCCGGCGAGGCCCCCGCCATGATGACGGCCCATATCGTCTATCCGCAGCTGGACGCCGAGCGGCCCGCCACGCTGAGCCCCACCCTGCTGGGCGGCATCCTGCGCCGTGACCTGGGCTACGACGGCGTCGTCATCACCGACGCGCTGATGATGAAGGCGGTGGCCGAGCGCTTCGGCTACGCCAAGTCCGCCGTCATGGCCATCGCGGCCGGCGCCGACATGGTGCTGGCCCAGGGCTCGCCGCAGGAGCAGCTGGTCGCCATCAACGCGCTGCGCGAGGCCTTCGCGGACGGTCGCCTGACGCAGGCGCAGGGCGAGGTGGCCGATGCCCGTCTGAACCGGCTGGCTGCCGCCTACCCGGCCCGTCCGGTGGACGACGCGGCCGCCCGCGCCGCCGACCATGCGCTGATGGCCGAGGCCTGGGCCGCCGGCCTGACGGCGCTGCGCGGCGCCACGCCGCCGCGGCTCGATGCCCCCATCCGCGTCATCGTGCAGGGCGATGTGCCCACCGACATGGTCTCCGAGGCCGGCCCCACGGGCCGCCAGGCGGTGGCGCTGTTCGACGCCTTCAGCGACGCGCAGATCCAGATGGTGGACGACATCGCCAAGCTGGACTGGGCCACCGTGCCGCAGGACGGCCGCATCAACATCCTCGTCTCCACGCGCCGCGCCCGCTACGGCCTGGCCGCGGCCGAGTGGCGACCCGACCTGCACCTGTCGCTGTGGAACCCCTACCAGGCGCTGGACGTGGCCGGGCCCACGCTGCTGAGCTGGGGCTTTGCGCCGGGCGCGCTGGCCGGCATCAAGGCCTGGCTGGAAGGCCGCGCCCCCGCCGCGGGCCGCGCGCCGCAAGGGCTGCAGTGATGGGCGACGCGAAGAACCCCATGCGCTGGATCCCCAGCCTCTACTTCGTGCAGGGGCTGCAGTTCTTCGTCGTCATGCTGATCGCCGGCCTGATGTTCAAGCAGATGGGCGTGGCCAACGACCAGATCGCGCGCTGGACCGGCCTCATCGGCTTGGCCTGGGCCTTCAAGCCGCTGTGGAGCCCGCTGGTGGAGCTGGCGCGCAGCAAGAAGGCCGTCATCGTCGCGATGCAGTTCAGCGGCGCCGTGGGTCTGGCGCTGCTGGCGCTGGCGCTGCAGGCCAGCGCCTTCTTCGCGCTCAGCATCGCGGTGCTGTTCTTCCTGGCCTATGCGTCGGCCACGCACGACATCGCCTGCGACGGCCTCTACATGGGCGCGCTGGACGCCAAGCGCCAGGCGGCCTACGCGGGCTGGCAGGGGGCCTTCTTCAACGCGTCCAAGTTCCTGACGCTGGGCGGCCTGATGGTGCTGGCCGGGCGGCTGGAGGCGGGCATGGGCGTGTTCAACGCCTGGAGCCTGATCTTCGCGCTGCTGGCGGGGCTGCTGGCGCTGCTGGCGGCCTGGAACGCCAAGGTCCTACCCAATCCGCAGCGCCTGTCCACCGAGCCCGTGAAGCTGGCCGAGATCGTGGCCGACTTCCTGAAGAAGCCCGGCATCTGGAAGATGGTGCTGTTCATCGTCATCTTCCGCCTCGCCGAGGGCCAGGTGCAGACCATAGGTCCGCTCTTCCTGATCGAGCCCCGCGACAAGGGCGGCCTGGGCCTGACCAGCGAGCAGGTGGGCGGCGTCTACGGCACGGTGGGCACGGCGGCCTTCCTCGTCGGCTCCATCCTGGGCGGCTATTTCACGTCGTGGCTGGGCCTGAAGCGCGCGATGCCCATGCTGGTCATCGCGATGGCGATTCCGAACGCGGTGTTCTGGGCGCTGAGCCTGGCGCTGCCGACCTCGATCTGGACCATCGGCGCGGCCGTGGGCCTGGAGATGGCGGGTTATGGCTTCGGCTTCGTCGGCATGATCCTCTACATCATGCAGGTGGTGGCGCCGGGCCGCTTCCAGACCGCGCATTACGCGCTGGGCTCGGGCGTCATGCAGCTGGGCTTCATCCTCAGCAAGACCATCAGCGGCGACATCCAGGTCGCGATGGGCTACCAGCATTTCTTCCTGTGGACGCTGGCATGCGGCGTGCCGGCGCTGCTGCTGCTGCTTTGGGTGCCCATGCCGCGCCCCAACCCCGAACCGGATCTGGCCACCGCATGAAACAAGCCCTCGCCCTGCTGACCCTGGCCGCCTTGCCCGCCCTGGCGGCAGGCGGGGAGTTCTTCGACGATTTCTCCCAGCCCGACCTGGACGCGCTGCGCGCCAGCGGCTGGGTGTTGCGCGACGGCACCGGCCATCCGGGCCTGCCGGGCACGCGCTTCGCACCCGGCCAGCTGGGCGTGGGCGGCGGCCTGCTGAGGCTGCGCCTGGACACCGACGGCACGCCCGCCGGCACGCTGCAGCCGCAGCTGTGCGCGGCGCGCAAATTCCTCTGGGGCACGACGACGGCGCGCGTGCGCCTGCGCGACACGGCCCAGCGCGACACCATCGTGCAGGCCTTCTACCTGGCCAGCCCGCTGCGGTACGACTTCGACCCCGAGTTCAGCGAGGTCGACTTCGAGTACCTGCCGCATGGCGGCTGGGGCGCGCCGGACACGCGGCTGTACGGCGTGGCCTGGCAGACCGTGCGCGTGCAACCCTGGCTGTCGTTCAACAGTGCCGGCCAGCTCAGGGGCTCGCATGACGGCTGGCAGATCCTGACCGTGCAGGTCGAGGCCGGCCGCGTGCGCCATTACGCCAATGACCGGCTGTTCAACGAGGCCGGCGGCCGCAACGTGCCGGTGCAGCCCATGGCCATCAGCTTCAGCCACTGGCTGTCCGGCGGCGCGACGCCGGGCGCGCCGCGCGCGCATGAGTTCGAGGTGGACTGGGTGCTGCACGCCGCCGGCCAGACGCTGAGCCCCGCGGCCATGCAGGCGCGCGCCGCCGAGCTGCAGCGCCAGGGCGTGGCCCGGCGCGACACCGTGCCCGACGCGGGCCTGGCCAGCGAGTGCAACATATGAGCAAGCGCGTCCTCCTCGCGCTAGCCCTGGCGGCCTCGCTGGCGCAGGCGCGGCCGGTGGTCGGCGCCTATGTGCTGGCCGAGCGCGGCGTGGACGTCGTCGAGCAGCTGCAGCCGGGCCGCGTGACGCATCTGCTCTACGCCTTCCTGCTGATCTGCGGCGAAGGGCAGCGCAAGGAGGACGCCGCGGCCTGCGCCGGCCAGCCGGCCTTCGGCATCGCGCCGCATGCCGACCAGCAGACCTTCTCGGCCGCCTTCGAGCGCCTCAAGGCCCGCGACCCCCAGGTGCAGGTGCTGGCCTCGGTGGGCGGCTGGGGCGGCTCCGACCCCTTCTTCCACCTGGCCGCGACGCCGCAGGGCCGCGCCGCCTTCGTGCAGCAGGCCGTGGCCTGGCTGCGCGCCCACCCCGGCTTCGACGGCCTGGACATCGACTGGGAGCATCCCGGCTCCAACGGCGCGGCCAACGGCCCGCGGCTGGGCAGCCCGGCCGACGGCGAGCGCTTCGTCGCGCTGCTGCAGGACTTGCGCGCGGCGCTGGACGCGCTGGGCCGCGAGACGGGCCGGCGCTATGCGCTGACCGCGGCGGTCAACACCAGCCGCGTGCAGATGGCGCGCATGCCCATGGGCCCGGCGGCCCGGTCGCTGGACCTGGTCTTCATGATGAGCTACGACTTCGCCGGCCCGTGGACGCCCAAGGCGGCCCACCACACGGCGCTGCGCAGCAGCGCGCCGGGCGCCGACGACAGCCTGGAGGCGGCCGTCGCCAACCTGAGGCGGGCCGGCGTGCCCGCGGCCAAGCTGGTGGCCGGCGTGGCGATGTACGGCCGCGGCTTCGACGGCGTCAAGGCGGACGGCAGCTATGCCCGGCCCTGGCCCGAGGGCGAGACCGGCGGCGGCTACAAAGACCTGGCCGCGCTGGCGGACCGGCATGGCCTCAAGCCCGTCTTCGATCCGCGCACCCAGTCCTGGGCGCTGGTCGGCCATGGCAAGTTCTTCGGCTACGACGACCCGCGCGCGGTGCGCGCCAAGGTCCGGTTCGCCAAGGCCCAGGGCCTGGCCGGCGTGTTCGCCTGGGAGCTGAACCAGGACAACGGCGAGATCCTGGACGCGATGAACGCGGCGCCATGAGCGCGCAGCGGCGCATCGCCTCGGTGGACGCGCTGCGCGGCCTGGCCGTGGCGGCCATGCTGCTGGTCAACAACCCGGGCGACTGGGGCCATGTCTATGCGCCGCTGGAGCATTCGGCCTGGCATGGCTGCACGCCCACCGACCTGATCTTCCCGTTCTTCCTCTTCATCGTCGGCGTGTCCGCCGCGCTGGCGCTGGGGCCGCGCGTCGAGGGCGGCGCGGCGCCGGGCCCGCTGCGGGCGGCGCTGTGCAAGCGCGGCCTGCGCCTCGTCGCGCTGGGCCTGGTGCTGAACCTGCTGGCCTGGTGGCTGATGCACAAGCCCGAGTTCCGCCTGCTGGGCGTGCTGCAGCGCATCGGCCTGTGCTTCATCGCGGTGGGGCTGGTGGCCGTGCATCTGCGCGCGAGCCGCCAGCTGTGGCTGCTGGCGGGCCTGCTGGCCGGCTATGCCGTGCTGCTGCAGTTCGGGCCGACGCTGGACAAGCTGGGCAGCCTGAACCAGCGCCTGGACACGGCGGTGCTGGGCCGCTGGGCCTACGAATGGGATGCGGCCGGCGGCGTGGGCTTCGACCCCGAGGGCTTGCTGTCCACGCTGGGCGCGCTGGCGACGACGCTGTTGGGCCTGCTCTGCGGCGGCCTGCTGCGCCGGGGCCAGCTGCAGCGGCTGCTGTGGCTGGGCGCCGCGGCGGCGCTGGCCGGGGCGCTCTGGGCAGCCTGGCTGCCCTGGAACAAGCAGCTGTGGACGCCCAGCTTCGTGCTGTGGAGCGGCGGCCTGGCGGCGCTTGCGCTGGCGGCTGCGCACGAGTGGATAGACCGCCGCGGCCATCGTCACTTTCCCTTTGCCATCGGCCGCGCCTTCGGCCTGAACGCGATTGGCGCCTACGCCGGGGCCTGGATGTGCACGGTCTTGCTGGAGGGCCTGGGCTGGATGCAGCCGCTGTACCGCACGCTGTTCGGGCCGCTGCAGCCGCTGGTCGGGCCTCAGGGTCAGTCGCTGGCCTTCGCGCTGGCCTTTGTCGCGGTCTGGGCCGTCATCGTCGGCCTGCTGGACCGGCGCGGGCTGTACTGGAAGATCTGAGCCATGAGTGAGGACGAGTTCGCCATCCGCATGCCGCCAGACATCCGCTCGGTGCGGGTGGGCGAGCATCCGGTCGTCTTCATCGACGACTTCCTGCAGGATCCGCAGGCCCTGGTCGAGGCGGCGCGCCGGGCCAGCTTTCAGCCCTGCCCGGGGGCGGACCAGCGCCGCGGCTATCCAGGTCTGCGCGCGCCGGCGCCGCCGGCCTATTCCGAGAGCCTGACGGCGCTGCTGGATCCGCTGATCAAGCTCAACTTCGGCGTGCCGGAGCAACTGGCCGTGAAGAAGACGCCCTGCGCCTTCTCGCTCACCACCGTCGCGCCACAGGATCTGGGGCCGCTGCAGCGCGTGCCGCATTTCGATGCCAGCACGCCGCATTACATGGCGGTGCTGCTGTATCTGTGCGACGAGACGCATGGCGGCACGGCCTTCTACCGCCACCGCGCCAGCGGCCTGCAGCAGATCACGGCGGCCAACCGCGAGGCCTATGGCGAGCGGATCTACGACGAGGTCGAGCGCCGTCCGCCGCCGCCGCGCTACTTCGGCGACTCGGACGAGCACTTCGAGTTCCTGGGCATGATGCCAGCGCGCTTCAACCGCCTGGTCATCTACCGCGGCAGCCTGCTGCACTCGGCCATCGTCAACCCGCCGCTGGGCCTGAGCAGCGATCCGCGCCGGGGCCGGCTGACGGTCAACACCTTCTACGACTTCTAGGACGGCGTCGTAGCGTCCCCAAACGCGCGGCAGGCCCGCGCGTTTGTCTTTGTGCGCCAAAGAAAAAGCCCGGCGGCTGCCGGGCTTTCGCGGGGACGGAGACTCCGCCGATCAGAACTTGGCGGTCAGGCCCAGCTTGAAAGTCGTCTCGCCCTTGAAGGACCAGGCCGGGAAGCCCGCGCGCAGCGGATCCTTGATGGCCGTGTTGCTCGCGGCCGCGGCGCCGTACTGGATGTCGTTGGCCTTGGTCAGGTTGACGGCGTCCAGGCTCAGCTTCAGCCATTTGTTGACGTTCCAGCCAAAGGAGGCGTCCAGCGTGCCGAAGCTGTCGTGCATGCGGTTGCCATACCAGAACGCGCCTTCGCGGATCATGTACTTGGAGCGCCAGTTGTAGGCCAGGCGACCGAAGTAGTCCGCGTTCTCGTAGTAGCCGACCAGGTTCAGGTTGTGCTTGGAGGCCTGGGTGAACAGGCTCAGCCCGTCCAGGAAGCTGCTGCCAGGGGCCTTGCCTTCGGTGAAGGTGTAGTTGCCGCTGACGCCGAAGCCGTTGTTGAAGCCATGGTTGACCTGCAGTTCCAGGCCGCGGATGGTGCCGCCGCCGGCGTTCTGGAAGCTCTGCACCGTCCAGTTGTCGACCTTGGTCAGCGGGTCGACCAGGCCCACCTTCTGGTTCGGCAGCACGTTGGCGACGACGAAGTTGGAGATGTCCTTCACGAAGTAGGTGGCGGACAGCAGGTTGCCCTTGCCGTAGTAGTACTCCAGGCTGAGGTCGGCCTGGCTGGACTTCATGGGCTTGAGGCCGACATTGCCGACGGTCCAGGTCTCGTTGTTGGGCCGGTCGTCGTTGTAGCCGGACACCGTCACGCCGAACATGTTGGCGAAGTTCGGGCGGGTGATGGCCTGGGACGCCGTGGCGCGCAGCACCAGGTCCTTGCGCAGGTCGAAGGCGAGGTTGATGCTGGGCAGCACGTCGTTGTAGGTCGCGTCGGTGGCCGCCGTGGTCTTGGCCCAGTTCTGGTTGCCGCTGTAGGCGTCGGCCGGTGTCGTGCCGTCGAACTTGTAGCCGGTGCTGGTGACTTTGGTCGAGATGTAGCGCAGGCCGAAATTGCCGCGCATGCCCTCGGTGTCGAACTCGAACATGCCGTAGACGGAGCGGTTCTTCTCGTTGAGCTGGCCATAGCCCGAGCGGTCTTCCACCCAGGAGCCGATGCTCTTGGCGGTGTTGTTCAGCATGGCGCCGATGTCCGGACGCGGAATGGTCCAGCTGGCGACGTCCACCGTGCCGCTGAACAGCGAGCTGGTGTTGGTCAGCGCGTGGATGGGGCCGCCGTCATCGAAGCCGACGTTCCAGATCGGGCGGAACTGGCGCTTCTCGAAGGTGTGGTCGGCCAGGCGCACGCCGGTCTTGAAGGCGTTGATGATGCCCCAGTCGAGGAAGAAGGTGGCATCGAACTGGCCGAACTTCTCCTTGTCCTTGTTCGGGCCCGCCGAGGTGGCCCAGGACTGTGCCGCCATCTGCGTCGGCAGCGCGCCCAGGCCCCAGGACTGGTCGGACGTCGGGTTGATCTGGATCTCGTGGCCGGTGGCATCGATGGTGCCCTGCCAGTTCGGGCGGTTGAAGACGCCGGCCCAGGAGTTGGTCTGATAGTTGGTCGTGATCGATGTGCCGCCCTTGGCCTTGGTGCTGCCCAGCACGAAGTCGAACTTGGCGTTGTCGAGCTTGTAGTGGGCGTCGGCCACGACGCTGTTCGAGTCCATGCTGGCGCCACGGGCCCAGACCTGGAAGAACCGGTTGGCCAGCGGGTTGGCCGCCGTGGTCGTGCTGTGCAGGCACATGCCGCTGGGGTTGAAGATGGACACGACCGCGGTGTTGCGCTTGTCGCAGTTGGGGTCGTGCATCAGATAGTCGCTGGAGTTGGAGCTGTTGGCGTCCAGCTTCATCTTCAGCACGTTCAGGCCCAGCTCCAGCCCCTCGACCGGACGCGCCTGCAGCGCGACGTTGACGGAGGTGCGCTTGCGCTCCTGCACGAAGGCGGTGGGGGCCACGTCGCTGTTCCAGCGGCTGTCGGCCTCGACGCCGTTGCGGATGTAGTTGCCCTTGGACAGGCCGGCGGCCACCAGCGCGCCGAAGCGGCGATCGGCCGTGCGCCAGCTGTAGAGGCCGGACACTTCCTTCTCGGGGTCGCTGAAGGTGCTGCGGCTGTAGTGGGTGCTGACGAAGACCGTGTTGGCATCCAGGTCCAGCGGCTTGCGGGTCTTGACGATGACGGTGCCGCCGATGCCGCCTTCGGTCAGGTTGGCCTGCGAGGACTTGTAGACCTCCATGCCGCCGATCATCTCGGCCGGCAGCAGCGAGTAGTTGAACGAGCGGTCGATGTCCATCTGGTCGTACCAGCCGGTGGACGCGACGGTCTGGCCGTTCAGCGTGGTGTAGGTCATCTGCGGGTCGGAGCCGCGGATGGAGACGGACGAGCCCTGGCCGAAGGCGCGACCCACGGACACGCCCGGGATGCGGCCCAGGGCCTGACCGACGTCGGAGTCGGGCAGTTTGCCCACGTCCTCGGCGGACACGGCATCGACGACGGCGCTGGCGTTCTTCTTGATCACCGCGGAGCTTTGCAGCGACGCGCGGATGCCGGTCACGACGACCTGTTCCAGCTGTTGCGGCGCGGCTGCGGCGGGCGCCTCGGCCTGTTGTGCCTGGGCGGCGAGCGACATGCCCAGCAATGTCAGCGACGCGGCGGTCGCGATAGGGGTCTGCTTGACCTTCATTTACTGTTCCTCGTTATGGCCAATGAATCGGGGCGGCGGTGATTGCGTCGGGTGTGTTGAATACCACCTGCGGTCCGGTTGTCGTCTCGCCTGCCCTTGTGAGGTGCAGGGCAACCAGTGCGATGCCACTGTAGCGATTGATAAAGCCACTTTGCTACCAATTTTTCATGGGGGATTTCCCGAGTGGTGGCTGAGGAGGGGCGATTCCCGAGGGATGGCGCTTGGGATGGTCGATCTGAGGGGTGGTTAATTGGTATTAAGTTGGTATTGATCAGGGTGGCGAGGTGTTGTGAATCGGCGACGCGGTGGTGGTGTCGGGCTGTGTTTGGCGGTTTGCCCGGGGTTGGCTTGGTGCCGTCTGGTCTGGCTTTGGTGTGTTCTTGCGCGGGTTGCTCGTTGTTGGCTTCTGGGTGTGTCTGTGGGTCGTCGCCGGCATGTGCCGGCCAGGGTGGTGTCGTTGGGTCGGCCTGGCGGGCGAGTGTTTGGGTTCGGGTCTTCTTTTGCCGGAGTTGCTGCTTGGTTCTCGGTCGTCGCGAGTCGTGCGGCTTGCTGTGATCCGCGGGCCTCGTCGGGGCTTGGCGCTTGGGGTGGTTTGCATCGCCCGTCGTCGCGGCCGATGCGGCAGGCCTTGGGCCTGGCGGCCAGGGATGGTCCTTCCGGGGTGGGGTGTCCGGACGGGGTGTCTTCAGGGGTGGGCGAGCTCGTGTGCGGACTGTGCGGGACCGTCGGCCGAGTTTCTTTTTCTTCGTCGCGCCACCTCTGTTGCGATCCGTTTAACCTGTGCTATAGTTGCGGGCTTGCCTCAGGAGGGGTGGCCGAGTGGTTAAAGGCAGCAGACTGTAAATCTGCCCGCATTGCGTACGCTGGTTCGAATCCAGCCTCCTCCACCAAAGCTTGTGGCCCGTTGCGGGCCTTGAGCAGGGGTCAAGAGCTCCCAGGGCGGGAGTAGTTCAATGGTAGAACCTTAGCCTTCCAAGCTAATGACACGGGTTCGATTCCCGTTTCCCGCTCCATCGAGTGGGGTTTGGTTGGTGAGTGTCGACACCGGTTTGCCGGCCAGCAGTTCAGTAGCGAGCTTGGCGTCAAACCCGTGCCGATGCCCATGTGGCTCAGTGGTAGAGCACTCCCTTGGTAAGGGAGAGGTCACGCGTTCGATCCGCGTCATGGGCACCACCCTTTCTTTTTCTTCTACTCGTCTCAACGGGTTCGCCTCAGGAGCGCAAGATGGCAAAAGGCAAGTTTGAACGGACCAAGCCGCACGTGAACGTGGGCACGATTGGTCACGTGGA
>JAACZV010000035.1 GCA_009996515.1 Comamonadaceae bacterium
CGCTTCGCAATCATCGTCAGCAGCAAAGAGGCGGGATTTTGATCTGCTTTCGCAGTGTCGTCAAGTACTTTTTGAAGATCTTTTTCAAAACCCTCGGCACTCAACGAGCTTCTTCAGCCCGCCCAGGCTTTTCAGCCTGCCCGCCTCTCACCTGCCGCACAACCCGCCTTCCGACAGGTCGCGCTGACTTGTGATCAGCGAAGCCCGCAACTGTAGCACGGAAATTTCCATAAGTACAAGCCCTGGTCTGATGTGCTCGGAAAGTGCCCGTGGACCGATGCAGGCCGCGCTCGCACTATCCCGAAGCGGGGGGCAGTTCAGCCCTCTTCCTGAAAGGCCTCTTGGCGCTTGCTCTTGATGGAGGGAAGCATCACCACCACGATCATCAGCGCCGCGGCAATCAGCAGTCCGGCCGATAGCGGGCGAGTCAGGAAGGTGCTCCAGTCGCCGCGCGCGAGCAGCAGCGCCCGGCGCAGGTTCTCCTCCATCATGGGGCCGAGGATGAAGCCCAGCAGCAGCGGCGCAGGCTCGCAGTTCAGCTTGTAGAAGAGATAGCCCAGCAGCGCGAAGCCCGCCGTCAGGTAGACGTCGAAGCTGTTGTTGTTCAGCGAGTAGGCGCCTATGCAGCAGAAGACCACGATGGCCGGGAAGAGGAAGCGGTAGGGCACCGTCAGCAGCTTGATCCAGATGCCGATCAGCGGCAGGTTCAGCACGATGAGCATCAGGTTGCCTATCCACATCGACGCGATCAGGCCCCAGAACAGCTCGGGGTTGCTGGCCATGACCTGCGGCCCCGGCTGTATGCCCTTGATGGTCATGGCGCCCACCATCAGCGCCATGACGGCATTGGGCGGGATGCCCAGCGTCAGCATCGGGATGAAAGACGTCTGTGCCCCGGCGTTGTTGGCGCTCTCCGGACCGGCCACGCCCTGGATGGCGCCCTTGCCGAACGGCACGCTGGGGTTGCGCACGACCTTCTTCTCCAGCGTATAGGCCGCAAACGAAGCCAGCAGTGCCCCGCCCCCCGGCAGCACGCCCAACACCGAGCCCAGCGCCGTGCCGCGCACGACCGAGGGCCAGGCCTCCTTGAAGTCCTCGCGCGTCGGCCACAGGCCCTTGACCTCCTTCGTGAAGACCTCGCGGTGCTCCTCGGGCTGGCCCAGGTTGGCGATGATCTCGCCGAAACCGAACACGCCCATCGCGATGACGACGAAGCCTATGCCGTCGGTCAGCTCGGGGATGTCGAAGGAGAAGCGCGCCGTGCCCGTGATGACGTCGGTGTTGATCTGCCCCAGCAGCAGGCCCAGCACGATCATCGCGATGGCCTTGAGCAGCGAGCCCGACGCCAGCACCACGGCCCCCACCAGACCCAGCACCATCAGCGAGAAATACTCGGCCGAGCCGAACTTGAAGGCCAGCTCGGTCAGCGGCGGCGCGAAGGCCGCGATGATGACGGTGCCAACGCAGCCGGCGAAGAAGCTGCCCAGGCCCGCCGCCGCCAGCGCCGGGCCGGCGCGGCCGCGTCGTGCCATCTGGTAGCCGTCGATGGCGGTCACGACCGAGCTCGATTCGCCCGGCACGTTGATCAGGATGGCCGTCGTCGAGCCGCCGTACTGGGCGCCGTAATAGATGCCGGCCAGCATGATGAGGGCCGGGGTCGCATCCAGCGTGTAGATGGACGGCAGCAGCATCGCGATGGTCGCGACGGGCCCCAGCCCGGGCAGCACGCCGATCAGCGTGCCAAGCACCGCGCCGAAGAGGGCATAGAGCAGGTTCTGCAGGCTGAGCGCCGTCTGAAAGCCCAGAACCAGATTGTTCAGCAAGTCCATGTCGCGCCCTCAGCCGGCGATGTAGACGGGCCAGAGCGGGATGGTCAGCTTCAGGCCCACGATGAACAGGGCCCAACTGCCCACCGTCAGCACGACGCTGGTGAGCAGCACATCGCGCCAGCGGAACTGCTTGCCCGCGAGCGACGACATCAGGATCAGCAGCGGCAGCGTGCAGGCCAGCCCCAGCCTGGGCAGGGCCGCGCCAAAGACGAGGACGGCCGCCACGATGACCAGCAGCGGTCGCCAGGCGATAGAGCCGACGGGATCGCCCCCCTCGGATTCCAGCGTCAGCGCCTTGAACAGCACCAGGCCGCCCAGCAGCGCCAGCAGGATGCCCAGCCCGAAGGGAAAGTAGCCGGGGCCGGGCCGCGCCGACGTGCCGAAGGAATACTCGGTCGCGCCCCAGGCGAACGCCAAGCCGGCCACCAGGAACATCAGCCCAGACCAGAAGTCCCGCTGGCTCTTGATCTTCATCGTCTGTCGCCTCCGGCGCGCGCTGGCCGCGCTGTCTGTTGCGCGGCGATTCTGGCAGCGGGCCCGCGGCCGACCGACTGTGGATTACACGTAAGGCCCGACCGCTCCCGGTCGTCGCCGCTGCCAGCCGGCAGCGGCCGCTTCAGCCCTCCCAGGCCGGCGTGCTGCGCAGCACTTCCTCCACCGTCGTGACGCCCTCGGCCACCTTCATCGCGCCGGCCAGCCGCAGCGGGCGCAGGCCTTCCTGCATGGCCTGACGGCGCAGCGCCGTCAAATCGGCCATCGCGCCCTTGACGCCCTCGCTCACGGTGAGCAACTCATACAGACCCGCGCGGCCACGGAAGCCGGTGTTGCGGCATTCCAGGCAGCCCACCGGCTTGTACGGCTTCACGCCGCCACCCAGCCGCCAGTGGCGCACCAGCTCGTTGAGGCTCTCGCGCGTCACCAGCGGATCGGGCTGCTTGCAATGCGGACACAGCGTGCGCACCAGGCGCTGGGCCAGCACGCCGATGACGGTGGCGCTGATCAGATAGGTCGGCACGCCCAGGTCCTGCAGCCGCGTGATGGCCGACACCGAGTCGTTGGTGTGCAGCGTGCTGAACACGAGGTGGCCGGTCAGCGCGGCCTGGATGGCCATCTCGGCCGTCTCCAGGTCGCGAATCTCGCCCACCATGATGATGTCCGGGTCCTGGCGCATCAGCGCGCGCAGACCTTCCGCGAAGCCGAAGTCCAGCACGTTCTGCACCTGGGTCTGGTTGAAGGCCGGCTCGATCATCTCGATGGGGTCTTCGATGGTGCAGACGTTGACCTCGTCCGTCGCCAGCCGCTTCAGCGTGGAGTAGAGCGTGGTCGTCTTGCCGCTGCCGGTGGGGCCGGTCACGAGGATGATGCCGTGCGGCTGCTTGACCAGCGTCTCCCAGCGGTCCGAGTCGTGCTGGCCGAAGCCCAGCGATGACAGATCCTTGACCGCGGTGTCGGGGTCGAAGATGCGCATGACCATCTTCTCGCCGAAGGCGGTGGGCAGCGTGGACAGGCGCATCTCCACCTCGTCGCCGGCCGGGTTGCGCGTCTTGATGCGGCCGTCCAGCGGCCGGCGCTTCTCCACCACGTCCATGCGCCCCAGCAGCTTGATGCGCGAGGTCATCGCGCTCATCACCGTGGGCGGCAGCTGGTAGACGGTGTGCAGCACGCCGTCGATGCGGAAGCGGATCACGCCCATCTCGCGGCGCGGCTCCAGGTGGATGTCCGAGGCGCGCTGGTCGAAGGCGTACTGCCACAGCCAGTCCACCACCTGCACCACGCCCTGGTCGTTGGCGTCCAGTTGCTTGTTGGTTCGCCCCAGCTCGACGAGCTGCTCGAAGCTGGCCACCTGGCTCTGCTCGCCGGCCTTGGCCGCGGCACGCACCGAGCGCGCCAGCGTGAAGAACTCGGTCGTGTAGCGCGCGATGTCCAGCGGGTTGGCGACCACCAGCTTGATGGGCTTGCGCACATGCGATTCGATCTGCGCCACCCAGCTGGTCTCGAAGGGCTCCGACGTCGCGATGGTCACGTCGTTCAGGCCGAACTGCACCGGCAGGCAGCGCTTGGCCTCGGCATAGCCTATGGACATCACGTCACCGACGCGGCCCACGTCGACCTTCAGCGGATCGATGCGCAGATAGGGCAGCTTGGCGCGCACCGCCAGCCATTCCGACAGCGCGTCCACGTCCAGCGGCTTGCCGGTGGACAGCCGCACCAGGCTGGCGTGGCCTAAGCGCACCAGCGGATGCAGGGCGCTGTCGCCCGCCGCGAAGCGCTGCTCGGTGCGCTGCACCTGGGGTTCGTCGATGAGCCCGTCCTCCAGCAGCCAGTGCAGCAGCTGGCGCCAGTCCAGGCGGCCCTCGGTCTTGGAGGCGGGAACCGAGGGCTTGGGCTTGGTCGACATCGAGGCGGGTCTCAGAGGGCGTTGAGGATGCTCATCGGCAGCGGCCTGACAAGCCTGAGCCATTTGCGGGCCGGCAGCTTGAAGCGCGATTCGATGTTAGCCGCGCGCTGCTCCAGCACCTCGCGGTGCGGCACCTGCACGCCGCGCGCCGCGACGACCACCGTGTTGCCCTCCTTGGTGGGCGCCAGGCTCCAGACCTGGTCCGACCCGAAGGCGCGCGCGATGCGCAGCGCGCTGCGCGCAAAGCTCGCGCTGCGGCCGAACAGGTTGACCGTCATCAGCCCGCCGTCGGCCAGCACGCCGCGGCAGGCGGCGTAGAAGGCCTCGTCGTCCAGCACCGGCGCGGCGGCCTCGTGGTCGTAGAGGTCCACATTGAGCACGTCCACCGTCTGCAGATGCGCGTCGTCCATGACCCAGCGCGCCGCATCCTCGTTGACGACGTTGAGCCGCGCATCATTGGCCGGCAGCCGGAACCACTGCCGGCAGGCGGCGATGACCTCCGGGTTGATCTCGACGGCCGTGGTCTTCATCTTCAGCGGGCCATGGCAGAAGCGCGTCAGCGCCGCGGCCCCCAGGCCCAGCTGCACCGCATGGCCTTCGCCCAGCGCTGCCGGGTCGCGCCACAGCATCCAGGCGCACATGCGCTGGATGTATTCCAGCTCGAGCTGGTCGGGCTTGCGGATGCGCATGGCGCCCTGAACCCAGATCGAGTCCAGGTGCAGGAAGCGCACGCCGTCGAACTCGCTCAGCGTCGCCGGGCCCCAGGTTTGCGGCTTGGCCCTCATTGCGCGGCCACCCAGTCGCGCACCTCGGCCAGCATCGCGTCGAGCTGCTTGCGGTCCAGCAGCCGGCCCTGCGTGACGACGGCGTCGATCTGGCGCGTCGCGGCGATGTCCTCGAGCGGATTGGCGCGCAAAACGACGAGGTCCGCCACCTTGCCCTCGGCCAGCGCGCCGTAGCCGTCCAGCTTGCCGAGGAAGCGCGGGCCGGCCACGACGGCCGAGCGCAGCGCCTGCGCCGGCGTCAGGCCGGAGCGCACATAGACGGCCATCTCGTCGTGCAAGGCCTGGCCGGGATAGTCGAAGCTGTTCAGGAAACCCGCGTCCGTGCCGGCCACGATCTCCACGCCAGCCTCGGCCAGCAGCGGCAGCAGCCGCGCCGTCTTCTCGTAGCTGGCGTGGCGATAGGCGATGGCGTCGGGCCCGTCCAGCGCCGCGCGCTTGACGCGCCACTCATAGGTCTGGCGCAGCTTGGGGCCGATGTACTGCAGGTAGTCGTCGTTGGCGTGGTCGTCCTGGTCCAGATAGGCGGTGATGCGGATGACCGACAGCGTCGGCACGACCGCCGTGCCACGCGCGGCCAGGCGCTTGAAGGCGGCACGGGCCGTGGCCTCGTCGAAGCTGGCCAGGCTCTGCTCGGCGGCCGAGCGCGCCGTGAGCGTGCCGGCGGCCACCTGGGCCGTCAGCTCGGCCTCCTTGGGCGTGGCGGCGCGCAGCAGATAGTTCAGATGCTCCAGCGTGCCCAGGCCGGCCTCGGCCGCCTGGTCCAGCGTCACGGCGCCATGCAGATGGGCCGAGCTGGGCAGGCCGCGCGCCCTGGCCTGGCGCAGCGCGTCGAGATAGATGTCGGCGCGCATCGTGTTCTCGGTGATCTTGACGAAGTCCGCGCGGTCATGGCGCAGCTTGTCCAGCGCCTGGCCCACCTCTTCCGGCGTGCCGACCTCCTGCGTGCCCTTCCACAGCGGCTTGTAGCCCTCCAGCTTGGCACCCGAGGCGAAGATGGTCGGGCCCAACAGCTTCCTGGCGGCGATCTCGTCGCGCCACTGCAGCACGGTGTCGCTCAAGTCGCCGGCACAGTCGCGCACCGTCGTGATGCCATGCGCCAGGTAGAGCGGCAGCAGGTGGCGGTTCTCCTCGATCAGCGCCTCGCCGCCGCCGAAGTGAACATGGCTGTCCCACAGGCCCGGGATCAGGTAGCGGCCCTTCAGGCTCAGCGTCTGCTTGGCCTTGTAGCGGTGCAGCCGCTTCGCATCGACGACGGCCAGGATGCGGTCGCCGCGCGTGACGACGGCCTGGCCGCTCACGAGGCGGCCCGCGGCCACGTCGACGAGGGTGGCATCGCGCAGGATCAGGTCGGCGGGGATGGCGGGCGCCGCGGCGGCCCAGCCCGCCCAGGCCGTCAGCAAGGAGGTCAGCAATCTCTTCATGCGGTCATCCTAGGCGAGATAGGGCGCCAGGCCGGCCCGCCAGGCGGAGATCTTGTCGGCCAGGCGCAAGCCCGCATGGGCCGGGCTGGTGGACGGCAGGCGCAGCACCGGCAGGCCCGGCTCGCCCAGCGCCCGCAGCGTCTGCCGGTGGGCCAGCGCGCCGTTGCAGGCAATGGCGCGCAAGGCCGGCAGCCGGGCCAGCAACTGCGGCAGGTCGCTGGGCAGCACGTCCTCGATGGCCGTGTCCAGGCTGCCCTCGCGCCTGCAGGCCGCCACGGCGTCCCACAACGCGACGCGCTGGCGCTTCAACGCCTGCAGCCTATCCGCGTAAGGCAGCGCCGCCAGCCCGGGCCGCCCCAGCAATGCCTCCATGACGGGCCAGAACGCATTGCGCGGATGGGCGTAGTACTGGGCCGCCTGCAGCGAGGCCGCGCCGGGAAAGCTGCCCAGCACCAGCAGCCGGGCCTGGGCGTCGAACACCGGTGCCAGGCCTACCAGCCGGGGCAGCTCGGGGTTTGCGGGATTGGCGCCGGATGCGCGCGGCGACGAGGATGGGGGCATCTTCAAGGCGAGGGAGGCATGATGAACACGGAAGTCATCTGGCAGTTTCTCAGCACCCAGGGGGTGGACTTCGGCCTCAAGGTGCTGGCCGCCATCGCCGCCTGGGTCGTGGGCCGCTGGCTGATCGCGCTGGCACTGCGCGTCTTCACGGCGGCGCTGGCGCGCGGTCAGCGCATCGACTCCACGCTGGCCGCCTATCTGCGCTCCATCCTCAGCGTGCTGCTGAACGTCGTCCTCATCCTCGCGATCCTGGACATCTTCGGCGTCAAGACCACCTCCTTCGCCGCGCTGCTGGCCGGTGCCGGCCTGGCCATAGGCACGGCCTGGGGCGGCTTGCTGACGCATTTCGCGGCCGGCGTCTTCATGCAGGTGCTGCGGCCGTTCAAGGTGGGCGACTTCGTGCAGGCCGGCGGCGTGACCGGCACGGTCGCCGAGATCGGCCTGTTCGGCACCACCCTCACCACGCCCGACAACGTGCAGACCCTCGTCGGCAACAACACCATCTTCAGCGGCGTCATCCAGAACTTCTCCAGCCTGCCGCATCGCCGCGTGGACTGCCTGGCCAAGGTGGCCCACAGCGTGGACCCGTTGGACGCCATCGCGCGGCTGCGGCCCGCCATCGCCGCCATCCCCAACGTGATGACGCAGCCGGCGCCCGACATCGAGATCCTGCAGTTCACGCCCGAAGGCCCGCTGCTGTGCGTGCGGCCCTACTGCCACACCGACCATTACTGGCAGGTCTATTTCGACGTGCACAAGGCCGTGGTCGCCACCTTCGGCGCCGCCGGCTACCCGGTGCCCGAGACGCCCATCGCGCCGCGCAGCCGCTGACGCCATCCGCGGCCGCCCAGGAATACGCGCTGACGCTCAGGACCCGGGTGACATCCGGCTACCACCAGCCAGCCTGGGCAGGGCCGCGCGCGCATTGGCCGACGTGATGGCGGCGGCCTGCTCCAGCGTCCAGCCGCGCAACTCGGCCAAGGTGCGCGCAATCCGCGGCAGCTCGGCCGGCTCGTTGCGCGCCTGGCCCGGCGCCGCGGCCCGCTCGGCCGCCGTCTTGTAGAGCCAGTGCGGCGGGATGTCGGGCGCGTCGGTTTCCATGACCAGCGCCGTCTCCGGCAGCGTGGCCGCGAGGCGGCGTATCTGCAGCGAACGCTCGAAGGTCAGCGTGCCGCCCAGACCCAGCTTGAAGCCGAGATCGATGAAGGCCCGGGCCTGCTGCTCGCTGCCGTTGAACGCATGGGCGATGCCGCCGTGCGGGAAGCCCACGCGGCGCAGGCCGGCCAGCAGTTGGTCGGCGCTCTTGCGCACATGCAGCAGCACCGGCAGGCCGGCCCGTTTGGCGAGCTTGAGCTGCTCGACGTAGAAGTACTGCTGGACCTCGGGGTCCAGACCGGGCACGAAGAAGTCCAGCCCGATCTCGCCGACCGCCACCAGCCGCGGGTCGGCGTGATGCGCCTCGAGGGCCTCGGCGAGCCGGCCGAGATCGCCCGCCCCGGCGCGCATCACGTACAGCGGATGGATGCCCAGCGCGTAGGAGAAGCCATGCCGGCCGGCCAGCAGCCGTACCGTATCGAGGTTGTGTGCGTCGACCGCCGGGATGACGATCTGCGCCACGCCCGCGGCCCGGGCCCGCGCGACGACCGCCTCACGGTCGGCGTCGAACTCGGCCGCGTCCAGGTGGCAGTGGGTGTCTATCCACACTGCCGTTCTCCGTCAGCGGAAGACCACCGTGCGATTGCCGTTCAGCAGCACCCGGTGCTCCGCATGCCACTGGATGGCCCGGGCCAACGCCACGCATTCCATGTCGCGGCCTATGCCCACCAGCTGCTCGGGCGGCATGCTGTGGTCGATGCGGGCCACCTCCTGCTCGATGATGGGGCCTTCGTCGAGGTCGCTGGTCACGTAATGGGCCGTCGCGCCGATCAGCTTCACGCCGCGCTCATAGGCCTGGTGGTAGGGCTTGGCGCCCTTGAAGCTGGGCAGGAAGCTGTGGTGGATGTTGATGGCACGGCCCGACAGCTCGCGGCACAGTTCCGGCGACAGGATCTGCATATAGCGCGCCAGCACGACCAGGTCGATCTTGTTCTCGGCGATGACCTCGCGGATCTTGGCCTCCTGGGCCGCCTTCTGCGCCTCGGTGCCGCCCAGCAGCGGGAAGTGGTGGAAGGGAATGTTGTGCGAGGCCGCGAGCTGGTAGAAGTCGCGGTGGTTGGACACGATGGCCGGGATCTCGATGGGCAGATGGCCGGTCTGCACGCGGAACAGCAGGTCGTTCAGGCAGTGCCCCAGCTTGGACACCAGCAGCAGCACGCGCGTCTTGCGCGCGCGCGCCACCAGCTCCCAGTCCATGCCGAACTGCTGGGCCAGCGGCTGGAAGGCGGCCTGCAGCGCGGCCTCCTCGGCCGTCGCCTCGAACTCGATGCGCATAAAGAAGCGCGCATGGTCCGCGTCGCCATGCTGGTGCGACGTGATGATGTTGCCGCCCTGCTGCAGCAGCACGCCGGTGACGGCGTGCACGATGCCGGCGCGGTCGGGACAGGAGAGCTTGAGGACGAACCTGGGATTCATGATGCCTGGAATTGCCCCGCCACCAGGCGCAGCTGCCGGTCGCAGCGTGCCGCAAGGTCGCGGTCGTGGGTGACGAGGACGAAGGCCGTGCCCAGCTCGCGGGCGCGCTCCAGCATCAGCTCGAAGACGGCCGCGGCGGTGTCGCGGTCGAGGTTGCCTGTAGGTTCGTCGGCCAGCACGCAGGCCGGGCGCGTGACCAGCGCGCGGGCGATGGCCACGCGCTGGCGCTCGCCGCCCGACAGCTCGGCCGGCCGGTGCTGCAAACGAGCCTTCAGCCCGACGCGGGCCAGCATCTCGGCGGCCGCGGCGCGTGCCTGGGCGGGCGGCTGGCGGCGGATGCGCAGCGGCATCGCGACGTTGTCCAGCGCCGAGAACTCCGGCAGCAGGTGGTGGAACTGGTAGACGAAGCCCAGGTGCTGGTTGCGCCAGCGGCCGCGCTGGGCCTCGTCCATGGCGGCGAGTGGCTGTCCCATCAGCGTGACGGCGCCGGAGGTCGGCGCATCCAGCCCGCCCAGCAGGTGCAGCAGCGTGCTCTTGCCCGAGCCGGAGGCGCCGACGATGGCCAGCGTCTCGCCGCGCGCGACGCTCAGGTCCACGCCCTTGAGCACCGTCACGTCCAGACCGCCCTCCTCGAAGCGACGGGTCAGGCCGGTGGCCTGGAGCAGGAACTCATTCATAGCGCAGCGCCTCCGCCGGCTGCACGCGGCTGGCGCGCCAGCTCGGGTAGAGCGTGGCCAGGAAGGCCAGCGCCAGCGAGCCGATGGCGATGGGGACGATGTCGCCCTGCTGCGGGTCGCTGGGCATCTGGCTGATGAGGTAGATGCTGCCCGGCAGGAAGCTGACGTTGAGCAGGTGTTCGATGAAGGGCACGATAACGTCGATGTTGAAGGCGATCAGAAGGCCCAGCCCGACGCCGGCCAGCGTGCCGATGACGCCCGACACGGCGCCCTGCACGATGAAGATGCCCATCACCGAGCGCGGGCTGGCGCCCAGCGTGCGCAGGATGGCGATGTCGCTCTGTTTGTCGGTCACCGTCATCACCAGCGTGGAGACGAGGTTGAAGGCCGCGACGGCGACGATCAGCGTCAGCACGATGCTCATCATGCGTTTCTCGATCTGCACGGCGTCGAACCAGGTCGCGTTGGAGCGAGTCCAGTCGCGCACCAGGATGTCGGGCCCCATCTGCTGGCTCAGCTCGGCCGCCACGCGGCGCGCCTCGTGCACGTCCTTCAGGCGCAGTTGCACGCCGGTCGGACCCTCGAAGCGGAACAGCTTGGCCGCGTCGTCCACGTGGATCAGCGCCAGGCCGGAGTCGTACTCGTAGTGGCCGGAGTTGAAGGTGCCGACGACCGTGAAGCTCTTGAGCCGCGGCACGACGCCGGCCGGCGTGACCTGCCCGCCGGGCGACACGACGGTGATCTTGTCGCCCTCGTGCACGCCCAGCTGGCGCGCCATCTCGGCGCCGATGACGATGTTCCATTCGCCCGGCTTGAGCCGCGCATAGGCCGTGTCCTTGAGCTGCGCGCCCAGGCCCGTGACGGTGGCTTCTTCGGCGGGCGAGATGCCCCGGATGACGGCACCGCGCATGTCCTCGCCACGGGCAATGAGGCTCTGGCTGACGATGAAGGGCGCCGCGCCGACGACTTCGGGGTTCTGCCGCGCCCTGGCGGCCGTGGCCTGCCAGTCCGGCAGCGCTTGGCCCGAGTAGCTCAGCAGCTCGACGTGGGCGATGACGTTGAGCATGCGGTCGCGCACCTCCTTCTGGAAGCCGTTCATCACCGACAGCACGACGATGAGCGCCATCACGCCCAGCGCGATGCCGATCATCGACACGCCCGAGATGAAGCTGATGAAGCGGTTGCGCCGCCCGCCACGGCCGGCGCGGGTGTAGCGCCAGCCGACCTGGAGTTCAAACGGCAAGGGCATGGGGCGGTGCAAAGGCATACGGCATGGGGCCGGGATGGTAACTGGCGGGGGCTGGCGAGAATGGCCCACTTTCAATCATGGATTCGCGATGAAGCCTTCGTCCGCCCTGCTGCCCACCCTGTTCACGGCCGGCCTGCTGACGGCCGCCCTGTGCGCGCCGGCCGCCGCCCTGCCCGAGCTGGTGGTGCTGGTGCGCCATGCCGAGCGCGCCACCGAGCCCGTAGGCAACCCCGCGCTGACGCCCGCCGGCGAGCAGCGCGCCCAGGCCCTGGCCCAGGCGCTGGCCGGCCTGCGCGTGAACGCCATCCTGACGACGCAGTTCCGCCGCACCCAGGACACGGCCGCGCCGCTGGCCCGGGCGCTGGGCATCCAGTCGCAGGCCATCGAGGCCAGGCGCGGCGGCGCGGCCGAGCATGTGCGGGCGGTGGCCGACGCCGTGCGTGCCCAGACCGGCGTGGTGCTGGTGGTGGGCCACAGCAACACGGTGACGGCCGTGCTCGCCGAGCTGGGCGGCCCCAGGCTGGCCGAGATCTGCGAGACCAGCTTCCAGCACGCCTTCCTGCTGCAGCCCGGCACGCCCGCGCCGCGCTGGGCGCAGTTCAGCTACGGCGCGCCCAGCGGCGCGCCCGAGGCCGGCTGCCTCTGAGCCCCGGCCTCAGGGCGCCAGGCCCCGCTTCAGCTCCCACTGCGCCAGCGTGAACTCCCGGTAGGGCACGGCCTGCGTGGCCACGGTGCGCTCGAACCAGGGCAGCGCCTCGCCGCGCCGGCCCTGGGCGGCGAGCTGCTGGCCGATGAAGAAATAGGCCTCGGCCAGGCGCAGCCTCTCGGTCTCGGGCTTCTCGCGGGCCAGCTTCAGCAAGCCGTCGCGGTCCAGGCTGCCGCCCAGGTAGCGCAGCAGCGCGCCGCTCCACTTGCCGGGCTCGGCCGCGGCCAGCTCGTCGGCGATGGCCGCCTGGCCACGCCCGCCCTGACGCTCGGCGGCGAGGTAGAGCCACAGCAGCAGGAACTGGCGTGCCTCGCCGCTGGCGTTGGCGGCGCCGTCGCGCAGGGCCGCCTCGGCGCGGGCGTAGTCGCCCAGCATGTAGTGGGCCGTGCCCAGCCAGCTGCCGCCCGCCTGGCCCAGCCGGGCCTGCTGGCTGAACGCGGCCAGCGCCTCGGCCGGCCGGGCCAGACCCACCAGGGCCACGCCCCGGGCCTCCAGCGCCGCCACGGCCTCCTCGCCCTCGGAGGCCAGGGCCAGCACGCCGTCGGCGTCGGCCAGCGCCGCGTCGAAGTCGCCGAGATGGTTGTTGGCCTGCGCGCGTTCGGCCAGCGCCCGCAGCGCCAGCCGGCCCTTGGGATCGGCCGCGGCCAGCACCTGGGTGTTGGCCAGGCGAACGAACTCGTTGACCTGCAGCAGCTGCCACAGCGCATCGGGCCGGTTGCCGCTGCGGAACTTGAGCAGGCGGCGGTCGATGTCGGCAAACGAGCCCTCCATCGCCTTGAGGTCCAGCAGGTTCAGGCGCATGCGCTGTGCGTTCAGCATCTGCCGGGCCCGGCCCACGCGCTCCCGGTAGCCGTCCATGTCGGCCGGCAACACCTCGTCGGACCGGTGCTCCACGCGGCTGACGAACTGCACCGTCGGCCCCTGCAGCTCGACGCGGCTGGAGAAGGCGAAATGCTTGTCGGCCAGCTGCTGCGGCGCCGGCGGCTGCGACGCGAGGGGGCGCGGGCCCGTGACGCGGATGCGCAGCTCGGCCGAGCGGGTGGCGTCCAGCATGAAGGGGTAGCGGCGGCGCGCCTCGGCCGGCAACGGCAGCGCATCGGCCAGCTCGGCGGCCGGAAACTCCAGCTCCAGCCCGCCGCGCTGGTAGCGGCCCATGCCGGGATGCTCGAAATGCAGCTTCAGCTCCCACTGGTTGGCCTCGCGGTCGTCGACGACCTCGGGCTGGCCCACGCCGACCAGGCCCGGCAGCAGCCGCACGTAGGCGCCACCTATGGCCTCGGCCATGCGCTCCAGCCCGACGGCGGCCAGGTTGGCGCGCCAGCGCTCGGCGGCCAGGCCGCTGGCCTTGAAGGAGGTGTCCAGCCGCGGCGGCCGGGCGAGCTGGCTGAAGTCCCAGTCCTGGCGGAAGGCCAGCGCATCCTGCGCGAAGTCCGGCGGCATGACGGGCTGCGGCCCCGCCTCGCCCTGGCCCACGACCAGCGCCGCGCCGTAGCGGTAGTAGCCGCGCGTCTGCAGCGACAGGCCCTGGCCGGTCAGCGTCGGGTCGAGGAAGTAGACGGCGTCGCCGATCTGCACGCGGCTGATGACATGGTCGAACTGGTCGTGCGAAGGCAGGTAGTGGGCGATGCCGCGGTTGCGCGCGATGGACACCAGCGCCGGCCGGGCGTCGACGCCCATCGCGCCGAGCAGGCTGTTGAGCAGCAGCGTCTTGTCCTTGCAGTCGCCCAGGCGTTCGGCCAGCGTCTTCGCGGCCGGCTTGGGCCGGTGCGAGCTCTCGCCCAGCGAGGCCGAGAAGTAGCGCACCTCGTCCTGCACGAAACGCAGCGCGGCGGCCACCTGCTGCTCGGGCGTGCCGCCCTGGGCCTTGAACTCCGCGGCCTTCTCCGCGATGCCGGCCGGCTGGGCCTCGACGGCGAACAGGCGCTGCGCCCACTGATCCAGCTCCGCCCAGCTGGCGTACTCGCTGACATGCAGCGCCGGATAGACCTTGAACCAGGGCGGCGTGGCGGCCTCGTCGGCCATGGCCGGCACGCGCTCGCGCAGCACGCGGATGACCTGGCGGCCGCCCTCCTCGAAGCGCTCGGGCACGAGGTCGGTGGCGATGGCCTTGACCGCCAGCCGGCGCTGCGGCGGCGCCTCGATGCGCAGGTGCAGGCGCTCCACCGGCGCGTCGGAGGCCAGCTGCATCAGCGCCGAGAAGCGGCCCTCGAAGATGGGGTTCTCGCCCTCCAGCGTGTAGGCCAGGTCGACCACGTCGCCGACGCGCACGTCGCTGAGCACGACCAGGGCCGTGCGCACGCCGTCGATCATCTGGCGCTCCAGCTGCTGCTCGCGGCGCATCAGCTCGATGCGGGCCTCCCTGAGCCGGTCCAGGCGCTGGCCGGCGCGGATGACGGCCAGCTGGTGGATGACGAGCTGCTGGTAGGCCGGGTTGAAGCTGATCTGCGGCTCGGAGACCTCGCGCAGCGTCGAGGCGTCCAGCGCCTCGCGCTGCAGATGCACATAGCTGGCCGTGGCCGACTTCGGCGCCAGCTGCACCTGGATGTCCACCAGCGGCTCGCGACGCGCCTTGGCGCCCGGCGCGACGGGGCGGGCCTCGGCGGGCGGCGCCGGTGGCAGCGCCTTGACCCAGGCCGGCACCGGGCCGAAGCGGTAGCCGGCGCCGGCGGGCACCGCGGGCACGGCGGGCACGGCGGGATTGGCGGCCGGCAGGGCGGATCTGGCCGTCGCTGGCTTGAGCGACGCCTTGGGGGCAAGCCTTGGCACCGACGGCGTCTGCGCCGGCGCGGCGCCGATGGACAGAGCCAGCGCCAGGGCCGGCCAGAGTTTCAAGCGCATCCATGTCCTCCCGGTCAGTGGCCCGATTGTGGGGCGGCCCGGGAGATGCGCGCTCAATGCAGCATCTGCTCCACCTCGGCCGCCGGATCGCCGGTGGCGGCAACGCGCGCGGCCAGCAGCTCCAGGTCCAGGTGCAGGTGTTCGATCAGCTCGGGCACCGCCAGCTTCAACGCCTGCACCGGCTCGTCATGATGCTCGGCCGCGTCGGCCAGCACCTCGGCCACATGCAGCACCGCCGCGATCAGCGAGAACGGGCGGATCTCCAGCGGCGCATTGGCGTCGCGGAAGGCCGCCACCAGCGCCTGCGGGAATTGCCAGTGCGCGGCCAGCGACGCCGTCACGTCGGCATGCGTACAGCCGAAACGGTGCTGCTCCAGCGAGAAGCGGCTGCCGGGCTCGGCGGCATGGGCCTCCACGTCGGCCACCAGATGGGGCTCGTCGATGGCCATCAGCAACTGGCCGGTGCGCAGCATCAGGCCGGCCAGGTAGGCGGTGTCGGCGGTGGACGCGTCGCTGCCCAGCATGCGGGCCAGGATGCGCGCATAGTTGGCCGTCGCCACGCTGTGGCGCCAGAAGCGCGTGCGATCCAGCCCCTGCACCTGCGGGAAGACCCCGCTCAGGCAGGCCGCCATGGCCAGGTTGCGCAGCGTCTCCAGGCCCAGCGCATGGGCCGCGTCGATGACGGTGGCGACCTGGTGCGAGGGGCTGTAGTGGGCCGAGTTCGCCAGCCTCAGCACCCGGGCCGTGAGCGCCCCGTCCTTCTCGATCAGCGCCGCGATCTGGCCCAGGCCGACGTTGTCGTCGTCGAAGCTCTTGAGCAGCCGCGCGGCCACCTCGGGCATGGTCGGCAGGGCGCTGTGCTTGACGAAGAAACGCTCGGCGGCTGCGCTCATCGGGGACTCCTGGGTACGGGGTGCGAATCAGTCTAGGGCCAAGGCCGCGGGCGCGCCATCGCTTTGCAGAGGCTCAACGATCAGCAACACAGGCGCTCAGGGCTGCTGCGCCCAGCGGGCTATCAGCGCGCGCTCCTCATCGGTCATGCCGGTCGCGTTGTTCAGCGGCATCGCGCGCTGCACCACCACCTGCTGGTAGATCTGCGCCTTGCGCGCCAGCAGCTGCTCGGCGCCGTCCAGCCGCACGCCCTTCTGCGCCGCCTCGCCGCTGTGGCAGACGGCGCAGCGCTGCGCCTGGATGGCCTGCACCTGGGCCAGCGTCACCGCCGGCGCGGCAGCGGCCACGGGCTGCGGCCGCGGCGCCATCCAGGCCACCAGCCCACCCAGCAGCGCCAGCGCCAGCGCGATGGCGCCCCAGCTGTTGACGCCCTTGTGCCGCTTCACGAAGAACACGCGGATGGCCACGCCCGCGGCCATCAGCACGCACAGCACGATCCAGTTGTGCGGGTGCTGGTACAGCATGCCGTAATGGTTGCTGAGCATCGCGATCAGCACCGGCAGCCCGAACCAGGTGTTGTGCACGCTGCGCTGCTTGCCGCGCTGGCCGTGCACGGCCTCGGGCTTGTGCCCCGCGCGCATCTGCGCGATGACCTTGCGCTGGCCCGGGATGATCCAGTGGGCCACGTTGGCGGTCATCATCGTCGCGAGCGTCGCGCCGACGATCAGGAAGGCCGCGCGGCCCGCGAACAGCTGGCAGGCCAGCCAGCTCGCGAACACGACGAACACCGCGACCACGGCGAGTACGCGGCCGTCGTTGCCGATCTGACCGTCCTGGGTGCGGCCCAGCGTCTGGCAGGCGATGTCGTACACCGCCGTACCGACGACGAGAAAGCCCAGCGCGGCCGCCACGGCCTGCCAGGGCGCCCCCCATGCGTGCACGCGCGCATCGATCAGCATCTGGCTGGCGTTGAACAGGTAGAGCACGACGAAGAGGGCGAAGCCGCTCATCCAGGTCCAGTAGCTCTCCCAGTAGAACCAGTGCAGGTCCTTGGGGAGATCGGCCGGCGCCACCATGTATTTCTGCGGGTTGTAGAAGCCGCCGCCGTGCACGGCCCACAGCTCGCCGTCCACGCCCTTGGCCTTGAGGTCTTCGGCCTGCGGCTTGACGAGGTGGTTGTCCAGCCAGACGAAGTAGAAGGAGGCGCCTATCCAGGCGATGACGGTGATGACGTGCAGCCAGCGCAGCAGCAGGTTGGCCCAGTCCAGCAGATAGATGTCCATGACGCGGTGGTGAGCTGCAGGACCCCACCACGGCGGGTGCTGTGCGGTCCCAAGGGTCGCGTCTGCGGGCTGAGGGCGCCCGACGCCGCTGCGACAGGGCGCGAGTGTATGCAGCCCGCCCAGCGTCCGCCGCTCGCAAAACCGCGGGCCGCAACGGCAGCAAGTCTTGGCCCGGGCCCCGCCGGCCATCACGCGGCGCCCGCTCCTGCCGGCGCAGACTCCGTGCTTCGACAGGTCGCGAAATCTTGCCGCCCTGAGCGTTCGGGCAGCGCGTGTCTCCGGCGACGATCAGCAGTTTGCAACGCGAGATTCGCGAGCAAGGTTCCTAAGTGCAGCAACCCAGCCATCCCTACCGTGACCTGCCTGACACGGCGTACTGGAAAACGGCCGTCGCCAACCGGCCGGCGTCCCAGCCCTATGCAGGCCTGTGGACGCCGCGCTTCGAGATCCGGCCCGACACCCGCTTCGCGACGGCGGGCTCCTGCTTTGCGCAGCTCATCAGCGGGTGGCTGCGTTCGCAGGGCTACGCCTGGGTGGACGCCGAGCCGGCGCCGGACGGCCTGGCCCAGGCCGAGCTCGAGGCCGGCGGCTGGGGCGTGTTCTCTTTCCGCACCGCCAACATCTACACCGTCGCGCAACTGCAGCAATGGGTCTCATGGGCGCTGGGCGATGCCACGCCTCCCGACGAGGTCTGGGAAGAGGATGGCCGGTACTTCGATCCGTTCCGCCCGACGATTCCGGCCCAGGGCTACGGCACGGCCGATGAGGTCCGACAGGCCCGCGCCCATACGCTGACATGCATTCGCGATGCGCTGCAGCGCATCGACGTTTTCGTCTTCACGCTAGGCCTGAACGAAGGCTGGAAGCATGTCGACGGCCATGCCTATCCCATGTGTCCCGGCACGGTGCGGGGCCGCTTCGATGCCCAGCGGCATCGCTTCTTCAGCGACGACACCGATCAGGTCGTCGGCCGACTGAACGCGACGTTGGACAGGCTGCGCGAGGTGCGCCCGGACATGCGTTTCCTGCTGACCGTCTCGCCGGTGCCCTTGACCGCCACGGCCTCCGGCGGGCATGTGCTGACGGCCACCCTGCATGCAAAGTCGGTGCTGCGCGCCGCCGCAGGCGCGCTGCTGGCCCGTCGCGACGACGTGGACTACTTCCCGTCGTATGAGCTGATTGCCGGCCCCCAGAGCGGGGGCAGGTATTACGAGGCGAACCTGCGCTCCGTCAGGCGAGAGGGTGTCGAGTTCGTGATGCGCCACTTCGCCGCCGGGCTGGGCATCGCGGCGCCGTCTGCCGTGGCCGCCCCGGTGGTGGCTGGCGCCGGCGCGCCTCAAGCAGGCGACGACGAGCCCAGCTGCGAGGAGGCCCTGCTCGAAGCATTTGCGCAGTCGGGCAAGGCACCGGTGGCAGGCCTGTGCCTGCTCGGCGACAGCCACATGACCTTCCTGTCCCGGGCGCTGAAGCGCGCCGGCATCGCCCATGTCGGCAGCATGATCATGCGCGGCGGGGCCTGGTACAGGAATCTCTTCCACCTCGACGCGGAGGAGCTCTTCGTGCCACTCGAAGGTGCCAAGTCACGCCGCATCTGGTCCGACCTGCAGCCGTTCTTCGCGCCGGACTATCCGGTCCCGGTGGCGGATCGCGTCGTCGTCTCCAACATCGGGCTGCACACCCATGTGGCGGCCGGCCCGTTCGCGGAATGGGTCGCGGGCGAGCTGAAAAGCGGTCCCATCGACACCGAAAAAGCGCTTGCCTACTACCGTCGCATCAACCGGGAGCGACTGCGCGTGATCGAGGCGGTCCGTGCGCGCGGGCTGCGCGTGCTGGTCCTGACCGATCCACCCATGCAGTCGCGCAATCCAGCCATGCGACCGCTGCTCCCCATGGTCGAGGCCTACGAGTCGCTGGCGTTGCACGTCCTGGCCGGGCTGGGATGCGAACCGGTTTCGGTGCGGGAGCTGATGGGCATCAGCGGGTTCGATGGCAGCGAGGCGCGCTACTACCGGACCGACCTGGACGAGAACGGCAATGTGGACTGGATTCACGGTTGCGAGGCCTGGTACAACGACGTGCTCGCGGCCCTGCGGCCGACGCTGGGGCAGGCCGCGGCCTGAGATCGGGCGCGGGGCTGCGGGCGCAGGCCGGCAACACCGCCGCGGGCACGGATCAGCCCGGAGAGTCGTCAGCGCTCCCTGACGCCGGAGGCAGGGCCAGGATCTGCGCCAGCACCGCCACCGCGATGACCGCGGGCTGCTTGCCCGCGACGCCCGGCACGCCGATGGGGCACACCACCTGCGCCCGCTCGGCCTCCGTGAAGCCGCGCGCCTGCAGGCGCTGGCGGAAGCTGGCCCATTTGGTGCGGCTGCCAATCATGCCGATGAAGGCCAGGTCGCCACGTTCGCGCTGGCGCTTCAGGCAGGCGGCGACGAGATCGAAGTCCTCCGCATGGTTGTGGCTCATGATGAGCACGGCCGAGCCGGCGGCCAGGTCGGCCACCGCATCGGCCGCCGGGTCGCACACCTCCTGGCGCCAGCCCTGCGCGGGGGGCTCGACCGGGAACTGGTTCTCGCGGCTGTCTATCCAGTGCAGGGCCAGCGGCAGCTCGCGCGCGATGCGGGCGATGGCCGCGCCCACATGGCCGGCGCCGAACAGCGCCAGCGGCCGCAGCGGCGGCCGCGGCAGGCGGGCGGCCAGGCTCTCCCCCGCCGCGACACGCTCGAAGCGCAGCCAGACGACGCCGCCACAGCATTGACCCAGGCTGGCGCCCAGCGGGTAGCGCACCTCGTCGTCCAGCGCCCCCCCCTGCAGCGCGGCGCGGGCGCGGGCGATGGCGTCGAACTCCAGATGGCCGCCGCCGACCGTGCCCTGGATGCCGTCGCGGCCCACGGCCATCCAGGCCCCCACCTCGCGCGGCACGCTGCCGCGGCTGCGGCTGACGGTGATCAGGATCAGCGGTTCAGCAGTCACGGCAGCTCGCACGGGCCCGGCCCGGGTGTCGTCAGTCGTCCCATCGGAATTCCATGTCTTGTTCTTGCCTGGCTTGGGGCAAAGTGTAGGGATGAGCACGCCCCGCTACCCCCGCGATCTCGTCGGCTACGGCGAACACCCACCCCATGCGCAATGGCCCGGCGGCGCCCGCGTGGCCGTGCAGTTCGTGCTGAACTACGAGGAAGGTGGCGAGAACTCGGTGCTGCACGGCGACGCCGGCAGCGAGCAGTTCCTGTCCGAGATGTTCAACCCGGCCAGCTACCCGGCGCGGCATCTCAGCATGGAGGGCATCTATGAGTACGGCTCGCGCGTGGGCGTGTGGCGCCTGCTGAAGGAGTTCGAGAAGCGCGCGCTGCCGCTGACCGTCTTCGGCGTGGGCATGGCGCTGGAGCGCCATCCCGACGTGACCCAGGCCTTCGTCGAGCTGGACCACGAGATCGCGTCGCATGGCTGGCGCTGGATCCACTACCAGCACATGGAGGAGGACACCGAGCGCGCCCACCTGGCCCAGGCCATGGCCTCGCTGAAGCGCCTCACGCTGGGCCGCGACCCGCACGGCCTGGGCTGGTACACCGGCCGCGACAGCCCCAACACGCGCCGGCTGGTGGCCGACTTCGGCGGCTTCGAGTACGACAGCGACTACTACGGCGACGACCTGCCCTTCTGGCTGCAGGTGCGCAAGACCAATGGCGAGCTGGCGCCGCATCTGGTGGTGCCCTACACGCTGGACTGCAACGACATGCGCTTCGCGCTGCCGCAGGGCTTCAGCCATGGCCAGCCCTTCTTCGACTACCTGAAGGACACGTTCGACGTGCTCTACGCCGAGGGTGCCGAGACACCCCGGATGATGAGCATTGGCATGCACTGCCGGCTGCTGGGCCGCCCGGGCCGGCTGCGCGCGCTGCAGCGCTTCCTGGACTATCTCGAGGGCCACGACCAGGTGTGGATCTGCCGCCGCCTGGACATCGCGCGGCACTGGAAAACCGTCCACCCCTTCGACGCCAGGACGGCGTTCGTCTGGGAGTGAGGCCCTAGCCGCCCAGCAGTTGCCGCCGCTGAGCCAGCTGCTCGGCCGTGTAGGGGCTCCAGTCGGGCCGCTGCGCGTACAGGCCGTAGAGCACCTGCAGATTGCCGCGCACCTGCGGATCACGCGGGTCCAGCGCCAGCACGGCCAGCAGTTCGTCGGCCAGCGCCTTGGCGGAGGCGGCCGTCAGGGGCTGGCGCGCCGCATTCATGACGGCAGCGGTCTGGCGGGCGGCGGCGCTGGCCGGCAGGCGCTCCGCGGCCAGCGTGAACTGCTCGCCGGCGGCCTCGCGCTGCGCGCCGCCCCAGGCCAGCTGGCCGCGCAGGCCGGCGGCCACGGCCCAGGCGGCGGGAGCCTGCGCGGCCGGCACGGCCTGCTCGTA
>JAACZV010000036.1 GCA_009996515.1 Comamonadaceae bacterium
GCCTGGGCTTGCACGGCCAGCAGCTGCTGGGCCTCGGCGGCCCAGCGCTCGCCCAGGCGCTCCACGGCTTGCTGCGTCGCGGCGCCGGTGTCGGCCAGCAGCCGCAGCGCGGCCTCGCGTTGCGCGGCCAGGCCTTCGCCCTGGGCCCGCGCCGCGGCCTCGCCCTGCTGCGCGATCTGTGCGGCGCCGGCCTCGAAGCGGGTGCTCAGCGCCGTCAGCTGCTCGCTCACCTGGGTGCCCACGCGCTGGTGCAGCGCCGCGGCCTCGCGGGCGATGCCGGCCATGGCGGCCTCGGCGGCGGGCTGGATGGCGGCGCCCGCCTGGGCCACGCTCTCGGCCAGGCTGGTGCGCAGCGTGGCGTCCACGCTGGCGGCCAGCGCCTGGTAGGCCTGGCGGGTCTCGCCGTGGAAGCGGTCGTTCTGCGCCGCCAGCCGGTCGGCCATCTGCTGCGCGAACTGCTGCAGCTGGCCCACCAGTTCCAGCTGGCGCTGCTGCGCCGCTTCGGCGGCGGCGGCCTCGGCGGCCTGCTGCTCGACGGCGCGGCGGTGCGCGGCCGTCAGCGGCCGCAGCCGGCCCAGCAGCGCCGCGTCCAGGCGCGCGCCCACGGCGGCGCGCTCGCGCCGCGCCAGCGCCACCAGCAGGCCCAGCATGGCCGAGCCGGCCACGCCGGCCACGCTGGCGCTGAAGGCCAGGCCCAGGCCCTGCACCGGCGCGCCCAGGGCGTTGCGCAGCGCGGCGAGGTCGGCCGTCTGGCCCAGCGCCGAGGCGGTGCTGCTCAGCGTGATGACCAGGCCGATGAAGGTGCCCAGCATGCCCAGCAGCACCAGCAGGCCGGCCAGCGCCGGTGCCAGCGTGAGGCCCGGCAGCGCCACGCGCAGCCCTTCCAGCCGCTGCTGCACGGCGGCGCGCAGCGCGGCGGGCAGCGTCTGGATCCAGCCCTCGCCCGGCTCGGCGGCCAGCGCCGCGTCCAGCGCGCGGCTGGCGCGGCGGAAGGCGCGCAGCTCCAGCAGGCCCAGCACGAAGAAGGCCGCGATCAGCAGCGTCATCGCCAGCGCCACCGGATGGTGGCGGGCGGCGGCCAGCGCGGCGCCGGCGATGCCCGCGAGGCCGGCGGCCAGCGCAAGAGGGTAGAGGGCGTTCAGGACACGGTTCATCGGGAGGCGTCGTCGTGCAAGGCCTCGGCGAGGCCCAGCACCGGTTGAAGTCGGAGGTCGAGCTCGGCGCGCAGCGCGCGCTGCAGGTCGGCCCAGAAGCGGGTGCGCCAGTGGCGCGGGTCGGCCGCGTGATGGCTCTCGGCGCGGCGCGTCAGCAGCGCGGGCAGGCCGGCCAGCAGCGTGCGCTCCTGGGCCAGGATGGCGCGCTCGAACAGCGCGTCCAGCTGGGCCAGGCGGGCCAGCGGGCCGGAGGACTCGGCCAGGCGCGGGCGCAGGCGTTCGCGCAGCGTGGCGATGCGCGCCGCCATGCCGCGCTGCTGCTGGGCATGGTGCAGCCGATAGGGCGCCAGCAGGTCGGCCAGCGGCACGCCGTCGGGCGCGGCCTCGGCGGACTCGCGCGCCAGCAGCGCATCGTCGAAGGCGGCCGTGAGCTCGGCCTGCAGCCGCTGCAGCGCGGCATCGGCCCAGTCCAGCGCCTCGCGGCGGGCGGCGGCGTTGGCCGCGGCGGCGGGTGGCGTGGCCAGCACCTGTGACAGGCCGATGGCATCGGCCCAGCCCAGCCAGCCGCCCAGGCGCTGGGCCACGGGCGCGGCCGGCGGCGGCGCCACGCCCCATTGCAGCAGCAGCCGGGCCAGGGGCTCGGGCGCGTGGGGCGGCGGGGCTGCGTGCATGCGGGCTGGCGCACCCCTGCGGGCGCGCGGCGAAAAAGGGCAGGATTTTAGTGAGGCCGCTCCGGCCATGGCTTCCGGCCGGGCCCGGGGCCAGCGCAGAGAATGCCGGCCATGCACTCGCACGATCTGGCCGAATGGCGGCACGACCATGTCTTCGACGCCGGCAACCCGGCCGGCGAGCGTGGCGCGCGCGTGGTGATGTGGATCACCGCCGCCACCATGCTGGTCGAGATCGCGGCGGGCTGGTTCTACAACTCCATGGCGCTGCTGGCCGACGGCCTGCACATGAGCAGCCATGCGCTCGCCATCGGCCTCAGCGCCTATGCCTATGCCACCGCGCGCCGCCATGCCCAGGATGCGCGCTACGCCTTCGGCACCTGGAAGATCGAGGTGCTGGGCGGCTTCGCCAGCGCCGTCTTCCTGCTCGGCATCGCCGCGCTGATGGTCTGGGGTTCGGTCGAGCGCCTGTTCAAGCCCGAGCCCATCCACTATCCCGAGGCCATGGCCATCGCGGTGCTGGGCCTGCTGGTCAACCTGGGTTGCGCCCTCATCCTGGGCCGGGCCCATCACCATGAGCACGGCCATGCCCATGGGCACGACCACCATCACCACCACGACCTCAACCTGAAGTCGGCCTATCTGCACGTCGTGGCCGACGCCGCCACCTCGGTGGCCGCCATCGCGGCGCTGGCCGGCGGCTGGTGGCTGGGCTGGGCCTGGCTGGACCCGGCCATGGGCATCGTGGGCGCCATCGTCGTGGCGATCTGGGCCAAGGGGCTGATCGCCGAGACCGCCAAGGTGCTGCTGGACCGCGAGATGGACCATCCCGTCGTCGACGAGATCCGCGCGGTCATCGCCGAGCGCGGCGCGGCCGGCGCGACGCTGATCGCCGACCTGCATGTCTGGCGCGTGGGCCGTGCCACCTACGCCTGCGCGCTCAGCCTCGTCACCCACGACGCCCAGCTCACGCCGCGCCAGGTGCGCGACTGGCTGGCCGTGCACGAGGAGATCGTGCACGCCACCATAGAAATCCACCGCTGCTCCGACGCCTGATGCCTGCCACCCGTCCCGCCCACACCGACATCGAACTGCGCAACCGCTGCACCCGCTGGCTGAACGCCCACCGGCCGCTGCGCTCCATGCGCGAAGCGCTTCTGGCGCTGGCCGAAGTCCCGCAGGCTACGCTGCCGCTGGACGTCTATGGCGAGGGCGAGGCCGTCCAGGCGCTGGAGGCCCAGGTGGCGGCCCTGCTGGGCAAGCCGGCCGCGAGCTTCTTCCACAAGGGCGTGGCGGCCCAGCTGGCCGCGCTGCGCGTGCATTGCGGCGACGGCGACGGCCCGGTGGCCCTGCATCCGCAGAGCCATATCGCCATCGACGAGGCCGAGGCCTTCGAGAAGCTGCTGGGCCTGCGCGGCCTGCGCACCGGCCGGACCGACCAGCCCGCCCATGTCGACGACCTGATGGCCTTGCCCGAGCGGCCGGCCGTCGTCTGCGTGGAGCTGCCGCTGCGCCGCGGCGGCTTCCGGCTGCCCGAATGGGACGACCTGGTCGCGCTCAGCCACTGGTGCCGCGCGGCGGGCGTGCCGCTGCACTTCGACGGCGCGCGGCTGTGGGAGGCCGCGGCGCATTACGGCCGGCCGCTGGCCGAGATCGCGGCGCTGGCCGACACGGTCTATGTGTCCTTCTACAAGGGCCTGGGCGGCCTGGCCGGCTGCGTGCTGGCCGGCCCCGAGGACTTCATCGAGCGGGTGGCGCCCTGGAAGACGCGGCTGGCGGGCAACCTCTTCACCGTCCACCCCTATGTGCTGGGCGCGCTGCAGGGCCTGCGCACGCAGCTGCCGCGCCTGCCGGCCTACCGCGAGCGGGCCCGGTCGCTGGCGGCGCTGCTGGGGGCCGAGCCCGGCTGGCGCGTGGCGCCCGAGCCGCCGCAGGTGAGCTCCTTCCAGCTGCACCTGCCGGCCGCGCCGGAGGCGCTGCGCGAGGCCATGCTGGAGGTGGCGCGGCGCGACGGCTTCTGGCTGGGCGCGCGGACCGCGGCCTCGCGGCTGATCGAGGGCGGGGCCATGGTGGAGATCGTCATCGGCGACGCGTCCGACGGCTGGGCCGACGCCGACGCGCTGGCCGCCTGGCGGGCGGCCATGGCGCTGACCGGGCGCTGACCGGGCGCTGAAGCCGGGCCTGTCAGCTGGGGCGTAAGCCCGCGGGCCTAAGCTGGCTGCCATTGTTTGCAGTCCAGGAACACCCATGACCCGCACCAGCCCCTACCAGACCGGCCTCGACAGGAACGCGGCCAACCATGTGCCGCTGTCGCCGCTGAGCTTTCTCGGCCGCGCCGCGGCCGTCTTCCCGGACCGCGTGGCCCTCATCCACGGCGCGCTGCGCCAGACCTGGCGCGAGACCGAGGCGCGCTGCCGCCGCCTGGCCAGCGCGCTGGCCCGCCATGGCGTGGGGCCGGGCGTGACGGTGGCGGCCATGCTGCCCAACACGCCGGCCATGTTCGAGGCGCACTACGGCGTGCCCATGGCCGGCGGCGTGCTGAACACGCTGAACACCCGGCTGGACGCCGAGGCCATCGCCTTCATGCTGGAGCATGGCGAGGCCCGCGTGCTGCTGGTGGACCCGGAGTTCGCGCCCACGGTCGCCCGCGCGCTGCAGGCCGTGGAGGCCCGCCACCGGCCGCTGGTCATCGACGTGCTGGACAGCGGCGCGCCCGAGGCGCCGCGGCTGGGCACGCTGACCTACGAGGAACTGCTGGCCCAGGGCGACCCGCAGGCGCCCTGGCAGCTGCCGGCCGACGAGTGGGATGCCATCGCGCTGAACTACACCTCGGGCACCACCGGCAACCCCAAGGGCGTGGTCACCCACCACCGCGGCGCCTATCTCAACGCGGCCAACAACGTCATCGCCTGGCAGCTGCCGGATCACCCGGTCTACCTGTGGACGCTGCCGATGTTCCACTGCAACGGCTGGTGCTTCCCCTGGACCATGGCGCTGGTGGGCGGCACCAGCGTGTGCCTGCGCCGCGTGGAGCCGGCGCTGGTGTGGCAGCTGATGCACGAGCATGGCGTGACGCATCTGTGCGGCGCGCCCATCGTCTACAGCATGCTGATCAACGCGCCGGCCGAGGTGCGCGGCACGCTGGGCCGCGTCGTGCGGGGATTGATCGCCGGCGCGCCGCCGCCGGCCGCCGTCCTCGAGGGCTGCGAGGCGGCGGGCATCGCCATCACCCATGTCTACGGCCTCACCGAGGTCTACGGCCCGGCGGCGGTGTGCGTGCAGCAGGAGCATTGGGCCGACCTGCCGCCGGCCGAGCGCGCGCGGCTCAACGGCCGCCAGGGCGTCAGCTATCCGCTGCAGGAGGCCGTCGCGGTGCTGGACTCCGACACGCTGCAGCCCGTGCCCGCCGATGGCGAGACCCTGGGCGAGATCTGCTTCCGCGGCAACGTGGTGATGAAGGGCTATCTGAAGAACGAGCGGGCCACCGAGGAGGCTTTCGCCGGCGGCTGGTTCCACACCGGCGACCTGGCCGTGGTGCAGCCCGACGGCTACATCAAGATCAAGGACCGCAGCAAGGACGTCATCATCTCCGGCGGCGAGAACATCAGCTCGGTCGAGGTGGAGGACGTGCTGCACCGCCACCCGGCCGTGATGCTGGCCTCGGTGGTGGCGCTGCCGGATGCGAAATGGGGCGAGGTGCCCTGCGCCTACGTCGAGCTCAAGCCCGGCGCCAGCGCGAGCGAGGCCGAGATCATCGAGTTCTGCCGCGGCCAGCTGGCGCGCTTCAAGGTGCCGAAGCGCGTGGTGTTCGCCGAACTGCCCAAGACCTCGACGGGCAAGATCCAGAAGTTCGTGCTGCGCGAGCGCGCCAAGTCGGCCAGCGCCATCGAGTGACGGCGCGGGGCGGGGCCGCTCAGCGGCGGGCGCCGCCCGACGGTGCCGGGCGCGGGCCGCCCAGGTGGCGGAACGTGATGCGGCCCTTGCTCAGGTCATAGGGCGACATCTCCAGCGACACGTTGTCGCCGGCCAGGATGCGGATGTGATGCTTGCGCATCTTGCCGCCGGTGTAGGCGATGACCTTGTGGCCATTCGTCAGCGTCACGCGGAAACGCGAGTCGGGCAGGATTTCGTCGACGACGCCCTGCATTTCGATCAGTTCTTCCTTAGCCAAGTGTTGGACTCCGTTGCAAAGGTTGGACGGTAGGCCGGCACGTTGCCGTGCCGGCATGTAAAGCGGCCGCTGGCCGCGCACACCTCAATGGCGGCGCGCCCAGGCCAGGCCTTCGGCTCGGGCATAGCGCAAGGCCGCCTTCGAGCTGTGGAACTGCGGCGTGAACCGCATGACGCGGTCCACGCTGGCCATGCCGTTGCCGGAGCGGATCGACACCAGCGCGTCGAAACCGCCACCCTCGCGGGCCTGGGACATGGGGGACACGCGAAAGCGTCCCACCTCGATGTTGTTGTTATTGTTCTTCATGCTGTTGTTCTTCTTTTGGTGATGCCGTGCCGGCGGTGGCCGGCAGTGGCAGCTTGGGCGCGGTGCGCCCGGGGCACGCTCTGCGCGTGCGGCGAAACCCCACCGCCGGCGTCATGCCATGCGGGGACAGAAACACTCAAGAGCACCCATCGGGGAGTTGCTGAAGCGAGCCGCTCGCGAGAACGGGCCAGGGGGTGGCCGGCGGGGCTGCAGATAAGACCTTGAGGAAACGGTCTTGCGCGAATCTATAGCCGTTAATGTACCAGCCGTGTCAACCCCCCCTGAGCCGGCGGGGCTCTGCGGGCCGGCTGGGGCGGCCGTCAGCCGTAGGCGTACCAGAGCGCCGCGAAGAAATGGCAGACGCTGCCGCCCAGCACGAACAGGTGCCAGACGAAGTGCGCGTAGCGCAGCCGGTTGTCCAGCAGGAAGACCAGCGCGCCCAGCGTGTAGCTCAGCCCGCCCGCCACCAGCAGCGCCAGGCCGGCCACGGGCATGCGCTCCACCAGCGGGCCGATGGCGAACACCACCACCCAGCCCATGGCCAGGTACAGCAGCGTCGACACGACGGGGTGGCGCAGCCGGTTCAGCAGCTTGATCGCCACGCCGAACGCCGCCGCGGCCCACACCGCGATCAGCAGCGTCAGGCCCGGGCCGGTGTGCAGCACGCCCAGCGTGAACGGCGTGTAGCTGCCGGCGATGAAGACGTAGATGGCGGCATGGTCCAGCCGCATCAGCCAGGCCTTGGCGCGGCCGCTGGCGAGCGTGGCGGGCAGCGCGTGGTACAGCGCCGAGATGCCGTACAGCAGGATGGCCGTGGCCCCGAAGACGGCCGCCGCGGCCACGTCTGCCACGCGGCCCCGGTTCATGGCCTGGATCACCAGGATGGGCAGCGCCGCCATGGCCAGCAGCGCGCCCAGGCCGTGGCTGACGGCGTTGGCGATCTCTTCGCTCACGGTTTGCTCACGGCCCGTATGTGGCGCGGCAGAACGGCGGAACAGTTGCATTGCTAAATCACGGGTAAGTACTTGGCTCAAGCGTGCCTGCGTTGCGGCAAGTGCGCCTAATTGACGGTTAGCATTCGGACTGGACGAGATTTTTTATGGGAGGGGCATGTCAATAATTAGCAGAATTTCTCTGAGAAATTATCGCTGCTATCGGCGATCGCAAAGTTTTGACTTGGCAAGTGGATCTTACTTCGTAGGCGGAAACAATGCGGGCAAGTCAGCGGTGCTTAAAGCGGTAAAGCTTTTCTTCGAACCCGGAGGAATGTTGTTGTCCGATTTTAATGTGACTGAATTGAGATCGCGGCAAGCTGGCTCCAACCGGTGCGAGATTGAGATATTTTTTGACTTGTCTGACCTGAAGAGTACAAATGGTCAAATTAGAGAGATTCGTAAATTCTTGGATAAAAACGGCGTTTTCTCCATAAAGAAGGTCGGGATTTTTCGTGAAAAAACCGAGTCAATTGATGTTTTGTATTCCTTCTCTCTTAGAGGGAAGCATGGCTCGGAGCAGCGATACCAAGAGTTGCCAGAATGCGTTCAATGGTTTCTTTCGAGATTCAATGTCTCATATATTCATCCGCAGGAGGCGGAGCGGCTGCTTTTTGATGCCCAAGAGAAGTTAAAGCGACGCCTGCTATCGACGTTCGGTAGAGGTGCCTCAAAGTATGAAAAGCTGTCGCAGCTTCAAAAGGCTTGGGAGGCCTTGCGGCAAGAAGCCAATCGAGATTTGTCGGAAAAATTGACGGCAGAAATGCGAAAGATATGGCCATCAGCAACCTCGCAGGTTGAATTGCCTGAGAAGATTGACGATATCGTCGCCATATCTGCCATATCGTTCAAGCAGGACGAGCAAGTTCCAGAGGTGCTACTTTCCGCCCAAGGAAACGGTGTTCAATCTGCCGTTCTATATCAAACACATTATCTTCTGGATTGCGACAAAACTATTCATCGAGGAGTGCATTTTCCAATATGGTTGATGGAGGAGCCGGAGGCGTTTTTGCATGCGGATATAGCCTATAAGCTAGGTGCTCTGTTGGTGTCTGATGGGTGGCTGTCCAATATTCAATTTCTTGCGACGACTCATTCCCCATTGATTCTGGCAACTTCTGCAGCGGGTGACGAGAGAGTTAGGTGGTGCTTGCTGGAGAAATCGGGTGTTGTCTTCTCAAAGAAAGTGCCGGAATTGATTCAGGTAGATATCGATGATATATCTAGAAGGCTGGGTGATCCAAATTTTGAGGTGTATTTCAATATTTCCGATAAGATGCCGAGCATCCTTATTGAAGACGCTAGGCCAGAGACCAAGGATGCATTCATAGCGGCTGGTATTGCTGTAACCAAGCAGTTGACGGGTGCTGGTGTGCTAAAAAAATACGTTGATGTGCTGTCAGGTTCTGGCTTTGCCCTAAAAGCCCCTGTTTTTATTGTCCTTGATAATGATAGGGGCGCTGTGGATTTCAAGGGATTCTTAATTGAAGAGCGCTTGCGAGGCACTGCAGGGGAGTACTTGATATACGAAGTTGGTCATCGTTCTTATGTCATATTGTTGCCGTCGAATTATTCTGTTGAAGACATGTTCGAAGAATATGACTCATTCATCGCTGATATCGCAAATCAGCTCTTTGATTCTGCTGCTGATGGTTCATGGCGAGCCACCAAAAATTCGGTTTCTGGAGGATTGACCCGCGCGCATGCAAAGGTGCGCAATAAGCAGGCTGCGGACTTTCAGAGTGCAAAGGTGCTTATTTCAAAAGAACAGGACGTAAAAGATCTATTCTGGGGCAAGGTGGTTGCCGAATCACTAAAAATCAGAGTCGACGACGCTGAGGCCGTTAAAGGACTGATGGCCCTGGTGCAGTGAAATAGCTTCCAGGCTTTTCCTACGCCCCGCCCTAATTTGATTTGTCGTCGTGCGCCGCGGATCTCGGCGCAGCACATCAGCAAGCTAGACGCGGCTCCGTCCTCGATTTCTGACTTCTGTTGTGCAACAAAGTAGCCCATCGAATCGATGGTGCAGGTGATAGCGTGGTGTCCGTACGGCGCCATTCCGCCGATGCCACCGGCTGCGCCGTCACATCGCTGCTGCCGCGCGGTGCTTAGCCGTCTCTGAACACGCGCCTATCCAAACCCGCCACAATCCCCACCCACGGCTTCGCCTGGTGTCCACCCCATGCCTTCTCCCCGCTACGACCCCTTAAGCCGCGCGCTGCACTGGCTGACGGCCATTGCCGTGACCGTCGCCTTCATCCTGGGGCCGGGCGGCTTCGGGCGGATGATGCGTGCCGGCGTCGACCCGGCCACGCGGCTGGACATCGTCTGGCATGAGTCGCTGGGCCTGCTGGTGCTGGCGCTGACGCTGCTGCGCCTGCTGTGGGTGGCGTTGCGGCCGGGCAAGCCGCAGTTCGAGATGCCGGCGTGGATGCAGACGCTGTCGCGGCTGGTGCATGGCACGCTGTGGGCCTTGATGCTGGCCCTGCCGATCACGGCCTTGCTGGCACTGGGCAGCGAGCATCACCCGCTGACGCTGCTGGGCGGCGTGCGGGTGGACGAGCTGCCCTGGATCGCCGGCTCGCGCCTGGGCGAGGCGGCGGACTGGGGCGATGTGCACGGCCTGCTGGGCGACGCGCTGATGTGGCTGGCCGGCCTGCATGCGCTGGCCGCGCTGTACCACCACGTCGTGCGCCGCGACGGCGTGCTGGCGGCCATGTTGCCCTGGCAGACCCGGCGCTGATCCGGAGCCGCCAGGCCCTCGTGGCCGCGCCGCGAGGGCCTGCTTGCCGCCGCGTCAGAAGAACACGATGCCGCCCAGCGCCACGCCGTTCATTCGGGCCTGATCGCCGGAGACCGGCTTGGAGGTGGTGCGGCTCAGCTCTCCCACCAGCGTCACGCTCTTGGTCAGCCCGTAGTACAGGCCGGCCGTCACGTTGCTGTTGCTGCGCAGGTCGCTGGCCACGCCGTCCTTGAGCCGGCTCTCGCCCCAGTTCAGACCCAGCTTGGCCTTGGCCGTGGCCTGCCAGGTGGCCTGCAGCAGCACATTGGTCTGCTTGCGGTCGCCGCTGTCGCCGTCGGTCAGCACGCCCAGGCCCTTGCCGGACTGGAGGTTGGCCGCCAGGCCTATGGGCCCCAGGGCGACGCTGGCGCCGATCTCGGCGCCGCTCATCGTGAAGCTGGCCGCGCCGCCCGTGCCCTCGAACTTCTGGTGCTTGACGCCCAGCCAGACCTTGCCGCCGTCGAACTTGGCCGTGGCCAGCGCCTGCAGCTGCGGCTCATTGCGGCCGATGTGGTTGCTGCCGGCGTCCACCGGGCTCATCAGCGCGACGGTCGCCGAGAAGCCGCCGCTGGTGGGCAGCGTGTAGGCCAGCTGGCCGTAGGTGCCCAGGTAGGTGTAGCCGGAGCCGATGTGGCCCAGCGTGACGCGGTTGCGCTGCGTGGCGCTGACGGGCGCGCCGGCGCCCAGCAGCGTCATGTCGCCCAGGATGGCGGAGGCGCCGAACAGGCCGTAGTCGCGGCCCAGCTTGACGCTGCCCATATCGGCATTGCCGAAGGTCAGGAAGCCCTGGCGCACGTCGACATTGCTGTTGTTGGAGATGGCGTCGCCGGTGGCGACGGCGGCGCCGATCATCAGCGTGGCGGAGATGTCCAAGCCTTCCTGGCGCGTCTTGGCCGTGGTGGTCAGCGCATTGGGCAGCAGGCCGTTGCCGATGACGGTGCGGCCGTCGGTGCCGCCGCAGCCCAGGCCCTTGGTGGCGAGCGCCACGCCGCCCACGGCCTGCGAGCCGGAGCAGCTGGTGTGGGTGTAGTAGGCGTTGACGATGCCGCCCAGGGCGATGTCCCATTCGCCGGCCTTGAAGTCGGCGGCCTGGGCGGTGCCGGCAGCGAGCGCGGCGGCAAGGGCTGCGGCGATGGGGGTGAGGGTGCTGTTCATGTCGTCTCCAGTGGTGTTGAGGTGGCCGCAGCGCTTTGCGCAAGCGCTGTGCCAGTGCCGCCCTGGAGCGACCGGCGGGCGCACGCGTTGCCGCGCGGCGCAATGGGGACGGTGCCAGGGCCGCGGGGCGTGCCGCGCTGGCACGCCGCTGCGGGTCGGCCCGGACGGGCGCTGTTGCGCGGCCTGGCCGGGCCGCTGTGCCAGGCCGCAGCGCGCCTGTGGCAGCGCGCAGCAGCGCCCGCGGGCTAACCCAGGCGCATCGCGCCCGCTCAGAAGCTGTACTTCAAGCCCAGCGAGACGCTGCGCGGCGCGCCCGGCGCGAAGAAGGTGGCGTGGCGCAGCGGCCGGTCGCCATTGGCGTTGGCCGGGAAGGGCCGGCTCTGGAAGTGGCCGGCGTCGTCGAAGCCCGTGGGGCCCAGCTGGGCGGCGGTGGCGTAGGCGCGGTCCAGCAGGTTGCTGACCTGCGCGAACAGCTTCAGCCCCTTCAGCGGCCGCCATGCCGCGTTGACGTTGAGCACCGCGTAGCCGGCGCTGCGGCCGGGGCCCAGGTAGTAGACGCCGTCGGGCCGGTGCTGGCCGTTCTCGTTGCCGCGCGCGAGTGCGCCGCCCATCGCGACGGCATCGGCGCCCAGCGACCAGGCCTCGCCCAGGTCCAGGTCGGCGTAGAGCTTGAGCATGCGGCGCGGCAGCAGCGGGATGCGGTCGCCGGGCCGGATGGCGAGATGGCCGTCCACGCCGGGCAGGCCGGCCTGCGCCGCGTCGTTGGCGCTGCTGGAGGCGCCGTTGACGATCTCGGCCGTGCGGTAGCTGGCGTCCAGCAGCGTCAGGTTGGCGCCCGCCGTCAGGCCCTTGGCGGGCCGGCCGCTCAGGCCCAGCTCCAGGCCCTGGCGGCGCGTCCTGCCGAAGTTCTTGAAGTAGCCGAAGCCGGCCGCGTCGTCGGCGACGAACAGCAGGTCGTCGCGGTTGTCGGAGCGGAAGACGCCCAGGCTCCAGGCCAGCGGCGCGCCGGCCGTGCTGCGCAGGCCCGCCTCCAGCGTCGTCGTGACGACCTGCTTGAGCGGCGGGTCGCCGGCGAAGGCGTTGGGCAGCTTGCAGGGGTTGGCCGGGTCGGCGCAGCCCAGCTCGATGGACGAGGGCGCGCGGCTGCCCTGGTTCAGGCCCACCCAGGCGTTGATGCCGGCCAGCGGCGTGAACGTCAGGCCGATGGCGGGGTTGAGGCGGTGATAAGCGTGGTCGCCGTCGAGCGAGCCGGGGCCGGCGCCGGGCGTGATGGCGTCGCGGTTGCGCAGGCGGGTGTGGTTGTAGCGGGCGGACAGCGTCAGGTGCGCGCCGTCGTGCAGCTGCAGCACGCTGCTGGCGAAGACGCTGAGGGTGCGCGTGCGGCCGGCGAGGTCCACGCGGGTGTCGTAGGGCGCGCCGTCCACGTCGCCGCCCGTCACGCCGTCGCCGAAGGCGCCGACGCCGGTGATGCTGCGGTCGGCGTTCAGATAGCCCAGCTCCGAGCCCTGCAGGAAGCGGCTGCGGCTGAAGTCCGCCGCGGCGCCGATGAGGGACTGGCTCTGCAGGCCCAGCAGCGGGCCGTCGTAGGCCAGCTGGGCGGTGACGCCGTAGTGGCTCTGTTGCGTGCGGGTCTGGTGGATGACGCCGTTGCACTTCTCGCCGGGCTCGTCGCGCAGCAGGGCCTGGGCGATGCAGCGCCATTTCGGGAACGGCGTGTTGGCGGCGTTCTCGCCCGCGGCGGGGAAGCCCGTGTAGCCCGCGGCCGCCAGCGCGGCGCGTTCGGCGGCATTGGGCTGGTAGAGCGACTGGTCCAGCGCGTCGTCGTTGAGGTCGCCGTTGTAGGTGAGGGTGCGGATGTGGCGCGCATAGGCGTTGCCGCTCAGCGTCCACTGCGAGCTCAGTGCCTGCGACAGCGCGAGGTTGAGCAGGGCCGAGCGGTTCTTGGTGATGTCGGGCTTGGTGTAGACGCTGGCGCGGTCGCGCGCCAGCAGGCGCTGCTCCTGCAGGCCGTTGCCGTACAGCCTCGTGTCGGCGACCGCGGCGCTGAGGGCCAGGTCGGTGTCGCCGCTGCGCCGGCCCAGCTTGCCGAACAGCTGGGCCACGTCGGAGGGCGAATCTGCGCGCCAGCCGTCCTCGTGGAAGCGGTTGCCGGTGAGGTACCAGTGCAGGCCCCCGCCGTCGTTGCCGCCCTGCTCGAACTCGACGGCGGCGCGGCCGTGCGAGCCGGCCGTGGCCTGCAGCGAGGTGCCGGGGTGGTTCAGCCCGTCCTTGGTCTGCACGGCCAGCGCGCCGCCCAGCGTGTTGAGGCCGAACAGCGGGTTGGAGCCGGGGTTGAGCGCGATGGACGCGATGGCGGCCTTGGGGATGAGGTCCCAGCTCACCACGTCGCCGAAGGGCTGGTTCAGGCGCACGCCGTCCAGGTACAGCGACAGGCCTTGCTGCGTGCCCAGCAGCGGCGAGGCGGTGAAGCCGCGGAAGTTGACGTCGGGCTGCAGCGGGTTGCCCTGCACCTCGTTGAGATGGACGCTGCCCAGGCGGCGGTTCATGAAGGCGCTCAGATCCAGGGCCTGGCTGCGCTCCAGGTCGGCGGCGCGGGCGGTCTGCACGGCGGCGGGAATCCAGTCGCGCGGCACGGCGGCACCGGCCACCGGCGAGACGCCGACGACCTCGACACGCTCCAGCTGCACCTGGGCCTGGGCGGCCGGCGCCGCGAGCCAGGCCAGCGCCGCGGCGCTCGCGAGTGCGAGCCGGTGCGGATGGGGGTGGGACATGGGGTCTCCGTTCTGGTAAGCGATGCTTGCTGCCAGCGATTCTTCGGAGCGAGGGGCCGCGGGGCTCGGGAAGATTTCCCGTCACGGCCCCCGAGGAACTACCGCGTCATGCGCCACGCTGGAGCACTCAGCGGATCACCACGCCCCAGGGCAGCTTGCCCACCGTCACGTCGGCCACGCGCTGCTGCGTCTCGGTGTCGATGACCGACACCGCGCCCGAGCGCCCGCAGGCCACGTAGAGCTTGCGGCCGTCGGGCGTCAGCGCCATGTTCCAGGGCCGCTGGCCCACGGGGATGGTGGCCACGAGGGCCATGCGCTCCACGTCCAGCACCGACACCGTGCCGTCGCCGCCGTTGGAGATGAAGACGCGCCGGCCGTCGGGGTGCACGCTGATGCCGTTGCTCTTGGGGCCGGCCTTGAGCCTGTGCTGCACCGTGAAGCTCTGCGTGTCGATGACGTAGATCTCGCTGGACATCTCGGCCGCGACGAAGGCCCGGCGGCCATCCGGCGAGAAGCCGATGCCGCGCGGCCGCGTGCCCACCGGCACCTGCGCCACCTGGCTGCGCTTCTCCACGTCGATGACGTCCACCGCGCTGCCCTCCTCGGCACTGACCAGCACCCAGCGCCCGTCGGGGCTGAACACCGCGTGCTCGGGGTTCTTGCCGCGCACCTTGACGGCGAAGCTGCGGCTCATCGTGCGGGTGTCGACGAACACGACCTCGTTGGCCTCCTCGACGGCTGCTGTCACCCAGCGCCCGTCGGGCGACTGGCCCAGCCCCTCCGGCGACTCGCCCAGCGGGATCTCGCCGGCCTGGCGGCGCGCGGCCAGGTCCAGCACGACGAGGCGGTTGCCGGGCTGGTCGCTGACATAGGCGCGGCGGCCGTCGGGGCTGACCACCGCGCCGCGCGGCTTGGCGCCGGCGGGCAGCTCGTACAGCACCGCGTCGGTGGCGGTGTCGATGACGCTCAGCGTGCCCGAGCCCTCGTTGGACACATAGGCCAGCGGGCCGGCGTGGGCCGACGCGATGGCGGCGGCGAGCAGGGTCAGCGTGGGCAGCAGACGGCGCATGGCGGTTCTCCTCAGATCAAGAATGCAACCACGGAGACACAGAGGCACAGAGAAACAAGCTCCATGCATTGCCTCTGTGTCTCTGTGCCTCTGTGGTTGCCTTTGGGCTGCGTTTCAGAAGCGGTAGGCAAGGTTTGCGCTGGCCAGCCAGGTGCGGCCCGGCGCGGGCTCGAAGAAGCGGCCGTTGCCGTCGTTGACGATGACGGAGCCGGCGTAGCGGCGGTTGGCGATGTTGTCCACGCGCAGCAGCGCGCCCAGGTCCCAGGCGCCCAGGCTGAGCTGGTAGCCGGCGAACGTGGCGACGGTGGCATAGCCGGGCGCGGCGTCGCTGTTGAGGTCGTTCACATAGACCTTGCTCAGCGAGCGCACCTCAGCGCCCAGGCGCCAGCCGCCGCCGGGCTGCCAGGTCAGCGCGCCGTAGACGGCCGTGCGCGCAATGCCGGGGATGCGGTTGTCGGCATTGACTTGGCTGTTGGCGCTGGCGCAGGGCGTGGCCGTGCAGGTCAGGAAGCCGTCGCGATAGCGCGCGTCCAGCCAGGTGGCGGCGAGCTGGGCCAGCAGCGTGGGCGCGATCTGCCATGAGGTCGACGCCTCCAGGCCGCGGCGGCGCGTGGCGCCGGCGTTCTGGTAGGTGGCGCGGCCGCCGACGTTGGTCTGCGTGACGATCTCGTGCTCGGTGCTGGTCTGGAACAGCGCCAGCGTGGCCTCGGCGCCGGCCCAGGGCCTGGCCTTCAGCCCCATCTCGACGCTGCGGCTCGGCGACGCCTGCAGCGCGAAGTTCAGGCCCGTGGCGCCGCTGGCGCGGTAGGCCAGCTCGTTCAGCGTGGGCGTCTCGAAGCCCTTGCCCGCCGTCGCGTAGACGCGCAGGCGCTCGTCCGGCGCGTAGCTGACGCCCAGCACCGGCAGCGTCGCCGCGTAGCGGGCGCTGCCGCTGTCGTCGGGGTTGGTCTTGGTGACGTAGGCGTCGGCGGAGCGGAAGCTGACGCTGCTGCGGCGCACGCCGGCGCTGACCCGCCAGGCGGCCGTGGGCTGCCACTGGGCCTGCAGATAGGGGTCGGCGTTGGAGACGCGGTTGGTCTCGTCGCGGCGCAAGGCTCCCTGCACACCCAGCGTCGTGCCGACGAAGTTCTGGTAGCCCAGCCGGTGCTCGCGCAGCTCGTCGGCCGCGATGCCGGCGACGACGCTCGCCGTGGCGCTCTTCCAGCGCCAGCGGATGTCGGCGCCCTCGTAGTCGCGCGACAGATCGATGACGCCGCCGGGATGCAGCGCCGCGGCCTGGGTCGCGACCGGAATGGACTGGAACTGCGTCGTCGTGCGGTGGCCCTGGTAGACCATCACGCGCAAGCTGTTGGCGTCGTCGATGCCGTGCTCCAGCACCAGGCCGCCCTGGGCCTGCTGCATGGTCTTGCGGGTGTCGAACGTGAGCGCGGAGGCGTCCACACCGCGCGGGTCGGCCTGCCATTGGGCGCGCGTGAGGCCCAGCGGATCCTGCGCCTCGGGCAGCTCCACGCTGTTGGCGATCAGCGTCAGCTGCGTGTCGCTGCCCAGCTTCCAGCTCAGCTTTGCATTGCCCAGGCGGCGCTCGGCCGCGCTGTGCTGGCGGTAGCCGTCGGTCTCGAAGCGGCTGGCACCCAGCGTGTAGGCGAAGCCGCCGCTCCTGCCGCTGCTGGAGGCCGCCAGGCGGCGCAGGCCGTCGCTGCCGAAGGCGACGCTGGCGTCCACGCGCGGCGGGCCGTCGGGCACCTCGGAGTAGAGGCTGATGACGCCGCCCGAGGAGTTGCCGTACAGCGCCGAGAACGGCCCGCGCAGCACCTCCACGCGGCCCACCGTGCCGATCTCGACGTTGGTGATCTGGCCCTGGCCGTCGGGCAGCGTGGCGGGGATGTCGTCCACGTAGACGCGCACGCCGCGAATGCCGAAGCTGGCGCGGGCGCCGAAGCCGCGCACGGAGATCTGCACGTCCTGCGCGTAGTTCTGGCGGTCGCGCGCCAGCAGGCCCGGCACGCCGCCCAGCCCCTCCGAGAGGTTGACCTGGGCGCGGCCGGCGCGCAGCGCGTCGCCGTCTATGCGGTCGATGGAGGCGGGCACGTCGAAGGGGGCCGCCTCGGTGCGCGTGGCGGTCACGACGACGGGCTCCAGCTTGACGGGGCCGGGATCGGCATGGGCCGCTGCGGCGCTGGCCGCCGCCAGTGCGAGGGCCGTCCGTCGCGCCAGGGGCGCGAACTGCTGTGTCATGAATGTCTCCGGATGGGGCAGGGCGCGGCCGTTCAGGCCGGGCGCCAGGCCACCTTGTACTTGGCAAAGATCTCGCCCACGCGGCCGGACTGCGTCAAGCCGTTGAGCGCTTGCTGCAGGGCTTCGGCGAGGTCGGTGGCGTCCTTCTTCACGGCCAGGCCGGCGGCCCAGCCCTCGCGCGGCGCGCGCGGCGAAGGCAGGGGCTCGATGCGATAGGCCGCGTCGCCCGCCAGCACCGACTCCAGCTCCGACGCCAGGCCCGCCGCCGCGGCCACCTCGCCGCGCTGCAGCGCGCGGGCGGCCTCGCAGCCGTCCTTCCACTGCGTCAGCAGCTGCTCGCGGTAGGCGCCGCCGTCCGCGCCGATCAGCAGCCAGCCGGCCAGCGTCTGGCCGGGCACGGCGACCTTGCGTGTGCCGAGCTGGGACAGCTGGTCCAGCACGGGCAGCTCGTCCACGCGCCGCGCCAGCATCACGCGCTCGCGGTAGTAGGGCGCGAAGATGCGCGCCTGCGGCGTGGCCTCGATCAGCGGCCGGTCCACCGGCACATGCATCAGCACGTCGGCCGGGCCGTAGCCGAGGTAGTGCCCCTTCCAGACCATGTTGCGCAGGTCGTCGGCCATGTTCTCGTCGGCATTGAAGGGCAGCGGCGAGAACTTCACGCCGAGGGCCTCGGCCAGCGCCTGGCCCAGCTCGACGTCTATGCCCCGGCCCTTGACGTGGAAGGGCGGCATGTCCTCGTACAGGCCCACGACGAGGCGGCCGCGCTCGCGCACCTGGGCCAGCGTGGCGGCGCCGGCACCCCAGGCGGCCGTGGCCAGGCCCCAGCCCAGCAGCGTGCGGCGCCTCACAGCGGCTTCTCCCGGCGCGACTCCAGGTAGGACTTGACGGCCCACATCGCCTCCTGCGTGAACACGCCCTCGAAGGGCGGCATGTAGACCGCGCCGTTGCGCGTGCGGCCGTGGCGTATGGTGTTCAGGAAGTAGTCGTCGTTGTCCTTCACGCAGGCGGCCTTCTTGGCCTCGTCCTTCAGCGTGGCGCAGTCGTTGTCGAGCTTGCGCAGGTCGGGCGCGATGCCGCCGGAGATGGCCTCCAGGCCGTGGCAGCGGGCGCAGTTCTGGTTGTAGGCCGAGGTGCCGATCTTGATGGCGGTCTCGTTGCCGCGGTAGGGGTTCTCGGGCCGCCAGGCTTCGCCCAGCTGCGGCAGGCTGGTGGTGTCCACGGCCTGGGGCGTGACGTCGCCGTGCGCCCAGGCCTGCATGGCCGCCGCGGCGGCGGCCAGGCACAGCAGGCCGCCGATGACGAGGGGTTGGTTGAGTTTCATGAAGCTGTCTCCGTCGTTGTCGAGGTCTGTGGCCCCGTGGGGCTCGGCCGGCTTGCTGCAAGCCACATGCCAGGACCGGATTGCTCCAGGTTGACACAATGCGCCGACCCGGCCCCGCTGGCCTCGATGGACAGGCGAATCGCTTTGGGACACGATGCCCGCCAGACACGACGCGAGCGCGGCTTCGACCGCGCCATCACGGAGACAAGCCTGTGGAGGCAGGCAAAAGGAAGCCTCTATGTCCATCGAGACCCCAGCGCCGGGCGGCCCGGCGCCGCTCGCGCCACCGCGCCAGGCCTTCATCGAGCGCAGCCACCAGCGCAGCGAGGCGCTGGGGCTGAAGCGCCACGAGAAGAGCGGCTTCGACCCGCTGATCCGCAGCGACCTCAACCTCGCGCGTGAACGCAACCAGCGCCTGTACACGCATGCCGCGCCGGTGATGCAGCTGCTCTACGAGCAGATCGTCAACACCGAAAGCATGATCGTGCTGACCGACGCCCAGGGCACCATCCTGCACGCGGTGGGCGACGACAGCTTCCTGGCCCGCGCCCACCGCGTCGCGCTGGCGCCCGGCGAGAACTGGGCCGAGCATGCCAAGGGCACCAACGCCATCGGCACGGCGCTGTTCGAGGAGGCGCCCACGCTGGTGCACGGCGGCGAGCATTTCATCCACGCCAACAGTTTCCTGACCTGCTCGGCCGCGCCCATCTTCGACCCGCGCGGCAACATGCTGGGCGTGCTGGACGTGACCGGCGACCACCGCGGCTACCACCAGCACACCATGGGCCTGGTGCGCATGTCGGCGCGCATGATCGAGAACCACTGGCTCTCGGACGACTACAACAGCCGCCTGCGCCTGCACTTCCACAGCCGGCCGGAGTTCATCGGCACGCTGCTGGAGGGCATCCTGGTCGTGTCGCCCGAGGGCCGGCTGCTGGGCGCCAACCGCGCCGCGCTGGACCAGCTGGGCATGAGCGGCGCGGAGCTGCGCTCGCGCAGCCTCGCCAGCCTGCTGGGCACGACGCCGGCGGCCATCTACGACCATTTCCGCATGCCGCTGTCGCCGCCCATGCAGCTGAGCCTGCCGACCGGCCAGAGCCTGTTCGTCAGCGCGCGCTTCGACTGGCCGTCGCGGCCGGTGGTGGCCGGCCTGCATCCGACGGCCGATGTGCAGGCCACCGAGGCGCGCGAGCCCGCCGCGCCGGCCGATGCCGCGCCGCCGCCCGCCGCGGAGGCCGGCGGCGGCGCGCAGCGCTTCTCCGGGCTGCAATACCTGCGCACCGGCGATGCGCAGCTGGAGACCGTCATCCAGAAGGTCAAGCGCGTGCTGGACCGCGGCATTCCGCTGCTCATCCTCGGTGAGACCGGCACCGGCAAGGAGCTGCTGGCGCGCGCCGTGCACCACGACTCCAACCGCGCCCGCCAGCCCTTCGTGGCGGTGAACTGCGCGTCCATCCCCGAGAGCCTCATCGAGGCCGAGCTGTTCGGCTACGAGGAGGGCGCCTTCACCGGCGCGCGGCGCAAGGGCGCGCCGGGGCGGCTGGTGCAGGCCAACGGCGGCACGCTGTTCCTGGACGAGATCGGCGACATGCCGCTGGCGCTGCAGGCGCGGCTGCTGCGCGCGCTGCAGGAGCGCAGCGTGACGCCGCTGGGCAGCACCAAGTCCATCGCGGTGGACATCGCCGTCATCGGCGCGACCCACCGCAACCTGCGCGAGATGATCGAGCAGCAGAGCTTCCGCGAGGATCTCTACTACCGCCTCAACGGCCTGGCGCTGCGGCTGCCGGCGCTGCGCGAGCGCAGCGACCTGGAGGCCATCGTGCGCCGCATCCTGCAGGCCGAGCGCCCGCAGGACACGCCCGAGCTGAGCCCGCAGGTGCTGGCCATGTTCCGCCGCTACCCCTGGCCGGGCAACATCCGCCAGCTCGCCAACGTGCTGCGCACGGCGGCCGTCATGTCGGCGGGCGAGCGGCTGGTGACGACGGCCCACCTGTCGGACGATTTCCTCGAGGACATCCAGCGCCTGGGCGGCAGCCCGCTGCCGCTGCCGGCGGCGCCCGCGCCGGCCTGGCCGGCCTACGAGGCGCCGCCCGCGATGCCGGCCCCGCCGCCGGC
>JAACZV010000037.1 GCA_009996515.1 Comamonadaceae bacterium
CGTCGTGGCGTGTGGTGCATTCACTGGTGAGCCCGGCGTGCAGCCGGCGTTAACCGGCGTGAAGGTGCGATGAATGGCGCTCGTGACAGGGACAGCAGCGAGAGCGCAGCGGCTCGCTTCTGCTCAGGGGCCGAGCGCCCGTTTTCGCGCGATGTCCGTCGCAGGCTTTGGGCGGGGTGCGGTTCAGCGCCTCTTCTTTGGTGACTTTCTTCTGGCAAGACAGAAGAAAGTTACCCGCCCGCCGGGGCGGACTCCCGGCACGGTGCACCGAATTGCAAAGGCTCTCAGCAAAAGCCTCTCAATCCATCACCCCCGAGAACTCGCCGTCACCCACGGCCCCGTCAGCCCGTCCAGCTCGCAGTCCCACAGCGCCTGCGCGTCCATCTCGTCGACGACACCCTCGCCATAGACCTTCAGCGCCAGGCTGCGCAACATGATGACCATGCCGCGCACAAAGGCCGCGCGGCCGGCCTCGCCGGCCACGCCCAGCAGCACCGAGGCGTCCAGCTTCACATAGTCCAGCCCGGCCTGGTACAGCCGCTCCACCTGCGCCAGCCCGGCGCCCGCATGCTCCAGGCCCAGCTTGACGCCCAGCGGCCGCAGCTGCTGGCCCAGCTCCAGCAGGCGGTCGAAATGCTCGGTCGCGGCGGCCTCCGCCAGATCCAGCAGCAGCTGGCGCGCCGCCTGCGGCCACAGGCCCAGCAGCTCGCGCAGCTGCGGCAGGAAGACCGGGTCGGCCAGCGAGGCCGGCGCCACGTTGATGCAGCGCGGCTGGCCGTCGCCCGTGATGGCCTTCAGCGCCAGGTCCACGGCGAACAGGTCCACCTGGGCCGTCAGCCGGGCCCGCGCGGCCAGCGGCAGCCAGCTGGCTGCCGGCACGAAGCCGGCATCCAGCTCCAGCTGCAGCGGGCATTCCAGGTGCAGCAGGCGGCCGGTGCGGTCGCAGACCGGAAACTCGGCGAGCCGGCCACGCTGCTCTGCCAGGGCGCGCTGCAGCTGGACCCGCCACAGGCCCTCGCCCTGCTCGCGGCCCAGGCCGGGGCTGGCCACGATGTCGACGACGAAGCCGCCGCGCGCCTCGCCCTGGTGCTCGGCCCGTGCCAGCGCGGCATCGGCCTCGCCCAGCCAGACGCTGCTGGGGCGCTCACGCGGCAGCTCGATGGCGCCCAGCGCCACCTGCACGCCCGGGCCGAAGGCCGGCAGGCTGGCGCGAAGTGCATCCGCCAGCGCATGCGCCGTCTCGGCGGCCACGCCCTGGGCGGGCAGCCAGAGCGCGAAGTCGCCGCCGTTGAGCCGACCAACACGGCAACCGGCCACCGTCTCGGGATAGGCCTGCAGCGCCGTGACCAGGGTCAGCAGCACATCGTCCACCGCGGCGCGGCCCAGGCGGGCATTCAGCCCCGGCAGGTCGCGCAGCCGCAGCAGCACCAGGCCGGCGACGACCGGGCCGTCGTCGCGCTGCAGCGCGGCATCCAGCTCGGCGAGGAAATGCCGGCGCGTGGACACGCCGGTCAGCGGGTCCTGGTGCACCTGCTCGCGCAGCACCAGCAACTGGGCGGCCTGGGCCTCGAACATCTCCTTGATGCGCTGCACCATGGCGTTCATCGCCCGGGTGAGCCGCTGCAGCTCGGGCACGCGCGGCTCGGCGACCTGGCCGTAGCTGCCCTCCAGCACGCCTTCGGCCTGCGCCACGGCCGCGTCCAGCGGGCGGCGTATGCGCCGCAGGCCGACCGAGGCCACGACGGCCGCGGCGATGCCGACGATGAGCAGCCAGGCCAGCAGACGGCGCGAGCTCAGCCACAGCGCGTCGTAGGCGTAGCCGGACTGGCTCAGCAACTCCACCGAGCCGATGGCGTTCCAGCCGCTGGACAGCTGGGCCACGCCGGGCGCGGCCTCGATGGGCAGCAAGGCGCGGAACCAGGCCGGCGCCAGGCCGGGCCGCGGCGGCTCGCTGCGCTCGAACAGCGTCTCGCCGTTGACGCCGCGCCAGCGCACGAACTCATAGGCGCCGGTGTCGAACTGCGCCGACACCAGCAGCTTGATCAGCTCGGCGTCGCCCTTCTGCTGCGACAGCGCCAGCGCCAGCGCCTGCGCGTTGTCGGCGTTCTTCAGCTCCAGCTGGGTCCGCATCAGCTGCTGCGTGGACAGCGTGGACAGGCCGATCGCGCCCACCAGCGCCGCCAGCACCACACCCAGCACCAGCCAGGCGATCTGGCGCATCAATGACATGACTCACTCCCCATCACAAGAATCCTTCTGCTCTGACCTTGGCCACCAGCTCGCGCCACAGGGTCAGGCGCGCGAGCGGGTCGCCCGCCGTCACCTGGCCCGTGCCCTGCCACAGGCCCTCGGTGTTGAAACTGAAGACCGGCGTCAGGTCGCCCCGCTGCGAGGCCGGCAGCACCTCGGGCCTCAGGTTGTCCAGGATCAGCGGCTCGGCGTTCGGCTGGGCATAGTAGGCCAGCACCATATGGGCCAGCGACTGCCCGGCCAGCCGCGCCCGCACATAGACCAGCCTCAGCCTGGCCGTGGGCATGCCCGCGGCGGTCAGGCTGAAGTATTTGGCGATCGCATAGTCCTCGCAGTCGCCGGCGCGCTTGTCCAGGCTTTCCAGCGGCGAGGCCCAGTAGTCCGGCACGCCCCAGGTGACGGCATCGTCCTTGAACGCGAGGCGGCGGTTGAAGAAGTCGTTGATCTCCCTGAGCCGCTGCAAGTCCTCCTGCGCGGCGCTGCGCTCGATCTGCTGCACCAGCGCCTGGGCCTGCTCCGCCACCTTGGGGCCGCGCGCGGCGGCCGCCTCCAGCACGCGCGCCGCGTCGTAGGCCGCCGCCAGCACCGGCAGCAGCGCCAGCACGGCCAGCCACCACCGGCGCGGGCGGAGGGTCGGAGCGACGCAAGACGGGGAAGTGGGCAAGATTGACGGCGGGCAGGGATTGAATTCACTGTACCCGTGCGGCGCCCGCCTAAGATTTTCGGAACATGCAGAACCCGGCCTCAACTCACGTATCCCGCGCCCAGCAGATCCGCGACGACCTCGACCAATCGCGCCGCCGCGGCCCCTTGCAGCAGATCCAGATCCCGCCCTGCCCCGAGCAGCTGGCCCAGCTGCAGCAGGCCATGCGCGACCCCGAACCCGACCTCGGCCTCATCGCCCGCATCGCCTCCAGCGACGTGGCCATGGCCGCCACGCTGCTGCGCATCGCCAACGGCCCGCTGTTCAAGCCGGTGGGCCTGCCCTGCACGACGGTGGGCCAGGCGATGAACCGCATCGGCCTGCGCGAGAGCGTGGCCGTCATGACCGGCTTCCTCGCCCAGCACGCCATCCCCGTCAACGCGCCGCAGCTGGTGCGCTTCTGGCAGCGCAGCACCAAGCGCGCGATCGCGATGGCCACCATCGCCCAGCAGCTGCCGGGCCTGTCGCCCGACCTCGCGCACAGCTTCGGCCTGTTCCTGCACGTGGGCACGCCGGTGCTGCTGCAGAGCGTGCGTGGCTATGCCTCCACCATGGTGGAGGCCGGCGCGCGCATCGACCGCTCCTACATCGCCACCGAGAACGCCAACCACAAGACCGACCATGCCGTCGTCGGCGCGCTGGTCGTGCGGGTGTGGAACCTGGCGCCGCCGCTGATCGCGGCGATACGCCTGCACCACGACTTCACGGCCCTGGGCCATGGCGACATCGAGCCCGAGATCCACACGCTGATCGCCGCCGGCCTGATCGCCGAGCATCTGATGCGCCGCCACGAGGACCTGCCGGAGGATGCCGACTGGGCCGCCCACCATGCAGCGGCCATGGACTGGCTGCACATCGGCTGGGACGAGCTGGCGCAGTGGGAAGAGGCGGTCTATCAGCAGTTCGACGCGGCCTGAGCCCGATGCGGCTGCCACGCCTGCGCGTCCTCGTCCTCGTCGCCATGGTGCTGGCGACGCTGGGCACGCTGGGCTGGTGGGCGTTCGGTCCGCCCGGCGTGGCGGTCGAGCTGACGCAGCGCAGCTGGCGCATGGAGGTGGTCGTCGAGCGGCTGCGCGCCGAGACCGGCTCGGACTGGTGCGACGAGCTGCCCGAGGGCGCGTTCGACATCAGCCGCCGCGTCGTCGCCGACCCCACGGGCCGCCGCGCCCAGCCCGGCGAGCATTGCCGCTACACGGTGCTGGCCTGGCGGCGCAGCTGGATCGCCAAGACCGAGGGTGGCCCCGACACCCCGCCCGACTGGCCGCGCCCGCCGCTGCGCATGGCACCGCCCGGCGAACCGGGCAGCGAACGCCTGGGCAAGCGCGAGGCCTTCTACGAGATCGCGCTCAGCGACGGCGGCGACCATGTCTGGACCTGCCGCGTAACCCTGCAGCGCTGGCAGCAGCTGCGCGTAGGCATGCGCTTTCGCGTGCCGGTGGACCGCTTCGGCACGGCGGACTGCCCGGCCATGTACGAGTCGCGGCTCTGAAGGCCGCCGCTACCATCGCGGCCTCGGCGCGGGCACGGCAGCCCGTGACCGGATTCAGAGGAGGAACCTGATGACATTGCCGCTGCACGCCACCTGGCCCGTCGCCCTCGCCTTCGTGGCCGGCGCGGCGCTCGCTGCCGATCTGCCGCCGCCCAAGGTGGAAACCCGGCCGGCCATCAGCGCCCAGGGGGTGGACCTGAAGGTCACGCTGTCGGTGGACAGGATCAAGGTCGCCATGCTGCAAGGCGACGACATGGGCGGCAATGCCTTCGGCTGGTTCTGCGGTGGCCGCCAGCCGCTTGTCGCGAACGAGAACTTCCTCAAGGCGGCCGGCACCTACGTGACCGTCACCGCGACGCAGGAGCTCAAGCGCCTGGGCTATCCGCTGGCCGGCAAGGGCAAGGCCACGGCATTCGATGTGGACATCAACGCCGCGCCGGACTTCCGCATCGGCGGCATCCTGACCGAGCTGAAACAGGAGATCTGCACCGAGCCCGGCAAGGCCGAAGGCTGGGTGCTCTACAAGATCGACTGGGCGCTGTTCTCCGAGAAGCAGCAGAAGGTGGTCTACCAGGCCACCGGCGAGGGCCTGAGCGTCAGCAAGGAGAAGATCCCCGACCTGCACAAGCGCGCCATCCTCGCGTCGCTGGGCAATTTCCTGTCGGCGCCGCAGGTGCTGGAGGCGCTCAAGGCCAACGACGGCGAAGCACCGGTGGCCGCTGCCGCCGTGCCGGCCTCGGCCGCCCAGCGCGCCGCCACCCTCGCGCTCAAGGGGGCGCCGGTTGCGAGTGGCGGCGCGCCAAAGAACCAGGCCCAGCTGCGCAATGCCGTCGTCACGCTGGAGACCGCATCCGGCACGGGCAGCGGCTTCTTCATCGACAAGGACGGCCACCTGCTGACCAACGCCCACGTCGTGCGCGGCGCCAAGTACGCACGCATCAAGCTGCAGAACGGCGACAAGGCGGTGGCCGAGATCATCAAGGTCAACGAACAGGCCGACGTGGCATTGCTGAGGACCACGCTGACCGACGGTGACGCGCTGGCGCTGCGCAGCGGCCCAGCGCTGGACGTCGGCGCGGACGTCTACGCCATCGGCTCGCCGCTGGGCGTGTTGAACAACTCCATGACCCGCGGCGTGCTCAGCGCCGACCGCGTGCTGCAGGGCAAGCGCGTGCTGCAAAGCGATGCGGCGGTGACCTTCGGCAGCAGCGGCGGGCCGCTGCTGGACGCCGACGGCCGCGTCATCGCCATCACCCAGGGCGGCATTCCTGCCGCCAAGGGCTTCAACTTCTTCATCCCCATCGACGTGGCGCTGAAAGCCCTGGAGCTCAGCGTTTCGCCCTGAGGCGCCCGAGTCCCGCGGCAAGCAAGCCCTGGCCGTCACCGGCCGGGGCTTTGGTCTTTTCGGCGCGGCAGCGCGTCAGTGGAACAGCTGCCAGGCCGCCACCAGCACATGGCCCCAGAGCATCAGGTTGAAGCCCAGCAGCGTGAACACGCGCAGGAAGTTCCACAGCTTGCGCGCCCGCTCCAGCGCCTCGTCGGCGCCGGTGAAGACGTAAATGCCCATGTAGAGGGCCGACGGCAGCAGCGTGGCGGCCATCACCAGCAGCATGAACCCGTAGAAGAATTTCATGCCGGCATTGTGGCCAGAGCCGGCGCGGCACAGCCCCAGCGTTAGCCCGAAGTCGTGACGGCCGCCGCCGACCTGGAGGCGAAGCAGGCGGGCCAACCCGCCCGGCCCCGCCTCAGGCGAGCTTGAACACGGCCACCACGTCGGCCAGATGGCGGGCCTGGTCGCTCAGCGAGGACGAGGCCGCGGTGGACTCCTCGACCAGCGCAGCGTTCTGCTGCGTCATCTGGTCCAGGTTGGCCACGGCCTGGTTGACCTGGGCAATGCCGTCGCGCTGCTCCATCGCGGCGGCGGCGATCTCGCCCATCAGGTCGGTGACGCGGCGCACGCCGGCGACGATCTCGTCCATGGCCTGGCCCGCCTCGGTCACGTCCGCCGCGCCGGCCTCGACGGTCTCGACCGAGCGGCCGATCAGCGTCTTGATCTCCTTGGCGGCCTCGGCGCTGCGCTGGGCCAGCGTGCGCACCTCGCCGGCCACCACCGCAAAGCCCCGGCCCTGCTCGCCGGCACGCGCCGCTTCCACGGCCGCGTTCAGCGCCAGGATGTTGGTCTGGAACGCGATGCCATCGATGGTGCCGATGATGTCGGCGATCCTGCGCGAGGAGTCGCTGATCTGCTCCATGCGCTGCACCACCGCGCCCACCACCCGGCCGCCACGGGCGGCCGCATCGGCCGCCGTGCTGGCCAGCTGGTTGGCCTGCCGCGCCGTGTCGGCCGACTGGCCCACGGCACCGGTCAGCTGCTCCATGCTGGACGCGGTCTCCTCGAGGTTGGACGCCGTCTGCTCGGTGCGGGCCGAGAGGTCGTGGTTGCCGGTGGCGATCTGCGACGCGGCGCTGGACACCGAGTCCACGCCGTCGCGCACCTGGGCCACGACGCCCTTGAGCTGCTCCACCATGCGCAGCAGCGCGCTCTGCAGCTGGGCCATTTCGTCCGCGCCGACCACCTGCAGGCTGTGCGTCAGGTCGCCGCCGGCGACGGCCTCGGCCAGCTGCACCGAGGCCGCCAGCGGCCGCGTGATCAGCCGCGAGATGCTCCAGGCCAGCGCCGCGCCCAGCAGCACGGCGGCCAGCGTCATGCCGATGATGAGGTGGCGGCTGTTGTCGTAGATGCGGTCGCCCAGCGCATTGGCGGCGTCCGAGCTCTTGGCGTTCTGCTCGACCAGCGCGTCGATGTCAGCGATCGCGGCGTTGAACTGCGCAAAGCTGTCGACCATCAGCAGCTGCTTTGCCCTCGCGCCTTCCTCGGCCAGCGCGGCGGCCTCGAAGGTGCGGCTTTGCGCCAGGTAGCCGGCCCAGCCATCCTTGAAGCGCTTGAGCAGCTGCTGCTCTTGCGGCGTGGCGGGCAGCTTCTCGTAGGCGGCCAGATGCTGGTCCAGCAGCTGCAGGTATTTGTGCGCCGACTCCATCGCCTGCTTGCGCTCGGCCGGCTCGGAGAGCATCACGCGGTACTCGGCGGTGCGAAAACGCGTCGCGTGCTTGGCCACCTCCTGCAGCTCGCGCACCGAGGGCAGGTAGTTGTCGCCCATGTCGCTGGCGGTGTCGTTGACACGGCCCAGCTGCATGATGGCCAGCAGGCCCAGCACAACCGTGATCAGCAGCACGATGGAGAAGGCCAGGCCCAGCTTGGCACCCACGGAAATCCGGGTTAGGAATTGCATACAGCTTTCTTGCGCGGGCCGATCTGAGAAGCGCCGCCAATAAATGATGGAAAGTCGCCCGGCATTTTTGTACGCGTACGGTATTGACCCGGCTGCAAATTCGGGACGAGTCGTGCGGAAATCACGTTGGCGACGGCAGGCACACGAAGCGCGCCGACGCCCGATGACCACGCTGACGAGCGATGAAAGGGAGGCGATGAAGACCACAAGTCTGGCCGCGGCACCCACCGCCAAACCCCGGCTGCGCCGCGGCCCCGCCGCGATGGCGCGGCTGCGGCAGGAGCTGCTGGAGCGGGCGAGGCGCATCTACGGCAGCGAAGGCGCGGCCGGCCTGTCCATGCGCCGCCTGGCCCAGGAGGCCGGCCTGTCGACGATGGCGCTCTACAGCTATTTCCCCAGCAAGCAGGCCTTGCTGGAGCGCCTGTGGCTGGAGGTCTTCGAGGCGCTGCTGGCCGAGCTGCTGGCCGCATCGGCGCGGCGGCGGGCGCCGCTGAAGGTGATGGAGGCGCACCTGCGCGCCTTCCTGGCCTTCTGGGAGGCCAGGCCCGACCAGTTCCGTCTCATCTACATGTCCACCCAGCCGCAGGCCGGCGAAGGCCAGTTGCCCATCCAGGAGCAGCCGGTCTACCAGCAGCTGATACAGCTGAAGCGCGAACGCGTGGCGGCCTGCGCGAGCGGCGCGGCCCGACCCAGCGAGGCGCTGCTGGCCGAGTCGGCCACGCTGGCGCTGGCCAAGCTCCTCGGCTATCTGCTGCTGGTGCTGGGCATGCCGCGCTATCCGCTGCCGGAGCGCGCGCGGCTGCGCGAGCGCGTCGTCGCCGACGCGTTGCAGGGCATTGCGGGCAGCCCGGCCGGCTGAGAGTCGGTCAAGAAAAAACCCCTGGCCGCGGGCGGCTCAGGGGCTGGGCAAGAGCGCCGGCCGACGTCAGCGCGGCTTGCGCTGCGGCGGCACGTCCGTGCAGGAGCCATGCGCCACTTCCGCGGCCATGCCCAGGCTCTCGCCCAGCGTGGGGTGCGGGTGGATGGTCTTGCCGATGTCCACCGCGTCCGCGCCCATCTCGATGGCCAGCGCGATCTCGCCGATCATGTCGCCGGCATGCGTGCCGACGATGCCGCCGCCGATGATGCGGTGGGTTTCCTCGTCGAAGATCAGCTTGGTGAAGCCCTCGTCGCGGCCGTTGGCGATGGCCCGGCCCGAGGCCGTCCAGGGGAACAGGCCCTTGGTGATCTTGATGCCCTTGGCCTTGGCCTCGTCCTCGGTCATGCCCACCCAGGCCACCTCGGGGTCGGTGTAGGCGACGCTGGGGATCACGCGCGCGTCGAACTGGCTCTTGGCGAGCTTGTCGTCGCCCAGCAGCTCACCGGCGCAGACCTCGGCCGCCACATGGCCCTCGTGCACGGCCTTGTGGGCCAGCATGGGCTGGCCGACGATGTCGCCGATCGCGAACACGCTGGGCACGTTGGTGCGCATCTGCACGTCCACCGGGATGAAGCCGCGGTCGCTCACCACCACGCCGGCGTTCTCGGCGGCTATCTTCTTGCCGTTGGGCGTGCGGCCCACGGCCTGCAGCACGAGGTCGTAGCGCTGCGGCTCCTTCGGGGCGCCCTCGCCTTCGAACGTCACGTAGATGCCGTCGGGCTTGGCCTCGGCCGCCACCGTCTTCGTGTTCAACATGATGTTGTCGAAGCGGTGCTGGTTGAACTTCTGCCAGACCTTGACGAGGTCGCGGTCGGCGCCCGTCATCAGCGTGGGCAGCATCTCGACGACGTCCAGGCGCGCGCCCAGCGTCGAGTACACGGTACCCATTTCCAGACCGATGATGCCGCCGCCGACGATGAGCATCTTCTCGGGCTTGACGCCCATCTCCAGCGCGCCGGTCGAGTCGACGATGCGCGGATCCTGGGGCAGGAAGGGCAGGCGCACGGCCTGCGAGCCGGCCGCGATGATGAGGCGCTTGAAGGCCACGGTCTGCGACTGACCGGTCTTGGCCTGGCCGACGGCGCCTTCGGTCGCCTCGACCTTCAGATGCTGGGCGCCCAGCAGCGAGCCGACGCCGCGCAGCACGGTGACCTTGCGCATCTTGGCCATGGCCGCGAGGCCGCCGGTCAGCTTGCCCGTCACCTTGTTCTTGTGGGCGCGCAGCTTGGCTATGTCGACCGTGGGAGCGCCGAACACGACGCCCAGGTCGGCCATGTGGCTGGCCTCGTCCATGACGGCCGCGACATGCAGCAGCGCCTTGGACGGGATGCAGCCCACGTTCAGGCAGACACCGCCCAGCGTCGCGTAGCGCTCGACGAGGGCGACCTTCAGGCCCAGGTCGGCGGCGCGGAAGGCGGCCGAATAGCCACCGGGGCCACCGCCGAGGACGACGAGGTCGAAGGCCTGGTCGGCACTGCCCGAATAGGTCGCGGCGGCGGGCGCCTGCACGGGGGCGGCGACCGCAGCCGCGGCGGGTGCGGGCGCCGCAGCGGCCGGCGCGGGAGCCGGTGCCGCGGCGGCGTCCGACTCCAGCGTCAGGATGACCGAGCCCTTGGCGACCTTGTCGCCGAGCTTGACCTTGAGCTCCTTGACGACGCCGGCGGCCGACGACGGGATCTCCATCGACGCCTTGTCGCTCTCGACGGTGATCAGGCTCTGCTCGACCTTGACGCTGTCGCCGGCCTTCACCAGCACCTCGATGACGCCGACTTCGTCGAAGTCGCCGATGTCGGGAACTTGAACTTCAATGGTTGCCATGAGTTCTCTCTAATCAGTTGGGGACAGAGCTCGCTCGCGCTCGGTCTGTCCCGCAAGTTCTTACAAGGCGATCCGACGGAAGTCGGCGAGCAGCGACGCGAAGTAGACGTTGAAGCGCGCGGCCGCGGCGCCGTCGATGACGCGGTGGTCCCAGCTCAGCGACAGCGGCAGCATCAGGCGCGGCTGGAACTGCTTGCCGTCCCACACCGGTTCCATCGCGCTCTTGCAGACGCCCATGATGGCCACTTCCGGCGCATTGATGATGGGCGTGAAGTACTTGCCGCCGATGCCGCCCAGGCTGCTGATCGAGAAGCAGCCGCCGCTCATGTCCGCCGGGCCCAGCTTGCCGTCGCGGGCCTTCTTGGCCAGCTCCGACATCTCGGCGCTGATCTGGAAGATGCCCTTCTTGTCGGCGTCCTTGATGACGGGCACGACCAGGCCGTTGGGCGTGTCGGCCGCGAAGCCGATGTGGAAGTAGTTCTTCAGCACCAGCGTGCCGTCGGCGTCCAGCGAGCTGTTGAACTCGGGGAACTTCTTCAGCGCCGCGACGGCCGCCTTGATCATGAACGCCAGCATCGTGACCTTGATGCCGGCCTTCTCGTTCTCCTTGTTCAGCTGGACGCGGAAGGCCTCCAGCTCGGTGATGTCGGCATCGTCGTGGTTGGTCACGTGCGGGATGACGACCCAGTTGCGATGCAGGTTGGCGCCCGAGATCTTCTTGATGCGGGACAGCTCCTTGCGCTCCACGGGGCCGAACTTCTCGAAGTCGACCTTGGGCCAGGCCAGCACGGACAGGCCCGAACCGCCGGCAGCGCCGGCCGCGGGCGCGGCCGCCTTCTGCGCCGCGGTCTGCACCGTGCCGGCCATGACGGCCTTCACGAAGCCCTGCACGTCGGTCTCGGTGATGCGGCCCTTGGCGCCGCTGCCCTTGACCTCGGCCAGCGGCACGCCCAGTTCGCGCGCCAGCTTGCGGATGCTGGGCGAGGCGTGCGGCAGCTGCCCCGTGGGCGCGGTCGGCTGGTGGGCCGGCAGCGCGGCGGCGGCCGGCACAGCAGCTGCGGCAGCCACGGCTGCAACCGGCGCTGCGGGCGCCGCAGCGGCCGGTGCGGGCGCTGCGGCGGGCGTCTGAACGGCACCGCCGGCCGCCTTCACGCGCGCCAGCGCCGAGCCCTTCTTGACCTTGTCGCCGATCTTGACCAGCACCTCCTCGACGACACCCGCCGTCGACGACGGGATCTCCATCGACGCCTTGTCGCTTTCGACCGTGATCAGGCTCTGCTCCACCTTGACGGTGTCGCCCGCCTTGACCAGCAGCTCGATGACGGCCACCTCGTCGAAATCGCCGATGTCCGGCACTTCAATGGTGACGGAGCCGCCCGCAGCGGGCGCCGGTGCAGCGGCGGCCGGCGCTGCGACCGCAGCAGGCGCAGGCGCCGGAGCAGCTACAGCTGCCGCCGCCGGGGCCGGGGCGGCCGCGGCGGCGCCCTCGCCTTCCACGATCACCAGCACGCTGCCCTGCTTGACCTTGTCGCCCACGGCGACCTTGATCTCCTTGACGACGCCGGCCTGCGACGACGGGATCTCCATCGATGCCTTGTCGCTCTCCACCGTCACCAGGCTCTGCTCGACCTTGACGGTGTCGCCGACCTTGACCAGCAGCTCGATGACGCCGACCTCGTCGAAATCGCCGATGTCGGGAACCTTGACTTCAACCAATGCCATGTCTTGTCTCCCTCGGCTTATGCGTACAGAGGATTGATCTTGTCGGCGTTGATGCCGTAGCGGCGAATGGCCTCGGCCACGCGCTCGTTCGGCACCGCGCCGTCATCGGCCAGCGCCTTCAGCGCGGCGACGACGATGTAGTGGCGGTTGATCTCGAAGTGCTCGCGCAGCTTGGAGCGGAAGTCGCTGCGGCCGAAGCCGTCGGTGCCCAGCACCTTGTACGTGCGGTCCTTGGGCACGAAGGCGCGGATCTGCTCCGCGTAGTTCTTCATGTAGTCCGTGGACGCGATGATCGGGCCCTTGGTCTGGCCCAGCTGCTGGGTCACGAAGGGCACGCAGGCCAGCTCGGTCGGGTGCAGCAGGTTCCAGCGCTCGGCGTTCTGGCCGTCGCGGGCCAGCTCGTTGAAGCTGGGGCAGCTCCACACATGGGCGCCCACGCCCCAGTCGGCCTCCAGCAATTCCTTGGCGGCCATGCTCTCGCGCAGGATGCTGCCGGAGCCCAGCAGGTTGACGCTGACGCCCTTGCTGGCGTCGGCTTCCTGCAGCAGATACATGCCCTTGAGGATCTGCTCCTCGGTGCCGGCCTTCAGGCCCGGCATCGGATAGTTCTCGTTCAGCAGCGTGATGTAGTAGAAGACGTTCTCCTGGTCTTCCACCATGCGCTTCAGGCCGCGCTGCATGATGACCGCCACCTCGTGCGCGAAGGTCGGGTCGTAGGAGATGCAGTTGGGGATGGTGCCGGCCAGGATGTGGCTGTGGCCGTCCTCGTGCTGCAGGCCTTCGCCGTTCAGCGTCGTGCGGCCCGACGTGCCACCCAGCAGGAAGCCGCGCGCCTGCATGTCGCCCGCCGCCCAGGCCAGGTCGCCGATGCGCTGGAAGCCGAACATCGAGTAGTAGACGTAGAACGGGATCATCACGCGGTTGTTCGTCGAATACGACGTCGCCGCGGCGATCCACGAGGCCATGCCGCCCGCTTCGTTGATGCCTTCCTGCAGGATCTGGCCGGCCTTGTCCTCGCGGTAGTACATGACCTGGTCCTTGTCGACCGGCGTGTACAGCTGCCCCTTGGGGTTGTAGATGCCGATCTGGCGGAACAGGCCTTCCATGCCGAAGGTGCGGGCCTCGTCGACCAGGATGGGCACGACGCGCGGGCCTATGGCCTTGTCGCGCAGCAACTGCGTCAGGAAACGCACATAGGCCTGGGTCGTCGAGATCTCGCGGCCCTCGGCGGTCGGGTCCAGCACGGCCTGGAACGTGGCCAGCTCGGGCACCGTGAACTGCTCGTCGGCCTTGTCGCGGCGGCTGGGCAGGTAGCCGCCCAGGGCCTGGCGGCGCTCGTGCAGATAGCGCATCTCCGGCGTGTCTTCGGCCGGCTTGTAGTACGGGATCTTGGGCAGCTCGCTGTCCGGGATCGGGATGTTGAAGCGGTCGCGGATGTACTTGATGTCGTCGTCGGTGAGCTTCTTGGTCTGGTGGACGGTGTTCTTGCCTTCACCGGCCTTGCCCATGCCATAGCCCTTGACGGTCTTGACCAGCAGCACGGTGGGCTGGCCCGTCGTGTTGTGGTGGGCCTGATGGAAGGCCGCGTAGACCTTCTCCGGCTCATGGCCGCCGCGGCGCAGCTCGAAGATCTCCTCGTCGCTCATGTGGGCGACGAGCTTCGCCGTCTCGGGGTACTTGCCGAAGAAATGCTTGCGCACGTAGGCGCCGTCGTTGGCCTTCATGGCCTGGTAGTCGCCGTCCAGCGTCTCCATCATCAGCTGCTTGAGCTTGCCGCTCTTGTCGCGCGCCAGCAGCTCGTCCCAGCCCTTGCCCCAGATCAGCTTGATGACGTTCCAGCCGCTGCCGCGGAACTCGCCTTCCAGCTCCTGGATGATCTTGCCGTTGCCGCGCACCGGGCCGTCCAGACGCTGCAGGTTGCAGTTGATGACGAAGACCAGGTTGTCCAGGTTCTCGCGCGCGGCCAGGCCGATCGCGCCCAGGCTTTCCGGCTCGTCCATCTCGCCGTCGCCGCAGAACACCCAGACCTTGCGGTTCTCGGTATTGGCGATGCCGCGGGCGTGCAGGTATTTCAGGAAGCGCGCCTGGTAGATGGCCATCAAGGGGCCCAGGCCCATGCTGACGGTCGGGAACTGCCAGAAGTTGGGCATCAGCTTGGGGTGCGGGTAGCTCGACAGCCCCTTGCCGTCGACTTCCTGGCGGAAGTTGTCGAGCTGCTCCTCGGTCAGCCGCCCCTCCAGGAAGGCGCGGGCATAGATGCCGGGTGCGCTGTGGCCCTGGATGTAGAGGCAGTCGCCGCCGTGGTCTTCGCTGGCCGCGTGCCAGAAATGGTTGAAGCCGGCGCCGAACATGCTGGCCACCGACGCGAACGAGCCGATATGGCCGCCCAGGTCGCCGCCGTCGGCGGGGTGCAGGCGGTTGGCGCGCACCACCATGGCCATGGCGTTCCAGCGCATGTACGCGCGCAGGCGCTTCTCGATCTGGATGTTGCCGGGGCAGCGGGCTTCCTGGTCGGCTTCGATGGTGTTGACGTAGCCGGTGGTGGCCGAGAACGGCAGGTCGATGCTGTGCTGGCGCGCATGCTCCAGCATCTCCTCGATCAGGAAATGCGCACGCTCGGCGCCTTCACGGTCGATGACGGCGGACAGCGCATCCAGCCATTCCTTGGTTTCCTGCGGGTCGGCGTCGTTCGGTGCGGCGCTCGTAAGGTTTTGCGGCTGGGCGGACATGGCCGGTCTCCTATATCTGGCACGCCTCTGGCGGGCGGCGGCATGAGTTTCTGACAGGGGTCTACCCGGACTGAGACCCCCGGGCCGGCGGAGTGTCTCACAAGCCCGCCTGAATTCCCAAATTGTGCGAATAGATTTCTTATTGCGAAATATCGACCCGTCACACCGACCCGGATAATTTGCGCCATGCCCCTTGAATCCGCCTCCTCCAACCGCAGCCAGCGCTGGCTCGCGACACTGCGCCGCCTGGTCACCAGCTGGTGGTTCCGGCAGTCGCCGTCGCGCCAGGACCGGCTGGCCACGCTGGGGCCGCTGATCTCGGTGCTGCTGTTCCTGGCGGCCATCATTTCGGCCTTCTGGTATCTGCGCAACGAGGAGATCGAACGCGAGACCGAGTCGGTCAAGCGCGACACCGAGATCGCGCAGCAGCAGATCCGGCTGCGCCTGATCGAGAACCAGGAACAGCTGGTGCGCATCGCGCGCGAGGTCGTCACGCGCCAGATCGACGCGCAGCAGTTCGCCGCCCAGGCCCAGGCCTTCGCGCGCGAACGCCCCGAGCTGACGCATGTGACCTGGCTCAGCGCCCGGCGCGAGCGTCGCAGCAGCGTGGGCGCGGCGGGCTTCCAGGCCGACGGGTTGATGTCGGCCGATGGCAGCGACCCGTCCATGCCGGCGGCCAACCAGTCCAACGCGCCCGAGGTCGCCTTCGAGGCCGCCAGGGAGCGCCGCCAGCCGGTCTATTCGCCGCCGTTTGCCGACGCCAGCGGCGCCATCGTCTTCCAGCTGCACATCCCGCTGATCGATCGCAGCGGCTTCGCGGGCGTGCTGATCGCCGAATACACCGTCGAGGCCTTGCTGCGTTATTACGTGCCCAGCGAAGTCTCGACCCGCCACAGCATCGCCGTGCTGGACGTGCCGCGCGACCAGGTCGTCGCCAGCACCGTCACGCCCATGCCGGGCCAGATGCTGCGCCGCGCGGCGCTGCTGCACGACGTACCGCTGGCCCCGGCGCTCAACGGCCTGGTGCTGCGCGGCCAGGGCTGGCGCACCTCCATCGGCCTGATCAACAACGCGCTGTTCTGGCTGGTGCTGGCGCTGGCCGGCATGACGGTGTGGATGCTGCTGGGCACCTGGCGCCACATGCGCCGCCGCACCCAGATCCAGAACGCGCTGACGCTGGAGACCAACTTCCGCCGCGCGATGGAGAACTCCATGCTGACCGGCATGCGCGCCATGGACCTGGACACGCGCATCACCTATGTGAACCCGGCCTTCTGCGCGATGACCGGCTTCCTGGAGAGCGACCTGGTGGGCCGCACGCCGCCCTACCCGTTCTGGCCCAGCGACCGCCGCGAGGACAACGCCCGCGCGCTGCAGCAGGAACTGCAGGGCCGCAGCCCGTCCGGCGGCGTGGAGGTCAAGATCCAGCGCAAGGACGGCAGCCAGTTCGACGCCCGCGTCTATGTGTCGCCGCTGGTGGACACCAAGGGCAAGCAGACCGGCTGGATGACCTCCATGACCAACATCACCGAGGCCAAGCGGGTGCGCGACCAGCTGTCGGCCTCGCACGAGCGCTTCACCACCGTGCTGGAGGGGCTGGACGCGGCCGTGTCGGTGCTGTCGGTCAACCCGCCCGAGCTGCTGTTCGCCAACCGCAGCTACCGGCTCTGGTTCGGCGCCGACCCGGCCGGCCACGCGCTGCTGGCCGGCGGCCAGCTGGTGGGCACCACCAGCCGCCGCGGCCTGCCCGAGGCCAGCGACGAGGTGGACGACTATTCCGGCCTGCCCGCCGAGGCGCTGACCGACCTGGGCTCCGACCCGCGCGAGGTCTATGTCGAGTCGCTGGCCATGTGGTTCGACGTGCGCGCGCGCTATCTGCAATGGACCGACGGGCGGCTCGCGCAGATGCTGATCGCCACCGACATCACGATGCGCCGCCATGCCGAGGCGCAGGCCGCGCTGCAGGCCGAGAAGGCGCAGGTGACGAGCCGGCTGATGACCATGGGCGAGATGGCCTCCAGCGTGGCCCACGAACTGAACCAGCCGCTGACCGCCATCACCAACTACTGCAACGGCATGGTCAGCCGGGTGCGCAACGACAGCATCGACAAGGAGGCGCTGCTGGCCGCGCTGACCAAGACCGCCAAGCAGGCCGAGCGCGCCGGCCAGATCATTCACCGCATCCGCAACTTCGTGAAGCGCAGCGAGCCGCAGCGCCAGCCCTCGCACGCGGCCGACATCGTCGAGGACGCGGTGGAGCTGGCCGGCATCGAGCTGCGCCGCCGCAACGTGGCCATCCACACCTATGTGGCCCAGCGCCTGCCGCAGCTGATGGTGGACCCCATCCTCATCGAGCAGGTGCTGATGAACCTGCTGAAGAACGCCGCCGAGGCGATCGACAACGCCTCGCTGCCGGCTTCGCGCCGCCACATCGAGCTGCGCGTGGTGCCCAAGCACAGCGCCGAACTGGGCGGCCACATCGAGTTCTCCGTGACCGACATGGGGCCGGGTCTGCCCGACGAGGTGCTGGCCCGCATGTACGAGGCCTTCTTCTCGACCAAGGCCGACGGCCTGGGCATCGGGTTAGGGTTATGCCGGTCTATCGTCGAGTCCCATCAGGGCCGGATAAAAGCCGAGAACCTCTACAATGGTTCACTGGTCGTTGGTTGCCGATTCGCGTTCACGATCCCGGTCACCATCACCTCAGAACAGCTGCGTCAGGAAGCCTCCTTGGTTGCTTCCGGTGGCGCTCCGAGAACCGAACCCACCGCACCATGAGCTTGATCCCCAAGAAGGGCAATGTCTACGTCGTCGACGACGACGAGGCCGTTCGCGATTCCCTGCAATGGCTGCTGGAAGGCAAGGACTACCGGGTCAAGTGCTTTGACTCCGCCGAGTCCTTCCTCGCGCGCTACGACCCCCGCGAGGTCGCCTGCCTGATCGCCGACATCCGCATGGACGGCATGACGGGTCTGGAGCTGCAGGACCGCCTCATCGAGCGCAAGAGCCCGCTGCCCATCGTCTTCATCACCGGCCACGGCGACGTGCCCATGGCGGTGCAGACCATGAAGAAGGGCGCGATGGACTTCATCGAGAAGCCCTTCAAGGAAGAAGAGCTGCTGGCGCTGGTGGAGCGCATGCTGGATCAGGCCCGCGACGCCTTCTCCAGCCACCAGGAGGCCGCCAGCCGCGACGCACTGCTGGCGCGGCTGACCACCCGCGAGGCCCAGGTGCTGGAACGCATCGTCGCCGGCCGCCTGAACAAGCAGATCGCCGACGACCTGGGCATCAGCATCAAGACGGT
>JAACZV010000038.1 GCA_009996515.1 Comamonadaceae bacterium
GCCGCGCCGGCCCGGGCGGCGCGGTCGCGGCATCCAGCTTGAAGGAGGCCACCGCCTGGGCCAGCTGCTGGGCCTGCACGCGCAGGCTCTCGGCGGCGGCGGCGCTCTGCTCCACCAGTGCGGCGTTCTGCTGGGTGACCTGGTCGAGCTGGCTGACGGCTTCGCCGATCTGGCCTATGCCCTTGCTCTGCTCGGTGCTGGCGGCGCTGATCTCGCCGATCAGGTCGGCCACGCGTCGCACCTGGCCCACCATGTCGCCCATGGTGCGGCCGGCCTCGCCCACCAGCGCATTGCCGGCCTCCACGCGCTCGACGCTGGCGCCGATCAAGGCCTTGATCTCGCGCGCCGCCTGGGCGCTGCGCTGGGCCAGCGCGCGCACCTCGCCGGCCACCACGGCAAAGCCGCGGCCCTGCTCGCCGGCGCGTGCGGCCTCCACCGCGGCGTTCAGCGCCAGGATGTTGGTCTGGAAGGCGATGCCGTCTATGGTGCCGATGATGTCGGCGATCTTGTGCGAGCTGGCGGTGATCTGCGCCATGGTGTCCACCACCTGGCCCATGACCTGGCCACCGCCCTCGGCCACGCGGGCCGCGCTGTCCACCAGCTGGGCGGCCTGCTGGGCGGTTTCGGTGTTGTGCCTGACAGTGGCGCTCAGCTCCTCCATGGACGCGGCGGTCTGCTGCAGGCTGCTGGCCTGCTCCTCGGTGCGCTGGCTGAGGTCGGCGTTGCCCTGGGCGATCTCGCCGCTGGCCGTGGCCAGGCTGTCGGCATTGCCGCGCACCGCGCCGACGATGTCCACCAGCGCATCGTTCATGCGTTGCAGCGCGCCCAGCAGCTGGCCGGCCTCGTCGCGGCGCTGGCTGTCCAGCTTGAGGCGCAGGTCACCGGTGGCGACGGTTTCTGCCGCCACGACGGCCTGGCGGATGGGGGTCACCACCGAGCGCGTGATCAGCAGGGCCAGCGCCGCGCCGATGGCGATGGCCGCCCCCGCGGCGGCCAGCACCGTGACGGCCGCGAAGTTCACCCGCTCGTCGGCGCTCTTGGCCGCGTCCAGCATCAACTCCTTCTGGAAGTCGATCAGCGCCTCCAGCGCCGCCATGTAGTGCTGCTGCAGCGGCCGGGTCTCGCCCAGCAGCAGGTCGCGCGCGGCGTCCACCTCGCCCTTCATTCCCAGCTCGATGACGCGCTGCACGGACGCGTTGTAGGGCGGCCGGGCCGAGCTCGCCGCGGCCAGCAGGCGGCGCCCCTTCTCGGCCTGGATGGTGGCGTCGAGCTTGTCCAGCAGCGCGGTGTTCTGCGCGCGCGCCTCCTCGATGGTGGCCACCTCCTTGCGCTGGGCGGCCGCGTCATGCAGCAGCGCGATGTTGCGCACGGCGCGGGCGATGTGGTTGAGGTTGTCCTTGACCGTGTGCAGCTGCTCGACCTTGACGAGGCGGTCCTGCACCATCAGCACCAGCTCGTCGTTGACGCGGCCGAGCTGGCCGCGGGCATACAAGGCCAGCAGCACGCTGAAGGCGATGGAGATGGTGAAGGCCAGTCCGAGGCGCAGGCCTATGCGCAGGTCGGTGAGCGATTTCATCGGCTTCTCTCCCTGTGACGCAGCGCCGGTTGTGGTGGGGGCCGCTGCCTAACCGTTGTGGCGGTGCGAGTCTGTGCCATTCTGTCGGCCTGGCGCAAGCGTGCTCTTGCGTTTGCGCCACGGTGGGCATGGAGTCGGGCTATGGCAATCGGGACGAATCTGGGTGACAAGGTGCTGGCGCTGGTGGTGCAGCCCCCCGAGCCGGGCTGCACGCCCAGCGCGCGGCCGCGCGATGCCGCGGCGCTTGCCATCGACGGCGCGGCCAGCAAGGCGGCGCTGGCCGCCGGCACGCTGGCGCTGCCGCCGGGCCCGCTGGGCTGGGCCACCATCGCGCCGGAGATGCTGGCCGTCTGGCATATCCAGCGCCAGCTGGTGGCCGACATCGCCGCCCTCTACGGCCGCAGCGCCGAGCTGGGCCCCACGCAGATGCTGTGGTGCCTGTTCCGCCACACGGCCGCCCAGGCCTTGCGCGACCTGGGCGTGCGCGTGGGCGAGCGCGTCATCGTGCGCCCGGCCGCCCAGCTGCTGCTGCAGCGCGCGGCCGAGGCGGTCGGCATCCACCTGGGCCAGAAGGCGGCCAGCCGGGCGCTGTCGCGCTGGGTGCCGCTGGTGGGGGCGGCGGGCGTGGGCGCCTATGCCTGGTGGGACACGCGCCAGGTGGGGCGCGCGGCGCTGCAGCTGTTCGAGCGCGAGCAGGTGATCGACAACCCTGTGTGAGCGGGGCGGCGGGCGCCGCATACTTGAACGATGCAGTTGCCGGCGATTCTGGACATCGAAGCCTCGGGCCTGGGCCGTGGCAGCTATCCCATCGAGGTCGGCGTCGTCGCGGCCGACGGCGGGCTGTTCTGCGGCCTGGTGCGTCCCGAGCCCGACTGGCTGCACTGGGACCCGGCCGCCGAGGCCTTGCACGGCATCGGCCGCGAGCTGTTGCTGCGCCATGGCCGGCCGGCCGCCTGGATGGCCGACCAGCTCAACGAGCGGCTGGCCGGCCAGACCGTCTACTGCGACGGCTGGGGCCAGGACTACCCCTGGCTGGCGCGGCTCTACGACGCCGCCGGCCGGCGCCAGAGCTTCAGGCTGGAAGACCTGCGCCGGCTGCTCAGCGAGGCCGAGGCACGGCGCTGGCGCGATGTCACCGACGCCGTGCGGCGGCGCGAGCAGCTGGGCCGTCATCGCGCCAGCAGCGACGCGCGCGTGCTGCAGCTGGCGCTGGGCGAGCTCTGGAGCGGCGTGGCGGCCTAAGCGCCGAACAGCCCGGCCTGCTGCTCGCGCAGCAGCTGCTTCTGCACCTTGCCCATCGCGTTGCGCGGCAGCTCGGCCTGCACGATGACGCGCTTGGGGCATTTGAAGCCGGCGATGCGGGCCTTGAGCGCCTGGATCAGCGCCTCGGGGTCGGGCGCCTGCCCGCCGCGCGGCGTGACGACGGCGACCACGGCCTCGCCGAAGTCCGGATGGGGCACGCCGATGACGGCCGACTCGCCCACGCCCGGCAACTCGTTGAGCAGGCCCTCGACCTCGGCCGGATAGACGTTGAAGCCGCCGCTGATGATGAGGTCTTTGCTGCGGCCTATCAGCGTCAGATAGCCGTTCGCATCCAGCCGGCCCACGTCGCCGGTCTTGAACCAGCCGTCGGCCGTGAACTCCTGGGCCGTCTTCTCGGGCATCTGCCAGTAGCCGCCGAAGACGCTGGGGCCGCGCACCTGCACATGGCCGATCCGGCCCACCGCGCAGGCCGCGTCGTCGTCGCCCATGATGCGCAGCCCGACGCCGGGCAGGGCCGGGCCCACGGTGCCGGCCCTGCGTTCACCGTCCTCGGGCCGGCAGGGGTTGGAGGTCAGCATCAGCGTCTCGCTCATGCCGTAGCGTTCCAGGATGAGGTGGCCGGTGCGGGCCTGCCATTCGCGCCAGGTCTCGATGAGCAGCGGCGCCGAGCCGCTGATGAACAGCCGCATGCGGCCGCAGTCCAGCCGCGGCTCCTGCAGCAGCCGCACATAGAGCGTGGGCACGCCCATGAAGACCGTGGCCTCGGGCAGGCGGCGGGCCACGGCCGCCGCGTCGAAGCGGTTGAACCACAGCATCTTGCTGCCGTTGAGCAGCGCGCCATGCGAGGCGACGAACAGGCCGTGCACATGGAAGATGGGCAGGGCGTGAAGCAGCACGTCGTCGGGCCGCCAGTCCCAGTAGGTCCGCAGCGTCTGCGCGTTGCTGAGCAGGTTGCCATGGCTGAGCATGGCGCCTTTGCTGCGCCCGGTGGTGCCGCTGGTGTACAGGATGGCGGCCAGGTCGCCGGCCTCGCGGGCCGCGGGCTGCTGCTCATCGCTCATCTGCTGGGCGCGGTCCAGCAGCGTGCCGCTGCGGTCGTCGTTGAGCGTGAAGACCCAGCGCACGCCCAGCTGGAAGGCCAGCTTGCTGACCCAGCCGAAGTGGCGGCCGGCACAGACCAGCACGGCCGGCGCCGCGTCGGTGATGAAGTGCTGCAGCTCGCCGGCCTGGTAGGCCGGGTTCAGCGGCAGGTAGACATGGCCGGCGCGCAGCACGGCCAGGTAGAGCATCAGGCCCTCGACGCTCTTGTCCGCATGCACGGCGATGCGGCTGCCCGGGGGCAGGTCCAGCCGCTCCAGCCAGTTGGCCAGCATGGCGCTGCCGCGCTCCAGGTCGCGCCAGCTGTAGAGCGCGCCGTCGGCATCGATGGCGGTGGCGTCGAGGTCGGCCGGGAAACCGGCGCGCAGGGCGGTGTAGAGGTTCATGGCCGGGCGATTATCGAAGTCGCCGGCCGGTGTCTGCGGGCCGAGCGCCGGGCCGCCCCAAGCCGGCCCGCATGGGGCGATGTGCTTGCGGCTCGATGCCGCAAGCATCGCCGCCCCCTCGGGGGACCGACCAGGCTTGCCTGCGTTCAGCATGGCAAGACTGGGCGAGGGGCCTCAGTTGGATTCGGGCAGCTTCAACCAGCGCTGCAGCCGCGTGCGCAGCGCGACGAAGTCCAGCGGCTTGGTCAGGTGCTCGTCCATGCCGGCGGCCAGGCTGGCGGCGACGTCGGCGTCCAGCGCATGGGCGGTCAGCGCAAGGATGGGGAAGGCCGGCAGGCGGCCCTCGCGTTGCTGCAGGCGGATGCGGCGGGCGCATTCCAGGCCGTCCATGCCGGGCATCTGGATGTCCATCAGCACCAGGTCGGGTGCCATCTCGGCGCAGGCCGCCAGCGCTTCGATGCCGTTGCGGGCCAGCCGGGCCTGCACGCCCATCAGCGCCAGGAACTCCAGCGCCACCACCTGGTTGATGTGGTTGTCCTCGACGAGCAGGACCTGGGCCTGGCGTTGTCCGCGGGAGATGTCGCTCTCCTCCCGCTCCGGCAGGTCGGCGCCCGCGCCGTGGGCGGCGGCATTCAGCCAGAAGGGCGGCAGCCCCGGTGCTGGCTGGGGCAAGCTCCACATGTCCATCCCGTGTCCTCGTTTGGTTTGTTCTTGTGTTGGCCCGGCGCGGGCCGGGGGCGATTGTTGCCGCTGGCGCTGCCCGGCGCAACCCGCCGCGCCACATTCTGCCGGGCCGCGCGGCGGGGCGCGGCCCGGCGTGCTGACAGCTTTTGTCGCGGCGCCTCCCTACACTGCTCGCCTTCGTCGTTTTGGCCCCCTACCCAGCAATGTCTGACGGTCTGATCCGCATCCGAGGCGCTCGGCAGCACAACCTCAAGAACCTCGACCTGGATCTGCGCACCGCGGAGCTGACCGTCGTCACCGGCCCCAGCGGCTCCGGCAAGTCCAGCCTGGTGTTCGACACCCTCTATGCCGAGGGCCAGCGCCGCTACGTGGAGACCTTCTCGGCCTATGCGCGCCAGTTCCTGGACCGCATGGACCGCCCCGCGGTGGACAAGGTGGACGGCGTGCCGCCCGCCATCGCCATCGACCAGACCAACCCGGTGCGCACCAGCCGCTCCACGGTGGGCACGATGACGGAGCTCAACGACCACCTGAAGCTGCTTTATGCGCGGGCGGCCGAGCTGTTCGACCGCAAGACGGCGCTGCCGGTCAGGCATGACACGGCGCAGAGCATTTATGCGGAGCTGATGGCGCGCGCGCAAGCGGCCGGCGACCCGCGCATGGTGCTGACCTTCCCGGTCGAGCTGCCGGCCAACACGACGTCCGAACAAGTGCAGCAATGGCTGTCGGCCAGCGGCTTCACGCGCGTGCAGGGCGAGCGTGAGGTGGACGGCAAAAAGCTGCTGGACGTGGTGGCCGACCGCTTCCGCATCGGCGGCGCCGACAAGCAGCGGGCCATGGAGGCCATCGAGCTGTGCCTGAAGCGCGGCATGGGCCGGGTCCATGTGCATGTGGGCGACGACGGCGCCACGCTGTGGCGTTTCTCCACCGGCCTGCATTGCCCCGAGAGCGACCTCCGCTACGCCGACCCGCAGCCGGCGCTGTTCTCCTTCAACTCGGCCTTCGGCGCCTGCGACAGCTGCCGCGGCTTCGGCCGCGTCATCGGCGTGGACCTCGGGCTGGTCATCCCGGACGAGCGCAAGACGCTGCGCAACGGCGCCATCAAGCCCATGCAGACGCCGGCCTGGAAGGACTGCCAGGACGACCTGCTGAAGTACGCCGGCGAGGCCGGCATCCCGCGCGACACGCCGTGGAAGGAGCTCAGCCCGGCCCAGCGCGACTGGGTCGTCAACGGCACGCCCCACTGGAGTGGCAACTGGAACAAGCAGTGGTACGGGGTCAAGCGCTTCTTCGACTATCTGGAGAGCAAGGCCTACAAGATGCACATCCGCGTGCTCTTGTCCAAGTACCGCAGCTATACCGAATGCCCGTCCTGCCGCGGCGCGCGGCTGAAGACCGAGGCGCTGCTGTGGCGCGTCGGCTCCAAGGCGCTGGCCGACGCGGCGCTGCCGGCCGCGCAGCGCTTCCTGCCGGTGGGTGTGGACTGGACGCGCGAGCAGCTGGAGGCGCTGCCGGGCCTGAGCCTGCACGACCTGATGCAGCTGCCCATCCAGCGGCTGCGCGACTTCGTCGACGGCCTGCAGCTGCCCAGCACGATGCTGGACGAGGCGCTGAAGCTGCTGCTGGACGAGATCCGCCACCGCAGTCGTTACCTCTGCGACGTGGGTCTGGGCTATCTGACGCTGGACCGCCAGAGCCGCACGCTGTCCGGCGGCGAGGTGCAGCGCATCAACCTGACGACGGCGCTGGGCACCTCGCTGGTCAACACGCTGTTCGTGCTGGACGAGCCCAGCATCGGCCTGCACCCGCGCGACATGGGCCGCATCAACCAGGCCATGCTGCGCCTGCGCGACGCGGGCAACACGCTGGTGGTCGTCGAGCATGACCCGGCCGTCATGCTGGCCGCGGACCGCCTGATCGACATGGGGCCGGGCCCCGGCGAGCGCGGCGGCCAGATCGTCTTCGACGGCACGCCCGAGCAGATACGCGCGGCCGACACGCTGACCGGCGCCTACCTGGGCGCGCGCAAGCATGTGGGCATGGGGCTGAAGCGCCTGGTGGAGGCGAGCACGCCGCGCCTCATCCTCGAAGGCGCTCGCGAGCACAACCTGAAGCACGTGTCGGTCGAGTTCCCGCTGCAGCGCCTGGTCGTCGTGACCGGCGTGAGCGGCTCGGGCAAGAGCACGCTGATGCAGGACGTGCTCTACCCGGCGCTGGCCCGTCAGTTCGGCAAGGCCACCGAGACCCCCGGCGCCCACGAGCGGCTGCTGGGTGCGGATCACCTGGCCGACGCGGTCTTCGTCGACCAGTCGCCCATAGGCAAGACGGCGCGCTCCAACCCGGCCAGCTATGTCGGCGCCTGGGACGAGATCCGCAAGCTGATGGCGGACACGCCGCTGGCCCGCGAGCGCAGCTACACGGCCAGCATGTTCAGCTTCAATGCCGGCGACGGCCGCTGCCCCACCTGCGGCGGCTCGGGCTTCGAGCATGTGGAGATGCAGTTCCTCAGCGACGTCTATCTGCGCTGCCCGGACTGCGACGGCAAGCGCTTCCGCGCCGAGATGCTGGATGTCAAGCTGGCGCTGAAGGATCGCGATCTCAATGTGTCCGACGTGCTGGAGCTGACGGTCGCGGAGGCGGTGCACCTGTTCGGCGAGAACCGCGCCGTCGTCACCAAGCTGCAGCCCATCGTCGACGTGGGCCTGGAATACGTGCGCCTGGGCCAGCCGGTGCCGACGCTGTCGGGCGGCGAGGCGCAGCGCCTCAAGCTGGCCGGCTTCCTGGCCGAGGCCGCGAGCAATCCGCGCTTCGGCGTCGCGAAGAAGGGCACGCTGTTCCTGTTCGACGAGCCCACCACGGGCCTGCACTTCGACGACATCGCCAAGCTGATGCGCGCCATGCGCAAGCTCTTGAGCGCGGGCCACTCGCTGATCCTCATCGAGCACAACCTCGACGTGATCCGCGCGGCCGACTGGCTCATCGACCTGGGCCCGGAAGGTGGCGAGGGGGGTGGCGAGATCGTCTGCGTCGGCACGCCCGAAGACATCACCAAGCACGCCAGCTCCCACACCGCCGCCGCACTGCGCGACTACGCGCAGCACATGGATCGCCCGGCCACCGTGGTGGAAGAGGGCCGGCCGCTGCAGCAGCTCATCAAGGCGCGCCGTCAGGCCGACGAAGCCATCAAGATCGTCAACGCCCGCGAGCACAACCTCAAGGGCCTGAGCGTGGACATTCCGCGCGGCAAGTTCAACGTCGTCACCGGCGTGTCGGGCTCGGGCAAGTCGACCCTCGCCTTCGACATCCTGTTCAACGAGGGCCAGCGCCGCTATCTCGAGTCGCTGAACGCTTACGCCCGCTCCATCGTGCAGCCGGCCGGTCGGCCCGAGGTGGATGCGGTGTGGGGCATCCCGCCCACGGTCGCCATCGAGCAGCGTCTGTCTCGCGGCGGCCGCAAGAGCACGGTGGCGACGACCACCGAGGTCTGGCATTTCCTGCGCCTGCTCTACGTGAAGCTGGGCGTGCAGCATTGCGTGCATGACGGCGCGCCGGTGCGGCCGCAGAGCGTGGAGAGCATCGCGGCCCAGCTGATGCGCGATTACCGCGGCCAGCATGTGGGCCTGCTGGCGCCGCTGGTGGTCAACCGCAAGGGCGTCTACACCGACCTCGCCAAATGGGCCAAGGGCCGCGGCCACACGCATCTGCGCGTGGACGGCGAGTTCCTGCCCACCAGTCCCTGGCCGCGCATCGACCGCTTCAAGGAGCACACCCTCGAGCTGCCGGTGGGCGACCTCGTCATCGCGCCCGAGCGCGAGGCCGAGCTGCGCGAGCTGCTCGCGAAGGCGCTGGACGCCGGCAAGGGCGTGCTGCATGTGCTGGCGCCGCTGGACGGCCTCAGCCTGGACGACGGTGCCACCGGCGCCGGCGTCGGCACGGTCAAGGTGTTCTCCACCAAGCGCGCCTGCCCGGTCTGCGGCACCAGCTACCCCGAGCTGGACCCGCGCCTGTTCTCCTACAACTCCAAGCATGGCTGGTGCACCAGCTGCGTGGGCACGGGCCTCTCGCTGACGCGCGAACAGCGCCGCGCCTTGGACGACAGCGTGCAGGCCGACGACAACCGCGGCCGCGAGCAGAGCTTCCCGTCGGAAGAGGCCGAGGTCGAGGGCCTGACCGATGCGCCTTGCCCCGACTGCCACGGCACGCGGCTGAACGCGACGGCGCGCTCCGTGGAGTTCGAGGACAAGGGCATAGGCGAGGTCGCCGCCTGGAGCGTGGGCCAGGCCCGCGAGTGGGTGCAGGGCCTGCAGCTGCAAGGCCGCGATGCCGACATCGCGCGCGACGTCGTCAGCGAGATCCTGGGGCGGCTGGAGTTCCTCGAGGAGGTGGGCCTGGGCTATCTGACGCTGGACCGCGCCGCGCCCACGCTGTCGGGCGGCGAGGCGCAGCGCATCCGCCTGGCGGCCCAGCTGGGCAGCAATCTGCAGGGCGTCTGCTATGTGCTGGACGAGCCCACCATCGGCCTGCATCCGCGCGACAACCAGATCCTGCTGAAGGCCTTGTCCACGCTGGGCGACAAGGGCAACACGCTGGTGGTCGTCGAGCATGACGAGGACACCATACGCCGTGCCGACCACATCATCGACATCGGCCCCGGCGCCGGCAAGCGCGGCGGCCGCGTGGTGGCCGAAGGCACGGCGGCGCAGCTGGCGCTGCAGCCCGAATCGACGACCGGCCGCATGCTGGCCCGGCCGCTGATCCATCCTCTGCAGGAACGCCGCGCGATCGATCCCGATGGACCCAGGCTGACGGTGCTGAACGCGGCGCTGCACAACCTGCAGGGCGTGACGGTGGACGTACCGCTGCACCGGCTGGTGGCCGTGACGGGCGTGTCCGGCTCGGGCAAGTCCACGCTCGCGCGCGATGTGCTGCTGGCCAACATGGCCGTGGCCGTGCCGTTGAGGAAGGCGCCCGCGAAATGGGCAGGCTGTGATGGCATCGAAGGCCATGCGCAGGTGGACCGAGTTTTGGAGGTCGACCAGACCCCCATAGGCAAGACGCCGCGCTCCTGCCCGGCCACCTACATCGGTTTCTGGGATGCCATCCGCAAGCTCTTTGCCGAGACGCTGGAGGCCAAGGCGCGCGGCTATGCGCCGGGGCGCTTCAGCTTCAACACCGGCGAGGGTCGCTGCCCCGGCTGCGAGGGCCAGGGCGTGAAGACCATAGAGATGAGCTTCCTGCCGGATGTGAAGGTGCCCTGCGACCAATGCCACGGCCAGCGCTTCAACCCGGAGACGCTGGGCGTTTCGTGGCGGGGCAAGAGCATCGGCGATGTGCTGGCCATGGAGGTGGACGAGGCGGTGGAGTTCTTCGCCTCCATGCCGGCCATCGCGCATCCGCTGCAGCTGCTCAAGGACGTGGGCCTGGGCTATCTGACGCTGGGCCAGCCGTCGCCCACGCTGTCGGGCGGTGAGGCGCAGCGCATCAAGCTGGTGTCCGAACTGGTCAAGGTACGCGACGACGTGGGGCGGCGCGGGCAGAAGGCGCCGCATACGCTGTACGTGCTGGACGAGCCCACCGTGGGCCTGCACATGGCCGACGTGGAGAAGCTGATCCGCGTGCTGCACCGGCTGGTGGCGGGCGGGCATTCGGTGGTGGTCATCGAGCATGACCTGGACGTCATCGCCGAGGCGGACTGGGTGCTGGACCTGGGGCCGGAGGGCGGCGATGCGGGCGGCCGCGTCGTCGTGGAGGGAACGCCGGAGGCGGTGGTGGCGAGTGGCAGCCACACGGGCATGGCGCTGAGGCCTGTGTTGGCTAGAGTGGGTTGATTCCTGGTTGCTTTTGCAGGGAGTCTTTGCTGCTCGATGCACCGCGCCGGGAGTCCGCCCCGGCGGGCGGGTAACTTTCTTCTGTCTTGCCAGAAGAAAGTCACCAAAGAAGAGGCGCTGAACCGCACCTCGCCTAAAGCCTGCGATGGACAGCGCGCGAAAACGGGCGCCCGGGCGCTGGCACGAAGCGAGCCGCTGCGCTCTCGCTGCTGTCCTTGTGACCTGCCCGACGCATCCACCGCCCGTGCGCCCTACGTCGGCTGCACGCCGAACTCACGAGTGAAATTCAAGCGTCGCTGGGGCGACGCGTCTGCGCATGTGATGCCTTCACTGATGAGCCCGGCGTGCAGCCGGCGTTAAGCGGCCGAGCGGTGCGATGGATGGTGCTCGTGACAGGGACAGCGGCGAGAGCGCAGCGGCTCGCCTGGGCGAAGAGGCCGAGCGCGAGTTTTCGCGCGTGAGACTTGGCCTCGGCCCGATGACTTGCGGTTCAGCGCCTCTCTTTTGGTGACTTTTCTCTGGCGCGACAGAGAAAAGTTACTCGCCCTCGCGGGGCGAAATCCCGCGGCGGTGCATCGAACGGCAAAGGCTCCCACGCAAAGACATCGCAGGACATGACCAATGGAGCCCCCACCCCGACTCCCTAGAATGCGCCGCCCCTCACCCCAGGGGGCGAATTCAGGAGACCCCCTTGAAGCCCGTGACCTTCGCTGCCGTCGGCAGCCTGGCCCTTGCCCTGGCCTTGTCGGCCGCCATGCCGCTGCAGGCGCAGACGCCCGCCGCCGCCGTCCCCTCGCTGGAGCAGATCTTCCGCGCCCAGCCCTACCGCAGCGAGCCGGCCAAGGACGCCGCCTTCAGCCGCAGCGGCCGCTACCTGGCCTACCTCTGGAGCCCCTTCGGCGAACCCGGCGCCGACCTCTGGGTGCATGACACCCAGACCGGCAAGACCCAGCGCGTCACCTCGCCGCAAGTGATGGCGGCCTTCGAGGCGCCCGAGGACATGGCGCGCTTCGACAGGAAGCTGCAGCAGCGCAACACCGAATACGCCGAGCGCCAGGCCCGCGAGGTCGCGCAGCAGGCCTATCTGCGCGGCGAGCAGGTGGATCTGTCGCAATGGGAAACCGCGGCCATCGAGAGCCTGAAGAAGGAACTGGCCGAGAAGAAGGCCAGGGACGATGCGCAGAAGGCCGCCGACAAGGCCGAGGCCGAGGCCGAGAAGTACGCCGCCGCCGTGCTGGCCGCCCAGCGCGCCGGCAAGCCCGTGCCGGCCCCGGCCGCCGCGGCTTCCGCGGCGGACAAGAAGGACGAGAAGGAGAAGGAACTCTGGGAGCTGCGCGACGAGCTGAAGAAGAAGCTGGCCCGCGACAAGCTCAAGCCCGCCGACCTCTACCCCGGCCCGGCCCAGTTCGCCTGGGCGCGCAAGGCCGATGAACTGATCTTCCAGTACCGCGGCGGCCTCTACCGCTGGAAGTCGGGCGACAAGGCCCCCACGCTGCTCGTCGCCACGCAGCGCGAACTGCGCCTGGTGGGCTACACGGCCGACGACGCCGGCGTGCTGTACACCGACGAGACCCGCGTGCTGCGCATGAGCTTCAAGCAGCCGGGCGTGCAGGTCGTCAACCGCGAGCTCATCCACCCGGACGACGAGCAGAAGAAGTACCGCATCGCCGACACCGCGCTCAGCGAGGATGGCCGCTGGATGTCGCTGCTGGCCCGCGCGCCGCTGAACCCGCCGGGTGCCGACGGCAAGCCCACGCCGCCGCCCACGGGCCGCCAGGTCGAGATCATGAGCTACAGCGAGCGCTGGGCCACGGCCAAGAAGGTCAACCGCGAGGTGTCGGACGACAAGCGCACCCAGGCGCCGCTGGCCCTCTACATCCGCCAGGTGCCGGCCGGCGAGGCGCCGCGCAAGCAGCCCGCGCCGGTGTTCACGAACGCGGGCGGCGATGTCTGGTTCGAGATGAGCGACGTGGCCTGGGCCCGCGACGGCAGCCGCTATGCCTTCACGACCTGGGAGCGCGACAAGGAGTTGCTGCGCGTCTACCTTGGCAGTACCTCTTGCCCCGCGCCGGCGAGTACATCGGCGGCCTGCGACGAATCCGCCAAGCCCCAGATGGTGCTGGAGCGCCGCGGCGACGTGGGCCACGAGGTCGTCAACGTCATCAAGCCGCGCTTCACGCCCGACGGCAAGACGCTGGTGCTCATCCTCGACGAGTCCGGCTGGCGCCAGCCCTGGGCCATCGATGTGGCCAGCAAGGCGTTGCGCCCGCTGGTCAAGGGCCAGTTCGAGGCCCACCAGATCGCCGGCTTCACGGCCGACAGCAAGGCCCTCTTCGTGCTGGCCAACCAGGGCGACACCGCGGCCATGAATGTGCTGCGCGTGGACATGGCCAGCGGCGCCACCCAGGCCCTGGGTGCGGCCGGCGAGTTCCACCGCGCCGCGGCGGCTTCGGAGGACGGCCGCTGGGTGGCGGCCAATGCCGGCAACTGGGCCCAGCGCCCCGAGCTCAAGCTGCTGGCCACCGACGCCAGGACGGCGCCGCGCACGTTGACCGACAGCAGCGACAAGGCCTGGGCCGATCTGAAGCTGCTGCAGCCCGAGCGCTTCCACTACACCAACCGCCATGGCGACCGCATCGAGGGCTATGTCTTCAAGCCCGCCGGCTGGCAGGCCAGCGACAAGCGCCCCGCCGTCGTCTACGTCTACGGCGGCCCGCTGAACGACCGCCACATCGTCGAGGTCGACAGCTTCCAGAACACCGCCTACCTGTTCGGCCAGTACATGGCGGCCAAGCATGGCTATGTGACCGTCGCCGTGGACCCGCGCGGCCACAGCAACTACGGCCGCAAGTTCTCCGACGCCAACTGGGAGCGCGCCGGCGAGCCGCAGGCCGAGGACCTGGAGGACCTGGCCAAGCTGCTGCCCACCCGCTTCGGCGTGGACGCCGGCCGCATCGGCCTGAACGGCTGGAGCTTCGGCGGCTTCCAGACCCAGTACACGATGTACACGCGCCCCGACCTGTTCGCCGCCGGCATCGCCGGCGCCGGCCCCACCGAATGGGAGAACTACAACAGCTGGTACAGCGGCCGCACCATAGGCAAGGCCACCGATCGCAGCAAGCCCGTGCTGCGCAAGTACTCGCTGCTGCCGCTGGCCAAGGGCCTTCGGCGCCCGCTGCTGCTGGTGCACGGCATGCAGGACCCCAACGTGCTGTACCAGGACACGGTCAACGTCTACCGCGAACTGCTGGACTCGGGCAAGGACGCGCTGGTGGAGCTCTACCTCGACCCGGACGGCGTGCATGCCATGGGTGGCGTCGTCAAGCCGGCCGGCTGGCATCGCAAGTACGAGGCCTTCTGGCTGCGCAATCTGGGGCGCGCCACGCCCTGAGCGGCGCGTGGTGGTGGGTTTTGCGCCGGGTTGCCCTAAGCTCTCGGTCATGGTGATTCCGCCCCCGCCACCCGACGAAGACCGCCGCCTGGCGCGCCTGGCCGCGCTGGCGGTCATGGACAGCCAGCCCGAGCCGTTGTTCGACCACCTGGCCGCGCTGGCCGCGCAGATCTGCGACACGCCGGTCGCGCTGCTGGGCCTGCTGGACGAGACGCGGCAGTGGTTCAAGGCCGCCGTGGGCTTCGGCCGCAGCGAGACGCCGCGGGCCCAGACCTTCTGCGCCCACACGCTGCTGGCCGACGGGCTGTTCGAGGTCCAGGACGCGAGCCTGGATCCGCGCTTCGCCGACCACCCCGACGTGCTGGCCAACCCGCCGCTGCGCTTCTATGCCGGCGTGCCCATCTGCCTGGACGACGGCAGCCATCCGGGCACGCTGTGCGTCGTCGACTTCCGGCCCCGCCAGCTGACGGAGGCCCAGCGCGAGGCGCTGACCCGGCTGGCCGACGCCGCCGCCGAGGCCTTGATGATGCGCGAGCGGGCGCTGCGGCACGACGGCGCGCAGGCCGCGGAGCAGCCCTTCGAGGTGCTGGCCGAGACCGCGCCGCTGGGCGTCTTCCGCACCGACGCCTGCGGCCATTACCTCTACACGAACGCGCACTGGCAGCGCCTGTGCGGCCTGTCGGCGCGGGCCGGCCTGGGCGAGGGCTGGGCCCAGACGCTGGCGCCCGACGACCGTGCCGCGGTGCTGGAGCATTGGCGGCGCAGCATCGAGCAGCGCCAGCCCTTCGAGGCCCGCTACCGCCTGCGCAGTGGCGACGGCCTGCGCCAGGTCTGGGCGCGCGCCCGGCCCATGCTGGCGGCGGACGGCGGCCTGCGCGGCTTTGTCGGCATCCTGGAGGATGTGACCGACCGCATCAGCACCGAGCGCGAGCTGCGCGACAGCAAGGCCTTGCTGGACCGCACGGGCCGTGTCGCCGGCATCGGCGGCTGGAGCATGGACCTGCAGACCCGCGAGGTGGTCTGGAGCGACCAGACCTGCCGCATCCACGACGTCGAGCCGGGCCACCGGCCCACGCTGGAGGAGGGCATCAGCTACTACAAGCCCGAGGCCCGCCCCATCATCGAGGCCGCCGTGCAGCGCGCCATCCAGCTTGGCGAGCCCTGGAGCCTGGAGCTGCCGCTGGTGACGGCGCGGGGCCGCGAGATCTGGGTGCTGGCCCAGGGCCAGCTGGACCGGCAGGACGGCGTGCCGGTGCGGCTGGTGGGGTCCTTCCAGGACGTCACGGAACACCACCGCGCCGCCATCGAGCTGGAGCGCAACCGCCAGCGCCTGCGCGCCCTGTACGAATCGACGCCGGCGCTGATGCATTCCATCGATGCGGAGGGCCGCCTGCTCAGCGCCTCGGACCGCTGGCTGGAGCGGCTGGGCTACGAGCGCGCCCAGGTGCTGGGCCGGCCCCTGGAGGACTTCATGGCGCCGGAGTCGGCCCGCCAGGAGCGCGAGGTCTACCGCCCGGCGCTGTGGCGCGATGGCCAGCTGGGCGACTGCCCGGTGCAGCTGGTCTGCGCCGACGGCCGGCTGCGCGACGTGCTGGTCTCGGCCGTGGCCTTGTACACCCCCGAGGGCCAGCCGCTGCGGGCGCTGGCGCTGGTGAACGACATCACCGAGGACTTGCAGCGCCGCGCCGAGCTGGCCCATGAGCAGCGCATGCGCCGCCGCACGGAGCGCCATGTGCAGGAGCTGGACCAGCTGCTGCGCGAGCGCTCCGAGATGCTGGACGTGCTGGCCCATGAGGTGCGCCAGCCGCTGAACAACGCCAGCGCCGCGCTGCAGAGCGCCGCCGCCAGCCTGGCCGGCCGTGGCGAGCGCCAGGCGCAGGAGCGGCTGACGCGGGCCCAGGCCGTGCTGGGCACCGTGCTGGCCGGCGTGGACAACACGCTTGCCGCCGCCAGCCTGCTGGCCGGTGGCGGCCGCATCGCCCGCGAGGACACCGACATCGACACGCTGATCGCCGTGACCATCGCCGACCTGCCGCGCGAGCAGCGCGACCGCGTCGTCGTGAACCGGCACACGGCCACGCGCACGGCGCTGATGGACATGAGCCTGATGCGGCTGGCTCTGCGCAACCTGCTGTCCAACGCGCTGAAGTACGCCCCCGGCGTGAGCCCGGTGACGCTGCACGTGATGGACTTCGACGAGCCGCCGGCCCTGCAGCTGGAGGTGGCCGACGCCGGCCCGGGCATCCCGCGCGAGCTGCTGCCGCGGGTGTTCGAGCGCGGTGCGCGCAGCGGCACCGAGTCCGGGCATGGCCTGGGCCTGTACATCGTGCGCCGTGTGATGGACATGCATGGCGGCAGCGTCGAACTGTTGCGCACCGGCCCCTTGGGGACGGTCATGCGCCTGACCTTGCCTCAAGCGGACTAGACTGCCGGCGCCCAAGCTTCGCTCCGCGCCGCGATGCCCCTGCGCCCCGATGCCGTTCAGCTGGAGGAACTGGCCGACCTGGCCTGGTCGGGCCAGCATCAGCGCCTGATCGACGCCAGCGCAGCCCGCGGCATGGAGGGCCGGGTGCTGGAGCTGCGCGTGGAGAGCTTCATCGCGCTGGGCGACCTGGCGGCCGCGGCCGAGGCGGCCCGGGCGCTGGCCCGGCTGGCCGGCCGCCGCCCCGCCTGGCGGCTGCGCGCCCGGCTGGCCCAGGGCCTGGTGCAGATGCGGCGC
>JAACZV010000039.1 GCA_009996515.1 Comamonadaceae bacterium
CCCAGGCCCGCGCGGCGCTGGACCAACCCGCCGCGCGCCGCGTGGCCGCGGGCGTTGCGCGGCCGCTGCGCCTGGCCGACGTGGCCGCGCTGCTGGATTCGGGCGCGCTGGTGGTGGACGCCTGCCGCCACGGCGTGCGGGCCGGCGGCGGCTGGCTGGCGCTGGCGCGCCGGCCCCTGCTGTTCACGCTGGTCCGCGCGCTCGCCGAGGCCTGGCCCGGCGACGCCGGCCGCGACGCGCTGATCGCGCGCGCCTTCCGCCTGCGCGAGGCCGACGACACCCACCGCGCGCGGCTGCGCGTGGAGATCGGCCGGCTGCGCGCGCTGCTGGCCGGCGTGGCCACGATCACCGCCACGCCGCAAGGCTTTGCGCTGCGGCCGCTGGACGGCCGCCAGGTGGCCGTGCTGGCGCCGCCCGTGGACGGCGGCGAGCTGCTGGCGCTGCTGGCCGACGGTGCGGCCTGGTCCACGTCGGCGCTGGCGCTGGCGCTGGGCAGCAGCCAGCGGCAGGTGCAGCGCGAACTGGCCGAGCTGGAGGCCCAGGGCCGCGTGCGCGCCGTGGGCCGGACGCGCGCGCGGCGCTGGCTGGCGCCGCCGCTGACCGGTTTCACGACCATCTTGTTACTCCCCGCCGCGCCGCCGTCTGCGTAGATTGGCGACCTGCGCCGCACGTGGCGCCCTCAACCGGAGCCAGCCATGAACACCCAGCCCGCCCAGATCGTCCGCGAGTACGGCCCCTTCGACGGCGCGCCCGCCATCCATGGCGTCACGCACGACGGCGAACACATCTGGGCCGCGACCGATGCGGCCCTGCTGGCCATCGCGCCGGCCGGCGGCGAGGTGCAGCGGCGTCTGCCGCACGCCTGCGACGCCGGCACCGCCTTCGACGGCCGCCACCTGTGGCAGATCGCCGCGGCACGCATCGCCAAGATCGACCCCGCCACGGGCGCCGTCGTCGCCACCATCCCGGCGCCGGGCCAGGGCTGCTCGGGCCTGGCCTGGGCCGAGGGCAGCCTGTGGGTGGGCCAGTACCGCGACCGCAGCATCGTGCAGATCGACCCCGACACCGGTGCCGTGCGGCGCCGCATCGCGGCCGACCGCTTCGTCACCGGCGTGACCTGGGTGGACGGCGAGCTCTGGCACGGCACCTGGGAGGGCGACGAGAGCGAGATCCGCCGCATCGCCCCCGACAGCGGCGCCGTGCTGCAGGCGCTGCAGATGCCCACGGGCACGGGCGTCAGCGGCCTCGAGTCCGACGGCCGTGAGCTGTTCTACGCCGGTGGCGGGGGCAGCGGCAAGGTCCGTGCCGTCCGCCGCCCCCGACCCGCCTGAACCATCCCCCGGCCTGTCCGGCCCGCCCGCCCCCGGGTGGCGCCGCCGCATGGCCGTTTCACCCCCAAGGAGACCGCCATGAGCACCACGACCCCCACGTCCCACCCCGTCGTCACGCGCGACCGCTGGCTGGCCCAGCGCAAGGCCTTGCTGGCGCAGGAGAAGGCGCTGACCCGCCAGCACGACCTCGTCGCCAGCGAGCGCCGCGCGCTGCCCTGGGTGAAGCTGGAGCAGGACTATGTGTTCGACACGCCGCAGGGCCCGCGGCGCCTGGGCGAGCTGTTCCAGGGCAAGCGCCAGCTGCTGGTGCAGCACTTCATGCTGGGCCCGGGCTGGGCGCAAGGCTGCAAGAGCTGCTCCTTCATGGCCGACCACCTGGACGGCATCGCGGTCCACCTGGCCCACCGCGACATCGCGCTGCTGGCGGTGTCCCGCGCGCCGCTGGCCGAGATCGAGGCCTTCCGCGCCCGCATGGGCTGGCGCTTCGCTTGGGCCTCTTCGCACGGCAACGACTTCAACCGCGACTTCCACGTCAGCTTCACCGACGCGGACCGCCTCGACGGCGAGGTCTATTACAACTTCCACATGACGCCCTTCCCTCAGCAGGAGGCGCCCGGCATCAGCGTCTTCTGGCGCGACGACGCGGGCCAGGTCTTCCACACCTACTCCACCTTCGGCCGCGGCGTGGAGGTGATGATGGGGGCCTACCGGCTCATCGACCTGACCCCCAAGGGGCGCGACGAGCAGGCCCAGGGCATGGCCTGGGTGCGCCACCACGACCGCTACGAGGACGCCGCGGGCTGCTGCGGCAAGCCCTAGCCATGGCCACCGGCATGGGCCTGTGGCCCTGGCTGGCCGTGGCCGGCGCCGGCGCGCTGCATGGGCTCAACCCCTGCAACGGCTGGGCGCTGGCGGCAGCGCGGCGCGAGGGCCGTGGCGCCGCGCTGCTGGCCCTGGCGCTGGGGCACGCGGCCTCGGTCGGCCTGGTCGCCGCGCTGCTGGCCCTGGGCATGGCGATGGAGCGCCTGCCCTGGCTGGCCGCGCCGGCGCTGGCCGCCGGGCTGCTGCCCAGCCCCTGGCGGCGGCGCGCCGGGTTGGCGCTGTGGTCCTTCGGCATCGCCACGCTGCAGGGCAGCGGGCTGATGCTGCTGCCGGCGCTGCTGCCGCTGTGTCTGAGCGCCGCCCCGGCGCGCGCGATCACCGCCTCGGGCTCGCTGGTGCTGGCGGCCGTGGCCGTCCACATGGCGGCGATGCTGGCCGCGGCAGCCCTGGCGCTGGCCGTCGGCGGCCGCGGCATCGCGCGGCTCGCGGCCATGTGCGGGCGAGGCCCGTCCTGACTCGGTTCTGTCACAAGAACCGGCCCGGATTCGGATATGCTGCAACGCAACATTGCGACGTCGCAATCCCGCTTGTCTCCTCCACCGCCCCTGGGTGGATTTGGCCCTCTCCGGTGGCTTGCCGCCGCAGAGGGCTTTTTCTTGGCCTCTCGGGCCTTGCTTCAGTGCATGCCGGCCAGCAGCGCCGCGTTGCCGCCCGCCGCGGCCGTGTTGATGGTCAGCGTCTGCTCGGCCGCGAAGCGGTAGAGCTGGCGCACATGGCCGGCCGCGGTGACCAGCGGCAGGATGGCACCCGGACGCACCGCCAGGGCCCGGGCCAGCGCATGGGCCGCGGCAGCGTCCGAGGAGGCGAGCGCCACGCCGGCCAGCGCCGGGGCGGCGAGCAGGCCCGGCAGCGCCGCATCGGGCAACAGGGTCAGCGCGCTCATCGGCAGGCCGGCGCGCAGCAGGGCCTGGCGGGCGCGCTCGTCGCCGCCCAGCCAGATCGCGCTGTTGCCGGCCAGCAGCGCGCTCACCGCCGCCGCCAGGCCGGCCTCGCCGCGGCCCAGCACGACGAACACGCCGCGGGCATGGCGGCGCAAGGTGTTGCTCTCGCCGGTGGGGCCGGGCAGGGCCTGGTCGGCAAACTGGGCCTGCGCGGCCGCGAACAGGCCGCGCAGCGCATGGGCGGCGGATGCGTCCAGCGTGTCGGCGGCACGGCGCAGCGTGGCGAGGCGCTGGTCCAGCGGCGTGTCGCGCCAGCCGGCGTCGGCGGCCACGGCCAGCGCCTCGCCGCGGCCGTCCAGCGCCAGCGGCGGCGGCGGTGCGTCGAGCTGCGGTTCGGCGCAGAAGCGGCGCAGATAGTCCGGGCCCCCGGCCTTGGGGCCGGTGCCCGACAGGCCTTCGCCGCCAAAGGGCTGCACGCCCACCACCGCGCCGATGATGTTGCGGTTCACATAGACGTTGCCGATGCGCGCCGCGTCGGCCAGGCGCTGGGCGCGGCTGTCGATGCGGGTCTGGATGCCCAGCGTCAGGCCATAGCCCAGCGCGTTGATCTGCTGGATGACCGCGTCGACCGAATCCTCGAAGCGCACCACGTGCAGCACCGGGCCGAAGATTTCCTCGCCCAGGTCGGCAATGCGCGGCAGTTCGAAGGCGACGGGGCGGATCTGGCGCGGCATGACCTCGGCCACCGGCGCCTCGGCGATCAGCCTGGCCTCGCGCTTCAGGCGCTCGACATGCCTGCTGATGTTGGCGTGGGCCTCGTCGTCGATGACGGGGCCGACGTCGGTCGCGAGATCGGCGGGCCGGCCGACATGCAGCTGTGCCAGCGCCCCGCTGAGCATCTCGATGACGCCATCGGCAATGCTGGACTGCACGCACAGCAGCCGCAGCGCCGAGCAGCGCTGGCCGGCCGAGCGGAAGGCGCTCTGCACGACGGCATCGATGACCTGCTCGGGCAGCGCGGTGGAGTCCACCACCATCGCGTTCAGGCCGCCCGTTTCCGCAATCAGCGGCACCGGAGCGTTGGGCTTGGCGGCCAGCGCCTTGTGGATGATCTGCGCGACGGCCGTGGAGCCGGTGAAGCACACGCCCGCCGTGTGGGCATGGGCCACCAGGCCCGCGCCGACGGTTTCGCCGGCGCCATGCAGCAGCGCCAGCGCATCCTGCGGCACGCCGGCGGCGTGCAGCAGCGCCACCATCTTCAGCGCGACGTAGGGCGTCTGCTCGGCCGGCTTGGCGGCCACCGTGTTGCCGGCCACCAGCGCGGCGACGACCTGGCCCGCGAAGATGGCCAGCGGGAAGTTCCACGGGCTGATGCAGACGAACACGCCGCGGCCCTGCATGCCCGCAGGCTCGGCCTCCGCCTGGTCGGCGTAGTAGCGCAGGAAGTCCACCGCCTCGCGCACCTCGGCGACGCAGTCGGCCTGGGTCTTGAAAGCTTCCTTGACCAGCAGCGCGCAGAACTCGGGCAGCCGCGCGTCGAGGTCGTCGGCGGCGCGGCGCAGGATGGCGGCGCGCTGCGCGACGGGCGTGGCGTTCCAGGCCGGGAAGCCGGCCTGCAGGCGCTGCATCGCGGCGTCGACCTCGGCGGCCGTGGCCTCGGCCACGGCCTGCACCGGCACGCTGTCCAGCGCGGCCTGCAGCGGCGCGCGCTGGGCCGGCGCGCTCAGGTCGGCGCCCGTGGAGTTGGCGCGGCCCCGGCCCTGCTCGTCCAGGTACAGCGCCGGCGGCAGCGGCAGCGCACTCGTGGCGCGCACGTCGGCGAGCGGCGAGCCCAGCAGCTCGGGCACGGCCACGCTGGGGTCGGCCAGCTGGTGCACGAAGGAGGAGTTGGCGCCGTTCTCCAGCAGCCGGCGCACGAGATACGCCAGCAGGTCGCGGTGTTCGCCCACCGGCGCGTAGACGCGGCAGGGGATGGAGCCGTCCTTCAGCACCTCGCGGTAGACGCCTTCGCCCATGCCGTGCAGGCGCTGCATCTCGAACGGGGCGCCGGTGGCGCGGGCCATCTGCACGATAGCGGCGATGGTGCCGGCGTTGTGGCTGGCGAACTGCGGGTAGATGACGTCGCTGTGCTGGATCAGCGCGCGGGCGCAGGCGAGATACGAGACGTCGGTGTGCTGCTTGTGCGTGAACACCGGGTAGTGAGCCAGGCCCAGCTCCTGGGCGCGCTTGATCTCGCCGTCCCAGTAGGCGCCCTTCACGAGGCGCACCATGAAGCGCAGGCCGTGCCTGCGGGCGATGGCCGCCACCTCGTCGATGACGGCCAGCGCGCGCGTCTGGTAGGCCTGCACCGCGAGGCCGAAGCCGCGCCACTGCGGGTAGACCTGCGCGATGCGGGCGGCCAGCGTGTCCAGCACGTCCAGCGACAGCTCCAGGCGGTCCACCTCTTCGGCGTCTATGGTCAGGTTGATATTGGCCTCGGCGGCCAGCTCGATGAGGGCCCAGACGCGCGGCAGCAGCTCGGCAAAGACGCGCTCGCGCTGCAGCACCTCGTAGCGGCTGAACAGGGCGCTGAGCTTGATGGAGATGCCATCGGACGCCTCGGGTGAATCCGCACGCTGGCCGGCGGCGATGGCCTGGATGGCGCCGACATAGGCGGCCTGGTAGCGGCGCGCGTCGTCCTCGGTGCGGGCGCCCTCGCCCAGCATGTCGTAGCTGAACCGGAGCTGCTGTCCCTCGCCCCCAAGGTCGCCGCCTTGCGGCGCCCGGCCCCCCGAGGGGGCGCTAGCGAGCTTGGGGCGGCCCTGCGCTCGCTGCGCCTTGCGCGCCTCGTCGGCCTCGCCCATGGCCTCCTGGATGTTGCGGCCCAGCACGAACTGCCGGCCCAGCAGCTGGATGGCGCGCACGGTGGCCGCCACGACGGTCTGCGCGCCCAGGCGCTTGAACAGGCCGCCGTCGTCCTCGGCACCGGGCAGGAAGCGCTTGGACAGCGAGATCGCCGATGCCGACAGCGCGGCCAGCATCTTGTGCGGGCTGCCGGCGCTGGCGCCGTCGAAATCCGCGCGGCCCAGCTGGTCGGCCGTCAGCGCGATGGCCGTGGGCGCGTCGGGCACGCGCAGCAGCGCCTCGGCCAGCCGCATCAGCGCCAGGCCCTCGGCGCTGGTGATGGGGTATTCGCGCAGCAGCGATTCCATGGCCCAGAACGGCGCGGGATTCCTGCGCACCTGCTCCACCCAGGGGCCGGCCATGGCGATGACGCCGGGCCAGTTCAGCGCACCGCCGACGCGCTCGGCCAGGGCCTGGACGACGCCGGCCTCGGCCCGGTAGGGGTCGGGCAGGCGGGGCTGTTCGGGTGGGGCGACGAAGGGCGTGGGCATGGCGGTCTCCTGGTGAGGATTACCACTTTATCGACGGACACCTTGGATTAAATTCCAACAAACACGTCTCCAGTTGATAAAAATCCAGATGACCGACGAGGCCAACAAGCTCGACAAGATCGATGAGCGCATCCTGCGCGTGCTGCAGGCCGACGGGCGCATCTCCAACCTCAAGCTGGCCGAGACCGTCCACCTGTCGCCCACGGCCGTGCTGGAGCGCGTGAAGCGGCTGACCCGCGACGGCTTCATCCTGGGCTACGAGGCGCGGCTGAACCCGGACAAGCTGGGCGCGGCCATGCTGGTCTTCATCGAGGTGCACCTGGACCGCACGGTGCAGGACGTGATGGACACCTTCAAGGCCGCCGTCCAGGCCCGCCCCGAGATCCTGGAATGCCACCTCGTGGCCGGCGGCTTCGACTACCTGCTCAAGACCCGGGTGCGCGACATGGGCGCCTACCGAGAATTCATCGGCAGCGTCATCTGGACCCTGCCGGGGGTGCGCGAGACGCGCACCTACGCGGTCATGGAGGAGGTCAAGTCGACGAATGCCCTGCCGTTCTGAGCCCGGCCTTGTGTTGGAATCCAGCGCCATGACAGCCCGCCGCTTCATGCGCTGGCCTGGCTTGGCCGGGTTGCTGCTGGCCGTGCTGGCCCAGGCGGCCGCGGCCCAGCCGGCGGCGCCCGCGCTGGAGGCGCTGGAGCCGCAGTTCGCCACCGTGCCGGTGCCGCGCGACGTGGTGGGCAGCCTGGCCCAGGACAAGCAGGGCCTGATCTGGATAGGCACCAGCGACGGCCTGGCCCGCTTCGACGGCTACCGCCTGCGCCCCATCGAGCGCGAGGGCGCCACGCCCGTGCAGCGCAACCTCGGCTGGGTGCGGTCCCTCGCCGCGGCGGCCGACGGCGGCATGTGGATAGGCACCGAGGTCAACGGCCTGGCCCGTTACGACCCCGCTTTCGACCGCGTGCGCATGCTGGGCAGCGGCAGCGAGCGCGCCACGCCCATACGCGCGCTGGCCGAGGATGGCGCCGGCCGCGTCTGGGTGGGCACGCTGGGCCAGGGCCTGCTGCGTTTCGAGCCGCGAACCGGGCGCTTCGACACCGAGCCCGTGCTCGTCGACGGCGCGCCGGAGCGCCGCGTGCTGGCACTGGCCGTGGGCCGCGCTGGCCAGCTGTGGGTGGGCCACTGGCGCGGCCTCGCGCGGCGCGACGCCGGCGGCGGCTGGACGGCGCTCGCCCTGCCGGGCAACGGCAGCGGCGCCGCCACGGGCATCAGCACGCTGCTGGAGGACCGCGAGGGCCGGCTCTGGTTCGGCAGCATGGACGGCCGCGTCGGCCGCCTGGAGGCCGACGGGCGGCCGCACTGGCTGGCGGCACGCTTCAAGGGCGGCGTGCAGGCCCTGGCCCAGGGTCAGGACGGCCGGGTCTGGGCCGGCCTGACCGACGGCATCGCCTGGCTGGACGGCGACAGCGGCGCGCTGCTGCGCCAGCTGCGCCACAACCCCCACCTGCCCGGCGGCCTGGCCGGCAACGACGTCAACGTGCTGCTGCGCGACCAGACCGGCGCCATGTGGGTGGGCGGTTATGGGGTGGGCCTGCAGCGCCATCACCAGAACGCGGCCCTGGCCGTGCGCGGCCCCGACGCCGACCCCGGCAGCCCGCTGGCCAGCAGCGACCTGCGCGGCCTGCTGCCCCGCCGCGACGGCCTGCTGATGGTGGCCACGCATGGCGGCCCGGTGGCCTTGCTGGACGCACAGCTGCGCACGCTGGGCCGCTGGCCGCGCGAGGCCGACACGCCGGTGGACAACCTCGCCGAGGGACCGGACGGCAGCATCTGGCTGGTGGCCAGCGGCCGGCTGGAGCGCCGCGAGCCGCGCAGCGCCCGCCTGCTGGCCAGCTGGGCGCTGGAGGGCGGGCGCGCCCACCGCGTGCTGGTGCTGCCCGGCGCCGGCGGCGGCGAGGTCTGGGTGGGCATGCAGGACGGGCTGTACCGCCTGCCCTCCCCACAGGCGGCGGGCGTGGAGCGGGTGCGCCGCAGCGACGGCGAGCCGCTGCGCGGCGGCGTGCATGCGCTGCATGTGCAGCCCGGCAGCGGCCGGCTCTGGGTGGGCGCGCTGGCCGGCCTGTTCATCTGGAACGGCCAGCGCCTGGTGGAGCTGCAGGGTGCGCCCGGCGAGGCGCTGGGCTTTCCCGCCGTGCTGGGCCTGCTGCACACGCGCGACGGCAGCCTCTACGTGGACACGGCCGTCAGCGGCCTGCACCGGCTCAAGGGCTATGACGCCCAGGGCCGCGCGCGCTTCGAGCGCATCAGCGAGCGCCTGGGCGCGCCGGGCCGGCCCTTCGGCGTCAACCTGCACGAGGACGGGCGGGGCCGGGTGTGGAGCCAGCAGTCCGTCTACGACCCGGCCGCCGATCGCCTGGACGAGCTCAGCGGCGCCGAGGGCCCGCCCATGGGCACGCCGCGCTTCTTCGCCGACGCGGCCCTGCCCGATGGCCGGCTGCTGTTCAGCGGCAGCCGCGGCCTGCTGGTGGTGCGGCCGCTGGCCTTCACGCCATCGCGCTATGCGCCGCCGGTGGTGGTCAGCAGCCTGCGCCGCAACGGCCTGCCCTTCCAGCCCGAGCAAAGCCTGGACCGGGGCCTGGTGCTGCCGGCCGGCACGCGCAGCTTCGCCGTCGAGTTCGCCGCGCTGGACTACATCGACCCGGCCAAGCTGCGCTACATGATGCGCCTGGACGGCTCCGACCAGACCTGGACCTTCACCGACGCCAGCGCCCGCTTTGCGTCCTACGGCGGCCTGCTGCCGGGCCGCTACCGGCTGGAGGTCTACGCCACCAACCACCATGGCGTGTGGAGCGCCCGGCCGCTGCTGCTGGACATCGAGCTGCTGCCGGCCTGGTGGCAGACGCGCTGGGCGCTGGCCGGCGCCGCGCTGGCGCTGCTGGGGCTGGCCTGGGCGCTGCTGCGCTGGGGCGTGGCGCGGCGCACGGCCCAGCTGCGCCGCCGCGAGACGGCGCTGCAGGCGCTGGTGGAGCAACGCACCGCGGAGCTGCGCGAGGCCAGCACCACCGACCCGCTGACCGGCCTGCGCAACCGCCGCTACCTGGACTCGCGCGTCGCCTCCGACGTGCAGCTGTGCCTGCGCAACTACACGGAGCCGCGCCGCAGCCACCCGGACGACGAGGCCGACCTGCTCGTCATGCTGATGGACATCGACCATTTCAAGCGCATCAACGACCGCTACGGCCATGCCGCGGGCGACCAGGTGCTGGTGGAGTTCGCGCGCCGGCTGCGCCTGGTGTTCCGCGAAAGCGATGTGCTGGTGCGCTGGGGCGGCGAGGAATTCCTGGCCCTGGCGCGCGGCGGCGCGCGCAGCGGGGCGGCCGAGCTGGCCGCGCGCTTCTGCGCCACGGTGCGCGAGCAGCCCTTCACGCTGCCCGGCGGGCAGCCGCTGGCGGTCACCGTGTCCATAGGCTTTGCCGTCTTCCCGCTGGACCCCGAGGCGCCGCGCATCTGGGACTGGGAGGCCACGCTGAGCCTGGCCGATGCCGCCCTCTATGCCGCCAAGGCCCAGGGCCGCGACGGCTATCTGGGCGCTCTGCGCGCCAGCGGCCTGCGGCCCGACACGCTGGACCTGGACGCCGAAGCCTGGCCGGACGATCCGCGCCTGCAGGTGCGGCGCAGTCTCCCAGCGCCCGTCGCGGGTAAACCGGGCGGCGGCAGCCACGGCCAGGCCAGCACAATCGCCCCATGAAACTGCGCTCCCTCGTGCTCATCGCCGGCCTGCTGAGCAGCGTCACGGCCGGGGCCGCCTCGACGACGGCCCAGATCACCGCCCGCTCCGCGCTGATCGGCCTGCAGATCGCCGCCAAGCAGCGTCAGGACAAGGGCCTTCTGCCGGCCGCCCAGAACGACTGCATCCAGGCCCTGCAGCCCGATGAGCTCTACGAGACGACGGAACGGGTCGTGGCCGAGTCCCTGAGTGCCGATGAACGGGCCGCGGCCGAGCAGTTCTTCAATTCCCTGCCGGGCCGCAGGTATGCGCTGCATGGCCTGCTGAGCATCTACACGACGCTCGGCGAGAAGCCGCCCGAGCCCCTTCCGCTGATCACCGCCGAAGACGGCAAGGTCATCGAGGCCTTTGCGGCCTCGCCGGCCGGGCGGGCGCTGCTCAAGCGCCAGGTGCTGCAGGCGCCGGCGGCCCGCCTGGCCTATGACGAGCGCATCCAGGCCCTGGTCACGCGATGCAAGGCCGCCGCGACGGATCGGGCGGACTGAGACCGGCCATGGCCTGCGCCACGGCCAGGCGCAGGGCCGGCAGCACCTCGGCCTCGAACCAGGGCCGGGCCTTCACCCAGGCCTGGTTGCGCGGGCTGGGGTGGGGCAGCGGCAGCAGGCCGCGGGCCAGTCCGTCGCGCCAGCCGGCCACGAGCACGTCGACCGGCGCACGGCTGTGCAGATGCCAGGCCAGCGCGTATTGGCCTATGGCCAGCGTCAGCACGACGCCGGGCAGCGCATTCAGCACGCGCTGGCGCCACAGCGGCGCACATTCCGGCCGCGGCGGCAGGTCGCCCGAGGCGGCCGTGCCGGGAAAGCACAGGCCCATGGGCAGGATGGCGAAGCAGGCCGGGTCGTAGAAGGTCTCGCGCGACACGCCCAGCCACTGGCGCAGGCGGTCGCCGCTGGCGTCATCGAAAGGCCTGCCCTTGGCATGCGCGACGCGGCCCGGTGCCTGGCTGGCGATGAGGATGGGCGCACGCCGGTCGAGCTGGAAGATGGGCCGGGCGCCCAGCGGGAGGTGCGGCTCGCAAGCCCTGCAGGCGCCCAGCTCGGGCAGCAGGCGCTGCAGCGCCGTCGCCATCTCAGCCCAGGTGCTTGCCGAAGAAGCGCAGGCTGCGGTCCCAGGCCTGCTGCGCCCAGGCCGCGTCGTACTGGGTCTGCGGGATGCGGTGCGGGCCCTGGGCCGTCTCGTTGGCGAAGGCGTGGTGGGCCAGGTAGCGGTGGCCTTCGTAGGCCACGCCGGCCTGGGCGAACTTGGCCTCCAGCTCGTCGACGCCGGCGATGGGGAAGAACTCGTCCTGCGTCGCCCAATGGGCCTGCAGCGGGATCTTGATCCTGCCGGCGTCCACGTATTCCAGCGGCGGCATGCCGTACCAGACGACGGCCGCGTCGGCCTCGGGCACCAGCTGCGAGGCCAGCACCGTCAGCGCGCCGCCCATGCAATAGCCGGTCATGCCCACCTTGCCGCTGCCCAGCTTCAGCCCCTTCAGGTAGTTCACGGCGCCGCGCACGTCCTGCGACGCGGCGTCGCCGAAGTTCAGGCCCGTCATCAGGTGGTGTGCCTCCTCGGCCTCGACGGTGGCCTTGCCGCGGTAGAGGTCCGGTACCAGCGCCGTGAAGCCGGCGCTGGCGAAACGCTGGGCCACGCCGCGGATCTGGTCGTTCAGCCCCCACCATTCCTGGATGACCACCACCGCCCCCAGCGGCCGGTTGGCTTCGGCGAGGTAGCCGCTCAGGTTGGCGCCATCGGGGCGCTGGAAGTGGATGTGCTGGGCCATGGATGCTCCTCGGGGGTCTATGGGGAGGCCTATCCTGCCGCATTCGCCGCGGGTTTTCCGCGCGGGGGGACAATGCGGGTTCGCCATGAAGATCGAACACATCGTTTCCACCCGCCTGCCCACGCCCTACGGCGAGTTCGTCATCCACGGCTTTCGCGAGAGCGACAGCGGCCAGGAGCATGTGGTGCTGAGCCTGGGCGACCTGACCGGTGACGAGCCGCCGCTGGTGCGCGTGCACTCCGAGTGCATGACGGGCGAGGTCTTCGGCTCGCTGCGCTGCGACTGCCGCCCCCAGCTGGAAAGCGCGATGAAGCGCATCGCCGCCCAGGGACGCGGCGCCATCGTCTACATGCGCGGCCACGAGGGCCGCGGCATCGGCCTGGTGCAGAAGCTGCGCGCCTATGCCGAGCAGGACGCCGGCAAGGACACCATCGAGGCGAATGCCGCGCTGGGCCTGCCCATAGACGCACGCCGCTACGACGCCGCCGCCTGCATGCTGCGGGCCCTGGGCGTGCACCGCATCCGGCTGCTGACCAACAACCCGCTGAAGATGGCGGCGCTGGCCGAGTTCGGCATCGAGGTCGTCGAGCGCGAGGCCTCGCTGACCGCGCCGGGCCCCGACAACGAGAAATACCTGCGCACCAAGGCGGAGTCCATGGGCCACCACGACCTGGGCCATCTGTTCGAATGAGGGCTGGCGCAAGCCGTCCGCAAGCCTGGGGACAGAAGCTTCACCGGTTCGTGATGAAGGCCGCCTAGGCTGCCGGGTTCTTGCGCAGAACCCATGTCCGATCGCCGTTTCTTCCCCCGCCCCGCCGTCGAGGCCCCGTTCAATCGCTGGGATTGGGCGCTGCTGCCGCTGGTCCTGGCCGTGCTCAGCCTGCTGGGCCTGGCGGCCTCGCAGATGACCCGGCCCTTCCACCTCGGCGAGCCGCTGCCGCTGACGCTGGACGTCGCCTACCTGCCGTATTACCTGCTGCGCACGACGCTGCGCATGTTCCTCGCGCTGGCGGCCTCGGTGGTGTTCGCCTGCCTGTTCGCCGTGCTGGCGGCCAAGGTGCGCGCGGCCGAGAAGGTGCTGGTGCCGCTGCTGGACATCCTGCAGTCCATCCCCATCCTGGGCTTCCAGGCCATCGCCGTCGCGCCCTTCATCGCGCTGTTCCCGGGCAACCTGCTGGGCGTGGAGCTGGCGGCGCTGTTTGCCATCTTCACGAGCCAGGCCTGGAACATGGCCTTCAGCCTCTACCAGTCGCTGCGCACGGTGCCCAGCGAACTGCAGGAGGCCGCGCGCATCTTCCAGCTGTCGGGCTGGCAGCGCTTCTGGCGGCTGGAGCTGCCGTTCGCGATGCCGGGCCTGCTGTGGAACATGATGATGAGCATGAGCGGCGGCTGGTTCTTCGTCGTCGCGGCCGAGGCCATCTCGGTAGCCGGCCAGGACATCAAGCTGCCCGGCGTGGGCTCCTACATCGCCGTGGCCATCGAGGCGCGCGACCTGGGCGCCATAGGCTGGGCCATCCTGGGCATGCTGATCGGCATCCTGCTGTACGACCAGCTGTTCTTCCGCCCGCTGCTGGCCTGGGCCGATCGCTTCCGCTTCGAGGAGAGCGGCAGCGAGAACGCGCCGCAGTCCTGGCTGCTGACCTGGCTGCGCCGCACCGAGCTGCTGCAGCGCCTGGGCAGCTGGCCGGGCCGCTGGATCACGGCCAGCTTCGCGCCGCTGAAGAAGAGTTACGACGGCCGCTCCATCCGCGCCCGAGCCCGCGCGCCCAATCCGCTGTGGGGGCGGGCCTGGGATGCGCTGGTGGCGGCCCTGGTGCTGTTCGCCGTCTGGCGGCTGGTGAGCTTCATCCACACCGAGGTCGGCTGGGGCGAGGCGGCCCATGTGTTCAAGCTGGGCCTGTACACGCTGGCGCGCGTGCTGCTGCTGATCGCGGTCGCGTCGCTGATCTGGGTGCCCATAGGCGTGTGGATAGGCCTGAACCCGCGCATCGCCGGCCGCGTGCAGGCGGTGGCGCAGTTTCTCGCGGCCTTCCCGTCCAACCTGGTCTTTCCGGTGGCCGTGCTGGTCATCGTCAAGTACCGGCTCAACCCCGACCTCTGGCTGTCGCCGCTCATCATCCTGGGCACGCAGTGGTATCTGCTGTTCAACGTGGTGGCGGGTGCCTCCACCATCCCGACCGAGCTGCGCCTGGCCGCGCGCAACCTGGGCCTGCGCGGCTGGCTGGCCTGGCGGCGTTACCTGCTGCCGGCCATCTTCCCGAGCTTCGTCACCGGCGCCATCACGGCCAGCGGCGGTTCGTGGAACGCCAGCATCGTGGCCGAATACGTGAGCTGGGGCGACACCAAGCTGCAGGCGGCGGGCCTGGGCAGCTACATCCAGCAGATGACCACGGCGGGCGACTTCCCGCGCATCGCGCTGGGCATAGGCGTCATGTGCATCTTCGTGATGGCGCTGAACCACTGGGTCTGGCGCCGGCTGTACCGCATCGCCGAAGAAAGGATGCACTTCTGATGGACCGCTTGATCGAACTGAAGGACGTCGCCAAGGGCTTCAAGTCCACCGACGGCAGCCTGCGCACGGTGCTGGAGCACGTGGACTTCACGCTGGCCAAGGGCGAGATCGTCGCGCTGCTGGGCCAGAGCGGCTCGGGCAAGAGCACGCTGCTGCGCATCATGGCCGGCCTGATCCCGGCCGATGCCGGCGACGTGCACTATCGCGGCCAGCCGCTGTTCGGCCCGGCCCAGGGCATCGCCATGGTGTTCCAGAGCTTCGCGCTCTTCCCCTGGCTGACGGTGCAGCGGAACGTGGAGCTGGGCCTGGAGGCCGCCGGCATTGCCGAGGCGGAGCGCGCGCGGCGCGCCGAGGCCGCCATCGAGCTGATCGGCCTGGCCGGCTTCGAGGGCGCACTGCCGCGCGAGCTGTCAGGCGGCATGCGCCAGCGCGTGGGCCTGGCCCGGGCCCTGGTCATGCAGCCGGCGGTGCTGCTGATGGACGAGGCCTTCTCGGCGCTGGACGTGCTGACCGGCGAGCGGCTGCGCAACGAGATCCTGGAGCTGTGGGACGGCGGCCAGATGCCCACACAGGCCATGCTCGTCGTGTCGCACAACATCGAGGAGGCCGTCATGATGGCCGACCGCGTGTTGATCTTCGCGAGCAACCCGGGCCGCGTGCGCGCCGAGCTGCCCATCATGCTGCCGCGCCCGCGCCGCGCCGACAGCCCCGAGGTGCGCCTGCTCATCGACGAGGTCTACCGGCTGATGACCAGCGCCACGCCGGTGGCCGGCATGCCGCAGGAGTCTCCACGGCCGCATCTGTGCGACCGCCTGCCCCAGGCCGAGGTGGGCCGCATGGAAAGCCTGCTGGAACTGCTGGCCGACGAGCCCTTCAACGGCCGCGCCGACCTGCCGCAGCTGGTGGAGGAAAGCGAGCTCACCGACGAGGCCGTGCTGCCGCTGGCCGACGCGCTGCACCGCCTGGGTCTGGCCCAGCTCAGCGGCGGCGACCTGCTGATGACGCCTCTGGGCCGCAAGTACGTGGAAGGCAGCCACGAGTTCCGCCGCGAGATCTTCGGCCAGCAACTGCTGGCCCATGTGCCGCTGGCCACCTTCATCCGCAACAGCCTGGAGCAGGAAGCCCATGGCGAGCTCAAGGAGGAGCCCTTCCTGAAGCTGCTGATGGACAGCATGGACGCCGCCGAGGCCGAACGCGTGCTGCGCGTGGCCATCGAATGGGCGCGCTATGGCGAAGTCTTTGAATACGACTACCACACGGGGCTGATCCACCTGCCGGAGACCGGTGAGGACTGAGTCGCCGGGAGTTG
>JAACZV010000040.1 GCA_009996515.1 Comamonadaceae bacterium
CAGCCGCGGCCGCCGGTGCCAGCGCGCGCGGCGCCGTGGTGACGGGGGCCAGCGCGCGGCCCGCGGCGGAGCGCCCGGCGGCCCGGGCGGGCTGGTTCTGTAGCGCGGGGATGGCCGGCAGCGCAGACATCAGAGCACGTCGAACAGGCTCAGGTTGCTGATGCGGGCGTAGGCCTTCTGCGTGGCCTGCACGGCCAGCTCGTAGCTATTCAGGCGTATCGCCGCCTCGGCATAGTCCACCTTGCCCAGCGCCAGCGCGGCCTCCTGGTTGGACAGGCTGACCGCGGCATGGTTGTCGTCCAGCGTCTTGATGACGTTCTGGCGCCCGCCCTGCTGCGCGATCTGGCCGCTGAGGAAGTCCATCAGGCCGTCGACGGCGTCGATCTGCGCGCCGGCGGGATTGGCGCCGACATAGCTGCCGTTGCCGAATGCGGTGATGGCCGCCTGCAGCCCGTTCAGGAAGGCGTCCAGGCCGTACTCCTTGAGCGACACGTTGGCGGCGACGGTCACGCCGTCGCCCACCGCCACCTGCTGGGTCTGGGCATTGACGCCCGCACCGAAGCTGTAGACGCCGGCGTTGAGCTCCAGCGTCGGCACGTCGGACGCCGTGCCCGAGAACATCCACTGGCCCTCGGCGTTGCGCGTGTTGGCGCTGTAGAACAGGCTGTCGCGCAGCGCCTCCAGCGAGGTGGCCATGGCCTTCACGTCCTCGGGCGTGGACGAGCTGTCGGCGGCCCAGACCATCAGGTCGCGCACCATCAGCAGGTCTTCCTGCATGCTGGTCAGCGTGGTCTCGTTGTTCTGCAGCCGCGTCGTCAGCGCCGTGATGTTGCTGCGGTACTGGTCCAGCGCCGCCTCCTCTCGCGACAGCCGCGCCAGGCGCACCGTGGCGATGGTGTCGTCCGAGGGCTTGAGGACGCGGCTGCCGGACGCCATCTGGCTCATCACCTTGGTCAGGCCGGCATTGGCCGTCTGCAAGGCGGTGTTCATGGTCTGGCTGTACTGGCTGGTGGCGATGCGCATGGGGAGCTCCGGTCGGTCGCGTCAGAAGGCGGCGAGCGTGCTGTCGAACAGCTTGCCGGCCGCGGCGATGACCTTCATGTTGGCCTGGTACATCTGCTGGTACTGCATCAGGCTGATGGCCTCCTCGTCGCCGTTGACGCCGCTGGTGGAGGCCCAGTTGGCCTGCGACTGGTCGCGCACGGTCTGGGCCGTGGTCTGGGCCGCCTGGTTCTGCTGGCTGCGCACGCCCAGCGTGCCGACCAGTTGCGTGTAGATGTCGCCCAGCACGGTGGACGTGCCGCCGAACTGGGTCACGGGAATGGCGCTGTCCTTGAGCTTGATCAGCTCCTTCAGGTTGCCGCCGCCGCCCGCCCCCTCGCCCGGCGCCGCGAAGGCCAGCGTGGCGGCGGTGATGGTGCTGGAGAGTTCCAGCTGGGTGCCGTTGAGCACGAACAGCGGCGCGCCGCCGGCCGCGGCCAGCTGGCCGTTGAACAGCGTGGCGATGCCCGCGGCCAGTTCCTCGACCGTCTTCTGCATGGGCTTGAGCACCTGGGCCTCGTAGTCGATGACGCCGCCCAGCTGGCCGCCCAGCCCCTGGCTGCCGACCACGAACGTGGTGTTGGCGAAGCGCAGCTCCAGCTGGCCGGCGTTCTGGCCCATCACCGCGGCATCGCTGCCCACCACCAGCGGCTGGCCGTTGTTCAGCGACACGTTGACCGTGCCGTCGCGCTGCGCCACCACCTGCAGGCCCACCAGCGAGGCCAGCGCGTCGATGCGCTGGTCGCGCGCATCGGCCAGCCCGGAGGTGTTCAGGCCGCCGGCCTGGGCCGCGGCGATCTGCTGGTTCAGCAGCGCGATGTCGGCCGTGTAGCCGTTGATCTGGTTGATGGCCGCGGCGCGCTGGTCGTTCAGCGCGTTGTGCTGCGTCGTGAACAGCTGCTGCTGGCTGGCGATGCGTCGCACCAGCGTGTCCGCCGAGGTCAGCACCTGCGCGCGCAGCGCGGCCGAGTCGGGCTGCACGCTGGCGGCATTGAGCGACGCGAAGAAGCCGTCCAGCGAGTTGTTGATGTTGGCGGTGTCGTCCGACATCACCGATTCGAGCTGGTCCAGATAGGGCTGGCCGGCGTCGTAACGCCCCAGCTCGGAGGCCGCCTTCCACATCTGCAGCGACTTGTAGCCGTCGGCGAAGCGGATCAGCGACGACACCTTCACGCCGTTGCCGGCCGCGTTCGTGCCGCCGCCCACGGCCTGCAGCGACGCCAGCAGCACGCCTTGGCGGGTATAGCCGGGCGTCGCGACGTTGGCGATGTTCTGGCTGGTGGTGTTGAGCGCCGTCTGCGCTGCAATGGCGCCCGACAGGGCGTTGTTGATCATGCTCATGGTGTCGGCCGGCGAATGGCGCTGGGGCTCAATTCCGGGAAGGCGACTGCGGGGGCGCTGCACTTAAATCCGGCGCCGGCAGCAGCTGCTTGAGCAGCAGGTCGGCGATGCCGAAGGCGCGCTGCCCGGCCAGCGAGTCGGCCACCAGGCCGTCGGCGAAGTCGGCCATCTGCTCGTGCGTGCGCTGCTTGCTGGGGCTGTCGTCGTCGGCCAGCTCGCGCGTGGCCGAGCGCATCTGGCTCAGCATCTGGCGGATGAACTGGGCCTCGAACTTGACGGCGGCGTCGGTGGCGCGCTGGCGCAGCCGGGCGTCGGCGTCGGTCGCCTGTGTCGGGAGGCTGTTGTCGAGCTTCATGTTCATATCACCTGGAGTTCGCCGTCGATGGCGCCGGCCTGGTCCAGCGCCTGCAGGATGGCCATGAGGTCGTCGGGGTTGGCGCCTATGCTGTTGATGGTGTCGACGATGGCCTGCAGGCTGGCGCCGGCGGGCCAGCGCAGCATGTGGCCGCTGCCCTGCTCCACCGCCACGCGCGACTGCGGCAGCACCTGCGTCTGGCCCTGGCTGAGCGGCGCCGGCTGGCTGGCCTGGGGGCGCTCGCTGATGACGACCTTGAGCGAGCCGTGCGACACCGCCGCGGCGCGCACGCGCACGCCGTCGGCGATGACCACCGTGCCGGTGCGCGAGTTGAACACCACCTTGGGCAGGCTCTGCCCGGCCTCCACGCCCAATGCCTGCAGCTGTGCGATGAAGGCGACGCGCTGGGTGGGCTGTTCGGGCGCCTGCACCTCGACGCTGGTGGCGTCGCGGGTGCTGGCGATGTCCTGGCCGTAGCGGGTGTTGATGGCCTGCACGATGGCCGTGGCCGTCTCGAAGCTGGGGCGCTTCAGGCTCAGCCGCACGCTGGGGCCATCGGCGATGTCGTTGGCGATCTCGCGCTCCACCGTGGCACCGTTGGGGATGCGCCCGGTGGTGGGCGTGTTGACGGTGACGCTGGAGCCGCTCTGCCCCTGCGCCGACAGCCCGCCCACGACCAGGTTGCCCTGGGCCAGCGCATAGACCTCGCCGTCGGCCGCCTGCAGCTGCGTCAGCAGCAGCACGCCGCCGCGCAGGCTCTTGGCGTCGCCCAGGGACGACACCGTCACGTCTATGGTCTGGCCGCGCCGGAAGCCGCTGGGGAAGCTGGCGCTGACCATCACCGTGGCCACGTTCTTGGACTTGGGATCGACGCCCTGGCCCTGCTTGACGCCGAACTGCTTGAGCAAGTTATTGACGGACTGGCCGGCGAACTTGACCTGCGTGCTGTCGCCGCTGCCGTTCAGGCCCACCACCAGGCCATAGCCCAGCAGCTGGTTCTCGCGCATGCCCTCGACGTGGACCAGCCGGCCCAGGGCCTGGGCGGCCTGCGCCGGCAGTGCCAGCAGCGCCGCCAACAGGACGGCCACCGAGACGAACAAATGCTTCATGGTTTCAGGTCTCCGCGTTCACGGCGCCTTCAACGACGCCTTTCGGGCCGAGCGCCGGGCCGCTCCCAAGCCGGCCCGTCATGGCGATGTGCTTGCGGCTCCACGCCGCAAGCATCGCCGTCCCCTCGGGGGACCGGCCAAGGTACTCCTTGGACGAGGGGCTCATCAGAACGGCATCAAGGGGTTGACGAACCAGCGCGTCAGCCAGCCCGGCGTGTTGGCATTGGCCAGGTCGCCCTGGCCGGCGTAGGCGATGCGCGCGTTGGCGATGCGCTGCGAGGACACGCGGTTGTCGCTGTCGACGTCGGACGGCCGCACATAGCCGCCGACGCGGATCAGCTCCTCGCCCTGGTTCAGGTACAGGCTCTTCTCGCCCTGCACCTTCAGCAGGCCGTTGGGCATCACCTCGCTGACGACCACGGTGATGGCACCGCTGAGCGCGTTCTGCTGGCTGCTGGCGGCGCGGCCCGCGAAGTCGCGGTCCATGCCGACGTTGCCGCTGCTGCCGATGTTGCGCACGCCCATCTCGAAGCTGCCGCTGCTCTGCTTGCCCAGCGAGGTGTCGGCCTTCTTGCTGGCCTGCGTGGTCTCCTGCAGCAGCACGGTCAGCACATCGCCCGGCCGGAAGGCCCGCGTGTCGGAGGTCAGCGGCGTGGCGCGCTCGGCCACGAACACGCCGCCGGCCCGCGCGCGCACCGGCGCGCCGCCGGGCTGCGCCGTGGGCAGCGCCTGCGGCTCCGCGGCGGGCAGCGGCGCGGGCCTCAGCACCGAGCAGGCGCTCAGCAGCAGCGCGGCCAGCGCGATGCTGGCAGCTCCCGGGCCGAGCGCCGGGCCGCTCCCAAGCCGGCCCGCCGGGCGATGTGCTGGCGGCACGACGCCGACAGCATCGCCATCCCCGCGGGGGCTGAGGCCGGACATGGCAAGTCCTGCGGACTTGCAGTGCCTGCCGAAGAGCAGCCGCCAGGCCGGCTGCGCGGTCTGCAAGACCGACCGGGTCGGCCCGCGTTCAGCGAGGCCGGACTGGGCGAGGGGCTGCATCATGTCAACGGGCGGCCTGGGCCAGCGTCTGCAGCATGTTGTCGGCGGCCGAGAGCACCTTGGTGTTCATCTCGTAGGTGCGCTGCGCGGCAATCATGTCGACCATCTCCTCGACCACCTGCACGTTGGAGCCTTCCAGCGCGCCCTGCTTGATCTTGCCCAGGCCGTCCAGGCCGGCCACGCCCTCGTTGGGCGCGCCGCTGGCCGCGGTTTCCTGGTACAGGTTGTCGCCCAGCGCCAGCAGGCCCGTCGGGTTGACGAAGCTGGCCAGACGCAGCTGGCCCAGCTCGGTGGCCGTCGTGGCGCCACCCACCGTCGCGCTGACGGCGCCGTTCTCGGCGATGGTCACCGAGGTCGCGTTGGCGGGGATGGTGATCTCGGGCTGCAGCACCAGGCCTTGCGCATTGGTGAGCTGGCCGTTGGTGTTGACCTGCAGCTGGCCGGCGCGCGTGTAGGCGGTGCGGCCGTTGGGGCCGGCCACCTGCAGAAAGCCCTGGCCGACGATGGCGACGTCCAGCGTCTGGCCGGTGGTCTGCAGGCTGCCGTTGGTGAACACCTTCTGGGTGCCCACCACGCGCGTGCCGTTGCCCAGCTGCACGCCGGTGGGCGCGGGGTTGCCGTCGTCGCCCTGGGCGCCGGGCTGGCGCTCGACCTGGTAGAAAAGGTCTTCGAACACGACGCGGTCGCGCTTGAAGCCCACGGTGTTGACGTTGGCCAGGTTGTTGGCCACGGCCTGCAGCTTGGCATCCTGTGCCTGCACGCCGGTCTTGCTGATCCACATGGCGGGATTCATGGGGTTTCCTTTGTTGCTTAGTCGCGGATGAGGCGGTTGCCGGCCTCGGCCATGGTGTCGGCCGACTTGAACAAGCGCATCTGGATCTCGAAGTCGCGCGACAGGTTCATGGTCGCGACCATCTCCTCGACGGCCACCACGTTGCTGCCTTCCAGGCGGCCGCCGGCCACGCGCACATTGGCGTCGGCCGGCAGCGGCTCGCCGTTGCGCGCCACCAGCAGGCCGGCCTCGTCCTTGCGGAGCTGGCTGAACTCGGGGTTGACGAGCTTGAGCCGGTCGACCTGCTGCAGCGTCGCGGCGTCGCCGTTGCGCACCGAGATGACGCCGTCGGCGCTGATCTCCAGCTTGCTGAATGGCGGCAGCGTGACGGGGCCGCCCTCGCCCAGCACGGCGTGCCGGTCCAGGCGCAGCTGGCCGTCGGCGTCGACGCTGAAGCCGCCGGCGCGCGTGTAGGCCTCGCGGCTGGCGCCGCCCTGCGTCACCTGCACGGCGAACAGGCCCGGGCCCTGGATGGCCACGTCCAGCTCGCGGCCGGTGTCGCGCTGCGAGCCCTCGCGGGCGCTGACGGCGTCGCTGCTGAGCTCATTGAGGTGGCGCGCCGCATAGCCGGCGCCCTGCACCTGGCGGCTGCTGGACAGCTCCAGGTTGGCGCGAAAGCCCGCGGTGTCGGCGTTGGCGAGGTTGTTGGCGTGCACCTGCTGGGCCCGCAGCACCCGTTCGGCGCCGCTCATCGCGGTGTAGATCAGCGCATCCATGGCGCTCAGATCGCCTGCATCAGGCTCTGCATCATCTCGCTCTGCGCCGAGATGACCTTGGTGTTGGCCTGGTAGTTGCGCTGCGCGGACATCAGGTTCACCAGCTCGCCGGTCAGGTCGACGTTGGAGTCCTCCAGCACGCCCACGGCCAGCGTCGAGGCGGTGGCGGAGCCGGGCGTGGAGTACAGCGGCGTGCCGCTGTCCACGCTGGCCATCCAGCTGGTGTTGGCGCCGGGCTTGAGTGCATTCGGGTTGGCGAAGGTCGCCACCGCGAGGGTGCCCACCACCTGGCTCTGGCCGTTGGTGTAGGTGGCGATGATGCTGCCGTTGGCGGCGATGCTGGTGCCGTTGAGCATGCCGGCGGCGTTGCCGTTGGCCTCGTTCAGCAGCGTCGAGCTGTCGCCGGCGTATTGGGTGATGCCGGCGTAGTCGATCTCCAGCGCGATGGGATTGGTGCCGCCATCCGGGGTGAAGCTGTAGGTGTACTTCGAATCGATCAAATCGACCGCAGGATCGGGCAGCGGGGTCGGGATGGTCGCCACGCTCGGGTCTGCGTGGACGAGCTGGCCCTTGCCGTTGAAGGTCAGGTAGGTGTCGGGGGCATAGACACCGGGCGTGGGCGGCGGGCCTGCGACGGGTGCCGTCAGCTCCAGCTGCGGCGGGTTTCCGTTGATGCTGTTGAAGACCGCGACCTGATCGTCGGCGGTCTTCACGAAGTACTGGGTCAGCGTGTGCTTGGCGCCCTTGGAGTCATAGACGGTGGACGTGACCGAGCTGTTGAAGGTGGTGGGGTCGTCCATGTTGAACGTCGCCGTGCTCAGCTGCTTCCAGCCCGCCGACAGGTTGCCGTTGTAGCCAAGCTTGGTGCTGGCGACGGCGCCCAGCTGGCCGGTCTGGATCTTCAGGTCGCCCAGCGGGCCCAGTGCGGCGCCGGGCACCAGCTGGCCGGAGGCGTCGCGGAAGGCGGCGTAGCCCTGCGCCTTGCGGCCGGTGGCATCGATGACGTAGCCGTCCTTGTCGACGTTGAACATGCCGACGCGCGTGTACTGGATCTGGCCCGAGTTGTCGCGCACGGCGAAGAAGCCGTTGTCGGTGATCATCGCGTCCATCGCGCCGCCGGTGTTGCGCACGCCGCCGGTGGTGCTGATGGTCTCGGTGATGGAGGACACCTCGGCGCCGTTGGGCATGTTGCCGGCATAGACGGCCGAGAAGTTGGCGCGCTTGGACTTGTAGCCGTAGCTGTTGGCGTTGGCGATGTTGTTGCTGATGACGTCCAGCGACTGGTTGACCGAGTTGATGGCCACCCGTGCGATTTCAAAACTCATGATCTGTTCCTCGTTGACTGATGGTGGGGGTCAGGACTGGGTGGCCGGACGGCCGTTGAACTGGGTGATGGCACCGGGCGCGTATTCGCCCAGGCTGCCCAGCTGCACCAGGGCCTGGCCGTTGCCGGCCAGGCGCACGCCGGTGATGGTGGCGATGAGCTCCAGCGGCACGACCTGGCCGATGTCGTTCTCGATGCGGACCTGGTAGCTGCCGGCCGTCAGGCCCAGCGCCTTCGGGTCCAGCGTGTAGCTGTTGCTGCCCACACCGCGCTTGCCGATGTCGATGCGCTGCTCGACCCCGTCGCTGCCGGTCAGCACCAGCTGGGTCTTGCCGCTGTTGCTGGGCAGCGTGAAGCTGGTCTGGACCGGCTTGTCGTCCAGGCGCAGCTGCGCGGCCTGGACCTGCACGGTCGAGCCGACCTGCGCCCCCAGGCTCAGCATCTGCAGGCTGGACAGCAGGCTGGCCTGCGCCGCGCCCTGCTGCGACAGCGCCTGCAGCGACTCCATCTGGCTGAGCTGCGTGAGCTGGTTGACCATCTGGCTGGGATCGGTCGGCGAGGTGGGATCCTGGTTCCTGATCTGCGCCACCAGCAGCTTGGTGAACAGGTCGGTGACGTTGCCGTTGCCGGTGATGGTCTTGGTGGCCGCGGCCGCGGTGCCGCTCTCGCCGCCGACGCCGTAGGTGGTCGTGCTCATGCGCCCTCTCCCAGGCGCAGCAGCGCGTTCTGCATGCTCTTGATGCGGCCCAGCACCTCGACGTTGGTCTCGAAGGCGCGCGACGCGGACAGCATGTCGGTCATCTCCGCGACCGGGTTGACGTTGGGGTAGAAGACCTCGCCGTTCTCGTTGGCCAGCGGGTTCTCCGGCTCGTAGACGCGGCGCAGCGGCTCGGCGCTTTCCACCACGTCCAGCACCTGCACGCGGTTGCCGGCGAGCTGCTCGCCGGCCTGGCCTGCGCTGGTCGGCAGGGCCGCGAACACCGGCTTCTTGGCGCGGTAGGCGCCCGCCTCGCTGCCGGCGGCCGACTGCGCGTTGGCCAGGTTGCTGGCGATGGTGTTGAGCCGCGTGGTCTGGGCCGTCATGGCCGAGCCCGCGATCTGGCTGATCTGCTTGAAGGACATCTGCGTGCTCCTGTGCTGGCTTACTGCCCGTTGATGGCCTTGGCCAGGCCCTTGAGCTTCATGTTCAGAAAGGTGAGGCTGGTGCTGAAGTCCTGCGCGTTCTGCGCGAACGCGGCCTGCTCCACACCCAGCTCCACGGTGTTGCCGTCTTGTGCGGCATGGAAGGGCACGCGGTACTGCAACTCGCCGGCGTCAGTGTCGGCCAGCAGACCCTCACCCTCCTGGCTCAACTGGCGCAGCGTCGCGGCAAAATCCACATCACGCGCCTGGTAGCCGGGCGTGTTTTCATTCGCGATGTTCGAGGCCAGCACCTTGGTGCGCTCGGCACGCAGGCGCAGGGCGTCGGCGTGCTGGCCCATGGCCTTGCTGAAATCAATGCTCATGCTTCGCTCTCCAAGAAATCTGTTGTGGGGCCTGCTCGCGCTGGCCGGTACGGCCCTGGCCGCAAGCCTGGAAGCCCAGGTGCAGGACGCGGCCCGCCGCGCCGTGCTGGACACCGCCGACCGCGAGGGCTGGGTGGCGCCCGAACTGCAGTTCGCACCGCTGGTGGCGCGGCCCGCGCCGGCCTGCGCCGGCGGCTGGGACGTCACGGTGCAGGATGCGCGCAGCCTGTCGCGGCTGCGCCTGGCGGCGCGCTGCGCCGGCAGCCCGGCCGTGCCCGCGCAGAGCTTCGTGCTGCGTGCCAGCCTCAGCGCCGAGGTGCTGGTGACCCGCCAGGCCGTGGCCGCCGGCCAGCCGCTGGCCGAGGGCGACGTGGAGCTGCAGCGCCGCGACATCAGCCAGGCCAGCGACGCGCTGGGCCGGCTGGAGGATTTGCTGGGCCAGGCCCCGCGCAGCAGCCTGCGGCCGGGCCAGATCCTGCAGAAGCGCCAGCTCGCACCGGCCCAGCTCGTGAAGCGCGGCGAACGCGTGCGCATCGTCGCGCGCAGCGAGGGCATCGAGGTGCAGGGCGCCGGCGAGGCGCTGGACGCAGGCGCGCGCGATGCCGTCGTGCGCGTGCGCAACAGCGCCAGCGGCCGCGTCATCTCGGCGCGCGTCGTGGATCTTGGCCTGGTGGAACCCGTGCGCTGACATCAACGTTTCCCCTTGCCGATCTGCGCCGCCACGCGGGCCAGCTTGTCGGCATAGGCCGGGTCGGTGGCGTAGCCGCCCTGCTGCAGCGCGCGGCCATAGGCCAGCGCATCGCTGCCGGTGCCCAGGGCGGCCCGGTAGCGCGGGTTGGCGCTGAGCAGCTGCGAGAAGTCGCGGAAGGCGCTGCCGGCGTCGGCATAGGCGCGGAAGCCCGCACGCTGCGACTGCGCCACGCCGCCCTCATACTCGGTGGTCTGCACCTCGGCGACGGCGCCGCGCCAGGCCGGCGTGGCCTTCAGCGCGAACAGGTTGTGGCTGTCGGCGCCGGCCTCCGTGCGTATGGGCCGCTGGCCCCAGCCCGACTCCAGCGCCGCATGCGCGGACAAGACCTCGGGCGCCACGCCCAGGGCGCGGCCGGCCTCCTCGGCCAGCGGCGCGATGCGCTCCAGCCAGGCCTGCTGCTCAGCCGAGGGCGGCTGCACCGGGCCGGCCTGCAGGCGGTGCAGCTGGCCCTCGGGGCTGAGCGCGCCGGCCGCGTCGCCGCGTTCGATGAAGCGGCTGACCTCGGCATTGAGCTGACGGTAGAGATCGCCAAAGCCGGCCGCCGCACCGTTGCCGCGGGGCGCGTCCGGCAGGGCCGGGAAGCCGGCGGCGCCGATGCGCAGTTCAGGATTCAGCATAGAGCTCCTCCTCCACGCCCATCACGCGGCGCATCAACGCCTGCTGCTCGGTGATGAGCTGGCAGTTGCGCTGGTTCAGCGCCTTGCAATCGCGCACCTGCTGCTCCAGCGCGGTCCACAGGCCGCCCAGCGCCTGGGCCGCCTTGGCCGGCAGGCGCTGCAGCAGCCGATCCATGCGGGGCTCGCCCTGGGTGCCCAGCAGCTGGCGCAGCAGCAGGCCGCGCTGGCGGCCGCGCGCCTCCACGAGATCCACCAGCGCGATGATCTCGTCGGCCAGCCGCTGCAGCGCTTCCGCCTGGTGGCGCAGCGCGGCCTGGAACTGGGCTTCCAGCAGCTCGCGCAGCTGCGCATAGGCCGAACGGTCGGCCTGCAGGTCGCGCAGCAGCGCGGCCAGCGCCTCGGTGCTCTTGCCCCTCACCGGCCGGCTCCGTGGAAGCGCTGGATCAGGCGCGCCAGGCGGTCGGCGTCGAAGCCGATCTCGCCGCGCGCCAGCGCCTCGCGCAGCGCGTCCACCTTGGCCTGGTCGATCTCGGGCAGCGCGGTCAGCGCTTCCTGGGCCGGGCCCAGCAGGCGCGATTCGAGCTCCGCGTTGGCCGTGCCCAGCACCGCGGCGGCGGCACCGCCGGTCTTCGCAAGGGTTGGCGCCTCGCTGCGGGCGACGGGCTTGTCCACGGCCTGGCCGTTGTTCGCGACGATCTTCATTCGGTCACCTCGGGTCTTGGTTCGCATGGCCGCTCACTCCTTGTCGCCGGGCAGCGCCCGGCGCAGCTCGCGGGCGGCGTCGGCGGATTCGGCGCTCAGCCCGGCCAGGCCCTGCCCGCTCGGCGCGTTCGGCGCGAGCTGCACGCTCTGCGGCGGTGCGCCGAACATCTGCGCGATCTGCTGGGTCTGGCGGGGCGTCAGGATCATCAACTCGATGCGGCGGTTCGCGGCCGCGTAGCGGTCGTCGGCGTCCAGCGGCGCGCTGTCGGCCATGCCGCTGACCTGCATCACGCTGCTCTCCGGCATGCCGCCCTCCAGCAGATGCAGCCGGGCCGACATCGCGCGGTGCGTGGACAGCGCCCAGTTGGAGAAGGCATGCGGGCCGCGGTCCACGTACTGCGAGGCGTCGGTGTGGCCGACGATGAGCAGCTGGTTGCGCATCTGCGCGAACACCGGCCCGAGCTTTTGCAGCAGGGTCTTGAAGCGCGGCGACGGCGCGGCGCTGCCGCGCTCGAACATGCCGCTGGCGTCGGTGTCGTGCAGCATCACGCGCAGGCCCTGCGGCGTGACCGCCATGCGCAGGTTGCCGCCCAGGCCCTCCTCGGCACTGACGCGCTCGATGACGCGGGCCAGCGCGGCCAGCTCGGCCGGGCGCTCGTAGCTGACGCGGCTGCCGGGCGCGGCGGGGCCGGGGCTGTCCACGCTCTTGTGGCTGTAGTGCGACTGGCCCTGGGCCGGCGCCTCGCCGTAGGCCGGCACCGGGTGGCGCTCGATCAGGCTGCCGCGCGAGCCCGAGGCCAGCGAGTTGGTCATGCCGTTGCCGTCGTCCAGCAGATTGGCGCCCGCGCTCTTGAGCACCACCTGCATGCGCTCGGCATTGCGCGAGGCCAGCAGCCACATGACCAGGAACAGGCACAGCAGCGCCAGGCAGAAGTCGGCAAAGGCGACCTTCCAGGCGCCGCCATGCGCCTCGTCGTGCGCCTTGCGCGAGACGCGCTTGACGACGGTGGGGTGCTGCCCGTCCGTGCGGCCGGGCTTGCCGTTAGGCTGCACTGCGCTCTCCCGGCATGCGGTCGCCGGCGCGGCGGCGCGGCGTCTCTTCCTCGGGCTCGTCCGGATCGTTGAGCTTGTTGATCCAGCCCTCCAGCCGCGCGAAGCTGGGCTTGATGTTGAGCTGCACCAGGCGGCGGCCGGCGTCTATGGCCAGCAGCGGCGGCTTGCCGGCCACATGCGTGACCAGCACCACCTTGACGGACTCCAGCGCGGCCATCTCCTCGTTGACCACCTGCTTCATCATGTTGGCCAGCGGGTCGAAGAGGCCGTAGCAGAACAGGATGCCGATGAAGGTGCCCACCATGGCCGCCGCCACCATCAGCGCGATCTCGCCGGTGCCAGCACCTTCGGCCACCGAGCTCATGGCCGTCACGATGCCCAGCACGGCGGCCAGGATGCCGAAGCCGGGCATGGCCTCGGCGATCTTGCCCAGCGAGCGCGCCGGCTGGCTGAGCTCCTCGTGGATGGCCTCCAGCTCCTGCTCCAGCACGCCCTCCAGCTCGTGGGCGTTGATCTTGCCCATGGCCATCAGGCGGAAGTTGTCGACGATGAAGTGCAGCAGCTTGGGTTCGTCCAGGATCAGCGGATAGCGCTTGAACAGCTCGCTCTCCTGCGGTGCCTCGACGTGGGCATCCAGCGCCTTCAGGCCGCCGGCCGCCGTCTGCAGCAGCTCGTACATCAGCAGCAGCAGCTGGCGCTGGAACTCCTGGCCGTCCTTCTTGCGGCCCACCACCTTCCTGATCTGCAGCAGCATCTCCGACAGCACATGCTTGGGATTGCCCAGCAGGATGGCGCCCAGTCCCGCACCGAGGATGATGATGAGCTCCACCGGCTGCCAGATCACGGCGAAGTTGCCGCCGTGGATCAGGAAGCCGCCGAAGACGCAGCCGATGACGATGAGGATTCCGAGAAAGGGTTGCATGGTGTCGTCTTCGGCTTCAGGCCTGCTGCAGGAAGGCTTTCATCTTCCCCAGCGCCGCCTTGTTGATCTGCGAGACGCGCGCCTCGGTGAGATCGAGCACGGCGGCGATCTCCTTCAGGCTGGCGTCGAATTCGTAATAGAGCTGGATGACCTTCTGCTCGCGCTCGTTGAGGCTTTGCAGCGCCTGCGTCAGCGAGCGCGTCACCATCAGCTGGGCCTCGGGCGTGCGTGCGTCGCTGGGCAGGTTGCTCAGCTCGGCCACCATCTCGTCGAAGCTGGCCAGCTCCTCGGCCACCTCGTCCTGCTGGAAGGCCTGGTAGGCCTGCGGCGTGATCTTCAGGTGGGCCAGGATCTCGGCCTCGCTGGGTTCGTGGCCCAGCTTGCGCGTCAGCGCGCGCAGCGCGTCGCGCAGCTTGTGGCTCTCCTGGCGCACCGAGCGCGGCCGCCAGTCCTGGCGGCGCAGCTCGTCGAGGATGGCGCCGCGCACGCGCAGCGCGGCGAAGGCGCCGAAGGCCTCGTCGGGCTGGCCATAGCGGCGCAGCGCCTCCAGCAGGCCCATCAGGCCGATCTGCTCCATGTCCTCGCGGTCCATCACCGCGCTGGCCTGGGTGCCGAGCTGGCGCACGATGCGCTTGACCAGCGGCGCGTACTGACGCAGCTGCGCACGCTCGAAGTCCGGCCCCAGCAGGCTGGCGCCAGGCTGGGCGTATTCGGCGTAGGCGGCGGCGTGCATGGGCGAGGCCGTCACTCGATGATGAGCTTGCCGATCAGCGCCTCGGCGAACGGCGCCTCGCGCCGCTCGGCCGCGTAGCTGTCGCGATAGGCCTTGTTCAGCGCCTCGGCGAACTCGGGCACCGTCATCGCACGGGCGCTCTCCAGCGAGTAGGCCGACAAGGCCTTCACGGCCACGGTGCGCAGCAGCGGCAGATGTTCCTTGGTGCGCTTCTCCTGCTCGGGCAGGGCCTTGAACACCACGTCCATCGCCAGGTAGTGCGGCACGCTGGCGCCCTCGCTGCCGCGCAGCATCACCAGCACCTTCTCCAGCGTCACGTATTTGTAGTCCGGCGCGGGCTTGCCGTCGTCCTCCGGCGCGGCGGCCTCGGGCGTCTCGCCCTGCGGCGCGCGCTGCCCCAGCGTCCACCAGACGGCCCCGCCCGCGGCCGCCGCGGCCAGCAGGCCCACCAGCACGATGACGGCAATCAGTTTGAGTTTCTGCTTCATGCTCTGCTCCCTTGCGCGGCCCGCGTCAGCCCTTCAGGGCCGCGAAATCGGCCGCAAAGCCGGCCGCGTCATCGCCGTCCAGGCCGCGCCCCGGGCGGCGCTGCTGCTGCTGTTCCTGACGTTCCTGCTGCTGGCCGTCGCGCGCGGCCTGCTGCTGGGCGCCGCCGCGGGCTTCCGCCTCGCGGCCGGCCGAGGCCTGCTGCAGCACCTGCACGCTGACCTCGCCGCTGTGGCGCTGCACCAGGCTCTGGCGCAACTGCTCGCCGACCTGCTGGATCTGGCGCGTGACCTCGTCATGGCTGGCGGCGATGCGCACCTGCAGGTCGCCGGCCTGCTGGCGGATGGCGATCTCCACCCGGCCCAGCATGGGCGGCTCCAGCCGGATGACGGCCTGCTCGCTGCGCGCGGCGATCTGCAGCTGCAGCCGGTCGCCCAGCGCCTGCAGCAGCGGCTGCTGCCATTGCGTGGCCTCGCCCTTCAGCGTGACGACGGGTTGCGGCAGGGCCGAGGCGGCGGCCTGGCGCAGTGGCGCGGGCGCGGCGGCGGGCAGCTCGGCGCCGGCACGCTCGGCCTTGGGAGCCGCGTCCCTGGCCGTCTCCCTCGCGGCCTCCCTCACCATCTCATCCGTCGCTTGCTGCGCCGCGTCTGCGGCCAGGCCGGCGCCACCGGCCCTGGCAAGGGCCGGCGCGGCCACGACGGTGTCGGCGGTGTCAGCGGCCTGCGCAACTTCGACGGCGACCGGCAGCGCCGCGGGCAGGCCACGGGCCTGCTGCTGCGCTGCAGCCAGCTCGGGCTGGCCTTCAACCGGCTGCGCAGAC
>JAACZV010000041.1 GCA_009996515.1 Comamonadaceae bacterium
GACTTTTCTCTGGCGCGACAGAGAAAAGTTACCCGCCCGCCGGGGCGGACTCCCGGCGCGGTGCACCGAGTTGAAAGGCTCGTGGCAAAGGCCACCCGCAACAACGGCGCGTTCATTGATGCGCCGCCAACGAGAGCCCCAGCAGCCGCTGCTGCAGCGACGCATCCTCGATCAGCTCGCGCATCGCGCCGCGATGCACCACCCGCCCGTCGTCCATCACCGCGACCGAATCGCCCAGCTCGGCCGCGACGCGGAAGTTCTGTTCCACCAGCAGCACCGTCGTCTGCGTGCTTTTCAGCTCCCGCAGCGCCGTGATCAGGTTGGCCACGATGGCCGGCGCCAGGCCCTTGCTGGGCTCGTCGATGACCAGCAGCTCGCGCGGCTCCACCAGGGCGCGGGCGATGGCCACCATCTGCTTCTGCCCGCCCGACAGCTTGCCGGCCGGATGCGCCCAGAAGGTCTTCAGCGCCGGGAACAGGCCGAACAGCCAGTCCAGCCGCCGTGCGTCCAGGTCGGCGATGCGCCGCGCCGAGCGCGCCGCCAGCAGCAGGTTCTCGGCCACCGTCAGCTCGCCGAAGATGCCCATGGTCTCGGGCACATAGGCGATGCCGCGCGAAGCGATGTCGGGCGTCGCCAGCTGGGTGATGTCCTCGCCCTTGAACGTGACCGTGCCGGCGCTGGCCGTCCACAGCCCCATCAGCGTGCGCAAGGTGCTGGTCTTGCCGGCGCCGTTGCGGCCCAGCAGCATGGTGACCTGGCCGGCCGGCACCTCGAGGTCCACGCCATGCAGGATGTGATACGCGCCGACGTGGGTATGCACTCCCTTCAACTCGAGAAGGTTCATGCCGCCACTCCGAGGTAAGCCTCTTGCACGATGGGCGAGGCGATGACGGTGGCGGGGTCGCCGTCGGCCACCAGCTTGCCCTGGTGCAGCACGATGATGCGGTCGGCCAGCTCGCGCACCACGTCCATCTTGTGCTCCACCAGCAGCAGCGTGTGCTTCTTCTCGGCCTTCAGTTCGCGGATCAGGTCCAGCACCACCGGCACCTCGTCCACGCTCATGCCGGCCGTGGGCTCGTCGAACAGATAGACCTTGGGCGCCAGCGCGATCAGCATGGCCACCTCCAGCTTGCGCTGGTCGCCATGCGGCAGGCTGGCCGCGAGGTCGGTGGCGCGCTGCTCCAGCCGCACGCGCTGCAGGATGGCCTCGGCCTCGGCGATCAGCTCGCGGTGCGACAGCCACACCGACAGCAGCTTCAGCCCCAGGCCGCGCCGCGACTGCACGGCCAGCCGCACGTTCTCCAGCACCGTCAGGTGGGCGAACAGCTGCGTCAGCTGGAAGGCCCGACCCAGGCCGCGCCGCGCGCGGGCCGGGGCCGGCAGCCGGGTCAGGTTCTCGCCGTCCAGCCAGACCTCGCCGCTGCTCGCCGGCAGCTGGCCCGAGATCAGGTTGAAGTAGGTCGTCTTGCCGGCGCCGTTGGGGCCCACGATGGCCGTCAGCGTGCCGGGCTGGAAGGCGCAGCTCACGCCGTCGACGGCCACATGGCCGCCGAAGCGTATCGTCAGGTTCTTGGTTTCGAGCACGGGCCGCCGTCCGCCATCAGCGCTTGTTGCGGATGGGCACGTTCATCTCTTCGGGCTTGATCTCCCGCACCAGCTCCGGCACGCCCCAGGGGAAGGCCGGGTCCGCCTTGATGCGGAAGTGGTACATGGACTGCATGGCCTGATGGTCCTGGGCGCGGAAGGTCATCTTGCCCTTGGGCGTCTCGAAGCTCATGCCCTCCATGGTCTTGATGAGCTTGTTGGTGCCGGTGTCGCCGGCGGTCTTCTTCAGCGCCTCGACGATGGCGATGCCGGCGCTCATGCCGCCCGCCGTGAAGAAGTCGGGCGGCTGCTTGTAGAGCTTGTAGTGGTTGGACACCAGCCACTCGTTGACCGGGTTCTTGGGGATGCCGAAGTAGTAGTAGGTGGCGCCTTCCATGCCGGGGAACTGCTTGTAGGCCGTCATGGCCGGCAGGATGTTGCCGCCCGAGCCCACGCCGATGCCGTAGCGCTTCTGCAGGTCCAGCGCCGCCAGCGCCGGGAAGGGCGTCGTCGCACCGGCCCACACCACGGCGATGACCTTGGGGCCGGGCTTGTCCTTGAGCGCGTCGACCAGACGCTGGATGCCGGCCGTGAAGTCGGTGGTCTGCGTGGGCAGGTATTCCTCGTGGACGATCTTGGCCTTCTTCAAGGCCTCCTTGAAGGCCTTCACGCCGTCGCGGCCGAAGGCGTAGTCCTGGGCCAGCACGCCGATGTTCAGGCCCGCCACGTCCGATGCCACCGCGTTGGCCAGCGCGTCCTGGCTGGAGCTGCGGCCGGTGCGGAAGATGTACTTGTTCCACTTGTCGCCGGTGATGGAGTCGGCCACGGCCGGCTCCACCAGCAGGATCTTCTTGTACTCCTCGGCCACCGGCAGCAGGGCCAGCGCCACGCCCGAGGACGACGGGCCCACGGCGATGTCGGCCTTGTCGTCGCCATAGGCGGCGGCCAGCAGGCTCTTGCCCACGTCGGGCTTGCCCTGGTCGTCCTTCTCGATGACCACCAGCTTCTTGCCCGCCACGGTCATGGTGCCGCCGGTGGCGTACTCCAGGCCCATCATCAGGCCGATCTGGGTCTGCTTGCCGTAGGCCTCCAGCGGGCCGGTCTTGCTGTAGACATGGGCGATGCGGATTTCGTTGCCTGCCGCCGGGGCCAGGCTCGGCAGGGCGGCCGCGAGGGTGGCCGCGGCGAGGGCGAAGCGACGCGTGATGGGGCGCATGGGCTTTGTCTCCAGAAGTTCATCGTGTCTGCTCTGCCGGCAGACGCTGTCTTCCCTTTTTGCAAGGGCCGTGCCCGGCGGGGAAGCGTCGCCGGGGCGGTTTTTCTCAGGGTTGCCCCCAGGTTTTGGACCGTTAGGGGCGGGTGAAGTGTCCGAAATTCAGGCGTTGCCTGAAACCTGGACTTCCAGGTCCGGCCACCGTGCCAGCCGCTCGTACAGCGAGGCCCGCGAAATCTGCAGCAGCCGGGCGGCCGCCATGCGGTTGCCGCCGGTGGCCTGCAGCGCACGGGCAATGGCGTCGCGCTCCAGCGCCTCGATCAGTTCGGGCAGGGGCGCGACGGCCTGGGCGGTCGTGACGGCAGGCGCTGCGGGCGCAGCGGCGGGCGCCGGTGCCGGCGCGGCCGCTGTCGCCACTGCGGCCGGCAAGGCCACGCCGCCCTGGAAATGCGCCGCCGTCAGCTGCATGTCGTCGCTCATCAGGCTGACCTGCTCCAGCGTGTTGCGCAGCTCGCGGATGTTGCCGGGCCAGGGCTGGCGCATCAGCCACTCGATCGCGTCGGGGCTGAGCAGCTTCTGCGGCATGCCGCTGCGCCGTGCGATGTCCTCGCCCAGCGCCTCGGCCAGCGCCTCGATGTCCTCCAGCCGCTCGCGCAGCGCCGGCACGCGGATGGGCAGCACGTTGAGCCGGTAGTAGAGGTCGGCGCGGAACTGGCCGGCGGCCACCATGGCGGCCAGGTCGCGGCTGGTGGCGGCGATGACGCGCACGTCCACCCGCATCACGGTGTTGCTGCCCAGCGGCTCCACCTCCTGCTCCTGCAGCACGCGCAGCAGCTTGGCCTGCAGCGCCAGCGGCATGTCGCCGATCTCGTCCAGGAACAGCGTGCCGCCGTCGGCCAGTCTGAACTTGCCGTCGCGGCCCTTGCGGTCGGCGCCGGTGTAGGCGCCGGGCGCGACGCCGAAGAACTCGGCCTCCAGCAGCGTCTCCGGCACGGCGGCGATGTTGACGCTGACCAGCGGGCGCTGCGCGCGCCGCGAGGCCGAGTGGATGGCATGGGCCATCAGCTCCTTGCCGGTGCCGGTCTCGCCCAGCAGCAGCACGGTGGAGTCGGTCTGCGCGACGCGCCGCGCCTGGCGCTTGACCTCCAGCGCCGCCGGGCTGGCGCCTATGAAGCTGGCGATGGTGTACTTGGGCCGGCGCTTGGCCGACACCTCGGCGGCCAGCTGGCGGCGCGTGTCCTCCAGCTCCTGCTGCAGCCGCGCGAACTTCTGGATCAGCGGCTGCATGGTGGTCTCGGGGTGGTCCAGCAGCACCAGGCCCAAGGCGCCTATGACCTCGCCGGCGTCGTTGCGCAGCGGCAGCCGGCTGACCAGGAAGGTGCCGGCCTTGTTGGTCAGCAGGTCCACCAGCACCGGCTTGCCGGTCTGCAGCACCTGCAGCATCTGCGTGTTGGGCACCACGTCCTCCACGCGCCGGCCGACGAACTCATGCTCGCCCGTGAAGCCCAGCGCCGGCAGGAAGCGCTTGTAGCCCTCGCTGATCCAGACGATGTGGTGGCTGCGGTCGATGACGAACATGCCCTCGGCCGAGCGGGCCAGCACGTCGAACATGGACTGCGCGGCCAGGCGCAGCAGGCCGTCGACGTCCTGCGGGATGTCGGTGGCGGCGGGTGTCTGGATCTTGGACAGCGGCATGGCCGGCGCAATGTAACGCGCCGGCCGGACGTCCTGAAGCGAGAACGGGCGGCCCGCCGGGCCGCCCGCAAAGCCGTCGGGCTTCACCGGTGTCAGAACTTGTATGTTCCGCCGATGGTGAAGGTGCGCGGCGCGCCGTAGAAGGCGTCCAGCACGCCCAGCGCGGCGATGTTGTAGCCGTCGGTCTTGTAGGCCTTGTTGGTCAGGTTGCTGCCCTGCAGGAAGAAGCTGAGTTTGCTGTCCTTCTCCCAGATCAGGCCGGCGTTGACCAGCGTGTAGGCGTCCTGGGCCAGGGTCTCGGCGAGGTCGGTGGTCGGGTAGACCTTGCTGCGGTGCGTGACGCCCAGGCGCGAGCGCAGCGTGCCCATGGTCAGCTTGGCCTCGTGCTCGATGTTCAGGCCGGCCTGGAACTTGGGCGTGTTGCTGAACTTCTTCTGGCTGGCCACGTTGACGCCGGCATCGAAGTACTCGTCGTACTTGGCGTTCAGTGCCGCGAGGTTGCCGCTCAGGCGCCAGGCCGCGGTGGGCCGCCACACGAACTCCAGCTCGGCGCCGTTGATGGTGGCCTTGCCGGCGTTCGTGAAGTCGCCGAAGAAGGCCGGCTGTCCGTTGGCGCCGATGTAGGAGGTGAACACCGACAGCTGCACGTTCTTGTACTTGTTGTGGAACAGCGCCGTGTTCAGCTCCAGGCGGCCCTCGTCGAGCACCATCTTGGCGCCCAGCTCCAGCGAGTCCAGCTTCTCGTCCTGGAAGGGTTCGGCCGAGCGCGGCACGGCCACGGCCTGGGCGCGGATGTTGTAGCCGCCGCTCTTGAAGCCGCGCGAGGCGGTCGTGTAGAGCTTGACCGCATCGCTGAGCTTGTACTCCAGCGACAGCCGCGGCGAGGTGTTGGTGACGGAGCGGGTCTTGTCGAAGTCGGCCGCGACGGAGTTGGGCGTGGGCCCGAAGTTGGCATTCGGGAAGCCCAGGTTCAGCACCCGCGCGCGCTTGGATTCGTCCGTGTAGCGCAGGCCGGCGCTGACCGCGAACTGCGGCGTCAGCCGCCAGCTCCAGTCGCCGAAGACGGCCTTGCCCTTGGTGAAGACGGTGCCGTTGGTGGTGCCGAACAGCAGGTTGAAGAAGTTGTTGCGCACCGTGCCGCCGGCGCGGCCGTCGAAGTAGTACAGGCCGATGACGCCCGAATGGTTCTGGCCCTCGTAGATGGCCTGGACCTCGTGGCTCTGCGAGCTGTCGTGGTACTCGGCGCGCACATCGGCGATCTTGGCGGGCAGGCCGTCGAAGTCGATGCTGGTGTCGGTGTCGGACTTGCGGTGGGCGGCGATGTACTTCAGGCTCCAGTCGGCGCTGGCGGCCCAGTTCAGCGTCAGCGACTCGCCCTCGCTGTTGGTGTAGTTGGCATTGGGCATGCCCGACGCGATGTCGTAGCGGCTGCTGCCGGGCGGCGTCTTGGCCGGGTCGGAGGGGTTGACGTTCAGGCGCTGGAAGCCGCGCATGTGCGAGTTGTCGCGTGTGCGGTCGGCCGACACCTGGGCGCTGAAGCTCGAGCCGGTCGGGAACCAGCCGAAGGACACGCGGCCGCTGGTGGTGTTCTGGTCGCTCACCGGGCTGCCGTCGGTCAGGTTCTTGCCGTAGCCGTCGCGGTTCAGGCTGGCGCCGGCGACGCGGAAGCGGAACTGGCCGTCGTCCACGGCCGTGCCGACGGCACCCTTGGCGCTCACCTGGCCGTAGTTGCCCACCGCCAGCGTCAGCTGCCCCTCGGTCGCTTGAGGCAGCGGCTTGGACACGTACTTCACCGCGCCGCCTATGGTGTTCTTGCCGTACAGCGTGCCCTGCGGGCCGCGCAGCACCTCCACGCGCTGCACGTCGTAGACGTCCAGCAGCGCGCCCTGCGGGCGGGCGATGTAGACGTCGTCGAAGTAGATGCCCACGCCGGGGTCCACGCCCCACAGCGGGTCGGCCTGGCCCACGCCGCGGATGAAGGTGGTCAGCGTCGTGTTGCTGCCGCGCGCGGCATAGATGGTCAGGTTGGGCACCTGGCCCTGCAGGTCGCCGAGGTCCTTGATGGCCAGCTTGTCCAGCTGTTCGGCGCTCAGCGCCGTGACGGCGACGGGCACGTCCTGCAGCGTCTCCTCGCGCTTGCGCGCCGTGACCTTGACGACGTCCAGCGTCGTCACCGCCGGCGCGGCCGCCGGGGCGGTCTGGGCGGCTGCGGGCAGCGCGGCGGCTGCGCCCAGCGTGGCGAGGATGGCGAAGTGCAGACGCGAGCGCGCCGGATGACGTCGGGGCATGACTTGTCTCCTGGTTTGTAGTCTTGGGTGCCAGCCTCCCCCAGCGCAAAAGCCATGCCTGCCCCGGGCCGGGGCGAACCCCTGGCAAACCCTTGCGAGCTAACCCGCGGTTTCGGCGTCTGCGGCACCGACGCTGTCCGGATTCCAGTCAGTGGTGCAGGTGCTGCTGTCCAGGGGGCAGACAGCAAACCCCGTCGGCGCGTTGGCGATTCGGGCCCGCGATATCCTGCGCCGCTTTCTGCCACCCTCCGGAGACCCACCATGCCCCGACGCCTGCTCCCCGCCGCCCTTGCCCTGGCCCTCGGACTCAGCCTGGGCGCCGCGCCGGCCTTGGCCGCCGGCCCGCAGCTCAAGGGCCAGGCCCCGGGCTGGTACCGCCTGCAGCTGGGCGACTTCGAGATCACGGCGCTGAACGACGGCACGCTGGACCTGCCGGTCGACAAGCTGCTGCAGCAGCCCGCGCCCAACACGCTGCGCGCGCTGCAGCATGCCTACCTGGGTGTGCCGCTGGAGACCTCGGTCAACGCCTTCCTGATCAACACCGGCAGCAAGATCGTCCTCGTCGACGCGGGCGCCGCCAGCCTGTTCGGCCCCACGCTGGGCCGCGTGCTGGCCAACCTCAAGGCCTCGGGCTATGCGCCGGAGCAGGTGGACGAGGTCGTCATCACCCACATGCACGGCGACCACATCGGCGGCACGGCCGTGGACGGCAAGGCCAGCTTTCCGAACGCGACCCTGCGGCTGGACAAGCGCGAGGCCGACTTCTACCTCTCGCCCGAGAGGGTCGCCCAGAGCGACGGCGCCAAGGCCATCGCCGCCAACGTGAAGGCCTATGCCGACGCGGGCCGCTTCAAGCCCTTCGAGGGCAGCGCCGCGGGCGTCGAGATCGTGCCCGGCGTGAAGGCCTACCCGGCCTATGGCCACACGCCCGGCCACAGCAACTACGTCGCCGAGAGCCAGGGCCAGAAGATGATGTTCTGGGGCGACCTGATGCATGTGGCGGCCGTGCAGTTCAAGCAGCCCGGCGTGACCATCCAGTTCGACGCCGACCCCAAGGCCGCCGCGCCCGAGCGCGAGAAGGCCTACGCCGCCGCGGCCCAGGGCGGCTACTACGTGGCCGTGGCCCATGTGTCCTTTCCCGGCATCGGCCGGCTGCGCGCCGACGGCAAGGGCTATGACTGGCTGCCGGTGAACTACTCGGCCAACCGCTGAGCCCCGGCTCAGCCGTTCACCACGCGGTTGCGGCCGCCGCGCTTGGCCCGGTACAGCGCCGCGTCGGCGCGGGCCAGCAGCGCGGCCGGGTCGTCGCCGGGCCGGTGGGCGGCGGTGCCCACGGAGACCGTCGCCGCGATGCCCTGCGCCAGCGGCGCGTCATGCACCGCCGCGCGCAGCCGCTCGCCCACGTCCTCCGCGGGTTCGAACGGCGTGCCCGACAGCAGCACGACGAACTCCTCGCCGCCATAGCGGGCGCACAGGTCCGAGGGGCGCAGCTGCGCCTGCAGCCGCTGCCCGAAGGCGCGCAGCACGGCGTCGCCGACGGCATGGCCGTGGGTGTCGTTGATGGCCTTGAAGCGGTCCAGGTCCAGCATCAGCACGGCGCAGGGCCGGCCCTCGCGGCTGGCCAGCGCGCATTGCGCGGCCAGCGCGGTGTCCAGCGCGCGCCGGTTGGGCAGGCCGGTCAGCGGGTCGGTCACGGCCTGGCGTGCCATCGCGCCCAGCGCCTGCTGCAGCTGCGCGGCCAGCGCGGCGTTGGCCAGCTGCAGGCGTATGCCTTGCACCACCCGCACGCCCACGTCGTGCAGATAGAAGGACTGCAGGGCCAGCAGCACCGCCAGGCCCAGCGCGGCGCCATGGGCCATGGGCGGCATGGGGTCGCGCAGCGCCGTGGCCAGCACGGGCAGCCACATCGCGATGCCCTGGCAGAAGAACAGCTGGATGCGCGTGATGTAGACCGAGGTGTTGACGGCGGCCACGCCGCACAGCATGGCGCCGGCGCAGACGTTCAGCATCACGTCGGCACCCATCAGGCACCAGGTCATGGCGCCCCAGCACAGCCCGTCGATGACGGCGGCCGCCGCCGTCGCCAGGCCATGGCGCTGCGGGTCGGTACCGCGGCGGCGCACCCAGGCCAGCAGCAGCAGGCTCAGCGCCCAGCCGGGGGCGGCCAGTGCCAGCCAGCCCAGCAGCAGGTCCAGGGCCTGCAGCTCCTGACACAGCCAGGCCGCCAGGGCCCAGCCCAGCGGAGCCGTCAGCATCGCGCGCTGCATGGAGGCCACGCAGCGCCGGAAGGCGATGCGCTGCACGTCGATCTCGGCGGGGCCCGGCAGCCCGGCGTCGGGCGAGGCACTCGGGGTTGAGGTGGCCTCGACGGGCTGGCTTTCCCGCGCCAGCGGGGAAGTCAGCTTGGTCATAGCCCTTCAGTATGGAGGCGCCACCGGGCGCGCCGGGTCACGCAGAGCCCTCGACCGTGCAGTTTGCGGCAGGAACGTCGCCGGCGGCGGCCCGGCCTCAGCCGTCCGCGCGGCCGCGCCGGGCCAGGCGCCAGATCGTGCCCAGGTTGACCGCCGCCACCACCAGCTCCAGCGCCGTGCCGCCGATGGAGCCGGCGATCAGGTTGTTCGCGATCCACAGCCCGGTGCCGCACAGCATCAGCAGCCGCATGGCGATGCCCTGCAGCGTGAACAGGGCGATGGTGCCCAGGCAGGACGCGGTCAGCGGCAGCCAGTCGCTGGGCCGGGTCGCGATGGCCAGCCCGAAGCCGATGTTGGCCGCGACGACGCCCACCGCCACCCAGCGCGAGCGCGTGTGCAGCGACAGCAGCGAGCGCAGCATGGACAGCAGCGAGCTGGCCACCGCCGTCGGGTTGCCCAGCAGCGCGAAGTGCGCGACGTAGGCGATGCACTCGCCCGTCATGAAGAGCTTGAAGCGGTGGTCGTCGGTCTGCAGAAAGCAGCCGACGCCCAGCACGAAGGCGGCGTAGCCGAAGAGTTGGGCGGGAGAGAGCCAGTCGGAGAAGGGCATGCAGCGGCGCGCGGAGGTCGATGACCCCCAGAACAGGGGGGTGGAGAGGGCGGGCCCCCAATTGTCCCGCCCACGCCAGGAGGGCCCCATCGCGCAGGGCGCGGTTGCACATACCCGGTGGTTATGCCGCCCGCTCGAATTGGCAGCCGGGCCGCGGACTAACCCGCTGACGCCGGGCCGGCCGGTTTGCAGACCATGCGCCCCGCCACAGCTCCGCGACGCCGTCGCCCCTGCCATGACCCTCAAGAACAAGCTGCTTGCCACCCTCGCCCTGACGGGCCTGTTGATCGGGGGCCCGGCCCGGGCCGAACTGCTGCTGCGCGGCAACGGCAGCATGGTCTACGACACCACGACCAACCTGACCTGGATCGCCGACGCCAGCCTGGGCGGCCTGCGCACCCAGGCCGATGCGGCGCAATGGGCGGCCGCGCTGCTGTTCGGCGGCTTCGACGACTGGCGCCTGCCCGGCGTCGCGCCGGTCAACGGCCAGAGCCTGCAGCTGGACTATTCGGAAGACGGCTCCACCGACGTGGGCTTCAACAACGCCGGCAAGAACAGCGAGCTGGGCTACCTCTACTACGCCAGCCTGGGCAACACCATGGCCGGCCTCGTCAACACGGGCGTCTTCAGCGGGCTCGTGGACGCGGGCAACCCCATAGGCCCGGTGTTCTGGACCGGCACGGCCAGCGAGCCGGGCTGGGGCCTGGCCTTCTTCATGGGCATGGGCGCCCAGGACCAGCTCGCCACCGACACGCTGGGCCAGGCCTGGGCCGTGCGCGTGGGCGACGTGGCCGCCGCCGTGCCCGAGCCCGGCAGCATCCTGCTGGTGCTGGCCGGCCTGGCCGGCGTCGCGGGCCTGTCGCGCCGTCGTTCGAACTGAACCGGAGGTCAGCGATGAAACGACTCGCCTTCTTCGCCGCGCTGTGCCTGGGCCTGGCCGGCAGCGCCCAGGCCGCCTACACCGCCACGCCCAATGACTGGGCCTGCACCAACAAGGTCGGCGGCGCCTGGACCCACGGCCGTGCGCCCTCGGGCTGCGACGCCTCGGCCTTCGGCCCCGACAGCTTCGTGCGCGGCAATTACAACGGCGTCGTCTTCAATGACGGCGCGGCCAGCCTGGTCGACGAGCGCAAGCGCTACATGCAGGCCATGTACCCGGTCATCCGCGACGCGAGCGAGCGTTACTTGCGCTCGCGCAAGCCCGCCGTGTCGGCGCGCGAGCTGGAGGCCTTCCAGCGCGGCACCTACGCGACGCTGCGCCAGGAGACCTTCTGGTCGCACTACCGCGACGCCCAGCTCGCCGCCGGCCAGCCCTATGTGCTGAAGATGATGCGCGGCGACAGCGGCCATGGCCACGGCATGATGCAGGTCGACGACCGCTATCACTTCGTCCAGCTCCAGGAAGGCAAGGGCTGGAACATGATGCAGAACTTCACCTACGCGATCGACATCTACTACGCCGCGTGGGAGTCCGCACCGGCCGCCTGCCTGGGCGGCGTGACCGCGCCCACCGGCACGACGGCGCAGATCGACGAGTACTGGCGCGGCCGCGCGCGCTCGGCCTGGAGCGCCTACAACGGCGGCCCGACCAAGGTCTGCCGCTGGCAGAACCCGGCCGACGTCAACGTCACCAAGGACAACGGCTACCGCGACAACTACGACAACCGGCTGTGGCTGACCGACGTGGCCGACCTCAACAAGGCCGCCGCCATCGACGTGGCCTGCCTGATGGACGACGGCCCGTCCTGCCCCCTGCCCACGGCCGGCAACGTCCAGCCGGGCAAGCTGCTGCAGGTGGGCAGCGCCGCCTGCGTGCTCAACGGCAGCACGCTGGAATGCGTGGACGACGTGCGCGACGCCGCCTGCCTGGCCGGCCGCGCCAGCTTCGACGAGGCCAGCATCACGCCGGTCTACGTCGCGCAGACCACCGGCTACGCGCGCATCGACCACAACCGCCACCAGCTCTGCCGCGCCCAGGTGCCGGGCCTGCAGTCGCTGGCCAGCGCCATCGCCACGCTGCAGCCGCTGGAGCTGCGCTCCGCCCCCAACGGCATGGTGCTGGGCCAGGCCGCGGCCGGCAGCTACCAGGTGCTGGACTTCATGGTGGTCGGCGCGCAGCAGCAGACCCGCCTGTACCGCATCCGCGCGCTGGTCAACGGCGTGCTGACCGACGGCTGGATAGACGCCGGCACCGCGGCCACGCACGCCTCGCTGGCCGTGGGCGCGGCGCCCGTGGATGCCGGCACCATCGCCTATGCCGGCGACTGGGTCAAGGTCGTGCCCAACCTCAACATGCGCGCCACGCCCAACGGCGTCGTGCTGATGGCCATCCCGGCCGGTACCGCCGTGCAGGTCAAGGAGGTGTTCGGCACGGCCTCGGCCAACAACCTCTACTACCGCGTCGAGTACACGCACACCGACGGCGTGCTGCGCGAGGGCTGGGTGTTTGCCGGCAACCTCTACCCCGCCTCCACGCTGGCCAACTGGGCCGTGCCGACGACGGCGCCCTCGGCGGCCAAGCACGCCCATTGCCCCAACGGCACCCGCTACGACCACCACCTGCGCCAGTGCATGAGCGCCAGCCAGACCTACGGCCCCTTCACCGCGGCCGCCACGCAGGCCTGCGTGGACGCCGGTGGCGGCGCGGTCTGCACGGCCAGCCGGCCCACCGTGGTGGACGGCGTGGCCGTCACGATGCCGATCTGGAGCAAGGCACTGGCCGCGGCCGCCACCGGCAACGGTGACTGCCCGCGCGGCGCGGCCCGCTCGCTGGCCCACCGCTTCCACTGCACCGAGACGGTGACGCGCAACGGCGCGGCCGAGACCGATGTCTACGGGCCCTTCGGCACGGCGCTGGTCAACGCCTGTCTGGCGCGCAGCGGCAACGCGGCCTACTGCCGCAGCAACCGCTGGCCGGCGGCGACCTTCCTGGCGCTGCAGCCCTGAGCGTGATGAAAAAGGTTCTCGCGCCGGCCCTCGCCGCCGTGCTGGGCGTGGGCCTGTGGTGGGCGCTGCGCGACGAGGCGGCCGTCGTGCCGCCGCCGCAGGCGCCCGTCGCGGCGCTGCCCCTGCCGGCGGTGGCGCCGGCTGTGTCGGCGGCATCCGGGGCCGCGGCGGCCAGCGCGGCGGCGGACGGG
>JAACZV010000042.1 GCA_009996515.1 Comamonadaceae bacterium
GAACCCGGTCGTCGCCGCGGCCAGTGCCGCCGCCCCCGCGCCGGCCGTGCGCGCCAGCGCGCCGCCGGCCCCGCTACCGGCTGCCGCGCCGCCCAGTTTCGTCGAGCAGTTGCTGAACAGCCCCGTTGTGCTGCCGCTGGCCGGCGTCCTCGTCGCGGTGCTGGGTGGCCTGGGCCTGTACCGCCTGCGTTCGCGCCGCTCGGTCAGCGCCGCCGAGACCGGTTTCCACGAGAGCCGCCTGCAGCCGGATTCCTTCTTCGGCGGCACCGGTGGCCAGCGCGTGGACACGCAGAACACCGGCCAGTCCTCCATGAGCTACTCGCTGAGCCAGCTCGACGCCATCGGCGACGTGGATCCGGTGGCCGAGGCCGACGTCTACCTGGCCTATGGCCGCGACCTGCAGGCCGAGGAAATCCTCAAGGAGGCGCTGCGGGCCAATCCCACGCGCCTGGCCATCCGCCTGAAGCTGCTGGAGGTCTACGCCAAGCGGCGCGACGCCAAGGGTTTCGAGCAGCTCGCCGCGCAGCTCTATGCCGAGACCCAGGGCATGGGCGAGGACTGGGCCAAGGCCCAGGAGCTGGGCCGCGGTATCGACCCCGACAACCCGCTCTACCAGCCCGGTGGCGCGCCCGCCCATGTCGAGGACGGCCCCGAGCTGCGCCCCGAACCCATGAACGCCAGCACGCTGCCGCAGACCGCGTTGCCGCCCGTCGCAGCCGCCGTGGCCGCCGCGACCGGCGCCCATCTGGCGACCGACGTGATGCGCGGCGGCCCCGACACGGGCCCCGTGAGCGGCTTTGATCTGGCGCTGGACCTGGACCTGGATGCGCCGGAGCCGGTGTCGCCCACCGCGATGGCGGCCACCCAGGCCATGCCGGCCTCGGTGGAGCAGGCGCCGCTGACGATGGACTTCGACATCTCCAGCCGCGGCACCCGCACGGCGCCGCCGGCGCCGGACCTGAGCTTCGACCTCAGCGGCATGGGTGATCTGCCGGTTAGTGCGCCGCCCGCCGAGCCCGCCTCCAACGAGCTGGACTTCGATCTCGGCGAGTTCCTGCCCGCCGGCGAATCCGGCCCGGCCGCCCAGGCCCTGGATGCGCTGGGCGACGAGGAGGGCGACCCGCTGCTGCGCCAGCTGGAACTGGCCGACGAGTTCCGCCAGATCGGCGATACCGAGGGCGCCCGCGAGGTGCTGCAGGAACTGGTCCAGCGCGCCAGCGGCACGCTGCGCGACCGCGCGCAGGCCATGCTCGGCGAGCTTCGCTGAGGCGCCGCCGCCATGGAGCCGCTGCGAGCTCCGTGAAGGCAGCCGCGATACTTCGACGCCCGGCCCTGGCCGGGCGTTTTCAATTGGGAATCCATGAGAGTTGCACTAGGAGTCAGCTACCGCGGTGGCGGCTACAACGGCTGGCAGAGCCAGCCGGGCGGCCGCACCGTGCAGGACGCGCTGGAAAAAGGCCTGTCCGCCTTTGCGGCCCGGCCCATACGCACCCTCTGCGCCGGCCGCACCGATGCGGGCGTGCACGGCATCAACCAGGTCGTGCATTTCGACACCGAGGTCGACCGCGAGCCCTTCTCCTGGGTGCGCGGCAGCAACCGCTATCTGCCGCCCGACATCGCCATCCAGTGGTGCCGTTTCCCGGGTGACGATTTTCATGCCCGCAACTCCGCGCGCGGCCGGCGCTACGCCTATCTGCTGCTGGAGTCGGCGGTGCGGCCGGCCATCGAGTCCGGCCAGTGCGGCTGGATCTTCCGGCCGCTGGACCAGGCCGCGCTCGAGGCCGCTGCCGAGCGCCTGATCGGCGAGCACGATTTTTCTTCCTTCCGCTCCTCGGAATGCCAGGCCGCGTCGCCGGTGAAGACGCTGCGCGAGATCAAGGTGCAGCGCCGGGGCGTCTACTGGCGCTTCGAGTTCGAGGCCAGCGCCTTCCTGCATCACATGGTGCGCAACCTGATGGGCTGCCTGCTGGCCGTGGGCAGCGGCACGCGCTCGCCGGACTGGGTCAGCGAGGTGCTGGCCGCGCGCGACCGCAAGGTGGCCGCACCGACGTTTGCCCCTGACGGGCTCTATTTCCTCGGCCCGACCTACGATGCCGAACTGGACATCCCGCGGCATGTGGCCGCGCTCGATTGGCTCCCATGACCCGAATCAAGATTTGCGGCCTGACACGCGAGGCCGATGTGGAGGCCGCCGTCGCGGCCGGCGCCGATGCGATCGGCTTCGTCTTCTACGCCAAGAGCCCGCGCGCCGTGACGCCGGAGCGGGCGAGGGCGCTCGTGCGCCTGCTGCCGCCGTTCGTCACGCCGGTAGGGCTGTTCGTCAACGCGACCGATGCCGAACTGCAGGCCGGCCTGGCGGCGCTACCCAACATGCTGGTGCAGTTCCATGGCGATGAAGAGCCGGCCGACTGCGAGCGCGTGCAGCGGCCCTATCTGCGCGCCGCCCGCATGGCGCCGGGGGTTGATTTGCTAGACTTCGCGGCACGTTTTTCCAACGCCCAGGCCATCCTGCTCGACGCCCATGTCGACGGCTATGGCGGCGGCGGCAAGGTCTTCGATTGGTCACTCGTTCCTCCAAGCGTCAGCTCTCGCCTCGTTTTGTCTGGTGGGTTGAATGCTGCCAACGTAGCCGATGGCATCGCACGGGTGCGGCCCTGGGCCGTTGATGTGAGTTCCGGCGTCGAGGTGTCCAAGGGCATCAAGAGCGCCGACCTGATCCACGAGTTCTGCCGCGCGGTGCGCCGCGCCGATGCCGAACCGACCCGCTAGGAAAAACCATGTTTGCCTACGACCAGCCCGATGCCACCGGGCATTTCCGCCATGCTGGCTCGCCGACCTATGGCGGCAGCTTCGTCTCCGAGACCCTCGTCCATGCGCTGGACCAGCTCAAGGACGCCTACGCCCACTACCAGCACGACCCCGAGTTCCTTGCCGAGTTCAAGAAGGAGCTCAAGCACTTCGTCGGCCGCCCGAGCCCGATCTACCACGCCGAGCGCCTGAGCCGGGAACTGGGCGGCGCGCAGATCTACCTCAAGCGCGAGGACCTCAACCACACGGGCGCGCACAAGATCAACAACGTCATCGGCCAGGCCTTGCTCGCCAAGCGCATGGGCAAGCCGCGTGTCATCGCCGAGACCGGCGCCGGCCAGCATGGCGTGGCCACGGCCACCATCTGCGCCCGCTACGGGCTGGAATGCGTGGTCTACATGGGCAGCGAGGACGTCAAGCGCCAGTCGCCCAATGTCTACCGCATGAAGCTGCTGGGTGCCACCGTCGTGCCGGTGGAGAGCGGCAGCAAGACGCTGAAGGACGCGCTCAACGAGGCCATGCGCGACTGGGTCACGAACGTGGAGAACACCTTCTACATCATCGGCACCGTGGCCGGCCCGCATCCCTACCCGATGATGGTGCGCGACTTCCAGCGCATCATTGGCCTGGAATGCCTGGAGCAGATGCCCGAGATGACGGGCCGCCAGCCGGACGCCGTCATCGCCTGCGTGGGCGGCGGCAGCAATGCCATCGGCATCTTCCACCCCTACATTCCGCATGAGGGCGTGCGCCTGATCGGCGTGGAGGCGGCCGGGCAGGGCGTTGCCAGTGGCAAACATGCCGCCACGCTGACGGCCGGGAGCCCCGGCGTGCTGCACGGCAACCGCACCTATCTGCTGCAGGATGCCGACGGCCAGATCATCGAGACCCACTCGATCTCCGCCGGCCTGGACTATCCCGGCGTGGGCCCCGAGCACGCGCACCTGAAGGACATCGGCCGCGCCGAATACGTCGGTATCACCGACGCCGAGGCGCTGGCCGCCTTCCATCGGCTGTGCCGTACCGAGGGCATCATCCCGGCGCTGGAGTCCAGCCATGCGGTCGCGCACGCGATCAAGCTCGCACCGACGCTGCCCAAGGACAAGGTGCTGCTCGTGAATCTCAGTGGCCGTGGCGACAAGGACATAGGCACCGTGGCCGACCTGTCGGGCGCCGCCTATTTCGACCGTCCGTCGCAAGCCGGTGAAAAGGTGAAGCAATGAGCCGCATCGCCTCCACGTTCCAGCAGCTCAAGGCCGACGGCCGCAAGGCGCTGATCCCCTTCGTCACCGCGGGTGACCCCCATCCGGCGGCCACCGTCGCGCTGATGCAGGCCATGGCCGAGGCCGGCGCCGACGTCATCGAGCTGGGCGTGCCCTTCTCCGACCCCATGGCCGACGGCCCCGTGATCCAGCGTGCCGGCGAACGGGCGCTGGCCAAGGGCATCTCGCTGCATGACGTGCTGGGCTTTGTCCGCGAGTTCCGCGCCGGCAACGACCGCACGCCCGTCGTGCTGATGGGCTATGCCAACCCGGTGGAGCGCTACGGCCTGGATGCCTTCGTGGCCGATGCCGCCGCGGCCGGCGTCGACGGCGTGCTCATCGTGGACTATCCGCCCGAGGAGTGCGAGGAGTTCGCCGCCCGGCTGCGCGCCGCCGGCCTGGATGCCATCTTCCTGCTCGCACCCACCTCCACCGAGGCGCGCATGGCCCAGGTGGGCCGGCTGGCCAGCGGCTACGTCTATTACGTCTCGCTGAAGGGCGTGACCGGCGCCGGCCACCTGGACACGGCGGCGGTGGCCGAGATGGTGCCGCGCATACGCCGCCATGTCGGCGTGCCTGTGGGCGTGGGCTTCGGCATCCGCGACGGCGCCACGGCCCGGGCGGTGGCGGAGGTTTCGGACGCGGTCGTCATCGGCTCCAAGCTGGTCGAACTGCTGGAGCGCCAGCCAGCCGATAATGTCGCCCTGACTGGCGCGGCCTTCATCCGCGAGATCCGCGCCGCACTCGACAAGAAGGACTGACCATGAGTTGGCTCGACAAACTGCTCCCGCCCAAGATCCAGCAAGGTGACCCGGCGGATCGCCGCACCGTGCCCGAAGGGCTGTGGATCAAGTGCCCCAGCTGCGAGACGGTGCTCTACAAGACCGACCTGGAGCAGAACATCAACGTCTGCCCCAAGTGCTCGCACCACCACCGCATCGGCGCGCGTGCGCGGCTGGACGCCTTCCTCGACGGCGAGGGCCGCTACGAGATCGGCCAGGAGGTGCTGCCGGTCGACGCGCTGAAGTTCAAGGACAGCAAGAAGTACCCCGACCGCCTGAAGGAAGCGCTGGAAACCACCGGCGAGACCGACGCGCTGGTGGTCATCGGCGGCGCCGTCATGAGCGTGCCGGTCGTCGCGGCCTGCTTCGAGTTCGACTTCATGGGCGGCTCCATGGGCTCGGTCGTCGGCGAGCGCTTCGTGCGCGGCGTCGAAACCGCCATCGAGCAGAAGACGCCCTTCATCTGCTTCACCGCCACCGGCGGCGCGCGCATGCAGGAAGGCCTGCTGTCGCTGATGCAGATGGCCAAGACGAATGCCGCGCTGACCCGCCTGGCCAAGGCCAAGCTGCCCTACATCAGCGTGCTGACCGACCCGACCATGGGCGGCGTGTCGGCCTCGTTCGCCTTCGTGGGCGACATCGTGCTGGCCGAGCCCAAGGCGCTGATCGGCTTCGCCGGCCCGCGCGTCATCGAGAACACGGTGCGCGAGAAGCTGCCCCCGGGTTTTCAGCGCGCCGAGTTCCTGATGGAGAAGGGCGCCGTCGACATGATCGTGGACCGCCGCCAGCTGCGCGAGACCATCGCCCGCCAGCTCGCCATGCTGCAGCGCCAGAGCGCCGACGCGGTGGCCTGACCCTCGTCGCGACATTTCCGAGCCAGGCCCGTGCCTGGCTTTTGTTTTTTGAATCGCCATGACGCTTGAAGACTGGCTCGCTCACTGCGAGCGCCTGCATCCCAAGACCATCGACATGACGCTGGACCGCGTCAAGGCGGTGAAGGAACGGCTGGGCATCGCCTTCGACTGCCCCACCGTCGTCGTCGCCGGCACCAACGGCAAGGGGTCCACCTGCGCGATGCTGGAGTCCATCGCGCTGCATGCCGGCTACCGCGTCGGGCTCTACATCAAACCCCACCTGGTGCATTTCCAGGAGCGCTGCCGCGTGGGTGGCGCGCCGGTCGCGGCCGAGTCGCTGGAGCCGCATTTCGAGGCCGTGGAGGCCGCGCGCGGCGACATCACGCTGACCTATTTCGAGTTCACGACGCTGGCCATCATGCGCAGGCTGCAGCACGAGCCGCTGGACCTCGTCATCCTCGAGGTGGGCCTGGGCGGGCGGCTGGACGCGGTCAACGTCATCGACGCCGACTGCGCCGTCATCACCAGCATCGACCTGGACCACACCGAGTTCCTGGGCCCCGACCGCGAGAGCGTGGGCCGCGAGAAGGCCGGCATCATGCGGCCGGGGTGTCCGGTCGTCGTCAGCGACCCCATGCCGCCGGCCTCGCTGGCCGCGCGCGCCGCGGAACTGGGCGCCGACCTGCGCCAGCTGGGCCGCGACTTCACGTTCAGCGGCGACCGCACGCAGTGGCAATGGGCCGGGCGTGACAAGCGTTTTTCCGGCCTGGCCTACCCGGCGCTGCGTGGCGTGAACCAGCTGCTGAACGCCGCCGGCGTGCTGGCTGCGTTCGAGGCGCTGGCCGACCGCCTGCCCATCAGCGCCCAGGCCGTGCGCACCGGCCTCGCGCTGGTCGAGCTGCCGGGGCGCTTCCAGGTGCTGGCCGGCCAGCCGGCCGTGGTGCTGGACGTGGCGCACAACCCGCATGCCGTCGCCGCGCTGGCGCAGAACCTGGACCAGATGGGCTTCTTCCCGCGCACCCATGCCGTCTTCGGCGCGATGGCGGACAAAGACCTGGCCGGCATCCTGGCCCGGGTCGCGCCGCTGGTGGATGTCTGGCATTTCGCCGACCTGCCCATCCCGCGCGCAGCGACGGCGCAGCAGCTGCAGGCGGCCTTCCTCGCCGCGAGCCTGAAGACGCCGCCCGACGTGGCGACGCACACCCATGCCAGCCCTCTGGAGGCGCTGCATGCGGCGGCGGCCGAGGCGACCCCGGCCGATAGAATCCTGGTCTTCGGTTCCTTCTACACCGTGGGTGGGGTGCTCCAGGCCGGCCTGCCTCGCGTGACCGCCGGCCGCCCGGCCGAACAGCCTCCCACCCTCCACTGAAGCCAGACGACGCCGCCGATGGGCCTGTTTTCCTTCCTCAAGCGCGATGACGCCGCCGCGGCGGCGCCCAAGAAGTCGGCCAAGTCCGGCGCCAAGGCGGCCACCGCCGACGATGTGCAGCTGCTGCGCGTGCGCGCACGCCGCCGCCTCATCGGCGCGGCCGTGCTGGTGGCGGCCGGCGTCGTCGGCTTCCCGCTGATCTTCGAGACGCAGCCGCGGCCCATCCCCGTGGACCTGCCCATAGAGATTCCTCGCAAGGAGGCGGTGCCGCCGCTGGTGGTGCCGACGCGCGAGCCGCTGAGCCAGGCCGAGCCTGCGCCCCCGGCCAGCCCGCCGGCCGAGGAGCCCCGGGTGGCCGAGAAGCCGGTTGAGAGGTCGGTCGAGAGAACGCCGGACAAGCCTGCCGAGCGGCTTGCCGAGAAACCGGTGGAGAAGCCGGCGGAGAGGTCGGTGGAGAAGCCGGCGGACAAGCCCCCGGTCAAGCTCGCCGAGAAACATGCGGACAAGCCGGTGGAGAAACACGCCGACAAGCCCGCTGACAAGCCCAAGCCCGCCGCCAACGACGGCGCCCGCGCCCAGGCCCTGCTGGAGGGCAAGGAGCCCGCGGCCGCGGCCCGCTTCATCGTGCAGGTGGGCGCCTATGGCGAGAGCAAGGCCGCTCAGGAGGTGCGCGGCAAGGTCGAGAAGCTGGGCCTCAAGACCTACGCCCAGGCCGTGGACACGGCCGACGGCCGCCGCGTGCGCGTGCGCCTGGGCCCCTTCGCCAGCCGCGACGAGGCCGAGCGCGCCGCCGCCAAGCTCAAGGGTGCAGGCCTGCCCGGCGCCATCCTGACGCTCTGAGCATCGCGCCATGGAGCTGAGCTGGGTCGACCTCGCGCTGTTCGCACTGCTGCTGATCTCGGTCGGCATCGGCCTGTGGCGCGGCCTCGTGTTCGAGGTGATGTCGCTGGCCGGCTGGGTGGTCGCCTATTTCGCCGCGCCGCCGCTGGCGCCGCTGGCGGCGGCACTGCTGCCCGAGGACAAGCTGGGCCCGACGGCGCTGCACGTCATCGCGCTGGTGCTGGCCTTCTGCGCCGTGCTCATCGTCTGGAGCCTGGCCACCCGTCTCGTCAAGACGCTGATCCATGCCACGCCGCTGTCGGTGCTGGACCGCCTCGGCGGCGCCGGCTTCGGCGCGCTGCGCGGCGTCTTCATCGCGCTGCTGCTGGTGCTGGTGATCGGCGCTTCGCCGCTGGCCCAGTCCAGCACCTGGCAGGCCTCGCGCGCCGCACCGCTGCTGAGTGGCGTGCTGCACGACGTCGCGCCGCTGCTGCCCGAACCCGTTGCCCGTTTCATTTCCCGCTCGATGACCCCATCTGAGGCGGACTCGACCGAATAAGGACTCCTGCCATGTGCGGCATCGTCGGCACCCTCGCTGCCTCCCCCGTCAACCAACTCCTCTACGACGCGCTGCTGCTGCTGCAACACCGCGGCCAGGATGCCGCCGGCATCGTCACGATGCAGGGCCACAAGTGCTTCATGCACAAGGCGCGCGGCATGGTGCGCGACGTGTTCCGCACCCGCAACATGCGGGCGTTGCCCGGCAACATCGGCCTGGGCCAGGTGCGCTACCCGACGGCCGGCAACGCCTACAGCGAGGAAGAGGCCCAGCCCTTCTACGTGAACGCGCCCTTTGGCATCGTGTTGGTGCACAACGGCAATCTGACGAATGCGCATGCGCTGAAGGACGAGCTGTTCGACATCGACCGCCGCCACATCAACACCGAGAGCGACACCGAGGTGTTGATCAACGTGCTGGCGCATGAGCTGGAGCAGGCCGCACGCGACCTGCCGCTGACGCCCAAGGAAATCTTCGCCGCGGTGCGCGCCGTGCAGAAGCGCATCAAGGGCAGCTATGCCGTCATCGCGCTGATCGCCGGCCATGGCCTGCTGGCCTTCCGCGACCCCTTCGGCATCCGTCCCTTGTGCTTCGGCCGCGCGAGCAACGGCGACTTCATGGTCGCCAGCGAGAGCGTGGCGCTGGAGGGCACGGGCCATCTGCTGGAGCGCGACGTGGCGCCCGGCGAGGCGCTGTTCGTCGACATGGACGGCAAGCTGCACACCGAGCAGTGCAACGACACCCCCACGCTGAACCCCTGCATGTTCGAGTTCGTCTATCTGGCGCGGCCGGATTCGGTGATGGACGGCATCTCGGTCTATCAGGCGCGGCTCAACATGGGCGAGACGCTGGCCCAGCGCGTCATCTCGACCATGCCGCCCAACGAGATCGACGTCGTCATTCCCATCCCCGAGAGCAGCCGGCCGTCCGCCATGCAGCTGGCCCACCGCATCGGCAAGCCCTACCGCGAGGGCTTCGTGAAGAACCGCTACGTGGGCCGCACCTTCATCATGCCGGGGCAGGGCGCGCGCAAGAAGAGCGTGCGCCAGAAGCTCAACGCCATCGGGCTGGAGTTCAAGAATCGCAACGTGCTGCTGGTGGACGACTCCATCGTGCGCGGCACCACGTCCAAGGAGATCGTGCAGATGGCCCGCGACGCAGGCGCCCGCAAGGTCTACCTGGCCTCCGCCGCGCCGCCGGTGCGTTTCCCCAACGTCTACGGCATCGACATGCCGACGCAGGAGGAGCTGATCGCCCATGGCCGCAGCATCGAGGAAATCCGTGAGTACATCGGCGCCGATGCGCTGATCTACCAGGACGTGGACGCGATGAAGCGCGTCGTCGCCGCGCTGCACCCGGGCCTGGCCGGCTTCGAGGCGAGCTGCTTCGACGGCCGCTACGTGACCGGCGACGTCAGCCTGGCGGATTTCGCCGCCATCCGCGAGCAGCGCACCAGCCAGCCGGGCGATGAGGATGCCGATGCGCGCAGCCGGCTGGCGCTGCAAAGCGGCAGCGAGCCCTGAGGGGAGGGCGCATGAGCGATCACCGCCCCTTGCCCGCAGGCCTGCGGCCCGAGACGCTGGCCGTGCGCATGGCGCTGCCCGCCAGCCAGCATGGCGAGAACTCCGAGGCCTTGTTCCTGACCACGGCCTATGTGCAGCCGGACGCCGAGACCTCGGCGCGCAAGTTCTCCAACTCCGAGGACTTCACCTACTCGCGCACCAGCAACCCGACGGTGCGCAGCCTGGAGGCGCGCCTGGCCGCGATGGAGGGCACGGAGGCTGCCATCGCCACGTCCACCGGCATGAGCGCCATCCTGTTGCTGGCCATGGGCCTGCTCAAGGCCGGCGACCATGTCGTCTGCTCGCGTTCGGTGTTCGGCTCCACGATCAACCTGTTCGCCAAGGAGTTCGGCAAGTTCGGCGTCGAGACGACCTTCGTGTCGCAGACTGACCTGGCCGAATGGCAGGCAGCCATCAAGCCGACGACCAAGCTGCTGTTCGCCGAGACGCCCACCAACCCGCTGACCGAGGTCTGCGACATCCGCGCGCTGGCGGGCATCGCCCACGCGGCGGGCGCCGTGCTCGCCGTTGACAACACCTATTCGACGCCGGCGCTGCAGCGCCCGGCCGAGCTGGGCGCCGACATCGTCATGCACTCGGCCACCAAGTACATGGACGGCCAGGGCCGCGTGATGGCCGGTGCGCTGTGCGGCCCCAACCGGCTGATCCGCGACGTGTTCGGCCCCGTGCTGCGCACGGTGGGCATGACGCTGGCGCCGTTCAACGCCTGGGTGGTGCTCAAGGGCCTGGAGACGCTGTCGCTGCGCATGAAGGCGCAGAGCGAGCAGGCCTTGGCCGTCGCGCGCTGGCTGGAGGCGCGGCCCGAGGTGGGCCGCGTCTACTACCCGGGGCTGGCCTCCCACCCGCAGCACGAGCTGGCCATGCGCCAGCAGAGCGGGCAGGGCGGGGCGGTCGTGTCCTTCGATGTGAAGGGGGACACCCCTGAGTCGGCGCGCGCCGCGGCCTTCCACGTCATCGACAGCACGCGCGTGCTGTCCATCGCCACCAACCTCGGCGATACCAAGTCCATCATCACCCACCCCGCGACGACCTCGCACGGCCGCCTCAGCGAGGCGCAACGCCAGGCCGCGGGCATAGGCCAGGGCCTGATCCGCCTGGCCGTGGGCCTCGAGCATGTCGACGACATCTGCGATGACCTGCTGCGCGGCCTTTCCACCTTGACCAACCGATGACTTCCACTTTCGACAAGGTCCGCACGCGCATCGCGCCATCGCCGACCGGTTTCCTGCACCTGGGCACGGCCCGCACGGCGCTGTATTCCTGGGCCTATGCCCGCCACCACGGCGGCGAGTTCGTGCTGCGCATCGAGGACACCGACGTGGCCCGCTCCACGCAGGACTCGGTGGACCAGATCATCGCGGCCATGAACTGGCTGGGCCTGACCTACGACGAGGGCCCGATCTACCAGATGCAGCGCCTGGACCGCTACCAGGCCGTCATCCAGCAGCTCATCGCCGAGGGCAAGGCCTACTACTGCTATGCGACGCCCGGCGACCTCGAGGCGATGCGCGAGGCCCAGCGCGCGCGTGGCGAGAAGACGCTGTACGACCGCCGCTGGCGCCCTGAGCCCGGCAAGGTGCTGCCCGCGCCGCCCGAGGGCGTGAGGCCGGTCGTGCGCTTTGCCAATCCCGTGGACGGCGACGTGACCTGGAACGACCTCGTCAAGGGGCCGATCACGATCAACAACCGCGAGATCGACGATCTCATCATCGCCCGCCAGGACGGCGTGCCGACCTACAACTTCGCCGTCGTCGTCGACGACTGGGACATGCGCATCAGCCATGTCTTCCGCGGGGACGAGCATGTCAACAACACGCCCTGGCAGATCAACATCTTCAACGCGCTGGGCGCGCCGCTGCCGCAGTTCGGCCATCTGCCCATCATCCTGGGCGACGATGGCCTGAAGCTGTCCAAGCGTCGCGGCGCTGTCAGCGTGATGGACTACGCGGCCAACGGCTATCTGCCCGAGGGGATGTTGAACTATCTGGCGCGCCTGGGCTGGAGCCATGGTGACGACGAGCTGTTCTCGGCCGAGCAGATGGTGAGCTGGTTCGACGGCTCCCACCTGTCCAAGAGCCCGGCGCAGTGGGATCCGGCCAAGCTGGACTGGGTCAACGGCCATTACGTGAAGCAGATCGACGAGGGACGGCTGGCGTCGCTGGTCGTCGAGCAACTGGCTGCCAAGGGCATTGCGACGACGCCCGCCCAAGTCCAGCCCAAGGTGGGTCTCTTCAAGGACCGCTGCGCCACCGTCGCCGTGCTGGCGGACTGGCTCTCGATGTATTTCGAGGCGGTCACGCCTTCGGCCGAGGATCTGGCCGCCCATGTCACCGACGCCGTGCGTCCGGCGCTGGCCGCGCTGGCCGGCCGGCTGGCGACGCTGGGCGCATGGAACAAGGCGGCCATCCAGCAGGCCTTGAAGGAAACCCTGGCCGAGACGGGGCTGAAGATGCCGCAACTGGCCGTGCCGGTGCGCGTCATCGTGTGCGGCCGCGCGCAGACGCCCAGCGTCGACGCGGTGCTGGAGCTGTTCGAACAGAAAAAAGTTGTCGAACGCTTGCAAGCAGCCTGAAAATCGTCATATACTCTTGGTCTCGCTTGAACAGCGCTGCAAACGAAGCGATTCGATGGCAAGGCCGGCAACGGCAAAGCTTGAAAAATCAAAACGGGGGTATAGCTCAGCTGGGAGAGCGCTTGCATGGCATGCAAGAGGTCAGCGGTTCGATCCCGC
>JAACZV010000043.1 GCA_009996515.1 Comamonadaceae bacterium
CTCGCGCGACGGCGGCCGCCCGGCGGGCAAGCCGCAGGCCCACGCGGGCCACGGCGGCGCCAAGCCGGCCGGCGCCCACACCGGCCATGGCGGTGCCAAGCCGGCGCCCAAGCCGCATGCGCAGCATGCGCCGCGCGCGGCCTCCAGCCAGCCCAGCCGGGGCGATGGCGGCGCGCCGCGCCACAACAACGGCCCGCGCCTGACCCAGCCCAAGCGCTGAGCGGCGCGCGCGCCAGCAAGCTGCAAGCCTGCATGGGGGGATAGGGATGGCAGCGCGCCAGGCCCAGGCCTAGCGTCGAAGGCTCATGTCCGCGTGACGCCATTCGAGGAGACAGCCATGAGCCTGCGCACCCACCTCCCCCGCCTCGGCCGCCTCAGTGCGGCCGTTTTCACATGCATGGCCCTGGCCGCGCTGCCGGCCCATGGGGCGCCGGGCGGCAACCGCTTCAAACCCGTCGGACCCGACAACGCCGACGGCAGCAACGCCGAGGCCGGCGAACGCTGGACGGCGGCCGACTACGAGGCCTACGCCACCACCCACCCCGTGGCGGGCAGCCTGCTGGGCCTGCCGGCGGCGAACAGCTTCCTGCTGTTCTCGCAATGCCGCGCCATGGGCGGCGTGAGCTATGCCGGCTTCACCGCCGCCGAGCACGACGCGATCGTGGGCGACACGCCGTTCGCCTTCGCCACCAGCCTGCCGGGGCTGGCCGACAGCTGCTTCAACCCGCAGAACGAGCAGAACATCGTCACCCACCCGGCCAACCCCAACCACCTCGTGACCTCGGCCAACGAGTACCGCGGCAACGTGCACACGGTCTATGTGTCGACCGACCGCGGCGCGAGCTGGCGCAACATCGTGCTGCCCGGCTGGACGCTGGAGAGCGGCGCCAGCGGCCTGTTCAAGAACGTCGACTCCTGCGGCGACCCGGTGCTGGCCTTCTCGCCCAGCGGCGACCGGCTCTACTACGCCGGCCTGGAATGCGCCGGCGGCCCCAGCCCCAAGCAGTCGCGCAGCGGCGTCGCCGTGGCCGTGTCGACCGATGGCGGCCTGAGCTGGAGCCCGCCCACCATGGTGCACTACACGGCCACCGGCAATTTCTTCCACGACAAGGAATGGATCACGGTGGGCCCGGACGGCAGCGTGCACCTCAGCTGGACCTGGTTCCAGAGCACGCCCAACGGCAAATTCGGCGCCTCGCCCATCTTCCACGCCAGCTCGCGCGACGGCGGGCTCAGCTGGAGCGAGCCGCATCAGGTCAGCGCCGCCACCTACCCCTACAACCAGGGCTCCGTCCCGGCCGTGGCCCCCGACGGCACCCTCTACGTCTCCTTCATCAGCGCCGTGCCCGAGACCGGCTACCAGGCCGACACCGTCATGCTGGCGCGCTCGCGCGACGGCGGCCTGACCTGGACCAACAGCCGCGGCCCGCGCATCTACGACGACGCCAACTGCTACCCGACGCAGATCGGCGGCCAGGGCCGCCAGACGCTGAGCGCGCAGAACTACCGCATCAACAGCTTCCCGGCCATGGCGGTGGATGCCGACACCGGCCGCGTCCACATCGCCTGGGCCGACAACCGCGCCCATCCCAGCTGCGGCTACGAGAAGGGCGGCGGCTTCAATCCGGCGCTGGGCAACACGCAGAACCAGGTGCATTACGTCTACAGCGACGACGGCGAGCATTTCAGCGCCGACCAGGTGCTGAACCCGCCCAATGACGACACGGTGTTCCCGGCCGTCGCGGCGCGCGGCGGCAAGGTGCTGGTGAGCTATTACACGCGCCGCCATGCCAAGGCGGCCGGCGGCGTGGGCGGCGCCGACATGCGCTGCGCGCTGCGCGTCGTCGCCGTGGGCCAGGCCGGCTATGCGGACGGCACGTTGCTGCCGGCCAGCTTCGGCAGCGGCGCCAACCGCCAGACCAACGTCTGCATCGACTACGCCGGCCGCCTGTCGGTGGACGGCGGCCAGACCTTCGCGGCCGAGGCCCGCTTCAGCAGCGAGTCGTCCAACCCCTGGACGCTGTTCACCGGCAGCTTCATCGGCGACTACACGGGTGCGGCCATCGACGCCATGGGCCGCGGCGTCGCCGTCTGGACCGACTTCCGCGGCAACCCCGGCGTGACGCCGCCCAACCAGGACGCCGTCGTGCGCACGCTGCCCTGAGCCCCCGGGCCGCCGGCTTGCGCGCCATCAAGCCGGCGGCCCTCGCCTCGTGGTCGAATGGAGTCTTGACCGCTTGCTTCACCGGGACTCCGCCTTGAAACTGACCTTCCTCGGCGCCGCCGACACCGTCACCGGCTCGCGCCACCTGCTGACGCTGGGCGAGCAGCGCCTGCTGCTGGATGCCGGCCTGTTCCAGGGCTACAAGGCCTTGCGCGAACGCAACTGGATGGCCCTGGGCGCACCGGCCACCCAGCTCGACGCCGTGCTGCTGTCGCATGCCCACCTGGACCATTGCGGCTACCTGCCGGCACTGCGCCGCCAGGGTTTCAAAGGCCCCATCTACGCCACCGCCGCCACGCGCGATCTCTGCGACGTGCTGCTGCGCGACAGCGCCCACCTGCAGGAGGAAGACGCCCGCCGCGCCAACAAGGACGGCAGCAGCCGCCATGAGAAGGCCTTGCCGCTGTACAGCGTGCGCGAGGCCGAGGCGACGCTCAAGCAGTTCGCCGCCCTGCCGCGCGACGGTCGGCTCAAGCTGGGCGCCACCGACATCCGCTTCACGCCGGCCGGCCACCTGCTGGGCGCCAGCAGCATCCACGTCAGCCAGGCCGGCCGCTCGCTGCTGTTCTCGGGCGACATCGGTCGTGTCAACGACCTGCTGATGCCCGTGCCCCAGGTGCCGGCCGGTGCCGACATCGTCGTCATCGAGTCCACCTACGGCAACCGCCTGCACCCGGCCCAGGACGTCCAGGCCCACCTGGGCCAGATCCTGCGCAACACCTTCAAGCGCGGCGGCTCGGTGCTGCTGCCCAGCTTCGCCGTCGGCCGCGCGCAGGCGCTGCTGCTGTTGCTGCAGCGCCTGCGCAATGCCGGCGAGCTGCCGCTGGACGTGCCGATCTGGCTGGACAGCCCCATGGCCGAGCAGGCCACGGAGCTGACCGTCAAGCATGCCCGGCTGCTGCGCATTTCGGCGGCCGAGGCGCGCGGCCTGACCGACCGCGTGCACTACGTGACCAAGCAGGCCCAGAGCCTCAAGCTCGCCGCCAGCCTCGCCTCGGCGCGCGGCAAGCCGTCCATCGTCATCTCGGCCAGCGGCATGGCCACCGGCGGCCGCGTGCTGAACTACATCGAGACGCTGGCGCCCCAGGCCCGCCACCACATCGTCTTCCCCGGCTTCCAGGCCGGCGGCACGCGCGGCGCGCGCATGGTGGGCGGCGAGCGCGAGATCAAGGTGCGCGGACGCTGGGTGCCGGTGAATGCCGAGATCAGCCAGCTCGAGGGCCTGTCCGGCCATGCCGACGCCGACGGCCTGCTGCAGTGGCTGCGCGCGCTGCCGCGCCCCCCCGAGCAGGTCTACGTCGTGCACGGCGAGGCGGCCGCCGCCGACGCGCTGCGCTGCCGCATCCAGGACGAGCTCGGCTGGCCCGTGCGCGTGCCCCAGCACGGCGAGACGGTCGCCTGGTGATGGACGGCCTGGGCCAGGCCTTCGGCGTCGCCGACGAGCTGATCTTCGGACTCGCCGCCGCCTTCGGCAGCGGCCTGCTGGTCGGGCTGGAGCGCGAGCGCGCCAAGCGCAGCGGGCCCTACCGCGAGCCGGCCGGGCTGCGCACCTTCACGCTGGCCGCCATGGGCGGTGCGCTGGCCCAGGCGCTGCAGCTGCCGGGCCTGGTGGCCGTCGGCGCGCTGGCCATCGCCGCGCTGGCGGCGGCGGCCATGCTGCGCCACCGCGGCCGGGACCCCGGGCTGACGACGGAGATCGCGCTGCTGGTCACCTACCTGATCGGCGCGCTGTGCGTGACGGCGCCGCTGCTGGGCTCGCCGGCCGCCGTCGTGCTCACCGGCTTGCTGGCCGCGCGCACCCGGCTGCACCGCTTCGCCACCCAGGTGCTGCGCGAGGAGGAACTGCACGACGGCCTGCTGCTGGGCGCACTGGCGCTGGTGGTGCTGCCGCTGATGCCGCAGCAGCCCCTGCCCTGGCTGGCCGGCATGAAGATGCACTCGCTGCTGGGGCTGATGCTGCTGCTGCTCATGCTGCAGGCGGCCGGCCATGTCGCGCTGCGGCTGGCCGGGCCGCAGGCCGGGCTGGCCCTGTCCGGCCTGCTGTCGGGCCTGGTCTCCAGCACGGCCACCATCGCCGCGATGGGCGCGCGCGCGCGCAGCGAACCGGGCCTGGCGCTGGCCTGCGCGGCCGGCGCCGTGCTGTCCACCTGCGCGACCTGGCTGCAGGCCCAGGCCATGCTGTTCGCGATGGCCCCGGAGGCGGCGCTGGCGCTGCTGCCCATCAGCCTGCTGGGCATGGCCTTGTGCGGCGGACTGGGCTGGCTGCTGGCGCGCCGCTCGCGCCGCGTCGAGCAGACCGGGCAGGCGGCCTCCAGCCCCGGCGGACGCCGCGGCCCGCTGCGGCTGCGCGAGGCGCTCGTGCTGTCGCTCATCCTCAGCGCCGTGGCCGTGGCGGTGAGCTGGGCCCGCAACCATTTCGGCGAGACCGGCCTGTACGGCGCCGTCGCGCTGGCCGCCTTCGCCGACGTGCATGCGCCCATCGCCTCGCTGGCGGGCCTGCAGGCCGCCGGCAGCATAGACATCCGCCAGGCCCTGCTGGGCGTGCTGCTGGCCTTCGCCTGCAACAGCAGCACGCGCGGCATCACGGCCGTCGCCGCGGGCGGCTGGCGCTTCGCCCGCTTCATCATCCCGGCGCTGGCCCTGCCGCTGCTGCTGGGCGCGGGCCTGGCGGCGCTGATGCACGGCGGCCTCGCATGAGGCCGGCCATCCAGCCGGCCGAGGTCGACTTCTCCGACCCCGGCGCGCCGGCCGCCCCGGCCTACGGCGACGTCTACCACTCGCGCGCCGGCGCCCTGCCCCAGGCCCGCCACGTCTTCATCGCCGGCAACGGCCTGCCGGGCCGCTGGCAGGGCCGCGAGCGCTTCGTCGTGCTGGAGACGGGCTTCGGCCTGGGCAACAACTTCCTGGCCACCTGGGAGGCCTGGCGGCAGGACCCGGCGCGCTGCGAACGCCTGGTCTTCGTCAGCGTCGAGAAGCACCCGCTCAAGCGCGAGGACCTGGCCCGCGCCCATGCGCACAGCCCGCTGCCCGAGCTGGCCGCCCAGCTCGTCGAGCGCTGGCCGCCGCTGACCGCCGGCCTGCATGTGCTGAGCTTCGAGGGCGGCCGCGTCGAGCTGCTGCTGGGCCTGGGCGAGGCGCGCGAGCTGCTGCGCGAACTGGTGCTGCAGGCCGACGCCCTCTATCTCGACGGCTTTGCGCCGGCCCGCAACCCCGAGCTGTGGGACGACTGGCTGCTGAAGAGCCTGGCCCGCCACGCCCTGCCCGGCACGACGGCAGCGACCTGGAGCATCAACAGACCCATGCGCCGCGCGCTGGCCTCGCTGGGCTTCGAGGTGACGCTGGCGCCGGGTTTTGCCAACAAGCCGGAGATGACCGTCGCCCGCTTCACGCCGCGCCACCAGCCGCAGCGCCCGGCCGGCCGCGAGGCCATCGCGCCGACGGCGCGCCGCGCCGTCATCGTCGGTGCCGGGCTGGCCGGCGCGGCCTGCGCGCTGGCGTTGTCGCGCGCGGGCCTGGCCTGCACGGTCGTCGACGCGCTGGGCGCGCCGGCCCAGGCCAGCTCGGGCAACCCGGCCGGCCTGTTCCACGGCACCGTCAACCCCGACGACGGCCCGCATGCCCGCTTCAACCGCGCCGCGGCGCTGGCCACGCAGGCGCTGCTGGCCGAGCTGGGCCTGCCGCATCAGCGCGGCCTGCTGCGGCTGGAGACGCGGCTGGCGCTGGCCGCCATGCAAGGGGCGCCCGGCTACGTGCAGGCCTTGTCTGCCGAGGCGGCCTCGGAGCGGGCCGGCACGTCCCTGACCCATCCGGCCTGGTTCTACCCAGGCGGCGGCGCCATCGACCCCGGCGCCTACACCCGCGCGATGCTGGCCGCCAGCGGCGCCACGCTGCAGCTGGGCACGGCCGTCGCCGCGCTGCACGAGGCCGCCGATGGCTGGCAGCTGCTGGACGCCGACGGCGGCGTCATCGCCGGCGCGCCCCTGGTCGTGCTGGCCGGCGGCCATGGCCAGCTGCCGCTGCTGGGCGAGCTGGCCGACGACCTCGTCGTGCAGCGCGGCCAGCTCAGCCATCTGGCCGACGCCCCCTGGTGCCCGGCCCTGCCCATCGCCGGCGAGGGCTATGCCATCGCCGACGGCCGCGGCGGCCTGTGGTGCGGCGC
>JAACZV010000044.1 GCA_009996515.1 Comamonadaceae bacterium
GACTCGAACCCACGACAACAGGAATCACAATCCTGGACTCTACCAACTGAGCTACAGCCACCGCAGAGCCAATAAGTATAACCTAAAAATCAGGGCGCGCTAGCAGCGGAGGCCGGAGATGCAACTTTGATGCTCGCCTTGTACTGCGACTTCAGCGCGGCCAGGTAGGCCTGGCCCTCGGCACGGGCCCAGGCAGCGGCGTATTGCTGGGCCGCAGTCTTGTCGTCGATGACGGTGGCGTCGCGAGGCTGCAGCTGGTTGATGCGCACCACCACGTAGCTGCCGTCATCGGCCGCCACGCCCAGGGCCGCCGGCAGCTTGGACGCATCGGCGCCCAGCACGGCCTCCAGCTGCGCGCGCGTCAGGCCCTGGGGCTTGGCGCGCGACACGGTGGTGGCGGCCTCCAGGCCGGCGGTGTCCGCCGGGTTGGCCTTCAGCGCGGCCAGGCGGGCTTCGCCGGCCTTCCTGGCCTGTTCGGCGGCGAGCTTCTGGATCAGCTGCGCGCGGACCTTGTCCTTCACGTCCGCCAGCGGCGGCACGCGGGCCAGGTTGTGCTGCACGACGCGGGCCGACACCAGCTGGCTGGGGCCGGTCTCCACGGCCTCGGTGTTGCGCTTGTTGCGCAGGGCGTCAGCGCCGAAGACGGCGTCCAGCAGCTTGGCCGAGGCCAGCGGGCCGACGGCATCGGGCTGGGGCTGGCGCAGCACGGTGGCGGTCTGGATCTGCAGCTTGAGCTTGTCCGCGACGGGTTGCAGGCTGTCGGACTGCTCATAGACGAGGTTGCCGAACTGCTCCGCGGCTTCCGAGTAGCGGCGCTGGGCGAGCTGCTTGCGCACCTCGGCCTCCACCTCGGCGCGCACGGCCTCGAAGGGCTTCTGCTCGCCGCCGCGCGTGCCGGTCAGCTGGATGATGTGGTAACCGAAGTCGGTCTCGACCAGGTTGCTGATCTCGCCCGGCTTCATCGCGTAGACGGCCGCATCGAACTCCTTGACCATGGCGCCGCGGCTGAAGAAATCGAGGTCGCCGCCGTTGGCCGCCGAGCCCTCGTCCTGGGAGTTCTTCTTCGCCAGCGCGGCGAACTCGGCCGGGTTCTTGCGCACCTGGGCCAGGATCTCCTCCGCCTTGGCCTTGGCCTTGGCGCGCTCTTCGGCCGGTGCGCTGCGATCCACCTTGATCAGGATGTGGCTGGCGCGGCGCTCTTCGGGCACGCCATAGCGCGACGCGTTTTCCTTGTAGTAGTTGAGCAGGTCGTCCTCGGTGAACTTGACGTCCTTCTTGAGCGCCTCCAGGTCCAGCACCACGTACTGGATCTGCGCCGATTCGGGCAGCTTGAACTTGGCGGCGTTGGCCGGTTCCTTGTAGAAGGCCTCGATGTCGGCGTCACTCGGGTTGAGCTTGGCGGCGAACTCCTTGGCATCGAAGTGCTGCATCTGCACCTCGCGCTGCTGCAGCAGCGCGTCGAAGGCCAGCTTGGGCGCGGCCGTGCCGACGGTCACCGAGGTTTCGATGGGGCCCATGACCTGGCGCAGCGCATAGTCCTGGCGCAGGCGCTCCATGAAGATGGACGGCGTCATGCCCTGGGCGGCCAGCAGCGCCTTGTTCACCGTGCCGTCGGGGTTGCGCAGGAAGGCGAACTGCGGATCGTTCCAGAAGCGCGCATTGACGGCTTCGGCGCTGGGCGAGAAATGCTGCTTGTCGGCCGCGGCCTTGAGCGTGCGCTCGTTGACCAGGCCCTCCAGCGCCTGGCGCTTGATCTCCGGGGTGTCCAGCAGCTTGGCGTCTATCGTGGGGTTCTGGCGGCGGATGCGGTCGGCCTGCTCGCGCTGGGCGGCGTCCCACTCGGCCTGCGTGATCTTGCGGCCGTTGACGGTGGCCACGCCGGCGTTGGCGCCGTCCATCATGCTGGTGTAGCCCTGCATGCCGACGAAGGCGAAGGACGGCAGGATCAAGATCAGCAGGATGAACTGGAACAGGCGCGTATTGGCGCGGACGAATTCAAACATCTTCGGAAGGCCTTGAGAGGTCGGACGCGACGGATCAGACGCGACGAAGGCGAACCATGGTTCGCCTTCGAGGGGAGCCGCATTCTAGATGCGAGACGGCGGGCGCCGCCTGAGGGGTGGGTGGTGGGCGCTGACGGGCTCGAACCGCCGACAATCTCCGTGTAAGGGAGGTGCTCTACCAACTGAGCTAAGCGCCCGGGAAATCCGGGATAGGCCGAACGTTCAGTTCACGGCGTCCTTGAGGGCCTTGCCGGGCTTGAACTTGGGGACCTTGGCCGACTTGATCTTGATCGTGTCGCCGGTGCGCGGGTTGCGGCCGGCGCGTGCCGCGCGCTTGGTGATGCTGAAGGTGCCGAAGCCCACCAGCGACACGGTGCCGTTCTTCTTCAGCGTCGTCTTGACGCCGCCGATGACGGCTTCGAGCGCACGGCCGGCGGCGGCCTTGGAGATGTCGGCCTGCTTGGCGATGTGCTCGATCAATTCGGACTTGTTCACTCGTGCCCCCTCGTGAGGATTCAGCGGACTGTTGAGCCCTGCAGCCTTGGGCGGCGTGCAGGACTGCGGTGCGGATGTCGACCCCGCGCACTGCGCAGCCCGTGACAGGCCGGTTGACGCGGCCAGGGCGCGCGCGGGGAAGCGGATTCTAGACGCGCGCCAGGCAGCGGTCGGGGCGGGAAAAGTCCCGATACAACTCGCGGCCCGGCCGGGCGCCGAGCGTCACGCTAGCGCGCTTTGGCGCGAATCTCCGGCACGGCCTTCTGCAGGTAATAGACCATGGACCAGATCGTCAGCACGACGGCCGCGTAGATCAGCCAGGTGCCCCACAGCCGCGTCGGGATCAGGCCGAAGAGCTGGCCGTCGTACAGCAGGAAGGGGATGGCCACCATCTGCACCGTGGTCTTGAGCTTGCCGACCATGTGCACGGCCACGCTGCGCGACGCGCCGATCTGCGCCATCCATTCGCGCAGCGCCGAGATGGCGATCTCGCGACCGATGATGACGAGGGCGACGAAGGCATCGACGCGCTGCTGCTCCAGCAGGATGAGCAGCGCCGAGCAGACCAGGAACTTGTCGGCCACCGGATCCAGGAAGGCGCCGAAGGACGAGGTCTGGTTGAGCTTGCGGGCCAGCCAGCCGTCCAGCCAGTCGGTCAGCGCGACGACGATGAATAGCACCGTCGCGAACAGGTTCTGGTGGGCCGGCGTCAGCCCGAGGTGGAACACGCCGACGATCAGCGGGATGGCCACGATGCGGGCCCAGGTCAGCAGAGTCGGCAGGGTCAGGAACATGCCGGCCATTGTGCCAAGCCCGCGCACCCCTCCGGTGCAAGCCGAGGGACTGTGGCGATAAGGTGTCAGTTGTTGAGCGTGAGCGGCTTGAAGCGCCGGTCTTCCTCGAACAGAAAGGTCTCGGTGAATTTCCAGGGCTCGGGCAGGCGCCGCACATCGCCAAAGGGCGCGGCGCGATGGATGGCGTCTATGGCCAGCTGCAGCGTCTCCGGCGCAAACCTGGGCTTGCGCAGCACGTTGACGCGACGCACGCTGCCGTCGGCCTTGACCTCCACTTCCAGCACGACCAGCGTCAGCAGATGGGTGGGCGCCGGGGTCATGTAAGTGCCCTCCGGATTGGCCATGACCAGGCGCTCCGCGGCCTGGCGGCGCAGCTCATCATGCGAGCGCACGGCCCGGGGCACCGGCAGGCCGGCCGGCTTGGGCGCGGCCACGACGGCCGGCGACGGCAGCGGCGCCGGCGCCGTCACGGGGGCCGGAGCCGGAGCGGGCGCACGCGGGGCGGCTGCGCAGCCGGCCAGCAAGGGGCCCAACAGCCAGCGGGCGGCGCGCTTGAAAAAGTCGA
>JAACZV010000045.1 GCA_009996515.1 Comamonadaceae bacterium
CTGGCCCTGCCCCTCACCGGCAGCGCCAGCACCTGGCTCAACCTGACGCTGGCCGGCATCGCCATGGGCCTGATCATCTTCGTCATCGCCTCCGGCCTGACGCTGGTCTTCGGCCTGATGGACGTCTTGAACTTCGGCCACGGCGTGTTCATCGCGCTGGGCGCCTTCATGGCCACCACCGTGCTCGCCGCCCTGGCACCCTGGGCCGCCAGTCCTGACGTCCTGTCCAACCTGACAGCCCTCGCCGCCGCCTGCCTAGCCGGCATGGCCATCGCGGCGGCCGTGGGCCTGGTGTTCGAGCGCGTGCTGGTGCGGCCCGTCTACGGCCAGCACCTCAAGCAGATCCTCATCACCATGGGCGGCATGATCATCGGCGAGGAGCTGATCAAGGCCAGCTGGGGGCCGGCCATGATCCCGCTGCCGCTGCCCGAGGGGCTGCGCGGCATCTTCCTGCTGGGCGACGTGGCGGTGGAGAAGTTCCGCGTGCTGGCCATGCTCGTCGGCGTCGGCGTCCTCGTCGCGCTGCTGCTGGTGCTGAACCGCACCAAGATCGGCCTCTTGATCCGCGCCGGCGTGCAGGACCGCGAGATGGTGGAGGCGCTGGGCTACCGCATCCGGCGCCTGTTCGTCGGCGTGTTCGTCGCCGGCTCGGCGCTGGCAGGCCTGGGCGGCGTGCTGTGGGGCCTGGTGCAGCAAAGCGTCACGCCGCAGATCGGCGCCCAGGTCAACCTGCTGCTGTTCATCGTCATCATCATCGGCGGCCTGGGCTCCACGCTGGGCTGCCTGGTCGGCGCACTGCTGGTGGGCCTGGTGGCCAACTACGCCGGCTTCCTGGCGCCCAAGGCGGCCCTCTTCTCCAACATTGCGCTGATGGTCGCCGTCCTGCTGTGGCGGCCCCAGGGCCTCTACCCGGTGGGGGCCAAGTGATGCGCGCGTTGCTGTCCCATGACCTGCCGCGCAGCCGCCTGCTGGCCGCGCTGCTAGCCGCCTGCTTCGTCGGCCTGCTAGGCGCGCCCTTCATCTTCCCCGGCACGCAGGCGCTCAACGTCGCGGCCAAGATCCTGGTCTTCATCCTGCTCGTCGCCAGCTACGACCTGCTGCTGGGCTACACCGGCATCGTCAGCTTCGCGCACACCATGTTCGTCGGCATCGGCGCCTACGGCATCGCGATCGCATCGACGCGCCTAGGGGCGGATTGGACGTCGCTCGGCATCGGCTTCATCGCCGCGCTGGCGCTGTCCGCCCTGCTCGCGCTGGCGATGGGCCTGGCCAGCCTGCGCGTGAAAGCCATCTTCTTCGCGATGATCACGCTGGCCGTGGCCTCGGCCTTCATGACGCTGTGCTCGCAGCTCAGCGACCTCACCGGCGGCGAGGACGGTCTGAACTTCCAGCTGCCCGAGATCCTGCGGCCGTCCACGGAATTCCTGGAGGAGCCGCTGTGGGGCGTCTCCGTCGACGGCCGGCTGCTGACCTACTACCTGCTGTTCGCCGCCGTCACGGCGCTGATCCTGCTGCTGCTGCGCATCGTCAACTCGCCCTTCGGCCGCGTGCTGCAGGCCATACGCGAGAACGAGTTCCGCGCCGAGGCCATAGGCTACCGGCCCGTCGTCTACCGCACCGGCGCCAATGTCATCGCGGCGCTGCTGGCCTGCTGCGGCGGCGCGCTGCTGGCGCTGTGGCTGCGCTACACCGGCCCCGAGACGGCCATGAGCATGGAGATCATGCTGGACCTGCTGCTCATCGTCGTCATCGGCGGCATGGGCTCCATCTACGGCGCCGTCGTCGGCAGCGTGCTGTTCATCGTCGCGCAGAACTACCTGCAGGCGCTGCTCAAGGGCGGCGGTGCGCTGGTGGAGGGCGTGCCGGTGTTGAGCACGCTGGTGTCGCCGGACCGCTGGCTGCTGTGGCTGGGCCTGCTGTTCGTGCTGGCGGTCTACCACTTCCCCGGCGGCATCGTCGGGCGGCTGCGGCTGGCCGCCTGGACGCGAGGAAGGAGCAACACGTGATGCGCTCGCGCTATCTGAGCTGCCTGGGTCGCGAGATCCACGTCACCGAATGGGGCGATCCGGCCGCGCCGCCCGTCATCGCCTGGCATGGCCTGGCGCGCAGCAGCCGCGACTTCGACGACTTCGCGGCGGCGCTCAGCGGCCGCTGGCATGTCGTCTGCCCCGACACGCTGGGCCGCGGCCTGTCGCAATGGGCCGTGGACCCGGCCAGGGAGTACTGCCTGGACTTCTACGTCGAGCAGGCCGAGGCGCTGCTGGACCAGCTGGGCCTACAGAAGGTGCACTGGGTGGGCACGTCCATGGGCGGCGCCATCGGCACGCTGGGCGCGGCGACACGGCTGCGCGGCCGCATCAGGCGCCTGGTGCTGAACGACAACGGGCCCGAACTCGCCGCGCCGGCGCTGGCCCGCATCAAGGCCTATGCGGGCCGGCCGCCCAGCTTCAGGACGGTGACCGAGCTGGAGCGCTATTTCCGCGAGATCTACGCCAGCTTCGGTCAGCTGAGCGACACGCAGTGGCGCCACCTGACCGAGACCTCGCTGCGCCGCCTGCCCGACGGCCGCGTGACCCCCCATTACGACCCCGCGATGGCCGAGCAGTTCGACCACCACCCCGACGACTACGGGCTGTGGGCCGCCTGGGACCAGCTGGACCTGCCGGTGCTGTGCCTGCGCGGCGAGGACTCCACGCTGCTGACCGCCGAGACCGCCCAGGCCATGCGCGAACGCGGCCCGCGCGCGGCCGTGGCCCTCATTCCGGGCTGCGGCCATGCACCGGCGCTGAACACGCCGGAACAGATCGGCCTCATCGAGCGCTTCCTGTCGGCGGACCAGACCCCGTGAATGCCCGTAAGCCAGTGTCACGCTTGAAGCCCTAGAGTCGTGCAGCAACTGCGGAAGTCCATGAGCGAATTCATCCTCGAGACCCAGGACCTGACCAAGGAGTTCAAAGGCTTCACGGCCGTGGACGCCGTGAACCTGCAGGTGCAACGCGGCCACATCCATGCGCTGCTGGGCCCCAACGGCGCGGGCAAGACCACCTGCTTCAACCTGCTCACCAAGTTCCTGACGCCCACGCGCGGCCGCATCGTCTTCGCCGGCCACGACATCACCGGCGACACCCCGGCGCAGATCGCGCGCCGCGGCGTCATCCGCTCGTTCCAGATCTCGGCCGTGTTCCCGCACCTCACGGTGCTGGAGAACGTGCGCATCGGCCTGCAGCGCTTCACGGGCACCAGCTTTCATTTCTGGAAGGGGCTGACGGGCCTGCAGACGCTGGATGCCAAGGTGCTGGCGCTGCTGGAGCTGGTGGACCTGCGCGACATGGCAGCCTTGAAGGCCGGCGACCTGCCCTATGGCCGCAAGCGCGCGCTGGAGATCGCGACCACCATGGCCATGGAGCCGCAGCTGATGCTGCTGGACGAGCCCACGCAGGGCATGGGCCACGAGGACGTGGACCGCGTGACGGCGCTGATCAAGCGCGTGGCCGAGGGCCGCACGGTGCTGATGGTGGAGCACAACATGAAGGTGGTGGCCAGCATCGCCGACCGCATCACGGTGCTGGCCCGCGGCGCCGTGCTGGCGGAGGGCGACTACGCGACGGTGTCCCGGCATCCGGCGGTGCTGGAGGCCTATATGGGCACCGAGGCGACCGAGTTGCAGGGGGCGCATTGAATCCTTCGGTTGCTTTTGCTGCGAGCCTTTCGACTCGATGCACCGCGCCGGGAGTCCGCCCCGGCGGGCGGGTAACTTTTCTCTGTCGCGCCAGAGAAAAGTC
>JAACZV010000046.1 GCA_009996515.1 Comamonadaceae bacterium
CTCGTCGGGCCGGCTCAGCGGCGCGACGACGGCGCCCTTGGCCGCGGCCGCCTCCAGGCGCTGCACCGCCGCGGGCAGCGGTGCGCCGCCGGGCAAGGCTTGGGCGGCCCCGTCCGGCGCGGCACGCAGCTCGGCCGCACGGGGCAGGGCCGTGGCAACGCGGGCCTCCTCCTGGGCCTCCAGGCGACGCACCGGAGGCGGCAGCTCGGCAGCGGTGGCCGGGCTGGGCGCCGGCGCCGCCCGCAGCTCGGCCGGGCGCGGCAGCGTGGCGTTGCGAGCGAGGCTCGGGGCGGCATCCAGGCGATGGACCGCCGCCGGCAGCTCGGCGGGCAACGCGGGCAGCGCGGCCGGTCGGGGCTGCACACGCAGGCTGGCCGGCGGCGGCAAGGCCGGGCGGGCGGCGTCCGGCTCGGCCTCCAGCCGGCCCACTGCGGCCGGCAGCTCGGCGGCCGGCAGGGGCGGGCGGGGTGGCGCGGCCGTCGCGAGGCTCTCAGGCGTGATGGGCTTGAAGCCCTCCGGCAGGTCCAGCGTGGCCGCGCTGGGCGGCGCGTCAGAGGTCTGGCCGGTCCGGGCCGACTCCGGCGCCACCTCGCGCGGGTTCCAGCGGCCCAGCTCGGCGGCGCCGGAGTCGGCGGCCGCCGGCATCGTGGGGCGAAGCTGGCCGCCCTGGCGCGGCTGGGGGCCGTTGCCGGGCGCGCCGTTGTCGCGCTGTTCCGGCGCCGGGTCGCCGGGGGGCGCATCGGCAGCGCCGCCGCTGCGGCCCAGCAGCTTCACGGTGAGGCTGCCCCACACGCCCTGGCCCGGCGCCGCCGTGCCGGTGGCGTTGCCTAAGACCAGCACCAGCCAGACATGCAGCAGCACCGCCAGCAGCAGGCAGCGCTGCAGCAGGCGCGGATCGGGCGGTGAGCGGCGTGGGAGGGCGAGGGCGGCGGACACGTCGGCCGCATTGTGTCGCGGCTGTATGGCGGCCCGTCAGTGCCTGGGCGGCATGGCCGCGAGGGCGGGGCTCAGCGGCCGGGCCAGGCCGGCAGGGCATGCCGGACGGGCGCCAGCCAGCGCCCCTGCGCCGTCACGCTGCGCTCGACGATGAGGGTGCGGCCGTCCGCGCCGCGCACCAGCACGGTCGAGCAGCGCGTGCCGTAGCGCATCTCGGCGGGCCGCTCGGGGTCGGGCAGGCGCACGAAGCGCGGCGACAGCAGGCGCTCGCGGGCCAGGCCGATGCCGGTGTCGGGCAGGGCCGCATCGGGGGCGGGCGTGGCATCGGCCAGAGCATCCAGCAGCTGCGTGACGAGTTGTTCCGCATCGGCCGCACCGTCTAGCGCCCGGGCCAGGTCGGCCTTGAGGCCCACCGTCTTGGGCCAGGGCGTGTCCAGCGCGGCGTTGGACAGCCCGTGCAGGCCCGGTCCCAGGGCCACCGGCGCCGGCGCGCGGTTGCTGATCCAGTGCCAGTTGCCGCGGGCCAGATCGGCGGTGACGAGGTTGAAGCCGTTGTAGCCCGGCTTCAGTCGCGCGGCGAAGTCCGGGGCATCGCCACGGCCGGCCAGCCAGTCGACGACCAGCTCGCCGCGCGACGGTGCTCCGTCCAGCTGCCGGCCCGGCTCGCGCACATTGGTCAGCAGGGCCAGCCGGCCCGTGCGCGTCAGGCCCAGCCAGGTGCCGCCGGCCTCCAGGTCGCGGCCGGCCAGCAGCTCGATCGCACCGGCCGACCACCAGGCCATGGGCGCCGCGGGCCGGGCGAAGAACTCGTCGCG
>JAACZV010000047.1 GCA_009996515.1 Comamonadaceae bacterium
AAGCCGAGCTTGAGCCAGAAGCGCAGGGTTTCCCGGAAGCTGACGGGGCGGGGGGCGGCGTCGATGGCGGGATCTCCGGTGGCTGGGCTGCCGGCACTGTAGGGCCGGCCGGCTGCGGGCCCAAGCCTCGCGCGCCGCGGCGGCGCGCAGCCGTGTTCGGTCGCGAACTTGAGCGTCGTAGGGGTTTGTGCCGCGTTAACCTGCGGGCTTGTCTCCTCCTCCCGTCTCGGGTGGATTCAGCCCTTCGGACCGCCCGCTGGCCGAAGGGTTTTTCTTGTGCGCCGCCGCCCCCGGCCGCGCGTCTGCGCCGCTGGGGGGAAGCATGCGGGCCGACCCGCTGGCGCTGCGGGCGGATTTGCCCGAGGCTGGCCGTCTTCTATGGCGGGCACAGGCCCGGGGGAGCGCTCATGACGTCCGTGGTCATCACCGGCAGCCGTTACCTGGTCCAGCCCGAGCAGGCCGACCGGTTCGGGCCCTTCGAGAAGACGTTTCTCGCCGAGGGCGATTCGTGGATGGATGCCAGCGCGGCGGTGCAGGGCTCGCTGCCCTACTACCTCGTCCAGGAGTTCAACCGGCGCGGAAAGACCCATCTGGTCATCAACATCTCCACGTCCGGGCAGACGCTGCAGCGCATCTCCCAGACCATGAGCGGCGACTACCTGTGGTGGCTGCAGCAGCTGCGCTACGACGCCGTGCTGTTCAGCGCCGGCGGCAACGACTTCATAGACGCCGCCCGCGACGAGGCGGCGGGCGAGGGCCTGCTGCGCGACATGCAGGGCCAGCCGCTGCCGGCCGACGGCTATGCCTGCGTGCGCCAGGACGCGCTGGCCAGCCTGGTCGACGACTACCTGAATCCCAATTTCGACGCCATGTACCGGGCGCTGCGGGCCAGCGCCAAGAACGCGGACACGCCCATGCTGCTGAACGGCTACGACACGCCGGTGGCCCGCAACGCGCCGGCCATTCCCGGCCTGGTGGGCCCCTGGCTGTGGACGGCCTATCTGAAGAACCACATCGATCCCTCGCTGTGGCCGGCGCTGACGGCGGGGCTGTTTCGCGACATCCAGGCCACGGTCGCGGGCTGGCCGGCGGGGCGCACGGGCGTGGCGCTGGTGCCCACCAGCGGCGTGCTGACGCCGGCCTCGCCCGATGCCACGGGCAGCAGCGGCGACTGGAAGAACGAGATCCATCCGAACGCCGCTGGCTGGCGCAAGCTGGCGCGGATCTGGGCCGACCTGCTGGCCTGAGCGCGGCCGTCACGCCCCTGTCATGCCGCGCGGCCAGCATCGCCGGTTTTGACCCTTGCGCGCCGCATGAGACTGCCGCCCGTCCTGCTGGCCCTGGCCGGCCTCGCCGCCACCGCCCATGCCAGCGAGCCGCTGGCGCTGGGCTTTGGCGACTTCTTCGTGCAGCCCGCCGGCCCGCGCGGCCTGCAGCCCACGCCGCGGCTGCTGGCCGTCAGCGGCCGTGAGGTGCGGCTGGTGGGCTTCATGGTGCAGCGCGAGCAGGCCCTGCCCGGGCGCTTCCTGCTGACGCCGCGGCCGGTCTCCATGGCCGAACACGCCGATGGCGAGGCCGACGATCTGCCCGCCGCCACCGTCACCGTGCTGCTGCCCGAAGGCCAGCGTGACCGCGTCGTCGCCCACCGCGCCGGCCCGCTGGCGCTGAGCGGCCGGCTC
>JAACZV010000048.1 GCA_009996515.1 Comamonadaceae bacterium
AGCTCGATCGCACCGGCCGACCACCAGGCCATGGGCGCCGCGGGCCGGGCGAAGAACTCGTCGCGATTGGCCGCGATGACCAGCGGGAAGCGCGGGTGGGCGTTCAGCGCGAAGGCGGCCAGGCACATGGCCGCGTCAGCACTCGACGATGTTCACCGCCAGCCCGCCGCGCGCCGTTTCCTTGTACTTGGTCATCATGTCGGCGCCGGTGTCGCGCATGGTCTTGATGACCTTGTCGAGGCTGACGAAGTGGGTGCCGTCGCCGCGCAGCGCCATGCGCGCCGCGTTGATGGCCTTGACCGACGCGATCGCGTTGCGCTCGATGCAGGGGATCTGCACCAGGCCGCCGACCGGGTCGCAGGTCAGGCCCAGGTGGTGCTCCATGCCGATCTCGGCCGCGTTCTCGACCTGTTCCGGCGTGCCGCCCATGACGGCGCACAGCGCGCCGGCCGCCATCGAGCAGGCCACGCCCACCTCGCCCTGGCAGCCCACCTCGGCGCCGGAGATGGACGCGTTTTCCTTGTAGAGGATGCCGATGGCGGCGGCGGTCAGCAGGAAGTCCGTCACGCCCTTGGCCGTGCTGCCGTGGACGAAGCGCGTGTAGTAGTGCAGCACCGCCGGGATGATGCCGGCCGCGCCGTTGGTGGGCGCCGTGACGACGCGGCCGCCGGCGGCGTTCTCCTCGTTGACGGCCAGCGCATAGAGGTTGACCCAGTCCATCACCTGCAGCGGGTCGCGCAGCGCGGCCTCGGGGTTGGCCGTCAGGTCGCGGTGCAGCTGGGCCGCCCGCCGCTTGACCTTGAAGCCGCCGGGCAGGATGCCCTCGGTGCGGCAGCCGCGCGCCACGCAGGCCTGCATGACCGCCCAGATCTTCATCAGGCCGGCGTCGATCTCGGCCTCGCTGCGCCAGTGGCATTCATTGCGGCGCATCAGCTCGGCGATGCTCAGGCCGTGGCGCTGGGTCTGCTCCAGCAATTCCTCTCCGGTCTTGAAGGGGTAGGGCAGCACGGTCACGTCGGGCGCGATGACTTTTTGCTTGCTGCCGTCGGCCGCCACCTCGTCGCTGACGATGAAGCCGCCGCCGACCGAGTAATAGACGCGGTTGGCAAGCTCGCCGCCTTCGGCATCGAAGGCCAGGCAGCGCATGCCGTTGGCGTGGAAGGGCAGGGACTCGCGGCGCTTGAAGATCAGGTCCTTGGACTCGTCGAAGGCGATCTTGTGCTGGCCGATGAGGTTCAGGTCGCCGCTGCGGATGCCGTCCAGCAGCGCGGGAATGGCTTCCACGTCCACCGTGTCGGGCTCATGCCCGGCCAGGCCCAGCAGCACGGCCTTGTCGCTGCCGTGGCCCTTGCCGGTGGCGCCCAGCGAGCCGTACAGGATGACCTGCACGCGGGCGACCCGCTCCAGCAGGCCATCGTGCTGCAAGCGCAGGCCGAACAGACGCGCGGCGCGCATGGGCCCGACCGTGTGCGAGCTGCTCGGGCCTATGCCGATCTTGAAGAGGTCGAA